>CAVREP010000010.1:0-521924 GCA_963720155.1 uncultured Acidobacteriota bacterium
TTGGCGCGCCGCTTCCGGTCTTCTGGTAGAGTTGTGGCAAATCGCTTGGCGAACTGTAGGCGTAGAAGAGTCCGCCATCCTTGCTTACCGAAAATGAAAAGACACCCCCTCTTTCCTTCACGACGTATTGCGCTGTACCGCCGCTGACGGGCAGACGCATTAGCACGTTGTTCCCGCGCTCCTGCACTGTGAAGTACAGTGCGCGGGTATCCTCTGACCAGTGCGGCGCGCCTTGCCGGTTGTCGACCACCGCTCCAATTTCGCGGCGGCTGCTTCCGTCGGCATTCATCACCCAGACGTGGGTGTCCTCCATCGTCGTCTCGCGGTCGGTGATTCCACGCCGCGTGCCCCGATAAGCAATCCATTTTCCGTCCGGGGACCAGATAGGATCGTACTCGTTGTATTCCGTGGCGGTAAGGCGCTGAATGCTTCCGTCCGCAACATTCAGGGTGAACAGATCGTAGTTGAAGAATTCATCCTGATTCGGTTCGCGGTTCGAGCCGAACAAAATCTTCTTGCCATCCGGCGACCAGTCGACGGAATGCTCGTCGAAATCGCCCTGCGTCAGTTGCCGCACCTGCTTTGTCGCCGCATCGACGACAAAAATATGGAGCCGTTGATTGTCGTTGAAGCGGGTCATGCCCTCGCCGGCGTCGGGCTTGTAAAGATAGCGAGTAATCACCATCGGATCGCCGCTGGCCTCGGCCGCTCGCGGACCTGGCGTCGAGGAAACAAATGCAATCTGCTTGCTATCTGGGGACCAGGAAATCTCGTTACCCATGCCCGGCAAGGGACTGTTGGTTCCATGCGCCTCGGTCAGAAACGTCACCTCCGATCCGTCCAGCCGCACGACGAACAGTCCGCCCTTGTCCCCCTGATGTCCCGAAAAGGCGATCCACTTGCCGTCCGGCGACCAGACTCCGCTTCCGCCGCTGTCCTTTTCTCCCCCGACGCGCACGGATTTCTGGGTTGACAAATCCATGATCCACAGTTGATCGTACGGACGCCCGGGCCGATCCCTCATGACGACGGTGTATGCGACGCGCTTCCCATCGGGCGATGCAGCTACTCCGCCCACCGACCTTAACCGCGACAGGTCACTGCTCACGAGTCCCTGTGGGTTTGCCGCTGCCGAAAAACCGAGCGAACCAATAGCAAGCACGGCGGTTGCCGTTCTCACGCTCCAGCTTAAGCACTTTGATGCTAGCATTCGTCACCGCCTCCTAAGCGCATCTCAAACTCATTTCGTCCGGTCATCCTAGGCACTTGCCGCTGCTTCGTCAATGAGCCGATCTCTTGCGCGAGGACGAATTCGAGGGTGGGGGACCGAGCCGACATCGCCATAGATGGCCTTGCCGCGCCCGCCGATGATGAAGAGCGTGCGAATCTCGTTTTGATTGGGGTGATTTCGCTGCTATATCTAGCAGAAGCGAAACCTGGTCAGTCGGTCAATCGGAACTCCTGAGAGAAGTAATTCGACGGAGAACGTATTGCGGAACATGTGCGGGTGGCAGCGCTTCTGGGGATTGTGCCCGGATCACGCTAGTGCTTTTTCGGAGGCGCGCCCTTGGTGAGCGGTGTGGAGCAGAACAGGAGGATAGGGCGCGCGTTCGAAAAAGCCGTCAGAAGGAGGCCGCTGGCGCGGCGGACGCGGGCCTTATGCAAATTGAATGGAGCGAGGGAGAGGTGTTGAAGTTGGAGTGAGTCGGCACGGAAGCGGAGGTGAAGGTTGTCGAGAGCGTGGGAAGGAGAATCGATGGTGGAAAGCGGTGGGATATAGGGGGCGAAGTAGGGATCAGGTGAGGAGCCGGGCGGAGGGGGGCGGAGCGCGGTGAACCGTGCAGAGTTTTCGAGTTGTGGAGAAGCGGTTTCATGTCGCAGTTGTGAGCAACCGTGGTGGAGAACGGAGTTGGATTTGAGCTGCAGTAAGTCGTTCGATGACCGCCATTGGTCCGCCACACTTGGGGCAGTGCCAAAGAGGGTCCGATTCCTGAGTGGAGGTTTCCGGTTCGATCTGCATTGGAACTGTGCCCAGTGCTGCGAAGCACAGCGGCAGGAGGGTGGAGCGTCGGCGGTTGGCAAGGAAACCGAAGTGGCGGATACGGACGAAGCCTTTGGGGAGCAGATGCAGGAGGAAGCGGCGCAGGAACTTATCGAGCGATAGGGTCATCAGTTTCTGCTCGTTGTTGTGAGCGGAGTCGCGCCAACGAAAAGTGACTTGCCCGTTGGCCAACGAGACCAGTCGATGGTTGGAAATGGCGACACGGTGGGTGTAGCGGCCGAGATACTGGAGCACATACTCGGGGCCGCCGAAGGGTGGCTTGGAGTAGACCACCCAGTTTTTGCGAAACAGCGGTCGCAGCCAGGCGGCGAAGAATTTGGGTTGCGCGAGCCGCGCCAGATGCCCGGAAAGGTGCAACTGGCCTCGCTGAAACGCCGACTTGAGCCCAGCGACGAACTTGCCGCGAAACACCTCCCGGAGCACGGGAATGGGGAGGAAGAAGCGCGGGTGAGATCGAATCCAGCGGGTGTGATCGAGCGAGAGCCCGCCGGCGGGAACAACGCAGTGGACATGAGGATGAATCTGGAGCTTCTGGTTCCAGGTGTGGAGCACACTGAAAAAGCCGATCTCAGCTCCGAGATGTGTGGGGTTGCGAGCGACTTCGAGAAGAGTTTCTGCGCTGGCACGAAGCAGCCAATCATAGATCACTTTTTTGTTTTGCAGAGCCAGCGCAGCTAGTTGCGGCGGTAGAGTAAACACGACATGGACGTAGGGCGAGGGGAGCAGTTCGCTCCGTCGTGCCTCGATCCAGCGTTCGCGAGCGCCCGTCTGACACTTTGGGCAATGGCGATTGCGGCAACTGTTATACGAGATGGTGGCACGATGTCCGCAACGGGTGCATTCATCGATGTGACCGCCGAGTGCGGCGGTGCGACAGCGCGCGATGGCCAGCAGGACCTTGATATGGGTCCAGCGGATCCAGTTACGGTTGCGCCCGATGAAAGCAGCTCCTGCGCTGCGAACTAAATCGGCCACCTCTAAGAGTGGCCGACTCATCTATTCCTCCTGCGGGGACCTGCCTTTCAACACCAGCGCGTCCAGCGGGCTGCCGGTGGCGTGCAAGTGACGTTGCGAAAGGTGGAGATAGATGGCGGTCTCTTTCAGATCGTGATGGCCTAGCAAGATCTGAATGGTGTGCAGGTCGGCACCGGCTTCCAGCAGGTGCGTGGCGAAGCAGTGACGGAGCAGGTGGGGATACACCTTCTTCTTAATCCCGGCACGGCGGGCGGCATACTGGCAGGCGTGGCGTGGGGTCTTGGTATCGATGGGCCGAGCACTGGTGTGCCAGCGATTACCGGGAAACAGCCAGGTGCTGGATTTTTTCCGCAAGCGCCGCCAGTGTGCGCGGAGTTCGTCGAGCAGAACGGGACTGAGCATTACATCACGGTCTTGGCGACCCTTGCCGCCTTGGATGTGAATTACCATCCGTCGGCTATCAATGTCGCTGACCTTCAAGCGAGTCAACTCCGCGTCCCGAACCCCGGTGGCATAGAGGGTCATGAGGATAGTTCGATGAAATGGTGTGCAAGCCGCATCGATGAGTTGGGCTACTTCTTCCTGACTGAGAATGGTGGGTAGACGGTGGCGTTTCTTGGGATAGGGAGTGTCGGCAATGCTCCACGGCCTTTTCAACGTCTGAATGTAGAAAAACCGCAGGGCGCACAGATGGTTGGTGACCGAGCCGGGCGACAGCTTCTGCACGGTGAACAGTTGGGCTTGGTATTCCCGAATATGTCGCGTGCCGAGGCGATCGGGAGAGCAGTGGAAGTGTTGTGCGAATCTTTCGACCGCACGGATATAGTAGCGTGTGGTAGCCTCTGAGTAATGACGTCGCTGGAGCTCTTCCAGCATGATTTTTCGTAGATGGGTCATAGGGATGGCCTCCTTATGACCCTCAATTTATCTGAGGCTAAGAACCACGGCTGCCGACCTCACCGACGCGGCAGCGTCCGCCGCGCCAGCGGCTTCGTTCTCACGGGCAACCCTGAAGTAATCCCAAGGTAAGGGTTGCCGATCCAGGAGTTGGCCGTTCACTGACAGATCGGGTTGAAATCTTCAGGACGCGCGAAGTCCTGTTCGTCAACGGTCAATCAATCCCGGGCCGAGTTTGGGTTGCTTGCTAGATGTGCGGCCCAATGGTTCGATTGAGTAATGCGGCGAAGGTGTGCCAGGCAGGGGTCATTCCGATGGGGACGGCGAGGGCGACCGACGCGAAGACAAGCGGTGCGGCCCACATAGTGGAGCGGTGGATGCGTCGGATCGTGATGAGTTCGTAGATGAGGAGAATAAGAATCAGGATGCCGAGGCCGGTCACGGCTCCAGCGGCGGGCGGAAGTCCGATGCGGGCCCATGGAAAGCGGCCGAAGGCGGCGGCGACCAGACCCATGGTCGCGATCAGGATGAGACGCTTGTGCGCATCCGGTCTGCGCCGGGCGCGCCAGGAAGCGTAGATGACGATGGCGAAGGCGACGATGCCGATCAATGGGATGGCAGCGGAAACGGAGGGATCGAGCGGGCCGATCATCACTCCACGATGCAGCGCGTCGATGGCAGCGATCACGCCGAGCACGATCATGATCGGCGGCAGGCAGAAGGCGACGGTGCCGAACGAACGATGCCATTTGACGCGGCGAGCGGAGATAAGGGCGACCTGCACGACGAATACCAACATCCAGAGGGTGAAGACCGCGCCATGGACGTGAAGTATGGGGCTGGGAAGCGGTGCGCGCATCATGCCGGCCTGGAAGTAAGTTGGCGAGAAGCCGATGAAGACGCAGATGCAGAGCAAGATCGCCATGCCGCTGTAGAAGCCGCGTTCGGCGGTTCGATTGACAGGTCTGTAGGAGGTCTGTTGGCCTGATGCAGGCGCAAAGACGGCGTCTGTTGCCATGTTCTTCTCCGTGCAGGGTTGAGTGCTTCGGGGCCGCCCGAGATGGATTTACCGGAATTAGTAGAAGATACACAAGATGGGACATTTCACAAAGATATTTCGACAGGAAGCCTCCTGGGCTTGCTGCGCCATTCTCACCGCTATCATCAATTTGTCCCTGTGAAAGGGTAATCGCCGGGCAGATCGTGCCCGGGTGACGCTAGATGGGATGAGAAGGTCGATCCCCGATCACAGATGGCGTTAAGCTACCGTGATCAACGCACTCTACGGTGCAATCACAGTGGATAAGGAGATCGACCTTGAAGAAGCATAACAATTCTCGAAAGAAGAGTGAACCGACAACGAAGCAGGTGAAGTCGCGGGGCCCAGTGCGGCGGGATACGAAGGAAGTGCTGGCGGAGCTGGTGGAAAAGCTGAAGGAGAAGCTGGATCCGAAAAAGGTGGCAGCAACGAGCGCCGGAGAAAAGCATCCGCGCGGTGAGCTTCGCCCCAATCTCGATCGTCTGACGGTGGGTGTGGATCTGGGAGACCAATGGAGCAACTACTGCATTCTGGGTCTGGAGGGGGAAACGCTGGCGGAGGGACAGTTGCGTACGACGCAGGAGGACATTGCCGAATTCTTTCAGGCATTGAATGCGGCTCGAGTGGTTTTTGAGGTGGGGACACACTCTCCCTGGGTGCAGGACGTCATCGGCGGTTGCGGGCACGAAGTGCTGGTGGCCAACCCGCGGTTGATGGAGGGGTCGAAACGGCGCAAGCGGAAGAATGATCGGATCGATGCCAACAAGTTGGCCCGGTTGGGACGAGTGGATCCGAAGTCGTTGCACCCGATCCAACACCGCAGTCGGGAAGTGCGGCAGGATCTGGTGGTGTTACCAGCCCGCGATGCGTTAGTGGCGGCGCGGACGGAGCTGATCAACGCCACGCGAGGACTCGTGAAGAGTATGGGCAAGCGGCTCCCCAAGAGTTCGAGCCCGAGCTTTGCACAAAAGGCAGAGGAGGCAGTTCCGGTCGAGATCCGTGAAGCGCTGTTGCCGCTGGTGCGTATGGCGGCGGCCCTGAGTGATTGCATTCAGGGGTATGACGAGAAGATTGAAAAGTTGGGCCGGGAGAAGTATGGACATACGGCGCTACTGCGGCAGGTGAAGGGGGTAGGGCCGATCACGGCGCTGGCCTACGTATTGACCTTGGAGAATCCAGACCGATTCGTGAAGAGTCGAGATGTGGGGCCGTATCTGGGATTAGTACCGAAGCAGGAAGACTCCGGGGAGAGCCAGCCGCAATTAGGAATCAGTAAAACCGGCGACACGATGCTGCGCAAGCTGCTCGTGGGGAGCGCGCACTATATCTTGGGGCCGTTCGGACCGGACACGGACTTACGACGATATGGACTGCGGCTCTGCGAGCGCGGCGGGAAGAATGCGAAGAAGAGGGCGGCGGTAGCGGTGGCCCGGAAACTGGCTGTCTTATTGCACTGCCTCTGGGTGAGTGGAGAAGTCTATGAGCCGCTGCGCCAGGGCATGTCCGCGACGATAGCGCCGGCGGTGGCTGCTTAACGGCCAAGGCGAGCCCAGCCAGGAAACACGCCATCGAATCCGAGCGGACGAGTCGGAGCGATTGCTATAGATATAGAAGGCAAGACCAAGGGAGCAGACATGAAGGGAGCAGACAAGGGAGCAGACATGAGTTGATGGCGCCAAAACCAAGGGTTCTCTGGAAAGTTTGGCGAGCGACGACATCCACCGCCTTGTTCGGGTGACTGCGTTACAGCACTAGGTCCATAAGACCGCAGGCTAGATAGCAGCACCCAACAATCCCAGGTTCATCACGGTAGTGATGGACCTGGGCTTAGGATCGAACCCCAAATTGCACCGGGCCCGCAAGCGCGCATTTAGAGTGCGGATAGAAGCACGGCAACGGTGGGTGACGTCGGCCAGAGTTTCCGTAGGACTCGGTTAGAAGCGCATCCATGATGTTCTGTGACCGAAACAAAGATGATGATTGAGAATGCCAAAGTCGGTGAGGGGCGTATGGCTGCCGGCAAGCGCGCTCGAGCAAAAGCAGAACCCACCCTACTAAGGAACGAAGCTCAACTGAACTGCGTTTCGCTTCGTTCCCAGTTCGATTGGGAAGTGACTTGCGGGGCTGTCAAGGGTCAAGATGAACGCCGCCCTTCGGCGGCGCCCTTGACAGCCCCGCAAGTCACCCCGGAGCTCGATGCAGCACGGAAGAAAACATGCAAGGTTTCACGGCAAGACAGACAAAAAGGGGGGTACTGTGGGTCGACCGAGTTGCCAGTCGTCGCTCCTGCGCGATCCTAATGCAAAATTTTCTGCGGAAATGTGGCGAAAGCCACAAAGAACAAGAGACGCAGGGACGGTGGACCTGACGTCCCAAACGCAACCAAAACGGAGATCAAACAATGGAGGGCCGCCACGTCGGCCTTGACTTTTATGACCTTCTCATAGAAGTGCTGTATCGGAGGCGAAGGGCACGAGGGTTCCGGTTAGCCTCGACCTCGGGAGTTCGCTTTCGATACAGCCGTCAGAAGGAGGCCGCTCGCGGGGTGCGGCGGACGCGGGTGCTATGGGAATTCAATCGATTTCTGCCTGAAAAGCCTTGCCAGACGGGGACTTTGGCCAAAAGGATATTATTGATTTTCACTATGTTGCAGTTTTGGCAACCATCTACGTCATCCTACAGATACACCGTGGCCTCACGGTTTCGGTGCCACTCTTACGAATGTGGGTCCATTGTCCGAGGGCTTCGAACGGTCTGTTGCCTCGCCGCTCCAACCTCGTAGGCTATGTGCGATGGGACGCACAGTCCGATCAATTTCCTCCTTGTCAGACAATCATTCCAACAGCTTTCAGGTCGCAGTCCGGTTGGCCCATCACACGGGAGCAATCCCCGCCGGCAACAAGCCCTTGCATATCGCCCGACGCGGTTGCAGGCTTGATGAACTATGTGCCTCTGGTCGTTTACGGCTAATCTCGTCGTCGCGATCGCCCTTCAGCTCAGAGGATTGCTTTTTTCCCTCAACGGATTTCGCTTTCTTGTAGTAACTCCCACCGGGAAACAGGTCATGGCCGCTGTTGCGGTGAACCTTTCAGTCCCGGGGTCGTAGATTTGGTTCCTCGATACGTACTCGCCGCGTTGCGGCTGCAAACAGCTAGTAATGATAGAACAGGTAGAGCGGCCGCCGCCCGGATTGTCCGGGCAAGAAAGCCCCGCTCGTGAGAGCGGGGCCTTCGATTTGGGCTGAAACGGTGACGACTATACGGGACACCTATCGCTTGCCGCCATGTCCGCCGCCACTGTGACCTCCACCGCCGCTGTGCCCACCGCTGCTGTGTCCACCGCTGGCATGTCCGCCACCGTGCGAACCGCTGAAGCCTCCATGCGAAGAAAATCCGCGCGACTCACCGCCGCGGCTGCCGCTGAAACCACCAGCGCGCGGCGCGCTTGATTCGCGTCCAGCGAAAGCGCCTCCGCCGCCGGAGAATCCCCGGTTGCCTGCGTAGGCTCGGTTGCCTTCAGCGCCCCGGTTAACGGCTGCTCCGCGATTGCTGCCGGCGAAGCCGTGGGACGCCCCCGCGTAGCCTCGAGATGCGCCCGCATATCCGTGACCTGCGTCTGAGCCAAACCCGTGCGCACCGCGATCCGCAAATGAGTGCGCTCCGAATGCGCCATGCGCGGAAGAGAATCCTCGATAATTTCCGTGCACAAACGCGGCGTGGCTATAAAACCCTCCGCTGCGGAAGGCATAAGGATGGCCGCCGAAGAAGATTCCACCGTGGAAGCCCCAGCCAATACCCCATCCATGCCATCCCCAGCCGAAGCCGAAGAACGGCGAGATCGGGAAGCCAAAGCCGAACGAAATGTGCGGGCCGCCAACTCCCCACCACGGATAGAACCCTGGCCACAGGCCGACGGGATATCCGTACACATACGCCGGGTTGTAAGTGGGCACATATACCACATCCGGATCAGCCGGCTGGATGTCTACATTCGGCCCCTGCTCGTACACGCGCTCTTGAGGCGTACTCCGCAGATTGCCCGCGTTGTAAGCCTTGTGACGCATGTACTGGATCGCCTGCATCACGTCATTCGGCTGGTTCTGATAGGCTTCGCCCAGCTCAGAGGTCCACGACAAATCCCTGTCCAGGTTCGCCAGCACTGTGGGAAACTCCACCAGAGACTTCACGCTCGGATCCCAATCCTGCCGGTCCACTTCCTCGGCCAGATCCCGTCCCTTCAGCCCCGGGTTCTCCCGTGCCATCCGGTCCGCCTCTACAATCTGCGTTGGATACCCTGACGCGGCCAGTATCTGCGCCACGAGCGAATCGGGGTACAACGCAATCGGGGCTACCAGCTTATTCAACTGCTCCGGAGGCAACGATGTGTACTGCCGTTGATCCGGCCCCGTTGGAGGCGGAGCCACCTGCGCCTGGTCTGGGTAAATATCTTGATCTTGCGGCGATGGAGGCGCGACATCCTGAGGCGCGCTCTCATTATATTGCGGCGCGTTATACCGCGGCGCGGTTTGCTCTGGCGGCGGTCCTTGATCCACCTGAATGCTCACACCCGCTGACGGCTTGTCCATCGACTGGTCCTGCGCCCCCAGGGAAATGCCAGTCCCGAGCGCCATTGCGCTCGTCAACACCGCGGTAAGAAGCGTTTTAGATAATCTCGTTTTCATAATGTCCCCCAGAATTCCTGTTACTAGATTGAACACTGGGAATGGGGGGAAGTTCCGTTCTTTTGATTGACTTACAGTGGTTGATTTCGGCCAGGCAGTGGTGGATTTCGCCCAAAAACTACGCTCGCGACGAGAGGATAAACTGTAGTTTTTCTCATTATAAGGTTGCAGTAAGAGTTGCCTGCTCTTTAGGGATGGCGGGCCTTTTTCATTCTTGTAATACGTCCCGAAAGTCTGACAGTTTTCTCAAGATCAGCGCTCCCCCAGCCTTTTCATGTCACCCCTGCCGTAGGCGCCGAACATTCAACCTTATTGTTGCTTGGCCAGAAACGGGCATCTGGGAAAGTCACGAAACTCGTTCCTCCGAAGCCGCGGAGAAAAGGCTATTAGCGTTCACTCTCTTGCTAGTCTCAGTCTCAGATGATGCAGTTTAGGAGGAATTCGCGATTGCGCAATCTTGGCGATAACGTCCTTTATCATTCCCTATTTGGATTGGCAAGCCCGCAACAGGTTTTGGGGGCATTTGTCCGAGATGCTGGTCTATCGTGCAAGTGAAGCGACCACAATTCGTAAACACTTGCCGACTTCGCGATACTTATCGTCGGAGCCGTGCCTCCGAAAGGGTGGGCCAGTCCCCGGGTGGAGGCCATCCAATGCCAACAGCACCCCTGCCTTATGAAGGGATTCCACGGGTGAACCCTTTCTAAATCTCTATTTTTGGCCCGGCGGGACATAACCTTAGTCGCTGGGTCTTTACATGCTCGGTGCCGACGTTCCATCGGACCATTTGGTTACTCCTACCAGGAAGACGGACAATGTTGGGAAGGATTTGAGTTGTGGGTAGGCTTCGGCGGAGATGTACCAGTAATTTACGGCGAGAACTGGGGAGTTTGTGAGATTTGCCCCCCAGGCTGCACCGTCTTTCGCTGTTTCGAAGAACATCATGTGCGGGGCGTTGTGGCCGCCGTAATCGCTGAGATACGAATCCTTCGACATCATGTAGGAGACAGTCCCCTGCTCGAGGGCTGGTAATTCTTTGTTGTCTATTGCGGCTTTGATTGTGGCGATGACTTCTTGCTTGGAATGGCCGGCCAGGAGTAATTCGGTGCGTTTGTAGGCGTACGGGAGAACGGAGCGGGCGGCGGGTGGATTGATGCATTCCGCGGCGCGAACTTTGGGATTCCAAAATTCGGGGTGGTCGAACATGGCCATCCATCCGCGTCCGACCCAGCAGACCCAGCCGTTTTTGCCTTGGACCGCGGTTTCGTAGCCGTGACGGGTTAGGACGATAACGGAGGCGTCGTGGGAGATGGCGTCTGGAGCGGCGCTGCGGGCGAGGGCGATTTCGGCGTCGCGATCCATCAGATATTGTTCGATTGGGGCCATGTTGGGATACGGCTGTTTTGCATCTTGTGCTGCGACGGGCCGGGATGCGATCAGAGCGGCGACGAGTGCGAATCCGCTCAGTAAAGTGATGCGTATTTGATTTCGGGTCATTGCCTTCCTCCTCGTAGTTTTCGATTTCGTACTTATCCGTTCACACTTCGACCGAGCCGACCTCACCGACACGATTGCCGTCGCGCCGGTGAGGTCACGAAATTGATTTGTATTCTGTCAGGCGAACTTCAGCGTGCAGCCTTCTGCCGTCGGCGCTGCTCGCTGGCCTTCAGCATTTCGTTGAGGTCGCCGGCCGGACGTATCTCGAAAATGGCGCCGTATTTGAGGGAGGGATGATGGGATATGAGCTGGTGAGCGTGATTCATGTCGCGAGCTTCGAGGATGAGAATGCCGCCGAGTTGTTCCTTGGTTTCGGCGTAGGGGCCGTCCGTCGTGGCGACTTTGCCGTTCTTCCAATAGAGGGTTAAGGCGGTTTCGGCAGGTTGAATCGGTTCTCCACCGACCCAATGGCCGTTGGCGCGGAGATGGTCGTCGCAGGTAAAGCAGGCGTCGAACATCGCTTGTTTCTCGGCCTCGGTCATGGCGTCGTGTTTGCTTTTGTCGTAGTAGCCCAAACAGATGTATTTCATGGTTTGTCTCCCCTTGATGGCGGCCAGCGGCACAGGTGTCGCAGATTGTTCTGTCACTGTTTCGAGTAATGAAGCGCAACGCATCCTGATTTGAAAAACTTTGATTCAACAAGTTTTAATTGCAATTTCTCCGGCAGGCTAACACCCTCCAACAGCCGTCTCCCTGCTCCTACAAGGGTTGGCCCAACGACAAAACGATATTCATCAATCAGGCCAAGCTGCATCAGTTGTGAAGGAATATCTACGCCACCGACCAAAATATTTTTGCCTCGCTCTTGTTTCAATTTAAGTATTTCGTCGCGAAGATTCGTACGAACAATTCTCGTATTTTTATCTTCAGCGCCGTCCAACGATCGTGAAAAAACAAGTTTGTTAGTGGAGTCGAATGCTCGAGCAAATTCGTAATCTGCTTTTGTCTCAGACTGGTTTTTGAGGACTTCAGGCCAATAGGGAAACATCAATTGATAGGTTTTACGCCCAAAGACCTGCAGGTCAACCTCTCGCGTAAGGTGAGTAAAATATTCAAGTTTTTCTTCATCGACAAATTGTTTGGTGTGGTCGACGCAGCCATCCAAGGTAGTGTTGATTGCGAAGATTAGCTTTCTCATTTGAGTCCTCCCTTTTTCCCATGCTCTCTGACGTCGGCTTACGCCTATGCGCCCATGGTACCGGTGCGCAAAGGTCCGTTCGGCTTGTAAGTGCTGAGGATGACGCCCGATGCCAGAGCTTTCGTGCTGACGAGCTCGAATGAGCGTGGCGGGGTGCCGTCCGCAAAGATGCGCTTCCCCGTGCTAGTCGGTTCCATCCGAACTGATGCTCAATCCGTTGAACGTGGTAACCAGAGTCCATTTGCCATCGGCAATATTCAACCGGTAAACTCCCTGTTGCTCTCCGGGTTCTGCGGCTGTTTTTGCCATCAATATGGACTTGGAGTCGCCTGACCACCTCCAAAAGCCCCAGTCAGCCCCAAACTGCTTCAAGGTTCTCCAGGTTTTCGTTTCTCGATAATAGACCACCATGCGTTTGGGTGGGTTTGCGATTGCAACCATGTATTTGCCATCGGGCGACCACGAGGGGACATAAATTCCCGGCGAGCCGGGCCACACGGACACTTTTCTGCTTGCAAGATCCAGAACCTTAATACCAGTGAAGTGTCCCGGAGTAGGAAAATCGTTAAACTCGATTGATGTCCCGTCCGGGGACCAGGTGGGAGCGACCTCGAATTTACCTTCCGAAGTGAGTTGCTCGGGAACGCCGCCATCGATAGAGACGCGGTAGATTTCCTTGAAATTAGAAAAGACCACCCACTTGTTATCGGGAGACCATTCCGGCATCCATGCTGGAATGTCTGTCAACTGGAGCCTTTCGCCACCGTCAAGCCTGCTGCGCCATAAGAAATGACGGGGGTAGTCGGCGTAAACCATCCATTGGCGGTCAGGCGAGATCACGAGACATGAGGCAGCCAGGCCACGGATCTGTGGAAGGAAGGCCTCGGACGTTTGTGGAATCCCACCCTAGCCGCAAAGAACGCGGCTAGGATGGGGCACCCCCCAGTTGACAAGAGGGTAAGAAAAATCACCGGAAGGGCGGGCCACCCGCCAGGAGTTTCGCGATAAGATGACCGCTCTTAGAAGCCCTCCCGTGACATCCAAGCTCGCCGTCTACCGAGTCGCACCCGCTGGCGCTCCGCCGAAGTCGCGCGTCATCCGCGCAAGCAAAGCATCAAAGCGCGGGTCGCCGTGCAAATGCCTCAGTCGCGGCTCCCGCGCCAAATAAACCAACCACGGCGAGCGTTCCGCAAACGCCTGCTCCAGTAGCGCAAAGGTTTGATCGTGGTCGCCGAGCGCTTCGTAAATCAATCCCAACTCATAGGGCGAAACGTACCGTTCCGCGGATTGCGCAGTGAGCCGCTCCAGCGTCCGAAGCGCATCCGCCCGATTGCCGTTGACCGCCTGCGCGTGCCCAAGAAAGCTGAGTTGCACACTCACGCCCGAGAGTTCCGCCCCTTTTCGGATGGCTGCTTCCGCTTCGCCGGTCGCGCCTGTGCCTAAATGAGCCCAACCCTGAAAAATGCGATGCCACGAGAAGCCTGGGTCGTTGGCCAACGCACGCCCTGATTCGCTGAGAGCTTGATCGAAGTTGTGCGCCATCACGTGGTGCCACATGAGGTGAAGCTGTGAAAATGGATCCGCGGGATCGAGGTTCAGGTAGATTTTGCTCTCGGCCAGCGACTCCTCCATGCGTCCCGTTGCCACCAGCAGATGCGAATACCAATGGTGCGCCGGCCCGTAACGCGGATTGAGCCGGATTGCCTCCGAAAACAACCGCTCGGCCTCCGGAATCTCCCAGCGGTAGTGGAGCAGTGCGTAAGCCAGCGCCGCATGCCCCTCGGCCAGCTCTGGCTTCAGGCGAAGCGCCTGCTCTGCATACGACATCCCCTTTGGAAAACCCTCACGTGGCGGAAGCACACCGCCCTCCCAGCTCGCTAGCGTGTTGTAAGCATCCGCCAAGCCCGTGTACGCAAGGGCATACGTCGGATCGCGCTTGGCCGCCTGTTCGAAGTAGGCAATTGCCTCCATCGTGCCCGCCGGGCGTCTTCCCCAATGATGGCGGCCCTTCAAATACAGCGCGTACGCTTCCGGATCTTCCGAATGGCGCGCCGCCGAGGGGGAGCGGGCGCCCAGTAACTGTGGGCGCAGCTTGTCTACGATCGCAGCCGTGATCTCATCCTGCACTTCGAACACGTCCGTCATTTCCCGGTCGTACCGCTCGGACCACAGGTGATGACCGTCGTTGACGTCGATCAACTGAACCGTGATCCGGAGCCGGTTACCGGCACGCCGAACACTTCCGTCGAGGATCACACCTACATTCAACCGCCGCCCAATTTCGCGAATATCCAACCCGTGCCCGCGTACGGCGGCGGCCGACGCTCGTGCGATCACCTGCAGGTCGTCATACAGACTCAGCGCGTGGATCAGTTCCTCGGCCAGTCCGTCGCCGAATTGTTCGCCATCCCCACTCACGCTTGCAAAGGGCAACACCGCGATCGAAGAAGCCGGACTCGTGCTGGCCCTCGCCGTCTCGGGGGCGGCTCGGACGCCGCCACTGCGAAGTGCCTCGAGCAGCTCCGCCATCGACTGGTAGCGCTCCGCGACCTGTTTCCGCAGGCACCGCAGGATGATTTGTTCCAACCACACGGGAACGCGCGGCTGGACCCGCGACGGTGGCGGTGGATCATGCAGCGCGATTTCGTGCATCGTCGATAGCAGGCTGGAGGCCCTGAAAGGCAGCTGGCCCGTGACAGCCTCATAAAGGACCGAGCCGAAAGCAAAAATATCTGACCGCGCATCGAGCGGCTCACCGCGCGTCTGCTCGGGAGACATATAGGAAACCGTCCCCACCAACATTCCCGGTACCGACTGTCCCGCATCGAGCGAATCGGCTCCCGCCGGAGTCAGCTGTTTGGCCAGCCCGAAATCGAGAACCTTTACTTGGCCGTCGTTCGTGACCATAATGTTCGCGGGCTTGATGTCCCTGTGAATCAATCCTGCAGCATGCGCAACCGCCAGCGCGCCGGCGAGTTGGATCGCATAACCGCCGGCCTCCGAAATCGGCAAGCCCTCGGGACGGATCAACTCCTTGAGCGTCTTACCCGCCACATACTCCATCACCAGGTAATCCACTCCGCCATCGCTCGCCATGTCGTGCAGCGTGACGATATTCGGGTGATTCAGCTTCGAGGCCGCCCGCGCCTCCTGAAGGAAGCGTCTCTTTCGATCCGGATCGGCGACATGCGTCGAGGGCAGCACCTTAATCGCCACCGTCCGGTGAAGCCGCGTGTCGAGGGCGCGGAACACCTGTCCCATGCCGCCGACGCCGATTTCTTCAAGAATGCGGTAATGTCCAACCGCAACGCCCTTCAGGTCAGGCCTCGGCGCATCTGCCGCCGTGACGGGCCCAACGCTGCTGGTGGTCACCTGGCCCGCAAATGCTGGCTGCTCGATGAAGCTGGCAGAGTCGCAGTGATGAGCTAGCAGCGATTCCACCTCGCGGCGCAGTTCCGCATCACCAGCGCACGATTCTTCAATCACGGAATTGCGCCGGCTTTCGTCCGCCTCGAGAGCCTTGTGAAAAATGCTTTCGATTTTGCTCCATCGCTCAGGCTTCATCGGATTTCTTTCCGCTCAGTTCGCGCATTAGCCACGCCTTGGCCAACCGCCAATCACGCGTCACGGTTTCTGGTGAAACCTTCAATACTTCCGCAGTTTCTTCAACGCTAAGACCGCCAAAGAAGCGCATCACTACAACTTGGCTCTTACGGTCGTCCACTTTCGCCAGCTGATTGAGAGCATCGTCTACAGCGACCAAATCAGTGGAGGGTTCCGGAGAGATTGCCAGAGCATCGTCCAATGAATCGCTTTTACTGCATCGCCGCGTTTGTGCGATCGCCGGGCACGGGCCTGGTCAGTGAGAATGCGCCGCATTTGTCGCGCACACAGCGCGAAGGAATGCGCCCGATTCTGCCAGTCAATCAGCTTCAGATCGGAGAGACGCAGATAAAGCTCATTGATCAGCGCCGTCGTCTGTAGCGTATGGCCGTCGCGTTCCCGTCCCATGCAACGTCTGGCGGCCAGATGTAGCTCGCGATAAATCTGAGGAGTCAGCTTGTCCAGAGCACTTTCGTCGCCCCGGCGCCATGCCTGAAGCAGCTGGGTGATCTCGTGTCCGAGAGCGTCGTCCATCCAAATCCGTAGGCCGGAGGGCTGGCCAATTGCGTAAACTTTACCACACCACCCGGCAGTTTCAGGATCAGTGCCCCAAGTAGTTTCTTTCCCACTTACAGGTTTACGCTGCGATTTTCGCTATATGGAGTGAAGGCAAACAAACAGGCGCGGTGAGAACGACAACCGCGCCCCCAAGATCAAGTCGGAGTAGGGATCACGATTACTCATGACCCCCTCCACGGATCCGGACGAGCGGGTTTCCCGCATCCGGCTCTTGCCTTAGGTGACAACGCCCATGCGGCGCAAAGGATAGGGATGACAGACGGAGGGCAAAGGCAGCCAGCGAGTGATGAGGCGCCGCATTCGAGCCCAGAGAACGCGGCCGTTCTGGCTCCGCCGCGACAGCGAGCGATGCCAATACCAGCCGACTCGGAATCGAAAGAGCGCCAGCGCCGGTTGGTTCATGGGCACTCCGTAGTAGCGAAAGTGTCCACCCACAACCGCCCGCAGCCACTTGCCTTGCTCGGGGATGGGTTCGTGCATGCGTCGCTGAAGCTCGGCTTTCACCTCATTCCGCTTCGTCTGCAACCGCTTGCGGATCGTCTGCCGCAGCACCGTGAACCGTCCATTGCTCTTCTTCTTCACGCAGATGTGCGTAAATCCGAGAAAGTTGAACGTCTCCGGTTTCCCTTCTCCACGCCACTGCCGTTGGTCGATCGCGTACGGACCGAACTCGAGAAGTCGCGTTTTCTCAGGGTGCAGTTCCAGATTGAACTTCTGCATTCTCTCCGTGAGTTCCGCCCGGAACTGAGCGGCATCCGCCTTGCTGTTAAATCCAGCCACGATGTCGTTCGCAAAACGCACCACGATAACGTCGCCGTGCGCCCGCTTCTGACGCCACGCTTGGACCCACAAGTCGAACACGTAATGGAGATAAACGTTGGCCAACAGCGGCGAAGCGCTGCCGCCCTGGGGCGTCCCTTCTTCCACTCGTATCCGTTTCCCATCCTCCAGCACGCCTGCGTTGAGCCATTTCTGGATCAGTCGCACGACGCGCCGGTCCGCCATCCGGTGCTCGACGAACTTCACCAGCCATTCGTGCGAAAGCGCATCGAAAAAGCCGCGAATGTCCAAATCCAGCACCCAGTTCACCTTCTTCGTCAGCAGTCCGGTGTAGAGCGCATCCAGCGCGTTATGCTGGCTTCGCCCCGGTCGGAATCCGTACGAAAAGTCGAGGAAATCCGTTTCGTAGATAGCGTTCAACACTTCGACGGTTGCGCGCTGGACGATTTTGTCTTCCAGCACCGGAACTCCGAGCGGTCTCTTCCGCCCGTCGTTCTTGTCGATATACGCCCGACGCACCGGTTTCGCTCGGTACGCTCCTCGCTGCAGCCTATGGGAAAGATCCTGGAGATTGTCCTCGAGGGTCTCGCCGTAGTGCCGCCACGTCTCTCCATCCACCCCGGGCGCGGCTTCCTTCTTCAAGCTGAAGTAGGCCTTGCGCAGTGTTTCCGGGTTGTAGATGTGGTGCAGCAGCGCGGTGAACCGCAACTTCTTATCCTTACTTGCTGCTTGACGTACCCCCTCCAGCGCACTGAGCGCGTCTTCCCGGCTCGGTGTCCGGGACGCGTTTTGCTGGGGCAGGTTCCCTTTGGCCAGGCCTCTTCCCTCCATCCCCTCCGCTACCGGTTGCCCGGCGTTGTTCGGGAACTTCTCCGGTACAGTTAGGTCTGTCCGACTTCCCAGGTCCGTTCGTCATCGGCGTACGTCCTTAGACTTCCCGATGCGTCCCAAGGCAACTGCAGCCCTGGGCGAACCTGGGATCTCCCGGTTTCCCGCGCGAGGTGCTTCCGTACGTGCACGGGGTCTGTGACCGCGCGGGACTCCGTTGCACCTCGCGATATCGGTGCACCGGATGGGGCCTCCCGCTTTCTCCTACAGCGTCGGCGTCCCGGAGTGTTCTTCTTACGCGGCTGTATACCCGGCCCGCACGTTCCCCTGTCAACGCTTCGACGCCGCCCTCGCGAGCGGCTCCGCATGACTCAGGGCCGATGTGGGTCGCTACTTCACATTCGTATGACTCTTTCATTCACTACACCTCGCCGGTTTAACCGGCGCACAGGAGAGACGGACATGAAATCGACATTCAAGAAGAGGTACACACGTTTTGTGCCCCTGCTCGCGGTGGGAATTATCGCGGCGATAGGAGCCGCCCATGCAGGTGACTGGCGGGACGATGACGATCAACCGGCCCACGTGGCTGAACTGGAACAGCTTCACGCAACCTTTCACGCGGCAGTCAGCGTGCACGATCTATTATAGTGAATGGCGATTCGCCTACAGTGATAACTCAGCGAATCCGCGCGACATACTCGCGATCTGGACTAAAGACGCCGACCTCACGGTTGTCAACACTACTGCCACGGCAGGAAATTATATCGGCAACGGCGATCCGGATGATCCCGAAAGTTGCCCTCTACCCTCGGGCGACACGTCTGCCACCGGTCGACAGGGCACGCTGTGCACGTTCTTCAAGTATGTTTCTGGCGGGTTGCAGGCAACCAATAAGTTTGTGTCGCTTTCCCCGGCGTACAAAACGAAGTTTGTCCCTGTAAAGGATGATGACGGCCAATGGAAATCATCGGTGTATTTCGAATGCCATTACTTTGACGTGTCATTGAATCCAGCCACCGGCCAGCCGTTTTGGACAGCCAAGAGCCACGTAGACCTTGATGGTGAAGCCAAAAAGATCGACGGACGGTGGTTATTGACGCACGTCAGTTCATCCGCCGTTCCAGTTCCGGTTCCGTGAAGCAAAACACCCGATGCTCGCGCTCGCCAAGGGAGAAGCGAGGGCATCGGGAATCCAACTGGCCCCGCTCAGCTCCGTGAAGAAATCGTCTTGAGTCCAGACAAGAACCACTACAAGGGAACTTTTTACACTGGACGCGTACGATTTCTCAGGAAAACTTGATCGGTCATGTCGTTGGAGTAGTCAGTGCGATGCGCATCACCATGGACACGAGTGTGCCGAACTTGCTTTAAGGCGCAAGGCGCCCCCGCGTCCCCGACGCGGGGAGCGCCTGCAAACTTCCTGGAACCTTCCATCTAGGTGAGACGGTCTGGCTGAGTTACGGCGGCAACGAGCAGATCGGCTCGTTCAAGCTGGATTTTTACGATCGTTCCGGAAACCAATTTTACACACGTTGTTGACGTGCTCTTAGCCACACGCGTCACGATGAACACGAAAGTAAAAGACTTGCAGAGCAAGAAAATTGTTCAGGTTTGGTCGGAGCGGCACGACCGAGAGGGGTCTGGCGCTCCGTTATTCACTTGTCGCTGCGAATCGAGAAAAGGTTCTCGGATGTATTGCCACTGCAGCAATCTTCACGGCAAGGCTCGGATTTCTCGTGACACTATTGGAGGAAATAGCGGTGTCTTTCCATCCACGGAGAATCACACTTGCGATTGTAAGCTTGAAAGCGCGATTCCTTTTGCCAGGAAAGGAATCGGAAGAGATGCCAAAGGTTTTTCATAAGAGTTGCCGCGATTTCCAAGTCATTTAATCTGCCATCAATAGTGCGATCCACAATTTCCTTGTATTACACGCCGTAATACGGTAGACTCATGGGTATTAGCAATATGGCTTCTCCTCTGACTTTGAGACTTGACGCGAAGACCAGAAAGCGGATCGAGCGCATCGCTCGCCGCAGACAAGTCTCCGTCTCCGAGGTGATACGTCTCGCGATCGCAGCGTGGGCGGAGCAGCAAGAGCCGATCGCCGCGCCCTATGAGGCGATCGCGGATTTGATCGGGGTGGTCCATGGCGGGATGCCTGGTCGCTCCACTCGGATGGGCCGCCGATTCTCCGAAATCCTCAAGAAGCGGCGGAATAGCAAGTGATCCTCATCGACGCTGGACCACTTGTGGCGCTGGTCGATGCTGACGATCAGTATCACGAAAAGTGCGTCGATTGCTTGAAGAGCTTGCGAGAGCCCTTGGTCACCGTGTGGCCTCCCCTCGTCGAAGCCCTCTATTTGCTAGGGGATCTTCCAAAAGCCCAGGAAGCTCTCTGGGAGATGTTGGCGCGAGGAGCGGTGCGACTCCTCACCCTCGACCTGGTAGACATACCCCGCATACGAGAGCTCATTATCAAGTATGCCGACCGCCCGATGGATCTCGCGGACGCGGCACTTGTCAGAGTGGCTGAGCGAGAAGGCATCAGGAGGATCTTCACAGTGGACCGCAACGATTTCACGGTCTATCGCCTTCACGGACGGATCGGTCTTGCAATCGTCCCGTAGGAGAACTCCGGAATACCGGTCACCGTTGACCCGATCAGCTCGACCCAGTCGGGTCGCTCAGCCGTCCCTGGCTCGTGGTCGGTCGATTGCGCTAACTTCTTCAGGCGGGAGTAATCCAGACGCAGAGTTCATGCCATTAGAATACAAGCCGTGCTGGCGTGCTAACTCGGCCGCTCTCGCCCACAGACTAGATGGTGCTTCTCGTTGGCGAGATCGGCCGAAGTTTAGAGGCAGCAAGGCAAGATGAGATGACTCTGCTACATGGCGCCGGCGTCGGATGAGCCTTCCGAAATCGCGGAAACGTCCGGATGCTATCTCGGTTTGGACCAGATCCAGCGACAAGTGGTCCATCCGTCTTCGCCGTACCCGAAAGGAAGAATTGAAAGACCTTCCTCCTCGACCCGAGCAGGTATTTTACGTTCCGCTGGCAGAAAAGAAGGCCGAAGCGTACCGGGAATAGCATGACATTCTGGGTAAGCTCCTGCCCAAGTGGCAACGCCAGTAGGTGGCTTTTGGATATTTCTGCAATCAGCGCATTCCCCGTTTTCACTGGCGAAAATAGCCAACTCCTTTATTTTCGATGGCTTTTCACAGCACGCGTAGCCTTTCAGGCACCGGTTACTATTGCGGTCGGGGATTGCCGAATGTAGCGGGCCGCAAACCAACGTTCTCAATTAGCCCCGATGGGGATTTACAAGTGACTTGTTCCCCCGAACCTCGTGGAGCTTCACGCGGTGTCGCGCTGTCCACGGCAAGCTGCCGGGCTATGCGCCTTTCCTCTTTCTTCGCTGCTTCGCGTCGGCATCGCTCCTCGATAGACAGAACTGCTTCTGGGGAAGTCTTGCCGAACCGTTTGAAGTACAGCTCTTCGATAAACTGCGGCAAGGGCAGTTTCCACGGCTCCTGCTTGTGGTTATCGATCTTGCCCAACTTCGCCGGGTTCATCCCCAGTTCGCGGGCCATGTGGACCTGGGCGTGAGACAAATGGTGGCGCTTTCGCGCTTCGATCCATGCCTGCATCTTCTGAGTGGGCTTCTTCGTCTTCTTGGCCATACCATCCTTTTCCCTCTCGACAAACCTCCTACATCTTCCGCATCTGACATGGTCGGTCGGGGCGCTGGGGGCAGATTCGGGTCGAGGCCGTCCTGCTACCCCTGAGGTCGATTCTTTGCTTGCTCCATAGCGATCTGGTTGACATGTGACAACGCCTTCGACCCAGAGGCCCCCTCGATCGCCTTCAAGGCAATGTCCTGCACCTGCTGCTTAGCGTCTACTAGTTGCTTTTCGAGCGTTTCGATCTGAGAAGCTTGGCGGGCCAGAGTCTCCTCCAGGGTCCTCACGTGCAGTTCAGCAAGCCGCTTTTCGGTCTCCGCATCCTTCTTCAGAACGAGCACCTCCTGCTCGAACTTGGCTTCCGTCTCGCGTCGCACCCGCAACGCTGCAGTCTCCGCCTCATTCTGGAGACGTGCAGGAAAACCCTCACCTTCCCTTCGTAAACGCGTCAGTTCGTCCTCGCGCTCTTTCAGTTCCGCCTCGCGCTGTCGCCACGCTTTCTCCAGAGCCTCCTGACGCTCCTGGTTCTTTTTCTCCACTAGGCGCAACTCTTCTTCATACTTGTCCTGAGCTTTCTTGCGCTCGAGCGCCTTCTTATACTCATAATCTTCGATCTCGCGCTGACGCTGCTTCTTAAGATTCTCGTCCTGCTCCTTGCGCTCACGTTCCATTCTCTCCGACTCTTCCTCCCAGGCCTGGCGCAGCGCACCTATCTCTGCCTCCGCACGCTGCTTTTCCCGCGCATAATCCTGCACGACCTGATCGAGCGCCGTGGCCGCCACGTCCATCTTATGGAGCTGCTCCAGTTCCTTGCGCTCGAGCGCTACTGCCTCCCGCACCGTGGCCAGTACCTTCACCTCCTGCGTGAGCTGCTCGGAAACATCGGCTAGCGCCTTGCCGACCTCGAGTCCCAGCCCTGAAATCTTCTGCACTACAGCCTCGATCGTTATACCCTCGGCGGCTTGCCGGACCTCGGCCGCGCGCAATCGCGCGGCCCCCTCGGCCTTGGCGTCTGCGGCCTCGCGCGCAGATTCCACCTGCACTTGGATCTCCGCGAACTCCTGCTGCATTTCCGCTCTGCTGCCCTTTGCTCGCACGGGTGCTTTCATTGCCTTCACCGGCATAGTCGTGTTCCTTTCGCAGGAAGATTATCAGATTTCAGCCCTTCACATTCACTAGACGTATGACCGAGTCATTGCGCGAGGGCCCTGCTTGACATGCTCGAAGAACCGGCCCAGTTCCAGACCCACTCCTGAGACGTAATCTTCTAAGTCTGCCAAGCCTAACTTCCGGCGCTAGATTCGCGAAACGCGGTCGAGTTTTTTCTCTAACGAATCTGAGCGTACCTCTGGAATATGGGGCGGTAGGTGGTGTAAGGGCGAGTCTAGTACGAAATATTTTCGTACAATAAACGTACAACCGATCTGGCAATGGGGCCGATTTGGCCGTTGCGGCGTTTCCTAGAATCAATAACCTACACGCTCTCAACACCTTGATTAGTTCGACTCCCGCCACCTCTCCGCGC
This sequence comes from uncultured Acidobacteriota bacterium, assembly GCA_963720155.1. Lineage (GTDB taxonomy): Bacteria > Acidobacteriota > Terriglobia > Terriglobales > Acidobacteriaceae > Sulfotelmatobacter. The sequence goes on from CAVREP010000010.1 coordinate 23,291, forward strand.
CGGGCCATGAGTCGATAACGGCCACATCCCAAGTTTTCGCAGCGCCGCTTGCGAGGCGGCGCGACCGCAGCCGCCAACAGGATTTTCGTCACTTCGCGTCGGGAGATCTTCATCCAGAATCCCCTCGTTGACTTCAAACACGGCGAAAAGTGTATACCCGCCTCGCCTGTTCGCGGCATTTTAAAGCTAAAGGTCCTTGCCATGCACTTATGTCGATGCGGAGCTAAAATAGCTTCGTCAGGCGGTCGGTGGCAGTCGCTTGTATGCCGCGTCCTCGCGGCCAGAAAGGGGAACCGTTGGATGTGGTCATCGCCAATGCCGGAGTGATGGCCGCACCGTTCAGCAATACAGCCCGACGGCTTCGAAACACAGTTCGGGACCAATCACCTGGGCCACTTTCTCCTGGCCAACCGGATTGCGGCGCTGATCCGTGCTGGCGGGTGGCTGATCAATCTTTCTTCTTTGGGTCACCGCTATTCAAATGTCGACCTCGAGGATCCCAACTTTAAGCAGACTCCGTATGAACCCTTCGTTGCCTATGGAAGATCCAAAACGGCGAACATTCTCTTCGCGGTTGCTTTCGACAAACGCCATCGGGATCGCGGCGTACGTGCAGCCGCAGTGCATCCGGGAGTAATCCACACCGAGCTGGCTCGCCACGTGGACGCCAGCCAAATCGAAAAGATCATCGAACAGAGGAATCAGCAACTCGCGGCGGAGGGCAAGGCGCCGTTCCCCTGGAAGACCATCCCGCAAGGAGCCGCAACTTCGCTATGGGCCGGAGTCGTTGCTCCCGCCGAAGAAATCGGCGGCCGATATTGCGAGGACTGCCACCTCGCGAGTCTCGTGCCAGCCAACCCGCCCATCAACACCATGAGCGAAGGAGTGCTTGGATATGCGCTCGATGCAAACAACGCGGAGGCGCTTTGGAAGAAAAGCGAAGAAATGGTTGGAGAGTCGTTTTAGCTTTCCTCATTACTACTGAGGAACACCGCACTAGGAGGAACGAAAATGATTGAACAAAAAGACCTCGCCGGCAGTTTCACCCTGCCCCGCAATTCGATGACATTAAACCGCATGGGCTACGGTGCCATGCAACTGGCTGGCCCGGGCGTGTGGGGACCGCCGCAGGATGTTAATACCGCCATTGCAGTTCTGCGAGAGGCGGTAGAGTCGGGCGTGAACTACATTGACACCCGCGACTTCTACGGACCTCATGTGACCAATCAGCTTATCAAGCAGGGGCTCTGTCCTTACGCCAAGGATCTCGTGATCGTCACCAAAGTAGGCGCTCGTCGAGGTCCAGACAAATCCTGGCTTCACGCTCTTTCCCGCCAGGAACTGGTGGATGCCATTCATGACAACCTGAGAAATCTTGGCCTCGACCATCTCGATGTCGTCAATCTTCGGCTCGGCGGAATCACGGAACCGGGGCAGGAATCGATCGAGGAACCACTGACCGTCCTCGCCGAACTCAAGCGCCAGGGACTGATCCGCCATATCGGTCTGAGCAACATTACTCCCAAGCAGTTAGCTGAGGCTCGGACAATCACAGAGCTAGTTTGCGTGCAGAACTTTTACAACGTGGCACACACGAACGACGATGCTTTCATCGATGACCTGGCCGCGCAAGGTATAGCCTATGTTCCGTTTTTCCCGCTGGGGGGTTTCACTCCATTACAGTCGTCGGCGCTTGACGCAGCCGCAGCGTCCTTTGAGGCCACACCAATGCAGGTTGCGCTTGCCTGGCTTCTCCAGCGCTCGCCCAATATCCTGCTGATTCCTGGCAAATTTTCCCTCGAACATCTTCGCGAGAATCTTCGGTCTTCGATGCTTCAAATTCCCTCAGAAGTGATTGCCGATCTCGACGCAATCTCGGTACCAATTTCATAGACGGATTCAGCGGCGAGCGGCAACTCTGAGACTGACAGTGATGTTTGCGCATGCTCCCAAGGAGGCCATGAGTAACTCGTGAGCGTTGGGACCCGCATCATTCCCGCCGATATCGCTTGGTTCGTCCGACTGGAACACATGAGGACCAACCGATATGGTTTGGGCGTACTTCAAAGGCCCGGAAGTTACGGACACGTTTCTCGGCATGATTCTTCCTCTCTTAGTATTCTCCAGAAGCTAACATGGACGGGTCTCACGCATTGACCTCCTCCTCTTTGGCCAGACGCAAGACTCTCGGCAGCACCGCTGGGTCGCAAGCGCTGCCGGCGTAAGCAGCGCCACCTTATATAGGTGGTGGGGCTCGAAGGAAGAGATTTTGTTGCATGCGCACTTTGAACATATGAAGCCAGTGCTCGCCGTTTCAGGCAGTGGCTCGGCCTTAGCACGCCTACGGCGCTATGTGCAGTATGTGGCTGAGTTCCTTGCCTCCGACGATGGCGCAGTCATGGCACGTCTCGTCACCGGCATTCACGATGACACGAAACTTCAACGCATGTTTTTGGGCGCTATGTGATGCCAAGGCGTCAGATGCAACGCCGCTTTATCCGGGAAGCCATTGCGTCGGGCGAATTGAAGCGGGGAACAGATCCGGAACTGCTGATCGACGCTCTGAATGGGCCGCTGTTCTTTCGCTGGCTGCAGGGGCACGCTCCTTTAGAGAGGAGCTTTGCCGAACGCATCTTTGATAAAGTGATTCTAGGCTTCCAGCGATAAATCTCAACCGGATTGGCCAATTACAGAAGTCGACCGGACCACAGTCATTGCGAGAACTCGCGACAAAAGCCCAGATTGAACCGCCGCAATTTGTTCTAACAGCGAGAACTCTGAGCCGGCAGTAAAGAATCGAGAGGTCCAATGCTTACACGACGGAGATTCCTTGCCACGACAGCCTGCACTGTGGCTGCAGCACGTCTTCACGTGCACGGCCAGAGTAAGGCCCGGGTTGCACTCAGCATCCCCAGGGAAGCGACTGGTCCTCGTATGCCGATCGACTTTGTCGGCCTGTCTTATGAGGTCCAGCAACTCGCGGATCCCAGTTTCTTTTCGGCGCAGAACAGCGGCTTGATTCGCGAGTTCAAAGCACTCTCGTCAACTGGCGTTCTGCGCCTTGGGGGCAACACCAGCGAGTTTGCTTACTGGAAACCTAAGCCTGACTCTCCCGAACCAGAGCACCCTCAAGTGCGTGAGGTCGTGGGCGAGCCGAAGGCTCAGTACTACGCGGTGACGCCCGAGGCAGTCAGGAACCTGGCGGAGTTTCTCCAAGCCACACGTTGGAACTGCATCTACGGCATCGGGATGGGCACGAATACACCCTCACGCGCCGCCGAGGAAACGGTCTTTGTAGCCGAGACCCTGGGCGACAGCCTCCAGTATTTCCAGATCGGAAACGAGGCGGATTTATTTGACCGGCACCTGCGCAATCCGAAGACATGGTCGGCCAGGACATACCTGGAAGAATGGCTCGCGCTGGCGCGTGCTATCGCAGTTCGGGTGCCGGAGGCAAGGTTCGGCATGCCGGATGTTGCGAGCAAAGTGTCATGGCTGACTGAAATTGCTGATCAATGGCCTTCCATCCAGAACCCTCCGCACGTAACGACGCTCACTCATCATTACTACTTTGGCGGGCCCGCGACGAACCCCGATGTCAGCATTCCGAACTTGCTGAAACCGGCGACGATGCAAAAGGTGCAGAACACGGCGAACATCGCATCGACCGCAGCCAGCAAGATGGGTGCGCGCGTACGCATGACCGAAGGCAACACTTGCTATCGCGGAGGCAAGCCGGGTGTCTCCGACGTGTTTGCCGCTGCGCTTTGGTCAGCGGACTATTCGCTGCTATTGGCCAGTAATGACTATTCCGGCGTCAATCTGCACGGTGGTACGGGCAAATCTGTGGCCAATTCCGTTGGCGGATCTCTGCCCGGCGACTCGCTTCTGCAAGCGAATGGCGAAACTCCCGAACAGATTGCCGCGCATCCGCATCCTTTTTATACACCTATTGGGACATTTGGCTCGGACTATGTGTTGGAGCCGGTCGCGTATGGGCTCAAGTTTGCGGGCTCGTTCAGCGGCGGAACACTGTTGAAGACCGACTTCTCGACGAAGCTGCAGGATACGGGAGTCAATGCAACGGCGTATGCAGCGAAACTGCCTGGCGGGCACACATCCGTGATCATTCTGAACACGGACGCGGCAGCAGACCTTGAGGCGGAACTCGACTTTGGTCGCGGCATGAGCGGAGCGGTGAGAACGGAAACATTACACGCACCGGCACTAGACAGCCGCGACGCGCACATCACAACGTCAACGAAGACCGACTCGCTCAAGCAAGGGAAGTGCTCCGTCGTTGTTCCCCGTGCAACGGGAGTGCGGCTTACCTGGATTTGAGCCCTCTCCGCTCCGTTCCACGCATTCTCAAAACAAGCTATTTGCTTCGTTGGCCGGGATCGCTATGAAGCCTTCGGCTCCAATGAGTGATATTGGAGATTTTACATCAACTACTCAAGAACGTGACCGTCTCCACCGTCTCCATTAGGAGTTCTCAGGTTTTCTTCACTGTAGAACACCCGTTGCAATAACCAGACGAATCCATAGACGGCAAGAAACAGCACCAATCCGAGCAAGGCGGCTAGTACATCGTCCAGTTAGTTATTTATAGTATTGCGAGCCGGACAGCGCCGGCGGCGCCTCCTCGGCTTGCGCGGGTGCGTCGCTTGATATTCTTTCGTCGCCTCGATAATGCGCTGAAGTTTTTCCGGCCCTTTGGTCCATACGAACGGCCTGGGATTTTCGTTGTTACGGGTAATGTAGTCCAACAGAAATTCTTTGAGTTGGCGCTTCGAGGTATGAACACTTTGTGACAAACCCTGCTTGCCCAGGATACTGAAGAAACATTCCACCATATTGACCCAGGAAGCATGGGTCGGGGTGTAATGAAAGCGCACGCGGGGATGCAGCTTCAGCCAGCGCTGCGCCGCTTGGTTTTTATGGATGTTGAGATTGTCGAGAACCATGTGCAAGTCTTGCTCGGGGAAGGCCTCGACGACATCCTTGAGGAAGCGCAGGAAGTTGACCGAGGTGCGGCGTTGCTTGACGTGGGCCACCACTTGGCGGCTGGCAATCTCCAGAGCCGCCAGCAAGGTCTGCGTGCCGTGGCGGACATACTCGTTGGTCCAGCTGCGCGGTTTCTTGGCGCTCAAGGGCAGCAGGGGCTGAGTACGGTCCAGCGCCTGAATCCCCGTCTTTTCGTCGACACACAATACCAACGCATTTTCTGGCGGATTCAAATACAGGCCGACAATATCCAGCAGCTTGACTTCAAAATCGGGATCCGGGCTGAAAGTAAAGGTACGAATCCGGTGGGGTTGTAAGTCCGAGGCCACCAGGATCTGGTGCACGGTGCTGCGCGGCAGCTTTAAGTCCTCAGCCAGCGTTCGTACACTCCATCGGCTGTAGTGTTCCGGTTGTTGGCAGGTGCGGTTCTGCACCCGCTGTACGATCTCCGGGCCATGTTTTACCGGACGGCCGGAACGGGGTGCATCTTGAAGACCTTCCAGCCCTTGGCTGGCAAAACTGCGGCGCCACTTACTGACGGTCACTTCCGGCATCTGCAGTTCGCCAGCAATTTGCTGATTAGTCCTGCCGGCAGCGGCCGCCAAAACAATCCGGCCTCGCTGCACCAGACCCTGCGGAGCTGAGGGGGATCGCACCAGTTGGTCCAGCGCGGCCTTCATCGTCGGATTGAGCGAGACAGCGGGAGCAACTCTCGGCATGTTCCCACTGTAGTCGAAACTCGTAATAAAATAAATAACTATCTGGACGATGTACTAGTTTGCCAACACCGCGGCTAAGAATTGGAACCTGTTGTGTCCATGCGTGGACAACGACAAGATGAATGGCAGAAGATATTACCAGCGACATCCAGAACGCGAAGTTTCGCCGGAAGACGCCCCTGATAGCGATCGCGATGAGAATTGACGTCATCATCACGATGAATGCCGCATCCCGCCAGTCGGGCTTTATATGATAGCGACTCGGGAGTGCAACATAGTGAACGAAATCAGGGCTATTACTGCAAATGCCCAGAGCAGATCAGGCCACGACAATCGGTATTTTGAAGGGGCCGAATGTTTTGCGGCGGTGCTTCCTTGCTCGCGCTGCTCCTGCCGCCTGACGAATTGCTGATGTTCGACTAGATCAGACTCGGTGAGATTGCGTCGGCGCAATTCAGCATCCAAAGCTGCCCTAGCTTCTGTTGTCAAGTAATGTCGTTCAGATGCCAGATGCAAAAGCTCGTCATCACTCCGTTCGGAGTATTCGGCAGAGAAGTCGCTAAAAGCATGTTCGTTTTCCCGAACTTACACGACACCACATGCTATTCTAGGGGCCGATCCAAGCGACAGCTGTTAGGCGTTATCACTCAGTGACCGCGAAGTTAGGCCGCCAGTCGACAACTACACAAGTCCGCAGGTGATAGGTGACCCCGTCGGGCGGCTTTCATTTCATTCGTGGACCGGTTTGAAGTCGAAATAAGCCAGATTCATGTTTCCGTTCGTCACTATGTGCACCGTGAGAACATTTTTCCCTTTGCTCAGACGGACTTTGAACAGTTGCGAAGCCAGATTCCAATGGTGCCATTGACGCCAGGCAAGCGGGTCCGCAGGATCATTTGTTGTGGCGATCTGCAGCGGTCCGGTCGCGTCCTTTCCGTTCACATCCACTGATATTGTGCCGCCGCGGTTCGATGTGTAAAGGAAATCGGCTGCGTATGATCCCGAGTGCGCCACATCTATCGTTACGTTGAACCACTCTCCGGGTTCGGTCCAGCCAACATAGAGCAGGTCTGCCGGTGGCACGATCTTGTCGAAGGGGTTGTCGTCAATCGGATCAGGCTTCCGCTGAAACTTCGTGTAGGAAGTATCCACTCCCTCATGGATACGAAATTCATTGAGATAGGTCCCATCAGCCGGATTCAACTCGCCGCTGCCGTGATTCTGTGGATCGGTGTCATGATACGCAACTCCTTCACCGCCCAAGTCATAGTAAGCGCACAAGACCTTTCCCGGCATTTTTTGTGGACCGCCACTATACCGGGTGTCGTGATAAGGCAAGCCTTTATATTGGCTCAAGAACGATTTGGAAAACGCAATCGTCGGTGACATCATTGCGGCCACGAAGCAAAGCGAAAACACTCGGCGACTCATTCTTCATCTCTCCTGAGCACCGATCGGTACCATGAATAAAAATCGGATGCTCTCAACAAGACGGTGAAACCAACTGCGCAAACGAGACCAGAAGTAGAAATAAAAAAGACAAAAGATTGACTGACTCGCAAAGAGAAAAATATACTCGCGTGATCGATCAGTTCCCAAGAAAATCGGTATTCTATTTCGGATGACTTTGGAGCGATGGACATGAAAACGAATGACACACCGCAGGAACCCGGTAACCAGAACCGGCGGGGTTTCCTTAAGACAGGGGCAGCATCGATAGCAGCTGGTCTGTCTGCAGGAGTAATCGCTGCCTCCGCGTCTGACGAGGTGACGTCAACGGAAAACAGTCCAGCTGCGGCAAGGGCCATCCAGGACATGATGCCGACGCGCAATCTGGGTAAGACAGGATTTCGGGTCGGGATTTTTGGTCTCGGCGGCCAGGGAGCGCTGGAGACGGCCAATAACGAAAGTCTGGCCTTGCAGATGATCCAACGCGCGCTCGAGTTAGGAGTGAATTATTTCGATACTTCCGCCATTTACGGCGGGCCTGACAGGTGGAGTGAACGTTATCTTGGAAAGGGTCTTAAGGGCAACCGGGACCACGTTTTTATCGCAACCAAGACCAAAGAGCGAACCCGCGATGCCGCGCTCAAAAACCTCGATGTGTCTCTCAAGCTGCTGGATACCGATCACATTGACACGTGGCAACTGCATGATGTTGGAATTCAGGAAGACATTGACCAGATTTTTGGCAAAGGCGGTGCGATAGAAGCCCTGGTTCAAGCGCGCGATCAGAAAATGGTGCGCCATCTGGGCGTCACCGGACGCTTCCGTCCCGAAGCACTCATGGAATGCATACGCCGCTTTCCCTTTGACACCGTCCTGATGGGCGTCAACGCCGCCGATAAATACTATTACAGTTTTGAAAAGGATCTCCTTCCGCTGGCCGTCGAGAAACAGATGGGGATCATCGGGATGAAGGTGATGGCACGCGGCCGCATTCTTTCCAGTTGGACGCCGCCGCCTGTGGAGCAACAAAAGCGTTCATGGGAAGGCCGAGGCGCAATCGCCACCACTCCGGGTACGCTGACCAAGCGGGAAACCTTCTACTACAATCTCTCGTTACCCATCAGCACGGCAATCATCGGATGTGACTCAGTCGAGCAGGTCGAGGAATGCGTGGAACTCGCTCGTTCCTTTACCCCGTTAAGTCAGGCCCAGATGGCTGCCATGGAAGTGAAAGTAGAACCTGTTGCCAAGCAGGCCCTATTTTTCCGGCTCATGTCCCGCTGAGGATTGCCTGAGTAACAGACGACCTTTACACGTTCTCAATCAGAATGCGGTGCGTGAATGCCCATCCGACCGGGAGCCAAAACTCCTTCGTTTCTCTGCGAACGCCAAGGCAGTCCCAAGGGACGCGGGGCGTTATTTCATAGGAGTTGCCGCCCATTAGGGTGAGTACCTGCCAGTCGCCTCGTCAGAATCGATCGCAGTCACCTTCCCGGCTTATGGGCAACCCTTCCATAATCCAGTAAGGGAAGAGTTGCCGACAATACGGACACAATCGGGAGTGATCGGGGATCTGTGGACGATAGGGTCCTTATTATGGCTGCTAATCGAGACGAATCACATAGGAGACTCTAAACGCGTTTGGCCGTCGCGGCCTCCATTTGCGGATGCAATCCTGAGGAAAACCTGTCATGCTGTGCACGACCGGTCGTCGCGCAACGGAGGTCGCGATGGACAAGAACGCTTCGCCGAAGCAACTCCGCAGACGTCACCTGAAGCTCCCTTCACAACATTCATTCAATTGGACGGGAAGTCCCCCGTTCCATCACAGTTTCGTACTCCGGGGACTTTTACGATCACCCGGCTCCAGTCGCCGGCTGTGGCTTCCTGACCGAATCACAAAGCTATCGCCCGTCCCCGCTCTGCTAGTGTCGATCTCCCTTAATTCTCTGCCGTCATCGGGCTACCAGGTGTGGACAGCAGACAAGCTCATTGCCACATCCCTCGTTCACCCGTTCCGCTCCAATGTCATCGATTTCGATTCACAGCCAAGGTGCTCGGCAGGTTGTGCCTTCGATTACGTTCACTATTCTGTCCCTCGTAAGGGGCTAGATGACATTGCCGAGGATCTCGGTTTTGGCCGGGTAAGTGAGTATCGCCTGGCAGTGCTCGAAGACGATTTAGTTGTGGCCCAGATCACCAAAAGCATTCTTCCGTTCCTTGGGCGGAGCGACGGTCTGTCCGTGCTGGCTCTCGATCAATTCAGCCTCGTCCTCGGAGCACATCTTCTCCAGCGTGTACTCCAGAAAACAGCACGGCGTTCAACGGGAGGTCTGGCACCATGGCAGAAGCGACGAGCGTCGGAACTTCTTCATAAGAACATGCATGGCCGGATCCGGCTTTCTGACATTGCAGGTGAATGCGGACTTTCCGTCAGCCACTTTGCCCGCTCCTTCAAAACCGTTTTGTGCTACGATGCGCGACTCAACGGACAGAGAAAACCGTTTCTTAACGACAGTTTGCGTCAACAACGAACGCTGAAGGAGGCCCAGAAGTGGGGAGACAAGGGCGATGACGAAGCACGACTGGGGCAGGTGAAGAGTGGCTCGCAGCGCAGATCGAGCTGCTCAAGGACGAGAAGGAGCTAACGCTGCGCAGCGACAAGGTGTAAGGGTGTGATCGTCGCCGGAGCCGGATCCACGGGAGGAATTCTGGTGGTGTGCATCGGCAAGTTCAGAAAATTTTTCAGAGCGAGTGGTCTCGGTCTGTTTCAGAAAACAAAGGAGAAATGATATGGCAACAAGCAAAGAGAGAAACAAGGAGCACCCGAAAGCGCATATCGCGATGAAGACCCCTCCGATCGTGTCGCAGCAGGAGTGGGAGGCTGCGCGGCAGCAACTCCTGGTGAAGGAGAAGGCCTTCACCCGCTCCCGTGATGCGCTGGCCGCCGAGCGTCGACGGATGCCGTGGATGGTGGTGGAGAAGAAGTACGAGTTCGAAGGGCCCGAGGGTAAGGTTAGCCTGCTCGACCTGTTCGAGGGCCGCCGGCAGTTGATCGTCTATCGCGCCTTCTTCGAGCCCGGAGTGTTCGGCTGGCCCGAACACGCCTGCCGCGGGTGCTCTCTGGGCGCCGATCAGGTCTCTCACCTGGCCCATCTGAACGCTCGCGACACCACCCTCGTCTACGTCTCACCCGCGCCGCAGGCGGACATCGCGCGTCTGAAGAAGCGGATGGGCTGGGAGATGCCCTGGTACACCTTCACCGAAGGCTTCGACAAGGACTTCAGTGTCGATGAATGGCACGGCCACAACGTGTTCTTCCGCGACGGCGACAAGGTATTCCGCACATACTTCATCAACGGCCGCGGTGACGAAGCGATGGGGACCATTTGGAGCTACCTCGACATCACGCCCCTTGGCCGTCAGGAGACTTGGGAGGACTCGCCAGAGGGCTACCCCCAGACCCCGCCGTACAAGTGGTGGAACTGGCACGACAACTACGACGACGAGGCCTCGCCTCACCCGAAGTGGGTGGATATAATCACCGATCCTGAAGGAGCCGCCGCCCGAAGGCGCGAAGAAGAGAAGAAAGCGAGCTAAAGAAGGGCGCCACTTCGTCGGCTTCGAGTAGCCGGCTCTTTTCACACAGAAGCTGAGCCAGTGCTTCCACAGGGTGCGCGGAGCATAGCCGGGAGGAGATCTTGGCGGACTGTGATCTCAGCACCCCGCGGAAAGGACAGACGATGACGAAGGATATGACTGGAGCCAGTGAGGTCGAGCGCGACCTCAGGACAATGAAAACAGTGCCCCAGGAGCTAACGGAGAGAACGATGGTAGACATCATGAGAGATGAACTTGGAGCGCCCAAAATCGTCGACCGGGCCACCTTCCAGGCCGAGCTCGACGCATTGCGGGTTAGAGAGACGGCCCACACAAGAGAAGGCAGCTGCCCGCCGGCGGCTCCCCATGGTCGAGGTGGACGGCGCCACAGCGCTCATTGGCGAACGTGGGGCGGTGACACTATTGGACGCATTTGAGGGACGTCGGATGCTCATCGCCTACTACTTCATGTGGCACACCGGCCACCCTTGCGCCGGAGCAGCGCGAAGGCTGTACGTGGGTCACCACCCAGGTCACGGAGCTGTCCTACCTTCATTCTCGCGACATCACTTACGCGGTCTTCTGTCAGGGTCCTTACGACGAGAGCCTCCGCTACCGCCACTTCATGGGCTCTGAGGTGAGAGCAAGCGGGCGTAGCGGGGAAATGGCAGTCGGTGGCCTGCGGGCTGAGTGTTTTTTCCCAATTCAGCCCGGCGAAGTGGGCACTGTGTGGGGTTTGCCGGACTCAGAGCGAGAGCATTTTCGTACAATAAACGTACAATGGATCGGGCAATGGGGCTTTTTTAGCCCTTGTGGCAGTTCCTAGAATCAATAACTTACGTGTTCTCAACACCCTGGATAGTTCGACTCCCGCCGCCCCCACCACTGTTTCCTTTTTATCATGCCGAAACTGCGGCTGTTAGAGCTGCGGAAATATCACAAGTCTTCTTTCCACCGAAGTTACGATCGAAAAGGCTCCGGAGCTCCACAGGGGCGAGGACCGCTCTTGGGCACGGCAGGCACAAGGCGATGGTTGCCTTGAGACATCACTTGCCGCTCCCGTCGCCCGGTCCAATCTGTACTAGCCCGGGGTCCGGTCGCTGCACGGCATGGTTTTTCCAACGGGATGGATCTGTCGACTTTGATCGGAGCCGATTGCGCAGCGCGCCAATGGCCATCGAACCGCGGACCAGGTGTCCGATTTTCAACGGTCCTGCTATGCGCACTCTTTGTACCATGTGTAAGCCGCTCGAAATCATGCAGCCACACTGATTGCAGTCCGGCGTGCCGCCGAAAATGCAGGGCTCCACCCGAGTGGATAGATCAGCCGAGTAGTTCGTCGACATTTTCGCGAACAGACATTCTTCTGGACTTCGGGGAGGTCTCACAAACGCTTCTCCGATTTCCGGACTCATCAGCAGTTTGGGGTAGGCTCGGCGCAAACCGGGAAGTTCGTTGGCTATACGCTGGCGTTCCTCTGGAGTCAGCATCTCCGCGGTGTCCTCACCGGCTTGCGGACTATAGAGGCTCACCCAAATGCGGTTGACTTCCGGCCGCGACTGCCAGAATGCGACGTACTCTTCCAGATAGCCTGACCGTTTTAGCATGGGACCTGTGATAGTCCAGTGAATATTGACCTGGCGATCGCGAATGTTCTGCAGGATACGTGCGTAAGTCGCCGGCTTGCGGCGTTCATCGTGGTGCTCGGGCAATCCATCTATCGAGACAGCGACCCGGCAACGCCGCAGTCGCATCCATTCCGCGGGAATTGCAATGACTCCGCTGGTCACCACCAGCGTGAATAGCCCCTGGCGGCTGAGTTCCGGCAGTATGCGGCTGAGTTCGCGATGCCGTACCAGCGGTTCGCCTCCGACCAGCGAAACATGCAACGGCCTATGTTTTCTCACCAGTGCAAGCACGCCCTCGACCAACGCGTCTCCGCGCAAGTCGGAGAGCTCGCGTAACGTTGTTGCGCCTCCCAAATGGGAATCGCCGTATGCGTAACACCCAGGGCAACCCAGTGGACATTCACGCGTGACCTCGATAGACAGGAGAGGAGCCCGGCCACTCAGGATACTGCCCCAGGCAGCAAACAGCTGTCCGAGGGTTATTCCAGGACGAGAATTCGACTGCACGGCTATTGGCCTCCCCTCGCTATTTTTTCCAACCCTGAGTCTCGGACTTCCACTCGGGCTGCAGCGGTTCGGACGGGACCCTTCGCCTTCCGGCGATGGTTTCTCGTAGGAAACCCGGGACCGGTTGTCAGTGGCATCGCGGCGACGGAGGGATTACCCCCATATTTGCTCCGGGCAACCAGCAGCTTTTCCAGGTCTTGTTCGCCCAGCGGCTGTTGCCGGCCCAGACAGTGAGTCACCAGGGTGATTTGGGCAAAGTGCTCGACCGTCTCCATCTTCATGTAGGCGCGTTGCAGCGTGTCCGCGTAGGTCACGACGCCATGGTTCGACATAAGAATAGCGTCATACTGCGGAATCAAGGGCGCGAGCGATTCACATAGCTCTGATGTCCCCGGCGTCCCGTACCTGGCCAGTGGAATCGAGCCCAGACCGATCACCACTTCGCAAACCAAAGGCTGATTCAGTGCCATGCCAGCGGCAGCAAAACCGGTTGCCGTAGGCGGATGGGCATGCACAATACCGCGCACTTCGGGACGCAGCTTGTAGATGAGCAAGTGCATGGATATTTCGCTGGTAACCTGGTGACGGCCCGCAACCAGCCGGCCCTCAGCATCAACAATCACCATGTCTGCCGCATCAAGCGCGCCCTTGCTCATCGCTGTGGGGGTCGCCAGAATGCGCTCCTCGTCGAGGCGCACGGAGAGATTGCCATCCATTGCTGCCACATACCCGCGCTGATGCAACATCTTGCCGAAAGAGACAATCTCGCGCCGGTATTCGCGTTCTCTGGACCTGGACATAGCTGGCTTTCCTTACTTAATTGAAGTGCTCTTCCTCGCCCACCACAAATGTTGTCATCGCCACAGTGCGGCGGCCGTCTCTTGCGAAAAGCCCAATCCGAGGATTAGCAAGATGGACCACGTGATCAGACGTCTCGGTGGACACCTGTCCCCACTGTCTACATTCCCATTAAGATGCAAGCACGCACTGTGCCAAAATCGCGACTAGCCTCTCCTGTCTGCCAACTGGTTGAGTGAATACAGGTTGCAGGAGGTGAAGCAGACGCCAGCCAGCTGGGTTGGTCGAGCCCTCGACACGTGTTTCGACAAGTGTCGCATATTCTGACACTTCGCCAAAGTCCTCCCTTTCTGCATACCTCTCGCCTGCGGCTCCAGTTCCACTCACCCTTGTTTTCTCCGGGCGGCCAAGTTTCCCGGCTTATTAGACTCTGGTAATTCCACCAAAGGCTCTTGTAATTCCGCAACGAATGTTTCCGCTTTCCACCTGTGTGTATATTTGAACGTATTGGTGCTTCTGCTCGAAAACATTCCGCTCGCCCCGCTGACCACCATCAAAATCGGGGGCCCCGCAAGATACTTTGTCGCGGCCACAAGTATCGGCGAAGTACAGGAGGCGGTGACGTGGACCCGCTCGCGCAGTCTACCTTTATTTGTGATCGGTGGTGGTAGCAATCTGGTGATCGCGGATTCCGGCTGGCCTGGCCTGGTGCTAAAAATCGCGATTCCAGGCATCGATCGGCGCAGAGGAGAAGATGAAGGCGGCAAAATTCATTTCGATGTCGGCGCCGGGGAATGCTGGGACAAGTTCGTCTCCGATGCGGTGCGGGCGCGATGTGCAGGCGTTGAGTGCCTGAGCGGCATTCCCGGCAGCGTAGGCGGCACGCCGGTACAGAACGTGGGCGCCTACGGACAGGAAGTTTCAGAGACCATTACCTCAGTGCAGGTTCTTGACTTGGAAGATGGACAGGTGCGCGAACTCTGCCGCGAAGCTTGCGGATTCAGCTATCGTTCCAGCATTTTCAATACCAGCGATCGCGGACGATTCATCGTTCTCCAGGCCACGTATGCGCTCATTCCCGGTGGTGCGCCGCGCATCAGTTATGCCGACCTGAAGCGGCACTTCGAAGGCCGCGAAACGCCGCCTGATCTCGCTGAAACGCGCGAAGCTGTGCGCCATATTCGCGCCCTTAAGGGCATGTTGATCATTCCCGGAGACCCGGACTGCCAGAGCGCAGGCTCGTTCTTCAAGAACCCGGTGCTCTCGGAAGAGCAGCACGAGGATTTGAAAAAGCGCGTGGGCGCGCGAGGATTAACCGTTCCGAGCTATCCGGCGCTCGAAAGCCGCAAGAAAGTTTCAGCGGCGTGGCTGGTCGAGCACTCTGGGTTCGCCAAAGGATTCGGCTCTCAGCGCGTCGGCATTTCGACCAAGCACGCACTGGCAATCGTCAATCGCGGCGGAGCCACAGC
This sequence comes from uncultured Acidobacteriota bacterium, assembly GCA_963720155.1. Classification (GTDB taxonomy): domain Bacteria; phylum Acidobacteriota; class Terriglobia; order Terriglobales; family Acidobacteriaceae; genus Sulfotelmatobacter. The sequence goes on from CAVREP010000010.1 coordinate 38,468, forward strand.
CGCGGAAGTCCTGGCCTTGAAAGAACAGATTCAGCATCGTGTCGAAGCCATCTGGGGCATCCAGTTGGAACCGGAACCTGTGCTGGTTGGCTCCTAGACCAAAGTCATTCCGCAGGTCACCCGGCGCCGCATCCGTTCGTGACCCCGGTTTATCCATTAAGACCCTCTTTGGTGGGCAGGGTGCAACGATCCGCTCGGCGCCGCCTTCGATTACTCATCGGCAAGTCTTGCCGCTTCTTGAAATATCTCCACAAACATTTTTCGCGTGAGCTTGCCAGTCTGCGTATTCTGGTTCGAAGGATGGTAAGAGCTCAGTAACCCCTTACCGTCAGGTAACCTGTAACTGGCGCCATGTTTAAAGACATAAGGTCGCCGGCTAGGCAGCAGGCCGCGGCGCTTCAGGTAGTTGAGATAAGCGTCGAAGCCAATCTTTCCCAGCGCCACCACCACTTTTACTTTTTCTAATCCCGCAATCTCACGGTCGAGAAAATAAGAGCATTCGGCGAGTTCCTGCGGACTGGGTTTGTTGTCGGGAGGAGCACATCGCACCGCCGCGGTAATGTACAGGTCTCTCAGCTTAAGCCCGTCGTTGCGATCACTAGCATTTGGCTGGTTGGCGAATCCGGTCTCGTGCAATACCGGATACATAAACTTCCCGGAAGCATCACCCGTAAATGGCCGTCCAGTGCGGTTGGAGCCGTGAGCTCCGGGAGCGAGTCCCATGATTAGCACCCGCGCGTCCGGATCGCCGAACCCCGGCACCGGCTTGCCCCAATAGTCGCAGTCCCGGTAAGCTCGGCGTTTCTCCCGGGCCACCTGCTCGCGATAAGCCACCAGGCGCGGGCAGCGAGTACAGGCGACAACTTCTCGGTGGAGAACGACGAGCCAGCGAGGATCGGTAGTGTTCACAGTATCAATCAAAGCCTCGGCCTATCCGAGCCGTCTAGGGAGCTCTAAACCATTCCACGTGATCCCGAAGAGTCGTAATGGGTTCGCCGATTGCACTAACCTCCACAGAGTGAAGACCGCCTTTGTCTTTCACCTCCACATATCCCAAAATCTTCCCGGTCTTGCGGTCCATTTTCAGCAGCCACCCGGGAGCTCCCGCCGGCTCGTTCAGCGGTTGCATTCCGGCCCACAGAGCTCCGCCGCTCAACTTCAATGAGTAGACACGGCCTAAGTTTGCGAATTCGCCCACATACTTGCCATCAAGATCGAACCGCTGAATCCGTCCATTCTCGCGATCGGCAACATAGACGATTCCATCCTCGTCAATCACAATCGAGTGCGGCAGATGGAATTGCCCTGGCCCGGTACCGGCTCTTCCCCACTCACGAACACGCTTGCCATCGGCACGGTACTCAAGAATGCGGGCGTTTCCCTAACCATCGGCGATGAACAAGCGGCCGTTTGGCCCGAAAGCGATATCCGTCGCTCCGTTAAAGGCGTTACCTGAGTTCTTTAGTTGTCCGCCGACGTCAAAGTCCATCAGCTTCTCGCCCTGCGGTGAGTATTTCAATACCACAGAACTTGACGCATCTACTGTCCAGACGTTGCCCTGCTGGTCAATGCGAATGCTGTGCGGAATCTTGTACCGACCATTTCCCCAGGAATGCAGCAAGTGCCCTTGTCGATCAACAACTAGTATGGGATCGGCCTTCGCTCCCCGTTGCAGTAAATACAGGTTTCCGTTCCCGTCGAGTGCGATCCACGAAACCATGCCCATTTCCCAACCAGCCTTAGGTGGCTGGACGACGAGCTCCGTGGGGGCGCTAAACGCCAGCTTCGGTGCGGCCTCAACTAGAGTGCGCAGACCCTTAGCCACTTGTTCCGGAGTCTCTTGATTGAAACTGCCAAAGTTCTGACCGAATATCGGCAGACACAGCGGGAGACACAGTAACAGCACGCAAATTCGCGTAGCCATCCGCCCATTCTATCAAGTTCATGGAATGCGGAGTTCATAGCGCAACAACGACAGGTTCCCGTTTGACGCTACTCCCCTCCCGTCTTTACACTCAACTTAACGCCGTATGAGTTCGGTGACCTTCCGTTGGCTCGACGGAGCTCCGAATGCAGCGGGTCGTGAAAGGCAAAACGTGAGCCCCACAGAAACAACCGACGCTGCAAAAACAGAATCCACCAAGAAAGACACCAAGCGCGAGATCTCCGTCGAGATCCCGGCTGCGGAAGTTGCCCGCGAAACCGAGTCGCAGATTCAGCGCTATCAGAAGAGTGCTCGCCTGCCGGGCTTTCGCGCCGGACATGTGCCGGCTTCGATCATCAAGCAGCGCTTCGGCGAGGGCCTCAAGAACGACGTGGCCGAGGCTCTGATCCCAAAATACTTTCGCCGGGAAGCGGAAAAACAAGGACTGATCCCGGTTTCGCAGCCCCGCGTGACCGATCTGCACATGCACGAAGGCGAGCCGCTCACCTTCAAGGCCAGTTTCGAAGTGCTGCCGGAGATTCAGGTCGAAGGCTACAAAGAGTTACGTGCCGACAAGCCAGAGATCAGGGTCACCGATGAGGAAGTCGAGCAGGCGCTCGCCAGCGTTCGCGAGCAGCACGCGACCTATACGACTGTTGAAGGACGCGCCCTCGCCGAGGGCGACTTCGCCCAGGCCTCAATGGACGGGAAACCAAAAGATGGTAAAGACGTCGCGGAGGCGAAAGCCAATCCCGTTCACATGGATGACGTGCTGATCGAAATCGGCGGCAAGAACACGGTGCCAGAGTTCAGCCTGAATCTGACCGGCGCGTCCTCCGGCGACGAGCGGACCTTCGACGTGAGCTATCCCGAAGACATCGCCGATAAGAGGCTCGCGGGCAAGACTTTTGTCTACACTGTGAAGGTCAACGGCATCAAACAAAAGAGCCTGCCCGAACTCAACGATGACTTCGCCAAGGAATTGGGCGAGTTCACCAGCCTTGACCAGGTCCGCAAGCAGATCCGCGAAAACATGCAGGCGGAACGGCAGCAGAACTCTGAGCGCGAAGCGAAAGACAAGCTGGTTGCCGAACTGGTCAAACGAAACGATTTCGAAGTTCCGGAGGCTTTAGTCGATCGCCAGATCGATTTGCGCCTCGAACGTGGCCTTAGAGCCCTTGCCGCGCAAGGCATGAAGATGGAAGATCTCAAGAAAATGGATCTGCCCCGCCTTCGCGCCGGCCAGCGGGACCAGGCGGTGAACGACGTAAAATCTTCGCTGCTGCTCGAACGAATCGCGGACCTGGAAAAAATTAAGGTCGGCGACGAGGAATTAAGCCACGAGATCGAATCTCTCGCCCAACAGTCAAAACAAACCTCTGAAGCGGTCCGAGCTCGTTTGACACAGGATGGGGGCCTCGATAGAATCCGAATGAGAATCCGCAGCGAGAAGACCCTCAATTTTCTTTATCACCAGTCCGCGTAACTCAAAAAAGACGCGGACCACTTTCGACCCTCCCCGAGTTCGCAGGCGTTGGTTCGGGGCGGAGTGTGGCAGGTGAACGTGAAGCAAAACGATCCACAAATGATGCTGGTACCGATGGTCATCGAGCAGACCGGGCGGGGCGAGCGCGCCTACGACATTTATTCCCGGCTGCTCCGCGATAACATTATTTTCATAGGCACGCCGATTGACGACAACATCGCCAACCTGGTGATTGCTCAAATGTTATTTCTGGCTCAGGAAGATCCCGAGAAAGACATTCAGCTTTATGTCAATTCTCCGGGAGGTTCGATCACCGCGGGCATGGCGATCTATGACACGATGCAGTACGTAAAGAATGATGTGATGACGCTGTGCGTGGGCCAGGCAGCCTCGATGGCTGCTTTGCTTTTGGCGGCCGGAGAGCCCAAAAAGCGGCTGGCTTTGCCCAATTCGCGCATCCTCATCCACCAGCCGTCGATGGGAGGCTTGTCCGGTCAGGCTACCGACATCGACATCCACGCACGCGAGATTCTGCGTATGCGCGAGATTACTAACCAGTTACTCTCCAAGCACACCACTCAAAAGCTGGACAAGGTGGAAAAGGACGTGGAGCGCGACTTCATTATGAACGCGCAGCAGGCGAAGGAGTACGGAATCATAGACGATATCATCTACAAGACGGGAAAAGCGGTATGATCTGCCTTCGCGTTTGAATTTGGATCAATACCATAAGGAGTAAAGCCGAGTGAAAACTAAGTCCTCCGACGAGATTTTGCGTTGCTCGTTCTGCCATAAGTCGCAGGATGCCGTAGCCAAATTGATCTCGTCGCCCAGCGACTATCCGCGCGCCTACATTTGCGATGAGTGCGTGGCGGTGTGCAATTCGATCCTGGAGGACGACCGCACGGCAACTCCTCCATCAGCTCCACCCAATCAATTGCCCAAGCCGCAGGAGGTCAAGACCTTCCTCGATGAATATGTCATCGGGCAGGAGCAGACCAAGAAGAAGCTGGCGGTCGCGGTTTACAACCACTACAAGCGCATCTTCATGAACCGCCAGAAAACCAGCGATGGCATCGAACTGAGCAAGTCGAACATCATGCTCATCGGTCCGACGGGCACTGGCAAGACGCTGCTGGCACAAACTCTCGCGCGCATGCTCGATGTGCCCTTCGCCATCGTCGATGCCACTACGCTGACGGAAGCCGGCTATGTGGGCGAGGACGTGGAGAACATCATCCTCAAACTTCTACAGGCCGCCGAGGGCGATGTGAGCCGGGCCCAGACCGGCATCATCTATATCGACGAGATCGATAAGATCGGTCGCAAGGACGAGAATCCCTCCATCACTCGCGATGTTTCCGGAGAAGGCGTGCAGCAGGCCTTACTCAAGATTCTGGAAGGAACGATTGCCAACGTTCCACCCCAGGGCGGGCGTAAGCATCCCCACCAGGAATTCACTCCCGTTGACACTACCAATATCCTATTTATCTGCGGCGGAGCATTCGTTGGCCTGGAAAAGATTATCGGCCGGCGCGTGGGGAAAAAGTCGCTCGGTTTCCGCGGCGGCGAAGAAGCGGAAAAAGAGGACCTAGTGGTCTCGCGCAAGCGCAACTTCGAACTGCTGAGCGAGATCCAGCCCGAAGATTTGATTAAGTTTGGCCTGATTCCTGAATTTGTCGGACGGCTACCCGTCGTCGGCATGCTCGAGGATCTTGACGAAAACGCACTCATCGAGATCCTCACCCGCCCCAAGAATGCCATCGTCAAGCAGTACCAGCGCCTGTTCGAGTTCGAAAATGTTCGCTTGAAATTCAGCGATGAGGCTCTGCGCGCCATTTCCCGCCAGGCCATGGCCCGTAAAGTGGGCGCCCGCGGGCTGCGCATGATTCTGGAAGAGCTTATGCTTGACCTGATGTTCCACCTGCCTAGCCAGAAGAAACTAAAGGAGTTTGAGGTCACGCGGGAGATGGTAGAGAAACGCAGCGCCTCCGTGGCCACCTTGGACAAGGCTGGGTAGCAAAACAGGAGTAAACTGTATCCGTTGAAGATAAGATGGCGGAAGTGCGCCGCGATTCTCATTCCGCAAGACCCCGGGGAGATTGAGTGACCACATCCAAGGAAAAATTCGAAACCAAAAAGCTGCCCATGATGCCCATCCGCGACGTGGTCATCTTTCCTTTCATGATGACGCCGTTCGTCGTGGGCCGCGAGTCCAGCGTGCGCGCTCTCGAAGAGGCGTTGGCCGCGGACAAGAAAATTTTCCTGGCCACTCAACACGACGCGTCCATTGACGAGCCCAAGTCGAACGAGATTTATCAGGTCGGCACCATCGTCAACATCGTGCAGAGCTTGAAGTTGCCGGACGGCAATATCAAAGTTCTGGTGGAAGGCATTGAGCGCGGTCGGCTTCTACAGGCCACAGATTCCGAGGGATACATGCAAGCTTCCGTGCGCGTAGCCCGCTATCCCACCGAAATGAACGCGCAGATCGAAGCCAGCATGCAGCGCGTGACCACATTGTTTGAACAATACGTAAAGCTTTGCCAGGCGCTGAACTACGAGACCATGATCTCCGCCGTGCGCATGGAAGATCCGGCCAAGCTGACTGACATCATCGCCGCTAACCTGCAGCTTTCGATCGAAGAAAAACAGGAACTGCTGGAAATCTTCGATCCTTCCGAGCGCCTGAACCGTATCGCCGATGTGCTCGATGTAGAGATCGAAAAGCTGAACGTCGATCGCACTATCCAGTCGCGAGTAAAGCGGCAGATGGAAAAAGCGCAGAAAGAGTACTACCTCAACGAAAAGATCAAGGCCATTCAAAAGGAATTGGGCCGCGGCGAGAAAAGTGAGTTCGACGAACTGAAAAAGAAAGTCGAAGCCGCCGGCATGCCGAAAGACGTGAAAGATAAGGCGTTGCAGGAATTGAAGAAGCTGGAAGCGATGCCGCCTATGTCGGCCGAATCGACGGTCTCGCGCAATTACCTCGATTGGCTTCTGGCGGTGCCCTGGAAAAAACGCTCCAAAGAGATTCGCAACATCTCGCGCGCCGAAAAAGTTCTCAACGAAGATCATTACGGCCTGGAGAAGATCAAAGAACGCATCCTCGAATTCCTCGCTGTGCGGCAGTTGGTGAAAAATCCCAAGGGCTCGATTCTTTGTTTCGTCGGACCTCCGGGCGTCGGCAAGACCTCTTTGGGCATGTCGATCGCTAAGGCCACCGGGCGCAAGTTCGTCCGCATGTCGCTGGGCGGAGTCCGCGATGAAGCCGAAATTCGCGGCCACCGCCGCACCTACATTGGCGCACTGCCCGGACAGATCATTCAGATGATGAAGAAGGCGGGCACGAAGAACCCAGTCTTCATGCTCGATGAAGTCGACAAGATGTCGATGGACTTCCGTGGCGATCCCTCCGCCGCTCTGCTCGAAGTGCTCGATCCCGAGCAGAACTTCATGTTCGTCGATCACTACCTCGACGTTGAATACGACCTGTCGCAGGTTTTCTTTGTGGCCACCGCCAACGTGATGCACACCATCCCTCCTGCACTGCAGGACCGCATGGAAGTGCTGCGTTTGCACGGTTACACTGAACAGGAAAAAGTCGAGATCGCCAAACAATTCTTAGTGAAGAAGCAGATGCTGCAGGCCGGCTTGTCGGAAAAGAACGTGAAATTTTCCGACGATGCTATCACCACCTTAATTCGCGCCTACACGCGCGAAGCTGGCGTGCGCAATCTGGAACGCGAAATTGGCAACGTCTGCCGCAAAGTCGCGCGCAAAGTGGTCAAGGAAGGCGGCAACTACACCGTCGCTGTCACCGGCGAAAACGTCACCGACTTCCTGGGTGTAATCAAATTCCGCGACACTCTTGCACACGAAAAAAGCGAAGTCGGCCTGGTCACCGGCTTGGCCTGGACCGAGGTCGGTGGCTCCATCCTCAGCACCGAGGCCACGGTAGTCGACGGCAAAGGCAAGCTGACGCTGACCGGCAAACTCGGCGACGTAATGCAGGAATCGGCCCAAGCCGCCCTGTCTTATGTCCGCTCGCGGGCACACCGTCTGGGTCTAACCCGCGATTTCTACCGCACTCTCGATTTGCACGTGCACGTCCCGGAAGGCGCGATCCCAAAGGACGGTCCGTCGGCAGGCATCACTATTGCCACCGCGATTGCGAGCGCTCTCAGCAAGATTCCCGTGCGCCGCGATCTGGCCATGACTGGAGAAATCACGCTGCGCGGTAAAGTGCTTCCTATTGGCGGCCTCAAGGAAAAACTACTGGCAGCGCACCGGGCCGGACTTCTCGAAGTGATCCTGCCCCGAGACAATGAAAAGGATTTGGCCGAGGTTCCTGAAAACCTGCGCAATGCCATGAAGATGCACTTCGTTGACACCATGGATCAAGTGTTGCAAATCGCGCTGGAATCCCCTCTGCCAGCGCTCAGCGAAGACGTAATCGCGCAGCCGATTGCGCCTCTGACTTCCGGCAGCGAAGAAAGTCCGGCAGCGCACCAGTAGAAACCAGGGTCCGCATGGGGACACCCCGCCCTCGGCTGTCCGGTCGAGCGACAGCTCGACAGCCTTCGTCGAGGCCGGGCACTTGGGGCATACTCAGTCGGCATTTTCGAATAAACTGCTAGAGTGTTGATCCGGCCACATAGTGCTTAGGTTTCTTAGGCTCTCAGCCAGAAGCGCGGAGAATTCTGAAGATGTCCACGTTCAACCAAACTCAGATAACCTTTGAAAACGGCCCAGAGCCGCCCACTCCAGACGCCCAAGCCCGGACCACCGGAATTCTTCCTTCGCAAGAAATCACCACCCTGATTGAACGCGGAAACATCACCGCCACACCGCCTATCAACCCCGAGCATATCCAGCCAGCCAGTCTCGATCTGCGGCTGGGCGACATGGCGCATCGCGTGCGCGCAAGTTTTTTGCCCGGCCCGAACAGCACCGTCGAAGCCAAGATCAAAGAACTGCGCATGACGCGGGTCGATCTCACGGGCGCACCCGTCTTCGAAAAAGATTGCGTCTACATCATCCCGCTGGTGGAGGAGTTGAACCTGCCGGAGAACATTTCCGGGAAGGCTAATCCAAAAAGTACGACCGGCCGCCTGGATATCTTCACCCGCCTCATCACCGACTACGGCACCGAGTTTGACCGCGTGCCGCCGGGTTACAAAGGCAAACTCTACGCCGAAGTTGTTTCCCGCACATTTACCGTTGCCATTCGAGCCGGAATGCGTCTGAGTCAGCTGCGCTTTGTGCAAGGCACTCCGGTCGCCGGCGATCGAACAATCAAAGGTTTGGATCAAGAGGAACCCCTGGTTTACATGAACGAGGACAATCCCGTCAAAGCTCGCCTGCACCGCGGCTTGAGGATCACGGTGAATCTTGAAGGCGCGGAACCGGGCGAAATCATTGCCTACAAGGCAAAGCGCTACGCTCCCGCCATCGAACTGGACCGCATTGATTACTATGCGACCGAGGAATTCTGGGAGGTTCGTCATCAGAGCGCCAACAAGAATCTGATCCTCGAACCTGACGACTTCTATATTCTTGCATCCAGAGAAAGAGTGCGTGTCCCTCCTGAATTCGCGGCGGAAATGGTTCCATTCGATCCTTCCGATGGCGAGTTTCGAATTCACTACGCGGGATTTTTCGATCCCGGCTTCGGCTATGGCTCCAGCGATATCAAGGGAACCCGCGCCGTGCTCGAAGTTCGAGCACATGAAGTACCCTTCCTCATCGAGCACGGTCAACTCGTCGGCCGTCTGAACTATATGCCTCTGCTGTGCCGGCCGAACAAGATCTACGGCACGAATATAGGATCGTCGTACCAGCACCAGGCGCTCACGCTAAGCAAGCAATTTCGTCGTGAAACGCATTGCTAGCCAAAGCGCTCGGCAAGAACCCTTCGTGATACTTCGTGTCCTTCGTGGTTGATAGCTTTTTTGACGGATCGCGTCAGCTTGCCAACCCCCGCCGCCGCATTGCAAACTGGAGCATGAGGGTAATGGCCCGATTCATGGCGGCGGCTACCGATGCCGCGCACTTCCCTGCTCCCGGTTTGCCTGAGGTCGCGTTCCTTGGCCGCTCGAACGTCGGCAAGTCCAGCGTGATTAACACGCTGGTGGATTCCAAGCTGGCGCGCACCAGTTCTACGCCGGGCCGCACGCGCAGCATCAACTTTTTCGAAGTACGCTGGCCCGGAAAGCCGCGTCCGGAGGTCATCTTCGCCGACCTGCCGGGCTACGGCTATGCCAAACTCTCCCGCGAACTTTCGCAGGAATGGCCCAAGTTCATCGAACCCTACCTCAACGATCGCCCGACCCTGGCCCTGTGCCTGGCACTGGTCGATGTGAACGTCCCTCCACAAGACAGCGACCGCCAACTCTTAAATTTCCTCAACGCCTCAGGACGCGATTTTCTCCTCATCGCAACCAAAAGCGACCGGCTCTCCAATAATCAGCTCCGCAACGCGCTGAAAAGCCTGAGCGAAGCATATCCAACCGCGTCCGTAATTTCCTTCTCAGCGAAAACCGGGGCTGGGCGCGACGAGCTGTGGAATAAGATCCGGGAATCCGCAGCGAAATTCCCTGCCGCGGCGTTCCAATAATGAACGTTTTCTTTGCGCGAACGACCCGAGCCATCTGTACTAGCCAAAGCGAAAAAGCCACTAACTAAGCGGCGCTGTTTCCCTTTTCCTTGAAAGATCAGACCTTGGCAACGCTCGCATTACCTTGGTTTTTCTCCCCACGCTCAAAGGATTCCGCCGATTGATTATGATGGAAAGAATATGGCGCTTTACCTGATCACAGGCATCGGCGGCTTTATTGGATCGTCTCTGGCGCAAGCACTGTTGCAACGTGGCCAGAAGGTTCGCGGAATAGATAATTTTTCAACCGGCAAGCGAGAGAATATCGAGCAGATCGCGGGTCAAATTGATTCTCGTCAGGCCGACCTCCTCGATCTCGGTGCTATGAACTTGGCATGCGCTGGCGTGGATTACGTTCTGCATCAGGCGGCAATCCCGTCAGTGCCAAAGTCGGTGCGGGATCCCATCGGAAGCAACCGGGCAAACGTCGACGGCACCCTGAACATCCTGGTCGCGGCGCGTGATGCCAAGGTGAAGCGCGTGATCTATGCGGCATCGTCGTCAGCCTATGGCGATACTCCCACTCTGCCCAAGCACGAACGCATGACACCGGATCCGATTTCGCCTTATGCCGTGGCCAAGCTGGCCAGTGAGCATTACATGACTTCTTTTTACCGCTGTTACGGATTGGAGACAGTCGCCCTCCGCTACTTTAATATTTTTGGTCCCAGGCAGGATCCGACATCCCCTTACTCCGGAGTGCTCGCGAAATTCATCACGCTGATGCTCAGCGGCCAACAGCCAACAATTTACGGCGATGGTGAGCAGAGCCGCGATTTCACCTACATCGACAATGCCGTCGAAGCCAATCTGTTGGCCTGCAAAGCTCCCGCGCAAGTCGCCGGCAAAGTATTCAACGTGGCCACCGGACGCCGCGTCTCGCTCAATGAAACGTTCAAAATGCTGCAGCAACTCACTTCATATTCCGGCTCCCCGATCTATACCGCGGAGCGCGAAGGCGACATCAAGCACTCCCTGGCAGATATTTCCCTGGCGGAAAAGCATCTCGGTTACACGCCAAAAGTAAATTTTGAAGATGGGTTGCGCCGCACCGTTGATTGGTATCGCAGTCAGAAGCGGGCGTAAAAGGCCGTCTGCGGGGGCTTCCGTCTCTTTTTCCAACCACGACTTCTGTGATCCGCGTCATTACGTTGGTGATCTAGGTCGTGATTACGGGAGTGGGTAGAGTGTAGGCATGACACTTTCGTCGATGGTAGTTTCGCGCGATTGGCAGGAAATCAGTGTTCTGGAATGCATCCTCGGCAGCTTGCACATGGACGTTTCCGTCGAAAGCGAACCGCAACGTGCTCTCTCCCGGCTCGCGAAATCCAAAGTAGATGCCCTCATTGTCGACTGTGACCTGAATGGCACGGGTCAGTTCTTTCGCGAACTGCAACGGGAAGCTCCCCGCGTCAGCACCGTGCCTCTGGTGATCATGGGTCGTCCGCAGGGAAAACGTGAGATGGAGGAAAGCGGCGCGATGTTTGCTTTCGATAAACCGATCTCCGTCGAACAGGCGGTGCACACGCTCTCCGCCGCCCGTAATATGATTCTAGACGGCCGCTTGCGCTATCACCGAGCCGGGCTGGAAGTCCCGGTTACTCTCTGTGGCCGCCGTCAAAAGAAAGCCGCAGCGCAGCTGATCAACCTGAGTCAGGGCGGGCTGCAAGTTCGCGTCGAAGATGGTTTCGATGCCAGTGAAGCATCGCGTGTATCCTTCGCGCTTCCCGGAACGACGTCTGCCGTGAATGCCGCGGTGGAAGTAGCGTGGTCAGACAACCGTGGAAATGTTGGCATCCGCTTTGTGAAGATGGCTTCTGAGATGAAACACACTTTGCGGCTTTGGTTGGCGCAGCAGTATTTTGCGAATTGAGGGAAAGCAGTTCTCAGTTCCCCCCATCAAAGCCAGCATTTCGCAACTAGCAAGTGTCACGGACCGGAGTACAGGATTAGCGGAAGCGGCCGACGCCGCCATTCTCTTGATTCTCTTCAAATCCCGCAGCGGCTTGCGTAAGGCGAGCACCCAGGGTTGGCCCTCCAAAGACAGCAAACAAGCTCCAGTAGGTTGCGGCGACGAAAACTGCTGCGCCCAAAGCCGCGCTTAGAGTAAGCGGCCACCGCGGAAGCTCGTGAGCAATCGACAGAAAAATCAGCGCGAACATGAGCATGGCTGCGATCATCACCAGACTATCCACCATCCAAGCCAGTGTGCGCGCTGACAGTGGACGCGAAAGCCAGTTCAACTGCGCATAGGCGGCATCGACTAAATCTTGGGCGCGTTCTCGGAACGGGGGCGCCGGGTTCGATTTGGCAGTGCTCGGCGCCAAGCGGATCGCCGCCCGTGGCGGGGCTGAGAGAATCAGCCCATCATCTTCCTCGCTGGCCATCAAGAAACCAGAAGACCCGAAGATTGAGCGGGGACTCGCATCTTCGCGCGAAAGAGAATCGAGGAGGTTGGAAAATATCCACTCGTCGATTTGATGCCTCGTACGTGCAGGCAACTGCACGAAGCGGACGCCACACTGTCCCGATAAATTGGACCAACTAACCTGCCCATAGGCTTCAACGCGTAAGCGGGGAAATCTCAACTCAAAACGCAGGCGGACACGCTGTTCCTGGCGCAGCGGGGCTACAGCTTGCACGGCAACGCCGTCATGGCTGAGGTTGCGGATGATTCCGCCATTGGCCTCGTCAAGGGTCACGTAGGTCAACGTGCGCAGTTCGTGCCGGTAGTGGGTGCGTGTTTGGCGCGCGGGAAAAGAGACAGCCTGCATACTCTCCGCCGGAAATATTTCGAACGAAGCTTAACCGTTAGATTTTAGTCGTGATGGGATTGCAGTTGGCAGTAACTCGGCTGGTTCCAAGCTTTCAACCCAGTATGCGCAAGTCCGCCTAAAGAAAGGAGATATGTCTTACCAAAGTCCATGGCCGGGAGGGGCACGTTCGCATCCTTGCAACCGGGGCAAAACGCCGCTAACTTACTGTTAAACCCAGTGAAAACCGAAGCGTGGCTGGAGCAAGTGCGGAAAATGAACTGCCCCCCCCATCAGCTACGCGAAATAGTCGATTGACATGGCTTCGCTGTGTGGCGACACTCACGATGGAGAGATTTGTTCGCTAGTAATTTGTCCGCTAGTAATGGAATGCTAACGACCCCTGCTAAACCGACAATCGAAGATGGAGCCGGTTCGGACCGCGCGCAGGTGCCGCCGTGGCCGGTGGATCGAAGCGAGTTTGCAGCTGCCAATTCTTGTGAGAGCGCCTCGCAGGATCACCCTGAGTTGCGTCCATCAGGTGGCGATGCCTTGCAGGCGCTTCTGGCATTCTCGGCGATGCACCAACAGGTGCGTCAGCGGCGGGCGCTGGCCTCGCGGTGCAACGGATTTGAAACCATTGCGCGGTCGACCGAGTTCGAACCAGAAGAACAATTCGTTCTGGATGACGTGTTGCAACTGGTAGCGGAACGGGCCGTTGCTATCACTGGCGCCGATGGACTCGGCATCGCTCTGGCGGAGAACAACGAAATTGTTTTGCGGGCTTCGGCAGGCGCTATTAAACCCGATGTGGGCGCTCGCATCGAACGCGATTCAGCTTTCTCTGGAGTCTGTTTCCGCACGGCGCAAATTATCCGCTGCGACGACACCGAAACCGATGATCGCGTAAACCTATCCGCCTGTCGCCGGCTGGGCGCGCGTTCGATGGTAGCGGTGCCTCTGTGTGGTCGCCGACGCGTGATCGGATTACTCGAAGCATTCTCGGCCGAACCCTTCGGCTTCAACGACATTGATTCGGGCAGCCTGGAACTGCTGGCTGAGTTGATCCTTGCAGCGCTTAAGCCTGAGGACGAAGACCGCTTCGCGGAGTCGGCGCGAGTAGCCGAGTCGAACATCGCTGCGCCAACCACTAAGCTCGCACCCGCTCCCACGACTAGACACCCGGTTGAGAGCCCGATGACGGCTGCTCCTGTGCGGCAACTTCCGGACGAGTCTGCGATCGCATCTGCAGAAAGTGTAGCGACCGTTTCTGTTCCGTCGCGAACAGACGAGGCAGAGCACGACTCCAAAGCCGAAGACAGAGTTGTCGATACCGTGCTCCAACCGGGCGATGCTAGCCATCATCCGGGCGTTCTGGTGGTGCTGGCGCTGGTCGTTGTATTCGCACTTGCCGCCGCAGGATTCTGGTGGAAGCTGAAAAATTCGCAGCTCAGCAAAGGCTCGGGTCAGCCGGCTCAGAAAATGGCTGCGAAATCGTCAGCGGCAAACCAGCCCACGATTTCGGTCCTACCTTCCTCAAACCCTTCGTCGGTCGTCCCGCCCAGCATAAGCCTGGATGGTTCACAGAATTCAGGCGGGACAGGTGTGAGCATCGTGCCTGAATCTGGGAGTGCAAACGCGACTCCGCAGGAGCTCGCAAAGATGCCCCGCATCACCGGAATTCGGCACTGGTCTTCCGCCGATTCCAGCACGGTTGTACTCGACCTTGAAGATCAGGTGCAGTACGAGGCACATCGCCTGCCCGCGCCGGACCGGATTTATTTCGATTTGCATGACACACAGTTGGCTCCCGAACTCGAAGGAAAGACAATCGACATCGGCGACGGGCTGCTGGCGAGGGTTCGGGTGGCACAGCCAGTCTCCAACGTGACCCGCGTGGTGCTCGAGACCAAAGGCAACTCGAATTATTCCGTCAGCCTGGAACCCAATCCCTACCGCCTGGTGGTGCAAATACGCAAGCCGGGCGCCGACCCCAAGGCTCAAGTGAATCTTTTCCCGGGAACAGCAGAGGCGCAAAAACACAGGCTCACCATCGTAGTTCCTCCGCCCACGCGCGAAGATTTGCAACTGCGTGCGCGAGTGCCGAAAATGCGCATCGTCGTGGATGCGGGTCACGGCGGCTGGGACCTCGGAACTGTCGGCCGGGGGGGCTTGCTGGAAAAAGATCTCGTTCTCGAGATTGCCCAGAGACTCGGTAAGCTGCTCGAGAGCCGCCTGGGCGCGGACGTGATTCTCACCCGCAACGACGATAACTACATTCCTCTCGACGAACGAGCCGGAGTGGCGAATCAATCGCAGGCCGACCTGTTCATTTCTGTCCACGCCAACTACAGCGACCTGCCTTCGGCTCGCGGGGTGGAGACTTACTACACCAACTTATTCTCGGCACCGAGCCCGAAAGACATGGAAACTCCGGCGAGCGAAAGCAAGAACGTGACAATTGCGACTCTCGCGCCGGCTGACCTGCACGAAAAGGTCGAGCAGTCGAGGCGGCTGGCGGCCAGCGTGCAACGCTCGCTCTACAGCACCTTGTCGACAGAAAATCCTGGCCTGCGCAACCGCGGCGTGAAAGAAGCCTCCTACGTGGTTCTCACCGAGACGGCCATGCCTGGAATTCTGGCCGAAGTTTCGTTCGTCAGCAGTCCCTCGGATGAACAAAAGCTCCGCAGCAACGGATACCGGGAGCAGATCGCCGAGGCACTTTACAAGGGCATTGCGCGCTATGCCGCGAGCTCGCACGGAGTGAAGATGGCCAGTGCCTCCTCAACGTCTTCTAGCCCGACCTCGCTGCTGCCTTCTCGCGCGCCGTCTCCAGCAACCAATTCCGGACGAGCCCCTGCACTTGCATCCGAGCTCCCTCGGCACTGACGTGCTTCACTTCGCTTTTCCCCGCCTCTTCCGTGCCGGCCTCAGCAGCCACTAGCTCGCCGCCAACGGCGTCTTCCTCATCCGCTTCATCCTCGGCTTCGTCTTCACTCTCTACCTCGTCGTCTACGTCCTCATGAAAGTCTTGTTCAAACCACTGCGGGCCGCCGATAGATGTCCGATCCACCGTATCGCGATCGATCACAACATCGGTCGGTTTCTCCGCTTCGAACTTGGCGCTCCGTAGATTGATGCTGGCCGTCTGTAGGGCGTAAAGCATCAATCCGGCCATCTTCGGATCCATTCGCCCGTGCCCGAGCCAGTGGATCACCTTCATCAACCCCAACTGCACGGAGTTCGCGTCTTCCAGAGCGGGCAACTCAAAGCTGTCCTGTGCGAACTTATCGGCCACAAACTTCGCCTGCTCGATGCGAACTCCTTCATGAAAATAGCAACGACTCTTGCACCGCAGCGCCGGAGACCCGCACTGCGTCCCATTCACTTTCATATGCTGACATCGTGGAACATGTTTCAGACCCATATTTTTCTCTCCATCCCTCGACCGAAAGTAAGATTGTCATCCTGAGGCGGGCGCTTTTTACCCGCCGAAGGACCTGGACGAGCCGCGTGAAGCGTCACGTTTGTTGCGACGCATTACTCGCGCGTTTGCTCGCTTCCCTATTGGATTCGCCTCCTTCCAGTATTCGCATTTCGAAATCACAGTCCAGGTCAACTGAACGTCAAGGGAAGAGAAACTGTGGAAATTCTAAAACCCAACGGGTGCCCCATCCTTGCCGCGCCCTTCGCGGCAGGGTGGGGAATTTGGCCTCAGGCGTTGCAGCAGCGGGGCCTTGTGCTAATCAGAGGGTGGGCGCGCCGGCCGAAAATCCGCAGCACCTCTGTGACATCCAACCTTGCGCTCCACTCCAAATCGTCTCATCATTGCCCCAGCAGAGGCAGTACATCTCGCCAACCAGAGAGACAACAAAGAGGGCCACAACTCCTTTGTTTCACGGATTTTGACCTCCAAGCTCTTTGACATCCGGATTTTGCAAGATTTTCTTGCCAACCTGAAGACAGCAAAAGACGAGAGGGGTGGAGGTATACCTCATTTTCAGCGCGTACCCGGGCAAACCATCCCGCCCAGGGAACGTCGCCGCAAACTTGATTTCAGCGCAGATCCACAATCGGAACACAAAAGTTGCATAGGTCCTTCGTCGGGCAAAGGGCGCCCTTCTCAGGATGACAAGATTTGTTTGGGCTCGCCGTGACGCGCTACCGAAACGGATTCACGATTTGCAGGCCGTCGATGTCTCGGCTGTGTTGCACGTCTTCCGAGAAAAGTACGGTGCAGCCGGACTGTTTGGCGGAACGGATGACGAGTGCGTCCCAGAAGGAAAGGTTGTGAAGGCGGTGCAGATCAATGGCGGCGAGGATGTCGGAGACATCTGGAGCGGCGACGTGGAACTCGGCGAGCAGTTCGACTTTGCGGCGGGCGATGGAAGACTCCACATGCAATTTTCGGGTGGCGGTGACGAAATATTCCTGCAGGACCTGGAGCGAGACTACACCGGTGCGGGCGCGGCGATGCTCGGTTACAAGGTCGAGGGCCCGGCGTTGCTTGGCGGGTGCGGCCTTATCGTCGGCGTAGATGAGGACGTTGGTGTCGAAGAAGCTACGAGCAGGCGCCATTGTTCCTTACTTCCTCAATTCCTCCGTGTGCGGGTCACTTCAGCGATGAATTTCGTCGCGATTGAAGCGCCAGCCGCGGGAGTGGCCGCGTCCGGAAAGGCGCTTAAACTCTTCGATACTGCGCTCGGGGTCGTCTCCACCGGCGACGGTTTGCAGGTAGTCGCGGATGAGCTGATTGAGGCTCTTGCCGAGAGCTTCGGCTTTTTTGCGGGCTCG
Source organism: uncultured Acidobacteriota bacterium (assembly GCA_963720155.1). Lineage (GTDB taxonomy): Bacteria > Acidobacteriota > Terriglobia > Terriglobales > Acidobacteriaceae > Sulfotelmatobacter. Next base: position 56,083 of record CAVREP010000010.1, read on the forward strand.
CGTGACGAGCTGGTCGTCGAGAGAAAGGGTGACGTTCATTCTGCCTACTCTAGCACAGTATATGTGGACACAGGTTATGTGTCAAGCATTCCCGGAGCAAACACAGTCATCTCGGTTAACATACGTGTACACAGCCAGTTGGGAGGAAGAACATGAAGATACTCTTTGTGGTTCTTTTGCTCTGCGCCTCTTCATTAGCCCAAAGCGTTGCGAGCGCACCCGCGGTTGCTCCCGGATGCGGAGGCGCGAACGTCAAGTTCGATGTGAAAACCAATAAATCACATCATCCGATTGCGCAGCCGGAAAGCGGCAAGGCGATTGTGTATTTCGTGGAAGATGATAACGGGTTTGAATCTTTTCCCAAGCCGACGACCCGGGTTGGGCTGGATGGAGGGTGGGTGGGAGCGAATCACGGCGACTCTTACTTTTATTTCTCGGTCGATCCGGGAGAGCATCATCTCTGTGCCAGTTGGCAGTCGCTCGTGATCATTGGCGCACAAGAGACGACCGCCGCTGCGCATTTCACGGCCGAAGCAGGGCAGGCGTATTACTTCCGGGTGAAGAATGTCTGGTTGCGCGATCATGGTCACGGCCATGTTGAGCTTTTGCCGCTCGACAACGACGAAGGACAGCTTCTGGCAAGCAGGTTTGCCTTGAGCACTTCGCATCCGAAGCAGTAGAAAACCGGTGCGGTTCCTCCGGGACTGGGGTTCCGATTTCTGGGCCTACCTCGGACTTACGTCCGCGACTATCTTACGGCGCTCCTGCGGGGCTGGGATCGAGTGAATCGGTCTGCCGTCTTTTCCCAGAGATTCGGTTTCGCCTGAGCTCATCCCGCCCACGGAACGTCGCCGCGAACTTTGTTTCAGCGCAGAATCCAGAAGCGGGCTACAAAACTTGCATAGGTCCTTCGTCGGGCAAAAGGCGCCCGCCTCGGATGACAACTTTTGTTTGGGCTGCGGTCAGTTTGACGGGACGCCGTATTTTTGCAGCCCCTTTTGTTGCCGTGGTAGTCTGTTTCGCGCACCGAGTGCGCGAACTCAGGGTCGTCCTATTTTTGTGGCCTAATTCTAGGCGTAAGGAGCGATCGAAATGAAAAGGCGTGCGGTGTGGCTGTGCTTTGTGATGTTGCTGCTGTTAATGGTGGCGCCGGCGGTGATGGCGCAGAATCCGAATTACAACAACGGTCCCGTGTGGCGCGTGATTTACGTTGACGTAAAGGCGGGAATGGGCGACGCCTTCTGGACCGACATCAAGCAGAATTTCAGACCAATTTACGACGAGTTCAAAAAGCAGGGTTGGGTTGTGGACTACAAGTTCTACACGAACCCCGTGGCCGAGCATCCCAATGACTGGAGCGTTGCGATCGCAATCGAATACAAAGATTGGGGAACGCTGGACGCAATGGCGGAAAAGGCTGGCGGGGTTGCGGAGAAACATTACGGCAGCCGACAGGCCATGCTGGATGCCGCGAAAAAACGCAACGAATTCGCGCCTACTCTCAGCACCTCGCTAGCCCGCGAGGTAACCTTGAAATAGCTGACAGGGTAAGGAGAAAAGCAACCAAACGGACTCGGCATCCCGTCCCATTCGTACATTGAAGTCAAAATCCCCACCCTAGTCGCAAAGAACGCGACTAGCCCGCATTTCTCACGCGGGTGAACAAGAAAGAGTCACCACGCAAAATTAGGAGTAGAAAAAAGGCCGTTTTTCGGGCATAACTGCGTTGTCAACTCGTAGTTAACGTCCCGAGAAAGGCGGCCTTTTCTAATGACAGAGTGTAACCAGAATGAGTTCACATTTGCACCACATTTTTTGCGACAGGTGAGCGCCCGTTTTAGCGAGCGGCAGCTCAGCACGGAGGGTGGAGCGCTGCTGTTGCGCGAGACCGACCGCAAGATCGGCTTGTTGTCCCGGGTGAGGAAGTGCTTTTCCGATTACCGCAATCCCGTATTCATTGAGCATGAGCTCGGGGAACTGCTGGCGCAACGCATTTACGGACTGGCTCTGGGTTACGAAGATCTAACCCGCATTTCTCACGCGGGTGAACAAGAAAGAGTCACCACGCAAAATTAGGAGTAGAAAAAAGGCCGTTTTTCGGGCATAACTGCGTTGTCAACTCGTAGTTAACGTCCCGAGAAAGGCGGCCTTTTCTAATGACAGAGTGTAACCAGAATGAGTTCACATTTGCACCACATTTTTTGCGACAGGTGAGCGCCCGTTTTAGCGAGCGGCAGCTCAGCACGGAGGGTGGAGCGCTGCTGTTGCGCGAGACCGACCGCAAGATCGGCTTGTTGTCCCGGGTGAGGAAGTGCTTTTCCGATTACCGCAATCCCGTATTCATTGAGCATGAGCTCGGGGAACTGCTGGCGCAACGCATTTACGGACTGGCTCTGGGTTACGAAGATCTAAATGATCATGAAGAGTTGCGTCACGATCCCCTGCTGGCCTTGATGGCTGGCAAGCGCAAGCTGGAAGAACCGCTGGCGGGCAAGAGCACCTTGAATCGACTGGAGCTAACCCCGGCGGACTCACCGCTCGAGGATCGCTATCACAAGATCACCTACTCGAGCGCAGCTCTGGATGGCTTGCTGGTCGACATCTTTTTGGAATCGTACGCCAAGGCCCCGCGGCAGATTGTGCTCGATCTGGACGTGACCGACACGCCGCTCTAGGGCCAGCAGGAAGATCGCTTTTTTCACGGCTACTACAACGAGTACTGCTATTTGCCACTGTACATCTTCTCGGGCGATCACCTGTTATGTGCGCGGCAGCGAGCCTCCAATCAGGATGCTAGCGCCGGCTGTCGGGAGGAGGTGGAGCGCATGGTGAAACAGATTCGCCAACGCTGGCCCAAGGTACGCATTATTCTGCGCGCTGATTCAGGCTTCTGCCGGGAAGAGCTGATGGCTTGGTGCGAGCAGAACCGAGTCGACTATGTGTTGGGGCTGGCCCGCAACTCGCGGCTGCAGCGCAAGATTGCGCCGCAGCTGCAGCAGGCCAAGCAGGAACAGGAAAGGACGGGCAAAGCGGCGCGCGTGTTTACGGAATTCTCCTATCGCACGCGAAACAGCTGGAGCCGCTCGCGACGGGTGGTAGCCAAAGCCGAGTATCTGGAGAAAGGTGAGAATCCGCGCTTCGTGGTGACCTCCTTACCTGCCGAGTCCTGGGAAGCGGCAGCGCTCTATGAGAAGACCTATTGCGCACGTGGCGAGATGGAGAACCGCATAAAGGAACAGCTGAGCTTGTTTGCCGATCGCATGAGCACGGAATCGCTGCGCGCCAACCAGCTACGTCTGTACTTCTCCTCGCTGGCCTACGTGTTGATCCATGCGCTTCGTCGCCTGGGGCTGGCCGGCACGGAATGGGCGCAGGCTCAGGTACATACGATTCGCTTGCGCTTGCTGAAGATCGCCGCCGAGGTGCGACTCAGTGTACGTCGCATCTCAGTGAGTTTCTCCAATGCGTATCCCTGGAAAAATATTTTCGCTACGGCTTGGGTCGCATTACGCTGTTGAGGCAACGATCTGCAAAAAATCCACAGCTAATTTGACTATCCAGGGAGAGGTGTTTCTCGAAAAGGAACCGCTGCCCGGGTACTACTCAAAAAATAGAGTTGCGTCAGCTCAATTCCTCACGTGTGTGACGATTGCACGTCCTGCAGCGGCCGCTTCTATCTTTCGCCACTCTTTTTTGACTCCGCGTGAGAAATTGCGGCTAGGATGGGGCAGCCTCGGCGGGAAGGAATGCTTCGACTGCCTCGCTCAACATGACCTGATCAGTTTGCCATCGGGACGCCGCCGTATTTTTGCAGCCAATTCAACTCTTCGCGGACTTTGATTTTGCCGTGCCAGGGATTCTTGCTCAGGCTGTGGCCTTCGCCGGGGAAGATCAGCAAGGCGTTTGGAATCCCTAGCGAATACAGGGCGTGCTCGAGCAAGTAATCTTCCAGGACGGCGACGCGGATGTCGTTGGCGCCGGCGACCATGTGCGTGGGAGTGCGGACTTTGTCGATCTGAAAGATGGCAGCTTCGTCGTGATAGCGCTGGGGGGCTTCCCAGGGGCGTCCGCCGAGGAAGTAGGCGTCGTCGAAGGTGGTGTCGTCGTTGCCCCAGTTGCCGACATGTTCGACGGCTCCAGCGCCGGTGACGGCGGCCTTGAAGCGAGTGGTTTGCGTGATCAGCCAGTTGGTCATGTAGCCGCCATAACTGTAGCCGCCGACAGCGAGATGATCGGCGTCGGCGATGCCAGCCTTCACCAGCGCATCGACGCCTTCGAGAATGTCTTTGCCGGGACGAGAGACGATGGCAGGAACGATCTGCTGAAGGAACTTGTCGCCGTATCCGGTGGAACCGCGGTAGTTGGGCTCGAAGACCAGCCATCCGTTGGTGGCGGCGAGCGCAGCCCACTGGTACCAGTCGGCTTCAAAATGGTTACCGTCGGCGTCGGCGGGTCCCCCGTGAATGAAGGTGAACATGGGCAGGTTTTTGGAATCAAATTTTCCGGGAGGATAGATCAGCATGCCTTCGACGGTAGTGCCGTCGTCGGCCTGCCACCGATAGGGTTTGCCTTGGGGGAGCTCGCGCTCGGTGAAGAGATGGTTGAAGGATGTGATGGGACGCGCCTGATCGAGCTTGTCGGCACTTTCCGCCAGATAGATTTCCGCCGGCTTCTGCAGAGAGGAATAGACGAACGCGATTCGGGGAGAGTGGATTGTGGCCGATAAATTTTCGTAAGTGCCGGCCCAAGTGTTCAGGTTGTCCAAGGAGTGGCTGGGCTGCGCGACGGAGTATACGGGGACCTCGGTTCCAACGCGCGCGGAGGCGAGCACCGTGTCGGCGGCGACGGCGAAGTGTTCCACGGGACCGACAAAGTTTTTGCTCCACTGCTCGACCGCGCCGGTTTCGCTGTCGGGTTTTTCGCTAGTAACCCAGTAGAGGTGCGGCTGCAGGTCGCGATAGGGGCCAGCTACGTCACCAACTTCGACGGTGAAGAAAACGTGGCGACTGTCATTGGCCCAGCGTGGTCGGACTTCGAGGGCCTGGTTGTGGGTAAGACGGCGAGGCGTCTGGTTGGAGGAAGAGTTCGCCAAATCGACCGCGTAGATCTCGACGTCTTCGAATTTTTCCTGGCGCTGATTGATAGCGTTGCTGACAAAGGCTAGCGTGCGGCCGTCGGGTGAGGTGATTAGATCGTCCACGCGCAAGGGGAAGGTTGCGATTTGGCACGCGCCGGGAGTGAGGTCGGATTCTTTTTCCGCGTCGCTCGCTTCTTTGGCCGGGGCGGCGGCGTGGCGGGCCAGAGCAGCAGCAACGTCCAAAGCGAAAATGGTGTCGCCGCGTTCGGCGGTGCGATATTGGACGATATCTTTCCACTGCTTTTTGTAGTCGTCTTTTTGCTTCTTAGTCCATGGATGGCGTGTGGCGAAATAGAGAGTTCGAGAATCGGCCGACCAGGAAAATGTATGGGCCTCTTCCTCGCCCTGAGTGACGGGAATCGCTTCGCCGCCGGTGGGAGAAATCAGGTAGATCTGGCTGACTTCGCCTTGGTCGTCTTTATTATTGTCTTTCCTGTCGCCGGAGTCGGTGGAGTTAGAGTCTTTTTCGGCGGAGGGTTTCCGTTCGGAGCGGAAGGCGATCCAGCGGCCGTCGGGCGACCATTTGGGATCGACATCGTGTCCCGACTGCGTGAGTTGCATCAGCGAGCCACCCTTCGCGTCGTCGCGATACAGCCACAGATCGGTGCGGAAGATCTGTTGATCCCAGTCAGCACGCTCGGTGACAATTACAACGGAGTTGCCGTCAGGAGAGATCTCGATAGAGCGGTAGCTGACAGAATTGAAGAATTCATCAAGGGTTAGTTTCGGCTTACTATCGGCAAAGGCTAACAAACTTGAACATAAAATTCCGGACAACAAAACAAAGCTTTTCGAGGTTTTCATAGGGCCCATGGTGGAAGTAGGTTTATACAACGACACGTTCGCGATAAGCAACTTTTGATCGAAGGATTGATTCCGTGTCGGAGAGCATTCCGCGGGGCATGAGGTGGCCCTTTACTGCAAGATCTCCGCGTTTTTTAGAGCCTCGTCAAGAGGCTGGCCGGGATGTGAAGCGCGTTGCATGAGGCGCCAGCCGTCATCATAAGAACGAAAGAGTGCGGTCGACCGATAGCGGACGTCGCCAGGGTATAAGGCCGCTCCAACTTCATTCAGAGGAGTCCATTTCCAAGTGAAGTCGACATCGGCAACATTGCCTTGCTTAGCGATGCCAGTGACCGCAACCAAATCGCGTCGCGCGGCGGGAATGATGAAGGATTGCTTTTCGGCGGCGCCGGCGTCGATAAGACTCTGAAACGTATCCACGCCCTCCGGCGTGAGCGCAACGTCCCCGCAAGGAGGCGGCAGCAAGCCCCGAGGGCAGGCGGCGTTGGTGACGGAAATCCAGCCGCGATGCTGCAGCGCAAGATAGTCAGGGGAGAGATAGTCGTTGTTGGAGACGATGCCGATACGCAACTGAAACTGCTGAGGGGCGCGGAAAGTGTTGGAGCTAGCAATGAGATCGGCGGCAAGACGGCGGGTGAGAAAATCGCGAGGGGAACAAGACGACAGGAGGAAAAGAGACGCAATCGGAAAGACGAGTTTGGATAGTTTCAGCATCAATTAAGGAACCGAGTCAAACCTTCGGTCGCTTGCGCTCGCTCAGGGCAGGCTTCGTGGATTCGCGCGGCTCGTCCGGATCCGTTCGGCTGCGCAAAGAGCGCTTGCTCAGGATGACAGGCCTACCGGATTGTAAACAAATGAGCGCTTCTGCGTGGAAAGAAAGGACGGGAGGTGATCTGACCTTCGAAGCGGGTAGACCAACGGCCGGGGATCGAGGTTCCGCACTGGGGGCAACTGCCGTCCGGTGTGAGCCGGTAGTCTTTAATGAGATAGCCGTAACGCTCGATTAAAGTTTCGTTGCACTGCGGGCAGCGCGTGTCTTCCCAGTGGTCAACCATGCCGGGGAGATTTCCGGCGTAGATGTATCGCAGGCCGGATTGCTTCCCGATCTCGACCGCACGCAGCAAGTCTTCGGGGCGTGTATCGCGAGGATCGGTCATCTTGTAATCGCCGTGAAAAGCGGTCACATGCCAAGGAATGTCGGGAGAGATGCCAGCCAGAAATTCCGTAAGGCGGCGCAGTTCATCATCAGAGTCGTTGAATCCGGGGATGAGAAGCGTGACAATCTCGAGCCACAGGCCCATATCGTAGATGCGGCGGATGCTTTCAAGAATAGGACCGATGCGTCCGCCGAGTTCGTGGTAGTGACGATCGTCAAAGCTTTTGAGATCGACTTTATATAAGTCGAGCCACGGGCGCAGGTATTCGAGGACCTGAGGAGTACCGTTGCCGTTGGAAACGAAGCCAGTGAGAAGTCCGGCGGCTTTGGCTTCTTTAAAAACGGCTACCGCCCATTCGCTGGTGATTAGAGGCTCATTGTAGGTGCTGACCAGAATCTTCGCGCCCTGGGCGACGGCTTCGCGCACCAGAGCCTCGGGTGAGGCTTGCTGGGGAGGCGAGACGGCGCCGGGATCGCGCAGAGCCTGCGAGGTTACCCAGTTCTGACAATAAGAGCAGTGGAGATCACAACCCATCATGCCGAAACTGTAGGCAAGAGCACCGGGATAGGCGTGAAAAAAGGGCTTCTTCTCAACCGGATCACACTGGGTTCCGGCAGTGTATCCCCAGGGAACATAGAGCGTGCCGCCGCGGTTGTAGCGGACTTTGCAGACGCCGGGCTGGCCTTCCGGGATTGGACAGCGGTGTCCGCACGCCAAGCAGCGTAGGCGATTATTCTCAAGTTTCTCGTAGAGAAGGGGATCGGCCTCGCGAACTCGCTGGTCGAGAATACTGCGGAGGGTGGACAAGGCTGCCTCTGATCCATTCTAACGCTGCGGGAGGAGTTCGGCTTCCGGTTACCGGCTTTCGGCTTAGGTTTCCCTAGCGGCCGGGATTTGGTTTCGCGCGCGATTCGTGCTGCTGGTACCACATTTCGGCTTGCTGTTCGATGGCGGCGGCGTGCGCGTGCGAGATTCCATTGGCAAGAACCTTGGCAAGATCTTTGCTGCCTTCCTGGCCGCCAGCACGAGCCAGGACCGCCCAGAAGTAGGCTTTCGAAGTGTCTTTGGGAACTCCGTGACCACCCCAATACAGCAGGCTCAACTTGTATTGGGCCAGCACGCTTCCGTCCTCGGCTGCTTTGTTAAACCAACGGGCTGCCTCGCCTTCGTCCTGTTTGATCGCCCGTTTATCGTCCCCTTGAGCATAGAGAAGGCCCATAGCATTTTCCGCCGCCGGGTTTCCTTGTCGGGCCAGCTCTCGAAGTTGTTCGAGGTTGGAGGTGTCGACGGAAGAGTTCAACAAGCGGGGTGGCGAGGCCTCCACGGGCGGCCGCGAGGACGCTAGTACTGTGGGTCCTCCATTCCGGTCACGGCCATGGAGCTTTTCCTGAATCCACGGAGCGAGGATGAAACCCATGGAAAGCGCAATGGTGGCTGCGGCAGTGATGAGGAGAAAAAGATGAGTGCGCGGGAGGTGAACGCCCCCGATTTTCTCCTCAGCGGCGAGTACGTGGCCCTTCTCCATCTTGCTTTCTTCGGGAACCTGAGCAAATAAAATACTGCCGGGACTGGGAGAAAAGGGTTCAACAGGAGGCGGCGGAGCAGAAGAAATATCGTTTGCTAGTGAGCACCGATTAATCGCAGCGAGAACCGTGTCGGCGAAGAGCTGGAGAACATCACTGTCGGTTTCACTGAACGCGCCGAGTCTTGGGGAAAATACTTCGAGCAGGCCGACCACCTTCTCCGCCGAGTCTATCGGAGATGCGAGCATGGAGCGAATGCCAAGAGCGCGACAGTTTTGTGGATCAACACGATCGTCGATGTCAGTGTCGTCGCAGCGCAAGGTTTTTCCCGTACGCACGCAATCGCCGGAAAAACCTGATCCTGTTTGAAAGGTTGCACCCACGGGTGGGGCGCTCGCGCCGGCACTAGCCCGGCACACCATGGCGCCCAAGTCTTTTCCCGCAAGAGCAATCGCGGCGCCGGAAGCCTGAAGCAGAAACTTGGACTGGCGAGCAATTAATGAGAGAACCGCTTCGAGGTTTGACCCGAGAGATTCAGCCTCTCTTTGGACAAAGGAGGCAGCGCTTAGCGTTTCACTATAGTTTCTCCGCGGCACAGAGTGCGGCGGAGACATGGAAGGAAAGACAGTGCGGGGCGAGGCGTTGGCAGCGCCGGCCATTGCATTGAGAAATAACCACTCCTGCAAGGTGCGGAGCTCGACATCCTTCAGAGCAGGAAAAGCTAAACCGACCCGCCCTGTTGAGTCTGACCAAACCACCCGTCCGGTTACGGAAATCTGTCCCCTAGCTTCTGCGAGATCAAGACACAAATCCACGGACTGATTGATCTCCATTGGCGAAGGGCACTGGAGTGACACCCCGCCCTCACTGATGTCGAGCACCTCGTAGAGGTCGAGCATTTCGCTCTTGGAGGCGCCGCTGAAAGTGGCATAAGCCGGCGCATGCGCTTTCTGACGGACCCGGCGACGCCGGTTGATGAATGCGGGCCGCGGGGATGAGTGGACAATCACAGACATAAGGACTCGAAGTCTCGCCCTACATATTAACCCGACTTATGGGTAAGTCAGTAATAAGACTTTATGAATATGATCCAAAGTACAACCGGTCTGACGTGAGCCGAGTCTAATCTGAAATAGCTATGGGGCGGGAAAGTGCAGGGGTGGTCTATGTGGAAGCCACAACTGAGTTGTCTCAAGCCGAGGCTGCGGATGATGGGTGCGGCCTTGGTTACTGCGGCGATGGTAGCTATGACGACGCTGGCTACGGCATTCCCAGCATGGGCAGCGCTCGGCGGGGACATCTCGTCGATCCAGGCAGACCAACTTCAGATGCGAGGGAGTCGTCGGGCGATTGTCGCGCAATCCTATACCGTGCATGAGATACAAGCGGCGAACGGTACAGTGGTAAGAGAATACGCTTCTCCCGACGGGATTGTATTTGCCGTGGCCTGGCATGGGCCCTGGATGCCCGACCTGCGGCAGATCCTGGGCAGCTACTTCGAGCAATACTCTCAAGCGGTACAGTCGCAGCGTAATGGCCGATTGGTACGCCGGGCGGTGGTAATCCAAGAGCCCGGATTGATTGTGCAAAGTGGTGGACACCCCCGGTCGTTTGCCGGCAAGGCATATATTCCGGCGATGTTACCGACGAACTTGCGCGCCGAGGATCTCCAATGAAAAATCTGAAGAACTTTCTGACTTTTGCGGCGTGCTCAGCAGTGTTATGCTCGATCGGATGCGGCGGAGGCAGCCATAGTAGTACGACTAATACGATCGCGTCCTCGGGAACGAATGTTGCGCCCATCACAGTGAACGCTGGGCCGGCGGGAAACTACGTCAATGGCGCGTTCGCCAGCGTGACCGTCTGCGTTCCGGGAACGTCCACGTGTCAGACAATCGACGGCTTGTTGGTGGACACGGGCTCTATCGGCCTCAGAATTCTCTCGACCGCCTTGACGATTGCGCTGCCGCAGGAGAAGGCGTCCGATGGCAATCCTATTGCTGAATGCGTGCAATTTGTGGACTCGTATACGTGGGGACCGGTGAAAACGGCTGACATGCAGATCGCCAGTGAGACGGCCAGCGGCTTGCCAATTCAAGTTCTCAGCGACACCGATTTCACGGTCCCGAGCAGCAGTTGCACGAGCTCTGGAACGTCCGCAGACACGCTTCCGGCGCTGGAGGCGAACGGAATCCTGGGAGTCGGTCTGTTCCCGCAAGACTGTGGCTCGCCCTGCCCTGCAACTCAAAACATGTACTATGAGTGCCCGTCATCCACAGGCTGCGTAGCGATAGTTGCGAGCCTTACGCAGCAAGTACAAAATCCGGTTGTGGCATTTGCCTCCGATAACAACGGGGTGATTCTTGAGCTGCCGGCAGTTTCCGGAGCAGAGGCGACCTTGAGCGGCTCGCTGGTATTCGGCATCGGAACGCAGTCGAACAACGGGCTGGGATCAGCGACGGTTTACAACACGGACCCAAATGGAGATTTCACGACTGTTTACAAGAATAATACCTATAGTCAGAGCTTCATCGACAGCGGCTCGAACGGTTATTTTCTCCCGGACAGCAGCATACCCCAGTGTGCGCAGAACAGCGGTGCGTCGGGATTTTATTGTCCCACGAGCACCGAGAATCTCTCGGCCACCAATCAAGGAAATACGGTAGGCAGCGGAACGGTCGATTTCAGCGTGGCAAACGCTGTGACCTTGTTCTCGAACGCGAGCGATTCCGTTTTTGGAGACCTGGGTGGCCCTGCCTCAGGCTACTTCGATTGGGGGCTGCCGTTTTTTTATGGGCGCAACGTGTATACCGCGATCGAAGGGACGAGTGCTCCGGGTGGAACGCCGCCTTACTGGGCCTACTGAAATCGAAGCCCTTTGATCACGAAGGACGCTAAGTTACACGAAGGTTTCATTCACTAGCTTCTATTAAGGAGCCGGCAACGAGCTATCCGGCGACGCGGGAAAGGCGTGCATGATGCAGAGTTGAGATGCGGGAGATGGCGGCGACCATCATGCTAGATAGCAGTTGCATGGTAGCCACGTCGCGTTCGTTAAACGCGCTGGGAGACGACGACAGTACTTCGAAAACACCGAGAGTCCGGCGATAGTAGCGCAGCGGCGAGACCAGGATGGAGCGAACACCCAGGCGGCGGCAACTTGCGAGGTCGACGCGCAGGTTGCGTTCGGCGTCGTGGCAGAGCATGACTTCTCCAGTACGTACGGCTTCGGCGGAGATGCCGGCATCGGTCTGCAAGCGGACGCCAAGGTCAGGAGCGGTGCGGCCAGCGCGGGCCCGACAGACGATCTCATCGCCCGCCCGCAAGGCAATTGCGGCGCCGGTGGCGCCGGTAAGGTGCTGGGCGCGCTCCGTGATGGCGCTGATGGCTGGTTCAAGATCAAGTTCCGCGGCATGGATGTCGACTTCTTCACCAGCATGGACGGCGCGAAATCCAGAAACGGGATGCGCCGCGTTGGCGACGCGAAGCTGGCTGCGAAGCGCGATCGAGGGGACGCGGGAGTGATCGCTTGCGACATCCAAAATCTGAGGATCTGGCACTGTGCGCAAAAGATCGCGGACAAGGGTGTCGAGTTCAGAATCTGTGATGAGACGAGCTGTCTGCTGGTGGCGAAGAGAGCCGCCAAGCACGCGGGAAAGGCTCAGCAATGAAGGGTTGCCACAAGCCAGGCAATAGGGCCTATTGTTGCTGCTGATCAGTTCACACTGGACGCAAAATGCAGCGGACTGAAGGGGGACAAAATTAGCGTCGTGGAAGGTGGTGCCATAAACCGTCTCGCCAAGCATGATTGCGTGTCCTCACAGCGACAGGAGAAGGATTAAGGTAAATAGGAACCGCGAGGTTAGACAGTGGCCGCAATGGTTCGCGAGTGTGGAAAAGTCGGGGTCTGAACAAAAGTTGCAAGAACCTGCAACCACGGCATCAGAACCTGCAACTTATGGATGCATTGCCTTTTCCACTGGCGGCTTTGGCATGCAAGTTTCCCCCGGGGGCGCACGCCAGACTTGGGCGATGAAGTCATGCGGCCAACTGCTTCCGCTCTGAGCGGCGTTCCCAGAAATCCTCAAAGCGTCCGCTGAGTTTGCTGCAGCGCAGGGCGATGATGGCGTTTGCGCCCTTTACCGTCCAGTGCATACCCGCCCGCTTGAGCCGGGTGCCGATCACCACTTTACAGCCGGCCTCCACCACGCCGGTCGAGGTGCAGAAGCCTTGTTGGTGAAACTTCGGATATCGCATGCGGCGGCGATTGTTCCAGATGTAGCGGATACATTCCCGCGCCTCTTTGTATTGGCCGGCGTGGCCGTGCAGGGCTTGCACCAGGGATTTCAAGCGGCCCGCATCGAGTTCATCATAGCGCGCCTGACTCCATGGCTGGCCTTCTCGGCTGTCCCCGTAAACGACCTTGCCCACTTGGCTGAGGTGTTCTTTGGCATGAAAACGGTCGAGAATCTGAGTGGCTTGCGGGAATAGTTCCGTAGCCGTGTTCCAGATCCAGGCCGAACCATCGCCCAACACCACCGGATGCTGGGCTTCGGTGAAAGCGCGTCGGGTGGCCTCACGGAGTGCGCGCGCCGCGAAGTCCGAGAGGTCTGGGCTGGTGTCCGGAGTGGCGGCACTTTCAATCGCGGCCGAATAGGTGATCGATCCCGGATCACGCACCGGTTTGCCTTCCTCATCGCGCGATTCCGCGGTCCAGACGGTGGCCAGCTTGGCTTCGCGGGTTTTGGCGGATCCATCCGCTTGCTTGCCGGCGCGATCCGCCACTTCTGGGGCGCGCATCGGTACCCCGGTACCATCCATCCCCAGATACATGGTGGGAGCCACCTCGCCTAACTTTTCCACTTGCGTGTGTTCATCCTCGGCGATTTCGGCGCCTAGCGCTTCTGCGGCTCGTTCCACCTGCTTGGTACTGACTTCCACCCCCGCCAACTCGTACAGCAGCTCATGGCTCTCTTCGAAGCTCACCAGAGCCGCCGCACTGCCGGTCATGCGCAGAACTCCGGGCGTCAGCGAAAACCATTGCAGTCCCAGAGCCCGGTCCCGCGGGCAGAATCCACGGTTGCATTGCTCACAGTGATAGTAAGCCCGCTGGAGGTGCAGGGCTCCCAGGGCGCTTTCGAAGGTCTTCTGGTGACGGCCATGATAGTGGGCGGAGCCGCCGCAGGGGCAGGGCAATTCCGGTCCCACATGATCGCTGGTGTCGGCGTTGAGCCGTTGCTCCAGGGCGCGGGCTGCCAACCGCAAAGCCTGCCGCCGCGCCGCCATCTCCACCGCTTCGAAATCCAAATCCGCCATGGACTGGCGGCCTAACAGCGTCTCGATTTCCTGGACAATTTCGTTTTGGAGGTCGCTTTGAAGCCCCCTTTTTCGGCCTCCCGGGCGGCGGCCGTGGCGGAACCCTCCAACTCGCGGTCGGCCCAGTCCTCACAACCTTCCCAATAGGCTTCCAGTTGGGTGCGAAACTCCTGTCCGGCCTCAATCTGCTGGCCAGCGAGGACGGCCTGTTCCGGAGTCAAGTAGCGCGAACGGGTCTTGCCTTCGACTGCGCGGGTGAGGCTGAAGTAGGGGCCATGACGAGCCTTCGGGTCTTGGGCACAGGGGCACCCTGGTTTGCTGCACTTGATGCTGCGTTCCGACAAAGAGCCGCGGCGCATGGGTTTGGGTTCAGCCAGATCGGCGGCGAGTCGGCGGAGGGCCGTGGGAGGCGATGTGTTGTCCATGGCCTGTATCTTACGGCTATATATGCCGTAAGACAACCAGAAAATCAACTACTCTTACGAAATCCCATTCTGATGGCGTGCGCCCTTCCCCCGGCAATGATTCCGTAAGGTGGGGGTAAGGTCCGAGGCCGGTCCGTATATTGGCAAGGGTTTCACTTGCGCTTGCAGATTGACGTCATTCTTGCGAATCTCGGAAGGTACTTGATTTCCTGCATGTCTGACACTATCATGCCTGTCATATGAAACCATCCGGCGAACCCGACCTGGAATTGCGCGGCAAACTCGTCCGCAGCCTCGGTTTGTTCCGCGAAATGTTGCCCGGCTCTTTTGTCGAACGCCAACGGGCCTGTGGCCGGCCCACCTGTCATTGCGCCGACGGCAAACGCCTGCACGTGCAATATCAAATCTCCCTGCTGGTGGAGGGCCAGCCGAAGACCCTCAACGTTCCGGCGCAGTGGGTGGAGAGGGTGCGCGAAAAGATCGAGATGCGCCGACGCTTTGAGGCTGCCGCCGCGACCATCTGCAGCGTGAACCTGAAACGGTTTCTTAAGGAAAAGCTCAGGGAAAAGGAAGATCGGCCCATTTGAGCCGACGGTCTGGCTATTGATTTTGGTGCGCGCCCGGGATAAAATGACCGAACGCTTGAGGCGGCAAGCTTTGAGCTACTGGGAGGACATTTTCATGCAATGGACTGCACCTGCTTTTGAAGAAGTTTGCTTGAATTGTGAGATTAATTCTTACGTCAGCGCCAAGCTGTAATCGTCGGCCCTCCCTGACTTTTCCCCAAGACTGCGCGCTCTTGCGCCGGTGCGTAAGTGTTCTGCTTTGTCCCCTTTGATTCCTGGTGAGAAGAATCCGGTTGCGCGCGATTCTAACCAGCCTGTGCCGCGATAAACTCCTTATCATGACCAGTGTGCTCAATATGCGGGAGGACCTGCACCGAATGGTGGAGAGCACGCTCCAGGGCATCGGCAAGGGCGACGGGAAAGACCGATGTCAGCAGGTTGATATCAAGTTGCAAGGCCCGATGAGAATAAATTCGATGAACCCTCAGTACGCCGCGTCGACGGCCGGAAGAACTTATCAGATCGAGCGATAAGGTCCAAGCCGCTAAACCTTTCAGCGACGTTGATACTTCAGTCTTGCCCCAGTGAAAAGATGCTTCGCCTCGGCTGATTTGCAATCCGATATCGGTTGCCGGGAGATGAAGTTCGCTGGGAAAGAGATTGAATCCGACTTCGAACCCATCAAAGTCGTTCGATCTGAAAGCGGCCTCGAGTATGAGCCGGATCTGGTTGCAGTCGCGGGCGGCTTTGAGTTCCTCCGTAGCTCGCCGGATGGCCAGATTGTTGATGAAGATCTGACGTTGCTCGAAGGTGCGCTGCGCGACGCGTCCTAATTCACCCAGCTCGAGATAGCCGAGGCGCTGTACGCCGATCCAGATGCCGATTCCAAGCACGGCAAGAACCAGGCCCAGAGAGCTGCCCGTGGGCCAGAGCAGAAATAAACTGAGCATGGCAAAGACAGCGGAGACCGCGTAAAGCACAATCACTACCTGGCGGTGAGTGAGGCCGTGCTGCAGCAATTTGTGATGAATGTGTTCGCAATCCGCGGTGAATACGGGACGTCCGCTGACCAATCGACGGATAATGGAGAGCACCGTTTCGAGGATCGGCAAGCCAAAGGAAACTACGGGAATGGCTACCGCGACGATGGTCGGGGACTTCTGAGCTCCGGCCAGAGCCAGCGCGCTCAACAGAAAGCCGATGAAAAGACTGCCTGAATCTCCCAAGAAAATCGTTGCCGGGTTGAAGTTGTAGCGAAGAAAGCCAAGAATCGCGCCAGCCAGCGCGGCGGTCATCACGGTAACCAAGGAGTACCCGCTCAAGAGCGTGACCACGAAGGCCACGAGGGTAGAAAACAAGGCGGAGCCGGCTGCCAGCCCATCGAGACCGTCGATCAGGTTGAAGGCGTTGGTAATGGCCAGCACCCACAAAATTGTAAAGGACAGCTCCAAGAACCATGGCAATTGATGTTTGCCGAACAACACTGGAATATTGAGGATGCGGAGGCCGCCCATGAACAACATAGCGGCGGCGAGAGCTTGAACCGCAAACTTCAAGTACGGGCCGGCTGAGTACAGGTCGTCATACACACCCAGAAGAAAAACCAGAGAGGCGGGCCCGAGGATTGTGAGCAACGTCTTCAGCGAGAATACTGAAGAGAGATTGGGAGTGTAAGCGGCGATGACCGCAGCGACCACTATAGTTAGAGAAAAAGAGATGAAAATCGCCACTCCGCCCAGGCGTGGCAGAGGTGCGGCATGCAGATGCCTCTCCTGAGATGGTGCGGCCACCCATTTGCGCCGGGATGCAAAGTCCCGAACGTAACGAGTGAGAACGAATGAGAACAGCAGCGACAGGAAAAAGATCCCAAGAAAAGCTACCGTCAACGATCCCCCTAGGCCTGTAGATCAGACATCGGCCTCGTTACATCTGACATAAAAAGTATTGCAGCAGCGCCATGCTGGCTGGTAGTGAGTTAGTGGGTTCCACCTGCACCGGCTTCGGGTTTGAAGGATGTTGAGCAACTAGCTTCCCCGGCGCGGGAATTCAATCGCCTTCAAGTAGAATCCTATTGAACACTTCTTATTGAATACTCGGAAAAGACACGCAGTACGGTGATTGGCCAGATCAGACATCAGGGGAATGAGACGAGGCGTGCAAAATTCCGCCGATCCGATCTAATCAGAGGCTTGTAATGGAGTTTGGCAGATTCCGATTTGCCCACAGCCGCAACCTGTTAGCACTGTCTCTCGTTTTTCTTTGCAGTTCGGGGTTTGAGGCTCAGGCGCAGCATGCGCCCGCATCTTCGCCTTCGGGAACTACATTGCCGCTGCCTCCGGCGCAACCGCTCTCTCAAGCGGCGGCTTCAACCTGGTCGAATCCTGACGTCTCAAAACCTCCTCAGAGCAACGCCGCAGCGCCTATTGTTGGCGGCATCGACAATTCGTTGGTGCTGGGCCCCGGTGATCTGATCGAGGTTAGCGTCTACAACGTTCCAGAATTGTCCACGAAAGCGAGGCTGGGTAATTCGGGAGATGTTTATCTTCCCTTGATTGATTACGTTCATGTAGGCGACCTCACTGTGGAAAAGGCGCAGGCTCTGATCCAGAAACGGTTCGAAGATGGAGGCTTTGTCCACAACGCTCACGTTACGATCTTTCTCGATGAGTCCGCTTCCCAAGGGGTGACAATCCTCGGCGACGTAAACCGGCCAGGCATCTATCCCGCCCTTGGGAACCGGAAGTTATATGACCTTATCTCTGCGGCGGGAGGCTTCAGTCCTTCGGCAGGGCGAAAAGTCAGCATCGTACGGCAGCACAATGAGTCGGGGCCAATTACGGTGAACTTGCCAAGGAATCTGGCTGACGATTTGCAGGACAATATCGAGATTCTACCGGGCGACACGATCACGGTCCCACGCGCTCCGATCATTTACGTGGTGGGAGACGTAGGCCATCCCACTGGCTTGCTTGTGGACAACGGCAGTTTGACCGTGCTGCAGGCGATTGCGCTCGCTGGTGGAACCAATCACACGGCGAGGATGGGGGGAACGCGGATTATTCGCAAAAGTGCGGCGGGGATGACTGAAACGAAGGTTCCGCTGAAAAAGATGCTGGAAGCGAAAGTTCCCGACATAAACCTGCAGGCCGACGATATTCTTTTCGTGCCACTCAGCGGCGCTCGAGTGGCGGCCGGGCAAGGGCTGCAAGCGGCGATATCCGCGGCAACCGGAATAGCGGTCATCGCGGCCCATCCGTGAGGCTGGAGAGCATGTTAGTTATTTATGCGGCAACTTCTGTTCTACGCTGCGACTTCGATTCTATCCCGCGCTGGCAACTGCAACAATTTCTCGAGCATGTGAATGTATCTCTCGGCAGTCTGACTACGAGAAAACTTTCGCACGACGTATTGCCTCCCGTTCTGTCCCAGTTCGCGGGCGGCATCGCGATTCATCGCTAGATAACGAATGGCATTCGCGAGAGCGTCAGCGTTCTCCGGTTCGATCGCCAGCCCGCAACGGGCTTCATCCAGAATCGTGCGCGCCTGCCCGTCTACACCCAGAATGACGGGGCGCGCGCATGACATGAATTCCAGCATCTTGGAAGGAATAACCGTTTTAAACAGGGCGGCCTTCTTAAGCAGAACCAGACAGGCATCCGAGGCGCAGATGTAGGCGGGAACCTTCTGGCGAAACTGTTGATTGATGAATCGCACGTTGTGCAGATTGCGCTCGCGCGCCATCGCTATCATGCGCTCCTTCTCGGCTCCTTCGCCCACTAGCAGGAAAACAACCGCGGGATTTGTGTCTCGCAGCTGCGAGGCGCTTCGAAGGATGGTTTCCAGCCCGTGGGCTACTCCTATGGTTCCGACGTAGGAGACGGCAAATTTTTCCTCCGTGCCCAACTCCTTTCGCAGGCTGGTTGCCGCTACCGGCGCGAACTGTTGAGTCTCCACACCATTCTCGATCACGGACATTTTTTCCCGAGGTACGCGCCAATGTTCCACCAGGTAATCTTCAAATGCCGACGTGACCACGACGATGCGATCGGAGTGACGATACAAAAATCCGGCTATCTTCGCTAAGACCCGGTACAACACAGAATGGTTTTCACCCATGCCGACTGCAGCCAACGATTCCGGCCACAGATCGCGCACCTCGAAGACAAAGGGCACGCGCTTCCATCGCGCCAGCCACCAACCGGAAAGCCCAACCAGCAACTGCGGAGAGGTAGCAATCACGACGTCAGGACGCGATAAAGAAAGACCTGTGATGGCGGCCGATGCGCAAAATGAGCTGTAGTTCAATATTCGCTCATACGCTTTGCGGTTGGGAAAGGGCAGGAGCCAGGTGCGGATCACATTCACTCCGTCTATTTGCTCGCGACAAACCATTTTCCGAAAGCG
This sequence comes from uncultured Acidobacteriota bacterium, assembly GCA_963720155.1. Classification (GTDB taxonomy): domain Bacteria; phylum Acidobacteriota; class Terriglobia; order Terriglobales; family Acidobacteriaceae; genus Sulfotelmatobacter. The sequence goes on from CAVREP010000010.1 coordinate 75,415, forward strand.
GTCGCGATACTCACGCGGCACAACGCCGGTTGGATGATTGGGAAAACCAGTGAGCACGGTCACCTCGTGGTCTGCGCGTGCCCAATGCCGCGTCAACTCAGTCGCTCGCGCGGCCGGGGCGCCCATCTCCGGTGCAAAATATTGCGACACGTAGAGAATCTTCATGGTGCCGAACCATTCTGGAGTCTCGTCTTCAAGAAGCACGGTCTAAATCGGTGGGGTCTTGAACACGTGTGTCGCCGCAAAGCTGCTTGACGGCAACCGGCTGACCCAAACACCGCGATTCCTCAAGAGCGAACGTTGCCAGCATCGTGCTGACAATTTCGCGGAAGTCGATTGGCGACTGTGTGCCGTGTTGAATCGCAGTGACGAAAGCTTGGCATTCGCCACGATGGCCCTTGTCCGGTCCGAACAGCGAGCGGAAGACGCGCTTCTTTCCGTTTCGAACGAGTTCGAGCCGCCGAAAGTCCTCGATCATAGCCACCATGCCGCCGCCGAACACCTCGATTCGCTCCTTTGAATAGGACTTGTCCCCGTTCGCGAGATAGCTGATCGTACCTTGCGACCCATCGGCGAAGCGTAGCGAACACACGACGTTGTCGTTGCTGTACTGACTCGGGTTCGGCAGGCTGCGCGTCTCAACCTCGACCGGGAACGAGCCCGTGAGGAAGGAAAGAAAATCTACAAAGTGGCAAACCTCGCCGATAATGCGGCCTCCGCCCTGTTGGGGATCGTTCAACCAGTTATCGGGGGGGAGGAAACCCGCATTTACGCGATAGTGAAGAGCCAGCGGTTCAGGCACGTCCTGCAAAAAACTTTTCATGCGAACCGCCGGTGGCGCGAAACGGCGATTGAAACCGACCATAAGGACTTGGGTGTTTTGTTCGTCGTGGGCAGCCACTATCTTCGCGAGCTCCGCTTCATTCAGGCATAAAGGTTTTTCACAGAAGACATGCTTGCCGGAATGAAGGGCTGCGATGACTTGCCCGGCGTGCAGATGGTGGCGGGTTGCAATCACAACTGTGTTGACAGCCGGATTGTTGAGGATCTCCTGCTCATCAGTGGTACAGGAAAGAAATCCAAACTTCTCGGCGGCATGTCGCGCATGCGAACCGCTCGCCGCCCCGGCTGTCACCATTTCCACACCGTCCACTCGCTTGAGGGCAGGCAACAGTGTGCTGGTGGCGAAGGTTCCTGCACCGAGAAGGCCGATCTGAATAGACTTGTGGCTTGAGATCGGGCGATCAGAAGCCTTCACGGTTACATGACGCGAGTCGTCCGCAATATCTGGGTAGGTGATTAATACTCCGAGGAATGACTCATCTGTTTTTCCCGTGATCAGATCGTAGGCGGAGCGTGCTCGCGCGATCGGAAAGCGGTGGGTGATCAGCGGATGCAAATCGAGCTTGCCGTCGGCGAGAAGTTTTAGAAAAGCCTCCATATTTCGCGTTTCGGTCCAACGCACGTATCCAATTGGATAGTCGATTCCCTTCCGCTCGTAGGATGAGTCGTAGCGGCCGGGGCCGGAGGAGCGGGAGATGCGGAAGTCGAGTTCCTTCGCGTAGAAGGATCGTCGCGGGATCTCCATGGAAACCGTTCCCACCGCAACAACCGGGGCTCGATTCCGCGCGACGGCTCCCGCAAGATCCACGGGGTCATTGCTGGCAGTTTGCGCGGCAATAAGAACCGCGTCCGCTCCGTGACGAGCGGAGTACTGCATACATAAATCGTGAAAACCGGAAGATGACGTGCTTACTGCATCTGCTCCGAGGCGTAAGGCCAGATCCGCACGTTCCATGGAAATATCCATCCCCAATACACAGCAACCCGCCGCCTTGAGAATCTGAGCCGTCAACTGGCCGAGCAGGCCTAGTCCGATCACGGCGACAACATCGCCGAGTTTTGCGTCGGCGGTGCGCACGCCATGCAGGGCGACCGATCCAACTGGGGTGAAAGCAGCTTCGTCAAAGCTCACATTTTCGGAAGGGATTCGCGCGAGCAGCAGGCGCGGCACACAAGCAAATTCTGCATGTACAGCATAGCCGGAGCCGGCGCATGCGACGCGATCTCCGGGGCTGATGGTAACGCCGTCGCCTGCGGCGACGACAGTTCCAGCGCTGCTGTAACCTAAGTCGCCGGGTTGATCAAGCCGGCTACGAATGGCGGACGCCGTTGCCACCACTCCCTCACGGCTGATCTTGCTCAAAACTTCGCGGACAAGATCAGGCCGCATTCTCGCTTTCTGAATCAAATTCTTGCTGGCGAATTCTGAGGAAGCCCGCTCCGTGCCCGCGGAAATCAGAGACGCACCAGTACGAACCAGGGCGCATCCCGCCAGCAATTTCGGCACGGGAACCTCTAACACGGTGACCTCTGCACTGCGGGAATCCTGGAAAGCTTGCTTCATGCTCTGGGCACACTCGTTGGCGACAGATTTGTTTCCGGGGAAGGCGTCGGACTCGCTGCCAGGCTCACTCGATATACCTCAGATGAGTCGGGAAATTTATCGAAGGATCCAGTCCTTGAAACCACGATTTGATCATTTTCCGCGTCCGATCCCGCTTGCAGGTTGCATCTTTCGTCGGTCAAAATTACGGTTACTATCCTTACCGGCAACTGTGATTGGGTCTCGTACACAAGAGAGATTGCTGGACGAAGATTACCGTAAGTCGGCGCCTCCCAACCGAGCAGTTGCATATCCGCGGGCACGAAGTTTGGAGTCGCCTCTATTTCCTTGTGGATGGTGGCCTGTTTCCCGGCGCGGATCACAGCTGTGCTTCCGGGAATGCTGGAAAAAATATTCCAGCGAATCGCGGACTGCTTTGTCGCAAATGTAACTTGAAAGGGCGAGTTTGAAATTTCGTATGGCAAATCTGTCGCGAGCCAATGCAAGCGGACATTATGAGCGCCCAGTCCTTTTATATCGTCCACGATGACCCAGCCAGCGCCGTGCAGCCACTGCACCATGCGACGATGCCTGACGCCAAGATTTCGGTAGCCGTCGTGTTCCCCTTCAAACCGCTCAGCAGCAGAGTTACTGGGCGAAGAAGATAATCGGCCCGACGCTTGAGCCCAGTCGAGCCAGAGAAAGCGGCCGGCTCGGCGCATCTGGTCGCGATGATCCACAGTGATGGTGTTATGAATGGAAGTCCCGGCGAAGCCATTATTCCACGGTGCCGCACCGTTGTAGAGATATGTTCCGGCATCACGAGCCAAGTTGATACCGTGCGACCATAAATCAACGTGTAACTGATCGGCCTGAAAAGGACGGCGGGTGTAACGGCCGGCACGAATAAGCGCCCAGGAATTCTCATCGCCGAGACGGAAGTATCCGGTTTCGACAGGAGCGGGAGGCGAGGCAGTTTTCTTTGGAGCTCCAGTTTTTTCTGCGGCTAGAGTTTTCACGCCGAACCAAAGCGCAGCTTCATCCCAAGACCCAGGCTGTAGAGGCGGACGGTTCAGAATAGCGGCGCCTAATTGCAGCAGCGGACGAAAATCTCGATAGGCTCCAAGGGCCAGTGGAAGGATCAGGCTGCCATCATCAGAACCGTAGTTGGGCGTGAACCCGCTGACCGGGTCTACCCAGGAGCGAATGAAATCGAAGGCTGCCTGCGTGCGTTGGCGAACGTCTTCGTGAAGCGGGGAATTGTGAATTTCAGCGAGGCACAACGTCCACAGCAGCAGATGTAGAATCATGCGCTGGTAATTGAAGGAATGCTGCTGCGAAACTCCTTCCGGCGTGATCTGGTCGAGAACGGCTTTTTGTAACAGATCGGCGCCAAGATTTTGCCAGACGGTTGCCTCTCTCAATTCTGGATAGAGCGTGCCCGCAGTCCAAAGGCCGACCGCCTCGCTGATTAAATGATTGCTGCGCTGCGAGCGGGCATAACTGAGGGTCTGCGCCGTGCGCCAGGCATGGGCGGCGATCATAGAGACAAGCAAAGCGAAGCGCTCGTTTGTTGTAGAAGGAGAATGTATGAACGCATGCAGCGCGAAGGACAAGGCCAATATTCGCAGGGCGCACTCTTGCCCGCAAATCCATAGTGGCCCCGCCATCGGAGGGCTGTGATGTGCCCAGTCTTCAATGGCGTTCCAGAAAGCTTGCGGAAATCGTTCGTCGCCGCTCAGGGCGTAAGCTCGGACCAACGGATAAACAAACAAGAAGCGGGAAGGCTCAAGAGTAAATTTCAGATCGCCGTAAGCGGGAGATGCGAAGCGCATCTGGGTCCATACCTGCTGTGGTGAGACGGCCTCCCCGGTAGCAGGATTCTGGAACCACTGGGGCGGAAATCCGCAAGCAAACGATAGTTGTCCGAAAAATGGCAGGTTGCCGGCAAGGATGCGGTTTGCTTCGGTAAGAATGGACTCTTCTCCACCGGTCCAAATTATTTTCTTGATAGTTGTTCCGAGCGCCCGCGGATCGGTAAAAAGAAATCGCCGAGTACCATCCCGGCGTGCAGCCCGCATTTCTTCTGAGGTGACATCGGGCGAAATACGCGTCAGTCTCCAAGGGTCCCAGCCTTGCACGGACCGCATCTTCAACGACATTAGGCCGCTGCCGCGCCGGAGTTCGTATTCCAGACGCAGCATGCCGTCACGCACGCCGAACGTGCGGCCGACCTGCAACATGGCGCCGAGCTTACCCATTCATAGTCCTCGCGACTTCGCCGATGCGATTTCTCGCCAGGCGTTCGGCTGCCTGCGCCTGAAGCCACTCATGCATCACAAACAATTGATTATCTATGCCATGATCGGCTTGCGGAGTTGGAAAGATCGTTCCCCGATCGAGGCCGGCAACCACCTCTCCGACCTTCTCGATACCAAAAGAGATAAGCCGGAGACGCAAGTCGCTCAGCGATTCGCATCGAGCCACAATAGGATATTCGTATATTTGTAAAACCGGTCCCGTATCGATTCCCGCATCCATGTAATGAATCGTGATGCCCACGGGAACGTGGTTCAGCAACGACCACTCCGGGCTGCTCATGCCCCGGATTTGGGGCAGCAGGCCCAGATGCAGGTTGAGAACTCCGAGCCGCGGCACGGACAACAACTGCTTCCGCAATATGTTGCCACCGGTGAAAATGATCAAATCGGGAGACCACTGTCGCAGGCGCGCAATAGAATCTGGGGCGTTCTGATCACGGCAGATCAGAAGCGGGAAGCCGTGAAACGAGGCCACTTCCCGGAGACTGCGAAAGACCCCGTTTCCGTGCTGGAGAAAAGACTGCAGGTAGGGATTGTGGAGTTTGCTCTGCCCATCGCTGTAATGCGGAATCAGCTTTGTCCGCGCGTAGCGGGCCACGTCCAGCACCCCCCACTGCGCAATCTTGCGCAACAAGGTTCCGTGATCCAGACTCGAAAGAGCGAGGGCGCCGGTGGGAACATATCCCATCCTGGTCAAGCGCACTGCCGTAGCGCAAGCAGTTTCGCTATATGGACTGGAACCAAGCACTACGATGCGCATGGCAATGCCTCGACCGCCGATGCTTCAAACAACCGCGTCAGGCGCAGTTCTGCCAGCAGAGCGTCCGCCAAGAACTTGCAACCCCAACTGATGTAGCGCAGCGGCTGATAGCGTCCCCAAATCGGATACGAACCGCTGACTCCGCCAGCTATTCCGATTTTGCCGCGCGCTGGAATCGATTGCTTTAAAAACTCGTTCATCTTGAGCGCCGCGTTGAGATAGCGCAGGTCCCCGGTTACTTCGAACAAACGCAACCAGACGCACGACATCTGCGCGTTCCCGGTGAGACAAGTAAATCGCTGCCCGGGCTTGAAATCGGGTTCATACGCTCCCGCGAGGAATTTGTTGGTTTCAAACCTACGCAGCAGCATCCAGGCCGACTCCTCAACCGCCTCGATGGCATCGTTGCGACGCCGAAGGATGGCACACTCAAGGACGCCCTGAAGTGCGTAAGCGATGAAGTGCAAATAGATGGGATGACCTTGCAAGTTGATGCCGTCGATCCAACCGTTGGGCCGGAAGTGGGAGAGCACCCAATCCAGATTATGCTCGGCCGCGAAACCGTATTGACGATCTGCGACGCGCTCACACAACTGAGCCAATGCCCACGAAACCATGCTGTAGTAAGTGTGAGGCACTTGTTGATAGGCCGCCAAGCCAGACCATGAGCCATCCGATTGTTGCATCTTGATCAGCCAATCGCCGGCAGCCACGGCTGAGCGGCGAAGCTCGGGACGGTTCGTTTCCATGTGGGCGCGAACCAGGCCTTGAAGAATTTGTCCGGTGTTAAACACTGAGGGCTGCGCTTCAGCGCCTTCCAATCCGGCGGGAAATGCGCCGGTTGGCAGTTGGAGCGAAAGGAGCCAGCACGTGGCTCGCTCCGATGAAACAACAATCTCGTCGATGGCAGAGACGCGCGAGAAATCGTAAAGCGTCGGAACAATGTATCCGGTAACTTCGGGGTAGGATTTCGAGTATCCAGTGAGCAGGCTGTAATAGGCCGCAATACCGCCGTCGGGACGCTGCGCATCGAGGATCCAGCGCAGCAACGAGTTCAGAGCGTCTTCGCTGGGGCGATTGGTGGTTGTGTAGGAGTAGAGGTGCCGCTGCTCGAGGGTGAGCCGAAGTTTGTCCGACACAAGCTTCTGGATCAATGGAACCACGCGCTGCGGCCGGCGCAGCAAGCCTGCCGCTTCTCTCAGCGCCTTGGCGACTTGACCCGTCATGGCATCGTCCGAATCGATAAGATCACGCCGTTGCGGCCTCAGGAAAATAGGCAAACTCTGCCGCCCTCTTCTGCGCGCCGGTATCGAGAAAAATTCTCATCCAATGCTCCAGCGTAAGGAATTGCCAAATTTGCATTGACCAATCCTCGGCTCCGCTGCAATGTTCGTTCATGAAGCGGCGGACCGCTTGCGGGCGGAATAAGCCGCGCTTCATGATGTTGGTCTCAGAAAGCAGATCATCCACCATTTCTTTCAACTCATTTGCCAGCCAATAATCCACGGGAGCGGCGAAGCCCGCCTTCGGCTGCCTCAATACTTCTGCGGGCAGAATGTCCTTCATCGCGCGGCGAAAAATGTGCTTGGTGGTTGGACTAAAGAATCCTTTGAGTTTGACCTGCGGCGGCACGTTCCAGGCGGCAAACTCGGCAAGTTCGCGGTCGAGAAAGGGCACGCGCACTTCAACCGACGACGCCATACTCATCTTGTCGTTATAGTTCAGGTTCAGACTTACCATAAAAATCTTGGTGTCAAGGTAAAGCATCTGGTTAAGGAAGTCGGCGTCGCGTACCGAATCGAAGCTCGAATGATGGCGAGCAGCGGGGTCACAGGCGCGAAGCTGATCCTGAACCTCGGGCGTGTACAAACTCATCTTTTGCGCGGCGTCGAGATAGGTGCAGTTGCGAATAAAGGTTTCTTCGGGTTCAAGTGAAGCGCTTCGCGCCATCTTCTTGGCCAATCTCACGCTTCCCTTTAATGGTGTTCCACGCAAGCCGGGCAAGGCGTGCAAACTGGATTCGATCCCGGCGCGCAGTGCACCGGGCATCGTTTGATACGCCCTCGCCCAGCAGTGTGCGACATGCTTTCGATAGCCGGCAAACAACTCGTCTCCGCCGACCCCTGAGAGCAGCACCGCAGCCTGCTTGCGCGCCTCGCGGCAGACAAGGTATGCGGTGATAATCGCAGGGTCGGCTGTCGGTTCATCCATGTGCCAGGTTAGACGAGGCAGCAACTCGGCCACATCGGGCTCAACCACAATCTGCTGGTGCTCACAGCCCAGTTGACGCGCCAATCGGGCGGGCACGTCGGGATCATCCAGAGTATTTTCGCCTACGCGATACTTGTGCGGGAAGGTGGTGGTGTAGGTGCGCACGGGCTGCTTCTTCGCCCGGCACATCATGGCCACGATGCTTGACGAATCCAGGCCAGCGCTGAGAAATGCGCCAATGGGAACGTCGCTCACCATTTGCTGTTCCACCGAATGGCGGAAGCGCTCGCGAATTTCGTCGGCCAGATCCGCTTCGGATCGTGAGTAGTTCGCATCTGCTTGGGGAAAACTCAAGTCCCAGTACTGCCGGATCTTCAGTTCGCCATTGCGAAATGTCGCGTAATGTCCCGCGGGAAGCTTGTGGATGCCCTGAAACATTGTTTTAGGATCCGGAACCCAAAGGAAGGTCAGATACTGATGCAACGACTCCAGGTCCATCTTCGCGTGGATCTCCGGTACATGCAGCAGGGCTTTCACTTCGGAAGCAAACGCCAGTTTTCTTCCGCGGTGAGCGTAGTAGAGCGGCTTCACTCCAAAATGATCACGCGCCAGGAATAATTCCGGCATGCGAGAGCGCAGATCACAGATAGCAAAAGCGAACATTCCCTTGAGGTGCTGAAGGCAGTCGGCTCCTTCCTGTTCGTAAAGATGGAGGACGACTTCCGTGTCGGTGTTGGACTTAAAACTGTGCCCTTTGCTTTGCAACTCACGGCGAAGCTCGGCGAAATTGTAGATTTCGCCGTTGTAGGTGATCCAGACGGTGCGGTCCTCGTTGCACATCGGCATATGGCCATCGGCGGAGAGATCAAGGATGGCGAGGCGCCGACTGCCCAGACCAATGTAAGAACCGTCAGGGAACCGTCGCTCCCACAGGCCGGAATCGTCGGGACCACGGTGCGCCTGCACATGCGTCATCCGTCCGAGCACTTCCCTGTCCCCACAGTTGGCGAGTCCGGCGAGTCCACACATTAAGCTTTGCTTTCCTCGATCCCTTGGACTTGAGTTCTTTTCGACTTTAGTTCGTAGATCTTGGCCTTAGTGTGAAACATCTGGACCGCCTGAAAACCACAGTAGGTCAGGCCTGGGACTCCATCCAGAAAACCAAGTCGCAAAACATATCGATACAAGAAAAGCAGCACGGGAGAACCGGGCACGGCAAAGAGTTTGCGCTTCATCCAGCGCCTGCGCTGAGCCTGCATGCCGAAAAGCGATGGCGGCAACTCTTTATCTTTGTCTTTATCACTGTCGCGTTCATTGTCATGCCCACGCTGCAGCAGGACACGTGACTCCCAATTGGAATACTCGTCATGTTTCTGGATGTAACGCGAGAGTGAATCGACATTTTGATGAATTAACGGATTCCGCAGCTTTGTCGTCGCGCCGTCGACCACGACGTGCTCATGCACTTCCATGTCAGCCATGGACGCGTCCTGATCTTTCAATCGGCATTCGTAGCGGCCCTTGCCCCGGCGAAACAATGACAACTTCCACAAGCCTACATCCCCATGGCGCAGAACGCGGCCCAGAAACCAAGTTCGCAGAAGGATGTAGTAACCATTCATGTTCGGATTCTGGATCGCTAGACGAACCTCTTCGGCGAGTTCCAGCGTGAGGATTTCGTCGGCGTCCAGTAGAAGAATCCATTCGTTAGTCAGGGGCAAAGTGTCCATGGCCCACTGCCGCTTTTTAGGCCATCCGCCCCGATAGTGAAATTGCACGACCTTTGCCCCGTGCGATTGTGCGATCTCGACGCTATCGTCAGCGCTCTGCGAATCAATCACGTACACTTCGCTGACATTTTTTAGCGCCTGCAAGCATCGGGGCAGGTTTCTTGCCTCGTTGCGCACGGGAATGATTACGCTCACCGATAATTTGCCAGCGCGGTCAGCGAATTCTCGAACTTCTGCGATCTTTTCCATCTCTGCCAAATTGGATCTAGTCATGGATGTTCACTACCAGAAAACCTGTGTATTCCTACCCTGCACACCCTATTTGCTTTCTTGATTTTGCATTTTGATAATCGCCTATTGGTCCTTGGAACGTAAGTCCCTGATCGTGTTACCTAATCTCAACATCTGCTGGCTTAATCTAATGACATTGAGGCAATGACTTGAAGAAACGCAATCCATCCTCACTCGAGAGTCGAACAAAACTTGGTAGTTCGTCTGCTCCTGAAGGCATCGACTGCCTCGCAAAGGCGTGACAGAAAAAGATAAAGATTTATGCGACTCCCGGCTGGGAGTCTCCAGGCGTTCGTTCCTGGAGTGGAGCGTGGCTGGGGTGACGGTAGCGGCAGGCCCTTGGCTTGGCAAAGGGTATGCCCAGCAAGGCGGGGCGGCGCCTGCGCCAACTACCCCAGAAACGGCTGGCGCCGTGCCCATGGTGCTGAAAATCAATGGCACCGAGCACCGGGTACGGCTGGAGCCTCGGGTGACACTGCTCGATGCGCTTCGCGAAAATCTTCAGCTCTTCGGCACCAAGAAAGGTTGTGACCATGGCCAATGCGGCGCGTGCACCGTCCATGTGAATGGCCGACGAGTAAATTCCTGCCTGACTTTCGCCATCATGCATCAGGGAGATGCGATCACGACGATTGAAGGTCTCGAAAAAGACGGCCAACTTCATCCGGTGCAAGCGGCGTTTCTTGAACACGATGGATTTCAGTGCGGGTATTGCACCTCGGGACAAATGATGTCGGCAGCAGCATTGCTCAACGGGCAAGACCAGCCTCCTCGGGCGGCGTACCGTTCCAGGAGATAGTTCAGTCACAAAAACTGGCTGGTCTCGACGGCCAGGTTAAGACCGGTCCGACACCAGAGATGCAGAAATATTCCATTCACTCTTTCGGCGTGCACTTCTGCGAAGTCGCCTGGGATCCTGAAATCGTTCGGCTGCGCGCCAGCCGACGGCGGCCGCATCATGAATGCCAAAACCGCCCGCAACCAGATTCTGGGAGCGGTGGTGATGGGCATTGGCATGGGGATGCTAGAGGAAACGGTTTACGATCCTCGGACTGGACATCCCATCAACAATAATTTCGCCGACTACATGGTCGCAGTAAACGCGGACGTGCCCGACCTCGATTGCATCTTCCTCGATTATCCCGACCCCGTGCTCAATGAGTATGGCGCCCGCGGCATCGGAGAAAACGGCTTGACGGGATGCGCCTCAGCGCTCACTATGGCAACCTATCATGCCACCGGAGTGCGGGTTCGCGAACTGCCCATTCACGTTGAGAAACTGATGGCGGGCTTAGAAAAGCAGGCCGCTTAGAATTTCTGGGTATTTCTCATTCACCGGGGCCTCGGAAGGACCACAAAATCCCCCGAGATGTTCGGGCTGCGGCTACGTTTCAGAAGTCCTACCTCCCAAGTAGATTAGAATGATTTCCGCTCGCTTGACCGTGAGCGATGGGAATCACTATGCGTGTTGGAGTTTTTACCCCCTTGCTGGCGCAGCTACCGCTGGATGCGGTTCTCAAGAAGCTCATTGCGCTTCGTATCGATACTGTCGAACTCGGTACGGGCAACTATCCTGGCGATGCGCACTGCAAACTCTCGATGCTGGAAGACGGCCGAGCGCTCGCCGAATTTAAGAAGGTTCTGGCCGATCACGGCGCCACCGTAAGCGCCTTGAGTTGTCACGGCAACCCGCTGCATCCTGATAAAGCCCGCGCCAAGCGGGACCAGGATGTGAGCCGCAAGACTGTGTTGCTCGCCGAAAAGCTTGGCATCCACGTGGTTGTTGACTTCTCAGGCTGCCCCGGCGATTCTCCGCAGGCCACTGCTCCGAACTGGGTTACCTGCCCCTGGCCTCCTGACTATCTCAAGGTTCTCGACTGGCAGTGGACGGAGGTGGTGGCTCCTTATTGGACGGAGCACGCGAAGTTCGCCGCCGACCACGGAGTAAAGATCGCCATCGAAATGCATCCCGGATTCGTGGTTTATAGCCCGGAGACGATGCTCAAGCTGCGCTCGGTTGCCGGGGGTAGCGTGGGTTGCAATTTCGATCCGAGCCATCTCTTCTGGCAGAGCATCGATCCGATCGCCGCAGTCCGGGTGCTCAACGATGCGATCTTTCATGTTCACGCCAAAGACACACAGATCTACGCGACCAACCTGCCGCGCACTGGCGTGCTCGATACGAAGCCGTATACCAAGGAGCGCGAACGCAGCTGGATTTTCCGCACCTGCGGCTATGGTCATGGAGCCGAATGGTGGAGTGAGTTTGTTTCCACTCTTCGAATGTTTGGCTACGATAACGTGCTCTCCATCGAACACGAGGATAGCCTGCTTTCTCCGGAAGAAGGGCTGACTAAGGCCGCCAACTTTCTCAACAGCATCGTGATCCGCGAGCAGCTTGCCGCGGCGTGGTGGGTGTAGCTGGTGAGCATGGAACGACCGGGATGGGGAGCACCATGAAACCGATCAGGACGGCGATCTTCGGGACCGGCTTCATGGGACGGGTGCATCTGGAAGCGGTGCGGCGACTCGAATTTGTTGTGGCAGCTGCGATCGCAGGCAGAAACGCGGAGGCAGCCCGACGGCTGGGTGCGGGCTTTTCTGTCGCTACCATTGTGACTGACTACCGCGATGTTTTGGGCGATCCAGCGATCGATGCGGTCCACATCCGCACGCCGAATGCGCAGCATTTTTCTATGGCCAAGAACGCGCTCGTAGCCGGCAAGCATGTGATCTGCGAAAAACCGCTGGCTACGAGTGTGGAGGAGGGGGAAGAACTAGTCTCGCTGGCCGTGCGGCAAGAAGTGCGCAATTGCGTCTGTCACAACTTACGCTGCTATCCGATGGTGCAGCAGATGCGGCGCATGTGCGAGGCTGGCGATCTGGGAGAAATTCTCGTCGTTCAGGGCACTTATTCGCAGGACTGGCTATTGTATGACACGGATTGGAACTGGCGCGTCGATGCGAGAGCGGCCGGCCCTTCGCGCTGCATGGCTGATATTGGCTCGCACTGGTTTGATCTGGCGGAGCACGTCACTGGACTGCGGGTTACTTCTCTCTGTGCCGATCTGCAGACTTTTCACCCCACCCGCAAGCAGCCGAAGCGTACAGTTGAGACCTTTGCCAATAAATTGCTTGGGCCGGAAGACTACATTGAAACGGCTGTCGATACAGAAGACTTCGGCGTGGTGCTGTTCCGCATGGGTGCGCGAACGCGGGGCAGCGTGGTCGCCAGCCAGGTTTCAGCGGGACGCAAGAACCGGCTAAGCATTGAGATCTACGGCACACGATCGTCGGTCGCGTGGGATCGGGGGCGTCCCGACGAGCTCTGGGCAGGGCACCGCGATACGGCCAATCCGATCTACGTGAAGGATCCTTCCCTACTCAAGCCCGAGGCGCGCGGCTACGCCGATCTTCCCGGCGGCCACAGCGAGGGTTATGAGGACACCTTCAAACAGCTCTTTCGCCGCTTTTATGCCTCGATCGGCGCTCCGGGCAGCGACGCCGAGTACCCGCAATTCGTCGATGGACTGAGGCAACTGACCATCCTCAAGGCCGCACTCGAGAGCCATCAGACCCGAGGCTGGATCGACGTTCCAATTCCAAAAACTGGCAAGTGAAAGGAAGACCGCCGCGTGCTGATACTCGCTGCTATCGTCGCCATTTTCATCTACGGAATGATCGCGGCTATGTTGGGCACTATCCTGCCTGACTTGTCCGATCGCTTTCATCTCTCGCCGAGTCAGAACGGCACCATTGCCTTTGCACAGGCTTTGGGGCTCATCATTGCCTCGCTCGCTGTAGGTCCGCTGCTCGATAACGAGGGAAAAAAGATCGGACTGATCCTCGGGCTTGCCTTTATCTCCGTTGCACTTTTCGCGCTGCCGCGCGTGGCAGGATTTCGCAGCGTCTTGGTTCTGCTGTTCCTTCTGGGAGTGGGCGGCGGTATTGTGGTGACTGGCGCGAATGCGCTCGTTAGCGATGTAAGCCCGATCCATCGAGCAACCGCGCTGAATCTGGTGAACCTTTTCTTCGGAGTCGGCGCGCTAGCCACACCGTTTATCGCCGCCAATATTTTCAGGCGCAACTGGGTGCGCCTTTGCTATACGATCGCATCGCTCACTGTCATAACGCTGGTGATCGAGGCCTTTACCAAAATGCCCGGTCCCACCGGCGCAGGGCGCTTCGTGCTGGCAGATGCATGGTCGGTACTCGGGCACCCGCTCCTTTTTCTGATCGGACTCTTCCTTTTTCTCTATATCGGCTGCGAGGTGGGGATCTGGAATTGGTTTGTCCGACACCTCATCGCACAGGGTATTCCCGAATCGCGGGCGCTCAATATTCTTTCGCTAGGATTCGCGCTGGGCCTGCTGATTGGCCGCGCGGCCGTCTTGCCGATTCTGATCCGCGTGCCCCCGATCACAGTCACTCTGGTGGGCTCGGTCGCGATGGCGGTTACAACTTTTGCAATACTGCGGACTAACAAGCCTGTGGCCGCCCTGGTGCTCGTCTTTGTTGCCGGGCTTTCGATGGCACCTGTCTTTCCTACGACGCTGGCCATTGTCGGCGATGCTTTTCCGCGCATGACCGGCACGGCCATCGCCTTCGTGATTACGTGCGGATGGACGGGCCTTGCAGTCAGCTCGCGGATTATCGGCGTCATTGCCGGCGGCGATGCGCAGCAGTTGAAGAAGGCTCTACTGGCGATCCCGGCTTCTGCCGGGTTGATGGTTGGCTTGGACCTGGCTATATGGAGCACGCTGCGCTAGCTTAGCTAAGCTAGGTCCTCGTTTCAGATTTTGGGGGTGGGTCAAAGTGAGCTTCTCATCCCTTACGAATTTAGGGATATTGGTTCTTGAATGGGTCTCCAGGGTCGCCGGCGCTGGCTAAAACCAAGGTCCCTCGCTGCGCTCGGGATGACAGTTTGTGGGGTGATTGTTTGTGATTGGGCGCCTGCGTGTTACACCTTCAACGCTTTCATGTAATCCGCGTCGATTTTGAGCGCCTCCATCGCGGGCATGTCGAACTGTTCTTGCTCCACAAAGGCGTGTTTGATATTCGCCTTCTTTGCCGATTCGAAGATGGGATGATAGTCGATGGTGCCGTGGCCTAACTCTGTCGAAGGGGGCGGCGCTGAAGGCGTTACAGAAGGAGTCATCTTGAAATCTTTCACGTGCAGCATCGAAAAGCACGAGGGATACCGCGTCAAGTAATCTGCGGGATTTTTTCCGGCTACCACAGCCCAGCCGCAATCCAACTCCATTGATACCTTGGCCGGATCGGTCAAGCGCAAGAGTTCGTCATAAAATACGACGCCATTTTCAGCGCGGAACTCCGGCGTATGGTTGTGATATGCGAAGCGCATACCAGCTGCATTCACGCGCTCTCCGATGTGATTAAACTGATCGGCGTTCCACTTCCAATCATCCAGCGACATCAACTCTCTGGCTGCGCGAGAGCCAGGGTCTTTCACGCGCGACGGATCCTTCAGCCAGGGCGACGCGCAGACGATGTAGTCGAGACCGAGGTTTTTGCCGTACTGAATTATCTCGTCCGTCTTTGGCAGCAAGTCTTTCAAGGGATAATGGGCACTCACGCAGCGCAGGTTCGCGTGATCCATAGCCTGCTTCACCTCGCTGGGGCTTCGGCCGAAAAAGCCTGCGGCTTCCACCTCGCGATAGCCCAGCGCAGATAGCTGCCGCAACGTTCCTTCGTAGTCCTTGGGCAAGATTTCGCGTACCGAGTAGAGTTGTAGCCCGATCGGAAGGCCCAGAGGATTCGCCATAAGCCAAGATGCATTGCCCCATACCGCGGCGCCCCACGCCGAGACTGAGGCGGTCTTTAGAAAAGTTCTTCTAGAAAACTGACGCATAAGTTCAGTCCCTCACTTGAATCGTTTTCGTTAAGAAATCGCCGTTAAGAAATCTCCAGGGAGACGTCGCTTATCCGCGAATCGTCTTGGCATCGGCATCCCAGGTCGCAATTGTGTTCTTGAAATAGGCGTAGTTCGCCAGGTGGCAGCCGATTGCTGCGTGATTGCCGAACACCTCGTTCTCGACGGTTGGCTTGCGGCTTCGAACCGCCTCGAAAAAGTTTGCCTCGTGAGCTGACACATCACTGTAGCCCGGCGGCGCGGTAAAAGTTTCCGCCTCGATAATTTGGTAGTCGAGTGGTCCGGGCTGCGGATGTTCCGCTTCCCACTGTGCCAGATACTCCTTGCGCAGACGCGCTGGCCAGCCCTTCAACGAATATCCTTCCGGCTTCGGAGTCGTGTCCTGGGGCGTGAAGGTCAACGTTTGGCCAATGATCTCCATCGTACCCTTGGTGCCGTGGAACTTGATCGGTTCGCCGCCTGCATTGTTCAGATTGCAGCGCAGCGCAACCCGGAATTTCGGGTAGTCATAAATCGTGTCGATCAAATCCGGGAAATCGCGCCCGTCTTTCCAGCGAAACAATCCGCCGCTCGACTGCGCCCGCTTCGGCGCCTCGTTCGTTCCGGAGATGAAGTGAATTCCCGAGAGCAGGTGAACGAACAAATCGCCAGCCAATCCCTCGCCGTAGTCGGCGAAACAACGCCAGCGGAAGAATCGCGCGGCGTCAAACGGCCGCTTAGGAGCGCCCACCAGAAACGCGTTCCAGTCGATGGTCTGCTCACTAGCGTCGGGGGGAATGGGATAGACCCAGGCGCCACTGGGTGAGTTTCGGTCGGAAGAGCCCTCGATGAAGAACACATCGCCGAGCGCACTCGCCGAGTACAGATCGCGCGCTTTCTCATACACGATGGAGCTCACGCGCTGGCTTCCGATCTGAACGATGCGATTGTTTGTACTCGCCGCATCCACCATGGCGAAGCCATCTTCTACTGTGTGCGACATCGGCTTTTCGCAATAGACGTCCTTGCCCGCGGCGCACGCATCCAGGACGATGCGGCGATGTTGGTGGTCGGCGACAGCCACAATCACCGCGTCCACATTCTTGCGATCTAAAATCTCTTTATAGTTGCGCGTCGCCGGAACCTGCTTCTGCACAGCCTCTTGCGCCGCTTCGTGACGGCTGTCGTAGAGATCGCACACTGCGACACACTCGATGCCCGGCACGTCGAGCGAGGCTGCCAACAATTCGCATCCGCGTGTGCCGGTACCGATCGCGGCAAATCGAACCCGATCGCTCGGCGCTACGGCACGGCCTGCGCCCCATAGCGCTGCCGGTTCCAGCAGGGTCATCTTTACCGCGGCTCCCGCAGCTGCGGAGCCTGCTCCGATCCTCATGAAATCACGGCGTGTTAAAGAATGCATTCTATTTTTTCCTCTCTCTCTCGTGGGCCGTGCACACCCCGGCACTGTCTATTTGATTGCGGCGCTCTTATCCGACACAAGGGCATAGCTGACGAAAGCAACCTCTTTGCTATCGGGCGACCACGAAGGCACATTGATCGTGCCCTGGCCACCGAACAACTTCGTCAGCACACTGATTCTTTGGCCGGCACTCATTCTATTGTCAGCACTGTCTTTGTCGGACAAGGACATGATGCGCAGCATCACATTCTGATTTGGGAGATGGCCAGTAACCCCGGGTTCGTACGAAAGAAACACCATCCACTTCCCGTCCGGCGAGATATGAGGGAACCAGTTATTCCACTCATCGGCAAACACCTGTTCCGGTTCGCTACCATCGGCGCGCATGCGCCAGATCTGCATGTGCCCCGTGCGCTCTGAATTGAAATAGATGTATTTCGCGTCCGGCGAATATTCCGGGCCGTCATCGAGTCCCTTCGCCGTGGTCAGGCGCGTCTCTTCGCCGCCGGTTACAGGAATCGTGTAGATGTCGAACTCGTCATTGCGCTGGCCAACGAACGCGAGTGTCTTCCCATCCGGCGACCATCCATGCCAATACGATGGAGAGTTCTGGGTGATGCGTCTTGGCGCGCCCCCGCGAGCCGGCACGATATACACAACGGACTTGTTATCGCCCTGCGATTGGTCGCTGATGGCGAGCGAGGTCTGGTCTGGGGAAATACCGTGATCATTGTTACAGCGGTTGGCGAAGCCGGTGTCGATCAAGTCCGGCTCGCCTCCGGCCACCGGCAGGCGATAGAGATGCCCATTGCGGTTAAAGATAAAAGCGGCGCCGTCGTGCGTCCAGTTGGGGGCTTCAAACCGTTCAGGCGCGAGATAAACCAAGCGCCGGTCGCCGGTCGCGATATTGATTCTCTCCAACGAACTATAAAGCGTGGGGTTCTGTGCGGAAGCGAGATTACTCGAGAGATCAATGTTCGCGAACACTGCTTTTTCGACGATATTCTGGTCGTGCGAGCATACTCCGATCCCAAGATAAAACGTCCCCTGTATGGTGGTCGGAATCGATGCACCGGAAAAATGCACGGTTCTCTCGTCGTCACCCAGCGCCACGTAAACAAAATTGCCCCGCTTTTCAATGCGCAGCCGCTTGGGTGCGGAGACGTTGACCTGGATCTCGTGCGTCGCCCCGCCCTTCTCATTGCGATATTGCAAAGATGTCAATCCATCGCCGTGCAGTGCGACATCGGCGTACGGGGAATCCGCGTCCAGACTCTGGCGAACCATCAGAATGGCTTTGCGATGCTCGTTTCCGCCCTTGCCCAGGAATGAAATGTCAGCAGCCAAACGCACGTCACCCGTAACCTTTTTCCAAACTAAGTGGAAAGCGTCGGAGGCCGACCACATGTTTTCGCCGCTGCCGCTGACGGTATAGATCGCTCTCGCCGCGTCATACTCCACGCCGCCGGCATGAAGAACAGTACCAACATCGGCGTGGCTCTCGAACAATCCAACAAGTGTTTCAGGCGCCCGCAAGCGACTTTGGCCGGCTAGAAAAATCAACGAGCAAGTCATGATTGCCGATAAAATCGTAGTCCACCTTTGGATCATCAATACCCTCATCCATGCCGCTGGCATGGTCTGCCACCTTTACAAGTTTACGGAGCGCGGTGTGGGATCCGTACGGGGCGCCACTTTATCACAGCGAGCGAAGCTGGCGGCAGCAGCTCATTTTAGAAGGCTCATTCACCTGCATGAATCTTAGCTCCAGAGACCGGGAACCGTCCTTGGCCGGCGCCGGGTCGGGATCCAAGAGCGTTCGGGGAAGAAGCAAGGTCTTCGCCGTGATCCCTCACTTTTCTCTGTGACAACCGGCATTGTCTCTTTAAGCTTTTGGCTCATATACTCATGCCATTGGCTGGGTTACGGGATGAGCCGACAGTACTCGCAGGTTGAAGGAGTCCAGAAATGATGAAGAGATTCGATGCGCAGAAGTTTATCCTCATCTTCGCCTTAGCCATGATGTTGGTCTTCCCGTCATCGATGCGTGCGCAAAACCCGGCGGCGCTTTTCAAAATCGAAATGCGCGCTGTGCCATGGGGCGGACGGCACTGGGTCTGCGATGGGCAAGACACTGGGTGTGCACGACTTGACCTCGGCAGACGTACAGAAAATGTCGGACACGGAGCTCGCCGATACCATCCCGAACGGCAAGAACAAGATGCCAGCTTTTAAATCTCTGACGCCGGAACAGGTCAAGGGCTTAGTGGCCTACATTCGCACTTTGAAGAAGTAGGCTGGTTATTCAGAACAGAGAGATGGTTGAGGGTTGCGGAGATTCCGCGGCATAATTTGAAGTGTGCTGGCGCTCTTAAGCTGACCTGCAGACTGGTAATGAAAGTGGCGATTTGAAATGAATCTTGGAGATAGCATTCGCGGCTGGTCCCGGCCCATCTATTTTCTCGGCCAGAACCCCATCTCGCTCACCGGTGCAGTGCTGACCACGCGTGCTGCACTCACCATGATTGCCTTCTGGTTCTATGACGCCTTTCTGCCAGGACCTCCGCATCCTTAGGTCGGAATTCTCATCTTCCTGATCCTTCCGGGAATTTTTGTCTTTGGTTTGCTGCTCATCCCTTTGGGGGATTTGGCTGCGAAGAGGAGGCCTGCGCAGAAGCGGGGAATTGCCGGAGACTTATCCTGCGATTGACCTGCGCATTCCAATTGTGCGGCGTACTTTCGAGTACGCTGCACTGGCAACGGTGATCAACCTTATCATTGTCGGGACTGCCTCCTACCGCGGCGTCCAGTATATGGATTCTACGAGTTTCTGTGGAACCACCTGTCACACTGTGATGGCCCCCGAATTTACGGCGTATCAGAATTCGCCGCATTCGCATGTTGCTTGTGTGGCGTGCCACATCGGCCCGGGAGCTCCGTGGTTCGTGCGCTCCAAACTATCCGGTTTGCGCCAGGTTTTTGCAGTGACGTTTCACACCTATTCACGGCCGATTCCCTCCCCTGTGAAATACCTTCGTCCTGCACACGAGACCTGCGAGCAATGTCATTGGCCGCAGCGCTTTACCGGCGACAAGTTTCTGGTGAATACCAGCCACAAGGACGACGAAAAAAATACGCCCCAGACCGATGTGCTGCTGCTGAAGGTGGGCGGACGAACCTGGCAGGGTTCGGTCGGAATCCACGGGCACACCTGGCGGACAGCACCGCGAAGCGAGAATCTCGCTTCGCATGCCATCCCAACGACAACTCGTCGAACAAGCCGTCGCACAGAATGGAAGGACAGGATGCTCGGGGATCACGGGCATGACAGAACCTACAGCACCCTACAACCTATCCCTTCGTTCCAGCCTTCAGTACCGTCACGTGACGAAACCTCTCGCAGCAAGCCACCACTCGTATCCGCTATATGTCAACCGATACAGCGCGGCGGACCATTCCAGTAGCCTATTACCACCGATGCTGCCGGAGGACGACTGAATTCATCTCTACTGACGCCAAGCCAACTCAGCAGTAGTTAGACCGCGGCCAGCCTCGCGTGATGGATTGCGTAGATTGCCCCAACCGGCCCACGCACGCTTTCGACCTGCCAGAAAATGCTGTGGACAAACAAATGTCGCTGGGCCGCATAAGTCCTGAGCTTCCGTACATCAAGAAGAAGGCGGTCGAGGTTCTGAAGGTGGACTATCCTGACCGCGATGTAGCGAAGCAGCATATCGTCAGCGAGCTCGACAAGTTTTATCGGACAAGTTATCCGGAGATTTATCAGACGCGGCGGACGGTGATACAACAATCTGCCGACGAAGTGGCGGCGGTCTATACGCAACGTTTTCCCCGAAATGCGCCTCACCTGGGGAACGCACCCGAATAATCTGGGACACAAGGATTCTCCGGGCTGCTTCCGCTGCCATGACGGCAGTCATACCAGTGCAGACGGCCAGACGATCACCAATGACTGCTCCGCCTGCCACCAGTTTCTTGCGACAGGAGAAGAACATCCGAAGGTTCTAACGGACCTGGGAATGAAATAGGGAGACGAACATTCCATCCTCGTAAACAAGACGAATTCTGCCGCGTGCCACGGGAATGCCCACGAAGTGTCGTCATTCGGTCACCAAATCTAGGACGGGGTTGAACCGGAGACGCATGCGCGGGCACGGTCGAGGAGCAGTTCGCGCTCTCGCGCGTTGCGGGTTAGCGATGCGGCGCGCTCGAATTCTTCGCGGGCTTCATCGAAACGGTTTAGTTTCTTGAGAAAGTCGCCGCGCACGCTCGGCAGCAGGTGGTAGCTCTGAAGTGAGCGTTCCGCAAGCAACGCATCAACGATCTCTAGTCCTGCAACTGGACCAAAAGCCATGGCCACCGCGACCGCGCGATTCAACTCCACGACCGGAGACGGCGTGGCCTGGGCGAGTGCCGCGTAGTGCGCGACAATTCGTGGCCAGTCGGTTTCCTCCGGCGTGCGCGCTCGCGCGTGACAGGCTGCGATCTCAGCTTGCAGTACATACGGACCTGGCGCAGCGCCCAGCTTTTCGGCACGCACCGTCTCTGAGCGAGCAAGCGCCGCCAGACCGCGTTGGATAAGGAGTTGATCCCAGTGTGCGCGGTTTTGATCGAAAAGCAGGATCGGCTCTCCCGACGCACCCACGCGAGCCTTGGAGCGAGAGGCCTGAATTTCCATAAGCGCGACCAGGCCGTGGACCTCTGGCTCTCGCGGAGTGAGCTCGGCCAAGATGCGCCCAAGCCGCAGCGCCTCTTCACAGAGTGCAGGCCGCATCCAGTCGTCACCACTGGTCGCCGAGTAGCCCTCATTGAAAATGAGATAGATGACCTCAAGCACCGACGACAGCCGGGCGGTGAGCTCATTTCCACGCGGGACCACAAAGGGCACACGCTTTTCGGTGAGCGTGCGTTTGGACCGCACGATGCGCTGGGCGACGGTCGCTTCCGGAACGAGAAAGCCACGCGCGATCTCCTCGGTGGTCAGGCCCCCGAGTAAGCGCAGCGTAAGAGCAACTCGCGATTCGGTGGGAAGAACTGGATGACAGGAGGTGAACACCAAACGCAGAAGATTATCGCCCACATCATCGTCGAGAGCCGCTTCAAAATCTGGCACGGCCATCTCTTTCTCTTCAAGCTCGCGACCGAGTTGTTCGTGCTTGCGCTCGAGTCTCGCGTTTCGGCGGAAGTGATCGATGGCACGATGCTTGGCCGCGGCCATGAGCCAGGCGCCCGGATTATACGGGACGCCTGACTCCGGCCATTGCTCGAGCGCGGCGACGAGAGCATCCTGTGCGAGATCCTCGGCAAGACCGATATCGCGCACGATCCGCGTGAGGGCGGCGATGAGCCGGGGTGACTCGATCCGCCAGACTGCGTCGATCGTCCGATGTATATCAGTAGACGTCACAGCTACCGATCACACCATTTTTGATTGCTGACTGCAAGCCGGGAGATTCTCGTATGAATAGAGTTCCCCGACCGCTGCTATCCTCCCGGAAAACAGTCTCCCGGTTCGAGCATCGCGCGAATCTCCGTCTCGCCCTCCCAGCCCGGCCAGTATTTCTTGTGAAGTTCCATGAACCGGACTGCCCCTTCGATTGCATCCTCCTTCGATTTCAACTCGAACTGCGCATAGCCCCCGATAATCTCCTTGGCCTCGGTGAAAGGCCCGTCGGTCACCGTCACCTTTCCCCCGGAAACCCGGACGCGGGCACCTTGTCCTGTTGGCCCCAACCCTCCGCTGCCGAGCATCGCGCCGGTTTTGGAGTCCTCTTCGGCGAGTTTCGCAATCGCATCCATCAACGCCTTGGGCGGATGCCCCTGTTTCTCAGCATGCTTGACTATCATCATGAATCGCATCGTCGTATCTCCTTTAGGTTTTGCGTTGGGAGCCGATTTCCGTAGACTGTCTCGACCGCCGGACCTGGGCTCTATCTCTATTTATTCGTCGAACGAAGTATCGCGAAATCGACACGGAAAACAAATTTTTCCGAGCTGCCTCAACTATCGCTTCTTTGCGGCCAAATCGGTGCGCATGCGTTCTTCCCGCTTCTTGAGTTCGGGAGACAACTCAGTACCGAAGTCCTCCAAATCAAACACCTGCCGAATTTCAATCTCGGATTCGCCTTCATGAGGATTGGGGCAACGCTTGACCCATTCGACAGCTTCTTCCATCGACCGAACCTGCCATATCCAGTAACCGGCAATCAGTTCCTTGGTTTCGGTGAATGGCCCATCAATTACGGTCCGCTTCTCGGCCGAGAACCGTACGCGCTTGCCTTTCGAGGTGGGCTGCAGCCCATCCGCGGCGAGCAGCACCCCGGCTTTCACCAGCTCTTCATTGAACTTTCCCATGTCGGCAAGCAGCTTTTGCTTCGGCATAACCCCGGCCTCTGAATCCTTGCTGGCCTTGACCATCACCATGAATCGCATTGCGTATGCCTCCTCTTGAGTCTGAGATAATCTGACCTCTACTTTAACGTCGAACGATGGGCAATCGGATCGACAAGTGCCCTTAATTTTTTGAAAGCGGGCAACGATCATCCATGAAGGCATCTCGCGACAATACCGTCCCTACCCTGACCAGCAGTAGCG
The DNA here is from genome assembly GCA_963720155.1 of uncultured Acidobacteriota bacterium. Taxonomy (GTDB): domain Bacteria; phylum Acidobacteriota; class Terriglobia; order Terriglobales; family Acidobacteriaceae; genus Sulfotelmatobacter. The sequence goes on from CAVREP010000010.1 coordinate 99,024, forward strand.
GCCAGAATGATACCAATGAATGCTTCAGGAAACATTGCACAAACCGCTGATGATCGGCGGCACAGGTCTGCAAACCCTTTGAGACCGCGAAGACAACGGCGGGCACTACTCCCAGCGCTCCGGAGCCGTTTGCACCGAGGAGATGCCTCAAGCCGGTAATCGCCCCAGCCATCTCCCGATACAGGATAAATATTCCAAGTCCAACGAGGACTCCTCCCGCGAGTGACTTAAAACCCCGAAAGCCTGTGTTCTGCCCCGCCACGTCCGCCTCCTCTGGCCACATTTTCCTGGCTCTATTTACATGTCGAACGAGGAATCGCGACATCGACAACATGGCTGACTTTTTTTGAATTATCTCTATCCCGCAGCGGTGTTCTGTTTAACTGCGGGATGGCAACTAGAGTTCTCTACGACCTTCGGCTTAGGGTCCGCCCCGTCTTTTAACTTTTAACGCGAGAACGACCTGACGCCGCCCACTCACGGTGTTGACTGCTTTTCCGAACGAGCGCACTCTTTGAAGAACATGCTGCAGACATGAAGGGGATCGCTGTCATCGGTCACTGAGGCTTGTGGGATGTGCACAGTTTGGTTGAAAGGTCAAAGTACTTGAAGGCGTAGGTTTCGCATGGACGCATTATTGCTGCACCGGATTCATTTCGCCTTCACCATCACGTTTCACTATCTCTTTCCGCAATTAACGATGGGATTGGCTTTGTTGATCGTGGTGCTGAAGGCCATCGCTATCCGCCGCAGGGACGAGCGCTATAACGAGGCGGCTCGCTTCTGGGCCAGGATATTCGCCATTAATTTCTTGCTCGGTGTTGTCACCGGCATTCCCATGGAATTCCAGTTCGGCACCAATTGGTCGCAATTTGCGCGCACCACAGGCGGCGTAATCGGCCAACCGCTCGCCATGGAAGGCGTCTTTTCATTCTTCCTGGAATCGGCGTTTCTGGGTCTATTTCTTTTCGGCGAGAAACGCTTGTCTGCATGGGGTCATTGGGCCGCTGCCTTCCTCGTCTTTTTGGGCTCCTGGATTTCGGGATTCTTCATCATTGTTACTAACGCCTGGATGCAACATCCCGTGGCTTACCGGGTTCTGCCGAACGGGGTTTATGAGGTCACCAGTTTCTGGGGACTTCTGACCAATCCCTGGGCCTTGCTTCAATATGCGCACAATATGTCTGGGGCAGTCATCACGGGCGCTTTTGTGATGTGTTCCCTGGGCGCGTTTTATGTGCTGGAGAATCGTTTCGCTGAACACGGAAAAGTGTTCTTGCGAATAGGAGTGATCGCAGGGGTCATCTCATCTGTCGCACAAATTTTCCCTACCGGAGATCTTCAGGGCAAATACACAGCAAGGCATCAACCCGCGGCAATCGCCGCCATGGAGGGCCTCTTCCACTCCGAGGCCGGTGCTCCAATTGTGCTTATCGGTCAACCCGACGAGGAAACTCAACACATCGACAATCCGATTGTCGTGAATGACGTTCTGAGTTTCCTCATATACGGCACAACCAAAGCCGAAGTCGAAGGGCTCGATAGATTTCCTCGGGACCAGTGGCCATCCCCTCTTCCTCTGTTGTTCTACAGCTATCACATCATGGCCGGGTTGGGGACGTACTTTGCAGCGCTCATGGTCGTAGCAGCGCTCTTTCTATGGCGTGGAAAGCTCTTTCACACGCGTTGGCTGCTTTGGCCGCTACTGTTGAGCTTTCCCTTTCCCTATATCGCGAATACGGCTGGTTGGATGACCGCGGAAATTGGACGCCAACCTTGGGTGGTTTACGGTCTGATCCGCGTTCCTGAAGGGTATTCGAAGCATGTTTCCTCCGGGAATGCTCTGTTCACCTTGCTCGGCTTCATGGGAATGTACACCGTTCTCTCGATTCTTTTCACCGTGCTGGTATATCGCATCATCGATAGTGGTCCGGCCATGACCTTGCCGACGGCATCCAAAAACGCGGCGCAGACAGTGGCTTGAGGAGTAGAGATGGGATTCATCTGGTTCTGGCTCGTAGCAATCATGCTGGTCGCATATATCGTGCTCGACGGATTCGACCTGGGAGTGGGGATTCTGCACGTCTTGTTGCCCCGCACCGAACAGGAGCGCCAGCTCATGCTCCGCAGCATTGGTCCGGTATGGGATGGAAATGAGGTGTGGCTGATTGCGGGCGGGGGAACACTTTACTTCGCATTCCCGTTGCTCTATGCCTCGGCGTTCAGCGGATTCTATCTGGCGTTAATGATTGTGCTTTGGTTGCTGATCATGCGTGGCTGCGCGGTGGAATTGCGGATGAAAATAGAGGCGGGCGTCTGGCGATCCTTTTTCGATGGCGTCTTCTTTTTCGCCAGCGCGCTCCTAGCTGTGTTCTACGGCGCAGCCCTGGCCAACGTGATCCGTGGAGTTCCTCTCCAGGCAGACGGCTATTTCTTTCTACCGCTATGGACCGACTTCCGCGTGGGGCCACAACCCGGGATTCTCGACTGGTACACGGTCATCGGTGGAGTGATTGCGCCGGTGGCGCTCGCCGTTCATGGAGCGCTCTATCTCGCGGTGAAAACCGAAGCCGATTTGCAGCAACGTTCCCGTATGATGGCTCGCCGTCTGTGGGTCGCTCTGTTGTTCCTAACCGTCCTCAGCCTGCCTGCGTCGGCGATTGCCCGAACCGATACTTTGGTCAACTACCGCGAGTATCCGGTGACATTCGCGGTTCCGTTGGTTGTGCTGCTTTCGCTATTCGGGATGGTTTACTTCTGCCGCAAGGGCGCCGACCGCAATGCGTTTCTATGCTCGTGCATCTACTTGACGGCAATGCTGGTAGGAGCGGCAGTCGCTCTTTATCCTCGATTATTGCCGTCTACGACCGGTTCAGCCAACGACATCACCATTGAGAAAGCGCTATCGGGTCCGCACACCCTTCACGTAGGACTGATCTGGTGGTCTTTTGGGATGTTGTGCGCGCTCGTTTACTTTGTGATTGTCTATCGGATGTTCCGCGGCAAAGTCTCTTTAGAGAGCGGCGGATACGAGCACTGAGGCCCAACGAAATGTACGAGATGTGGCCACTTTTTGTCATTTCTGGGTCCTGGACTTCCGTCATTAACGCAAGATTTAATTAAACGGCGGTTCCGTGAATATGCGGTATTATCAAGGTATGCCATACATCTTGGAGCACCTCACCAGCCTTCGTCAGGAAATTACGGACTTGCGGAACATGAACGCACGCTCGCTGAACCGGAGCGCAGACAGCCAAATTGACCAGTCGGCAGTGGAAATGCGCGCCAACCGCCTGGCGGAAATCAAGAAGGAATTGTCGCAGATGCTGAACCGCCCCGAGGATCCTGCCGTATGGTGGGAAAAGGGCGGGCGTCGAAATCGCGTCGCTTAGCGGACTGCTGGAAATAAGCTTAGAATGCAACGACCTCCATTGGACTACGGTCCGGTGGGGGTTTTATTCTTGGGCACCGCGTTGTGGGCGTCGGAGCGCCAGTTTCTCAGCCGCGGCTGTGAGGGCGGCGTCGAGTCCGTCGGATTTGGGGACCCCGCCCTGGGCAAGGTCTTTGCTGCCGCCACCCCGGCCTCCGAGTTTCGCCATTATTTCTTTTAACAGTGCGCCCATGTCGTATGGCTGCCCCGCAGACTGGGCAAAAACGAGGGCAGGATGTGGCGATGTAGTGGCGAGCAGCGCAACCGCGGGAGATTGCCGCGTCAATTTCTGAGCCAGCAGCTTGAGGAAGTTGAGGTCGCGGTCGGAGAAGGTGCGCATCAACAGCTTGCGTCCGTTGCTTTCGGGACTTTCGGCTAACAGCGCTGCGGCCTGTGCCGCGGCCAATTCCTCCTGCGATTGCTCGTACTGCTTGCGCAGTGATTTGATTTCATCGAGGGCCTTGCGGGCTTGTTGCGGAACGTCGTAGATATGGGCGGAAAACAGTGCAGCAGTTTCAGAAAGCACGGAGAAATCGCGGCGCGCAGTTGCAACGGCGCGCTCGCCGGCAACGAATTCTACGCGGTATCCATGCCGAACTTTCTCACTCTTGCGCAGCAGGACGGCTCCAATCTGCCCGGTATTAGTCACGTGCGTGCCTCCGCAAGCGGTGAGATCGAAGTCTCGAATGTCGATGAGCCGCAATTGGTCGCGCTCCGCCGGTGGCAGTTTCCTCAGACCTAGCTTCCCTGCTTCGTCGCGCGTCACATAGCGCACGTCCACGCAGCGATTCTCCAAGATGATTTCATTCGCCAAGCGCTCGGCGGCTTCGATTTTTTCCTTGCTGAGGGAAGGAGTGTCGAGATCGATGGAGCAGTACTCATCGGCCATGTGGAAAGAGACTGTAGGCATATCGAACAGCCGGACGAAGGCAGCGGAAAGCACGTGCTGGGCGGAGTGTTGCTGCATGTGATCGCGGCGGCGCGCAACGTCGATCTCGCCATGAACGCGACTGCCGGGCCGCACATTCTTCAGTGGGGCTTCGAGGTAGTGGACGACTCGACCGTCTTCGCTGTCAGCTACTTCGGTAACGCGGAGTCTATGGCCGGGGTGGGAGCCTGGGTCAGCGGTTCCGTCCGCCGGGAGTTCCTCAGGAGCGATCCAGCCTGTGTCGTGGATCTGACCGCCGCTGGTTGGGTAGAAAGCTGTGCGGTCGAGAACGAGCGCCGGGCGCGGAGATTCGATCACCGACTTTACTTCGGCATCAAAATGGTGAAGGAAAGAATCGTGGTAGTAGAGACGGTCGGTCATGCTTACTTCAGCATAGGGAATTGGGGACTGGGTTATCAAGTAACTGCAATCCTGGGCGGCTTCAGGCTGGGCGGCTTGAGATCGAGCGTCGATGTTATCTTTAGTGGTTGCGCTGGGAAGCGTATCCGATTATGGATGTTCTCAAAAAGCTTTTTGAGCAGCGTTTCCATGTTCCGCCAGGGCGGATACAACCGCTCCAGGGTCAACTCGGCGGGTCAGGGCGTAACATCGTTCGGCTATCCAGCGACAAAGATAGAGCGATTGGCATTCTCTACAACGTTCACGAAGAGAACGTCGCATTCGTAGAATTTTCCCGGCATTTTCGGCAGCACGGTTTGCCCGTACCGGAAATTTATGCTGAGGATCTAAGCCAGGGAGCGTATCTCGAAGAAGACCTCGGAGACACGACGCTTTTCGAGTTCCTCTCAAAAAATCGAGAGGGCGAGAAGATCGCTCCGCAAGCGGTGGAAGCATATCGCAAAGTCGTGGCCGTGCTGCCGCACTTTCAGATAGAGGCCGGCCGCGATTTGAATTACAAAGTGTGCTATCCACGAGCCAGTTTCGATCGGCAATCCATTTCCTGGGACTTGAACTATTTCAAGTATTATTTTCTCAGGCTCGCCGGTATTGCCTTCAACGAGCAGGCGCTGGAGGACGACTTCGACCGGCTGACAAATTTCTTATTGACCGCCGACTGCAACTACTTCATGTACCGGGATTTCCAATCCCGCAACATTATGCTGCGCAACGGCCAGCCATTTTTTCTGGACTATCAAGGCGGCCGCAAAGGCGCGCTGCAATACGACATCGCTTCCCTTCTGTACGACGCCAAGGCCGATTTACCGCCAGCGCTGCGCCAGCAGTTGCTCGACCTTTATATTGAGAGGGTTGGCGCTTTTGTCGAACTCGATCGCGAAGCGTTCCTGCAGCATTACTACGCTTATGTTTATGTTCGCATCCTGCAGGCGCTGGGAGCCTACGGTTTTCGCGGCTTTTACGAGCGCAAAGCGCATTTTCTGCAAAGTGTTCCGTACGCATTGAAAAATTTGCGCTGGCTGCTGCATAACGACAAATTGCCAATCGAATTACCCACGCTGATGGAAGCCTTCCACAGCATGCTGGCCTCGGAGAAGCTGCAAGGCTTGGCCTCTGAAGCCGACAATTTGACAGTTCGGATTTTGAGCTTTTCTTTTCACCGCGGAATGCCGAAAGATGAAAGCGGGCACGGCGGCGGATTTGTTTTCGATGGCCGCAGCCTGCCAAATCCCGGCCGTGAAGAGCGGTTCAAGATGCTCACAGGAAGAGATGCGCCGGTGATCGAGTATCTCAATCAAGAACAGAGCGTCCACCAGTTTCTGGCCAGCGTTATGTCATTGGTGGATGCGAGCGTAAGCAACTATCAGCAACGCGGCTTCAAGAGCCTGATGGTTTCGTTCGGTTGCACCGGCGGCCAGCATCGTTCAGTCTATCTCGCGGAGCAGGTCGCGAAACGATTGCGCGGCCGGAATGGGATAGAGGTCGTCGTGCGGCATCGCGAGTTGGAGAATCTGGCGCAATGAAAGCGATGATTCTGGCCGCAGGCCTGGGGACCCGACTTCGCCCTCTCACCAACGATCGCCCCAAGGCACTGGTGGAAATCAATGGCCACACGCTGCTCGAGATCACGCTCTCCCGCCTGCGCACGTTTGGAGTTCGCAAGGTCATCATCAATTTGCATCACTTCGCCGACATGGTGGTCGAGTATTTGCAAGCAAACGATAACTTCGGAATGCGCATCGAAATCTCGCGCGAGCAAGCTCTGCTCGATACCGGCGGCGGGTTGAAGAAAGCTGCACATTTCTTTCTCGGCGATGCAGACGAACTGAACCAGCCGTTCATTCTGCACAACGTCGATGTCATCAGCACCATTGACCTGAGGCACATGGTGCAATTTCACGTGGAACATCATGCCCTGGCAACACTTGCCGTGCAAGACCGAGAGACTTCCAGATACTTGCTGTTTGACGAGCAACTTCAACTATGCGGGCGGCGCCACGGGCGTGATGGAGTTCCGGAACTGGCTCGACCTTCGCCTCAGGGGCAGGCGTTGGCCTTCTCCGGCATCCATGTCATCTCGTCTCGTATCTTTGACATGATTCCCGAAGAAGGCGCTTTCTCCATCATCAACTCCTATCTGCGTCTCGCTGCCGGGCGAGACAAAATCCTCGCATTTCGTGCTGACGAATATTATTGGCTGGATCTTGGGCGTCCGGAGAACGTGGCCCGGGCCGCACAGGATTTTAAGGACAAGGTTCTTTCTTAATGGAGAAATCCACCAAGGCAATCACTATATTCCGTCACTTCAAGCCTTCGACTACATAAAGATCAGAGAGGGTCCGGATGTAGCCGTACACATAAGCTCTCGCATCCGGCGTAATTGTGATTCCACGGATCGTATCAATTCCCGCCGCGTCCGCCGGCACCAGTTCCTTCCATAGTTTCCTTTTCCCCGTAGACAACTCAAGCTGTGAGACTCTTGCAGGAATTTCTCCAAAGCGGAACACGTAGAGGAACCGCCCATCCGCGGACCAACCGGTTGGAGCCTCGTCTGGCTCTGTGCCGGAGACGAGCACAGGCTCACCACCACTGATGGGATAAAGGTAAATTTTGTGGTCCGGACCCACACTGGCCACAAAGTCGCCTTTCTGGGAGAGCGCAACTGGGGGGTTCACACCCTCCGGGGTAATCGGGCGCGGCTTGCCCTCCTCGAGAGATTCCACATAGAGACGAAATCCGTGTCCCTCTTCGTTGCCCAGAAACAGCAACCGTTTCCCATCGGGAAGCCATCGTGCCCAGAGGTGATTGATGGAATCGTGAGTGAGGGGCTGCGCTTCACCGACTCCCGTGGGCAGAAGAACGAGCGGTGACGGAGTGACATTGGGCCGCGCCAGGGCCCATTTCCCGTCAGGAGACAACGCCATTCCAATTCCTTCACTAAGACGAATGGCCGGAGAATTATCCGTTTTGCGGAGATAGACCGCATACTTCGGTCCGCCACCCTCACCGGTCTCAGCAAATAGTACGGTCCGGCCGTCCGCCGATAAATCCCCCGGCGTCGACCAGTCGAGCCAGGACAGATCGCGCTCTTTGGCTTCGCCGGGAGCCAGACCGATCATTCCGGCCCGATCGTTGCCGCGCGTCAGCAGTACATGCCCATCGCGGTCAACATCAAGCAGAGTCAATTCTCCCGGTACGCGGGCAAGCAATCTCACACTGCCCGAAGGACTCGCGGCATACAGAGATCGGTCGCCGCCGGTGCGGGTTGCGGTAAACCAAATTTCATCGCCGCCGGGCGACCATGCGATTCCCTGAATGCTGTCCCAGCCGGTCGAAAGAGTTGTCTTTTTTCCCGCCAGATCAACCATGGCAACCGCCCCACCGTCGTCTCCGAGTTGAGGATGGTCAATAAAAGCGACAGCGTCTGCTTTCGGGGAAATGCGAATATGGCCGATCCATCCATCGGCCTGATAGAGCAGCTTGCCCGGAGGAAACTCAAGGCGGTGCCGGCCCTGCTCCTGGCGCACAAGCGCCAGAGTGTTTCCATCCGGAGCCCAATCGGCCCACTCCACATTCTCCATGACCTCCCGTGGGGCGCCGCCGACTAATGGCACGCGCGCGAGTGTGCCGGAGTAAAGAAACTGTGCGACTGGATGGCTGCGCAGTGACAGCGCCATTTCTCCCGAGGACGACACGGCGAGGACGTCAGCTCCAGCAGGCTCCAACTCATGCGATTCCGGACTCTCCGGCCGCGTGGTGAATAGCTGTAACGACTTCCCTTCCCACGCCGCACTGTAGATGATGGTCTTGCCGTCAGGAGCAAATCGTGCGGCGTGCACCATGCCTCGCCGGAATGTGAGTGGATGGTAGACGGGTAGCGAAGCCTGCACCGGGTGCTGCCATAAGAATTTTCCCGCGCCAACGCCCGCGATGAGAGCGATGGCAGCGGCCGCCAATGCCGTGACCAACACGCGCTTTTGCGACCGAGCTGTCTCGGCAACTGGGGTCACTGGCGTTTCTGAAACGGAAACGACAGCGGCGGAGCTTCCAGTACGGACGCGTGAGGTATCCAGCGCCCGCTTGATTCGCTTCAGGTCGCCCCGGAGCTCGGCGGCCGTCTGATAGCGAAACTCGCGCTCTTTCTCAATCGCCTTGAAAATCAATTCCTCGAGCTTGGCGGGTATTGCTGGATTCGTGATTGAAGGAAGCGGCGGTGTTCGGTTCAGAATCGCCTCGGAGATTACGCCGCTACTGCTCCCGGGAAACGCCAGGCTCCCCGTGGACATTTCGTATAGCACCGAGCCAAAAGCGAACAAATCAGTGCGCGCATCCAGTTCTTCCGCGCGAACCTGCTCTGGCGACATGTAGGCTACGGTCCCTACCGTGGATCCGGGAGTCGTCATCATCGCTCCGTCCGTCGCCGTTAGCAGCGCTGATTCCGAACTTCCTGCGCGATTTTCCGGCGCCAGCTTCGCTAGACCAAAGTCCAGCAACTTGGCTTGCCCACGCTTGGTTACGAAAATGTTCGCGGGCTTGATGTCACGATGAATAATGCCTTTGGAATGCGCGGCATCGAGCGCGTCGGCAATCTCTATTGCTAGATTCAGGAGCGTCTCAGTGTCCATGGGACGGCCAGCGATACGGTGCTTCAGCGTCTGGCCGTCGAGGAACTCCATGACGATGAAAGCCTGTCCACCTTCCTCGTCAACCTCATGTATGGTGCAGATGTGGGGATGGTTGAGCGCCGAGGCGGCCCGCGCTTCCCGCTGAAAGCGGTCCAGGGCCTGACGATCCTTAGCCAATTCTTCGGGAAGGAACTTGAGCGCGACGGAGCGGCCCAGCTTGATATCTTCCGCTCGGTAGACCACGCCCATGCCGCCGCCGCCCAGCTTCTCGACGATGCGGTAATGCGAGATGGTCTTGCCGATCATTCTTGCGCGACCATCTTAGGGGCGAAGCAGCAGCAAGTCAATGAATTGCAGAGCAGGTGTAGCGCCGACGTCATGTGGCTCAACCCAAGCCTAGGCAGTTTCTAATCCGAAGTTCCAGCAGAAATAGAAGACTAATTCGAAGCTAATCTGTTGAGGATTCGCTGGTTAGGTAAAATGTGTTAACTTAAATATGTTCTCATGTAATTAACATTATAGTGCTTGACATCATGGTGTATTTGTAATTATATGTTCGCATGTACATCGCCGTCGTCCCCAACCGCAATTCCCCGCCCGCCATCCTCCTGCGCGAAGGCTGGCGCGAGGGCAACAAAACCCGCCAGCGCACCTTGGCCAACCTCTCCGATTGGCCCCAAGAAAAGATCGAAACCTTCCGCCGCTTGCTGCAGGATGAGCCTCTGGTTTCTCCCCACGACCTGTTCACCACGCAAAAGTCTCTCCCCCACGGCCATGTCGAAGCCGTGCTCGAAATAATCCGCAAGCTCGAACTGGAGCGCCTGATCTCCTCCCAGCCCTGCCGCGAACGCGATCTGGTGGTGGCCATGATCGTACAGCGGCTCATCGCTCCCGTCTCCAAACTGGCCACCACGCGCCTGTGGCACAGCACCACGCTGGCCGAGGAGTTGGGCGTGGCCGAGGCCAGCGAGGATGATCTCTACGCCGCCATGGATTGGCTGGGGGAGCGACAGGAGCGCATCGAAAAGAAGCTGGCGGCGCGTCACCTGCGCGAAGGCGGCTTGGTGCTCTATGACGTGTCGAGCAGTTTCTACGAAGGACACAGGTGCCCGCTGGCGAAGTTTGGTCATGATCGTGATGGCAAGAAGAGCCTGCCCATCATCGTCTACGGAGTGATGACCAATGGCGAAGGGTGCCCGGTGGCGGTGAGCGTCTATGCCGGGAACACGGGAGATCCGACCACGGTGGCCGAGCAAGTGGAGAAGCTGCGGGAGCGGTTTGGATTGGAGCGGGTGGTGATGGTGGGCGATCGCGGGATGCTGACCCAACCGCAGATTGAGAAGCTGAAACTGCACCCAGGTTTGGGATGGATCACCGCCTTGACGAGCACGGCAATTCGGCAACTGGTGGAGCAGGGGGCGTTGCAGCTGTCGTTGTTGGATGAGAAGAATCTGGCGGAGATCAGCGCACCGGAGTATGCCGGCGAGCGGCTGATGGTGTGTCACAACCCGATGCTCGAGGAACAGCGCCGGCGCAAGCGACAGGCGTTACTGGAAGCCACGGAGAAGAGCTTGCAGAAGATCAGCCAGGAAGTGGCGCGGCGGAAGAGAAAGCCGCTCACCGCGGCGGCGATTGGGATGAAGGTGGGGAAGGTACTGGGACGCTACAAAATGGGTAAGCACTTTGCGTGCAGCATTGGCGAGGGCAGCTTCGTCTGGAGTCGGCGAGCGGAGTTGATCGCGCAGGAAGAGAAGCTGGATGGGATTTATGTGCTGCGCACCAGCGAGGCGGCGGAGCGACTTTCGGCGGAAGAGACCGTGCGCAGCTACAAGAGCCTGGCGGAGGTGGAACGGGCGTTTCGCTGTCTGAAGGGGATCGATCTGTTGGTGCGGCCGATACGGCATCGCACCGAAGAGCGCGTGCCGGCGCACATCTTTCTATGCGTGTTGGCCTACTACGTGGAGTGGCATCTGCGTCGCGCTTGGGCGCCGCTGTTGTTCGAAGATGAAGAGCGGTGGGAACAGCGCCAGCATCGAGATCCGGTTCTAACGGCCGGACCCTCGGCCTCGGCGCAGCGCAAGAAGCACTCGCACGAGACTGCCGATGGTCTTCCCGTGCACAGCTTCGAGACGCTGATGGCAGAGTTGGCCAGCCGCGCCCGCGTAACTTATGCGCTCAAGCCGCGAAAGCGGGACGAGAAAACCAACCTAACATTTCAGCAGGTGCCGGAGCCGACGCCTGTGCAGGCTCAGGCTTACGAACTGGTCCGAAGGTTCTCAGTAAGCGCAAACTGATTTCGGTGCTAACCCTTTGGAGATCAGCAGAATAATCTTTCGAACCTCATGGAACTTCGGTCTAATACGGGCCGATGATTCCGGCGATGGAGCGGGGCGCGGGTCGAGGCGCCTCTTGCGCATCGTTCGTATCCAACACATCCAGATATTTCAGGCCGGAGCCAGTATTGAACAGAACGATAGTATCGTCAGCAGTGAAGAAGCCGCTGGCCAATAGTTTCTCGTAGGCGACTAGTGAGGCTGCGCCCTCGGGCGCGGCAAAAACTCCTTCTACCTTCGCCCAGTGACGAGTGGCGTCAAGAATTTCTTCGTCGGTGACGGATAGCGCGAGGCCTCCGCTATTTTTCAGGATTTCGAGGATGAGATAGTCGCCATAGGGTTTGGGCACGCGCAGTCCGGAGGCTAGGGTGGAAGCGTGCGTCCACATTTCCGCCGAGACTCTACCTTCATCCCATGCTTTAACAATGGGAGCGCATCCAGTGGATTGCACGCTAATCATGTTCGGACGCTCCGAGCCGATGAAACCCAGTTGTTCGAGTTCATCGAAGGCTTTCCACATGCCCAGCAGTCCGACGCCGCCGCCCGTTGGGTAGATGATGCCTTGTGGCAGTTTCCATCCCAGCTGTTCGGCGACTTCGTACCCCATGGTCTTTTTACCTTCAACACGGTAGGGCTCCTTTGTAGTGGAAACGTCAAACCATCCTTCCTTCGACCACGCAGGTTTTTCCTTGAGTTCAGCAATTTTGCGAGCGCAGTCGGAAATCAGTCCGTTAACCAGCGTGACCTCGGCGCCATAGTAGTAGCACTCGATGCGGTTGGCCATGGGTACATCTTTGGGCATGAAAATGTGAGCTTCTATGGCAGCGGCTGCAGCGTAGGCGGCAAGGGCCCCGGCGGCATTTCCGGCTGAGGGGATGGCGAGTTTTTTCAAACCGAAATGGTGAGCCATCGTAACTGCGGCCGAGAGTCCGCGAGCTTTGAAAGAGCCGGTTGGGTTCAGGCCTTCATCTTTGATGAAAACGTTTGGAAACTCACGGCTGCGCAGCATGGGAGTGAAACCCTCGCCAAGCGTGACTGGCGTGGCCTCGGGAAGAACCGCGTCGTAGCGCCACATGGTCGGAGCCAGCGGCAGCAGCGATGCCGGCGAGAACGTTTTCTTGATGCTGGCGAGGTCGTAGCGTGCATACAGGATGCCACCATCCTTCGGGCAAACGGTCTGTGGACGATCGGCGGGATAATGTTCGCAGCAGCGTGTACATTCCAGATGAGTAAGGCGCGACACGGTGAAAGTTTATCAGGCGCAGGTCCGTGGCAGCCGAGGGGAATAATATAAGGTCCGACAACGCAGGCGTTCAGACTTACTCATGCTTCCTGGCAGCCGGCACGAATGCGACCGCAACATCATCGCTGTAGATCGCCTGCCAGGCCGCAGTCTCGCTCAGAATGTTGGCCAACGCAGAATTCCTGGGAACGAGCACACACCGAGCTGAATGTTCTCTAAGAAAATCATCCCAACCTGGCTGCAGGTGCATCATCTTCAAGTAAGACTTTAAGAATTCTTCTCCGTAGAAATCGTGCCGGTCATCGATCACCACTCTCATCCTCGGATAAAGCCGGTAGATAAGATAGCCACCCCAATAGTCGGGGCTCAGGATTGGTCCTTGTCCCCCTTGTTTCTCAAGATAGTCTACCGCCAATACTGGAAAGCGCTTACCGTCAAAGTGTGCGTCCATCAGCCGTTCTGTGCCCAACTTACCGCCGCCATGCATCACAATCCAGCAGGTCAGCATAACGGCCGCAACTGACCAGAGGTGACCGCGCAAGCCCAACTCGATCGTTTCCATGCGCCGAAGGAACTGCGTGGATGCGAGGCCTCGCCATCGCGCCGTAGTTTGTTGCGGCTGTGGAATCCGTTCCATGGCAAACGAAAGCCAAGGTCCAATTAGCAGAATCAACAGCAGCGACGTTACGGGAATGTTCCGCGACGCATACAGTCCCGAATATACCGAGAACAGTATCAACAGGCCTTGACTCGCGCTGACCCTCCGAAACTCGCGTGCTTTCGCGACCAATGCCACCAGCGTCAGCGCCAGCAATCCCGCAAAGCATTTCTGCGCCACATAGTGAAAATTGGGAGATTGGAATTCATCAATGTGATCCATCAGGAAGCGATTCGAAAGATAGTGGTAAATATGAAGGTGTAACTTGAAGCCATAGGGATTTAGCAACGTCGCCGCCGCGGTTAAGGCACCCGCTAACGTTAGATCCCAAACGCGCCTGCCCGCTCTGATCTTCCGCAAGACTTCTTCGTACCGGTCCTCGGTCAGTTTGAGCGTCAGCTTCAGCCACTCCCACGCAGGCCTAATCCAGTAGATCGTTAGGAGCACAAACCCAATCAGAAATCCACCATGTACATTCACCCACACCAGCATCAACAAAGGCAGCCAATACAGAAGCCAAGAGCGGCTGCGCGTGATCGTGGCGTCCTCCGAGGAATTCGAATGAGAACCGCGACATTCTTTCTCCGACGACTCGAGAATCCAAAACCAGGCCACGGTGAGCAACCAGCTCACCACGTGCGGTCGCGCCAGAAAATGAATCATCGACGCCGATGCCGCCAGCAGCACGAGAATCAGTGCTACTAAAACGTTCGTGCGACGACGCAGCAACAGCCGAAACGTCCACGAGAAACACGCCGCGATGATCAAGGCCGTGAGCAGCGCAACACCATTCAGCCCCGCCGCTTTCTCTAACCAGCCAACCAGCACGTCGTAGAGCCACTCCCAGGCGAACCACGCGTGTCCGCCCAGGCTCGAGGAAAATGGATCTACGAGGGGGATTGCATGGGTCGTCAGAACCAGTTGCCCGGTCCGAATGTGCCAGCCGATTCCGGCATCACCCAGCAATCGCATCGAGAGGTTTGTGAACGTGAGCAGGGCCAAAAGCGCCACGAAAAGCAAGTCCCCCACGGAAGGCAAAAGCCATCGCATCCATGCAGGGTACAAATTCGCAGGGTGCAAATTCGCAGGGGAACTTGTGGAGCCCATTGCCATCGCGCTGAATCTTATAGAGTAGGACTATGAACGGCAAGCTTGCGCATCACGATGAACATCGAGTAGTGATCGTTGGAGCGGGCTTCGGCGGCCTGAATACAGCCGAAGCGTTGGCTAGTGCGTCGGCAAAAATCACGGTTGTCGACCAGAAGAATTATCACACCTTCCAGCCGTTGCTGTATCAGGTAGCCACGGCCGGTCTGTCGCCCGGCGAAATCGCCGCACCGATTCGATCGATTCTGAGCCGTCACAAAAACGTCGAGGTGCTCATGGCCGAGGTTACCGGCTTCGACCTTGAACGCCACATCGTGCAAACTGTCGATCAGGAAATTCCTTACGATTCGCTCATCGTTGCCGCCGGCGCCAGCCACGCCTATTTCGGCCACGACGAATGGGAACCTCTCGCTCCCGGCCTCAAGACTATCGAGGACGCTCTCGAAATTCGCCGCCGCGTTCTGCTAGCCTTCGAACTCGCGGAACGCCAGGCTTCCGCCAGAGAATCTTTCGACCCACTGAACTTCGTGGTCGTCGGCGCCGGACCTACGGGAGTCGAACTCGCCGGCACCCTCGCTGAAATCTGCCGCCACGCTCTCGCTCACGATTTTCGCGCTATAGATCCAAGCAGCGCTCGTATTCGTCTGATCGAAGGCGGCCCGCATGTACTCCCAGCCTATCCTGAAGATCTCTCGCGCAGCGCTCTCGAGCAACTGCAGCGCCTGGGTGTGGAAGTACTCACTTCCGCGATGGTGACCAAGATTGAGCCAGGCGTCATTTCTATGGGCGAAACGCGTATGGAAGCCGCCGTCATCATATGGGCGGCGGGCGTGGCTGCTTCGCCGCTGGGGAAAAAGCTCGGCGTGCCTATTGATCGCGCCGGACGTGTGTTGGTCAATCCCGACCTCAGCCTTCCCCATCATCCAGAGGTGTTCGTCATCGGAGATCTCGCCGCTCTGAACGACGCTTCCGGCAAATTGCTGCCCGGTGTGGCGCCCGTAGCCATCCTCGAAGGCCGATTCGTTGCAAAGTTGATTCGTCGCGAAATTCGCGGCGAAATGAAACTCGACCCACGTGTGACTCGGTCAGGATCACCGCCGCGCCCCGCTTTTCACTACCACGACAAGGGCAGCCTCGCCACTATCGGCCGAGCCGCCGCAGTCGCACAGTTCGGCAAGATACACATCTCTGGATTTATGGCATGGCTGGCCTGGCTGTTTATCCACATTCTTTTTCTGATTGGTTTCCAAAATCGCGTTCTTGTCTTTATTCAATGGGCATGGTCCTATTTCACCTACGAGCGTGGCGCTCGGCTGATTACTGGCAGCACCAGCCTCCCGGGGTGGAGAGGCCTGCACTCGGAGAGTGCTGCCGGCGGCGACGCCCATCAAGAAATCTCTACCGCAGACCGCAACTGAGAGTAACAATCAGGAGCGGTGATCATGGGGCAGCATGCCCGAGCCGATCCTGTTCTCCGTGACCTGTCTAAGCTGATAACATTGTCTACTTCAACATTTGACCCAGGATGGGGTCGAATGCAATTACATCATTGGCTGGAGCGGACAAAACATAACGCCAACTCAGTCGTTATCGTTCTACTTGTTTGTACCAGCTTGATTTCCGCCTTTGTGCTTGTGGCCAGCGTCCGTTCCCTAAGGCACCCCGGCGAAGATGCTTATCCCGAAGGCTCCGTAGTCCAGAATGTGTTGTGGTCCCTCACGGATGACCCTTTTTACCACGGGGTCGATTCTCGACCCTTCACTCCGGCCCCGTACGGTGCTTTTTTCTATTGGCAATTGTCACAATTGGCGCGGCTCACGGGAGGAAACGTCCTGGCAACCATGCGAGCGGCCAGAATTCTTGTCTTCAGCTACTTTTTACTGTTGCCCGACTTAGTTGTTCTTCTCTTGAGGCGTTGGGGGATTAATTTATTAAGCTCGCTGGGGGGGCGCCCTGCTTGTGACTTCGAACGCCGACTTCTTGCCTTGGAACGTCAGCAGTCGTCCGGACATTCCAGCTTTATTCTTCGAACTCGCGGCGCTGTTCTTCATTTCTTTCGCGGGGGAGTTGAGTACGTTGGCGGCCGGGTTGTGCATCTCTGCAGCCCTGCTGACGAAGGGCTCTTACCTTCCGGAGCCTTGGCCATCACGGCTTTTTGTGTGTGGACGAAGAAGTGGAGAGCCGTCGCGATCTTTCTGTCAGCCTCCGGGCTGCCCGTGGTTGTTACCTACGCTGTTCTGCAGATGAGGCACGACCCTGCGCTACATCATTTGGCTCTCTTGCGGCACAGTGTGAGATGTACGCGGAGCGATAGAAATCCTCGCGACTGGCCTCGCCGCTCCCATCAAGAGAGTGGCCTTAGCTCTCGGGGTGGCGTCGTTGATTCCTGTTCTTTTTGCAGATCGCCGGGGGCGTGTTTTCGGCTTGTATTTTCTTGGGTCATGGGGGCTAGGCGCACTTACGATGATCCAGGTCGGGGGCTACCTTTTCAGCGCTTGGGCTGCTACCGCCCTTCTTGCATCGATTTCCATTTCAATTTGTCAGTTCCCGATGGAGTGAAATCCCCGCTGTCGCAGGATACCTTTTACTCGCGATTCTCTCGCTCGACCTGGGAGCCGGAACGTTCACCGCCGCAACTACGCTTTGGCCGAGAAGAGAAGCAGACCAATCGCATCTCGCCAGCATCTTCAGAGGCCAGAAAATTTTGTCCGACGCTTCATATTTGGCGGTTCAAAGTAAGGATCCGATGTTTCTGGATTCTTTCTTGTCGCACAACCTTGAAACAGCAGGGCTCTGGTCGCCAGCCCCGATCATCTCCCTACTGGACCAGAAATACTGGAAGGTTGTACTGGAAAGACTCGGACCCGACGGCGAGCCCGACAGACATCGCCACTTTCTATTCTTCAGTCCAAGTATCATAAACCGCAATTACCACCCGGTTGCATCGTGTCATCAGATTCTCGTCCTGCTTCCGAAGCAAGGTTCCGCTGCAGTGGAACCTAGCCAGGAACTTCGTTCTCTGGGGGAGTGCGATTTTCGGATCGCTCACCAATCTCCAGCGCAAGAACTCTCTCCATAACTGGCGCCAGGATTGCCGGGGCATTCGCCGCGAAATCACAGGCAGCAGTAGAACTTGCTGTTGAGGATACGTCGGCGAGCTCCGCAACAGCGCGGCCGAAGAAATCTACACCGCGATTCACAAATTAAGAGTAAGAATATTGTTAGAGGCGACCGGCGTCTTATGAAACGTCATGCGATTCTGCGAGTTGTTCTAGGCCTGGTGGCAGTTTATCTTTTCTGTTCCGTCTGCACCGCCGAGGTCCTGAAGATCTCCTTGAACGACACCATTCAGCCCGTCACCGAGGAATATATTGCGCGGGCGATCGACGAAGCAAAGCGCCGCAACGATCAAGCCGTATTGATCGAGATCAATACACCGGGAGGCCTGGTCGACTCAACTCGCCAGATTATCGAGAAAATCACAAACTCGTCCGTACCTGTCATTCTCTACGTCACTCCCAGTGGAAGCCGCGCAGCATCCGCCGGATTTTTCATCCTGGAATCGGCAGATATAGCTGCCATGGCTCCCGGAACCAATACTGGCGCGGCACATCCCGTGACCCTCGGGGGCGGCAACGTCGACGAAGTGATGAAACAGAAAATGGAAAACGACGCGGCCGCTCTCATGCGTTCGGTCGCCGCCAGGCGCGGTCGCAACATCGAGGTCGCCGAGAGTACGGTGCGTCAATCCAAGTCGTTCACCGAGCAG
This sequence comes from uncultured Acidobacteriota bacterium, assembly GCA_963720155.1. Taxonomy (GTDB): domain Bacteria; phylum Acidobacteriota; class Terriglobia; order Terriglobales; family Acidobacteriaceae; genus Sulfotelmatobacter. The sequence goes on from CAVREP010000010.1 coordinate 117,534, forward strand.
GAGGCTCTCTCGCAGCACTTGATCGATTACGTTGCCACCAGCGAGAACGATCTTTTTCGCCAGATGGAAGGTAAAAGCTTTAAGCGCTTCAATGGCGAGGAAGCCACTCTGAAGCTTTCCGGCCTGCCCATCGTTCCTTTCGGCATGACGCTCAAGGAACACATCCTCAATTATCTGATGGACCCAAACATTGCCTTCATTCTGCTCGCTGTCGGGGCGCTCGCGCTTTATGCTGAATTCAATCATCCCGGGGCGGTAGTTCCCGGAACTGTTGGCATCGTCTTTATCTTGATCGCGGCCTTTGCTCTTAATCTGCTGCCCACACGCTTTGCCGCGCTGGTGCTGATTCTGGTGGCATTCGCACTCTTCGCGGCCGAAGCCAAGTTCGCCAGCCACGGAGTGCTCACCATCGGCGGAATCACCCTTCTCACGCTCGGAGGACTGCTCCTCGTCGATTCGCCGATCCCTGAAATGCGCGTGCATTTGTTGACCGCGCTCGCAGTCAGCATTCCCCTCGGATTGATCACGGCATTTCTGATGAGCATCGCTCTAAAGGCCCGTCGCAACAAAAGGGTCTCTGGGGCGGAGGGACTGATCGGAGAAAACGGCATTGCCCAAACTCCCTTGTCTCCGCGCGGAAAGGTATTCGTCCACGGTGAACTATGGGACGCCGTCTCCTCGTCCGATGTATCTGCCGGCCAGTCGGTAGTGGTGCGCCGGGTTGACGGTCTAATGCTTCAGGTCGAGCCGCTGGCTGTCACTAGGCCCGCTCCGGCACACGCTGTTCCATAATTGGTTTCCGGTCTCCGCACTGGCGAGGCACCAACGCAAGCAACCGCCAGCCTCCGAATTCCGCGCCTTCGCCCGCGCATTGCGTTACAATCCGCCTCAGAAGAGCTCGTGCGCTTCAGGTAGTGGAGGCATTGATATCGATATGGAACAACTTAGTTTTGGTTTCACCACCATCGTTATTATCATCATCGTCCTCTACTTACTGAGCTCAATCAAGATTCTGGCTGAGTATGAACGCGGCGTCATCTTTCGTCTAGGCCGGCTCTTGAGCGCAGCCAAAGGTCCCGGCGTAATTCTCGTGTTTGCCCCGATCGACCGTATGGTTCGAGTCTCGCTTCGCCAGGAAGCTCTCGAGGTTCCTCCGCAGGACATCATCACGCGCGATAACGTGACGCTGAAAGTGAATGCCGTAATTTTCTTGCGCGTGATCGATCCCAGTAAAGCCGTGGTGGAGGTTTCCAATTACGTTTACCAGACCTCGCAGTTTGCGCAGACCACGTTGCGCTCTGTCCTTGGCGAGCAGGAACTCGACGAACTTCTAGCCCACCGCGAAAAGATCAACCTGCGCCTGCAAAGCATTCTTGACCAGCACACCTCCCCCTGGGGCGTGAAAGTAACGAACGTCGAGGTGAAGCAGGTCGACATGCCGGAATCCATGCTGCGCGCCATGGCCAAGCAAGCCGAGGCCGAGCGTGAAAAGCGCTCCAAGATCATTCACGCCGAAGGCGAGTTCTCAGCCGCGCAGCGCCTGGTGGATGCCGCGCATCTGCTCGCCACCGAACCGGTCAGCGTGCAACTCCGCTACCTGCAAACCCTGACCGAGATTGGCGTCGAGAAAAATACTACGGTCATCTTCCCCGTACCGGTGGATTTTTTCTCAGGGCTCCAGAAGATGCTCGGCAAAGTTGGCGACGATACAGTTCCCGTTCCCAAGTCCGCGTAGCAGATTTTGTGCGCCGGATTTGTAGAATGGGCTTTGGGAGGCGCTGGAGTTTGGAGCAGGATCTTGGATGGCTTGACGCTTCAGCGCCGCGATAGAGACGTTGAAATGAATCTGGGCTTAAGCCCCTGAGGAGCATAGTTGTTATGGATTCCTCTCAGGATACAGAAGTCACGCTAGGTACGGCGAAACTGCTGGCTCTGTTCTTCGGACTGGTGATGATCTGTGCGGTTTTTTTTGCGCTCGGCTACACGCTAGGACGCAAGTCAGACGCGGGACTCACAGCCGCGAGTGCGACCGCCCCCTTACAAACTTCACCCAACCGTTCAAAGCCCGCAGGTTCCACGTCCCAACCGGCTCAGCCCATGACGTTTTACAAAGCGGTCGAGCAGAAAGACGCAAGTCCGCAACTGACACCGGCTACCGACGCCGTCGCCAGCACGGGAGCTGCGGACCAAGCTGCATCTTCATCTGCGTCTACCCCTGGAACATCATCCTCGCAAGCCACGAACCCGCCCGATCCCATGGCCGCAATCCCGGCTGGCGGTTACTTCGTGCAGATCGCCGCAGTCAGCAAGCAGGATGACGCCGAAGCCCTCGTCGATGCTCTGAAAAAGAAGCAATATCCCGCCTTCGTGGCCAGCAACTCTTCCACCGACAAGCTCTTCCGGGTGCAACTGGGCCCTTTCGGCGAGATCAAAGAGGCTGAAGGTGTTCGCACGCGCCTTATTAACGACGGATATAACCCAATCCTGAAGAAATAGGAACCAAAAATAACAAACAAACGATCTTATGAAGTTTCAGGCTCCGTTGAACCGCCGTGTCATCTTCAAACTGCATGGCTTGGACCCACTCGACTCAACCATTCTCAAGAAAGACACGACCGGTTACTGGATCCGAGGTGGCACTCTGTCGCCACGATTGGAGCACGCTCATTGCTCGCTGCCGGAGAATCACGTACGTTATCTGGAGTTCAGTCGCATTGAATGGCTGCGCGCCGTGAGACAGCGGCCCTGACATCCGCTCCTGAATATTGACAAGCGTCGATTTACCAGATATTCCTAATCCATCCTATGGCCAGTCCAACCACGTCTCTCGACCATGCACTCCATGCTATTGCCGATCCGACGCGGAGGCGAATCCTGCTCGCGCTCAAACAACGCGGCACTGGTTCGCCGAGCGCCTCCCCCCTAGGAAAACCCGGTCTGTGCGCCGGTGACATTGAAGAACGCGTGCAACTTTCGCAGCCAACTATCTCGCATCACATGGCAATCCTGACCAAAGCTGGTCTGGTTGAAGCCGCGAAGCAGGGCCAATGGCGCTGGTACCGGCGCAATGAAAAAGCTCTTCGCCGCTTCGCCAAGAGCCTGCGCGCGCATCTATGATGCATCTTGGAAGGTTGGAGACGACGCCTGTCATCGGAGTGGAGTGAGGAATCTTGGCTCCAACCACCGGCGGTGCCCGCGGGGGCCTGTTAGTCAGCGGAGGCGGTCGCCGCATGCGCCTTTTGCAGCAAACGGCGCGCCTGTGCAATCAGATCTGCTACTTCGAAGGGTTTCACCAGATAAGGTACGTTGTTTTCTTGCAGAAATCCGCGTTCGTCGCCTTGTTCGACCCCGTTGGAGAACGTAAACAGCATGTGGTTCTCCATGTGGGAGCAATGCTGTTTCAACCACAGGTAGGCTTCTTTCGCATTCCAGTCGGCGGGCATTTTGCCGTTCATGATTACCGCATCGAACGGCTCGGAGAGTAACCGCGTCTTTACATCCTCACTTCGGGTGGCCGTCACGACATTTGCGCCGGCCCCGGTCAGGACATCGCGCTCGAACTCTAATACCGCTTCTTCTTCCTCCACCAACAGCACCCGGCCCTCGATTGCCCCTTCGCGTCGCGGTGGAGCAACCGAAGCCGCTTCCTCTGCTGCCTCCGCCGCCACTGCCATCGGCAACCGAACCTCAATCACAGCTCCGCCCTCGGATGCGTTGTGCGCCATGATATCGCCGCCATGCTCCTTCACAATCCCGTAGCAAATGCTCAGACCCAACCCCGTTCCTTTTCCAACATTCTTCGTGGTATAGAACGGGTCGAAGATTCTCTTGGGATCCTTAATGCCCGGACCGTCATCGGTAAACTGCGCGCACACGTCACCCTTCTGGCAATAGACGCGAATCTTGAGCTTCCCCGACCGCCCAGTTTCCAGCACTGCGTCCACCGCATTGTTAATGATGTTCAGAAACACTTGCTCGATCTGGTGGGAATCGGCCACGACCATGGCTGCAACGGTTCCCAGATCTTTTTCTACCGCTATGTTGTTGACCTTAAGATCGTAGTCGCGTAGCGCCAGCGTTTCTTCCAGCACCTTCCGGATATCCACCTCCGCTCGCTCAGGTTTTCTTTGCCGCGCGAACGAAAGCAGATTTTGCACGACGCGGTGTGTGCGCTGCGCCTGCTTGAAGACCTTTCCTACATAGTCGTGCGCCCGTTCGTTCAAGCCTTCGCTTTCCAGCAACTGCGCATATCCCAGAATCGCAGTCAACGGATTGTTCAGTTCGTGCGCAACGCCGGCAATCAATTGGCCTACGGCCGACATTTTCTCGCTCTGCAAAAGTTGTTCCTGCGTTCGCCGCAGGTCCTCATATGCTTTGCAGGTCTCTTCGTACAGTCGAACTTTTTCGATCGTGGTAGCCAGCTGCCGGCTGATAGCCACCATTAGGTTTTCTTCTCCGCTGGAATATTCATACTCCGCGTGGCTGCGCAGCCCCATAATTCCGATCGGACTGTCTTTGCCCCAGAACAGCACCCAGATCCACGAACCGTCGCTATCGGAGCGGATGAACTCCGCCACCGCTCCTGTCAAATGCGGAACGTACTCCGCCGTGATCACTTCCGCCCGGGACCGCATCACCAAATCCCCAAAACCTTCTGCGAAACTGATCTCCGCCGGCCGCGACTTATCTCGGCTGCGTGGTCCCCACGCTGCTCTACGCCGATACATGGGAGCGTCGGAGTCGGAAAGATAAACCGCGCCGCTCTCCGCTCCGAACAATGAAACCACTTGCCGCAGTGTCAAATTCAGAATTTCGTCCAGATCAAAAGATTGCGTAGCTACCACCGCCATCGCATTCAAAGCATTCAATTCGCGATTGCGTCTCCGCATCTCATCTTCGGTCCGCCGCTTCTCTGTTACATCCAAAACGAAGCCCTGATAACGCTCCACTTTGCCTGCGGCATCCCGGGTGGCGAAACTGCTCTCGGACGCCAGCAACAGCGTTCCGTTCTTGCGCCGCATCGTCACCTCAAAGTTGCGGACGTAACTTTGCTGCTCGATGGCCCTGCGGAATGCGTCCCGTTGTCCCGCATCCACGCGAATATCTTCGTCCAGGTTTAGCGTCAGCAACTCCTCGCGCCGCTCATATCCCAGCATGTGTACAAACGCGTCGTTGCAATCCAACACTCGCCCGCTGGGCGTAGCAACGTAAACACCTTCCTGCACCTGCTCGAACAGCAGGCGGTATTTCTCTTCCGCAGACCGCCGTTCCGTGATGTCGCGGACGATGTGGATCGTGCCCTTCTGCTTGCTTCCCTGCTCTGTATAAGAGGAAGTAGAAACAGTGGAGAAACCGCCGAAGCAGGAGTCGGCTCCTTCGCTGATTTCCTCGCCTCCGCGCGCGCAATAAGGACATCCCGTCCACTCGCCCATGCGACGCGGCAATACTGACTCGCAAGTGCTGCCGATCACGTCCGCAGCCGCCCGTTCCAACTGTTCCAGCAGTACCTGATTGGCCTTAATGATCCGAAACTCAGCGTCGTGCGCAACGATGATGTCGTGTACCGAGTCAAACGTATTTCGCCATTGCCGTTGCGAGCGCAAGGCCAGCTCCTGCAGGCGGAAGTTCTCGATTGCGATTCCTAGCTGCCGTCCGCAAGTTTCCAGAAACTCCAGCTCCTCAGCGGTCAATCTTCTCGCGGCCGCGCCTCCCAGAACCAGCAGTCCGATCGGCGCCTTTTTCCCCAACACTGGCACCATCACTACATAAAGAATCTTTTCCGACTTCAACAACCCCGCATCTTCCGGAGCTGCCCCTGCCCTGTGGGCCATCACTGGCTTTGCTCGCTCCAGAGTCTGAGACACACTCCCAGTCAATTCCGCAAGGCCGGCTTCTCTTAGAAAGTCGGTCGAGACCCCCACGGCATGGGTTGCCACCAGGTGACCACCTTCAATCAAGCGGAACCATGCAGCCTTGCTCCGGGTCAGCTTCTGCAATTGCTGCAGCGCAACTTCCATCATGCCGCCCTGCTGTTGAGCAAGCACAGTACTCTCGGTCAGGGCCCGAAGCACGCTCAATCGCCGGCCGCGTGCGCTTGCTTCGCCAAATACAACCAGCAGCATGCTCACTCCAAGCAACATGTCTGCTACCACGAACATTTCGGCAGGAACCTGACTGGTGAACGGCAACCAGCTTAAATGCTGCGCCAGCAGGCACGTCGCCAAGAGCCATGCCCAAGCTTCCCAACGGCCGCGGCGGGCACGAAATAACGCAATTGCGCCAGTCAGTAGAATGATTCGATAGGAAACTTCCAGAGCGACACGCAAGGGCAGCGACCCCGGCCACAACAGCACCCGCGCTACGGCAAAGACCGTCACGCTCAACGTAATCGCAACTAATGGCGTCAGCAGGTTCCGCTGACGGATATGTACAAAGACCGCGCTCACGAACAGTCCGATGGCAAGCACGAATGCCGCCTGCTCAACCGCGGGAACATAACGCTCCGCAATCCGCATCGCGGCTCCGTGTACGCCCGCGAGGCGCGAACTCACCAGCATCGTCCACCCGGCTGTCCAAATCAGCAGATAGCGTTCCCGCAGCGCCGATAACACGAGGAGAGACGCAGCCAGCACGATCAACAACGCCCACTCCCCGGCCTTCAACCCGGTGAGCGCCGGCTGTGCGGTATTCCAAATGGACCAGAGCGAAGCGTTCATTTTTGTTAGGGCGCGTATTCCAGACGCAACAGTGCCCTGCTTCTGAATATCACGCTTCGGCCCTTTATTTATGCCTTTTCCGGACCATGTTGGTTACTTTCGGCACCTACCGTAAAGGCTAAAATCGCCGAGAGTATACTTGCACAGCCATGCCGGACCGCATTCTTGTAGTCGACGACGAAGAAGCAATCCGCGAGATTGTTTGCGCCATCCTGGCGGCCGCCGGTTATTCCTGGAAGCAGGCCAGCTCCGGTATGGAAGCCCTCGCCGTGCTCAACTCCGGCGAGTCATTTGAACTCATGCTGTCCGACCTGATGATGGCCGACCTCGACGGAATAGGCCTGCTTGAACGCACCAAGGAACGCTTCCCTGACATGCCGGTCGTAATGGTCACCGCCGTCCACGACATTTCCGTCGCTCTTGCCGCCATCCGCAACGGCGCCTATGACTACCTGCTGAAGCCGTTCGAGCGCGAACAGTTGCTCAATGCCGTAGGTCGGGCTCTCGAGAATCGCCGCCTTAAAGTCGAAAACCGCACGTATCAAACCAATCTGGAGGCTCTGGTAAGAGCCCGCACCGATGAACTTCGGGCTGCTATGGCGGATCTCGAGCGCTCCTACGACATCACACTGCAGGCCTTGGGCGACGCACTCGATCTCAAGGACGCCGAAACTGAAGGCCACTCCCGCCGTGTTACGGCGTTCACCATCGCCATTGCCCGCGCCATGGGCGTGCCGCGAGAGCAAATCCTTGTCATCGCCCGCGGAGCTTTTCTACATGACATCGGTAAGATGGCCATTCCCGATAACATCCTGCGCAAACCTGGAAAGCTCGACGATGATGAGCGGACCATCATGCGCGAGCACTGCTATCACGGATACCAGATGCTCAGGAAAATTCCCTTCCTCGCCGAAGCCTGCGACATCGTTTACTCTCACCAAGAACACTTCGACGGCAGAGGCTATCCCCGCGGTCTCAAAGGCACCGAAATCCCTCTGGGCGCCCGCATCTTCTCCGTTGCCGATACTCTCGACGCCATCATCTCCGATCGGCCTTATCGGCCGGCCAGAACTCTCGGCGAGGCTCGCAACGAGATTCAGGCGTGGACCGGGAGCCAGTTCGATCCCGAAGTGGTCGAGGTCTTTCTGAAGATGCCTGACGAAATTTTTGAAGACCTGCGCCGCGAGATCAACGCTCAGTCCTACCCCTTCAGCTATTCGGCCAGCGCCAAGAGCTCATAAGTGGATGAATGAAATCTAAACATATAAACACATAGGGAGGGACACGACTTCACAATTGCAAACATCCAGGATTCGTGTCAGGCACGACTTCATGCGTGTTACAAAACCAAAAAACCGAAGCGGTTCCAGACTCTGAGGCGCGCCCGCAAGATCTGTTCCCCGCCGCGTTCTATAGACGGCCGACAAACCATGATCCTGGGTCGCGCAGGCCGTAATAACGCGGTATTCAATCCGCGATCGACCTTACAATTGAAGAACTACACAAAACCTGGGAGGCGTTCCATGAAATCGTCGTGCGTTCTTCTTGCGCTTTGCATCCTAGGGACCGTATCGCTGGCGCAGGAACATCCCACTATCACCGCGCTCCCGAACTCCCTCTACGTCGGCGCTGATGGCAAATTTGAATCCGCACCCGACACCGCCGTTCTCCAGTTCAACATCTCGGTGCAGGACGACAGTTCGCAAACGGCCTACCAGCATGCCTCGAAAGACGTAGAACAGGTTCGCGAGGTTCTACGCGCCAACGGCATCGAACCCAAAGTCGCCACCATTGGATTCTTCTCCGTCCAGCCGGCGTATGAATGGAAGAACGGAAAGCAGAAACCGGTTGGATATCGCGTCACTACCAATGTCACACTGAAACTCAAAGATTTCTCCAAGATCGGCCCTATTACGCAGCAACTCGCTGAAGCCAACGTCGGCGAATCTCAAACCTTGAATTACACGCTGGAAAATATTGACGAAGCCAAGAACAAGGCTGTCGAAGACGCCTACCGGCGCGCCCGCAATTCCGCCGAAGCCCTCGCCCGCGCCAGCAGTCGCACGGTGGGAGAACTTTCCTACGCCTCGGTCGATACGTTTGAGAACGCGCGCATGCCGGTTCCACACATGGCGCGCGCCATGGCAGCCACGCCTAACGCCGCCCCCGCTCCAACCGAAGAGTTCACCCCGCAAAACGTGACCGTGACAGCGCACCTCAATGCACTTTTCAATTTGAAGTAAAGGAAGGACAATCGCGCCAGTTAATCAGGGCGTTGCCCGCGCCACCGCAATCCGGCTCACATCGACGGTAATCGCTCGTTGAATCTCCATCTCGATCGACGTTCCCACATCGAGCCGCACATCGCTCCCGCGCTTCAGCAGCGCCCATCCGATGCCCGCCGCCGCGCCCGCTCCCGCTCCAATCCGCGCTCCATTCAACCCTCCGGCCAACCCTCCCGCCGTCGCGCCTCCGACGGTTCCGTACGCTCCGCCCTTGGCTGCATCTTCAATCTTTTTCCCGGTATCTTTGTCCTGCTGAATCGTTCCCTCGGAATCCTTCACCGATTTGTTATCGGCCCCTGGCGTATTCTCCACCGACCCCGGCAACATCACGGTGTAGCCGCTCGGATAAATCATCGAAGTAAAGTGCATCAAAATCTCCGCCCGCCCCCTTAGCCGGCCGCCTCTTTCCACATGCGCAATTTTCCCCTGAATGTAAGACCCCGCCGGCACGATCACGCGGTTATCCACAACAAACGGAAACGCCGTCTCCGCATAAACCGCATCCCCGTCACGCGCATTCTTGGTCGAAATCGCCTGTTTCAGCGACAAAGGGATCTTCGTCCCCACCGGAATCGTAACCACATTCGGATCGGCAGCCTGTGCCGGCCCAGCATTTGGAGTCGCGGTCGCCACGGGATTGGGACTCACGGCCGCATCATCCTTTTTCGGCATTTCCGCCGTCTGCCCCACCGCCATTGCTGCAATCACAAGAACCGTTAAAAGGGCGCGCATTTAGCACCTCCTGGGACGATCCCTCGTCTCACTCTCATCAGCCAAAGATTAACACGCGCGGGACACCCACCCGAATAGAGAAGCGCACAACAGAATGGGATCCAAACACAAAACTTTTTACTCCGTCAAACGATAGCGTAGGAAACCAGACTTGGACACACACTAATCTCACTAGCCGCTCACTAATAAATCAAATACTTCTTCCTTACCACTTCAAACTTCTCCAACTCCTCCTGCCAATCCTGCGCAATCCGCCGAGGATCCTTTCCCGCCACCAGCCCCTCGTAAGCGGCCTGATTTACTAACAAATCTGTGATCCGCTCGAGTTTAAAATCCGCCGGATACAGTTTCCGCAACGCACTCGCCAGCTCAATCCCTAGCTCCGGTGCATCTAGGGCGTTTCGTTCCGTTAAAACCACGTTCACGCCTTCACATTTCTGCCCGTTATAAATCGCAGCCGTAGGAGTGAAGGTCACCGGGACAAACCTGACTCCCGCAATGCCACGCGCATTCAAATAAGCCGCCAGTTCCCGGCTCTTCATCCAAGGCGCCCCCACCAACTCAAACGGAGTATCCGTTCCACGTCCCACTGAAACATTCGTGCCCTCAATCAGCGCCACGCCTGTGTACAGCGCCGCCTCTGTCACACTCCGCAAATTCGGCGACGGACTCACCCACTCCAGCCCCGTCGAATCAAACCAATCCCCGCGCTGCCAACCCTCCATCGGCACGACGGTCAGCTTCGCGTTAATATTGCGCTCCGTATTGAACATCTTCGCCAGTTCACCCATCGTCATCCCGTGCCTCACCGGCACCGTCCAATAATTAGTGAAGTTCTCCCGTCCCGCATCCGACACCGGACCCTGCACAAACGACCCCGTCACCGGATCAGGACGGTCCAACACAATCACCTCAACTCCCGCGTGCGCTACCGCTTCCAAGAAATATCCCAGCGTAGTCTCGTAGGTGTAAAATCGCGCACCCGCGTCCTGAATATCGATCACCACCGCATCCAGTTGCTTGAGCAGATCGAGTGAAGGACGCCGCGCCGTATCCGTCCCACCATAAACGCTGTAGACTGCAACCCCTGTCGCCGCATCCTTCGTGTCACTGACATGTGTCGTATCCAGTGTCCCGGTAACTCCGTGCTCCGGACTGAAAATCGCTTCCAGCGAAACTGGCGCAGCTTGCGCCAGCACATCAATAGTCCGCCGACCGTCCGCATCCAGACCCGTCTGGTTGGTCAGAACTCCTACGCGCTTCTTACCCCCGGCAACCTGCAGCACATCGAACGAATGCGCCTCGAGCACGTCAATCCCATTCTTCACGCTTCCATTACGCGAACTCATGCGCCGCGCCGCGCTCTGGGCCTCGTTGTAGCCGGTAATGCTTCGCCACCGCAGCGCCTCTTTTTCGCTCGTTGACAGCGGCATTGCCGCCGCCACCGCCGTCGCCACCTTCGACCGCAAGGCAATTGCATTTCCCTGCCCTCGCGGATGCACTGCATTGGTCAGCAAAATGATGTAGCTCTGTGTCGTCGGATCGATCCACATCGAGGTTCCCGTAAACCCAGTGTGTCCATAGCTTCCAACCGGCAGCAGATCGCCGCGGTTCGACGAGAACGGCGAATCGATATCCCACCCAAACCCGCGCAGCACCGGCGCCGAGGGAGGCTGCTCCGGTTGCGTCATCTTCTCCACCGACAGCGCCGACAAAACTCCGCCACCCCCATTCAGCAACGCCTGGGCAAATTTCGCCAGATCATCCGCCGTGGAAAACAATCCCGCATGTCCCGCCACACCGCCCATGCGTCGCGCCGTGGGATCGTGCACTACCCCGCGCAGCATGTGCTCATTCTCGTCATACTGCGTCGGCGCAATCTTCGCCCGCCACATCGCCGGAGGCACAAACCGCGTGCGCATCATCTTCAGAGGAGCAAAAATATGCCGCACCGCATACTCATCCAGCGTCTCGCCGGAGACCCGTTCCACCAACTCGCCGAGAACAATGAAATTGATATCGCTATAAGTGAATCTGGACCCCGGCGCATCCTGCGGAGTCTCTGCCAATGCCATCCGGTAAGCCGTCTGCTTGCCTTCCCACGGCGTTTTTAAATCAAGATCCGGCTCCAGTCCAGAGTAGTGTGTCAATAACTGCCGCACCGTGATGTCGTCTTTCCCATTCTGCGCAAACTCCGGCAAATACTTCGCCACCGGATCATTCAACCGTACCTTGCCATGTTCCATCAGCTGCATCACCGCAGGCGTGGTCACAATCACCTTGGTTAGCGACGCCACATCTAGAACCGTATCCAGCGTCATTGCCTCGCGCCGCGGCTCCAGCGCCCGCGCACCATACGCCTTCCGATAAATCACATGCCCTTCGTGACCCACAACCAGGACAGCTCCAGGAATATTCCCGTCCGCGATCGCCTGCTGAATGACACCATCGACCGCCTGCAATGTAACCGCCCGTGTGGGAACGACCGCCGCCGGCTGTCCATCCGGGCGAGGCGCGGCCGCACGGGCGTCCTTATAGAAAGTGAGGCAAAGGAGAAGCAATGCCGTCAACAAGAAGCCCAGACCTCGCGGAGGCGCGGGATCCTCATGCGCTCTTTGGGAAAGGATAAGAAGTCGCCGCCACTCAAACGAGTTTGATTCGAAAGGAAGGATGCTCTGACTCTACACAACTCCCACAGGATCACTCAAGAAACTCAAGTAACGGGATGCTCGACCATCAACACGCATGCGAAAGACCAGCGCCGCCTAGACCAAATGTTTCCTGAACAGTGGGTTCAAGCGCTCATATAGACCTCTAACAGCCAGAAAGAGTTTCTTCGACCCTCGGTTTCTAAACGTGGTTCCAGCGACTCCAAGTCCATCGTCAAATCCTTCGCGATCTCAGTGGCTCCACGTACCCTCTCCGCCGATAACATTCCGAGGCCCGTATATGGGTCACGATGTTGCTATTGCAGCTCGGTTCATTGCTGCACGGCCCATGCGGTTTGGCAAAATACCATCGACCGCACGGCGGAATTCCGCCAGGATATGCAGAGCGCAGACCCCGGAGGTACTACTTGCTCCAGCTTCTGCGGCTCATCCGTGCTGGCTCTCAGCCGTTCTAAGACAGTTCTTGTATCCTTGCCCGGATACTTCCACAATTCACTCTCGCAGTCGGCAAAACGCCCGCCGCCCATACCACCGCAACCACCCTTTCTACTCCAGACGAGTCATCACATCACCCATCAGCCGCCCCGCGCGAAAACCTTAGCTCGCATCCTCATCTTTCGTAAATCCGTCCTGAACCACCGGATTTGGCGGTTTTCAAAAGAAAAGAATGTGTGCATCCAGGTTCTTTTAACGCAGAAACTTTTCCTGTCTTTGGAAATATCCGAGCCTATGCCTTTGTTCCTTGCCCAGCGGAATTTCGCGCGGCAATATTTCTCGCAGCGCCCAATCAACTCGGTCGACTGCTTCCGAAATTACACGCTTTAGTTGCTGATCCTCGGTCGCGTCCAGCGAGAGCGAAACCGGGCTCAACGCGTTCCGGATGTGATGATTCATCTCCGCAATCACCTGCATCCGCGCTATGGTCAACCGATGCCGCTCCCGGCTAATGTGCACTAGCATGGCGGTCAGGCAGCTTACAATCAGCGCTGATAATCCCTCCGCCAGCAGCCTCTCCCGTGAACGTCCAATATCCGGCACCAGCAGGTAGCGCATGAGTTCTGTCGCAAGAAATGACACGATCCCTACTACGGCCGCCGCTCCCAGCACGAATCGCCACGACGTTGGTTGTATCGGGAAGCCGCTATGATCTGGCGCCACTTCGGGCTGATGACGTCTGATAGTTTGTGGGGCAGAAGGGCTTCTCAGCATCGCGCCTCCTTCGGCATGTGCGTTCCTCTTCCCTTTTTCCTCCCATCGCGCCACGACGTTTCCTCTAGTTCCAGGACCTCACTCAGTTCCTGGACAAGTCTCAACACTTCGTTAGGATCCTTTGCCACGGCTACGGCATTACACAAATCCTTCCAGTCATGCTGTTGTTCGGCCATCGTGCGTTCCTCCAAGGTTGCGCTAGCCACGGCAATATCGCGAGTCGCGGTCATTCCGCGGTTGCAAATTGACATTCGCTGCAGCACAAGAGCAGCAGCCCGGTGGCGATAAAACAAATACTCGGATATTTAGCCGATCGGAGGAGGACGGTTGTAATGCCAACCGTCCTTCACATTTTCGACAAACGATTCAGCACGTCGGATTGCGTGATGCGACTCGTCCCAACACGGAATCGCTGACATTGCGCTTGGCGGAGCCATCCAATCGGAATTCTCGTGATCAAAACATTGTCGATGACTGAGACTTGGGTGCGAACGAACAGAGGAGTGACCTGTAGTGCCTGCGAACCTCGGCGGGGCATAACGCGCCATCAGTCCGCAAAGGACGACCACACTGACAATGATGACGCGGTATGAAAAGAATCCGAGCCTGCTCTTCCGGATGGGCCGGACCAGCGACATGAAAAAACCCCACCTACAACTGGATGGCTCTTCCGCACATCTGGTTACCCGCCAACAATTTTTTTCTCGCCGCTAAGTTTGCGGGCACGGGGTCTCTGACCCAGTCACTCGGCGCGCGATCGGGCATCAGGCCCCGTCTGACTCAGGCATCCGGTATACTAGACAGGCATGCCAGTCTTGAGGAATATCGCCGCCATTGCCAAGGGCATGAGCATCACCTTCATGGAGATGTTCCAGCCGACGACGGTAGAAAATTATCCCGACGGCAAAGGTCCGCTCCGCGGCGCCCGCATCGAAGCCCGCTTCCGTGGCGCGCATGTTTTGCAGCGCGACGAAAACGGACTGGAAAAGTGTGTGGCCTGCTTCCTTTGCGCGGCGAACTGTCCTTCGAATTGCATCTATATCGAGGCCGCCGATAACACTGCCGAACACCGCGTAAGCGGAGCCGAGCGCTACGCCAAGGTCTACAACATCGATTACAATCGATGTATTTTTTGCGGTTATTGCGTGGAAGCCTGTCCGACGGACGCGATTACGCATGGGCATGGGTTTGAGCTGGCTACGTTCAACGCGAGCAATCTGGTTTACCGCAAGGAGCAAATGCTGGCCCCCCGGCCAGCACACATGGGGGCGAACGTGGTGTTCAATCAGGCCGACGTGGAGGGCGGGGCTCCCAAGGAGATGGTCGCGGGGAGTTAGAATTCAAGACGAATTTCGAGTCCATCACACGCCGGTCCTTTGGGCCGGCGTTTGTGCATGGAAGCAGTCATTAGCCGATGGTCGGTGGTCGTGAGCCCTAATGAGAACGGCACCGCGCTAACGACCAACGACAAACGACAAAAGACAAAAGACCAATGGGCGATTTCTTACAAAGTGCGAAAGAGCGCGTCGTGGTATACGACGGCGCGATGGGGACCAATATACAGTCGCGCAACCCTACTCTGGACGATTACTGGGGTAAGGAGAATTGCAGCGAAGTGCTGGTGCTGAGCCGTCCCGACATTATTCGGGATATTCACGCCGACTTCTTTCGTGTTGGGTGCGACGTCGTTGAGACTAATACGTTCGGCGGATCGCGCATTGTTTTGAGCGAGTTTGAGCTTGCGGATCGGGTGCGCGAGATCAATGTGAAGGCGGCGCAACTGGCGCGGGAGGTTGCGCAGCAGTTCTCGACGAAAGAGCGTCCGCGGTTCGTGGCTGGATCGATGGGACCGACCACAAAGCTGCCGTCTCTGGGGCACATCAGCTTCGAGGCGATGGCGGCGGCTTATGAAGAGCAGGCGGCGGCGCTGATCGAAGGTGGGGTGGATCTTCTGCTGATCGAGACCTGCCAGGATTTGTTGCAGGCGAAGATTGCAACCATCGGTGTGCTCGAGGCGATGCGGAAATCGGGCAAGCGTTTGCCGGTTACTGTTCAAGTGACGCTGCAGGAGAGCGGCACGATGCTGCTCGGAACCGAGATAGGCGCGGCGCTGACGGCGTTGGAACCATTTGATGTAGACATCCTTGGACTAAACTGCGCAACCGGACCGAAAGAGATGAACGATGCGGTCCGTTATCTGGCGCTGAACTCGACAAAGGAAATATCTGTCCTGCCGAATGCGGGGCTTCCACACAATGAGGGCGGGCACGCCGTTTACAAACTGACTGCGGGGGAGTTGGCCGAGTATCACAAGCACTTTGTCACGGATTACGGAATCCGAATCGTGGGTGGATGCTGCGGAACCACGCCCGCACACTTGAAAGCGGTCGTCGATGCCGTCTCCGGAGTGGAACCAGCGAAGCGAGAAGTGAAGCGCGTGGGAGCGGCATCGAGCGCCTACACATCCGTCCCGCTCGATCTGGAGCCGAAGCCTTTGATTGTCGCCGAAGAAATGAACACGACGACTCGCGTCGAGCATTTCCGCAACCTGGTACGCGGAAAGAAGTACGACGACATTCTGGCGTTGGCGAAGAAACTGGTGAACGATGGGTCGCACATGCTCGACTTGTGCTGCGCAATTGTGGGCGAGGATGAGAAGGGATATATTTCGTCGATTTTGGAAAAGATTGCGACGCGGGTTCCAGCGCCGATTCTCGTCGACTCCACCGAGGCAGATGTGGTGGAAGAGGCTCTGAAGCGGATTCCGGGTCGGGCCATTATCAATTCGATCAATCTGGAAGACGGAGAGAAGCGAACGTCGCTGGTGCTACCGATGGCGAAACGGTATGGCGCTGCGGTGATCGCGCTGACGATCGATGAAGACGGGATGGCGCTGACGGCGGAGAAGAAGGCGGCGATCGCGCACCGAATTTTCGATCTGGCGACGAGGAAGTATGGGCTGGACGGAACGGATCTGATTTTCGATGCACTCACTCTGCCGATTTCGACGGGGCAGGAAGAGTACCGCAGCGCGGGGATTGAGACACTGAAGGCCGTAGAGAAGATCAAGAAAGAATTGCCCAACGTAAAGACGATTCTGGGGGTGAGCAACATTTCGTTTGGGCTGGATGCTTATCCGCGGCGGGTTTTGAATTCGGTCTTCATGCACGAGGCGGTGGACCATGGGCTGGATATGGCCATCGTGAATTACACGAAGATTTATCCGCTGTACAAGATTCCCCAGGAAGAAGTGAATCTGGCGCGGAGGCTGATTTTCCGGGATGAGTCGGACGGCGATCCGCTGCAGAAGTATATGAACCACTTTGCCGGGCTGAAGGGCAAGCCCGCAGCTTCGACAACCGCGCACGTCGATACGCTGTCGGTAGAGGACAAGCTGAAGTTCGCCATTATCAACGGCGAGAAATCGGTTGGCGAAGGGGCGCATAAGAAGTCACTGGAGGATTTGCTGGAAGAGGCCCTAGCGAAGTATTCGGCACTGGAACTGATTAACACCGTGTTGCTCGACGGGATGAAGACCGTCGGCGATTTGTTTGGCGCGCGCAAGATGCAACTGCCTTCGGTGCTCGATTCAGCGGGCGTGATGAAGCAGGCTGTGGCTTATCTTGAGCCGAAGATGGAGAAGAAAGAAGGCGGGTCACAGAAGGGAACAATCGTGCTCGCCACGGTGAAGGGAGATGTCCACGATATCGGGAAAAATCTGGTGGACATTATTTTGTCGAATAATGGATTCAAGGTGGTGAATCTCGGCATCAAGCAACCGGGGGACAAGATTATCAGCGCGGCGCAGGAGTACGGCGCGGATGCGATTGGCTTGAGCGGGCTGCTGGTGAAGTCAACCTTAGAGATGAAGTATGTGATCCAGGATTTGCAACGGCAGAAGCTCGAGTTCCCTGTTATCTGCGGCGGAGCAGCCTTGACACGTAAGTATGTGGAAGATGATTTGCGGCGGGAGTATGCGAACGCGGTATTTTACGCGGAGGATGCGTTCGCCGGTCTGCACGTTATGGAGGATCTGGTCACGGAGGATGGCGCGCGGGAGACTCGCCTGCGCGATGGGCGGACGGTGAAAGAGTATGCGAAAGCGGCAGCGGTGGATGAAGAGACCGGGCCGGTATTTTCAGAGCGGAGCGCAGTGGTAACCGACGCCCCGAATATTCCAGAGCCTCCGTTTTGGGGAGTCCGCGTGAAGCACTATGATGTCCGCGAAGTTTTTCCGTACATCAATGAGACTGCGCTGTTCAAGAATCAGTGGCAGTTGAAGACGGCGTCGCAGGCGGATTACATCAGGCTGGTGGAGGAGAAGTTCCGTCCGATCAAGAAGAAGTTGGAAGAGGAAGTGGCGGAGTCTGGTCTGTTTGAGCCGAAGGTTGTGTGGGGATATTTTCCGTCTCAGAGTGATGGGAACGATGTGGTGGTGTATGAGCCGCTGGAACAGCTGAGGGCGGCCGTTCCCACACGTGAATTGTTGCGGTTTACTTTTCCGCGGCAGCGGGAGGGGCGGCGTCTGTGCATTTCGGACTTTTTCGCTGCTAAGGATTCCGGGAAGATGGATGTGATCGGATTTTCGCTGGTGACGATCGGGGCGAAGGCTTCGGGGGAGACGCAGAGGTTGTTCGAGGGCGGGGAGTACACGAAATATTTGTATCTTCACGGATTGAGCGTAGAAACGGCGGAGGCGCTGGCGGAACTGCATCATAAGAAGATGCGTGAAGAGTTGGGAATTGTGGGCGAGGATGCGGCGGCAATTCGAGATCTGTTTCATCAGAAGTATCGTGGGTCGAGGTATTCGTTTGGGTATCCGGCGTGCCCGAATCTTGAGGATCAGACGAAGTTGTTCGTCTTGCTGAAGCCGGAGGAGAACGTTGGAGTGCGGCTGACTTCTGGATTCCTGCTCGAGCCGGAGCAGAGCACTTCGGCTTTGGTGGTGCATCATCCGGGAGCGAAGTATTTCGTGGTGTAGAATTTGCCACGGATGCGCGCGGATGAAAGCGGATCAAAACCTGCAAAGGCAGACCCACTAAGGACACTGAGGTTCGCGACAAAACTTGGGACGCGGCAAGCGTCCCTTTTTATTTGCCAACCGAAGACTGGAGAACAGGCATCTTTTTCTGCATGATTCGCAAATTACAATCCGGTGAGTATCGTTTGTACTCGCGTAAGAAGGATGCCAAGACGGGTAAGCGGAAGAATTTGGGGACGTTTGCTTCGCGCGCGGCGGCGCAGAAGCATGAGCGCGCGGTGCAATATTTCAAGCGCGGGTAGCCTCCCTTCCCGTTTGGCTAGAAGCTCCTTGCTACGGCGGGGAGCGGATTTCGGCAATGCAAGGGGTCCTTCGACTTTGACAGTCTCCCCGCTCAGGATGGCAGGCTTTGGACTTAGAACGTGGCGGCTAGGCGGAGGGAATAGCTTCTGGGGGGGCCTATGGCGTTACCGGAGAAGAGGCCGCCGAAGTCGATTACGTTGAGGCGGTTGTTGAGGTTGGAGAAGTCGGCTTGCAGACGCACGGAGCGCTTTTCCTTTTTGTAGAGATCGGCTCCGGCTGAGAGGTCTACGGAGAGTGTGGGCTTGATGCGGCCGCGATCAAAATCGATGCGATCGACCACGGCTTGCCCGTAGGTGGCGAGGGCGTCCGCGGGATCGCCCTCGAATTCAAAGGGCAGGCCACTGCCGTACTCGGCCCCAGTGGCCAGCCAGAAGCGCGGCGCGACCTGGTAGCGGATACGGATGCGAGCGGTGTTGCGCTGATCCTGTGAGTCGGGGAAATGTCCGGTGAATTGGGAGAGCGCTCTGACGGCGTCGTCGCCGAGGAAGAGGCCTCCGGTCACGGGAAACCAGGCGTTGCCTACGATGTAGGAATAACTCAGAAAGCCGGAGAAGCGGTTCCAGTGAGGGACTTCGATCTTGGCTTCGGCGCCGTAGATGATAGCTTTGCGGAAAGCTATGGGGA
This sequence comes from uncultured Acidobacteriota bacterium, assembly GCA_963720155.1. Classification (GTDB taxonomy): domain Bacteria; phylum Acidobacteriota; class Terriglobia; order Terriglobales; family Acidobacteriaceae; genus Sulfotelmatobacter. The sequence continues at coordinate 137,113 of CAVREP010000010.1, forward strand.
AGCTGACGGCGGTGCTGAGGATCTGATCGTCATCGGCGTAATTGTTGATGTAGCGGCGGAAGTAACTGGCGTCGAAGCGGAGCTGGCCGGCAAAGGTCTTCGCAGCACCGAGTTCAAAGTAATTGCCGTGGGAAGGTTCGACCGGCAAGCGCAGGACGTTGGGATCGAGCGAGACAACCTGCGGCGAGCTGGAAAGAAGAATGTTCTCGAACGACGGGGTCTGAAAAATGCGGTCGTAGGAAGCGTGAACGATGAGGTTCAACGAGGGGAAGAAACGGGCGACGGAGAACCGTGGGCTGACGGCGTTCTGGTTGACCAGGAGCTGATAGTGGTCCCAGCGGAGGCCGCCGTCGATGGTCCAGTTTCCGAGGCGGATGAGGTCCTGGATGTAGGCGGCCTGCTCGAGATCGGGTCGGGCGCCTTCGGTGGGAAACATTCCGGGGAAGGCGAAGGTGAGCGGAGTGCCGGGGTCGAAGGGGTAGTCAGGATCGTTGGGGTTGCCGGTGATCACGTCGCTAAAGTTTTCGTGGGGGAAGAGATTATCGGATTCAATTCCGGTCTTGAATTCGTGGCGGCCGTGATGGAGGGAGACGGAGGCGTTGAAATATCCCTCTTTGAAGTCGTTGTGCTGAAACGCCATGATCGGCGTGGAGTTGGGGTTGGAATTGAGGTCGTTGGAGTTGTCGCGAACCATGCCGCGAAAATCGGCGAGAAGATTGGGCGAGAAAATGTGCTGGTATGAAACGATACCCATTGTTTCGAAATTGTCGGCGGTCTCGAGTTGGCCGGCGGCTTGCTGAATCTGCTCATTAGGGATCTCGAAGCGGGAGAGCGCGTGGCGGACGCTGAGGCTGAGATGGTCGCTGGGCGTGAGGTCGCGCGCGAAGGAGAGGGCAAAGTCGCCGGTGGTGCCGCGGTTGGTGAAGTTTTCGGGGACAACCGGGTTGAGATAGTGGGCAGTGGCGTTGCCGGAGGCGCTGACGCCGAAAGTGTTGTGTCCCCAGCCGTATTGGAGTTGGCTAAAAGCTCCAGCGGTGTCGAAGCTGCCGCCGGCGAGAACAACCTGGCCGTGCAGGCCGGACTGGCTGTCGCGGAGAGTATTGACTTCGATGACACCACCCATCTTGCGTCCGTATTCGGCAGGGAAGCCGGCGGTGTAGATGGTGAGGGAGTCGACGTCGTCGGCTTCGATTTCAGGGCCGAAGCTGGGGGAACGATTGTCGGTAAGCGGGATGCCGTCGACGACGAATTGAGTTTGATATTCGGAGCCACGGGGATGGAGGACGGCATTGCCTTCGTAGAGCCAGCCGGGCTGGGAGTTGACCAGATTCTGGAGGGAGCGGCCGGGCAGCGACGCGGGACGCTCGGCGATGTCTTGCTGATCGAGATGGTTGGAAGCGCCGGCGCGGCCGGGGTCGAGCAGGGTGGCCTCGGCGGTGACGTTTACGGCTGTGCTCAGGGCGGCGATGCTTAGCTTTACGACATACTCGGCGGGAAGTGCGGAATGAATTTCGATCAGGCCGTCGTAGGAAGAGAATGATTCGCGGTGAACCTGAAGGCGGTAGAGTCCGAAAGAAAGATTTCGGAGGGTGATTTGGCCGCCGTCATCAGTGGAGAGAGAGCGATGAAACTGTAGAGCGGCACTGGAGAGTTCCACGGAGGCTTCGATGGGGAGGCCGTCAGGGCTGAAGACTTTGAGGCGAAGTTCTCCTGCGTTGCTCTGCGCCCGGAGTGGAAGAGCGAGCACGAGAAGAAAGCCGAGATGGAGCCATAAACGCACTGGGGCGAGTGGAGGTATGTCTATGCTACCAGTTTCACGGCGCAGAATTGGATTACCAAAGAATGGGCCCAGGCGGACAAGAAATCGAGCCTGACGCGACGAGTAGTGCGCCCCAAAAACGCGTTGCGCGGCCCGCTAGATCACTTTGGGCTCCACGCAGGGCGGGGTTCCGGCACACACAACACATGCTCGCTCGGTAGGACTATCGACAGAGTTTTTACAAATTATAGACACGCGCCTGACAAGTGAGGACTGAAGATGCGGGAATATAAGGTGAGATTGAAGTCCGAAATCGAAGGTCTTCACGCCCTCCGTCACCGGGAGGGAATGGGGAAACCGGCGTTACCACCGCAGGGGGTGGGGACGCCGTTTTTTTTTGGGAGTGGAACTCAGTCTCGAGATGGCGGTGCGGATATCCCTCGCTACGCTTGGCGGACGGCCGAGGGGCGGCCGGCGGCTGTCCCACATAATTCCTGCTACTTTCGCAGGAGTAAATCTGCCGCTACGAAGAGGGCGAAAACCACGGAGATGACGCCGTTCATGGTGAAAAAGGCGGCGTTGAGGCGGGAGAGATCGTCGGGGCCGACGAGGGAATGTTCGTAAAGCAAGAGCAACATGACGGCCACAACTCCTGCCAGTGCGAGTTTACCCAGACCGAAGGCTGGGAGCAATGCGATCAGGAGGAGCAACATGATGAGATGGAAGGCACGGGCAATCCAAAGAGCGTGGGAAATGCCGACGTGACGCGGAATGGAGTGAAGTCCGGAATCGCGGTCGAACTCAAAATCCTGGCAGGCATAAAGAATGTCGAAGCCGGCGACCCAGAACGTTACGGCAGCGGTGAGAAGCAGGATGCGAGGGTTAAGAGAGCCGCGAACTGCGATCCAGGCCGCAGAGGGAGCTATGCCGAGCGCAAAACCGAGGACGAGGTGCGACCAGCGCGTGAAGCGTTTGGTATAGGAATAGAGGAGCAGAACGGCGAATGCGACCGGAGATAGCCACAGCGCAAGCCGATTCAGCTGGGCGGCAGCCATGATGAAGATGGCGCAGGAGACGACTACAAAGGTGGCGACGAAGGCGGGCGAAAGATGCCCTGCGGGCAGCGCGCGAGTGCGGGTGCGGGGATTGGCCGCGTCGATGGCGGAGTCGGCGAGTCGATTGAAGGCCATGGCGGCGGAGCGGGCTGCAAGCATGGCGACGACGATCCACAGAAGTTGGTGAGCGGTGGGAAGGCCGGAGGCGGCGAGCATGGCTCCGCAGAGCGCGAATGGGAGAGCGAAGATGGAGTGCTCCCATTTGATCATTTCGAGAGTTACGCGAAGGTTGCGAAAGACAGGCACAGGAAGATTGTAAGGCGGATCTCGGTTGGAGGGCCGTGACCGACAAAGAAAATCAGGTGTGTCAAGACTTTTGTGTAAACGGCCCGGTTTTGTTTTTGGGGATGGGGTGCCGGGGAAGGGGGCAATTCCCCTTCCCCGGCCCAGCGATTCAGAAGCAGCCCCCGTTTTCATTGCGTAACTCTCTCCAGGGCCGGCATCCGTTCCGGCCACAGAATCGTAAAGTGGTTCAAGGCTTCGCGCCAGTGATGAATCGGCATGGTCCACTTCTTGGCCGCCTGCCGCAGCGCCAGAAACAGCAACTTCATCGCTCCTCTTCAGTTGGGGAATCCGCCACGGATTTTGATGATCTTGCGCAGCGACCGGTTTAGCGACTCCACGCTGTTGGTGGTGTAGATCGCGCGGCGAATGTCCGGCGGGTAATGGAAAAAGGGCGTGATCCGTGTCCAGTTCCGCCGCCACACCTGGCTCACACTGGGATAAGCTTTCCATTTGCCTTCCAGTTCCTGGAGATGTTGCTCGGCCTCGCTCGCGGTAGCGGCACGATAGATCGATTGCAGATCGGCGGCCACCGGCTTGCGCAGCTTCCAGGGCACGTAGTTCAGCGAAGCTCGCACCAGATGCACAATGCAGAGCTGCACCTCGGTGTGCGGATACACCACTTCGATGGCTTCCGGAAATCCTTTCCGCCCATCTACGCAGGCGATGAAGATATCTTTCACTCCCCGATTCCGCAGCTCGGTCAGCACCTGCAGCCAAAACTTCGCTCCCTCGTTCTGCGCGGCCCACAGCCCCAGCACTTCCTTCTGCCCCTCCAGATTCACCCCCAGCACCACGTAGATCGCCTTGTTCTGGATGTGCCCCTCGTCCCGTACCTTCACCATCAGTGCGTCCAGATACACGATGGGATACAGCTCTTCCAGCGGCCGCCCCTGCCACAGTTTCACTTCTTCCAGCACCGCATCGGTCACGTTGGAGATCAGCGTGGGTGAAACCTCGATCCCGTAGATCTCTTCCAAGTGGCCCTGGATCTCCCGCGTGGTCATGCCTCGTGCATACATCGAGATGATCTTGTCGTCGAACCCCTTCCAGCGCGTCTGCCCCTTGGCCACGATCTTGGGCTCGAGTAGCCTGGCGATCGCGCGGGGTTTCCAACTCCAGCTCCCCCAACTCGCCCTTCAAAGTCTTTTGGCTTTTCCCGTTCCGCGTGTTGCCCCGGTGATGACCCGCCGGGTCGTGCTTCTCGTAGCCGAGATGATCGGTCATCTCCGCGGCTAAGGCCCGCTCCAAAATGGCTTTGGTCAACTCTTTGAGCAGACCGTTCTCCCCGATGATATCCTCGGGCTTCTTGTAGTTGGTCAGCAGTTGGTCGATCAACTTCGTATCGATGGTCATGGGGTTCTCCTATTGTCAACTTTTCCATGACCGTTTACACAGTTCTATTTACACCCTCATCCCCGAATTCATCATTTGGTTGGACTACGCCCGATTATGCCTCGCCAAACTCTGCTAGTATTACGTTCGTTTCCACTCAGTTCACTTCGGAGGAATTTGGTTACCCACCCGGCCTTGCCACCGCCGCCTCTCGCAGTAGATTCGCGGTCCTCTACGGGGATGGCTCCCGACTGGTCCATTCGCATTCCCGCTCTCGATGGTCTTCGGGGTGTTGCCATTCTGCTTGTATTACTGCGCCACGGCATCTTTGGATTGAAATCGAGTTCCGGGTTCGTGCGTCGCCTTCTTATGGTCGGGCAACTTACTTGGAGCGGCGTCGACTTGTTCTTTGTTCTCTCGGGATTCCTGATCGGGGGAATTCTGCTCGACGCCCAGAGCTCCCCGCGTTACTATACGACCTTCTATGCCCGTCGAGCATATCGCATCCTGCCCTTGTACTTCGGATTTACTATTGTTTTTCTCCTGCGTCACCTACCGGTGCGCATCTTGCCGGGAGCAATAGGGGATGCATCGCAACTGTCAATTCCGTGGGTCTCGTACCTCACGTTCACCCAGAACTTCTTCATGGTTCATTTGGGCTGGTTCGGCGCTACAGCAATGGTCGTAACCTGGTCGCTGGCAGTTGAGGAACAGTTCTATCTGGTGATTCCGCTTGTGATTCGCAAGATTCGCAGTGGTCGTTTGGTGGGCGCGATGGCTTTTTTTTTCGTTGCGGCCTTTTGCCTGCGCGTCCTGTTACTGCGCACCCTCGCGCATGGCGCCTTTGCCTGTTACGTGCTCATGCCCTGCCGGGCCGACTCTCTCTGTCTCGGAGTTTTGAGCGCGTATCTCGTCCGTCGACCAGCATTCTGGAATAAACTCATCACGCACCGGCATCTGCTGTGGTGGGCAATTGGGATACTATCTGCCGGCATCGCTTACATGACTGCGCGGCACTATGACAATCTATCTTTGCCGATGACAACCTGGGGCTATCCGTGGCTCGCTCTGTTCTATACGTGTTGTTTGCTCAGTGCGGTGAGTTCGGTGAAAGGTTTTTGGCACCGCATTCTGTGCCTGCCGCTACTTATGAGACTTGGCACGCTTGCGTATTGCACCTACCTCTTACATTTCCCACTGATTCAGACAGGCCGTCGCGTGTTTGGTGCGCTATTCCCGTCGCATCCAGAAGGGACTTTTCTGACCGGTGGAATCTTTGGCGTTGCCCTCACGTTCGTGTTGGCGACGCTTTCGTGGATCTTCTTCGAACAGCCGATGTTGCGCCGGGGACACAAGTATCAGTATTTCTGAGATCCACCGCGGCTCAAGAAATCAGGGCGCTGCAGTGCGGAGTGGCATAAATTGTCATGCTTGTTTCGAAGACGGAAACCAATATCTACTACTCGCGCTGGAGCTATGTTGCGGTAGCGGCGCTGCTCGCTTTGATCGCGGTTGTCCGCGTCCTGTTGAGTTACTCGCATACGGCACAGGCATTCGATGAGCCCTACCACGTGGCCGCGGCGATCGAACTGCTGGATCATGGCAGATACACGCTGGATCCTCTGCATCCGCCGCTCCAGCGAATCGCGATAGGCCTTCCTCTCTATGCAACGGGTGAACGCTTCCCCCAACTTTCCGAATCCCATTCGTCCACAGGGCCTTATGTCTGTGCGGTCGGCAACGCAATCTTGAACGATGGGGGACACTATACGCGGAACCTGATGCTGGCTCGTCTGGGAGTTCTTCCCTTCTTGTTACTGGGATGTGTTGTCGTATTTCTCTGGACGAGGCGGGAGTACGGAGATTTGGCGGGAGTGGCGGCGACCGCGCTTTTCACGACAGTGCCGATTGTGCTGGAGTTCTCCGGCATTGCGTATACAGACATGGTGGCGGCCGCGACGCAGGCGGCGGCTTTTTGGGGCTTTGCGACGTGGCTCGATAGAAGGACCAGGCGATCCGCGATATGGATGGGGATTGCGACGGGATTGGCACTGCTGTCGAAATTTACGACTTTCATTTACTTGCCGGCGGCGACTTTGAGTGTCGTGGCATTGAGGTGGTGGGTTCTTCGCCTGAGCAAGACGCGAGAGGCGCCAGCTTACAAGCAAACAGCCAAGCAAGGTCTGGTGGCAGCGGCGATTTCAATTGCGATGGTCTGGGCGGGCTATGGGTTTGCGGTAGGTCACGTCAGAGAAAGTATGCAGATGACGACGGCATCGATGCCTTCCTTTCAACACTTCCCTACTCCTGTTGCAAGAATCGCTCGCGATCTTGTCCTTTCCGATCCGGAAATACCGGCACCCGCATTGATTCGGGGAGTGGCCGTGGCCTGGGTTGAGGAGAAGATGGAACCGACGGGCTATCTTCTCGGACACATTAAGTCAGGCGGCTGGTGGTACTTCTTTCTGGTAGGGATAATAGTGAAAACACCAGTTCCCTTTCTGATTCTTGTCATCGCCGGATTGTTTTCCTTCAGAGGCTTGGCGAGGCAGGGGCGTTGGACCGCCATAGCGCCTGCCGCGTGCGCGTTTGCGGTTCTGCTGGTAACCCTGCCGGTGAAAATAAATTACGGAGTACGGCATGTGCTGGTCGTGTTTCCACTGTTGGCAATTGTGGCCGGATACGGATGCTCTCATATTTGGAATTCGGATTGGAATTTTCGAGGACGTCAAAACGTGTGTCGAAGAGCGGCTCTAGCAACGTTGCTTCTTTGGCAGGGGGTTTCGACGGTGCGGGCGAGGAGCGACTACATCGCCTACTTCAACGAAATCGCGGGCAAAGATCCGAGCAAAGTTCTCGTTGCAGGGTGTGATCTGGACTGCGGACAGGATATCTTCGCTCTGTCTCGTGAACTTCACCAAAGACGAGTTTCGCATGCCAGCCTGGCGCTTTGGACCAGCGCGGATTTGAGCAAGATGGATTTGCCAGACTTCGAGGTTCCACAGCCCGATCAACCAGTGGCGGGATGGTTTGCCATCAGCCTGCGAACGTTGCGAGCCGGAGACCTGTTTCACACTACCTACCCCCCGGGCGCATTTGCCTGGCTCAACCCGTATCAGCCAGTGACGCAGGTAGGGAAGACCATCCTGCTCTACTACATTCCCGGGAGAAGCGAAAGCAAGCCGAAGTAATCCGAGGTTTCGCAGCGAAAACCCCGATTCCCTAATGCGCGCGGTCCGATGCGATGAAAAACGGTTTGGCTAGAATTGTGTGTTCTGCGCTTGCTTGAGGAGTTTACATCAATGTCGTGCTACGCGGCGGTACGTGAAGATACGCATTTGCTACTCGGCAACCCATGAAGCTCAGAATGAACTCCTCCGAAACAGGGAAGGGCCCGCGGCGGAAATTTTACGCCTTCAAATGAGAATTTCCACAATTGACAAGTCCCCCACGCTGCGGCATTATGGGTGCGTCGATGCAACTCTTCCCTCTCACAGGGGACGGATGTTTGGATTGGAGGGAAAAGATGTCACAATTCATGCGCAAGATTTGGTCGGAAGATCAAGGGCAAGATATCGCGGAATACGCGGTGATGCTGGCCGTGATTCTGGTTCTGGTGGTGGGCACGATACGGCTCATTGGATCGAACGCAAATAATGTGTTCTCTAATACGGCCAGTTCAATACAGTAGTCCAGTTCGATACAGTAGTAACGAACGGCTCAAACAGCCGCCCCGTTCAGATCGTAAGCAGAAAGCTCTTCATGATGCGGTTTACCTCGTTTGCCGTGCAGTTTCGCTACTTCTGGTTTCGAGTAGCGGCTGCGGCGGGGCTTGCGAGGAGATCGAATCAGACATGATCGCCTGAGAGTGAGCAAGTTCAGCAAGGAGCCGCGATGAAGAATCGCGGCTTTTGTTTTTACAAAGGGAAAGTCGCAATGGTCGATTCGATAAGGAAGCGAACCAAACGCGCGACAATCAAACCAGGTGAGAGCGAATGATCGTCAACATGTCCGAGAAAGCGACCGAACAGGAGATTGCGCACGTCGTCGAACGAATTCGCGAGGCTGGGTATCAGCCGCACGTGACGCGCGGAGTAGAGCGCACAATCGTGGCCGCCGTGGGAAACGGACGTCGCCATGAGATCGAGGCGCTGTTGGTGGCCCCCGGAGTAGAAAATGTTGTAGCCATCGCACAGCCTTTCAAGTTGGTGAGCCGGCAGGTCAAGCCGGAGCGATCGGTGGTGAAGGTCGGTGGGGTCGCGATCGGCGGCCCGGGAGTTGTGGTGATCGCCGGACCTTGCTCGGTGGAATCGCGTGATCAGTTGATGAGCACAGCGCACGCTGTGAAGCGAGCGGGGGCTACGATGTTGCGCGGAGGAGCTTATAAGCCACGGACTTCTCCTTACGATTTTCAGGGACTTGGACTGGAAGCTTTGAAGATTCTGCGGGAGGCGCGGGAACAATCCGGGCTACCGGTGGTGACGGAAGTGATGAGCACAGAGGATGTGGACATCATCTGTGAACACGTGGACATGTTGCAGGTGGGCGCGCGTAACATGCAGAACTTCGCGTTGCTGCGGCGACTGGCAACGGTGAGCAAGCCGGTGCTGTTGAAACGTGGTCCCTCGGCGACGGTGAAGGAGTGGCTGCTGGCCGCGGAGTATTTGCTCTCAGGCGGGAACAGTCAGGTTGTGCTTTGTGAACGCGGCATCAAAACTTTCGAGACAGAGATGCGAAATACATTCGACCTTGCGGCCGTAGCACTGGCGCGCGATCTTTCTCATCTGCCAGTAATCGCGGATCCTTCGCACGGGACGGGAAAGCAGAGTCTGATTGCCGCAGTCTCGCGAGCAGCCGTCGCAGTGGGAGCTGATGGGTTGATCATCGAAGTGCATCCGTGCCCGGAGCGGGCGCTTTCCGACGGAGCACAGTCGCTTGATTTTGCCGGGTTTGAGAAGGTGATGAGAGCGATCGGTGAACCGCTGCGTGGAGTTGCGGTTCCGGTCGCCACGGAAATGGCGAAGGCACGAAAAGCACAAAGATAAGCCGGGCGGCGAGTCGCCCGTCCCGCCACGGCAACGGCCCCACACGAGCGCGTGTGACCTACTTCACCGGATTTTGCTGTGGAGGCTTAATCTGCATTGCCGGATCGCCCAGCAGGTTAAAGGTCTGGCGCACGCTGAGATCGGTGATGCCTGATTTGGCTTTCACGATTGCATCGCCCAGAGCCGGGTAAGGTGAGTGCAGCGCATTTTGCACGATCAGCTTGTCGAGGATTGTCTGGGGCGCGGGCTGATTCAGGCCGCTGGACGCCAAGACGGCAACCGCGCCACCGTTGGGAGCAAGCATCAGCGTGACCGCCAGCGGCTGTTCATAAACATCCTGGAAGAGACCATTCAAGCAGTCCATGATCAGGAATACGGGTAAAGATGAGCTGTTGGTCAACGATGTCGCAACGGTGTTGTTGAATAGATCGTCGCCAGACCATTGCTCTTCGGAACCGTGACCGGCGTAATTCACAAGCAGCTGACCTGAATTAATGGCTGCGATGATCGCCTGCTGGGCTGCCGCGGGTCCAGTGGTGCTGACAAATACGTCCGTGGCATTCAGGGTGGATGGCAACTGGGCTTGCACCGTCTCGCTGTCCTGAGTGAAGTTCTCGGTATCATTTACGTCCGCCACCATGAGAGCCTGCGAGGTCCAGGCACCGTTCGTAGATTGGCCTTCATAAGCGGAGACTTTCCTCGCCACCAAATTGGCTTCGTCCGCTGTGCTAACGGGGAGCCGTCCGGTTGCGATTGTGGGCATGCCGCTGTTATTGAAATCCGAGAACCAATCGTCGGAGGCCGTCATCAGGCCGGTCGCCGGCACAATTCTAGTGGGCACGAAATCGAGATGGCCGAAGCCCAGATAATTCCGAGGATCAACCGAGGCGCGGCCGTTAAGGAGCAAGTAGCGCGGTGTAGTGCGCCAAACCTTGGTAGCCGTGTATAGAAAGTCCCGGATTGCGGCGGGAGTGCGCTCGCCAAAATTAAACTCGTCGTAGAGATCGTCGATCAAGACCACAGCCGTCGATTGGCCTTTAGCCTCATGCGCGCGAAGTAGCGGGACGAGAGAGTTGGCGAAGGCGCCCGGTGAGACCATCACGATCTCGCTGCCAGACTGCGGGCGGTGCCAATGAGAGGGATGATTCGGGCGAATCCCGGCGACTGCATCAATCCGGTCGGCGGCAAGGGCCAGCAACGTATGCCGATCGACGGTTACCGAATTGGTGGTCATCCATGGAACTTGAACTTGCAGTTCGTATTGAGTCGAGTTCGACACGGAGTTTGGTGCAACGTTCGACACGATTCGGGGAGTGAGTTCTACAGGCTGATCCGGGTTGGTGATGTCCAGAACTACAATAGGCGCGGCGGTGAAGCCGGTAACCTTCAGCTCGTCACCCGCTCGCCCGGTAAACTTCAGACCGTCAGAGTCCGCTACATAGGAGTGCGGATAATCGATGCGGATGGATTGCACAAGGCTGGTGTCGTAGTCTCCGTCCTGCGCCGTGAGAGTAACGGTGTTGTTGCCATCCTGCAAAACGCCAGGCGGCAAATTCATGCGGAAGGTGCCCTTGTCCTGACCAGCGAATGTCAAATTGCCGAGCGTGGTGCCGTTCACAGCGATCGCGACGTCATGCGGGATACCGAGGATCACGCCTTGCAAAACGACTTCCAGGGAGGCCGGGTTCGTCGAGCACTTGTCAAAGTTTGGAGTGGTTATCGTCTGATCTACGGGGGTGGAAGAAACCAGCGAGCCGAAGAAATTGTTTCCGTCTGAAGTGATCAGGGCAGCGAAATATGTGGTGCGAGGCGTGAGTTCCACGGTTGCCTGGAAGCTTGACCGCGGCTGGTTCGAACCGGCAGAGGATGGCAGGTGGTGAATGCGCTGGCCGGGTCCTTCACCAGCAACCAGCCAGTAGACTCGCGTTCCCGAATACGGCGTGTCGATTCCTGTTCCGTAGAACTCGAGCGCAGCCTGAGGACCGAAGCCTCCCGGTCCAGGCAAGGCGCCTGTGATCTTTATTGGTTGCTCCACAGCTTCCGCATAAAGATGAAGGAGCGCGGGATCCACATTCGGATCAAGGCCTGCTTTGATCAGTTCCGGCTGCGTTACGCGATGCCAGCCTTCATGCTTCACCAAGATCTTCACCGCAGGATGGGCTGCGAGCTCGAATTGCATCTGCCTTCGGTTTGGTGTGGCTTCAAAGTTTCGCAAAACCATCTCGACGGAATGACTTCCCTGCTCGAAGGCTGCCGCTGGTTGTGCCTGATTGAGCTGGTTGAACATCAGCGCTGTCGAGGGAATAGGATCTGCACTTGACGGCGAACTTATGTTGGAGTCCGCTGTCACCGGCCCGTGCATCGAACGAGTGCCGTTCACGTCGATGTCTTCGACCCAGTACGCGCCGGCACCCGCGCCTGAAGAGGAGTCGATCCAGGCGTAGGTCTTGCCGGAGTGTTTCGGCAAGGCTCCGCTCATCAAGAGAGCAGAACCAGCAATGAGCGAAGGGTTTAGGCGGACGCGTTCGCCGTTCTGTTCTCGATAGACATTGAAACCGAGATTACGGGCTTCCGCGCCTGTCTTCCAGAGCAGCGCCACGCGGCTCGCGCCCGTCTTGTCCTGTACTGCCCGAGCGCCAAACGCATGCAACTGAATCTTGGTGGCGGCGGTGATGGTTTCGGTTTGTGAGGATGAGTTGTTAGCGAGGTTCGGGTCGGTCTGGTCGGCGGTGACATTGGCAGTATTGATAGCCACGCCCGGCGTTCCAGCCATGGTGACGATGGTGACCGTGGCCGTACCAGCGTTGGCCATGGTTCCGAGAAGACAAGTGACCGTACCGTCCGCTTCAGAGCAGGTACCGGCGCTTGAGATCGACGATTGATAGGTTACAGCGGATGGCAAAGTATCGGTCACGGTCACATTCGTCGCCTGAGCGGGGCCATTGTTCGTGATCGACAGCGTGTATGTGAGCGTGTCACCTTCCGGCACGGTGGGGCTTGGGCTGGCGGTCTTTACGATCGACATGTCGGCGCTGTTGGCGTTGGCGACGACAACCAGGGCGGTTGCGCTGTTGGAAGTGAGGTTCGGCACTATGTTAGTTGCGGTGGCGGTCGAAGTTTCTGCGATGTTCGTTCCCGACGGCGTATTGGCATTCACCTGCAGAACCAAAGTGAAGGTGGCCAATGAGTTCACCGCCAGAGTGCCGCTGGCTGTGCAAGTTATGGTTCCGGTTCCGCCGACCGCCGGCACTGTGCCGCAGGTCCAGCCGGCCGGAGGGGTGATGGATTGAAAGGTGGTATTGGGTGGCGTTACTTGCGTAAATGTCGCGCCGGCGGCGGCTGCCGCGGGTCCGTTATTGGTGACGCTTTGAGTGTAGGTAACGTTGCTGCCCGCCGCTACGGAAGCTGGGAGGGCTGAGTTTGTGGTTATTAAATCCGCCTGCGTTGCCAACGCGACTACGTCCGCAGCGGTTGCCGCATTGTTGGCAGGGTTGGGATCAGTGGTGGAGGAATTCACACTGGCCGTATCGTTGATGGCGGTTCCGGCGGGAGTTCCTGCCGTGACCTTCACGACAACCGGGAAGCTGGCTGTTCCGATCGCGAAACTGGGATTGGTGCAGGTGACCGTGCCCGCCGCTCCAGCAGGCGGGAGAATGCAAGACCATCCACCTGGAACTGGCGTCAGTTGCACAAACGTGGTGTTGGGCGGGGTGGTCTCAGTGAATGTGGCACTCGTCGCCGCGCTGGAGCCGGCATTGGTCACAACCTGGGTGTAAGTGATGGTGTTGCCGGCTATCACCGGAATCGGGCTGGCCGAATTTGTCAGCGATAGATCGGACGAGTCAGCGACCTGGACACTGGCCGATGCGCTATTGTTGCCGGAATTTGGATCGGTGGTCACACTGCTCGCCACGGACGCGGTATCGGTAATCGTGGAACCTGAGGCTACTGTGGTATTCACCTTCACCACGAAGCTGAAGCTCGCGGGAGTGTTGGCTGCGAGGCTGGCAATGCTGCAGGTGTAAGGTGCAGTGGAAGTGCAAGCCCATCCGGCTGCTCCGCTCAGCGAAACGAACGTGGTATTGGCCGGGAGGGTTTCGGTCAGGGTCACTGTGCTGGCCGTGGCGGGACCGCCGTTCGTGACAGTCTGCGAGTAAGTAATGTTCTGACCGGCGTTCACCGGGTTCGGAGTTCCCGCATTGGTGACGCTCAGGTCCGCTTGTCCGGCCGATGCGACAGCGATACTCACGGTAGCGGTGTTGTCGCTCCAGTTCGTATCTTGCGTCGATGAACTTGCCGTCGCAATGTCGGTGATGATGGTGCCGGATGGCGTGCCCGCGTTCACCGTGTACACGGCGGTGATGGTTGCCAGCGATCCTGGTGGAACGCTTGGGTTGGTACAGGCTATGGGAGCGACGTTTGGACAAGTCCAGGTTCCACCGCCAGTAGTGACGGCGGACACGGAAACGAAGGTCGTGTTTGCCGGCGTCGCTTCCGAGAAATTCGCGTTGCTGCCATTGCTGGGGCCATGATTGGTAACAGTTTGCGTATAAGTGATGGTGCCGCCCGCCGACACGGGATTTGGGTTGCCGCTGTTGGTCACAGTTTGGTCGCACTTGTCGACGACGGGTGTATTGACCGTAATGTTCGTGTTATTCGCAGGGTTGGGATCAGTAGTCGTGGCCGAGACCGAGGCAGTTTCGGTGATCGTACCCGCCGCGACGGAGGGAGCGATATGGACTGCCACGATGATGTCCGCGGAAGCGCTCGCCGCTAGACTGGCAGTGGTACACGTAACGGAAGTGGTTGCGGTGCAAGACCAGCCGGCCGGAGCGGAGACCGAAACAAAGGTAGTGTTGGCGGGAATCGCCTCACTGAAACTGAGCGCGGTCGCGGTAGACGGACCGTTGTTAGTTATGGTCTGAGTGTAGGTGATGTTGTTGCCGGCAATCACACTGGGGGGCGTGGCGGCTGTGGTCAAGACCAGATCGGCTTGGCCGGCAGTTGCCACTACATCAGTAGCAAGGGCGGAATTGGCGCCGAAGGCCTGATTTGCGGCGTTCACTGCGGCTGTATCGCTGATGATTGTGCCACTGGGCGTGGCCCCGCCTACTTTGTAGATGGCGATGAAAGTTCCCGAGGAGCCCGCCGCCACACTCGCGTTCGTACACTGCGGCGGAAAAGCGGCGCAACTCCAGCCAGCTGGTGGTGTGATGGAAACTAAAGTTGTATTCGTGGGAGTGGTTTCGTTGAAGGTTGCAGTGGTTGCCGCGGCGGTTCCAGTGTTGGTAACCACTTGAGTATAAGTGATATTGTTGCCGGCAAGAACCGGGTTCGGTGAAGCGACGTTGGTTACGGTCAATTCGGCGCCTGCGGTCGTCCCAACGACCGTGGATGCGGAAGCACTATTGTTCGCGGAGTTTGGATCGCTGGTAGACGAGCTTGCCGTGACAGAGTCCGTGATGACGGTGCCATTGGCGGTGCCGGCAGTTACCTTTACTAGCAGCGAGAAGGTCGCGACGCTGCTTCCGAGCTTCACATTGCTGCAGACGACGTTGCCCGTGCCGCCACTGACCGGGGTGATACAACTCCAGCCCGAGGGAGCGCTTACGGAAACGAATGTAGTGTTTGCGGGAACAGCCTGCACCACCGTGGCGTTATCGGCCGCGCTCGGACCGTTGTTCGTGACGACTTGCGTGTAAGTGATGTTGTTGCCCGCGGTGACAGGGTTCGGCGCGGCCGTATTAGTCACGCTGAGATCGGCGCTGGAGACAACGTTGGCTACGTCTGTGGCGCTGTCGTTCGCGAGGTTGACCTCGCCGCCACCGCTCACCAGCGCGGTATTGGTTACAGTCGAAGGAGCTGTTTGTGCAACATTGGCGTTAATCGTGATCGAGGCATAGCTGCTACTCCCTGCCAAGACGGTGGAATTCACGCAACTCACGGTTTGAGATGCAACCGAGCATGCCCAACCGGTGCCACTGGCACTGGTCGGAATCAGACCCAGGGGCAACGTGTCATTCACCAGTACAGCGCCACTTGTCGATCCATAAGGGCTCAAGTTGGAAACCGGGACGGTGTAGCTCGCGGTCGAACCGCGCGTAAAGTTGCCCACGTGACTCTTGCCCAAAGTCATGTCAGGGGTGCATTGTGCGCCCGACTGGGTTCCCGAAGTCTGCGAGATGGTCGCATTGGTGACACTGGTGCCTGCGGCGCCCGCCGTTGCTCCGTAAGTCACGCCGGGATTCAAGGTTGTTCCGCTTGTGGCTCCGGTCACGCTGATGCTGGCTGGCGCTCCAGAAACAATAATCACGCCGCCCCCACCGCCGCCGCCAGGGCCGTGGCGATTTCCCAAGCTATAGGCTTGACTGTCCCAGGCGTCACCGCCTCGGCCGCCGTTGGCTTGCAGCGTCAGGCCGCCTTCACCGCCATTCGCCGAGAGCACCACGATGCTGCCACCGGCACCGCCGCCTCCGCCAGCATCATTCGCGGTGCCGATGTAGGCCGCTGCGCCATTTGCGCTCAGAGTTGCGGTGCCACTCAGCGCGTAGGTGCGAATGATAATGATTCCGCCGCCCGCCGCCCCGCCACTGGCCTGCGTGTCACCGTCAGAGTTATTGCGCGTGCCGGCGCCGCCGCCACCACCCATTGCTACGCGATTGATCGTTGCGGGAAAAGACGCGCCGCCCTCGCCGCCAACGCTGAGGTTGGTGTTCCAGGAGTCTCCACCAAATCCTCCAGGGCCGCCGTTGCCGCCGCCACCGCCGCCGGCGTTCTGGTCGTTGGCCGTTGGATCTCCGTCAGTGCCGCCGCCGCCAGCATTGCCGGGAGCGCCGCGGCCGCTGCTACCGTCTGCGGCCGCGCCGCTGGGATAGTCGCTTGTAGCCTTTGAATAAGTGCCAGCGGATTCGACCCAAAGCGGCGTGCCTGCGATTCCTTCTCCCTTGAGCGCATCGACGCCGTTCTCTACTACACCGGTATAGGCGGCCGGCGCAGCGTGGAGGTAATCGGTATTGTTTCCGCCGACGCCTCCATTCAGTTGCAGGCCAGCACCTCCACGGAAACCGAGACCGTTTACGGAGACGTTTGCCCCATTTAGAGTCAAGGTGTTCGAACTATCGAGTGCAAGCACTCCTCCGGTGGAACCGTTCCAAGTGAGGGCCGTCGGTGGCGTGGCGGAATTAAATGAGGCCGTAGTGTACTGCGGCACCACAATCACCTGGTAGGTGCTTTGTCCCGCGGTGGTAGACGCTGCGGCGGCGTGATAGGCAAAGACCAATCCGCCACCCGCCCCCGCTCCGGCGATCGGTACTGAGCCAGCAGCAATCGGGCCAGTAGCGGTGACGAACTCATAGTCGCCCGCGCTATTCAGCGCTGTAAAACCTTGTCCTGTGAAACCATTTCCATAGGCAACGCTATTTGAGTCGTTGATGCTGGCGTCCTGCATCTGGATCACAAGCAAGAGACTTCCGGCTGCGATTGCGGTTCCTGCACCGGTCGCTGCGCCTACTGGAATCTGGGTTGCTCCCGCCGCTACGTTTGCCGTTCCCGGATAGTAGGTGTTCAAGACGCCCGTAAGATTGTTTCCCGCCGTGGCTAGGGAAGTATTGCCGCAAGCAATTGCCTGCACGGTGGCGACGGCCACGAAGGTGTTGTTGGCGGTGTTCGGATCGGGCGGCGTCCCGGAGTCTGAGACGACTGCTGTATTGGCGTAGGAACCCGAGGCGGAAGCAGTTTCGACGACTGTTACGGTGGCGTTTGTCCCGCCGGCCAGCGTGCCAATTGCGCATGTGATTGGATTGTTCGTAGTGACACATGTGCCCACGCTTGGGGTTGCCGAAACCAGAGTCATTCCGGCAGCCAAAGTGTCGGACAGGCTGACTGCACTGGCCGTGGAAGTACCATTGTTGAAGATCGTGATCGTGTAAGTAGTGTTCTGGCCGAGAAAGACGGCGCTGCCAACGGTGGTAGTGACGCCGATGTCGGCGGCCGTTGGATTAATCGACACGGCTCCAAGCGACCAATTGGAGGTTCCGTTAAATGTCTCTGAGATGGGGACGCTGGGCGCTCCGGTGCGCGTGCTGCCGGTTCCAGTCACGTCCGGCGGAGAGGCTCCCCCGCTGGCGTTATTCCACTGTGAAACCTGGGGGCCGGGTATGGTCACGGTCTGGTTGCCGCCGGTGGCTAGAGTATCGATGACCATCCCATTCACTACGCTGGGTACGTCAAGTTGGGAATTTACTCCGTTGGCGCCATCGGCCGAGACAAACGTCCCCAGAGGTACGGTCTGGTCCACTCCCGTGAAAGTGGCGGCTCCAGCAACCGCGCCGATGGTCAGGGCTCCCGGGACATTCACTGAAACCACCACCGCATGGTTGCCAGTGGTAGGAGCCAACAAATACCAGATTTCCGCACGGCGCGTATTTCCGGCGTCGTTGTGAGCGCCCGCTTGAGTGAGCGCGAGGCCGTTGTATGTAACACCCGTGACGGTGGCGGTTGAATCGTTTGCGATATTTAGCGAGACCCCGACAACGAGCAGGCGGTTGATGCCGCCAACTCCGGTGCGGTGATTAAAGTTCAGAGTCTGCGTGCCCGGTCCGGTCAGCTCGGCAGCGACAGTGGTTGAGGGCTGAGTGTCGACGGCCACCTGCGCTTGAGAATGCGACGCCGTCAACAGAAGGAGGAGAAGCCCCAGAAAGGCAAAGGACTTCAGCGGGTCTCCGTGAGTGCTGCGAGATGACCAGCGCAATCCCGCAGCGTGGGCAAGCCTGCCCGCCAGGGATCGTCCCCGCGCCACGCTGCGGAACAATTTGCCGCTGAATCCTGTTAGCTTCATCCGCACAATTTTTTTCCCGAACCTGATCTCTTTGGCGACAACAATACCGAGAACCTGATCGCCGGACACTGGAGGATCGTTTTGCTTTCCGCAATCGCCGCGCGTGATGAAAAAATTCTCATCATGCTGGGTAACCACCACGCGATGAAGCAGAAATTCTCTATCGCCTTTGGTTAGAACAATATCGCCCTTTCGCAATTTGCTCACGATTACGGGAGTAACATGGACGATCTCGCCGTCGCGAATCGATGGTGCCATACTGGCGCCGCGCGCCTCAAAGCGGACGCTCTTTCCGCTGTTCAGGAGTTCGCGGCTGAGAGCCTCGAATCTCGCTGAATCAGGTTCGCTACTAGTCATGGAATCGAAGGATTTTGTCTACCGCGCGCTGGTCTGGCTCGAAGGAATAACGGTAACAAGGAACTGTGTCGGCGACGCGCTGCAAAACGTCGAGCGCTGAGTTGACATACTCGTGCCGGTGAAACGGAACGAAACTGCGGGCGAATAGTTCAGAAACTGTCTGACTTCGGGAAAAACGGGTGATGGCGTTCCCTCGTCCGTGCTCCAGGACAAAGATCCCGGACAGCGGGGCGCTGGCGGGAGATGCATATGCGGCCTCGCCGTGCCAGGGGGTTCCGTACATGGACATTTGTCCGGCGTGCTCTCGCAGAATGATTCGGTCGTCGCTTAGGATCTGCACATCCTGCTGCGAAGTCCATAGGCGGGCCGTCGTGCTCTTACCCGCTCCGCAGTGGCCAACGAACAAATAGGCCGCGCCACCATTTTTGGGAACGATTCCGCAACCATGCAACTCGATCGCTTTTTCGCGGGTCAGGCGGTGAGTGATCAGGACCTCGTCCAGTGGATACTCCAGGGGCGCTGGGGCTCTGCGATGCTTGAAAGATTCCTGGCTCAATAGTAGTGATGCCCGCGAAAATTGATCATCGACCAGGAGCCGCTTGTATGGCGTATCACCCAGGATGGGCGTGCTGAAGTCGAACTGCAGTCCGTCTTCTGCTTCGTACAAGCGCCACAAAGACCCAGAATCGAAAAGCTGATGTCCCGAGGCGGGAGAACATTTCGCAACCCACCCAACCTGAATATTTATGTCGGAGGGGCCGATATCGACGCGAAACGGCAACAACGAAGGAACCAAAGTAACATCAGCGAGGTGATCGCTTGCGACTTGCACGGTGACGCCACCGACGCGAAATTGGCGGTAGTACGGAGTGCTCAAGGTTCCAACCGGATTTGACCGCGCCCGAAAAACATCGGCACTCATGCTCACATGGCCCATTGAATGCCGTCTACGATCCGATAGTCATGCAGTTCAAAGCTACGCAGGATGAGCCGATCGGTCCTCCCGAACCTGCAATCTTGCAATGACCGAGGACGGCTTCTTCCGGGCGCAGATTGATGGTGACGAGTCGTGGCGGCTCATACGGTTTCTTTTCGCCGGGTTGTTCGAACTCGTGATTCATTCGGCCCCCATCTGGCGCAGTCACTCAGTGATTCCCACATCCGCCACAAGCCCCGGCCGCGCTCGCATTGCTCAAAATCGGAAGCAGCTGCTGAGGGCCTGTCCAACTTTCTATGTCGATTTCTTTATTGGCAATCCGGCGTGCCGACTCGAGCAGGCCTTCGTGTTCAGTTCCGCCAGCGCAGAATTCGCACTCACCATGCGCCGGAACCTCTGCCCCAATCGCGGCTGCCCGCAAGTGTGCGACATGGCAAAGAAACGCTACTGGACTCTCGCGGTGTCCATTTTCCATTTCGCCGTTCGCTGGACACATTCCGCAGAGTGATTGAATCCGGCACTCGACACATTTCGTCACGCGCGTGCGCTTGCGCGTTCGCAGCTCATGTAGAGAGTGCTCCCACGCGTGTTTAAGGCCGGCTTGCCGGATGTCGAATGTTTCCTGCTGCGAGATCACGCAAATGCCCATCTCTCCATATGCATTGATGGCAAAGGAGTTCATTCCTCCACCACAGAAATAAACAGAGTCGTTCTGCGCCAGGTTGGGCGGATTCTCCAGATCGTGCTTTGCCAACCTGCGGTATTCGCTAATGCCTTTCGGAGCATGCATGTCGAGCGCGACGACCTCTTCGGGCGTAAGTCGCACTGCGAGCGGACTCTGCGAACAGTCGATGCGGGGATTGATCTGGCCGTCACATTTGAATTCGACCCCGAGTTCCTCCTCCGCAAATCGCCGCATGGCGGAGATTTCATGTTTGTTGATGCTAGTGGCAACGGTCTTCAATTTGAGGGGCAAACCTCGCTCACGTAGCAACCTGATTCCGCGCAGGCACCTCTCGTAGGAGCCAGGGACCGCGGTCAATTCCTCATAGGTCTCTTTGGTCCGGCCGTACAACGTAATCTCGATACCGAAGGGCGGCCACTCCAGTAGGTAGTCTGCGATCTTCTCCGTGATGAGGGTGCCGTTGGTAAAAAGCGTAATCAGAAAACCCTTTTTCTTAGCGTAGGTGTAAATCTCCAGAAAACCTTTGCGGGCGAAAATCTCGCCCCCGGTATAAAGAAGCCAGAAACAGTTCATCCCGACCAACTCGTCGAGCATGCGGAAGTGTTCTTGCGTGTTCATTTCACGTTTTTGGGCGTCCTGGTCACCCATAGGCAAGTTGTTGTAACAGTGCTGGCACTCTAGAGGACAACGCCGTGTCACTTCGATAGACACCTGCATGGGCACGCGCTGCCCCGCTTGGCGCTGGTGCAGGTCTGCACTGAATGCTCCATAGGTTAATTGATCCAAAATCCCCCTAATCCGACGGCAAGCGACTCGCTCGCGATCAAAGCGACTCGCCGTCTCCAACATCGAGCGCCCTTTTGATCACGTAGTTAGCGGGCAGATCTCGACTAGTCGTACCGAGAGCATCTCGTCCACGAATGTCGTCACATCCCGCCGCGCCTGCTCTTGATCGACCTCGTACTTCGTCTCAACCGCCCTGATCAAATCCGTTAGCGCTCTGGGCGATTCCAATAACTGCCAAATCAGAGAACCGGTTCCATTGAAACTATAGATTGACGCCAGGTCTCCGACCTTGCCGCGCACCGGCACGATGAGGGTTTCACCAGCAACAATACGAGACACAACCGTCTGCGAGCGAACGAAAAGCGTCTCTTGTGCCTGTGTTGGCAAGTCGCAATGCAGTTTGTTCGGATTTCGTAACATTCGCCAGTCCTCGAAAACCGGTTGGTATCCAAAATTGAGACTACGGCAGAACTTAGGCCGTAAACAATCGGCGTTCGAAGCAGGTATTGAATTGGTTATCACTGCCCGTGGTTCCCAACCTATTGATAAAAGCAAACCTTATTGAGGCATTTCACTTGCGCGGCGCGAAGGACTTTCCAGTCGAGGCGTGAACGCCGAGTGTTTTACGAGAAGTCAACATTGGACAAACGAAACGAAACGCTATAAAAAGTAAGACGAAACAAAAGTCGTCGCTGGCTCTTTGCCCACGACGAATCTGGCCGGGGTCTGAAAACTCGAGTGTTGAACGAAGAACGCCGCCGCGCTATTTTGGACCTATTGAACCGCCAGGGCCGCGTCCTGGTGACGGAACTATCGCGGCACTTCCAGACTTCTCAAGTCACTATCCGCAAAGATCTTGAGATTTTGCATGCTCATGGGCAGGTTCACCGCACGCATGGCGGCGCTTTGCCGGCACGCGAAAGCGTTCTAGAGGATCCCACGCTGCGCGAAAAAGAGAAACTGCATCAGCAGGAGAAACTGCGGATTGCGGAAGCCGCCGCCGGCAAAGTGATGGAAGGCCAGGTTGTAATACTAGACTCCGGCACCACTACGACTGCCATTGCGCGCGCGCTTCGCGATTTTCGCCGCCTCACCATCGTGACCAATGCGGTCAACATCGCTGCGGAACTGACGGGCACCGCAGTGGAAGTGATTCTTACAGGCGGCACATTACGCAAGAACTCGTTTTCGCTGGTTGGACCGATTGCGGAAGAGACATTGCGCCGATTGAGCGCCGATCTCCTATTTCTGGGCGTCGATGGTTTTGACGTGCACTATGGATTAAGCACTCCCAATCTGCTGGAAGCGAAAGTGAACCGGGTGATGGTCGAGATTGCCAAGCACACGATTGCCGTTTGCGACTCGAGTAAATTCGGGCGCCGCAGTCTCTCGCTGATTGCGCCTCCATCAGCGCTTCAGGAAGTGATCACCGACCGTGGAATTTCCAAATCTGATTTGCGCACATTGAAGCGAGCAGGGATCGAGATCACGACTGTCTGAATGAATTCATTTCCTCGCGCTATTCAAGAACCAATTTGCAGGAGTCCTGATGGCAGGTTTTGATGTCACTATCGCCGGCGAACTTAATCTTGACCTGATCCTCTACGGTCTCCCGAACGAACTTCCACCCGAGCGCGAACTGCTGGCCGAGCGCATGATGCTGGCGTTGGGAGGATCTTCCGCGATCCTGGCGCACAATCTTTCCGCTTTGGGCAGCGGCGTGGGATTTCAGTCCCGTATCGGCGACGACAATCTGGGTACCTCTGCTCTGCAAGCGTTACAACAAAGCGGCGTGGATGTTTCGCGCGTACGTCGAGTGCCAGGCGCGGTCAAGACCGGGCTCACTGTCATATTGCAGCGCGAGTCCTGGCGCAACATGGTGACGTATTCGGGAACGATCGCAGAATTGACTTGGGACGACCTCGACTTCGACCATCTCGCAAATTCGCGTCACTTCCACCTCTCTTCTTTTTATCTGCAGCGCGGCTTGCGGCCACGAGTGCCGGAGCTGTTCCGCAAAATGAAAGACTCCGGCCTCACTACCTCACTCGATACAAACGACGATCCCGACGACAGTTGGGAAGGCGGTCTGCGTGATGCGCTGCGTTACGTTGACGTCTTCCTGCCGAATGAACGCGAGGCGCAGAAAGCGGCGGGAGTGAGCGATCTCGAAACGGCGGTCATGAAACTCGCCGCGATTGTGCCGCTGGTAGTGGTGAAACTGGGCCGCAAGGGAGCGATTGCGCAATGCGGCGGGGAGCGCTTCGCAAGCCCTGCTCTCAGAGTCGATGCAGTGGACGCCGTTGGAGCGGGCGACAGCTTTGATGCGGGCTTTCTGCATCAGTACGTGCGGGGGGGCGCGGATTTATCCGCATGTCTTCGCGCCGGCAACCTGGCTGGCGCTCTTTCGACGACGCGCTCCGGAGGCACTGAGGCTTTCCGCGACACAAAACATCGCGAGCAATTCTTCCGGGAGTTTGGTTCGTAAAGGCAAGAGCAAAAGGCTACTCAAATTTCTCCCTGGAACACCGTGTTCTCCGAGACATGGGCGATAAAGTCTTCCGCTCCATGCGATCTTGAAACATTTCGCTTTTCTGAGGATACGACGGTTACTCTGGTCACCATCGGCGCCCGCAATATTGGCATATTATCGAGACGGGTTACGGCGATGAAGAAGCTCAATTTTCTTGTCTCACTAACGAACGACGACAACGACTACCAGCAGGAGCAGGCAGCGGCGGCGGAACAGACCGCCCGGCGTTTGGGAGTGGACTTGACGATTGTCCATGCCAATAACGATGCTGTTACGCAAAGCCAGCAACTGCTGCACTACATCCAAGGCGCAGCGGAGTCCCGTCCAGATGCAATCGTGTTCGAACCGGCGGGCGGGACCGCGTTTCCACAGGTGGCGCGGGCGGCAATAGCCGCCGACATTGGCTGGGTTGTTCTAAACCATGACCCAGACTATCTGAAGCAACTGCGCCAGAACTGCCATGTCCCTGTTTTCTCCATCAGCTCCGATCATGCGGAAGTAGGTAAGATTCAGGGCAAGCAGTTTGCAGAACTGCTGCCGCAGGGTGGGTCTATCTTGTACATCGAGGGTCCGGCTAATAGTTCTGCAGCACGCGATCGAACTCTTGGCATGACCCAGACCAAACCCGCGAACATTCAAGTAAAGACGTTACGAGCCAATTGGACTGAGGAGAGCGCACATCGAGCCGTAAGTTCGTGGTTGCGGCTCAGCACATCCCAACAAAGCCTGATCGACCTGGTGGGCGCCCAAGACGACAGTATGGCAGCCGGGGCCAGAAAAGCATTCGCGGAAATCGCGGAGGGAGAGCGTCAGCGATGGCTGAAGATACCTTTTACGGGCTGCGACGGCCTGCCCAAGACGGGTCAGTCCTGGGTGCGTAGTGGTCTTCTGGCAGCCACCATTTACATCCGGACTAACACGGATCTCGCCTTGGAAATGCTTACAGCCGCGATTCGCAGCGGATCTCAACCACCCGAGCGCAAGGTAATTATTCCGGATTCGGTGCCGTCGCTCGAGGAGCTCGCTGCAAGAACCGCGAGTGGGGGGAAGTTGCATCGCTCCGCTGGTGCTTGAACATCGCGGGGACGGCGATTCAAGGGCTGAGCCCCTCAACCTTTGCGGGGGAAAGTGCTACAGCCATTTATTCACTGCCTTGTCTAGCTTCTTCTCGTTTTTTCTCCGGCTTATCCGAGAGCGAGTCACTCGACACGCCGCGCCAGATGAGCTGCTTGCGGCTGATGCAATGCGGAGTACGTTCATCAGTCTCTATCCGAAAATGAGAATCTGGTGCGCAAGGCCGAGGCAGGTTCGCCATTTAGCAAATTGCGCGAAATTAAGATGCGGAGTGGCCTTTTCAAGGATTGCACCTACGGGATCGTCCGGTCGGAGGTAAGAGTATGAACCCAGAACGTTTTCTCAAGCATAGACGGGAGCCTGAGTATGGAAACCATCACTTCGGCGATCGGTGACGCGATTACTTAGTTGAGCTATCTTTCGCGCTCTGATGAGCTGGCATTTGGGGGGCAGGCGCCTGCCGATTCGATTGGTTTGCTGTTTGGGCCGGATGCTGATCTGGTTGCGCCCGCGGTGAATCGCAAGATGGTGAGGGCCGCTCCACAGGTTCAGGTTTCTGCACTTGCGACCATGCGACCAACTGAGGACCCAGAACGTCATCTGTTACAGGACCCGGATGCCCCTGCACACCCTGCCCGAGCGTTAGCGGAACCAACGTTACCAACAAAGCTAATGGGCCTATGAGATTTGTCTCTCGTTTCATAACCATCTCCCGAAAGACGAAAGCGGCTGGCTTGGCGAGATTTGAAAGGCCAGAGTTCGACCACATCTCTGGATATTCGCTACATAACTTGTATGTGCGGATGGCGGCAACGTCCATACACCGTTTAATGTAACGCTGTCTTTGGACGAGCACGGGCGTTTTCTGGGTGAGTTTCTTCCCCAAAAATACAAGCTTTACAGTATAGGAAAGCCTGATCTATCCCATTAGCCTGTGGCTCTACTCGACAGACGCCCCCATCGAGCAGGTGCCGTTTCACTGGGAGAAATGACACCTGCTCCCCTTCTCAAACCCTGATAAGCCCCGAGATTTACAGTGTCTGAAGGCGCGAAATACACATTGGAGGGGATTCTTTGAACAACCTTACGGTTTTACCGTTGTCGGAGCAGAACCACACTTAGAGGAGGGGCACTATGCTTTATTGGACGCTAGTGTTTCTGGTGATTGCTTTGATCGCTGGAGTCTTGGGCTTTACCGGCGTGGCGGTCGCGGCGGCAGGTGTCGCAAAGCTGCTGTTTTTTGTTTTCCTAGTGTTGTTTGTGATTTCCCTGGTGACCCATTTGACCCGCCGAGGCAGCGGAGTCTAGAACCTCGGGGGTTCGGTAAACTACTCTGTTTTTCAGCGCCGACAGCCGGGATACTAAAAGGCAAGCATCCCGGTTGTCGGTGTTTCTTTTCGAGCCGACACCGCGGGCACGCCGGAATTCAGGATGGTTCCGCCTGGATTTAAGGCGCAATGAACCCTCCCAACCTTTGCAATCTTTTGCAGCAACTAAGTTTAATAGGTTGCGATTAAATCTCGAAGGCGCTGGAACAATCGTGTTTTCTCAGGCGAAAAGGTTTTATGGCAGACGACGTGGATAAGAAAAACCAGCAGAGCAAACAGTACGGACAGAGCCAGCAGGGCGGTCAATACGGCCAAAACCAACCCAAGAAAGGTAATCAGGGCCAGAACGAGAACGAGCAGAATGATCAGAACGATCAGAACCGCGATCGTCAGCGTCGTTCAGCGTAGTTTTTGAAACTATGCATCTGGAAGTCCCGGCCTGGGCCGGGACTTCTTGTTTGCCGACATGCGCAGACTACGTGCTTGACGAGTCAGACTCCGAACGCCGACCCGAGTGAGGGAGCCAAATGACAACGAAGAAGGAGCTTCAAAAGCAAGAGCCTCTCCTAAATACGGTCGCCCGCAAACTAGGTCACGCCGCCGGGACGTTCACTAAGGTGACGAAGGAATTAACTGGAAATCTTTCGGCCGTCCCCGGCACCCTGACAGCAAAGGTACGTGACGGCGCTCGTAAAGTCCTGCCTGCACAGGCCTCGGAGAGTCGCACGATCGGCCACAAAGCTTCCTCGGCGGGACGTGAGAGGAAGGAGATCAGTAGGGTGAGAACAACGGCCACACGGAAGCGTTTCGGCAAACTGCCTCGCAGAACCACACGGAGAAGCAATCGATCCACTGGGGGGGAAGAAATAACGAATTTAGAGGCACTTATTTCTCCACAGAGCGGCCAGTCTTTCCACGTGTTCGTCGCCCAATGGATGACCCAATAATTCGGGCGCGATTGTACAGAGTCCGGGGTATTGTCCCCGCTTGCATTCAGGGCCTAATTTCAAAGAAGCCGCGAGCCAAAGAGCCAGCATGAAAGAGTTGGCGTGGCGGACACTATTTTAGGAGGAACTACAAAATGCAGAAGGACTCATTGCGAGAGCTGTACATCGACGAACTCCGGGACCTTTACAATGCGGAAACGCAGTTGGTGAAGGCTCTGCCAAAGATGGCCAAGGCGGCCGCCAACGATCAACTCCGTGACGCATTTGAAGAACATTTGCGCCAGACCACGGAGCACGTGTCACGGTTGGAACAAATCTTCGAGCAATTGGAGGAGAAACCATCCGGAAAAAAGTGTCTTGGCATGGAAGGCTTGGTCAAAGAAGGGTCTGAGACCATTAAGGAAGACTTTACGGAGGAAGTAAAGGACGCCGCAATCATTGGCGCAGCCCAGCGGGTGGAGCACTACGAGATAGCCGCCTACGGAACCGTACGGTCTTTTGCCGAGCTTCTCGGCGAGAACGAGCACGTCTCTTTGTTGGAAGAGACCCTGGAAGAGGAGAAAAAGGCCGACCAGAAGTTAAGCGATCTGGCGGATGAGATTAATCCTCTGGCTGCCCAGGCCCAAGGGGGAGGAGGTACTGTGCCCAGGTCTCGCGGTACCATCTCTAAATCCAGAAGAGCTGCTTAACAAAATGTGTAAAGAGGGACCGAAGGGCCACGCGAATGGCCCTTTTCTTTCCATTGCGATACGGGCTACGGTATTTACCCGATAGTGTATTCGCTTGACCTGCATCTACAGTAAATTCACATCAGTTCTGCAGCACATCACCCACGTAGAGGGAAACATGGCCCACGTAAGCCCCTATCCTGCAAACAGTCCCCAAGGGAAACTCCAAGCTTGGCGTGAACTGTATACCGCCGCTTTGTTCGAGACAGATCGAGACAGAATTCCATCTCGCATCGCCGATGCTGAGAAGGCCATTGTGGTCAGGGCACGAGAGCTGTTTTCCGCCAGCTCTGACACAATCGAAGAGGATCAAGCTCTGGATGATGCTCTATACGCTTTACGTGCGCTGCAGAGTTGTCTGGAGGTTCGTGCAACAGCGGCCTGAATTTCATTCCGCCGTGCTACTCGCACTAGCGGAATAGTTTTCCTGGGGGGCAGGGGTAGGCCAGTGCCCAAAATAAACTCCTCAAACCTTCCAAAGCTGAGCCAGGGCGCGGGCCGCGTCCGACAGGGCACGTTTTTCTGCGCTGGCTTGCGAAATCCCCAACACTTTCGCGCGTGAGACAATTGGGGCCCGGTACTGCTGTTTCTTTTTGGCGGCGATATCGGCCTGATGAATCTCGCAAACGGCGGTCTCAAAAGCGTTTCTTAGGTCGTCGGGGGAGAGGGAACGATGAGTCTCGACGCTCTGTCCTGCAATCCTATATGACATTGGGGAATGCTCAACTTTCTTACGGCTTCAACTCTCCGCACTGTAAAACGGCTATTGTCAGCCAACAATACTGTTTAGCACCGGGTGGCAGCGATCCGTTTCCCTACTAGTCGGGCCTATTCCCCTGTAAAAGTTTCTCCTACAACTGGCGTCACGGAAAACAGAATTGATTCCACACCCAGCTCAGTCCCGCTTTTTGCTTATTTCTGATTGGCAAGAAGAACTTCATTGAGGCCCCCATTTGGCAGTTGGCGGGGGTTGGTAAAGCTGGGGCCCCCGAGAGCGGTACCGAGATAACTTCCGTGAAATTAACTTGCCTTGCGCCGGGTAGTACCGACATCTTTTTTTTCTTCGACTACCTCACTGTCAGCCGTGTCCACATCTGCATTGTTCGCGGCATTTTTCCCAAGCGTCCTTTACTCTATCAGCGCCATAGTTCTGGTCGTTCCCTCGCTGGTCCTCGGATTTCTCCCGGAGTGCGCCTCGTTCTGATGTTCCTGAAGTCGCGGTCCGAGTTGAACTGCTTATTACAAACACAGCAGCTCGTTGGAGTGCGGTCTTGAGTCATGGTCACTCCTGAATATCTATTCAATTTTCAGCCGCAAGTCGCCGGGCAAAATGCTCAGAGTACCGGGCTTCGGCCTTGGATTAGGCGAATCAGAACGGCAATGATGGCCAACACGAGCAGAATGTGAATGAATCCACCCAGTGTGTACGAGCTGACCATACCTAACAGCCAGAGGATCAAAAGCAAAACGGCTATAGTCCAGAGCATCGGAACTCCTTTCCCGGAGATTGCGAATCGTGTCCGGTAATCAGCAAACTGCTTGGAGTGTAGGCGGACTGTGTTGGCGGCAGGTATCCAGTAAAGTCCCTATTCAAGGTGCTGTCTCGCTTTATGCGGCCACCAGGTCGAGAGAAAACTCGTCACGTATCCGCTCCACCCGAAACCGGGCTTCAGTAGATCTGGACGATCCCGTTCCGCACAGCGTAAAGCGTGAGATCCGCAACCGAGTGGAGGTCGAGTTTTCGCATGAGGTTCGTGCGATGGGTTTCCGCGGTCTTAACGCTGAGGCTCAGGGCAGTGGCAATTTCCTTGGTCGTTTTGCCCTCGGCGACGAGCTGAATCACTTCCCGCTCGCGAGGCGTCAGAATACATTGGCCGGAAGGGTCGCCTTCTTCATGTGGACGCAGATAACCATCCAGCATCATCTGAGCAACTTTGGGAGTGAAAAACGTTCGCCGGTTTTGTAGAGCCTCTACGGCAGCGACCAGGTCTCGCCCAGCGTCGGACTTAAGCAAAAAGCCTCGCGCTCCGGTGGCCAGCACCTCGCGAACCACCTGCTCCGAATCGTGGACGGTCAGAATCAAAATGCAAGCATCGGGCGCGGTGGCAAGGATCTGGCGCGCTGCATCCAGGCCGTTCAGGTTCGGCATTCCGATATCCAGAAGGAGTACGTCCGGTTTCAAGCTGGTGGCGAAAGCAACGGCTTCGCGGCCATCCTTGGCCTCAGCGCAAACCTCCCAGCCCGAATGGTCTTCGAGGAGCGAGCGAATGCCTTGCCTCGCGATCTCATGATCATCCGCGATAAGGATTCGAAGCACCCTAATCTCCTCGACACGAACGGCGAAGCGTTACGACCTTTAGCCTCGAAGCACTTCTTGTCTAAGAGATAGTTGCACTAACACCCGCGCCGGTTGCAAAAAACTCTCCAATGAGGGTATGGGATGCCTTGGGTGTCTTGGATGGGTGGATGCGTGATCAATACATTCCACACAGTAGATTGACGGTATGCGCGGCACCGAAGATTGGCATCTAAAAAAGACGGAGGAGTTTTATGCGCTCATTAGCCGCTTCCTGGTGGTTCGGTTCGTTGCTTCCGACTGTGCTCATAGGTACTATTTCGATTTCTGCTGCGGCTCAAGCCCCCACAGGCACAGCTCCGAATACGCCGGCCCCTTCCACCAACGCAAGCCCCGCGGGGCAGCAAACATCACCTGCTGGAAGCGACCAGTCGCAGCCCCCTTCCGACCAGAGTCCGGCGAGCCAGAGTCCGGTAGTCCAAGAGCCGTCTTCGGGTGAACAGGGCGGAATGTTTGTCTTCAAGAAGCAGGTGGAAGAAGTCGTGCTCTACGCGACAGTCTACGACGAGCGGCGCAATCTGGTTCCTAGCCTGGATAAAAGTGCCTTCTCCGTATTTGAGAATGGGTCTGCCCAGCCCATCACGTCATTCCGGCGGGAGGACGTGCCGGTAGCGATGGGCATCGTAGTAGATAACTCTGGTTCCATGCGTGACAAGCGGGATAAGGTTACGCAGGCAGTCTTGAATCTAATTCGTGCCAGCAATCCAAACGACCAGATATTCGTAGTGAACTTCAGCCAGAACCCTTATCTCGATCAGGATTTCACTTCTAATGTGAACCTGCTGCAAGCAGCACTGCATCAGGTCTCCGCCAGGGGAAGCACCGCCCTCTACGACGCAATCGTGGCCTCGTCGGCCCACTTGAAGAACAACACTAATCTTGAGAAAAAAGTGCTGCTGGTTATTACAGATGGGCAAGACAATATGAGCCAGGAGACCTTACAAGAAGCGTCGCGCCGGCTGCAGCAGGCAAACGGTCCAACGCTCTATGCTGTCGGTTTGCTGGGAAGCGGGTTGCAGAGATCGGGGCGCGACGCGTTGCAGGATTTGGCCTCAGGGACGGGTGGGGTAGCATACTTTCCGGAGTCGCTGGACCAGGTGGACAACATTACCCGCACCGTGGCGCACGACATACGAAGCCAGTACCGGATCGCATACAAGCCAAAGAATCAGAATGTGAAACCGGAGTACCAGCACTTGCAAGTGGAGGCTCACGCTCCTGGATATGCCAAGCTTATCGTCCGAACGCGGAGCGGGTATTATTCCCCCGAGTCCGGCCACTGAAGCCGGGGTAGGGCCGCTACGCTACTGTGGTTTCGGTCGTATTGCGCAACTGCGGCGGCATCTGGATCTGGATAATGTTGTTCTTGATGGCATACACCACCAGGTCCCGGATGGAGTGCAGGCTGAGCTTTCGCATGATATTACTGCGATGCGTTTCCACGGTTTTGGTGCTCAAGTTCAGAAGTGAAGCGACTTCCTTGGAACTCTTTCCTTCCGCCAAAAGTTGAGTCACTTCACGCTCTCTGACGGTCAGCGTCGGCAAATTCGGAGGCTCATTGCGGGAGATCGCATGTCCCTTATCAAGGAACCCCGCCAGCACCAAATCGTTCACTCGCGGCGTGAAGAACATCCGCTTGCTTTGCAAAGCTTCGACCGCAGACACCAGATCGCGAGCTGCATCGGATTTAAGCACAAATCCGCGCGCACCCGCGTCGAGAGCCTCACGGATGACCTGATCGGAGTCGGTAATTGTGAGAACGATTACCTTGAAGTGAGGATCATGCTGCAACAATTGGCGCGTGGTATCGAGACCGTTGAGATAGGGCATGCCAATGTCGACGATTACCACGTCGGGCTTTAACTGCTTGGCCATTTCGACCGCTTCGCGGCCGTCGGATGCTTCTCCGCACACTTCCCATCCCTCATGTTTCTGAAGGAGAGCGCACAGCCCCCTACGCACAATTTCGTGATCGTCGGCCAACAAGATACGTAGTTTCATGGCAAATCCTTCCTTCCACGTACACCCAGAGATCGACAAACCCCAGTTCTTTTTCTACCGCCTTGTCAACACGCAGCTTGCGGGCTTCGAGCCAGTGCAGTAAATACGCGATGCTGGCTCACAGCCTCAACCGCCTCCAACAGATCTCGCGCGGCATTAGATTTCACGACATAGCCGCGGGCGCCAGCATCCAATGCCTCGCGCATCATCTGTGGAGAGTCGTGCTGAGTGACGAACAGAACTTCCAGGCCGGAGGTCTTTTTCCGCTGAATCAGCCGGCAGGCTTCCAAGCCATTCAATCGCGGCATGGTGACATCCAGCACTACGACATCGGGTTGCAGACTGTCTACCTTGTCCAAAGCCTCCAAACCGTCGGATGCTTCACCGACCACTTCCCACCCCTGGCGTCCCTCCAGAAGGGTACGCAGCCCCTGCCTCACGATCGGATGATCATCCACCAGCAGGATACGAACTGCCATAAGGTTCTAGCTCTCCGAGGCAGCGCGTGCAGCGACTGGCTCTCAATTTTTACTTTACGCCGTCCCTGCCGCAGGAGTCCACAGGCGCCAGAACCGACAGGCGATACCCCCAGTGGAGCACCTCGAAGCTACCATGCTCTTGTCAGCTGTCGTATACAGAGAACACTGTATTTTTACTGGGCGTCTCGACCGTAGAAAAACTCTAGTTCTCCATCGAACTCATTGCTGGGAAATAGGTTTCCTGATGCAGCAGGGCATCCACTGCCTCAACGATGGACCCGACATCCGATTTGGCACAAGCGCCGCGTACGCCCGCCCGGCGCGCTTCCTCGGCCAGTTGTTTCGACAGATGAATCGTGACCATGAGGATCGGAATCTCGGGAAAAAGTTCCGAGATTTGACGGGCCACGTCAAGGCCGTTGAGATCTGGCATCTGAAAGTCGAGCAGAATCATATCGGGCGGATTCTTTTTCACCCTCTGCAAGGCTTCTCCTCCCGTTCGGGCCTCATCGCACACCTGCCAGGTACTTTGCTGCTCGAGGAGAGCACGAAGATAGTGGCGGACCGCCGGATTGTCATCCACAACTAGAATTCGGACCAAGCAGCCCTTCCCTTCTCCTGCGGTTCTCGCCTTTTCTTCTTTTTAACAGTCTCACTCTGATCCACCATAAAAGGGCCGTTAGCATCTCGCAATACCGTGAAGGCCTTACCGTCCAGTATCAAACAAGATTCACCAAATTCCTTTATCGGTTCCAGTGAGTTTAGATTCCAGCGCGGCAGCCACAGCCAAGCCTGGCAGCAAGCTCAAGCGCAGCGTGCTTTGCAGCTCTCCGTTGAGCAAGAGCCTTTTCCACTCCGAGGCGTAAAGCTTCGCCGCCTGCGGGAAAATCGGAATGCGAAGAAACTTTCGGCGAAAATAAACCAGCTCATGGCCAAATCGCGCCCCACTGGTCACAAGAGGCGGCAGCGGCAGATCACTTCCGCAATAGGATTTGACATACCCTGACACGGTGACGAGATAGGTTGCCAGTCCATCCCAGAGTCCTGCCGACCGTGCGAGCGACTTCAGATAGACATAATCGACCGCACCCGAGTCCACCAGTCGGGCCGTATCGACGATGTCGCAGAGCCGGAGATAAAAGTGACGATACATCCGTTGCAGCGTGCTGATGATCAGGCGTTCTTCCGGCGCTGGAACGCGCAGAGTATGCACACCGAATTGCGCATGACGAGACCTTTTGACCAGCGAATCGGTGATCGCGACCTGCTCTCCCGTCTGTCCCAATCGTGACACGTGTACCTCTACGAGTTCGGGGAGGCCGGGTACGACGAAATTCCATTTATTGGCCAGTCTGTCTCCCCAGCTCCGCTCTTCTAAGCGCGCTTTAAATCGCTCTCGCATGATGGCGACAACGTCGGCACTCTCCGCGTTGCTGTAAAGATCGAGATCACTTCCCAGGTCGGGCCAATGGTCGAGCGACTTAATCACAATGACATCTCCGGCTTTTCCCAGCGCCTGGCAAATCTCTGACAAGAAGGATAGCGCGTGCTCGACTCGCGCTTTTTCTTTCAGCATCGCATTCTCACACCACTGGGTCTCTTCTTTGCCTGCGGTTACCATCGCCGCATGCAGAACGGGAAAGGCACGGAGGATCACGTGATGGGAAGTCGCAAGACTCCATAGCTCTCCAAAATCCTGACGGCCATAGAGGGCGACAGTGCGGGCAATTTCCGGCGTCCAATCGGGCGGCGAAGTCTGGCCGCCTGAGCTGTTACATCCGTCGACTCCCAGCAGGAACTGAGAGAGCAGGGTGAGACATCCCGTAGAATTTTTTACGCCCGTCATAAATTCAGCTGCTCGCGTAGTCATGAAATTTGTTAAACCAAGTCGAGCTGTTGTTTGATGTGAAAATAGACTGGCAGGTTGTTGGAAAGGCCGCTACTAGTGGGTTCAATGGGGAGTGGACGGCGATGCATTGCCGCCTCCCGAAGCGCAATCGGCGGCGGTCCGGCGTTCGATTGCCGTTCCCTCTTCATAGTCATTCCAGGTTTCGATCAACAGAAACGGAATCGGATTCGAGCTGTCGTAATAGCGCTGATAGAGATTCAAAGTTGTATCAAATGTTTTTCCGCAGGCGCTCTGCATGTGGCGATTCAAACCCCATTTCGCAGCCGAATCGTCGAAGCCTGGCCAGGCTCCTCCGATCGCTATCTTTTCGGGATGTTTGTTTCTCATGGTCTTATAAAAATTATCGAGATATTGTTCGCCCCAGTTGCTGCCATCGGCCGCCCATCCGCCGGGGCCAGGCTGAACCCAGGCATAGGATCCAGCGAAATCGTCAGCAAACTGTTCTGGAGGCTGGTCCTTGTAGATGAGGAGAGGTTGCCTGTCCCAATTGCTGCAGTGCTCTCGCACGCGATTCCAGTCGATATGACCACTCTTTGGAAAGATAAACATCATCGGACGGCCATCGTAGGTGAGGTATGCGTCGCGGTATTTAGCGGAGGGGCCGAAGTAATCCTTGTAAGCTTTATCGAGGGTTGCAATCGCAGCGTCGGTGGCTTGCGCGTCCTCATCTTCTGACTCGTTATAAAGGAGCGCAACCTGGAAATGATTCTCGCTGGCGGCTTCCTGCAGAAGCGTAAAGTTGTGATCCGAGTACGGGCGGCTCTCGCCATACCAGTCGACCACAAACGCCGAGATACCCATGTGATGAGCCTGCTGAATCTGCTTGCGGAGGATGGCAGGATCCTGGCTGGAATAGCCAACGTCCATGTGGGTGTGATCGCCAAACCACGGCATATAAACCGCGAGAAGTTTGGGAGATAACGCTGGTGCCTGCCCGCTTTGCAGTAGAGCATGATGGGCGCCCGGGGTGGTGCAGCCACCGGCCATTACAAAACAGGCTATACACAAGCTAAGTAACGCCTTCGACAAGTGGGGGCTCCATTCCTTAAGCCTTCCTGCGTAAGAATTAAGATGCGGCGACGAACGTGCCGGTTGGCGCTGGGAGCGCCTGGAGGGGACCGAGGCACCGTTGAACAGACCTTGAGTACGGCGTTCAGCATCTGTAATGCGTCGGATCAAAACTGAGGAACCGCCTGCAATTGGCGAATCACCCAACGATCGGCGCCTGGAGTCATGAGCACGACGAAGTGTAGAACGACATGGTCATCTTGAATAATTTTCTCGCCATCCGAAATCTGCAATTGATACTCCGCGGTGTCGTGCAATTCCATGACATCGCCTTCCGGAGCGTAAAACACCGCTTCCACGTGGTGGTTCTGACTCACGTAACGCTGGTTCAGGCCGGAACGCTGCTGGCTGACGACCGTGTCCCGCAGCCACTGCTTGGCTTCTCCGGTAAAGGGTCCTTCCAATGGATCGAGGGTGTTGAACTCGAGAGCCTGGGCCATGCTGGTCCACGCGAAGCGATAGTCACGAAGAATTCCTCGCTCGGTTAAGCTCTCCACCGCTCGCGGGGCAGCTTTTTTCACATCCAATTGCACCTGGACCGAAGGATCGGCACCATAGGAATAGAGCGTGGAGCCGAGGAACAAGGTAAACATCGCTACGATTGGCACGACGCGACGATCGTGTCGGATGCGATCAAAAGGGCTCATGGGCGGGCTCCAACGCGAAGTTCGTTTCCCATCACCACGCCAGATGCCGCTGATATTACGGCCGCGCCCGATGCAACGATCTGTGCCCGCGCCACGTCCTGCTTGATAGGGGCATCAACAGTACTTTTCGTGTCTCCCTCTGTGGCAGTGAAAGTAACGATCGTGCCATCGGGCACGGGATTGCCTGCGCAATCGTGAACTGGTTCGGTTTGGACGAGAATTCCAGCCGCGGTGCGCTCGCCCTTAATTCGCAGATTGCAGGGATCGGATGCCACTTGCTGCACCGCACGCAGGGTAGAGAGATCGCCGAGAGAAGCGGTTACCTGCAGAGCGCCTGCGGATTTTCCGGATGCGGTGCGAAACCAGGCTATGCCATCTCGCGTGCTCACAGAGCGCGTTAACAAAGAGGCATTTCCTGTTTTCAGTTGGAAGTTGATGATCTGCGGCGCGAGCACCAGATTACGAAATTGATCAAACGGAAGTGCGACGCCGCTTACGGCGTCACTGAGCGCCACGGGTACACGCGAGGGATGCACTAGAAAAGTCAGACTAGCAGGCTTGGCGGCGATCACAAAGAAGCTCACATCGTGGCAATTCCCAGAGCATACGATGGCGAGATACTCGCCCGCGTTTCGCACATCTCGAGGCGGCAGATGAATTTCTTCTCCGAGGTTGACATCACTTTTGCGCGAAACCCCCGGACCCAGAAGATAAAACGTTGCCTTGCCGCTTCCCGTGGTTGATATGGTTGCCTCGTCTCCGGCAGTGACAGAGGTCGGAACCCGGATGTCCTGCGCCAGAGACACTGCGGCCAGACACATGGCTGTCCCACAGATTAGAAAAAGGCGTGACATCTAGGACCTACCCAAGCTGTACTGGTTGACCACCACGTGAAAGTTGTGCACCTTCGCGGACAGGCTCTTGGGAATTTCGACCGCAAAAGGCTCCGATGATTGGGGCAACAGGGCGCGGTCGACGTAGCCATCCGAGACCCATACCACTTTGCCGTTGCTGTCGTAAAAGCTGGCAATCACATGCGAAATGTTGACCGTCTGACCACTTTGATTTAGCAGGTCTCCGTGGAGAACGGTTTTCCCTTGCACATCGGAATCCAATTTTTGATTCATGACTCCGATGACAGGATCAGCGGATGCTGGAACGAGGGTCGCCTTCACATCCATTCGAACGTTTTTGACCTTGTTCAAGTTCACCGTAGGGAAATCGATCCGGTAAGGCGTGACCTGTTTGGGAAGCAGAACGTGGGCAATTTTGTCGAAGCTGCTCTCGTCGTCGATTGCGTTACCAGATCCGTCGACCAGTGTGGCATTCACGTTAACGAAAGCCGGAATGGTATCTTCGTTCACCACTTCTCCCATTACCACTGCGCCTTCGGCCGAGTCCACGGCGTTCATCGAAATGATACGCACGTGCGGCGCATCGACATTCTTCGATCCCCACTGATCTTCAGCGCCACCTGTGACCAAGTCCCAGCGTAAGTAGGTAACCGGAATTACCTCGGACGGAACAGTTGGTATCTGGATTTTGGGCCAGACCGCCTTCCAGACGTCGCCTTCTCTGGCCAGGTGAACATCGCGCACATCTTCGATTGGACCAACAGGCGTCGTCCAATGTAGGCGGACGCGCATCTGGGCATCGTTATTGGTGATGTGAAGCGGTCGCGGGTCAAAGCCCTCGAGAGAAGAAAATGCCCGCAGGCTACCATTCGAACCGGTCCAATCCTGGATGAACGACTGCTTGTCGGTCGCACTTGTCTTGGAGAGCGCCGCGAACGCGCGATCCCAATCGCGCCGCTGTACATCTGACAGAAGATTCGTGAGCGCTTGCTGTGGAGTGCTGGCTTTTGGGGTCAGGCCGTACACTGCGGCGCCGCCGGCGATGCCAACCGTTCCACGGGCGTGGCCCGCGCCGGTGAAGGCGAGGACCATTAGAACTGCAATTACAGCGACAAGAATGATGGGCAGAGCAATTTTCATTCCGATGCCTCAGGCCACGTAATGTTGTTCAGGATGTTCCTCATGAAGCGGAACGCCGACGCCCATTGGGATGCGACGCTCCTCGGGTAAAAGAAGCTCGAGGAAAATCGCCAGAAAACTTACACCGATGGGCAATATTCCCCACAGCAGGCCTTGCCACGGGGCGGGGATGGCGTGCGATTCGATCTTGCGAGCGGGAGGAACGTCATCCTTCGACCATGCCGTGATTTCTCCGTTGTTGAAAGTCTCGATCTTTCGCCATCCCACAAAAGTCAGCAAGGGTTCGTAGTAGGAGTCGTGAACGAAAATATATTTCAAGCCGTAACGATTGGCATGCTCGAGCATGGATCGCAGAGAAGCCATGCCAGCCGAACCGTAAAACTTTGCATTGGTGAGTTGGGCAGACCCGTAATGCGTCATTTCAGGCAAAAGACGCGCAGAGTTGTAGTCTCCGTCCACGCTGCCGGCGCTGGTGTAGGTAGACACTTTGGCTAATTCACTTCCAAAACCCAGAGTGATATAGCGGTAGGCGTCGTGGCCGTCACGATTGAGGAAAGCGATGACTGGGTCAACATCGGTGGAACCTGCGGGCCGATAAGGGTTGGCCTTGAGCCACCAAAGCGCGGCGCCTACCGTTGCCACGGCGGCTAGCGATAATGCCACCGCGGCCTTGGCTTGGAAACGATCCAGCAGCTCGACCACGAGAACGCCAACCAGCGGCATCGCCATTAACGTTGCCCAGAACGTGAATCGTTCGAAGGTCAAAATTTCATAGGCGCGCCCCAGCAGCCATCTCGGTAGAGGCGTGGTGCCGCCAAGTCCGAAAATCAAAGTGAGCCAGAAGGCGAACAGTAGAGGCCTTAGTCGGCGAGACGAGGCCCCCCGAATGAAGATGAAAGGCAACGCCAGAATCAACGCGCCGTAGGGGATCACGAAGTAATTGATCGCAATAGTTGAGTTCAGCAAGAAATTGGCGCGGCTGTCGTGGGGAATCGGGATCTGGTGAATCGGATGTTGAAGGATCGTCAGCCAATAAGGCAAGAGCACGATCCCTACGCCTGCTCCCACTAAAACTCCGAAGACTGCGGCCCGCGATAACACGCCGGTCACTGAACCGGAGACACGCTCATCGCGCGCATCTAAACACGCCGTCCAAAGGACGGGACCGGCAAACAAAACCAAGCCGAAAATCAGGGTTACGTGGTGGGCGGCCGCGGCCGTCAAACTAATTGCGACTCCTTTGAGTAAAGCTCGGCCCCGGGCTTCCGTCATCCATTCGTAGAAGTAAGGCAGCGCATTCAAGTAAAGGGCCGCAGAAGCCACGGTCGCAAGCTGTCCCGCCTGGTAGACCAGGAAAGTCAGAGCTCCGAGAAAAACACTGCCCAGCGCGGCATAACTTGCGGCGCGATCATCTACCCATATTCGAGCGAAACGAAATACTCCGACCGGCAGCAAGAGGATGGCAATCAACTGCACCATCATGTAAGCCATTTTCAGGCCCATTAGCGTCGACAGCAAGGCGATCCACTGGTGCGTCAGAGGAGGATACGTCGTTTGAGAGAAGCCTCCAAACCACTTTTCGTTCCATGGATTGAACCAGTGGTGGGCGTAGTGTGACGCGAAGAACATGTGGAA
This sequence comes from uncultured Acidobacteriota bacterium, assembly GCA_963720155.1. Classification (GTDB taxonomy): domain Bacteria; phylum Acidobacteriota; class Terriglobia; order Terriglobales; family Acidobacteriaceae; genus Sulfotelmatobacter. The sequence continues at coordinate 176,949 of CAVREP010000010.1, forward strand.
GTTTGCATCGAATGAGCCCGCCGGAAGCTGCATCAGCAACAACGGCCCGTGGACAGCCAGAGCCGCGAGGACGATTGCAAGAATTGGGATTGGACGAGAGTAGCTTTGGGCAATGCTCACAGTTTGCCGCTCCAAACGAGTCCCCAGCCAACAGTTCGATTCGGAAAGCTGCAAAGAGGTTTACTTCATTCTTCTAATCCTGGACTGGTTTTCAACTTGGCAAAGCAGCCTTACCGCCAGCAGTGGCATCAGATTGAAACCGCAGAAATATTTGGGATGCGGGAGGTAACCCAGAGACTTGAATATAGCGTGGTGACGACTTGAAAAGCCGATTTCCGCTCGCGAGCTTTTGCATATTAGCTCTTTTCAGCTGTGCCTTGGGGCAGACATACGATGTCAATGGACAAGGTGATACCTCTCCGCCCAGTAAGCAGAAACAACAAAATCCGTCCGCCAGCGATACCTCGCAAGAAGCTGGTTCAGACTTAGGTTGGGGTTCGAGTATTGATGTGGCCCGCCAAGCACGTGCAGCCCAAGACGCGCTGAAGAGAAACGACTACGCGGCCGCAGTCTCCTATGCGGAGCGTGCTGCCAAGTCTGCTCCTCAAAATCCTGAACTGTGGTTTCTGTTGGGGTACTGTGCTCGGCTTGAAGAGCACTACCAGGCATCTGTTGATGCCTACAATCGTGGGCTCAAGATTCAGCCCAACTCAGTTCGTGGAATGGCGGGGCTGGCGCAAACCTACGCTAAGATGGGCCGCAGTGCCGAAGCAGAGCAGTTGCTCACGCGCGTGGTGGATGCGAATCCGAAGGATGCGAACAGTTTGCAACTTGGGGGTGAGCTGCTGCTCAACTCCGATGCCACCAAGTCTCTTGAATTACTGCAGCGAGCCGATGCGCTGCAGCCGAACGCCCACATTGAGCTGCTGATTGCTCATGCTTACGAACATCTCGGCCAGCGTGAAGAATCAGCCAAGTACTTGAATCGCGCGAAGAGTCGCGCGCCGAAAGATCCGGAGGTTTTGCGAGCCGTCGCGGGCGAATATCGTGACCAGGGTCAGTACGACCTCGCCATCGCAGCACTGCAGGCGATTCCCGCGAAAACCACCGACGTTCAAGCCGACCTCGCATACACCTATCAGCTTGCCGGAAAACAACAGGAAGCGGCAGATTTGTACACACGCCTGGCGAAGAGTGCGAAAGGCAATCTTGGACTTAATTTAAGCGCCGCCCAGGCCTTAGTAGCTCTCGGACAGACTGATGCCGCTCGGCCTTTCCTTGACGAAGCCCGGCGCCTCGATGCCAACAGTTACCGGTTGCATGCGATTTTAGGCTCGATCGCCGAAGGCGAAAACCGTTTTGCCGACGCCAGCGATGAATATAATCTTGCGATCAAGAATCTGCCCCCGAGCGCTCCGGAAGGGCCGCTCTATCCGATCGAATTGCGCTTAAACCTTTACGAGCTCGATCTTCGCCAAGACGACGAGGCAGGCGCTCGGAAGGAACTCGATGCGGCAGAGGCCAAGATCAACCAGGTGAATGTGCAACCGTCTTCGCGTCCCGAGATGCTGAGACTGCGGGCGGCGATCGAAGCGGGATTGGGAAACACCGACGCGGCGAACAAGGATTTGCAGGAGGCGCTTTCTCTGGCGCCTTCCAACGTGAACTCTTTGTTGAACTACGGCAGTTTGCAATGGAAGCTGGGCCAAAAAGACCCCGCGCAGGCGACGTTTTTGAAAGTTCTGGAATCAGACCCGCACAATCGAACCGCTCTTTCGTCGCTCGGTTATCTCGCCCGCGACAGCGGCGATGCCAAACTCGCCGAGACCTACTTCACTCGCGCCGTAAGTGCGCACCCCAAGGATTTCGCGCCTTATCTTGCGCTGGGCGACCTGTACACGGCCGCAAGAAACTTTCAAGCCGCCCAGAAGAACTATGAGAGCGCGTACCAGCGGATGCCGGGCAATCCGCTGATCGTGGCTGGGGCTGCCAACGCTGCGCTCGAGTCCCATAACCAGGATTTAGCTAAACAATGGCTTGATCGCGCAACTGGGAGGATGAATGACAGTCCGCAAGTGAACCGCGAACGCGAGCGGTATCTCATGCTGAAGGGCGACTATGCCGAGTCCGCAAAGCTCGGTTATGCGGTTCTCGCGAAGCTTCCCAAGGATCGTGAGGGGGCGGTCTATCTAGCCTACGATCTCTATTATTTGGGCCGCTACGAAGATACTCTCGCCCTGGCAACCAAGTACGAGCCGATTCTTCCTGACGATAGAGATCTGCCCTTGGTTGCGGGCAATGTCCATGCGCATGGCGGACAATTACAAGAAGCGCTCGCGGATTTCACGCGCGCACTCGATCGCGATCCAAAGATGGCGACTGGATATGTGAACCGAGGATTCGTGTTGAATGATCTTGGTGGGGCCAACAAGTCGGTGAAAGATTTTCAGACTGCCATCCAGTTGCAGCCCGACTACGGTGAGGCGCATCTCGGATTGGCGTATGCCGATCTGCAGTTGCACCGGCCCAGACCTGCGCTGATCCAGCTTGAGGCAACCCAGAAAATCTTAGGTAAGTCGCACGCGTGGCGTCTGGCCCGAGCCGAGGCTTTTCGACAGGAGCAGGATTACGCTCACGCTGAACCGGAATACCGGCTGGCACTGCAGGAAAATCCAAACGATCTTTCGACAGAATTGGCCTACGCCGACACACTGTATCGCCTGCGACGCTACCAGCAAGCGATAGCCGCGCTTGAGGTCGCCCAAAAATTGTCTCCTTCTGACCCAGCGATCTACGCCTTGAGAGCCCAGGTGCACGCGGTGGAAAGGCAAAGGGAAGAAACGCTTCGCGAGATTCAGTTGGCTGAGCAATACGGCGGCGACCAGGTGGATATTTTGATGGGCACGGGCGAGGCCCTCTTGGCTCTCGGAGATCGAGACGCCGCGATGCAGAGATTCTCACGCGCCTTGGATATTCCTAACGGAGACCGAATCGGGGTGCGGCTGGCCATCGCCCAAGTCTTTCTGCGGAAAGGTCATTACGACGACGCGCGCAGGCAGGTTGCGCTTGGTTTTGCTGAAGCGCGTGCCGATTCGTCGCCCGTACATCCAGACGAGATTCAAGAGGCGGCTAGCATCTTTCTGGCTATGCACGACTTTGATCTTGCCGAGACTTATTTCGATAAGGCTCGACTGGCAGGCGCGAATCCGCGCAATGTCAGTATCGGTTTGGCTAATACCTACCTTGCAGAGGGGCAAACTCACAAAGCTGAAGAAGCACTGGCGAGTCTCGGCCCAGTAGACGACTACCGCGATGACTACGATTACATGATGACGGCGGCGAACGTATACCGCCAGCGTCAGGATACCGTGCAAGCTCTCTCCTCTTTCGCGCAGGCCAATAGTGTTGCCAGCCAGGAAGAGCAGCGTACGGCGCAAACCGCGCAGGATGAACTTGCAATGCAGGAGGGCCGGCAGCTTACTCAAAATGTCAGTTTCTTGCCCGATGCCTCGTTCGCTCCCGCACTTGAAGACATAAATGTTTACACGCTCGACGCCAGAATCTTGCATGTCACCAATCCGCTCTTACTGCCACCCCCTCGGCATTCCTATCAAGATCTTGCCGAGTCTCACTATCGCATTCATATCGGCAACCTACCCGCGATCACAGGCTTTGTCGGCGAAAGTCTGACTACGGGACGGTTCCTTTTCCCCAGTGTCAATGTCATTCAGGACCGCAATACGTATGACACATTTTTCAACGGCGGAATGACTCCCGTTCTCCATTTCGGCTCGAACAGTATTTCTTTCAATGGAGGCCTCCAGTACACGATTCGCCGAGACAGGATCTCACCCGTGTTCATGAGCCAGAATCTGTTTCGCCAGTTTCTGTACATCTCGACGAGTTCGTTTTTCAATTGGGTTTCGATCAATGCCAACGCCATTCGCGAAGCCGGACCCTTCACCGATCAGAATCTGAATTCGCGAGACGCCTCGGGAAACGTGGAATTTACGGTTGGGCGTCCTTGGGGACAGACTGCTCTACTTACGGGCTACTCGGTTCGGGATCTCCTTTTCAATCCGCTGGTGGAGGAGTATTTCAATACTTCGAGCTATGTAGGACTGCAGCACAAGTTCGGCAGTAGATTCACTGCCGCGGTGTTGGCGGAGGATCTGCGGTCCTGGCGAGTGCAGGGCACACAGTATGCCATCGCGCAAGCCTTCCTCCCGGGGGCCAGGTTTGAATTCCGGGCCAATCCGCGCTGGAACTTTCAAGGGAACTTCCTACTCGCTCGTGGAGAGGGTTATCACGAGTACGATAATGCGCAGAGTGAGTTCGTGGTCTCCTACACACGTCCAGTGCGTGGAACTTCAAAAGATGGAACGAGTGGCGCGCCTGTCGCGTATCCATTTAGATTTTCTTTCGGAGTTCAGCAGCAGACCTTTTATGACTTTGCCGGCTCTTCGAGGACAGTTGTACTACCAGTTATCCATTTCACTCTGTTTTAATGCATGATCTTCTGACGCATGACCTTCGAATCCTCTGAATCCCACCCATGGCCGAGATGACAAAAATCGATGTAGAAACCGGGCCGGCTGTTGGGAATTCCGGGACACCGCCAATTCCTCTCAAAACCGTAAGATCCAAACTCCTCGGCGGCAGCCTCACCCTGCTTGCTGGTTCCGGATTGGTCGGAGTTACAAATCTGGTTTACAACGTAGTGACAGCTCGGCTGCTCGGACCGAGCGGGTTTGCCCACGCAACTGCGGTCTATACCATCCTGATGTTAGTGTCGGGCATTACTTTGTCGTTTCAGGTAGTGTGCGCGAAATATGTGGCAAAAAGCACGTCGCGAAAAGCGCAGTCTGCGGTCTTCGCGACCCTCCACCAACGCTCCTGGATAGCTGGCATTGCGATTGGTCTGCTGTTGTTTTTGTTAAGGCGCGCTTTGTCGGGATATCTGAATCTACCCGACCCGGTCCTGATATCGCTGCTTGCGCTAGGGACGGCTTTCTATATTCCCCTCGGAGTGCGGCGCGGATACATTCAGGGAATTCATGCCTTCGGCCCTCTTGCCATCAACTTCATGCTGGAGGGTCTGGTCCGCTTGGGCGGAGTATTTTTGCTTATCGAACAGGGTATGGGGGTTAAGGGGGCTGTTCTCGCCAGTGTATTGGCGGTCATGGTTGCCTATTTTTTCGCGCTCCCGAGCCCCGGCTTAACTCTGAGCTTTCGTAAGATGGCCATTTCTTTTCAGGAAGGATTGCAGGCCATTGTTTTCTTTTCCGGGCAAACCGTCATTAACAATTTCGACATTGTTCTCGTGAAGCATTTTTTCCCTCCGGCGGAAGCCGGATTTTATGCCGCGGTGGCGCTGGTGGGACGGCTGGTCAATATGTGCGCCTGGTCCGTCGTGAATACGATGTTTCCTGTCTCGGCGGGCTCCCGTAGCGAAGAACATGAAGGCAGTCCGGTCCTTTTTACGTCGTTGCTGCTTGTCTTTCTGATTCTGTCAGGCCTGATCTTCGGGCTTTGGATGGTTCCGAGTTTCCTGTGGAAGACTCTGTTCGGTTCTCACTTTGCATTGGACAACTACGGAGCACTGGCCCCTTTGCTGATCCTCTATGCCATCACTACCGGAGTGTATTCGCTCAGTTCCGTGATCATCACCTACGAAATGTCACGCAAGATTGCCAATACCAGCTGGGTCCAGCTGGCTTTCAGCGGAGCTCTGGCTCTGGGCGTCTACATGCTTCATCACACCCTGCGCCAGGTAATTCTGGTGCAGCTGGTGCTGATGGTCGTTTTGCTTTTTGTCCTCACCGTGCCGCTACTCCGCGCTCATTTCACCCCGAAATCTCTTCTCACTTACCGTAGCCTTCGCGTGGGGCGGAGGCTGGCTGAGGAAGAGGTAATGGCGGAGTTTCTGAGGAGCGAATTTCATCATCCCGAATTTGACGAGTACCGTCATCAGTTCGATCAACTGGTCAGGCATCCTGATCTCAATAGCTCCCGAGAGAATGCGGTGCGGCAAGCTTTGCTATTTCTGCGGCGAGGCCCGATGTGGCGGGAACTCCCCGCGGATACTACGTGGTTCGAAGTGGAATTGAGGGCTGAAGATCTGAATCGTATCCGTTTTTTTCCCAGGGCGCAGTGGCGCCGGGTCGCGCAAGGGAGTTTTTATTTGAGCGATGTTGTGGAGCGGATCCGCATCCAACTGGAAGCATCCTCCCATGACGACTTCTTTGGCAAGTTACGGATCCTCAGTTCCTCGGTCCAGGACAACCTCATCAATCCAGCAGTCCTTCTGATCGGAATTAACGAGAACGGCCCTTTGACAATTTTGGATGGCAATCACCGCATGGCTGCGGCGATGCTCGGACCATCTGCGCCTGTACTGAATCGCTTTCGTTTCATATGTGGCTTTTCACCCCACATGACACGCTGCTGCTGGTATGCCACCAACGTAAACACGCTATTACGCTATTTTAGGAATCTGGTGCGTTACTTCTCTTACGATCCGGAGTCTGACATCGATCGATACCAGGAACCCAGCCTACTGGATTAAGCGCAGAGCAATTTCAATCGAACATCTACCATGATTACTGCGGAGAAGTGGCCGGCGGCGGAGTGGCGGGTTCCTGAACCAATGAATTGTCGCGACGGCGCAACAAAATCGGCTCCTGTTGTGTACGCCGCGCCCGCTGCTCCTGAGAAACCTTGGCTTCCACCTTGGCATCGTTTTCAGACGCAACCTGGATCAACTTCGAACCTTCCGCGGTTCGCCGCGTGGCTAGGCCCACTTTCGCGTTGGCGTCGGGCATGGTCTGCGCTTTGTCGTAGTAAAATTGTGCCGTCTCGCGATCGCCTTCGATTTCCGACAGGTAGCCAATGTTATTAACAGCGAATGCATTGCTGGGATCGAGGGCGAAGGCGGCTCGGAAGTCCTGATCCGCGGCATGAAGATCGTTGCGATTGACGGCCGAGACGCCGCGGACATTCAATTCCGCCAATCTCACTTCGACGCTCTGGGTCTCCACACGCGTTCGTAAGCTCTTGGCGTTTTGCGCAGCCATCTCGCTCAACGGTTTACCTCTCCACGAGCGGTTCAGCGTGACGACCGCAGCGGCATCTGAAGGAACGGCGGCGGCTTTATCGTAATACTGCAGTGCGGCCTGCGACTCGCCCTCCATTTCCTTGGCGACGCCGAGGTTATTCAGGGTGAATATGTTATTCGGATCTTTCTGCAGAACCTGTTGCAGAAAAAGATCAGCTTCGGGTGCGCGGCCCTGCGACAACATGTGAACCGCCTGGACGTTGTCGTGATTAATCTGAAGAGGCAGATCCGGAATTGCCAGCGCTTCTTTTATTGAACGTCCTTTAACCCGCGGCGAGCTCGCGCGGTCAATAACGGCTTCGGTGGCTTGCTGCCCCGCCAAGTCGTAGAACCGCAGCGCCCGGTCCACCTGCCCTTGCAGTTCCGAGATGTATCCCAAATTATTCAAGGTAAAAGGATCATCAGGATCGAGGAGATAAGCTTTGTAGAAAAGGGCCTCCGCCTTTTCGTAGCGATGCTTCCGAATAGCTTCCACACCTTCCTGATTCAAACGCTGCACGGGAGTCAAATGGCTATGTTTCGGCAGAGTAATCTTTAGGTCTCCGGCACTGGCCTTCGGGGCCCATGCCACACCCACAGCGATCGTGCTAACGACAATCCAACGTTTCCATGCCATTCGAAAAAGCCCTCTCATGCACACTGATAGCGAAGCCTAAATGAGATGCAGCGAAGAGGAGATTGTTTGTCGACAAACCGACAGTTTGTCGAAAGAACATGACTACCTTATGCCCCTTACTGGCATCGAACTATCGCGTCGAAAAGTTCAGGCTGGGGTTACTATGGGTCGGTTCTTATTCTGCCTAATATTTGGGATGGTTTTATCCGGCGTTGTTCTCGCGGCGGAAGGACAGGTGGTACCTTCGCAAAATGTCGTATCTTCGTCCGGAACGACCCCCGCGTCAAGTGAAGCCATCCAACCGCTCGAAGACACTTCCGAAACAGCGCTCGACCCGGCTAGCTTGCTTCCCGACCTGCCTTCCCTACCCCCGGCGAAGGCCAGTCTCATTGGTGGCACGATCCAAAAACTGGACCGGGTGCGGAATGAGATTACGGTGCAAGTCTTCGGCGGCGGCAAGATGAAGATTTTCTTCGACACCCGCACCCATATTTATCAAGGTCCTGACCAAGGTTCGACCTCCGACCTGCGCCAAGGGGATCGCGTCTACGTCGATACGATCCTGGACGGAAGCGCCGTATTTGCGAAAACGATTCGACTGAAGACCACGGCTTCCGCTGGCGAGAGTCAAGGAATTGTAACGAGCTATCGTAGCGACAAGGGCGAGCTGCAAATACGCGACGTTCTTTCCCCCCGCCCCTTAAAGATACGTCTCACCCCTCAAACCCACATTGTTCATGGCGACCGCGCTGCCTCGGCAGGAGAGCTAGTCTCGGGAACGCTGGTGTCGGTGAAATTCGGCTCGCAACAGGATGGCCGCGATGTTGCCCGCGAAGTTTCTGTGCTCGCGGTTCCGGGAGCAAGTTTTACATTTGCCGGCCGCATCACCGGCCTGGATCTTCGCCTCGGTCTTCTGGTTTTGACTTCTTCAACTGACAACAAGTCTTACGAGATTTATTTTGATCCAGCGGTGATCCCGGCAGATGATAGCTTGCGGCAGGCAGCCGACGTGACTGTGCTTACACGCTTTGAGGGAAACCGCTACGTGGCTCGCAGCTTGACGGTTAATTCGCAGAATCAACAGTAAGAAGTGCGCCGATCAAGCGTTTTGGCACAGCATCACAGTTAATTGACCCAAACTGAGACGTTCTGTCTTGTCACATATCTTGCGGCGTGCACGCGCCCGGTGCTGGGTTTGGAACAGGAGGCGTCGGCGGTGTTGCCCATGGCACGTTGCCGAAGTCAAAAAAATCCAGCAGATCTGGCTGCGCGGCATCGCGATTGGTCAGGTGCGCGCTCGAATTAATGAATCGGTTTTCCACGAACTTCAGGATCGCGGTATGGTCCATCGGAATGTGGGAAACGTAGTGCCTTCGCGAGAAGGGCGAGATTACTAAATTGGGTAACCTGAAACCTAGTTGTGCGGCAAAACCTTTTTGTGCAGGAGCATCGCCGGGACTTGCACCGGGGTCGACGGGCTCAAGATCGCAATGAAGACTCGGCGTCCCGCCGGGAGCAAGGCACGGTTCGTAGCCGTCCGCATTCACCGCAATTGAGCTGATATCGGGGATCGTTCCCAGTGAGGGATCAGAGTTGTCATTTGAATGTGCGGGCACAGGCGGGACATGATCGAAGGGTCCACCGGGTTCGTCATAGCTCAGGAAAAACACGGAACTCGACCAGGACGCGCTCTGCATCAGCGCATTGATAAGGGTCGAAACCTGCTGCTGGCCTTCCAGAATCGATTGGCCTGATCCTGGATGTTCGTCGCTGCTCCCGTATGCCGCCTCAATAAATGCATAACTTGGCAGCGTGTTGTTCTGGACGTCGCTGAGATATTGATTGAGTGGAGCGATGTGCTTGATGTCGATGCAAAACGCATCACTGGAATCACCGACCGCTTGTTTTGACCCAACGGTTGGCGCATTGCATGCGCTGTGTTGGGGGTTCTGGTATAGGTATTGGCTCGAGTAAGAGAAGTCGGAAAATGTGGTTACTGGGTAGTCGTTAGACTGCTGGACCGGTCCACAATCGCCATCCTTGTCTGTACAGCCCCCCACCGTAATCGAATAGTAGATTTTCCATGAGACGTTGTGTTGGTCCAACTCCTGAAAAATTGTTTCGATGTTTAAAGGAGTCGTGACCTTGTCGTCCGCGAAGGGATCGCGCACCAGGCCTTGCGTAGTTCCTCCGGTCATGGACGCAATGCGGTTAGGTGTGCTCTTGCTGGAAACTGGCGAGAACCAGCGGTCCGAGACGGCGAATTGCGAGGCCATGTAGTAGTAGTAATTGAGTATGCCCTGGTCGTAATAGCCCATGGCTCGCTGCCCGACCAAGTCGGTAAATGTACCATCGCCTGACCCGGCTTTAGCGAAGCCTTCCGCGGTATGCACGAAACCGTCCATCAGGATGGGACGGTTAAGACTGAAATCGAAACGATTCACATCGCCATAGCTTTCCAGCCATGCCGAACTCATATCGTCTACGCAGGTACTTTTCAATTTAAATAAACCAAAGGATTGCCCTTCGTCATCGCTATTAGCCAATCGCGTAAGCTTGTCGTCGATTCCATCCACGTTGTAACCGATACCATCATCGCCAATATTCCAGTTGTTCGCCTGGCGGTAGGGGTTGAGCATACCGAAGTACGAGTCAAAGCTTCGATTCTCCTGCAACATGAAAATCACATGATTGACCGAAGAAGAATTGTCTGCAACTCTGCCTACGAGTCCCCGGCAACCGCAAAGCGCCAACAACAAACCCGTAAGACATACGGCCACAAGTGGGCCGAGCGGCTCTTTTGAACCCATCCTTGGTTTTTCCTCCGCTTGTGAGTGGCACTGAAAGGCGTGTTGTAGGATGATTTTCAGCCCCCAGCTGTTGGCTAGTATCTTGCGAGCATGCGTTCACTCTTTTGAAGGAACCTAATGAAACAAAGGGCTTTTAGCGGCAGGTAGCGTTCTCGTCGCCGGTGAAGGCAGACACCTTTCCGATGAGCAATACCCAATCCTTCTCAAGCGACTCGCGAGAACCCCAGCTGTAGTACTTAGGTTCTTAGACGATCGTTATCTTTCGCTGCGATAGCTTTCCGACATAAGCTCACACAGTTCCCAGAAAGTTCAAGTTCAGCAGAGAGGAAATCTACAGGCGGGCGTGCCTTCCTCTTTGTGGCCAACGTGTGCAAGATCCTCGGCTTTACTCCGCCCCTGAGGACCCATGCTTCAAAAGCATTTTGCGGTTGCAGTTCTGGTCTTGGCTGTTTCGACCCTGTGCCGTGCCAGCTCTCCCTACGTGCTGCCGACCACCACTCTCACTGCTCAAACTTCCAACAACACAAGCGCGGCCGATAGCTTCGCGAACCAGTCCAATGGCAACCGCGGCGCCGGAAATATCAGTAAGGTTGACGTCCATACGCTCCTCTATTCGGGTGCGACTACGAAAGTTTATGCTCACATGGTTCTTTGGTTCGGCGAGTCGAGCCACATGAATATCGGCTACAGTTCGACCGATCCGGTACAAGTCAAGAGTCAAATTGATGACATGGTCAGCCGCGGCATAGACGGGGTAATTCTTGACTGGTATGGTCCAAACAACTCAATGGACCGAGCTGCCCAACTGATCATGGCCGAAGCCGAGAATCATCCCGGATTCACATTTGCCATTATGGTCGACCAGGGAGCCATCGAGTGGTACTCGTGCCCCGGCTGTTCGCCTCAGCAGGCTTTTGTCAGCGAATTACAGTACATCGAACGAACCTACTTCCCCTCGCCAGCATACATGAACATTCAGGGACGGCCTGTGGTCACAAATTTCAACGTCGATCTTGCCTATCCTTCGGTGGACTTTAATGCGGCAAACGCAGCCTTGAGCACGCATCCGTTGTTTCTGTTTCAGAACAATAGCGGCTTCAGCCATACCCTCAGCGATGGCAGCTACGCCTGGGTTATGCCGACCACCACTGATTATGGGATTAACTATCTCTCAAGTTTCTACGACGCGGGAAAGTCGTTCCCGAACGAGTACACGATGGGGGCGGTCTACAAAGGATTCAACGACACAAAAGCTTCTTGGGGATCCAATCGCATCATGCCGCAACAATGCGGCCAGACTTGGCTGAAAACATTCGCGGAACTCAACGGCCTTTATAACTCCGGAAAACAGCTGCCTGAACTGCAGCTCGTGACTTGGAACGATTATGAAGAGGCTACAGAGATTGAGTCTGGCATCGACAACTGTTTCGCGCTCTCGCCTTCACTCAGCGGAAATGCTTTGCAGTGGACGATCAGCGGCGATGAAAATACGGTGGATCATTACACGGTATATGTCAGCACAGATGGTCAGAACCTGATGTCGCAGACGGATCTTCCGGCAGGAATTCATTCCCTGAATTTATGCAGCTTCCCCGTGCCGGCTGGGAACTACCAGCTCTTTGTGCAGGCTGTCGGCAAACCCATGTTGGCGAATCAGGTGAGTGGAGCAGTCAGCTACAGTCCTGCCTGCGCTGCGGTGGAACCACCATCGCCACCTGCGTCGACCATATTCTTCAGCGCATCCCCCGCGGCCATCACTCTGCCCGCTGGGCAATCAGGAAATGTTACAGTCACCGCCAAAGCGCAATCGGGCTCCTCAACCAATCCAATCTCACTTTCTTGCGCCGGTCTGCCTAGTAGCTTGAGCTGCTCTTTCTCACCAGCTACCATTACACCTGGCTCGGGTTCCGCGATTTCAACTCTTACCATTTCTACCGTTGCCGCTGGGATAAATTCGGCCCAGAACAGAAGGCCGATCCCAATCTTCGCCGGCTGGCTGCTTTCTTTCGGAATAGTAGGCTTCGCCTTTATCGGCAATTGCAGCGGGCGGCGTAGCGTTCAAGCGCTCGGCCTCATCACGGTCATCGGTATCGGGATGGTTAGCGCCTCCTGTGGAGGGAGTGCCGGACCCATTACTGCTACCGCCCCGGGCACTGGATCGAGTGCTACTAGCTATCCCATCACCGTTAATGGAAACTCGGCCTCCAGTCAGCTTTCCACTACCGTTAACGTTATCGTTCAGTAAAGATTTGACAGCAGGTCGATTTGTGGCAGGGCGCCGAACGGCGGAGCGGTACATCCAGCCGGAGGAATTGCGTGTCATGAGTCTCAGCATAAGAGCTTTCGAAGGAACCCAACTCGGCAGTCTTCTGAATCTGGTAATTTGCCGTAGAGCTTCGGCCCTTTGATCGAGCTCAAAATGCCGTAGATATTTTAGAACGATTGTCGGCATCGTCATGCGAAGAGCGGTGAAATAATTCTGCGCTGCCATCTCTTCCTGCTTCGCCGGGTTCATCAGGAGGCGAATCAAAGAACTAGCTAAATCCTGCGCGTTCCCAGGCTGATAAAACTCAATTGCGATCTCTTCCCCGTCAGCCATCTGGCGAAAATCCGGAAGATCCGCGCACACTATGGGTACGCCATATGCGCACGCCAGATGCGCAACCCCGCTGCAGCCAGTCGAGGAGGAGTAGGGCATAACTGCAACCGTAGCGCTCTGGAAAAGAATAGGCAATCGGTCTTCGGGCACATAGCCGGTGAATTCTATTTTCGGATGTCCCGCGCACTTTTCCCGCACCGATGCCACATAGCCCGCAGCTTGAGGGTGATCGCCTCCGCCGATAACGAGTTTTGCGTTCGGCAGAGTCTGGCTTACGACCTCGAAAGCCTCGATCATCAGCTCAAGACGTTTGTATGTTCCCCACTTGCCGAATGCCAGGATGCGATGCTCGGGATTTCCGCGCCGGGAAAAATCTGGATACTCTGGTCTGGTCGTTAGAATGCCGTGGGACCGAAGATGCACATTGTCGCGGCCATACTTTTCGTGCAGGATATTGCGATAACCCGGCATCAAAACTGAAACTGAGTTCGACAGCAGCAGCAATCTGGTAGCTGCAGCCCCCGCCAAGCGGTAGGCTCGCGCGTGCCGCACGCCGGCGTCCTTCAGATCCACGGTGTCCATCAGGTGGTGCAGGGTGACATGCGTATAGCACCCGCTCAGACGAGCAAGCACGGGAGTGAGCAGTCCCAGAAAGGCATTCATGGGATTGCGGCCAAATGTACTGAACAGCAAATTGAACCAAACCACATCGGGCTTCAGTTTCCGCAACCCGTTCAGAAGTCGAATGGCACTCAGGGGATCATCGAATGACCAGCAGCGTAGGACGGAGAAGTCGTCGAGTTCTGGTTCAGACGGCGAGATCTGATCGGCAAGGATCGTGAGGCTGAGAAACGGATTGCGGCGCAATTCCTGGGCAATGTGAAGGCCATATTCGCTCAGTCCACCCTGACTGGGTGGGAAAGTGGTTACCAGACAAATTTTCATTATCTCTCCGCCCTACAATTCCGCCCAGGTATTCGATGTAGTTGAGAGAGAAGATGTTGGCTGTCTGGATTGAGAGAATTAGCTTCGCACGAACCGATAGGGCGCAGAACATAACCGCGTTTTGTTGCCCAAGTTTATTGCACAGCGGGCAGCCCGGCAAACGACTGTTGCGGACCGGAAAGTTTCTGCAGGAATGCCTCTCTGACCTTTGATTCAGCCGCCAGGAGCGGAAGAGGATCGATCACCGTGATACTGCCCGCGAGACGGCTCATGGTGATGTAGGCCTCGCGGTTGCTACGAAGAAATTCCAGAGGATATTCCGGCTTGCGTGCCCGAGCCGCCACTGGATCAGCATCGATCACGTATGCCACATCAGGGGCAGAGATGAGTGCCAGCAGAAGTCGAATGAAAGCTCGTGTTCCCCACCAGTTGAGTGGGAGATTAGCGAGTTCATCGTAGATGTAGCGGTCGAAAATCACCACATCCGCATTGTTTTCTCTCGCCTGCCGAACTTTTCGCCACGTATTTATTGCATCCAGGAAATAAAGAAAGAAGCGAGTCATCGTAACTGGCCACGAGGTGACATTCTTGTCCCGACGGTTCAACGGCTTGTCTGGAGAACCAATGCCCTGGTCGCCTTTAAATGCCTTTTGGCTTAAGCCCTCGCGGAATCGCGGCAAGACCACAACATTGTCCCAGAAAGTCTGATGGTCCACGCGCAGACCGGCTTTGCAAAGCCAGTCGGTGAGCGCTTGAATCTGGGTAGTTTTACCCGCTCCGTCGATGCCAGAGAAGCTTACGATTTTCGCGCGTTCCATCTTCACCCGCTCGGAGTACATCAGCTTCATGTCACACGGAAAGAGCCTAGTGTGCGCCTGGTGGCCTGCTGGAAGTGCCCGCAGTCAGCGCGACCACCGTCCCAATAGCAACCCCTGCGCCAATGATTGCTCCCGTTCTTAGTACGATCGTGCGAACTCGACGCTGCTTTGCAGGCGCTATGGCCACGCCCGCTGGCTCAGACGCAGCGACTCCGCTCGTGTTGGGAGCTTCTGCGGCAGCTGTGCCCACCGGCTTTTGAGGCGGCGGTTGTGCCACTTGACCCGCCGGCTGAGACGGTGAGGATGGGGGGACTGTGGGCGGCTGTGTCTGCGCAAGAGTCGTCCCTGGGCTGTCGGGCAAGTCATCCACCTTCGCTTGCCCGTCGTTTGCAACGGGTCGCTCTTGCGTCGGCGCGGAGACCTGCTGCGCTGCCACCGGCAACACCGGTCCTACAAACCCGGAGACGAATACTCCGCTCCACGCCACGTGCGCCAGGGCCTTTTTCCATTTCTTCATTGCCGCCTCGATGCTCACAGCCGCTAGCTTGCAGACTTCAGATCAACGAGCCCGTACCCCGCGGAATACCAAGGCAGGCTCTGTGGAACATCGGGCAATGTAACAGCCTGGAAACTGCGGGTTGCTTCCTCAGCCGTATCGAATACTTCGAAAAGGCGATCGACGCGCATAAGTTCCAGTATGGCCGCCGACGCGGCTGAGAGTTGCGCGAGCTTGATGTCTCCGTCACGTTTCATGGCCTCGCCCATACAGTTAAGCAGCATCTCGATCCCGGCACTATCCATGTGTTGGACCTGCGAACAATCCAGAACGATACGTGGACGATCGATTTGCAGCAAAGGCTGCAATTCGGCCAGGAACGCCCGCCCTTCTGAATGGTTCAAGTTTTCCGGTGCTTCCATCACGATTACTGGCCCTTTGGTAAACATCTCATCCCCCCTGTATAGGATTTGGTGCTAACCCGCATTGATCTGGCGCTGGAGCTGCTGCAGGTTGTAACTCATTCACGATCTGATGCTCTTTTTTGCGACGCCTAAACAGCAAGCCGCTCGTCGCTCGTTTTCGAACTTTTGCCTGCTTCGGTAGCATGCTGTTGGACCTCATTACAGCCGGATCCGAAATTTCGATTACCACGTTGCGAGACAGACTCATGAATTTATTTCCGTTCGCGATGCCATGACACACGTCCAAACAAATGCCCACATGAGTGTTCTGCAGGATCGAGCTGTTTTCCACTATCGTGCCGTAATCGATACAGCAGTCTTTCTCGACGCTACTGCAACGCGTAATTAAAGTGTCTTCCATTACCTTAGATGCTCGACCGATGTATGCGGGGGCGACAATGCGCGCTCGGCGATTAACTTCGGCGCCGTCGTCGATCCAAATACCGCGCTTTATTTCCTGGCCCGGCGGGCGCGCGGCGCAACGACCGCGAAGCACATCGGAAACAAATTGGCGCAAGTCCTCAGGATGGGTCAGGCGCTTGACGTACTCACGGATAAAGTAGGAATTACCACTTATCGCGGGCTGTGTCAGAAAATTACTGAGTGCTGATTGTTGCGCCTTCTTACAATCCACAACCCACAGATCCAAAGGACCTTGCCGGTCTAGGGCGCGCGTAGCGGCCTGTCGCGCCTCGCGGTGGAAATAGAACAGGTCGAGCAGATCGGTCTCCGCATAAACGCTTCCAGAAACCACGAATGTATGCTCTACGCCGTTTTGCGAGTATTCCTGCAACTTGTCGCGGATCGCGGCGCATGAATCAATCACAAACTGAACGTCCGCGTTTTCGAAAGCTCTAGGGGACGGCGCGACGCAATGAGCTTTGTCATCTTGCACTAACAGTGAGACAACTTCGGTTTCGGCACGCACGAAACGCTCGATAATCCGTTCAACCGTGGACCGGCCCAGGATATCGAGGTATGGCAGCGGCTCGGTAAACGATGCACCAGTTTCCTTAGTGACCGCGGAGCCAAGAGCGCCAGGCTCTCCTCCAATCACTACAATCGCCCCTAGGCCCACTGCTTTATCCTCTCCTAATTCATTAGAACTACTGCCACCTGGCGCCGAAGGCGCAGGCAAGTCAACCCCCGATATCCACGGCCTTAAGACAGGGATTCGGCGGGGTGAGTGGCGGAGGAACGTCGTAAGACTCTCCGTTTTGGAAAGAGTAAGTCGCGCATCTTCATCTTCGCCTTGTGCAGTTGCGATTTCGAATTTCCCACCGAGCAGTCCAGCATTTGGGCGATCTCGTGATGCTGGTATCCCTCGACTTCGTGGAGAGCAAAAATCTTTCTGCATCCCTCGGGAAGTTCCTGCATGGCGCGGCGCAACGCGATACGATCGATCGCGCCAGATAGGCGCGGATCGGGATTCCCGATGTCACGCCGGAGCGATGGCGATTCCGCTGATACGGGCTCGTCCAAAGAGACAATGGGGGGAGCTTTGCGACGCCGCAGCTTCATCAGCACAGTGTTCACAGCGACCCGGTACAACCAGGTGGAAAAGGCGGAATCGCCTCGGAACGACCCCACGCTGCGAAATACCTGTAAGAAAGCTTCCTGAGTGAGATCTTCCGCCTCTGCTATGTCTTTCGTCATGAGCAGACAAACGGAATACACCCGTTTCTTGTGTAGCTGGAATAAGGTGGCAAACGCCTGCTCGTCGCCGCTCTGGGCGCGCTGAATCAGGCTACGTTCGGATTCGTCTCGGTTGGTTTCTTCTCTGACCGGAATCACATTCGCTGTCGCGGAAATCACGCAAGTCGCCACTGTAGTCTCTCCTTCTCGAACTAGGGTGCTTGTCTGCTCTCCATGACTCCGGGAGCATCACTTTCAAAATGAGACTAGCGGCAATGCCTCCAACCGCACATCAGGATGCTCCTGTAATTGAATGCCAGACTTGCTGTACCGTGGTTTGAAGTTAAATGCTGAGAACTTCTGAGTTTTTATTTTTAGGAGACGCGGACCGAAGCGAAACTTTTTCTGAAGCAAAGTGTTCCGGAGCGCGATCTGCGGCAAGAAGGGCTCGCTCTGGGATCGACGCTCCGTGATAGTGGTGAGTAATCCTCAACCTTTGATTAGCGATTCACTAGTAAAGACGGAAACCCACCTCCACGCTAATCTGGACATTTACTGGATGACCATCTTTCTGCGCAGGTTGAAAGCGCCATTGTTTGACGGCTTCGATCGCCTTGGCATCCAGTCCGGATCCCAGGCCGCGCACTACACGTATGTCACGGGGATTTCCATGGTCATCAACGATCAGCCAGAGAATGCACGTTCCCTGTGTCTTTGCGTTGCGAGCCTCTTCGGTGTATTCAGGATCGGGCGTCGAGACCGCCTGCGGAGCCGAGATTCCCCCACCGACCTTGTATACGCCTCCACCAATACCGCCGCCGCTGCCCGCGCCAACACCCGGTCCGTGACCAACTCCCACGCCTCCACCGGATCCGGAACCGATGCCGCCACCCGAACCAGTTCCGTTCGAGGGAGGAGCCGAGGGAAGCGGTGTGCTCGATGGGTTACCCAGATTCGGCATATGATTTTCGGCTAGGCGAACTTGCGGGGGAACAACAACCGTTGGCTCGGCAGCGAGCTTAGGGTGTGCATTCCGCATAACAATCTGCGGGGGAGTAATCTGCTGAAGAGCTGGCTTCGGCAATCTTCCTTTCGGTGCCTGTATGCGGTCGTGATCGCCACCACCGCCTCCACCGCTCACGACCTTTCTAGCAACGGGCAGAGCATAAGAATCCGACGAGGGCGCAATTAATGTTACGGTCTCGTGCTGCTCAACTTTTTGCACCACTTGATGACCAAACATTGCGCCGCCCAGAATCAGACCCAACAACACCACATGTATGATTGCAGACCCAACCAGACCATTGGATCGATAATTGTTGTACTGTCCCCAGATCGCCTCCGGTGCGAGCGCTCTCTGCTCTCGCAGCCGGGCGTTCATCTGGGACGGCCGCGCGGTTCGCGCTTGCCCTGCGTAAACACGATCAAGTACCGCGGGCGACGAAAATTGAAGCAACGCAGCGTGGCGAGAATTTTCTTGGTTCGACATTAATGCTCCCCTGGTCTGGCAAACGATTCTTGCTTCACTTTGGATGCACGGAAGCAAGGAGTGGTTTGTAAATTGATCCGCTTACCGGAACGTCGAAGCCGAAGCGAGCCACGCTTTTGCTTTGCGACCTGCGTCGGATCCGGCCTGCTTGTATTACCAAAAACTAAATATCGTAAGCTCGACATTCCACTTTCTTGGGATGAACCCCACGATTTTTGAATCGAAGTTGCACTGCTTTCACTGACAAAACTTCACAATCGCCCGGCCAGAAGCAACACGAGCAACACCACAACCACCAGACCGAGGCCTCCGCTAGGGTAGTAGCCCCACGAACGACTGTACGGCCACGCCGGGAGCGCACCGACCAACAACAAAACCAAAATGATGAGTAGAATCGTCGACATTTGCATCCTCCGATAAAGTTATGAAAATCCGTTCTACTTGTTGAAGGAAGCCCAGCCGTGACACGACCGGGCTTCCAAATCCCTCAGTTATTCCGCTATTAACGGCCTGCGGAGCCACTCGCAGGGCGTTGTTTTCACTCACCATGTTCGTGTTCTCTCGCCTGTTCCGAATACTTCTCCACTATCGCCTCGAATGTTCGGGCTACGCTGCTAACGGGATGAACTTTCCCGTCCAGGATGTCGCTATACGGTACAAACTTTCCGTAAAGGATTCGTGTCTCGTCTTTGTCTTGACTAACCACAGCACCGTTCAAATCAACTCCTGCGAACACTCCGCGCGCGCGCGAGTAAGTCAAAATTTCAGCTTTCATTTTCCAGTCGGTGTCGGCTCCGGCATCACGACCTACCGGCCCTGCAGCCGCCGAGGCATCGGCGCCGATCTTGAATTTGCTGGAAAGGAGGTGCTTCATTCCGTCTTCGTTCATCGCCACCATCACAAGATCAACGGCCTGTCCGCCGAGTTGTAACCCCCAACTGCCACCCGTAATAGTGATCGGGACTGGTGGACTCCAGCGACCACTCTCGGTCCGGCACGTCGCGATGCCCTTGCCATGGCTACCACCGAAGCCCACAGCGATCTTTACCATCGACGGAATTACAGCGATACACTTTGCATCCTTCATCACTTTGTCAGGGATCGCCTTGTCGGGGGTGCTCATAATCTCGTCCAGGACTTTGGATGCCGCATCGATGCGTTTCTCGATGTCCGACACGTCCTTATCAGCCGCAAAAGCCATTCCGGCCAGCAGCAGGCAGCTAACCCCGAGCACTAGGACGAATCTCGGCAGTGTAGAGCTGATACCTCTTGTCATGGGCGGGCCTCTTCCGTGCTCGAAGCGAGCAACCTTCAGATTTCCTACGAGGGTAAACTTAACCGCGAGATAGGCGTCGTTCCATCCGGTTCAAGCTGTAATGTGAGTCAAGTGCGACCGCAACCGTATACAGTCTCCAGGGTATTGGATATTGAGTTTGTTTTCTGGCTACGAGTACCGGCCCCTGAATCCGTTCATGATTGGTAAAGAGAAGTGAGCCATCTCGCGGCTAACGAGCCGCTCACAGATTCAGGCAGCAGTCTTTCGATCGGCTAATGTCTCGCCGGAAGACGCGACATCCTCAGCGCCAGTGGTCTCCATATTTCCCTTGGCACGATTGATCTGTTCGGTGGTTTCGCAATGAACCGCGACCAAAATGCCGCCTTTCAGCAACCTTCCTTCATAGTGCTTGGCTTCATATTCAGACATTCCCAACCCAACCAGAGAACCGGCGAATCCCCCCAAGGCCCCGCCTATTCCAATTCCCGCAAGTACTGCGACCAGCGGTCCCGCCGCGATGACAGGACCAATTCCCGGAATGGCAAGCGCACCGACTCCGACGAGCCAACCCAGCGCACCTCCGACCGCCGCTCCGGAACCGGCGCCGACAGCCGCGCCCTCGGGTGCCTTGGTAGCGTTTTCGGTAACAAGTTCCTCGGATCCAGGATCGTCTGGCAGCAGAACGGAAATGTCTGCATTGGAGAATCCCGCGTCTTTGAAGGTGTTGACAGCGGATTCCACCGCGCTTCGGCTCGGATAAATTCCAAACACTGATTTATTTTTCGTCATCGAACCCTCTCCGAGTTTTGTGCGGACTTCAGAGCAGGATCGAGGATCTCCGTTATTCGATCCGGACCCCACTTCAGAGAGTCGGCGCTGTGATCGCCGAAACCAATCGGGGAAAGTCCTTAGAAGAAATCAGAGTGCACGCTACGAATAGTGGAGTAAATATCCCCCGGCAGAGCCGGGGGCTTTAGTTTGTGAGCCGCTCAAAGCGGCTATGCGGGGTCGCTAACGCGGCCCCGAGTTTCTGGAGCCACCGATACGGTGGCCGATTAGCGCCATAGGTTCATCTGGTCCAAGCGCTTGTCTTCTTGCTCCTGGTTCCGAATGTAGTCTCGAATCACCCTCTCATCCCGCCCCACCGTGGACACGTAGTACCCGCGCGCCCAGAAATGCTGGCCCACGAAGTTCCTCTTCCTCTCCCCATACACACGTGCCAAGTGAATCGCGCTCTTCCCCTTGATAAACCCAATCACCTGCGACACCGCGTACTTTGGCGGGATCGCGATCATCATGTGCACGTGATCGGGCAGCAGGTGCCCCTCTTCGATTCGACTCTCCTTCTGTACAGCCAGCTTGCGGAACACTTCCCCCATGTGCTGTCGCAACTCCCCGTATAGCGTCTTCCTGCGACACTTCGGGATGAACACAACATGGTATTTGCACTCCCATTTCGTATGGCTTAGGCTTTCCATTTCGTCCATCGTGAAACTCCTATTCGTGTGCTTGGCGGCTCACGTTTGGGAGTTTCCGCGATGGACTCCTGGATCTGTCAAACTTCTACTGCCTCCCCGGCAGAGCCGGGGGGTCTCCCTTCGTACTAGAAGTTTGTGACTAGCAGGAATCCCCGAGGCATGTACTAACTCTGTAAGACAGCGCTGGGCTCTCGCAGAAGGGCGCCCGAGGGAATTGTGAGTTCTACGAGAGTACCGGGCTGGGCATTACTCAGCCGCAATTCTCCACCAAATTCCTTGGCTCGCTGCTTCATGCCGCCAATGCCCACTCCAACGCTATCCGGTCGCAGTTCCACGACGCTCTCCCCAATGCCCTTGCCATCGTCTCGCACTGCCACTACGATCATCCCGTCTTTTTGAGTGAGCGTTATCCAGACCTTTCGCGCTCCCGAGTGACGAAAGACGTTGGTGAGGGCCTCCTGCACGATGCGGAAGACTGCGGTCTCCACATCGGTCGATAACCTTGGAAAATCTTTTGGCTGGACATCGAGTGATGTTTCGATCCCGCTGCGCTTTGCGAGTCCTTCCAGGAACCAGGACAGCGCCGACAGCAAACCGACCTCATCCAGCAATGGAGGATGCAAAAGGTGAGACATCGTGCGGACTTGCTGGATTGCGCGTTCAATAATGCTGCTAGCCTGAGACCATCCGTCGGCTGAGGGCTGAGCGGATTTTTGCAGCGCCATTTTGTCCATTACCATCTTGGCGACCGCCAGTTCCTGGCCCAACCCGTCGTGCAGGTCGCGCGCAATGCGACGCCTCTCCTGATCCTGCATGGTCATGAGGCGGATGGAAAGGCGCCGTAATTCGTCGGTCCTGCTGTCCACCATTCTTTCCAGTTCGGCGGCGTTTTCCCGAATCGATTGCTCCAGCATTTTGCTGTCTTGAATGTCGGAACAGGTGCCATACCATTTCAAGATCTTCCCCTCATCATCTCGAATCGGAAGCGCGCGAGCTCGGAACCAGCGATAAGTCCCTTCTTCAGACTGGAGGCGATACTCGGCCTCGTAGTTTGTCCCCGATTCAACACAGCGCATCCAGTGCGCCATGGCCTGTTCCTTATCCTCGGCATGCACATAGTCCAGCCAGCCAAAACCATTCGCGGAACCCGGGGCGGCGCCGGTGTAGTCATAAAATCGATCGCTGATGTAGTCCCTGGAGCCATCAGCCTTACGACTGAAGATAATGTCCGGCGCCGTGTGGATAATGGCATCGAGCTCCTGGTTCTTGCCCACCAGCTCGGAATTGAGCCGCTGCAGCAATTCCGCTTTGCCGGCCAGTTCTTCCGTGCGATCGAGCACACGTTGCTCCAGTTCACGATTCAGAGTTTCAAGCTGTCGTGTCTTCCGGTGCAAATCAGCGAAGACTCTTACTTTCGCACGAAGCAACTCCTGAACCACGGGCACGGAAATATAATCCACCGCTCCATGCTCATACCCTCTGAGTTGATCCAGGTCCGTCAGATGCACGGCCGAGATAAAGATAATCGCGGTCCTCTGGAAACGCGGGTGCTGGCGGATCATAGCGGCCAGCTGAAAACCATCCAGCTCTGGCATGCTTACGTCCATCAGCACCACAGCCACGTCGGTTTTCAATAGAATCTCGAGAGCCTGCTTTGCGGAAGTGGCTTTGATCAGGTTCTCGCCCAGAGGGCCGAGCATAACTTCGTAGCTGAGCAGCTTGCCCGGCTGATCATCCACCATCAGAATGTTGACCTTTTCGTGTGTCACCATTTGATTTTTCTCTCGCCAATCTCAGGAGCCGCATGGTCCCTGCGCGGGCGACCGCTATCTGTGTAGCCACATGCGCAACGATGATAGCAGTTGCTCGGTATTGACCGGTTTGGCTAAATACTCTGACGCACCGGCCTCAAGACATTTTTCTCGATCCCCCTTCATGGCTTTTGCGGTCAAGGCAATGATGGGTAAGCGCCGGAATGAAGCGTTCTGCCGGATCACCTGCATCGTTTCGTAGCCGTCCATCTCGGGCATCATGATGTCCATAAGCACGATCGCGACGTCCGGGGTCGATTCCAGTTTGGCGATCGCTTCCCGGCCAGTTCCAGCCGTGATGACGGTCATTCCCCTCCTTTCGATAACACTGCTGAGGGCGAAAATGTTGCGCACGTCATCGTCTACTACCAGCACTTTCTTCCCCACAAGAGCATCGTCGGAACGATGCAATCGGTCCAGCATTCTCTGCTTCTCCGCTGGAAGATCAGAGACCACGCGATGCAAAAACAGGGCAGTTTCGTCAAGCAGTCGTTCGGGCGATTCCACCCCCTTCACCACCACGCTTCGAGCCAGCGCATGCAGTCGGGCATCTTCCTCCGGAGAAAGTTCCTTACCGGTAAAGACGATCACCGGCAAGTCGCCGAGTGCAGGGGCGTCGCGGAAGCGCTCGAGCACTTCGAAGCCCGATATATCGGGCAGACGCAGATCAAGCACAACGCAATCGAAGGATTCTTTACTGACGGCCTGGACCGCCTCTTCGCCGGTGGCGACGACCGTGACGTCGATGTCGTCATAACCTAGCAACTCCTTAATACTGAGCTGCTCGGCTGGGTTGTCTTCCACGACCAGCAATCGCTTCCGTCGCGGAGCGGAGTACTCCTTAATCCGATCCAAGGCTGTTTCCAGCCCCTCCGGAGTCGTCGGCTTCGTGACAAATGCAAACGCCCCACGGGCCAGGCCATGATGGCGATCTTCGTCCAGTGTCAACATCTGAACCGGAATGTGCCGGGTTGCTGGATCTTGCTTCAAGTGATTCAGGACCGTCCAGCCCAGCATATCGGGCAGGAAAACATCGAGTGACACCGCGGTTGGGTGGTACTCCTGGGCCAACTGCAGCGCTTCAGCGCCACGATTCGCGACAAGAACTTTAAAGCCCTTATCTCGCGAGAGATCACACAATACCCGCGCATAGTGGGGATCGTCTTCCACAATCAGCAGGATGGCATCGTCGGGTTGCAGATTTTCCCGGTCGTCGGGAATCTTCTCAATCGGATGCTCCACCACAGACAGCGGAACTGGCGAAACCGACGAAGGAAATTTTCTTTCCATGGCAGCGGCGTTGGAGGTGGACGGACCCACATACGTTTGCGGCAAATACAGAGTGAATGTGCTGCCTCGTCCCGGAGCGCTCCGCAACTGGATTTCTCCGCCCAGCAGACTGGCCAGCTCGCGGCTGATTGCCAGGCCCAAGCCGGTTCCGCCGTACTTACGGCTGGTGCCGGCATCTGCCTGCTGGAAGGCCTCGAAGATGATTCGCTGTTTCTCGAGCGGAATGCCGATACCGGTATCGGTAACTTCGAAGGCCACCACCGACGCGACCTTTCCGAGGATCGGGTGATCCTCACTCCAACCGCTCCTAGCTGGCGAAACTGTCAAGCGCACACCGCCCACTTCGGTGAATTTAAACGCATTCGACAGTAGATTCTTCAATACTTGCTGCAATCGCTTCGTGTCGGTCACAACACTGCGGGTAAGATGCGGATCGCTTTGCACCTCGAATCCGAGATGCCGGTTCTCGGCTTCGTGCCGGAACGGACGTCCCACGGCGTCCAGCAAGCTGGCGAAGAAGACTTCCTCGGCCTCCACCGAAACAGTGCCCGATTCGATTTTCGACAGGTCAAGAATGTCTGTGATCAAATTGAGCAAGTCCGTCCCCGCTCCGTGGATGGTGCGCGAGAACTCAACCTGTTTCGGTGTCAAGTTGCCGTCTGGGTTATCACTGAGTTGCTGGCCGAGTACCAGGATGCTGTTGAGTGGCGTCCGCAACTCATGAGACATGTTGGCCAGGAATTCGGACTTGTACTTCGAAGTCAAAGCCAGTTCCTTGGCTTTTTCTTCAAGAGCCCGGCGAGCCTGCTCAATTTCCTGGTTCTTGCGTTCGACCTCAACGTTCTGTTCCGCGAGCTGCTGAGCTTTTTGCGCGAGTTGCTCGTTCGTCTGCTGCAACTCTTTTTGCTGCACCTGGAGTTCAGTGGCCAATTGCTGCGACTGTTTCAACAAACCTTCAGTCTGCATGGTGGCTTCGATACTGTTAAGCACGATGCCGATGCTGGCCGTCAACTGCTCCAGAAATGCCAGTTGGGAAGTTGTGAAGCTGCTTAACGAAGCCAGTTCGATCACAGCTTTGACCCGGTCTTCGAACAATACCGGAAGAACAATAACGTTTCGCGGAACCGCTTCGAATAACCCGGAGCGTATCGCGATCGTGTTCGGCGGCAAATCTGAGATCAGCATGCGTCGCTTTTCCGCTGCGCATTGTCCCACCAATCCTTCGCCCAGCTTCAACCGCCGAAGGTGTCCATCCTCGCCGTCGCCTGCGAAAGCTGATAGAAGAACCATCTCCGATGATTCCTCGCCTCCCATCTGGTAGATCACACCCTGTTGAGCGCTCACGAGGGGCGCCAATTCCGACAGCAGCATGCGTCCTACTGTTGCCAGGTCACGTTGGCCTTGCAACATTCCTGTAAAACGGGCCAGGTTCGTCTTGAGCCAGTCCTGCTCCGTGTTGCGATCCGTCGTGAGACGGAGGTTGTCAATCATGGTGTTGAGGTTGTCTTTCAAGTCGGCGACTTCGCCGCTAGCTTCCACCTGAATGGAACGCGTCAGATCGCCCTTGGTGACGGCGGTCGCCACCTCGGCGATAGCGCGCACCTGGTTGGTCAGATTGTCCGCCAACAGATTGACGTTGCCGGTGAGATCCTTCCACGTTCCCGCGGCTCCAGGGACGTTAGCCTGGCCGCCGAGCCTGCCCTCCACGCCCACTTCGCGTGCCACCGTTGTAACCTGGTCGGCAAACGTGGCCAGCGTGTTGGTCATGTTGTTGATGGTCTCTGCCAGAGCGGCAACCTCGCCCTTCGCGTTTACTGTCAGTTTTTGCGTCAGTTCGCCATTGGCCACGGCGGTCACGACTTTGACGATACCGCGGACCTGTTCCGTTAAGTTGGCGGCCATCACGTTCACGTTGTCGGTCAGATCTTTCCACGTTCCGGCCACGCCCGGGACTTGCGCCTGCCCGCCCAGCTTGCCCTCCGTACCTACTTCGCGAGCCACGCGAGTTACTTCGGCCGCGAACGCGTTGAGCTGATCCACCATCGTGTTGATGGTGTTCTTGAGTTCAAGGATTTCACCCTTCACGTCCACGGTGATTTTGCGGGACAAATCGCCGCGGGCCACAGCAGTCGTCACCTCGGCAATGTTTCGCACCTGACCGGTAAGGTTGCCGGCCATAGCGTTCACGGAATCGGTCAAATCCTTCCACGTGCCAGCCACACCAGACACGTTCGCCTGCCCACCGAGCCGGCCTTCGCTGCCTACTTCGCGGGCGACCCGCGTCACTTCGGCGGCGAATGAGCGCAACTGCTCGACCATCGTGTTCAGGGTTTCCTTGAGCTGCAAGATTTCGCCGCGCACGTCTACCGTGATTTTCTTCGAGAGATCGCCGTTCGCAATGGCAGTCGCGACTTCAGCGATGTTACGAACCTGGCCGGTAAGGTTGCTGGCCATGAAGTTCACGTTGTCTGTGAGATCTTTCCATGTACCCGCGACGCCGGGCACCTGCGCCTGTCCACCCAGTTTTCCATCGGTGCCGACTTCGCGTGCCACACGGGTCACTTCGCCGGCGAACGCATTCAGCTGGTCCACCATCGTATTGATGGTGTTCTTCAGTTCAAGAATTTCACCTTTCACATCGACCGTGATCTTGCGCGACAAGTCTCCGCGGGCCACAGCCGTAGTTACTTCGGCGATGTTTCGTACCTGACCGGTGAGGTTTCCGGCCATTGAGTTCACGGAGTCAGTGAGATCCTTCCACGTACCGGCGACGCCCGGAACGTTGGCCTGTCCACCAAGACGGCCTTCGCTACCGACTTCGCGAGCCACGCGTGTTACTTCTCCGGCGAACGCATTGAGCTGATCCACCATCGTGTTGATGGTTTCTTTGAGCAGCAGGATTTCTCCGCTGACGTTGACCGTGATTTTCTTTGACAAGTCACCGCTGGCGATGGCGGTCGCAACCTCGGCGATGTTTCGAACCTGGCCCGTCAAATTGCTCGCCATCGAGTTGACGGAGTCAGTAAGATCTTTCCACGTGCCTCCGACGCCGGGCACCTGAGCTTGGCCGCCCAGTTTTCCGTCGGTGCCAACTTCGCGCGCCACACGGGTTACCTCGGAAGCAAACGAGCGCAACTGATCGACCATCGTGTTCAGCGTGTCTTTAAGTTCTAGGATTTCGCCTTTCACGTCGACAGTAATTTTGCGAGACAAATCTCCACGGGCCACGGCCGTTGCTACTTCAGCAATGTTTCTTACCTGGCCAGTCAGGTTGCTGGCCATGAAGTTGACGTTATCCGTAAGATCCTTCCACGTGCCAGCGACGCCCGGGACCTGAGCCTGGCCGCCCAACTTGCCTTCCGTTCCGACCTCACGAGCCACGCGCGTCACTTCGCCAGCAAACCCGTTGAGCTGATCCACCATGGTGTTGATGGTGTTCTTGAGTTCAAGAATCTCGCCTTTCACGTCGACCGTGATTTTGCGGGACAGGTCGCCGCGGGCCACGGCCGTTGTTACTTCAGCAATATTGCGCACCTGACCGGTTAAGTTTCCGCCCATCGAGTTCACCGAGTCGGTCAGATCCTTCCACGTACCGGCTACGCCGGGGACATTGGCCTGTCCGCCGAGACGGCCTTCAGTGCCGACTTCGCGAGCCACGCGGGTCACTTCCCCAGCGAAACGGTTGAGCTGATCCACCATCGTGTTGAGCGTTTCTTTCAGCTGTAAAATCTCGCCGCGAACGTCGACTGTGATCTTGCGGGAGAGATCGCCGTTGGCGATGGCAGTTGCGACCTCGGCGATGTTTCTCACCTGACCGGTCAGGTTGCTGGCCATGAAGTTCACGTTGTCGGTAAGATCTTTCCATGTACCACCCACACCGGGTACCTGTGCTTGACCACCCAGTTTGCCTTCTGTTCCCACTTCACGGGCAACACGCGTCACTTCGCCGGCAAATGCGTTGAGTTGATCGACCATCGTGTTGATGGTGTCCTTAAGCTCGAGAATTTCCCCCTTCACGTCTACTGTGATTTTCCGCGACAGATCGCCGCGGGCCACAGCCGTTGTCACTTCAGCAATGTTTCGAACCTGGGCCGTCAAGTTGCCGGCCATTGCGTTCACGGAGTCCGTAAGATCTTTCCACGTGCCAGCCACGCCGACGACCACGGCTTGTCCGCCGAGTTTACCGTCTGTGCCTACTTCACGAGCCACGCGCGTTACTTCGGATGCGAACGAGCGCAACTGGTCGACCATCGTGTTGATAGCTTCTTTAAGCTGGAGAATTTCGCCTCGCACATCGACTGTGATTTTGCGGGAAAGATCGCCGCTGGCCACGGCAGTAGCCACTTCAGCGATGTTACGAACTTGGCCAGTCAAGTTGCTGGCCATCGAGTTTACCGAGTCTGTGAGATCTTTCCACGTACCCGCGACTCCGGGCACCAATGCCTGACCACCCAACTTGCCATCAGTACCGACCTCACGAGCCACGCGCGTTACTTCGGCGGTGAAGACGCCAAGCTGTTGAATCATGGTGTTAACAATGTTTGCCGAGCGAAGGAATTCTCCTTCCAGGGGGCGCCCATCCACGTCCAGCCGCACAGTTTGGGTAAGATTTCCCTGGGCAACGGCTGCGATGGCGCGAGTCACTCCGGCAGTGGGCCGAAGGAGATCCTCAACCAAGGTGTTTACCGAGACCTCCATGTCGCCCCAGGCGCCTTTCGACTCATGAAATCGGGCTCGCTCACGGGTTCGCCCTTCTTTGCCGACTACTTGCCCCACCCGCTTTAGCTCCTGCGCCATCTGCTGGTTGGCTGCCACAATCGAATTAAAAGTGTCGGCAATCTTGCCGGCCAGTCCCGTCCACGAACCTGGAAGACGCACAGAGAAGTCGCCGTTGCGCACGGTCTGCAGGCTTGCCAGAATCACGCTAAGGTCGGCAGAAACAGGTTCGGCTTGGTGAATAGAATTGCCGTTGCTCTTACTTTTTTGTCCTTCGTCCGGTTTGCCGTTAGCTACGGCGACGGCGGAATCCTGACTGCTTCTCTTCATGGCCTCTCCTGGACTGCGGGAGTGTACGTCTCTTGAAGGCGAGTGCACAGAGTCGTAAGATTTTTTCATTTCTTGCGCGTTGCCTGCCAGCGAGGTTTGCAAACACGGGTTTCGTCCCTGACCAACAGGTGGGGGCTTCGACTTTGCGCGCAGGACGCTAGAAGCGCTCTCGTTTCAATCATTGTAGCCCAGACATTCGCGGGCAAGCTTGGGGGAATCAACAGACTAACATCAATAGTTATCACGGATCGCTGTAGGGTGGCCCTAGGGTATTTGCTGTATGGGCGGTTCCACCCCGACTCGCCTAATTTAAGTTGATTTTCCAAGTGTGCCGCTTGCCACCGTTAGGAATTCTCTCGATGATCCGAGCCTCGGAACAGGCAGATAGAAGAACTTCTCAATGCCGAAAAATGGCTCGTGGAAGGCTCCGGCACGGCTGCAATGCTCGTCGGACGTGAGCGCCCACTTAGGCCGAAGTTCCACAAGCATTGTGACAGTATTCGGCTGATTCGTTGAGGGTTAGGTCAAAAATTAATTTCCAGCTACTGGCAACAAACGGATCCGCTCGAGAGCTCGGGCTTGTAGCGGGTTCGGTGGCGGCACTTGCTGAAAGGTAGGAGCGGATTCATCGTTCTTCAACCCGTACGTCACACGCGCACGAGTGCCTAGCTCCGATAGCAAGGTGGCAAAGCTGTGCACCGGGAAGTCTT
Organism: uncultured Acidobacteriota bacterium; assembly: GCA_963720155.1. GTDB lineage: Bacteria > Acidobacteriota > Terriglobia > Terriglobales > Acidobacteriaceae > Sulfotelmatobacter. Next base: position 207,549 of record CAVREP010000010.1, read on the forward strand.
CGGCGGTCTGCTTGCTGGCTTTTTTTGCCTGGGCCGATTCGGAACAGGTCGCGGGCAAAACCGGGTCGCGGTGTCGTCGCTGTTGGGGAAGTTCCTCGTCCTCGAACAACAGCGGCGCCCACATGCGCCGCAGATGCCACTCCACGTAGTAAGCCAGCATACAAAGGAAAATATGCGCCGGCACTCGTTGCTCGGTGCGATGGTGAATGGGACGGATCCGCAGGTCCAGACCTTTCAGACAGCGGAAAGCGCGCTCCACCTGAGAGAGACTCTTATAACTGCGTACGGTGTCGTCCGCCGACAGTTGCTCGGCAGCTTCGCTGGTACCAATCACATAAATCCCGTCCAGCTTCGCTTCCTGCTCAATTCCCTCCGGCTTGCGCTCCCAACTCAGCTGGCCTTCCTCGACCGTGTAGGCAAAATGCTTGCTCATCTTGTAACGCCCCAAAACTTTTCCCACCTTGACGGCAATCTCGGTCGCCGACAAAGGTTTGTGTTTGCGGCGCTCGGCTTCTTTCACGATGCGGGTTAGCGACTTCTCCGTCGACTGCAATAAATCCTCGCGCTTGCGTTTCCGCTCCTCGGCCAGCAGCGGGTTATAGCAGGCCATCAACCGCTCTCCGGGATATTGCGCCGATTGGATCTCGACCAGGTTCTTCTCATCGAACAAGGAAAGTTGCAGACATCCTTCCGCCAGCAGGCGGCCAATGGCCACGCTGGTCAGAGCCGTGATCCAGCCCAGCCCGGGCTGCTCGCGGAGTTTGTCAATCTTGGGCTGGGTCAGCATACCGCGATCTCCCACCAGCACCACGCGCGCGAGCTGAAACTGCTGACGCAACTTGTCGACCTGATCGAGCACCGTGGTGGGATCGGCGGTGTTGCCGGGATAGACTTCTACCGCTACCGGACAGCCGGCGCCATTGGTCAGCAGACCGTAGACGATGATGGGTAATCCTTTCTGACCATCGCGATCATGCCCATAGTGGGCCAGCGGGCAGGTGCGGCCTTCGTAGTAACTGCTGCTGACGTCGTAGAGCACCAGCCCGCCTTCTTGCAGATGCTGCTCGGCCAGTTTTTTCTCGATGCGCCGTTGCCGCGCCCACAACCAGTCCATGGCGCGGTAGAGATCATCTTCGGTGGCTTGGACCACGCCCAACTCCTCGGCCAAAGTGGTGCTGTGCCACAGTCGCGTGGTGGCTAACTTGGAACCGGCATGCAGGATGCGTTCGACCAACATGGCCAGCACCAAATTGCGCTCGCGACAAGGCTTGGCGGAGAGGATGGAGTCGAGGCCGAGCTGGTGAATGGCCAGCAGAATGGCTTCGACATGGCCGTGCGGCATGGTCCTGCGGGTGGAGAACAAGTCTTGGGGGGAAACCAGCGGTTCGTCGCGCAGGAGGCGACGAAAGTTTTCGATCTTTTCTTTGGGCCAATCGGAGAGGTTGGCGAGAGTGCGTTTGAGGACTTTGTTGCCCTGCCGGAGGCCTTCGCGCAACAGGATGGCTGGGGGCGAGTTGCGGTTGGGGACGGTTTCGATGTACATGGGACATTATTATGCATATAATAAAGCAAATGTCAACATAGAACCGTTATTTACATGGGAACATTAGGCAGAGCGGAGAAACTTCTTACTGGCTGATAAGCAAGCTACTTGAGTGGAAATTTGGTCCTAATTTTCAGCGGAACTTCGGCTTAGTTAGGGTGGAGGGTGGTATCACGAAGTTAATTTGGCGCTTGAGAGCAAAGTCATGGTGCGGGCGAACAGATGGGTCATCTTCCGGATGATCCAGGAATGCCTCACAAATATTCACCGCCACTCAGGGAGCAGCGCCGCGACTATACGTGTGCGCAAAAAAGATCATCGCATCGTGGTCGAAGCTGAGGACAAGGGCAAAGGCATACCTCTGGAAAAGCAGTCGGCGCTTAGGTCCTCAGGGCGTACCGGAGTTGGCTTTCGCGGTATGCGGGAACGTTTGAGACTATTGGGCGGGACTTTGGATATTCAATCGGACGGAACCGCGGTCACCGCCGCTCTGCCGATTCAGGATGCCAATGCTGACCAAACCAACTCTCAAATTGCTTGACGACAAATTGCCTCTGTTTTTCCTGCGGGCTTTTGTGAAAAATACGCAAGTAATTTTTTCCAATAGCAACAGGTTCGATTGCGCAGATCTTGGGGATCTTTGCCGAATCCTACAGTGATCTCAGTATGTTGCTGAGGTCTTGCCGGTCGTTACAATTTCTAATCGGAACTCATGAAAGATGACCACTTACGAAATCCTGGTAACTTTCGCGAGTCGCGCGCCGCGAAAAGGACCGGGGGTTCGGTATCCCAAGAAACGCAAGCACTCCCGACGCCCTCGTGTGATAATTCATGTACTTAGGTTCATGTCTGCGCGGTTGTCTCATTCTGATTCATCGCAAGGGCAGGCAGTTCCAAGGTGCGCTTCTCGTCGCTGTCTTATTTCCATCAAGGCCATCGCTTGCGTGAAAGTAGCGTGCGAGGCCCACGCCAATTTACGGCGGGAGGTTCCATGCGGTTATTGAGTGTCCGCCTTATTGTTTCCCTCATTGTCGGCATCACACTGGTCTCTTTAGGTTTCTCTTATTACCAGGTCGTGCGTGAGAAACGCGCTCTGCGCAGCGATCTGGAACGGCGCGCCGAAGTACTCGGTGAAAGCGTTGCCGTTAATGTCGAAAAGTCCTGGGAAAGCGGATCGGAGCGAGGATTGCAGCGACTGGTGCAGCGCTTCGGCAACCGCGAGCACTTGTTAGGAATCGCGGTCAGCGACCGGCAGGGTAAGGTAGTCGCAATCACACCAGAGTTAGCAAAGCTTTTAAAGGAAACTCCGCACGAAGTAACCCAGGCCATCGCGGGGGGGCACGGCGTAAGCTCGTTTGAGCGGCTAGGCGACGACACGGTGAACATCTTTGCTTTGCCGCTCCACCGGCAGGACGAAATCGTCGGCGGACTGGCTGTGGTGCACGACGCGCACTATATTCGCGCGCAAAGCCTCCGCACGTGGCGCGCGGCTTTTCTCGGGGTTCTCGTACAGGTCTTCCTCATCGTATGCATCACCGTTCTTATCGTGCGCTGGAGTATTGCGGGCCCGATTGCGCGAGCGGCGCAATGGATGCGCGCCCTTCGTATGGGGCGAATCTCTTCGCGCCAGCAGATGCCAGATCTGGATCTTTTCAGGCCTCTGGCCTGGGAAGTCGTGACGCTGACGGAAAGTCTCAGCCAGGCGCGCAGTGCGGCAGAAAATGAGGCTCGCTTGCGGGAAGCTGGAGAATCCATGTGGACGGCCGATAGGCTCGCCGTACAAGTTCGAACGCGTCTAGATGATGGACGGCTGTTTGTGGTTTCCAATCGCGAGCCCTACATTCATCAGCGCAAAGGCAAATCCGTGGAATCCGTGGTACCTCCAAGTGGTTTGGTCACCGCTCTCGAGCCAGTGCTTGATGCATGCGATGGCACATGGATCGCTCATGGCAGCGGAGACGCCGACAAGGAAGTGGTGGATGCCCACGACCGGCTGCGGGTTCCTCCGCGCGATCCTCGCTACACGCTACGGCGAGTGTGGCTCAGCAAAGAAGAGGAAGAAGGATACTACTACGGCTTTGCCAACGAAGGGTTGTGGCCCCTTTGTCATATCGCACATGCCCGCCCGACATTTCGCGCCCGGGACTGGCAGCACTATCAGGAAGTCAATCGCAAGTTCACCGCCGCAGTTCTGCAAGAGATCGAAGACACGCCCAAACCTGTGGTGCTGGTGCAGGATTATCACTTTGCTCTGTTGCCACGGATGATTAAAGAAAAAAGGCCGGACGCGCGCGTAGCCATCTTCTGGCATATCCCCTGGCCCAACCCGGAAGCGTTTGGTATCTGTCCGTGGCAGCGACAACTAGTGGACGGACTACTGGGTGCGGATCTCATCGGCTTTCACATTCAATCCCATTGCAACAACTTCTTGCAGACAGTGGACAGAGTGGTGGAATCGCGGGTGGACTGGGAACACTTTTCGGTAACTCGTCAAAACCACAGAACCATCGTCCGCCCATTCCCGATCAGCGTAGATCTTCCCGATGACGCACCGGTCGAAAGCAACAGTTACAAGGACGAATACATCAAACGCACGTCCCTGATGCGCAGTTTAGGAGTCGACACTCCATTCGTGGGGATTGGCGTTGACCGCGTGGACTACACGAAGGGAATCCCGGAACGCTTTCAAGCGATCGAAAGATTTCTGGAAAAACATCCGAAGTACCAGGGCAAGTTCACGTTCGTCCAGATCGGTGCGCCGAGCCGCACGCACATTAAGAGGTATCACGACCTGCTGGCAGAGGTCGAAGCCGAAGCGGAGCGAATTAACTGGCGGTTTCAGTCGGCTAACTGGAAGCCCATTGTGTTTCTGAAGCGGCACCACAGCCACGAAGAAATCGGGCACTACTACCGCGCTGCCGATCTCTGCCTGGTGACGTCGCTGCACGACGGCATGAATCTGGTCGCGAAGGAGTTTCTAGCGGCGCGTCGCGACGAGCGTGGGGTGCTGATCCTGAGTCAGTTCACCGGAGCGGCGCGCGAGCTGCGGGACGCTCTGCTGGTGAACCCTTATGACATTGATCAGACGGCGGAAGCAATCCGCGCCGCTCTGGAGATGGAGCCGGAGGAGAAGCAGTCGCGCGTGCGCAACATGCGAAAACACATAAGGGAACACAATATTTACCGCTGGGCTGGAAGCCTGATCACTGAACTCTGCGAGCTCAGGCTTGATGTGGCCGACCACGCCCCCAAGAGTCGCGTGGCAGTGTAACCGCGGCGTAAGTCAAAGGACAAAGAAATAAAGCGACTGTTGGATCCTCGGACCGAAGCTCTATCGGAAGAATCCGCATCGACCACCATCACGGGAGTGAATGGATGACGACGACGGCAGTATCGCCAACCCAGATTCACGCGCCGGTGAAGGCCTTTTATTTCAACACCTCGGCACATCTTGTGTGCATTACGCGCCAGAAAGCGGGCAGCTTGTCTGAGTTCCTGGAGGCGCTTCGCGAATGTCCCGAAGGTTCTATATTTCAGCACGCGTTTCGAACTCTGCAGGAACATCACTTCATTCGTGAAGGCTTTTCTAACGACTTCGCGCACTGGGCGCTATCGGCCTGCAATGAGCCAAGCCTGGCGGAAGGCTTAGCCAGCGTCGATGTAAGGGAGTTCACCTCGGTTGCACAGTTGCGCGAACGTTTTGTCCAGATCGTAGAGGAGTTTTTGCGACGCGCGCCGGCGGCCGCCAATCGAGCCGCGAGAGAGACCTTTTATTTCTGCTCTTCCGACATTGTCGTGATTCCCACCAGTTTTGCAGCTCGTACTCTGCAAGAGTTTGCCGAGGGTCTCCGCGGCGTGAGCGTGCACAGCATCCATCACCACTTTATTGAGGCACGACTCCGGCTCAAACTTATGTCGAACGACTTCTCCCAATGGCTTTACGAAGATCTCGGCCTGACAGACGCCGCTCGCCAGCTGAATCGCATCGACATCTACACCATGACTCTGGAAGATGTTCGGAAGCAAATTATTCGAATCGTGGAGCGAGCGCTGAGCTAGAGGGCACACCCTTTATGGAACCAGTGGATTCGCAAACTCGCGGTGAATCGGCAGCAACAGAAATGTCATCGGGTCACACCGCAGCTTCCGCTCCTGCTTCGCCCGGACGCCCGGAGCGACGAAGGAAACCCCGCACTTGGGAGACGCCTCCAGCGCCGGTTCCTCCCCCGCATCTGGATGACTACCAGAACATTGTCGGCGCGGCGGAAATCGATGAATTAAGGTTTCTCGCGCGCGAACTGAAAGGCAAGACGGTGAAGATGGTCAACTCCACGGCGGTAGGTGGAGGAGTCGCCGAGATGCTCAATCAAATGGTCCCATTGCTGAACGAAGTGGAAGTGAGAACGCACTGGGATGTCATTACCGGGGGCAACGATTTCTTCGAGGTGACCAAGGCCTTCCATAATGCGCTGCAGAGCAGCGAATACAAACTCACGCAGCACGCTCGCGACATTTTTCTGATGAACAATGAGCAAAATCGCCAGCGCATTCAGTTTGAGGAAGATTTTATCGTGATTCACGATCCGCAGCCCGCGCCCCTCATTCGTTCGCGTAAAGAGTCGCGTCAGCGGTGGGTATGGCGCTGCCACATTGACCTATCCAACCCGAACCCTGAGGTCTGGGGATTTCTTCGACCATTCATCGAGAATTACGACGCTTCAATCTTTTCATCGCAATCGTTTGCTCGACAATTACCGATTCCTCAGTATTTGTTTTACCCCTGCATCGATCCACTATCGGAAAAAAACAAGGATGTCGACGACAGCTTTATTCAACAGGTATGCGATGAATTCGGCATCGACCGCTCGCGGCCCATCGTGACACAAGTTTCACGTTTTGATCGAGCGAAAGACCCAGTCGGAGTAATCCAGGCATTCAAGCAGGCACGCAGGTACGTAGATTGCCAACTGGTCATGGCAGGTGGAGGAGCCACCGACGATCCTGAGGGAGCTGCCGTTCTCAGGGAGGTTAAGGAGGCTGCCGGTGACGATCGAGATATTATCATTCTTGACTTGCCTCCCTGGTGCGCGCTGGAAATTAACGCTCTACAGCGCGCTTCCACCATCATCGTGCAGAAGTCGGTCAAGGAAGGCTTTGGATTGACGGTTACTGAGGCTCTTTGGAAGGGGAAACCGACGGTCGCGGGAGCCGTAGGCGGCATCCCGAACCAGATCATCCATAAGCTAACTGGAGTGCTGGTGCATTCCGTGGATGGTTGCGCCTATCAGATGCGGTATTTGCTGACTCATCCCGATTTTGCCAAACAACTAGGTCAAAATGGGCGTGAGCACGTTAAAGAAAACTTCCTGATGACGACCAACGTCCGGCGCTGGTTGCTACTGCTTCGCCTCTTGATGAGCGGGGCAAGATAGCAATAGCGCGTAAGGCAAACCTCAACTGCCTTCATGCGATCGGGAGGTCCGCCGTTACCAGCGTGCCTCTGCTGTTCGAATGTACGCTCAGCACCCCGCCCAGTTGCCGTAGTCTTTCGCGCATCCCGTTGATCCCGACGCCAGTGGAAGTAAGCAAGGATCGCGACGACAGCCCTTTCCCCAAATCACTTACCTGAACACACACGTGGGCCGAGGACTTGCTCAGGCGAACTGTCGCTGTGGAGCTGCCCGAGTGCTGCTGGACATTCGCGAGAGCTTCTTGAACAACTCTAAACATCGCGATCTCTTTTTCGCGGGAGAGCCTTCCGAAGTCCTTTGGCATTTCGAGTGCGATGTTGATACTCGAGCGCTTGGCAAACTGCTCCGTGTACCACTGGATGGCGGAGGGAAGCCCCATTTCTTCGAGCGTTGGTGGATGGAGCAAATGGGATAGTTGACGAACCTCACCCAGTAAGTTATCCACCAGAGCGGCACTTTTAGCAATCAGCTTGCTCTCGTCCGTATGGGTACATTGCTCTCCGTTCCCAAGCGCGCTCAGGTTCATGGCCAAGGTGGCCAAAAGCTGTGCGGTGCTTTCGTGCAGTTCGTGCGCCACACGGCGCCGCTCGTCGTCACGGATAAGCATCAACTGGCTGGTCAGGGTGCGGAGGCTGGTCTCGGCGTCTTCACGACGTTTGACTTCTTCCAGAAGTTGAGCGTTCTTAGCTTGGAGTTCAGCGGTGCGAGCCTGAACGTGAAGTTCAAGTTCTTGTCGCAAACGTTTGTGTTCCGCTGCTTCTGTCTCCAGGGCCCTCGCCTTTTGTTGCAACTGAGTGACTGCGCGAAGACGCTCTTCTTCGCTGGCAAGACTCATGTAGCCCTCGGCCGGAATCACAGCTGAGTGTTCATTGCAAACCTTGAGGAGCAAACCCGCGTCTTCTTCTCTCTTGAAACTGCTCATCGGATAGGCACAGAAAAGTGAAAAGGGCATGGTCCGAGCCAGATTATTCCAGTATTGCTCCAGGCGGATCGCCGCCTCCGGTTTGCCATCGGCGCACAGCAATGCCACCATTTCACCAAATATTGCTACCCGAGGACGCTCGCCCCGCGCGGACGCCGTGGCCCTTGCAATAATCCCGCCGATGATCTCGCTAAAACGCCGCTCGTTCAGCGAACCATCCACTATGAAAGTATCCAGCGTCTGTCGTGCATCCAACGCAATAAAACGACCTTGCTCAATTAGCGGGGCAAGAGCAACTCCTTGCGCAGTAAGCCATTGCAGGAGAGCTTCGCGATGCTGTTCGGTGGAAACGACGATCGCGGCGTCCCCCGCCCGCAGCGCGTTCCCGACGTATCCGCTCAATTCCTCGAGCAGAAACTTGTCATGAGAATAAAACTGGACCCCATGTTCGTGGTCACCGTGCTGAGACCACGAGCCCTTATTAAGGGGCGTGGAGCGGTCTACTACTTGAATTTCTGGCTGCATGTTTCGCAGATCCCCCGAAGGACCGTAGTTATGATAGTACCGGTTCGATCTTCTTCGCCGTTTACAGAATGCAGGACTCTCGAACCCTCAGGCTATACAGTAATGCCTGTAGCAAAAAGCTGGTCGGAGGCAGATTTTGCAGTGTTTACGGTGGCTCCGGGCGAGTCGGCTGAAAACCCGTCTTTCACTCTTTGGCGGCAGTTGCATCCGCCGGCGCTTCGATTGTGACCTCGACCTCGGCTCCCGGCTTAAGCCGCACCTTATCGCCATTCTCGTCCGTCAGGGTGTTCTCGATGCGAAGCTCGCGATAGAGATGATCGGCTCCCTCCACGGTGATCTGAGCTTTCTCCGGTTCGCCTGGAGTTTGAGGCTTTATGACCTTTTCGACAACTGCGGGCAACGTGGTACTGGGTTTTTCGCTCATGGAGGTTTCCTATTCTCAATTCGACAGGAATCGACTAGACGCTTTTCGGATCATAACGTCCCAGCCATGGGATTAGCAAACATCCCATTCGCGGGTTCAGCGCAGTCAGCGATATTGGATTTTATTGGCGCTTAGATACCGTGTCGGGTTTTGTCCCGGTATTCTCGGGCTCGTCCTTACGGCCGAAATCCAGGCCAAAGTGCGGTTCAGATTGCGTGCCTGTGATTCTGATAGGAACTTCGGTGCCTGCCCCATCTTTGCGGAAGAACGGATCGACGGGCTTCAAGAGTATTGATTTCCAACCGGTGGTCATTTGTGAGAGTTTGGCATCCAGCTTGGCCTTGCCATGAAAATCGAAGGTTTGTCCGTCCAAAGTGTAGACACCCGTCATGTCGACGTGAGTCCCAGGGATCAAGAAGTGAAGAAAAGAGAAGGAGAGCACTCCATCCTTCAAAGTGAATATGCCCTGCAAATCGGTAGGGACATTTTCGTCCAAATGCTCCCGCGCCTGCTTCGGCTTGCCCTGACTCATCAAACTCAAATAATCAAGTTTGCCTTGCACCTTCTCGTTCGAAAAATGCGTGCGCGGCACATGAAATGTGCCCGCTAATTTGATCCTGTCAGCCACGTTTGCGTCGCCGGGGGACAGGCTCATCCGCGTACTCATTTGCACTGGCCCGGCCAGGATCGGTGGATCCGTACGAACGCCCAGTTTCAGCAGATCTTCGATTCGAGCACCCTCTAACACGACGTTAAGCTCTATATCGTGACCATGAGGAGTACTCACTCGTACCACCGAGCCATTTGCCGTCAGGGAAGAATGCAGGAATGTTGCATTTACCGGGCGCAGGTAGGTGTTTCCGCTGGTGCCGTCGACGACAGCATGGAACTCGGTGTGCAGCGACACCGGATGCCCGCCGCTCTCAATGCGGAAGTCCGGCGTATCGGTACTTCCATGGACAACAATATTGCCCAGCGTTCCGGTGTATTGCCCGGTAGACGAGAGAATTCCGCCAATGCCCTTTATTGTGCTCAGATCGGCGTGGCTGAAGGAATAGTCGCCTTGCACAGGAGTATCACCAGGAGTTTCTTGCTGCCACGGTCCAAAAAGACCGGCCGATTGAATATCCCCCACCGGTTTCGGATTGACCAATGTGGCATTGAATTTCATGGGAAGGCCGGGCCCGATGTCCTGCATCTTCAAATCTCGTATGGCAAATTCCAAAGGCGGCTTGCTGGGATTCGAAGTGTTGATCAACAACTTCGTGTCTTCGCAAACGAATTTGTCGACGAAGATCGTCACCTTCCTGCTATTTGAGCCTAGGCTTGTCATTTCCCGACGATTTTCCTTAGGAGGAATGTTCAGCTGAAGGCCTTTCACGTACACCGTGTCAACGTGCGTCGGGGAATGAAACAAGTTGCCTAATGCCGTTTGAAAGCGGAATTCCCGGATGTCGATCAACGCCTGCATTCCGGGCTTGTAAGGGTTAGGATCCGTCACCCCGAAAATCTTCAAGCCACTTCCGTAAACCTGAATTCCGTTCACCAAAGAGACGCCGAAACTCGCCAGCTCCACCCTGCTGTTGAAGCGTGCCGACAACGTTTGAATAATCCGAGCCCGAACAATCGGTTCGGCGCGGGCAATCACAAAGCGCACCGCCACGGCTGCGCTGACGAAGAAGCTCAGAGCAACTATTCCTATCCACTTCCAGGCCCGGCCGAATTTTCTCGTTGTTGACATCAACGTTCGCATGGACGAGCGTCAGTCTGATGTATGTTGAAACCTGCTGCAGACCATCTGCGAAATGCTAGCCCATACAGTGTTTGATGCAAATTCCACGACCTAGACGTTCTCCTTTTCCGTAAGCGCCTCGGCGGCTGCTGCCTCAGGGTCGATTACACGTTGCACTTCGGACAGTGCCTCCGTCAGACTCGTGATCACTGCATCGGGACAAGCTGTTCCAAGCCTCCCCCGGGCTGCAGAAACACCGCCCTCCAGATGCCACAGACCAACGATGATTTGCAAGTCGGCAAACTTTGTTTTCAATTGTTTGCAAAGTGACCGCGTCGATGCCGCGGCAAAAGGCGGCAGACAAGACACACAGACGATGCTGGATTTCTGTTGCGAGAGTTCCGCTAACGTGTCTTCCATCGCTCCTGCCCGCACCACATGCGCACGGTAACCTGAGTTCCGTAGTAGCTGCCCGAGCATCATCGCCGCTAATTCATCCGAACCGCTTCTGACCGGTATGCAAGAAATATTCGGCCCTGATTTGCCCAGCGCAGCCCGAACTCGTTTGCCGTTAACCTTCTCGTCACCTTCATGAGGAAACATCTCTGTTAGGCTATCGCCAATATCTTCGATCAATTCTCCCACGCCACGAAGAATGAACTTTCTGGTGTCGTCATCCAGCGCGTCAACGTAATAATCCTGTTCCGCCAGCCTCAGGGCGGGAATGAGTATGGATTCGTAAAGGCTTTCGACCTGGTTAGCCTTGAGATGAGACTCCGCTAACGATCTGACCTCTTCCTGATCCATAGCGAGCAGGCGCTGGTAAAAGACTTGTTCTGGAGGCAGCGCAGGTTCGTCCCCTAAGACTACCTCCAGAAACTTCAATTGCGGGACATAACGGCCTAATACGACAAGACATAGGGTAAGCGGAGTCGAAAGAATCAGACCTACCGGACCCCACAGCGTTGCCCAGAACACCGCGGCTACAAGGATCGCGAGCGATGAAATACCGGTCTTTGCGCCGTAGAGCATCGGCTCAATGAAATTAGATACAGTCAATTCCAATACCACAAAGATGCCGAATGCAATCCCAGCCTGGCCCCAACCGGGAAATACAGCGATTGCCATTGCGACCGGAAGTGCCGCTGCGACAAAAGTACCGATATAAGGAACAAAACGAAGCAAAGCCGCTACCAAGCCCCAAAGCAGAGCGTGCGGGACGCCGATGAAGTGAAGCCCGAACCCGAACAAGGTACCGTAGACCGCATTCACCAGCAATTGCAGCAACAAGAACCGGCTAAGACGGCGGCTGGCATCATCGAACGCCTGGGTCAACAAACTCAACTGGCCGCGGCCTGCCAACCGGATCGCGCGATTTCGCAGGTCTTCCCGCTTGACCAACATGAACATGGTGAAAATGACAACGATAATGGCCGTTTCTATCGGACCTGAAAGCGGTCCCAGCAATGCACCAAGATCCTGAATCAGATTCGAGGCGGGCGGGGCAACCTGGACTGGAATGGGACGAACCGGACGCGCAACACCCTGATCGTTCGATTGAACCCGACCAGCTACCTGTCCAGGGACTGCCGCTAATTCTTTGTTCAATTCTTGAACCGAAGCGGTGGCTCGACTTAAATTTCCTGTGCTGGAACCATGCAGAGACTTTATTTTCGTATCCAGATTTTCCTTGTAATCGGGAAAGTGCCCCATGATCTCGACCAATTGACCGGCAAGTCCCCAGGTCGCAACGCAGATCAACAAAAGAGACACAGTTACCACAGTGAGAACCGACGGAACGCGGCCGAGGTGGATTTTTTCCAGCAGGTTAACGAATGGAGTAAGCAGGAAACTTAGCACCAGGGCGAGAGCCACAGGTATGAAGATTGTGCGGCCAAAATACAATGCTGCAATCGCCAGCACAAAGGCGACTACCATCAATGACTTTGAAGAGGCCGAAGACTCTCTACTCCTGACCAAAGCATAACTCCAGTTCCGACCTGTCGGAATTCTCCCATAGCTTGACAGGTCTTACGTGGCGCCACATCGGGTCAGAGCCGGACAAAAGTGTCGCCTTTACGGCGCAGCCTCATACGGAAACAGATTACGCCGCCGCGACTTTACCAGTGCAGCCTGAGTGTCCGCAGCCACAGGCAAGGTCTGTAGTATCTTTCGCAGCTTCGCAATTGGGACTGCAATACTTACTACCCTCGGCCGCCGTGCAGCTGCAAAGTTCGTGAGCACATTTGTTTTTCCTGGTGTCGGTCATGATTCTCTCCTCTCGTGACATGCGATTGCCAATGTCGCCGGGACAGTCCAATCCAATAGGGACGCAGCTTGGTGGACGCAGCTTAGTGTCCCTACCAAGACTCGGGGTTGCTGCGAATTGACCGTTTCCCGGCCCCGGGTGCGCGCTCGAGGTCTCCAAAAGACGCTTAAGGCCTCCCAAAACGGCGTGGTGTAGAACCTTCGATTAACAAATTCACATTTTTTGCTTGGGGGAATACAGGGTTTCTGGTAGTTTCGGTGGAATTATTTGATCAGTTTTCAAGTGATTTGAAGTAGCAGCGGCAGGAATGGTCAAGCTTGAGATTGGTCTGCTGTAAACGCGCCAGTTCACGCCGCTTCGTCTGAGCCCTCCACATGCTCGCTCGTGAGGGCGCGCAGTTCTGCTATTCGAAAGCTAAAAACCAATTTTTGGAGAAGCGTTTCATGTGGAAGTCTCTCTCAATATTTGTGTGCCTGTCTGCTGTCTTTGCACCCGCCGCATTCGCCGGCGTTTCCGTAACTGACCCCGCCAACGGCGCAAGCGTCTCAGGATCCGTGCATTTTGTCGCCTCCGCTACGACCAGCACTTGTTCCAAGGGCGTTGCATCGATGGGAATCTACACCGCCCCGGGTGTTTTGAAGTATGTAGTAAATGGCTCCGAGCTCAATACGATCCTGAATCTAAGTCCCGGAAGGTACAACACAGTTGTCCAGGAATGGGACCTCTGCGGTGGTGCTTCGACTACTCCGATCACTATTACGGTCACCGCGGGAGGATCATCAGGTGTTTCCGTGAGTTCGCCCGCGAACGGTAGCACTGTCAGTTCTCCGGTGAATTTTAAGGCGACCGCGAGTACAACTTGTTCGAAGGGCGTCTCCGCTATGGGCATTTACACGGCCCCGTACAAGCTGGCGTATGTGGTGAACGGAAATAGCATGAATTACAACCTTCCATTAAGCGCGGGGACATACAGCGCCGTTGTGCAGGAGTGGGACGGCTGCGGTGGAGCAAGCACCACCCCGGTGACCATTACTATCGGTGGTAGCAGCAGTGGCGGGGGCGAGGGAAAGTCATTCTCTAACCTGCAGCATAGCGGTGGGTGGGGACAATATGGCCAACGAGCTCCGACTTTTGTCGACTGTTCGCCTTCGCCGTGCGATAACATCGTCTTTTGGATGGCTCAGGGTGTCAAGTCTCCCTCACTCAGCGGACAGGCAGCCGAGATATATCTGGGCGGTAGCGAACCGTACGGCGATGGGCTGTGGAACAACCACTTGATTGGCGACTTGTCGTCGCAGGGGCTGCCAGATTCGAACCACACCATAGTTCCCACATTGCATAACTTCACCTACGACGTGTACTTCTGGGGCGGCAACCTGGGGCTCGCGCAAGCGCTCGAGTTCGACCTGAATCAGTTCTTCGATAATATGGGGTTCATTTGGGGCCATGAGTGCCGGGTTGGCGGCGGCAATGAATGGGATATCTGGGACAATGTCAACCAGCACTGGGTTCCCACCGGTGTGGCCTGCAACCCGGTCAACAACGCATGGAACCATTTGACGCTTCAGGTAGAGCGCACTTCAGACAACAAGTTACTGTACAAGTCGATCACTCTAAACGGAAAAATGGCTAATCTCAATCAGTACTACAATCCGGGCTTGGCCCCTGGATGGTATGGGGTGACCGTCAATTATCAACAAGATGGGAATTCCAAGCAATCGCCCTTTTCCGTGTACCTGGATAAACTGACGTTCACCTACAACTGATTGACAGTTTAAAGTAAAGGGGGCCATCGCCAGATGTGCCTCCCCTACTGAGCAGGATCGGATATTGATCGTTGGCTTACGCACCACGCGCATGTGTCCGGAGCCAATTCGGGGACTACAACCTTTGAGTATAGCGACTTTTGAGCGACTGCGACTTTGGTTTTTGCTTGCGCAATACAGTGTCTCTGGTATGCTGGGTACATTGTTTGACCGATTGATTTCAAAGATACCCCTACGCTTCAACATTCTGCCGGATTCCTGGGGTTCCTGAATCGACCGGGTTAGAGCTCGCGCCGCATCCTAGCCACTTCTTTCCGAGCCCTCCACGTGCCCGCTCGCGCGTAACAGGGGAAGTGTTACACGCGCAGTCTGCAATTCGGAAGCTAAAACCCATATTTGGAGAAGTATTTCATGCTCAAGTGTTTATCGCTGACGGCGTGCTTGTCGGCTATCTTTGCGCCCGCTGCATTCGCAGGTGTATCCGTGAGCGCTCCTGGCAATGGCGCAACTGTTTCAGGGTCTGTGCATTATGTCGCCTCTGCTAGCAGCCCTTGTTCGAAGGGGGTTGCGTCCATGGGAATCTACACCGCCCCGGGCGTTTTGAAATACGTAGTAAATGGTTCCGAGCTGAATACGACCCTGAGCCTGAGTCCGGGAAAGTACGAGACGGTCGTCCAGGAATGGGACAACTGCGGTGGCGCCTCGACCACTCCGATCACCCTTACAGTCAGCGGCGGGGAAGGGTCGTCGGGTGTGTCAGTGAGTTCGCCTGCAAACGGCAGCACAGTCGGTTCTCCCGTGAATTTTAAGGCGACTGCGAGCACATCGTGTTCGAAAGGCGTGTCCTCGATCGGCATTTATACGGCCCCAAATGTTTTGGCGTACGTCACGAATGGCGCCAACTTGAACTACAACTTGGCTTTAAGCCCAGGAAAATATGACGCTGTCGTGCAAGAGTGGGACGGGTGCGATGGAGCAAGCATCACACCGGTGACCATCACGGTCGGAAGCGGTGGCGGGGGCGGCGGAAGTGGCAGCAGCGGCGGCGGGAAGTCATTCTCCAATTTGCAGCGCAGCGGTGGATGGGGACAATATGGCCAACGAGCTCCGACCTTCGTCGATTGTTCGCCTTCGCCCTGCGATAACATCGCATTTTCCATGTCTCAGGGCGTCAAGTCTCCCTCGCTGACAGGAGAGGCGACCGAGATGTATCTGGGCGGAAGCGAACCTTACGGCGATGGCCTGTGGAACAATCACTTGCTCGGCGACGGAACCTCGCAAGGTTTGCCAGACTCGAACCACAGTCTGGTTCCCACATTGCATAACTTCACGTATGACGTGTACTTCTGGTCCGGCGACTTGGGGCGCGCGCAGGCGGTGGAGTTTGACTTGAATCAGTTCTTCGACAACATGGGATTCATTTGGGGCCACGAGTGCCGAATTGCGGGCGGCAATGAATGGGATGTCTGGGACAATCTCAACCAACACTGGGTTCCTACTGGTGTGGCCTGCAACCCGGTCAGCAACTCATGGAACCATTTAACCCTTCAGGTAGAGCGCACTTCAGACAACACGTTACTGTACAAGTCGATCACTCTGAACGGAAAGACCGCTAATCTCAATCAGTACTACAATCCGGGCTCGGCCCCTGGCTGGTATGGGGTGACCGTCAACTATCAACAGGACGGAAACAATCAGCAATCTCCGTACTCCGTTTATTTGGATAAATTGACGCTCAGCTACAATTGAGGTCCTGAGATTAATCTGAAGAAGGCGAACGGGCACGCCGCCGAGCGTGCCCGTTTCTATGTGTCAGCAGGCCCAGCCCCGAACACGTCAGTAACTTGGAGCGATGACGCTTCCGCGCCACAATATTAGTGAAGCGGATTGACGGACCGGGATTGACGCGCCAGGTGGGCTGTTTCTCGCTCATATATGCCTGAATTTTGTCCTCATGCACTGGTGTGCCCAAAGGCCACTAATGGCACGTATGGATGATCACAAAAAAGAACGCTTTGGACGGTACGAGATCCTTGCCGAACTCGGGCGGGGTGCCATGGGTATCGTCTACAAAGCCCGCGATCCTAAGATCAATCGGGTGGTCGCGGTAAAGACGATTTCGTTGGCCGGCCAAGCACCTGAAGAGGAACAAGAGTACCGAGAACGCTTCTTCCGGGAAGCAGAAGCCGCGGGCCGCTTGTCGCATCCCGGAATCGTAACGGTCTTCGATGTTGGCGAGGAACCGGAGACTCGCGCTCCTTACATTGTCATGGAGTTCGTGGCGGGGCAAAGCCTCGACAAGCTGCTGTCTTCTCGGGAAGACCACAAGTTACCGCCAGAGGAAGCCCTGGAGCTAGCCCTTGAGATAGCGGAAGCGCTGGATTGCGCGCACGGTCAGGGCGTGGTGCATCGGGACGTGAAGCCTGCGAACATTCTGCTCACAGAAGACGGCCATGCCAAGATCGCCGACTTCGGTATTGCAAAACTGAATCTCGCAAACGCCACTCTGGCTGGACGCACATTAGGCACGCCGGCTTACATGTCACCCGAGCAATTGAATGATGAAGGAGTGGACGGCCGATCGGATCTCTTTTCTCTCGGCGTTATCCTTTACACCGCTCTGACTGGGTACAGGCCGTTCCAAGGTAATAGCGCTTTGACGGTCGCATTCAAAGTGGTGAACCGCGATCCGGTACCGGCCACAGTTCTCGACAATGAATTACCAGCGGGCCTGGACTATATTATCTCGCGAGCCATAGCGAAAGACCCCTCCCAACGCTATCAACGCGGTATGGAAATGGTATTGGACATTCAGGATTTGCGGGCAGGACGAGAGCCCTGGAGTAAAGCCAAGAAGCCAAGTTCCGGGGGCGCAATTCAAACGGGGAATGAACGAGCTCGATCGGCAAATCGCCCACTCAACGGTGCCGCTGCACGCAAGTCCAGCGCCAACACCAAGCAACGAGAAAAAAACGCGGTGATCGATCTTCTGGAGAAGATGCGCAACAAGCCTTTCGCTGCTGTTGTGCTTTTGATTGGAGTGATTGTTCTTGCACTGAGGGTAGGTGGGTTCGTTCTGCACGGGGAGCCCCCAAGAAGTCTCCCAGGAACTCGCGTCGTCGCGGCTAAAGCAGCGGCCGATACTGCAAAAACTGCATCCGCACCAGAGCTCCACAAAGCAGTGCGGCCGGTGAAGGGGGGCGTCTCGCACCCAACCTCCATACAACTGAACGGTTCCGCCTCACGACCTCCAGCTCCCGCGATGCTGGAAATTGAAGTGGACCATAAGTTCGCGCAGGCGAATCTCTCGATCTGGGTAGATGATCGCTTGAGTTTTACGCACCCGCTCGAGGGCGCGGACAAGAAACGTTTGGTGGTGTTCCATCACGTCCAGGGCCATGAATTCCACGCCGTGCAAATCTCGCCGGGAAAGCATCTTCTCCGCGTCCAGGTAACCTCTGGTACTAGCCCGTCTGAGCAGTCCGCTTCAGTGGAAGGGGAGTTTGCCAGCGGAACGGAAAAAATGCTGCGCATCCAATTCGATAAAAGTGGGCAGATGAATCTCAATCTTCAGTAATAGCGCCGTTTGTCGCCTACCGCGTAGAACTAGCTTTTTGATCTTTCACCTGCAACTCATTCACTACCTGCTGCACGTTCGGAATCGTGGAAGCAAGTTTTTGGATTTCGGCACGTTTGGATTCAGAATCGACCTCTCCGCTCAAGGTTACAACCCCATTCTTGACGTCATAGTTTAGGTTTTTCTTTAGCTTGTTCTGAATCAGGGCGGCGTCTAAGTTTTTCTCGATACCCTTGTCTAAATCCGAATTCACTGCCTTGGAATCGCTTTCGGCCCCGGGAGGAAGGACTGCAATCTGGTCCGCGACAACCTGCCCGAGTGCGATCGCCTTTGCAATCGATTCCGCCTGCGACTTGTCACCATCGGCTGCGACGTTCCCGGTGAGAGTTACCACGCCCTTGTCACGATCTTGTGACACTGAAACACTCTTGAGGCCGGCCTGATCGAGCGACTTGCGGATGCTGTCAGATACTTCAGGCGACTTGGTAGGAGTATGGGAACAGCCAATCAAGCTTGCGACCGCGAGAACGGTGAGCAGCGCGAAACCTAGTCTGGTCTTCTTCATTAGTCTTGGACCTCGAATATTGAAGTGGTAAGACGACTGTGGAAGCCACAAGGTTGTTGGCTTTCGTCGGTTATCAGTGATTGTTCAAAGCGCAGCGCCGCAGTTAACGAATGCCCGATCTGGATTTCACCGAATGCCTACCTCCTTTCGGAGGCCGAGCTTCATCCTTCGCTTGCCCGGTACCGGCGCAAAGAGATATGCGATCGGTCCCGCAGTATCCGTCAAGCCGCCGAGGGAGATTGTGCCTTGACCGTGCGCGGCTTGCCGTGCGCAGGCCGGTGGATCTCCTGTTGTATAGTTGGCCTCTTCTGAATGGGAAAGTCCGGCAGTTCCACCGTTTTTCCCGATCGCGCTGATTCGTAAATTGCACGCACAACGCGCACATCAGCGAGTCCTTCCCATCCGGACGGCTCCGGTTCTTTGTTTTTCAAAATGCAGTCCGAGAAGTAAGTCAATTCGGCTGCGAACTGGTCGCGCTTTGGGAAGTTTTTCTTTGTGATCTTCTCGCCGATGACTATTTCTTGCTTCAATCCCTTTGCATATTCATAGGCCGGATCCGCCGACAGGAGACCCTTGGTTCCGATCAAAGTGTAGCGACTGATGTCTGCGGCTCCGAAGCTGCATGTAAACGTGGCCAGCCTCTCATCGGGAAAACGCATTACCACCGACGTCATCTCTTCCACCTTTTGAAATCTTTCGTCTGCGCTGCTGGCGCTGAATGCAAGAACGCAGGCCGGCTCAGCTGCGAACAAATATCGTGCAGCGTTGATGCAATAGACCCCCATGTCGTAGACCGGACCTCCTCCTTTCTCCACTGGTTCGGTAAGGCGAATGTTCCCCGGGGCTACCTGCTGAGCGAATTCGGAGGCGAAGATTCGCAGATTTCCCACCTTCCCGCTCCTTGCAAGCCGAATCGCTTCGAGATTTCCCTCCTCAAAATGCAAGCGATACGCAATCATCAATTTCACGTGATTTGCATCCGCGGTCTTAATCATGGATTCGCACTCGGCTTCCGTCACAGCCATAGGTTTCTCGCACAGCACATGAACCCCGGCATTCGCGGCCTTGACCGAATATTCCCTGTGGAGATGATTCGGTAGCACAAGGTACACGGCATCTACTACAGAAAGAGCTCGATCAATGTCATCGTAGGAGTACACATGCTCAAGGCGATATTTCCTGCCGAGCTTTTTTCCCTTTTCGGCGTCGCCAGACACGATAGCAACCAATTCAGAGTTGGGAGCATTTTTGAACGCCGGCAAAACCGCGACCTGTGCAAGATGTCCTTGTCCCACAACCGCATAACATACCTTTTTATCTGACTTATGTTGGCGGCTCATGTTTTCTTCTCCGTACGTGGTTTGTAGTTCACTGGCTCCTCATGCCGGACGTTTTCTCTTCTCGATTAAGCCAGCGACCTTGCTTATATCACGGATAAACTCCTGCATCTGGAATCGCCTGGAGGCGGCATCAGGCGCGCGCAGAATAGAAGATGGATGCACCGTGGCTAGTACGTAACGAGCCAACGTAGACTGGATCAACTCTCCGCGTCGACGGGTTACGCTGAAGTCTCTTCCCCATAGCGATTGAGCGGCAGTTGCGCCCAGACAGACCAAAACCTGTGGCCGCACTACGCTCAACTCAGCATCAAGCCAAGGACGGCAAGCCTGTATTTCGGAATACCTAGGCTTCTTGTGAATGCGGCGCTTGCCACGCTCGGCCGGGGACCACTTAAAATGTTTAACCACGTTCGTAACGTAAACCTGGTCTCGGTCGATGCCGGCTTCCCGTAAGGCTTCATTCAATATCTTGCCAGCCGGTCCGACGAAAGGCCGACCCCCCAAGTCTTCCTGATCGCCTGGCTGTTCGCCCACCAACATGATCGCGGCATTCGAGCTGCCCTCCCCAAACACCGTCTGCGTGGCGTGTTTCCAGAGATCGCAAGCCCTGCAATCCCGCGCGGCAGCTCGCAGGCGGGAGAGCGAAACCGGCCCAGAAATCAACCTGGCAATAGCGTCGGCACTATTCGCTGCAGTTTTCTTTGCCGCTGTTATCGAAGACGAGCTTTTGAGAGAACTCCGCATAAAAGCGCACAATACCCTAGAATTGGGTCCCGGCTCTTCTCGAAGATAGAACCCCGATACGCGGCAACATATCGGGTACCAACTGTATGTGATTATAAAATTTCGAGTTCTGCATCTCCCCGAACAAACGTTCTTTTGTAAGATCGAAGCCGTCATTCCTCGATTCGACAGCATCTTACTTTTTGAAAAAGGCACACCGCATGGCCAAAGCCAAGATAAAGAACTACGGGGTGTCGAAGGTCAAGACAGACTCAACCCACCCGCAGGCCGGGCTGTTCACGAAAAAAGCCGCGACCATTGCGCGCAGCCTGGCGTCGAAGAAGGTTTCTCCCAAGGGACCCGCATCAGGGATGCGCATGCTCACGTACTTCATCAACCGGGCTGGTCGCGGACTTACGGCAGCGCGTCGAGCAGAATTGGAGAAAGCAAAAGACTTGCTTTCAAGACGGATTGAACGAAACAGGAATTCCCGCAAGGTCGCTTGATGGGCAGCTCAGATTTTATTTTCCATGAGCGGCGCGAACACCGTCTTCGATCCTTTTCTTGGCCTGCTTTGGTCCTCTCACGTCGATTACCCGAAATTCTTCGTCGCTCAACTCATGATAGTTAACAAAAAATTCCTCCAGCTCCCAAAGGAACTTTTTGCCGAGGTCATCGATGACTTTGATGTCGGCAAAGCTATGATTCTGTTTTTCAACGGCGACAATTCGATCGTTGCGTTTCATCTTGTTCTTGGTTCCCTGCTCACCTTCAATGATTCCGATGAGCCGGCACTTCAGAACGCACCCGGGGAACGCGGGTTCATCCATTAGGACGAGGACGTCCACGGGGTCGCCATCGTCGGCCAGAGTCCGAGGAATGAAACCGAAATCATAGGGAAAGGTCATTCCCGCCGGTAAGACTTTCTTGAGTTCAAACACTCTCTGGTCTGCATTGAACGCATACTTGTTGCGACTTCCCTTCGGTGTCTCGATTACAACCTGCACGATTCCGTCGTCATTGCGATCCACGCCTTGGAGTCGCGATGGGTCTGCAAGCGAGCCCCTGGATTTTGCTTTCTTACTCATCGATCCTCCTGTTGATTGAGCCTCGGCGGCCGTGCCCAGAAGCTCGCGCAGATGTTGACGCACGGAGCTTTTGTGCCAAGCGCCTACACAACAATTCGCGCATCAGCCAGATCGATACTGAAGTAACCAGCCACGCAATCGTCGCCTCGCTCAGCACAATGCCCACGGAAGACCGGGGCAGTCTTTGCCAAACAATGAGAGCGAAGACGGCAAGCCCTACGGCTCCCATCGACGCGCCGGCTGCATCAACGCCAGCGGCTATTCTTCCCCTCACAATGCCTTGCTCGCCCGCACGCTCTTTTTTCTGCATTTCATGTTTCTCTATCAGAGTCGCGGTCGCGGGAAGGATGACAGGAAATGCCAGGAAGAGGCCACCGATTTCCGGTCCGAAACGTTTGGCGATGAGGCCAGTCAATGCAGTAATTGTTCCGCCGAAGGCGAAGCGCACAACGTATTCGTACCACTGTGATTGCCGGAGTCCCGTGGCATCTATTTTTACTTTCATTGCCTACCTTAATACGGCATACCAGAGACCGAATGCGCATCCGAACCACAACACCATCGCCACGGTAGTGGTCGGAAGCACCGGCATTCGTCGACGAATCAGCAAGCGGCTCACAACGAATGCGTAGACGCAGAATGCTATGGCTCCAAGGATCATCGACCTCGCTTCCACGCTCGCATATTCCTTGCCTTCTTTCGCTACCGTGAGAGCCAGAGTTGCGAGCGCTACAGAAGGGGCTGCCCCAAACAGGCCGGCAAAGCTTTTAGGCTTCAACAAGTCGCCGAGCAACGAAAAGGCCGACACCACCAGTCCGCCGACGATGACTCTCAGGATGATTTCTTTCACAACCGTACCTACCGCCGCTTTCGCCCCGGATCCATGTTGCGGATTGCAAGCGCCGTAACGGCTCGTACTACTGATCCAGCATCTGTTTGTTGCCAAAAGACTTAAAGTGGATGGTACGAAAGGGGAAGTAATGACCCGAACAAGCGACGGGCGAATCCTCGCGGGTTAAAGGACCGAGCTACGAAGAAGATCAACCCAGGCCTGACGCAGTCCTGCTTGGGTCGTGGAAAATTATGCTGCCGTCCTGTCGAATTTTTTCGTACGCTTGGGGAGTCTCGTCGCTCCGGATGTTGTGGCTAACAATCTGGCTGGGCTTGGCCTCGCCGTTCACGATCAGTCGCGAGATACTCGTTGTAATCAGTTCGCAGTCAGGTTCATCTCGTCCAGCCATACGTTGTAAGGATCGGCGTTCGAATCTAAGTCCATTTGAAACGCCGTATCGATCTCTTCCAAGTCCCAGCCTTGCTGATTGCCGTAGTACGTATTGACCTGGTAGACCTGTCCGTTCACCGTCAAAGTGTTGTAGTAAACCTGCTCTCCCAGTGACCGAGACAGGGGGCGTGGACGGATACGTCGGTTGAGAAGGCGAGGGGGCTGGCGTCGGGGCCGGCGCTGGCGTTGGGGTCGGCGTCGGCATGGTCGTGGTCGTGGTTTTGGAGACCGCGCTGCACCCCAGAAGTGAAAGACTAAGCGTAACCAATCCGACTAGTCCATAAACAAGTCGATGATCACCATAACGGGCACCGGCGAAAACCTCACGCATTTAGGCACTCCATAGAGAATTGGCCGACGTGGGGAATCCAGGATCGGAAGCGGCGAACGGCTGGTCACCAAGTTCGTGCAGGCTCTCAACTATGGAATCTTATCCATGCGCAGACAATATGGAATCTACCCTAAGCCGCGTCCGATAATTCCTCCTCCCTGCAGAATGGCCACAAGCTTTTTTGCATTCAATACAGCGCGTCGCGGCGCAAAGCGGTTCTACGCAATGTTCCTCACGTGGCTACGGTGAATTTCCGATTTGCAAGTTACGTACAGCGATTGAAACTAACCCATAACCAGAAGTCCCACAGTAGGAGAAATTTCATGCCCGAGCAACAAACCCTGGAACGCGCCCGCGAGGATGCCCGCGAGGGCAAGTCTCCATCTACTCAGGCCGGAGAGTTTGTACGAGAAGAGATACATCACATCCGCGAAGGCAAACACGGGGCGCGGTCGCCCCAGCAGGCGATTGCCATCGGACTCTCGAAGGCGCGACGGGCCGGCATAAAATTGGCCGCTCCGAAGGGCTCTCCTTCGACACGGAAAAAAGCAGCACAAGACGAGCGGGCTGGTAAACATCCCCGTCGCAAAACCTCCAAAACTCGCGCTCGCGCCACCGAGCGTGCGCTAAAACGTGAGCCGCGTAGTACCGCAAGTCAAAGGTTGCTGTCGCGACAAGCTACGAATGCAGCCAGAAAGCGAGGACAGGCCCGAAGCAAGGCTGGATTGAAAGCCGCCCGTACACGCAAACATCACTCTTCGTAGCAAACCGCTACGCGGCACAGACAATTCAGACTTTATTCGTCAAGAAAAGCTCTATTGCAATTGTCTTTTCCAGTTCCAATTCATAGCGTTTTGGGCCGCTCCCCGATGCTGACCCTATTCATGAGTTCTTACTTCATCGCTTCGGCATCGGGGAGTTTGCATGCAGGGTGGAGTTTCCCGCTTCCACAGCAAACGATTCAGCCTGATTGTAGGGTCCGTTCTGCTAATTGGACTGGTTTCGTTCGGCTTATTTATTTGGAAGGGCTGCCAGGGTTTGCCGCCTAACGTGGCGCACTGCGCCGTCACGCCCGCGGCTCCGTCGAATACTTCGGTGTTACCTCCCGCGATTGAACCTCCTCCACCCGTTCTTTGCGGATTCCCTCTTGCGATTTCGGTTCCTGGGGAGGGAGCTACGGTAAATTCTCCTGCCAACGTAGTTCGCCCAGGCCTTGCCTCCCGATCAAATCTACTGGATGCGGCTTTACGTTGACGGCGCTGCCGTTTATTACTCTTTTACTCCCAACATCGATCAGTACATCTTCATGGCTTCGGGAACACATGCGATTGAAATCGTCGCTGAAGATGTTGCGGGTTATATCGCAACGGCGACGACTCACGTGACCGTGGCGACACAATCCCCGGGAGTCAGCGATATTCAGAATCTCCCGGGTTGGCTCTCCTGCTCTGCCGCATTACTGAGCGGCTATACTTGCGCCGCTGGTCTTGGCACGGCAACTTCTGAACTGATTCAACATCAATCGACTCCATCAATCAGTGGTTGCTCCGCTCAGTTCACCATGGGCGGACCTCATCCGTATTCCAATGAGCTCCATTGGTATCCCATTGGCGGCGGCAGCAACGTAAGTCATTTTACATATGATCTCTGGTTCTATGTTGATGAAGGGAACGCGCCTCAGTCGTTGGAGTTCGATGTGAACCAAGCTTTCGGCGGAACTCGCTGGACCTGGGGAACGCAATGCGATTTCAATCAAACGGGGAAATGGAATATTTGGGACCCTCTGCATGAAATATGGGTCCCTATAGCCATCCCGTGCGATCACTTTCCGTCCAAAACGTGGATTCATCTGGTGTGGAACCTCGAACGTGTTGGAAATCAGGTGCACTACATCAGCCTCAACGTCGCTGACCGGAGCTACAACGTCGACACCTATTACACCGGGCAACCCAACTGGTATCAGGAAGAAATCGACATTGCATTTCAGATGGACGGGAACGATAAACAGCAGCCTTACAACGTCTGGCTGGACGATGTAACCTTAAACACCAACTAGAGAGTATTAGCTTCATACATCCGCAGCGTTACTGCGGAAACAGTATGGTTGCCCTTGGTTTGCCGTAGTGAGCAACCGCCCCTAAAAACCAAACATCTTTTCGTAGCCCGAGGGAATGCGGTGTTTCTTTTCGGTGGGTGTTTCTTTTCGGTGCACGAGGGAGGTAGAGATGTGGCAAAGGGGAGCTTTGTTCTGCTGTTTGTCGTTTTTGCTGCTGCCATCGCTGGCGCACAAATGTTGGGTCAAGTATCGGGAGGACCAGAGCCCGATTTCCAGAATGCGTTCGTTGGGAGCTCTCTAACGTGTTCTCAACCTCACACACTCGTCGTTCCTCCGCGGCTCGTGGAACGGGCAAAGCTGAAGGCTCGTCTTCTTACGCTCTTGCGCGAAAGCCTATTCGACGATGCAAAAGGAATTGTGAATATCGCGCGGGAAAAAGAGATAAAGAAACTTGCAAATAAATTGAGGAGCAATAATACGGATTAGACGGACTTGTTTTTCCTGCCCAGGAACACACCCGATGGAGCGACAGCAAACTTATGCGCTCCACCAGCATCGAATTGCCGATTATCATAGATCGGCCGAAGTGTGGCACTATTCAAAGAAAACTATATAGATGCCGACTCCATCTCAGCCCATCGTCTGGCCTGGCCGACCCTATCCCTTGGGTTCAACCTGGGACGGTGAAGGCGTAAACTTCGCGCTTTATTCGGAGCACGCGGAAAAAGTAGAACTCTGCCTCTTCGACATTTCGGGCAAACGGGAAACACTTCGCGTCCCGCTTCCTGAACAGACTGACATGGTGTGGCACGGGTACTTGCCCGAAGTACGCCCAGGCCAGTTATATGGTTATCGTGTATTTGGCCCGTATGCCCCGGAGCAGGGCCATCGTTTTAATCCGCACAAACTTCTTCTTGATCCCTATGGCAAGCAGATCCAAGGAAGCATCCGTTGGAACGATTCGCATTTCGGATACAGGGTTGGACATAAACAAGAAGACTTATCCTTTGACCGGCGCGACAATGCGGCGACAATGCCAAAAAACCGGGTAATCGATTCCGCTTTCACCTGGGGCTCTGACAGGCCGCCACGCATTCCCTGGCATGAGACCGTGATTTACGAGCTTCATGTAAAGGGTTTCACGATGTGCCATCCCGACGTTCCGGAGCGCCTTCGTGGTACCTATGCCGGACTGGCAAGCGCTCCAGTGATCGAGTATCTGACTCGCCTGGGAGTCACTTCGATTGAGCTCATGCCAGTGCACAGCTTCGTAGACGATCGCCGGCTTGTGGAGCGCAGTCTGCGTAACTACTGGGGATATAACTCCATTGGATTTCTTGCATTGGAGCCCCGTTACCTGGCAAACAGCTCAATCCGCGAATTCAAAACCATGGTCAAGACCCTGCACTCAGCAGGCCTCGAAGTAATTCTCGATGTCGTCTACAACCATACGGCGGAAGGTAATCATCTCGGCCCCACGCTCTCGCTCAAGGGCATCGACAACAGTACATACTACCGTCTCATGCCTGACAATCCGCGCTATTACAGAGACTACACTGGCACGGGAAACACGCTGAACATGCGGCATCCTCGTGTTCTTCAACTGATCATGGATAGTTTGCGCTATTGGGTGCTGGAGATGCACGTTGACGGCTTCCGCTTCGACCTCGCCGCCACTCTCGCGCGCGAACTCCATGAAGTGGATCGTTTGGGAGCGTTCCTGGACATCATTCATCAAGATCCGGTGCTCTCGCAGGTAAAACTGATTGCCGAACCTTGGGACCTCGGTGAAGGAGGCTACCAGGTCGGAAACTTCCCCGTGGGCTGGGCGGAGTGGAACGACCGCTACCGGGACACCGTGCGCTCTTACTGGAAGGGGGACGGCGGATTGGCGGGCGACTTGGCTTACCGGCTCACCGGCTCCAGCGATCTTTACGCGCACAGCGGCCGCCGGCCCTATGCCAGCGTCAATTTTGTGACCGCGCATGATGGCTTCACGTTACACGACCTGGTCAGCTACAACGAAAAGCACAATGAAGCTAACGGCGAAAATAATCGGGACGGCAACAACGACAACCGGAGTTGGAATTGTGGGGTGGAGGGCCCCACAAACGATCCAAACATCCAAGCTCTGCGCGCCAAGCAAAAGCGGAATATGCTGGCCACGCTTCTCCTGTCGCAGGGTGTGCCAATGTTGTACGCCGGCGATTCCATAGGCCACACTCAGATGGGAAACAACAACGCCTATTGTCAGGACAACGAGATCAGCTGGATCAGATGGAATCTGCAGCCTCAAGATCGCGAGCTTCTGGCATTTGTTCAGCGCATGATTAACCTTCGCAAGCGGCATCCCGTATTCCGCCGCCGCCACTTCTTTCAGGGACGCCCGATTAAAGGCGCAAATGTAAAAGATGTGTCGTGGCTCAATTCCAGCGGCAACGAGATGAGCGAAGACCAATGGCGCGATCCCTCGGTTCGCTGCCTCGGCATGTTCCTCGCTGGCCAGGGGTTGGACGAAACCGATGAGCGCGGTCGGAGACTCGGCGATGAAAACTTTCTCGTATTACTGAACGCTCATCATGAAGACGTGGCATTCACCTTGCCAGTCCTGCATCCCGGCACCCGCTGGGTAGCTTGGATGGATACCTCCCGGGAAGATGGTCTGCGCCCCGCCGATACGCACGATTCCGGCGCGACCTATCCATTGCAGGCCCGTTGTATGGTGGTTTTGATGGAGCGCCGCAACGGAAAGAAGGAAGAGTCGAATGAAGCGCCGTCATAGTATGCCGTTCGGCGCGGAATGCCTTGAGGATGGGGGTGTGCGTTTTCGCTTGTGGGCTCCCGCCGCGCGTCAGATTGAACTGTGCCCGGCGGATGGAAATGCTTCGACGCGGTTTCAGCTGGAACGGCGTGATAAAGGTTGGTTTGAATTGGTGACCGATGCAGCCGGACCCGGCACTTGGTATCGTTTCCGAGTCAATGGCGCGCAGGAAGTTCCCGACCCCGCCTCTCGGTTTCAGCCACACGATGTGCACGGACCTAGTGAAGTTATCAACCCTGCTGATTTCGAATGGCAAGATGGCGCCTGGCGCGGCCGCCGGTGGGAAGAAGCTGTCATTTATGAATTGCACGTTGGCGCCTTTACCCCGTTCGGCAGTTTTTCTTCTGTGTATGAGCGTCTCGACTATCTGGCAGATCTGGGAATCACCGCTATCGAACTCATACCTGTCGCTGATTTCCCTGGCCTGCGCGACTGGGGATATGACGGCGTCTTCCCCTTCGCGCCCGATAGCACGTACGGCCGTCCCGACGATCTAAAAACCCTGGTTCAAGGGGCACACGACCGCGGAATGATGGTTTTGCTGGACGTTGTTTACAACCATTTCGGTCCGGAGGGAAATTACCTCAATGCCTACGCGCCGCAATTCTTCACGAATCGACACCACACGCCATGGGGCAATGCGATCAACTTCGATGGTCCCGAAAGTCGGGTCGTTCGTGATTTTTTCATCCACAACGCGCTTTACTGGCTGACCGAATATCATCTCGACGGTCTTCGCCTGGACGCAGTACATGCGATCATTGACGACTCCAAGCCGCACCTACTCATGGAATTAGCCGATGCCGTCCGGAGTTCGATCGAGCCTGATCGCCACGTTCACCTGGTCCTCGAAAATGATTTGAACCAGGCCCGTTATCTTCAACGCATCGAGCACTGCCAGCCGCGAGCCTATGCCGCTCAATGGAATGACGACATCCACCACACACTGCATGTGCTGGTCACGGGCGAGCGCGATGGATATTATTCAGACTATTCGGATCATCCTCTTCGCCAGTTGGGCCGTTGCCTGGTCGAGGGATTCGCATATCAGGGCGAAGTGTCCCTGTTTAGAAATGGCAAAAGGCGTGGAGAGAGTACCGCTGGTCTGCCACTCACTGCGTTTATCTCTTTCCTGCAAAATCATGATCAAATTGGAAATCGCGCATTCGGAGAGCGGATCACTACAATCGCTGATTCACGAGCCATTCGGGCAGCAACGGCGATCCTGCTAATGGCCCCCTCTCCGCCGTTGCTTTTTATGGGTGAAGAGTTCGGCACCAAAACCCCGTTTCTTTTTTTCTGCGATTTTGAGAAAGGTTTGGCTGAGGCGGTTGCCGCGGGACGAAGAAACGAATTCGCCCGCTTTACGAAATTCAATGACCCCGCCGCCCGCGCCGGAATTCCGGACCCGAATGACGCCAGAACCTTCGACCGCTCACGGCTTAACTGGGACGACCTTGCGCAACCGCATCACCAAGAATGGCTGTACTTCTACCGGCAACTGTTGAAACTAAGATGTCAGCACATCGTCCCACGCCTCTCGGATGCCTGTGCCATCAGGGGCAGGTATGAAGTGCATGGAGATCGCGGACTCAGCGCACATTGGGATTTTCCCGACCGCTCGAAACTCATTCTGCTGGCGAATCTGGGCCCGAGTCCCCTTTCGGATCTGATTCCTCCCTCGTCTCGCGTAATTTATTCCAGCGATGGAGTCAATGAGACCGACGTGAAGCGTGGAACCCTGCCGGGGTGGTCGGTGGTGTGGTTTCTGGAGTCATGAAGCCAGACTTTCAAATTCCGCGCGCGACTTATCGCTTGCAACTCAATCGCGACTTTAGGTTTAACCAGGCCAAGGAAATCGTTCCGTACCTTTCCGCGCTCGGCGTCAGTCACTGTTACATTTCTCCGTTCCTGAAGGCTCGTCCCGGAAGCATGCACGGCTATGACATCGTGGATCACAATTCGCTGAACCCAGAAATTGGAAGTCCTGAAGAATTCGATCGCTTCGTCACGACTCTTCATGAACACGACATGGGCTTAATTCTCGACATTGTCCCCAATCACATGGGAGTGATGGGCGGAGACAATGCCTGGTGGCTTGATGTTCTGGAAAATGGCGAAGCTTCGCCCTATGCATGTTTTTTTGATATTGACTGGCGTCCTCTAAAAGAAGAACTGCATGGGAAGGTGCTGGTGCCTGTGCTCCACGATCATTACGGCGCCGTCTTGGAGAGTGGAGAATTAAAGCTGGTTTTTCGCCCTGAACGAGGTGAGTTCGATATTTCCTACCGGAATCATCGCTTCCCGGTTAATCCCCGGGAGTACCCTCGCATTCTGCTGCGCGCAACGGACAGGTTGGTGGCGAGATTGGGCGAGCAAAGTCCGGACTTATTAGAGTTCCAGAGCCTGATCACCGCTTTTGGCAACCTGCCACGAAGGCAGGAGGTGAGCAGCGATCGCGTCATCGAGCGCAATCGCGATAAGCAAATCCACAAGCGCCGCCTTGCCGAGCTGTGCGCTCGATCCCCGGAAATAACCGCCGGCATCCTCGAAGGCGTCGACTTGATTAATGGCAATCCTTCCGATCCCACGACTTTTGACGAATTGCACGAACTGATCAAAGCACAGGCCTTCCGCTTGGCTAACTGGAGGGTCGCCTCAGACGATATCAACTACCGGCGCTTTTTCGATACCAACGATCTTGCCGGCCTTTGCATGGAAAACGACGCTGTTTTTCAGGCGACCCACCGTCTGATTCTGAATTTAGCGGCTGAAGGCAAGGTAGACGGTTTGCGCGTCGACCACCCCGACGGTTTGTACGATCCAGCTAAGTATTTCGAACGTCTGCTTGGCGCCATCGCAACCGCGGAGAATGCTCCCGAGAACAACTTTAAAAGGTCATCTTATGTGGTGATAGAGAAAATCCTAACGGGCCGGGAACGGCTGCCCGCGGAATGGCCGGTCTGCGGCACCACCGGATACGACTTTGCCAACCTGGTAAACGCCCTATTTGTCGATTCAGCAAGCGTTACCCGCATGGATCGCATTTATCGCAGCTTCATTGGCGACGAGATTGATTTTGACGACCTCGCCTATCTGTGCCGAAAACTTATTATTAGGGTGGCGCTGGTCAGCGAACTGAATGTCCTGGCCAATCAACTCACACGAATCGCACTCTCCAAACGGCATACCTGCGACTTCACCCTCAATAGCCTGCGGGACGCACTGACCGAAGTAGTGGCAAGTTTTCCCGTGTACCGCACCTACGTCAGTTCCTCCGGTATATCGGAAAGTGATATGCACTACATCAGTGGCGCCGTCGATTCAGCGAAACGGCGAAGTCCGGCCGCTGACATTAGCGTTTTCGATTTCATCGGTCAAGTACTGCTGACTCGCATCGCTGAAGGACACGATTCAGCCTACCGAAACGCAGTCACCGCGTTTGCGATGAAGTTTCAGCAGTTCACCAGCCCAGTCATGGCCAAAGGGCTGGAAGATACGGCTTTTTACCGGTATAATCGCCTGGTCTCGTTGAATGATGTCGGCAGCGATCTTCACCGTTTCGGAATTCCTACAGCTGAGTTTCACCTCGCGAGCCAGGAACGGCTTCGCAGTTGGCCACACACCATGCTGGCCACGAGCACACATGACTCAAAGCGCTCGGAGGATGTGCGCGCCCGCATCGACGTGCTCTCCGAGATTCCAGCGCTCTGGAAACTTCGGATCGGGGAGTGGAGGAAAATCAATCGTGGCCATAAGTCCCTCATTGACGGTAGCCCAGCCCCTTCGCCAAACGACGAATATTTGCTCTATCAAACCTTGGTGGGAACATGGCCGTTCGAGCCACTGAGCGACCAAAGCGCTCGGAAGGTTTTTTCTGAGCGAATCGAAAACTATATGCTGAAAGCGATCTGCGAGGCCAAGCAGAACACTAGTTGGATCAACCGAAATGAGGCATACGAAAAGGCTGTTTCGTCATTCGTCAAAGCGCTACTTGATTCCGATACTGCCGCCGAGAATCGTTTTCTCGATGACTTTGTGCCTTTCCAACAACGTGTCGCTCGCATTGGCCTTTGGAATAGCCTGTCGCAGACGCTTCTCAAACTGGCCAGTCCTGGCGTTCCGGACACTTATCAAGGTAACGAGTTGTGGGATTTTAGTCTCGTCGATCCTGATAACCGGCGTCCAGTGGACTACACGCAACGCAGGCAAATGTTCGAGAGTATCCGAATGTGGGGCACCCAGCCTGACCCATTGTCTGTACGTCAATTATTGGAGACTCCCGAAGACGGGCGACTCAAGTTGTATATGATCTGGAGAACCTTGTGCTTTCGTAAACAGTGGCCTGACGTTTTTCGGCAGGGCGAGTATTTGCCCTTAACAGTTCAAGGCGCGAAAGCCAATCACGTTGTAGCGTTCGTGCGAAAGCTGGAAAGAGTGAGCGTGCTAGTTGCTGTTCCGCGCCTGGTGGCTGGCTTGCTCGGCGACACCGATGTCCCACCAATTGGACGTCAGATTTGGGAAGACACGGAAGTTTTGCTTCCGGCTTCTGTCTCTTCCGGAAAGTATTGGAACGTCTTGACAGGAGAAAACAAGGAGTTTCCAAAGTCCGACGCAAAGCTTGCGCTCTCAGAACTGTTGACTCATTTCCCTGTGGCACTTTGTTTGCTCAACTAATCGCCCTCGAACCACAATTTGTGGACTGTCGAGCGAATTGCTAAACCGTCAAATGTTTTTTTTGCTCCCCGGGCGCGTTTCCGCATCCAAGTTTCGGAGAAATATTCTGACACCTGCTAAGCCCACCCCGCATGAAGAGACCGCGCCGGATATGCGAAGGCTCACTGCAGCCGAAATCCTTCAGGCCGCCATCGAAAATGCACGCGACGAATTGCGCCGGTCTGCTCAGAAACTTCGCGTTCTCGGGAGCGGCTGGTGGCCTTACCATGGGACTTACGGGACTCGGCGTAGCGTCGATTCGTGCGATTGTCGGGGCGGGAGCTAGCCAGCATATCGCTCCTTACCTGCTCTATCCGATTGGTTTCGTCGCCGTCATCATCGGCCGCGCGCAATGGTTCACGGAAAACACCTTGTACCCAATGGTGCTGGTGCTCGATGAGCGCCGGTACCTGTTAAGAACGCTTCGCCTGTGGGGAGTGGTTTTCGCCTCCAACATTTTGGGCGCTATCCTGTTTGCACTGCTGGCAGTCAAGTCTCCCGCATTGCGCCCGCATATTCTGTCACAATTAGTTCAGCTGGGACAGGATGGAGCCTCTGGATCCGTCGCTTATTTTTTCTGGAGTGGAGTTATCGGAGGCTGGCTTATCGCCCTTGTGGCTTGGACCTTGACTGCTAGTCACTGGACCATCGGTCAGCTCGCGATCGTTTACTTGCTTACATTTGTCGTGGGAATTGGATACTTCGCGCATTGCATTGCGGGCATTGGAGAAATCCTTTCCGCGGTTATGGCCGGGTCAGTCCCGGCGGCAGGCTATCTCCGCTGGCTCGCCCCGCCACTACCGGGAACATCTGCGGCGGAATTCTGATTGTCAGCTTACTGAATTAAGGCCAAGTGAAGAACCTGTAACTTCTTTCTCGCGTTCGACCTTTTTTCACTCATCTGCATCTCAATTCGACCATGCCGTCGGTCGGTCTTCAAGTCGTGTGGCTTCTGGTCTTATCGATACCCATCGCCTGTATCGCCTGGACGGTGACTCATGAGGAAGTTTTTCGCGCACCTCGCAATTATTGCCAGGAGCAATCAAAACATGCGAAGAACTTGTCTCGCTTCGGAAGTTCTTCTATTTATTTACATGTGAATATTGCTTCAGCCATTGCGTGGCCGTTCTGTTCCTTATCATCACCCGCTTCCGACTTCTCTATCCCGACTGGCGCGGGTACCTTATTGCGCTATTCGCGATGGTTTGGGTTGGGAACCAGTACATGAGCATCTACAACCATCTCCGTCTCGACATCAAGCACGAGCAAGTCGAGATCCACTCCAAAGACGAGGAGATTGTCCAAGAGCGCAAAGCCGCCTGAAGGTTTTTCGGAACTTACCTCGATGAGGACAACCTTACTCTTCCGGCTACTTTTCTTGTCGCCCGCTTTATGCCAGTGGCAGCTTGAACAATTTCTGCTGCCGCCCGATTCCCTGTTGCGATTGCACCATGAACGGTTCCATTATGGCCATCAACGTTCGTTGCCTCTCCAGCGAAGAACAAAGTGCTGCCGACTGGCCTGGCAAGCGCCTGCTCCGCACCATCGTCGCCGACTTTCCCGTAACTATAGGCTCCGCGCGAGAATGGATCGGTTTGCCAATCATGGCAATATGCGTACTCAAATAAACTCTCCAGTTCGCTCATGTTGACTCCCAGGAGACGATGAAGAGCTCGGAGACTTTGCTCCCCGACGAAAGACTGACTTTGTCCCGAAAGTTTCTCGGCGCAGTGAAATGGCGCCCAACCGGTAAGGAACGGAAGCCTCTCCGGCGACATGGTCCACCAGGTCGGAAACCAGTCATCGTGCGAGAAAAGGAAGCTCATTCTGCCCATCGTTTTGGAATTCTTTCTACGATGTGCGGGAAGGTCTTCCCAGAATCTTGTGCGAAATCTTAAAACGACGCGGATTACTCTGCCCATCATCACATTGTGAATCGCAGCCTGCTTTTGGTTGGGCAACTCCGGGTGAAATTGGATAGCGCCTTTCTCACCAAGCCCAGCCTGAAGCACCCCGATCGGCACGGAGATAAGTATTCGCGGAGCCGTGAACGTTTGCGAGCCATTCTCTCCGCGCGCGCTTATTTCCACACTTCCTGGATGCCATTGAACGCTCTCAACTACCGTACTTTTGTGGACCGAAACACCTGCATCATTCACCTTCTGCTGGAAGATGTCGATCAAGTCTCTATATCCGTGCTGCGCGCGAAAGGCCCGGTCCCCTTCGATTTTCTCTTCGGCACGCATTTCTTTCACCAGCCAATGGACCCCTACCAGCGACGGATCGGCAGCATTGAACCCAGTGACGTAGCTTATAGCCCACTTTTTGGCTTTTTGCATTCGGGAGTTATTTTTTGCTGCGGGACAACATTCTTCCAGAAAATCCAGGAAGGATTGGTCGGGCTTCCGATCGTTCATTCTCTTGAGAATCTTGTCGACATCAGAAAAGACGTCACACTGGGTCAAGCGGCTATTTTGCACGCACCAGTTGTCGCCTTTTACTTCTTTGGTTCGGACTTTGTGCCGCCGCAGCAATTCCCATATTTCGGGAGGTCGGCCGTGAATGAATTCGGCTCCCAGCTCAATCGGGGCATTGCACTGGCGATCGCGCAGAGTGAATATTCGGCCTCCAATGCGATCGCGTGCCTCGAGTATCGTCGCGGAGAGACCGGCGTTTCCCAAGGCCGCAGCTGCCGTCAGCCCCGCAGCACCAGCCCCAATCACGATCACATCAAACTTGTTGGGCATAATAAAGAAAAGGCATTGTCACCGATTGCGGCTTGCAGCCGGCACAATCAGCCAAAGCCCGTAGGATTTCTCTACAATCCCCTAAGGAACGTACGAGTGGCTGCTCAAATTTAAATTACTTCGAGGCCGTCACCGATTTCAGATAAGCTACAACCGCCTCCGCATCAGCCTGCGTCATGCGGAATGGTGGCATCGGTGGGCGCAAAGGGTTTCCGTCGCGCCAAATTCCGGTTGTCAACAGCTTCACCATTTCGGCGTCGGTTCCGGGGGGAGTTCCGGCAATTCGCGGAGCCTGGAGTGGCCAGTCTTCGACCGATTCCGCAGGTTTCAGCCACACTGGAGCACCTTCAAGCCAGTGTGCGCGATCCAGACCCCCATTGCTGTCGCGAGGGGTGTGGCACTGACTGCAGACTGCAATGTCCTCCACGATGTATTCCCCCCGAGCGACATTGCCCACAGGGCGATTTGTTGCTTTATTCCCGACCCGCTGAACTTTACTCGGATGCGTGTCTTGCGCAGGACTGAAACTGCACACGCCAACTAGAAATAGAGCGGAAGCCAGGACGACGCTACTTGAGAGCTGCACTTATGTTGGTTGATGCTGCGCACCGGGAAGGTTGGCGGAGTCGAAAATATGCCTTTGTTCGAGCAACCTTCCCAAAACAATTTTTCGTATCTGCTAATCTTTATCCGGCACCCCTTTGCACCTGTTATACTTGAGTTGTCTCTTCTAGCATCCTTCCGCCGTACCCCTCACCGGAGACGGTCCCTTGCGAAATCAGACAGCGTTTTTCGCTGCGTAAGGAGCTGTTTATGGTGCCATCGCGTACAAAATCGAACCACAGACCTACCCCGAATATCGAAGGAAACACAGTCAGGAATGAGCTCTTAATTGGTCTTCCATTGCAAGAATGCGAGTCCGTGTTTTCTCGACTTACATTCGTGCAACTCCGCACCCATGATGTTCTTCAGGAGTCCGAGGAACCGATCAAGTACGCATATTTTGTCGATAGCGGGCTGGTGTCGATTCTAAGCGTCATGCAGGACGGAAAAAGCGTTGAAGTGGGACTAACTGGCAAAGAAGGGTGCACCGGGCTGCAACTCGCGATCGGGTTCAAGAGCAGCGACACGCGAGCTCTGGTTCAGATCGAGGGCACAGCGTTTCGTATAAGCAGCCAGGACTTGATAAAGGCGCTACGGCAATGCTGTGTTTTGAAACGACGAATGCACCAATTCGGGCAAATGCTGTCCATGCAAGGGTCGCAGGTTGCCGCCTGTAACCGTCTCCACGAAGTCGATGAACGGCTGGCTCGATGGCTGCTGATGAGCCAGGACCGCGTAGGCGGCAATGTTGTTTCGCTGACGCATGAGTTTCTGGCTCACATGTTGGGAACCCGCCGCTCGAGCGTCACTGTGGCAGCCGGACTTCTTTCGAAAGCCGGATTAATAACCTACAACCGCGGGCACGTTAAGATTGAAAATCGTGGCCGGCTGGAAGATGCTGCCTGCGAGTGCTACGAACTCCTATCCCGTCATACTGACATGTGGAAGCGAGAGTCAGCATGAGGTTTGTCGGTTAGCGCACCAAAACCCGCGGCCCGCAAGGGACTGTCACTGCGATTTTCTTAGCGCTTTTACAGTGTTCACCTTATTCCTGCTGAGCAAGCAAGCCAGCACAATCACCTCACGTTCGTAACGTTCGGCGCGTCAATCTCGTCCGCGGTAATCGATAACTTCTAGATCAGAGAGATTCTGAGAGGGAAATGACCAGGGTTATGTCATTCAAAGGATGTACTGCGCTTGCGTGGACGATTATTGTCGCCAGCGTGTTAGCTTCTGGAAACAGTCTTATCCCGGTGCATGCAGAACGGTCCCTGCCACTCAAGGCTGAGAGTGCGATGCCGAGCATGTTTCCCGCCAGGATGTCGGAAGGATGTACGGTTTTCCGTAGCACACTTGTGGACACCACGAAGGGCAATACTGTGATTCGTCTGGATCAGAGCGGCTCCCGTTCAATCGATCTTTCCAATGGACCGGAAAGCCTCGCATCCCTCCCTGAGTCCGGCAGCGGGATTTTGCTCGGCATCGGCTTCCTAGTAGTTGTTCCTCTGGCTGGCCGACAGCGCACGCGTTGATCAGCGCGTGACACATTTCCATTCGGCGCTGCTCTTCTGATTATCGCGAATCTGCAATAACCGGCATCCGCTGCGACGAAACGTTTTCTATGCAGCCTTCGATTCGTTACATAGCTGTTGATAGTAATCTCGGCCACGCTCATATCCCTTTTGAAATGGCTCGGCCACTTCGGAGTCGGGGTACTGACGTTCGAGATCTTCGATTTGGTTCGTCATCTCGGCCAACACTTGATCGTATTCCTTGCACCGGGTCCGGGCATGCAATGCGGATTCAAAGCCGAGTCGATAGAATTTCTCGTCATCGCTCAAGTTTCTGCTAAAAGATGAATAGTGTTCCTGTTCGGCGTCCCGCAAACCGATCCACCATTGATCGCGAGCAGCATCGACAGTTTCCGCGCCTTCGGCGGTCAACAATTCGCGAACGCCCGAAGCCGCGGCTTCATCATCGGCTAAGGCAATCAACACGCTGCGGCCCTTGCGCAGAGCGTCTTCGTAGACAAACAGTTCGTCTTCGGGCAGCCCTTCAGTCATGGCATTTTCAAACTTTCCACCGGCAACTGCGCCAATGCTCGCTCCAGCCGCGGCCAGAAGCGCACCGCCTAACAGCCCGATCGCGGTTATGGGGCCAACACCCGGTATAAGAGCGGCAATAATTAATGGACCTCCCGACATTCCTGCCGCGGTTCCCAACACTGCACCCACCGCTTTCCCCATGCCCGGTTGTTCGGCGTTGACCACCGGCGCCGACTCTTGCTCCGTCTTTGTGCTTTGTGGAGTGAGCAATGTGATCCGGTCGTTAGGCAAGCCGGTTGAACGCATCTGGTCAAGAGCTCGCCGCGCATCCGATTCCGAACGAAAGACTCCAGTCACCGCTTTCATCATTGACCTCCGCTTCCAAATCTTCTGTTTTGCTCAGGACACTACAAGTTTTGATGCCGTGCGGTCAAGAGCGTTGCTGCGAAAGATGTGCGCGACAACCTTTGCTGATGTTTTGCTCCACTAAGTTAGCAGGAGAGGAGAAAAACAATGGTTGCTACCAAACATTCACGAAAGAAATCGAGCGGACGCAAGTATGGTGAGGCGGCAGGCAAAACCGTAGAAAGCGCCATGCGCAGGAGGAAGCGCGGCACTCTCAAGTCGGGCAAAGGTGGCAAAGGTGGAACCGTGAAGAGCCGGAAACAGGCAATTGCCATTGGCCTTTCCGAAGCGCGCAAGAAAGGCGCGAAAGTACCGCGCAAGAAGGCTGCGTAGCTACGCTACTTTTGAGTTGGCCAATCGCAAGTATTCACGAAGGCGCCAACCCTGGGTCGGAAGGTAAGACTCGTCCGGTTCGCATTCAAAGATGGAAATCTCCAGCTTGCCGGCGGTTCTCTTTGATCTTGACGGCACGCTGATCGACAGTGTCTATGAGCACGTCCTGGCTTGGTCGCTCGCGCTAAGAGCGAGGGCATTGTGCTGCCCACCTGGAGATTCATCGCCATATCGGCATGAGTGCCAAGTCGTTTGTACGGGAATTGCTGCGCGAGGTGTCGCCGAAGCGCCGACAATTGCGGCAACCGCAGATTGATCGGCTGGAGAAGAAACACGACACCGAGTTTCAGAAGATGCAGTTGGAAATCCTGCCCGGAGCTCAGGCGTTGCTAGGACATCTCGAGAAGATCGGTGTCCGATTGGCCATCGCGACGACGAGTGGGAAGAGGCAAACGGCCCGCCTGCTCAAAGACCTGAAGATTCCTTCATACGCGCCAGTTGTGAACGGGGATGAGGTTAAGAATGCGAAGCCCTCACCCAATGTGTTTGTGAAAGCCGCAGAGCGGCTAGCGTGCCGATCGGCGATTGTATCGTGATCGGCGACAGCATATGGGATGTACTCGCAGCAGGACGTAAGAGTGCGCTAGGAGTTGGATTGCTTTCGGGCGGATACAGCCAGGAAGAGTGGGAGCGGGCAGGAGCATTCCGCGTCTATGCCGATCCAACCGATTTGCTGATCCATATCGAAGATCTAGCTAAGCTAGGGATCCCAGGCGCATAAATGCACACGATTCGTCGAGATAAGTTCACAAAAGATCTAAGGCCGAACGATTTTCCCTTTCGACTTGCCGCAAGGTGCAGTCGGTCGGAGATTTTTCGGGGCGCCAGCGAAGAAATTTTGTGCCGTGACGAAAACGGCCGCCCGTAAAGTGATCGAATTGAACTTCTGCAACCAGTTCGGGTTTTAGTGGTTGCCATTCCGTCGAGCGTTTTGTGCTCCAGCGACTGGGGCCTCCCGGAGCCTTTCCCGTAAAGCCGGGTGGTTGGATCAAGTTTTTGAGCTTCCTGGTGAGAGCGGGACGATCTTTGGCCTGGATGGAAGAGGTGAAGCCAACGTGGTCGAGTTTGCCGTCATCATTGTAGAGGCCGAGAAGTAAAGAACCAACGACTGGCTGCTTTTCGAGATAGCGAAAACCTCCAATGACACAATCGGCAGTTCGTTGGCGCTTAATTTTTTGCATGCCCGTGCGTTCGCCGCTCTGAT
The DNA here is from genome assembly GCA_963720155.1 of uncultured Acidobacteriota bacterium. Lineage (GTDB taxonomy): Bacteria > Acidobacteriota > Terriglobia > Terriglobales > Acidobacteriaceae > Sulfotelmatobacter. The sequence goes on from CAVREP010000010.1 coordinate 248,097, forward strand.
ACGGCACGTCGCGCCGCTTGGCTACAACTCCATCGAGGGCAACTCCCATATGGAACCATTTCCTGGCCACCGCAAGATCTTGAGTGACGGGAGAGAGTCGGATGCTGCGATTTGACCTTAAGTATTTGCGCGCGAACTCCTCGAGTCTCTGCCGTCTCTCTTTCAGCGGCAGTTTGGCCAAAGATTTGCCTTTGTCGTCAACCAACAGGTCGAACACGATGAAGACCCCCGGAGTTTCTTCACTGAGTTTCTTAATCCGGCTAGCTGCGGGATGAATTCGCATCAGCAGGTGATCGAAGGACAAGCCGCCGTCAACAGGAATCACAATCTCCCCGTCAAGAACGAAGCGCATCGGCTTGAGAGAAGCGACTGCTGCGACGAGCTCGGGAAAATATCGAGTAAGCGGCTTGCCAGCCTTTGATATCAGATCGACGCGCTTACTGTCGCGGAAAGCCATACAGCGGAAGCCATCCCATTTGGGCTCATATTGCCAGTTGGGTCCTGTAGGAAGCTGTGCGGCTGGTAGCGCCTCCATTGGCGGATAGTTCTTCTTAAGCGGCAGAGTCATTATGATTCGCGATTACCATTGAGAATACTGCTTCGCTGATTCATTACTCGATCACGACGTTGTGCGTAAGCACCAAATTGTACGTAAGCGACACTGAGGTGCCTGCAGTGCGACCGCCGTTAGCGCGAAGGCACAAATTGTCGCGATGATACAAAGGTTCTCAAAAGTTCTCCTTGCGAATCCATGTTTGCTATACAGCTCAAACCTGATAGACCTGCACGCTTTCACATTCTATTGTTTAATGTTAATACCTGTTCTAATAATGGCGAGAAGTTATCTTCTAGTCGCAGGGAGATTTTGCCCAACCAACTGAGTCCATGAGAATTGCACAAATAGCGCCGCTTTTTGAGAGCGTTCCGCCACGTTTGTACGGAGGAACAGAACGAGTCGTGTCATGGCTTACCGAAGAGCTTGTCCGCTTGGGCCATGATGTCACGCTATTCGCGAGTGGGGATTCCGTAACGAACGCCCGTCTCGTGCCTGCGTGCCAAAAAGCATTGAGGCTTGACTCGCAATGTAAAGACCCTCTGGCGCATCACGTTATAATGATGGAAAATGCGTTCCGCCAGGCTGCGAACTTCGATTTGATCCACTGTCATGTCGACTACATTCATTTCTCGTTAGCCCGGCGGGCGGAAGTACCTTGCCTAACTACCTTGCATGGGCGTCTTGACATCCCTGATCTTGTGCCTTTATACCAAGCTTTTCGCGAACAACCCCTCGTTTCCATTTCGGATTCGCAACGGGCGCCTCTGCCGTGGGCAAACTGGCTGGGCACGGTGCGGCACGGAATGCCTCGACAATTACTCAGTTTCTGCGGCGGGGAGGGCAAATATCTAGCATTTCTCGGACGAGTTTCGCCAGAAAAAAGACTGGAAGATGCAATTAAGATCGCGTGCGGCTCAGGGATGCCGCTGAAAATCGCGGCCAAGGTAGATCAGACAGATGGCCCTTATTTTGAGGACCGAGTCAAGCCTTTGATGAACTGCAAGCTCGTAGAGTTTATCGGCGAAATCGGGAGCGATGACAAGAACGCGTTCCTCGGCAATGCGGCTGCTCTCCTATTTCCTATAAACTGGCCCGAGCCTTTCGGACTCGTCACAATCGAGGCCTTAGCCTGCGGGACTCCAGTCATTGCCTATCGCAGTGGCTCCGTACCTGAGATTGTCCAAGACGGAACCGTGGGTTTCATTGTTGACGATGTCGAGAGCGCCGTCCGTGCAGTCAATCGATTGAGCAAGATCGACCGGCGACTTTGCCGAAAACATTTTGAACGCCATTTCTCCGAACAACGAATGGCCCGAGAGTATCTAACCATTTACCAACGACTGGTTCGAGGGGAGCCATCGGCACTCACTCTTAACGACGGAGTTCTGAGTTGGACGGACCTGGTACCCAACACTACTACATAGCTACTTCTCAGTCGCCAACCGACGATCGAGCACGTGTCCTCAAGTATGGGAGGACATTTTTCGTATTCGACCGCCTGGGAGACGTCCAAACTACTGGAATGGGTGAGCAGGGGCTTTTTTTCGAAGATACGCGCCACCTGTCGGAACTGATGGTGCACCTGTGGGGGACGCGACCGCTATTGCTGAGTTCCACGGTGGAGACCAACAATCTCCTTTTCACCGGCGATTTTGCGAACTTGGATGTATCCCGTAACGGTCAAGTGGTGATTCCGCGTGGAACACTACATGTACTTCGCTCACGGTTCTTATGGAAAAACAGTTGTTACGAGGAGTTCATCTTTGTAAATCATGGACTTTCTGATCTGTACGTCCCCTTGCGCATGACATTCGACGCCGACTTCGCGGATATTTTCGAAGTTCGGGGCATGCGTCGACAGCGGCGGGGCACACGTCTGCCGGCGGACGTGAAGCAAGACTCGATTCGTCTAGCGTACGAGGGGTTAGATGGCTTGACGCGGCAAACGCTCATCCGATGGGCTTCTGGGCCGACTCACGCGACCGACCGCGAACTGAGCTATGATGTAACCCTTCGTCCGAAGGAGAGAGCCAGCTTTCATTTCTTCATTTCGTGCGACTCCCATGCTGCGAATCACTCCATTGACTATTCGAGGGCTATGCGCGCGGCGCGCCACGAACTGGACAGCGTGGGCGAGGCTTTCCCGCGCCTATCCAGTTCGAACTCACGGTTCAACGATTGGATCAGCCGCTCAATCGCCGATACGCAGATGATGATGGTAGGAAATCCAGAACCCAACTATCCCTACGCCGGCGTACCGTGGTTCGGCACCGTGTTCGGCAGAGATGGAATCATTACAGCTTTGCAGTCGTTGTGGCTCAATCCGGAGATGGCGCGAGGCGTTCTCCAATGCCTGGCGTCCACGCAAGCGATCAAGATCGAAGCAGCCATCGAGGCCGAACCGGGAAAGATCCTGCATGAGATGCGCCAGGGAGAAATGGCCGCCTTGGGCGAAGTCCCGTTTGGGCGCTACTACGGCAGCGTGGATGCGACCGCCCTTTTTATTATCCTGGCTGGCGCCTATTACGAGCGCACCGCCGACGCCAAGTTCATCCAGGACTTGTGGCCACACGTCGAACTCGCACTCCAATGGATCGACAATTTCGGAGATATCGACGGCGACTGTTTTGTGGAATACCAGCAACGCTCTCCGAAAGGACTGGTCCAGCAGGGTTGGAAGGATTCCAACGATTCGATTTTTCATGCTGATGGGAGTGTCGCTGAACCTCCCATTGCCCTTTGTGAAGTGCAGGGCTATGTGTATGCAGCGAAACTGGCTGCTTCTCGTTTGTGCCGGTTTGCCGGGGGATCTCAAAGGTCGGCGGGGCTTGAAGTCGAGGCGGAGAACCTGCGCGCGCGATTCGAGGAACAGTTCTGGTGTGAAGAGCTTTCGACGTACGCTCTGGCGCTCGATGGACACAAGCGGCCCTGCCGGGTCCGCACCTCGAACGCGGGCCACTGCCTCTATACGGGAATCGTCTCCCCAGATCACGCCAGCCGAGTTGCGGAAACCCTTTTTCAGCCGGAGTCATTCAATGGCTGGGGAGTGCGCACCGTGGCCAGCAGCGAAGCGCGTTACAATCCGCTCTCCTATCACAATGGTTCGGTATGGCCCCATGACAACTCACTGATTGCAAGCGGACTTGCAAAATATGGCTTCAAGAACCTCGCTGGTAAGATTTTAATGGCTCTGCTCGATCTCAGCAGCATGGTCGAATTGCATCGGCTACCAGAGTTATTTTGTGGCATTGACCGTCGCGAGGGAGAAGGTCCCACTCTTTATCCGGTTGCATGTTCGCCACAGGCCTGGGCGGCCGCGGCTCCGTTTCTAATACTGCAGGCATGCCTTGGAATTTCGATCAATGCCGAACGCAAGCGCATCGTCTTCGATGATCCCTATTTACCGGAAGGAATTCCGAACTTGGCTATCCATGACCTCCGTTGCGGCGGCATCAGCGTCGATTTGTTCCTGGAACGAAGGAACGACTCCGTGCTCGTGCACAAGGCAGGCACACCTAGCGCCATCGAGATTGTCACGATCGTTTCCTGATACCGTCAAGCTCGGGAAACTTCTTACGACGTTCAGAACTGCACCAACCGCAGGGCGAGACCGCACATCCAAGCTCCGTGGCAAAAGTGTGCAAACCCGTCGAAAATCTGCCGGTCACTTCCTCCATGCCCGCCGACATTCCCGAGGAACAGGCTGAGCTATTTCGTGAAGTGCTCACGGCACTCGAGGAAAAACACGTTCCCTACGCTGTCTCCGGAGCATTCGCACTGCGACAGCATACTGGCATTTGCCGCTTCACCAAGGATCTGGATTTATTCATGACCGCCTGTACCGGTCTTGAGGTTTTGCCATACTTGGAACAACGCGGCTTCGAGTGCGAGATTCGTGATCCAGTTTGGTTGGCAAAGGCTCATAAAGGGGAATTCTTTGTCGATTTGATTACTGGCATGAGCACCGGCGTGTTGGTGGTTGAGGACTCCTGGATTCAGCGCGCCAGTCCCGCAGTAGTACATGGCGTCGAGACCCGTGTGCTGGCTCCTGAGGAGTTGGTGGCTTCTAAGATATTTGTCACCAGGCGCGAACGTTTCGACGGGGCTGACATTGCGCATGTCATCTTTGGGACCTACCCCTCGTTCGACTGGAATCGCGAGTTGCAACTGGTGGGAGAGCATTGGGAAATGCTCTTGTGGTCACTCCTGCTCTTTCGCTATGTCTATCCAGCGCACACGCACTACGTACCTGCCGCCATTTGGCGCGAGCTGGTGCAACGGCTGGAGAGTGACATCGCGAGACCTGACCCGAAAGCTAAGTTTCGTGGCAGTCTGGTGGATGACAACATGTTTGCTATCGATGTGAACGAGTGGGGACTGCCGAACCTGCTGGAGGAAAAAAGAAGAAAGCGCTTGGAACAGATTTCGCGCTGCACGAAAACAACAGGGTCCAAGTCCAAGCGTCCGAGCACGCGCCGCGCCGCTTAGCGTCAACTGGCATGAGAATCGCAGCCACAGCCGACTTGCATTTCAATCCACAGAGCTATGCCAAGCTCCAGGACCAGTTTGAACGGGTGCGGAACGATGCCGATGTCCTGGTCCTTGCCGGCGATCTGACAAACTATGGGCAGCCGAATGAAATGGAGCCACTTCTGAATGTCCTGGTCCGCCTCAGAATTCCGACCGTCGTCGTGCTTGGAAACCATGATTATGAAAGCGGGAAAGAAGAAGAGCTTTCTCGCATGATGGTAGCAGCCGGAATAAAAGTTTTGGACGGCACCGCTTATGAACGAGATGGCGTTGGTTTTGCCGGGACCAAAGGTTTTGTAGGCGGATTTGGACGCGGAATGCTTACCGCCTTTGGGGAACGCGAAATAAAGCAATTTGTCCAGGCTTCCATCGACGAGGCCCTTAAGCTCGAGCGGGCCATGTCCCAACTGCGGACCGAGAAACGCGTGGTGGTGCTGCACTACTCTCCGATTGCCGAGACCGTACGGGGTGAGGCGGCGGAGATCTTTCCCTTCATGGGAACCTCGCGTCTAGCGGAAGTTGTGGACCGCCACGGCGCAGATCTTGTCGTGCACGGCCACGCTCATCATGGAAAGGTCGATGGACGAACTCCGACGGGGGTTGCGGTGCACAATGTTGCCATTTCGTTATTGCAGGCACAAGAACCGTCGTCCGTCTATAGAATCTTCGATCTGTGAGTCTCAACGCTTCGCGCTTGAGGGGTATCTCATTGATTCACGCGCAGAAGCAACAACGTGCCACTTTCCAACTTTACATTATTCTTTTCCGAGCTCACTACTGAAGCTTGCGTCGGTTCCGCTGGGGTCGATAACTTAAGATTTGAAATGCCCAGGACCCCTTGAGTATTCCCTGTAATCGGCTGGTGCGCGTTGGCGGAGGCCGGCTCTTCGCCAGCGGCTGCAGATGAATTCGCGGTCTGCGGGGCTCCCATCCCGGCAGCGCGACTATTGCTGTTACTGGGCATCCCGCCGGCGGCCGGCGATGACGACGGCTGAGTTGCATCTTGAGCGCTTCCGTTGTTATTGCTGCCGCTTAGATACGACGGCGAGATGATCGCCTGGATCGACGCCGGTAGCGGCATGTCGCTTCCGTCCTTCATGACGGCATGATCAAATGCGATACCGATTTGCGATTCTTTTTGCTCTTTATTGCGTGCCTGCGCTTCGGTGACCCGTCCGATTACCTTCGTATTCTTAGGCACAACGATCTCGTCATTCCCGGACTTCAGGTCTTCTGTGACCTGAGCGTCGACTTCGTCGCCAGTCTTCACTTTCTTGGCGTCGACGCTTTTTGTCAGCTGCACCGGAATGACGCTGCCGGGAGCGATCCGGGTATTCCTACTCGGCTGTGCCGGAGTCTGAGCCTGTGGCGGTGGCGCACTGTTTGGCGTTGTGTCCTGTGCTGCATACATCGCGCATAAGACCGCTGTCCCAAAAATTCCAGTCAAAAGCATTTTCATAAAATTTCTCTCCTCGTTCAACAATCGAAGTTCACAAGCGACGGGCGCACAGCAACTCGCGGTTAATTATTTAGATGTATCTGGCGCTCAAAGAGTAGTCGCCAAATCATCGGATATTCGAGCGGGTATGCGCAGACAGAGAGCATCTGCTCTGGAAATCAAGCGAGGCCAGGTAGGGCTATCGATTTGATTAGTGTGTTGGCACGGATGCATTTGCTGCGTTGTCCCGCTGAAATCCGATCCTATCGAGCATAGGTTGAACCTCCGGGTTAGACATGAACAATTTCCATACCAGGCCGGTTCGATAGTTCTCCACCATAACTACGATAGGGGCCTGATCCAGACCCATGTAAACGGGAGAAAACCAGTTGTGCGTCAGGTTGAAGGCATCGTGCGGACCATAAATTCCCCAGAGCCGATCGCCCAGGTCCCGATAAAAGAACTTCAGCGCAGCCATCGAGGCCTGGGGTGTGTAGGGAAACGAGGCGAGCGCGCCGGTTGGAGTGATCGTTCCATTGTCGCTGCCCAGGTCCGGCGAGTGCGGAGAATATCCCAATTGATCGTCGCTCGCAGTCAAGCCCCAATCGTCGGCCCCATAGCCCTGAAAGTGACCCGGATTTGCCTCGCAGTAGGCCAAATCGATAAGCGCAAGATTGCGGTTGTTTTCAAAATAATCCGTGTAGCGGTCACGAATACCGCGGGGATCGAAACCCATAAACGAGTATTGGGTGAAAAATAACGGACCGCCTGTGCCCGCACCCACGTCCAACTTGATGCCGTAGTAGCTATGGCCATTTAAATAACGATCTCCTTCCGTTGAACCCGACCAGCCTGCGCGATAGGCAACCGCAGCGGCCGACTGGCCCGCCCAGCCGGAGTAATATAGCTCAGCCGGAACAGCATGCGTGGGCGACGCAATGGCCAACAGATAGGTGATCATGGTTTCATTGAATCCAGTAAGCCGGTGATCGATGTACCAGGACCACTGCGGAGACCAGTGCCACATCAGCGCATTATCATGCGAAGAGTGCCGGTACCAATCCCACTCGACGGACTCCCAAAGCTGGCTAATCCTGCGGTAAATGCTTTGCTCGTCTTCACCAGCTCCTTTGAAGTATTGGCGAGCGGCTAACAAACCTTCCATCAGAAACGACGTCTCCACTAGATCACCGCCGTTATCAAACATGCCAAACACCAGCATGCTCTGAGCCGTGTAGCCGTTCAGAAAGTGAGACCAGGCGCCGTGGTAGCGAGGGGCCTTCTCCAGAAAATCTAAAATTTGCGCAAGACGCTGAACGCCTTGCGCTCGAGTGATGAAGCCTCGATCCACTCCCACAATGAGGGCCATAATTCCGAAGCCGGTGGCGCCGGTGGCTACAATGCGGTCGTCTCCGGGAATATTTTCGAGCGTCGCCCCAGCGACTGGATGAGCTCCGTCCCAATAGTAGCGAAAGCATTCTTCCTGCAACATGGTGAGTAATTCGTCGTCGGACAGTTCTCTGGTCGATGCGCTAGCCACCTCGGAAAGGGCCGACTGGCGGTAGGATCGATCCACAGCCTTTACTCGGTACGAAGCCTTCACCCCAGAACGGCCAATAAAGTCTGCATAGCGATTAGTATCCGCGCTCTGAATGCCGATGGGCTGGAATTTCTGTTTCCCGATCGAGCGGTAGACGGCGTAGCTCTGCAGATCATTATCTGCTACCGGGTCCCAGCTAATGTCAATGTGGCGGTCGTAGCCTTTAGCTTGCACGTTTTGGGGCGCCCGAGGAGCGCTTCTTACCTCAGGTGCCACCGGCGAAGCAGCATTCCGTTCATCGATTTTGATCTCATCGATAATCAAAGTTCGCGGAGTGTCATCCGCCGTGCTTTGACCGAAATACACGCTGTGCAGTTCGCGCGCGCGAAAAGGATGAATCGAGGCGGTGGCAAATTCGCTGAGTGGCAAGCGGAGCTGAACCCATCTCTTGGCAGGCATATCCCCGGCAAGGCCGTCCAGTGTTACCGGCCCTGTAAAATCGTGCTCCTCGTCCTCTAACTGAATCGAGGGCAAGTCCGCTGCGGGGATGGTGTCCGGCGAATAGCACCACATGTAAAGCGTGTCGCCGCGGAAATCCGTGGGCCGGTTGCGCATACTGACAACCCGCACTTCCGTTTGCCAGCTCCCCCCCGTCACCGAACGCCACTGCAAGCGCAAGGCATTCGGAGGGGTAAAGAAGTTCTTCTTTTCGACAGGTAGGGATCCCGATAGCAATTGAACAGTGCTGGGAAAGACAGACCTGCCGCTGCTGTAGTAGTAGTAGTCGGGCGTGATGCTGTTGTCGAAGATCACGTGGTTGTAGTAGTCGCTGGGCATGACCGCACCGCAAGGAATGGCAGTCAGAATTAAGCAATAGAACAAGCAGGAAAGCGAACGCACCGCACACTCCGCATAGGCAGATGGACCCAACTGCATGGCATTTGAAATCGCAGTTTACAACAAAAAAAAACGACCTGCCGTTCAGACAACGGACGTAAGGCCTTATTTTGCGCTGTTTTGGCCGCAACTGATTTCAGAAGCGATTTCGACGTCTCTACGGTATTATTAACTGCGGAGTTTACCTGGTAGGGATATACCTTGACGGCGGTTTCCGCATCTTCTTTTGGAGGCGTTTTACAGCGAAAAGGGCGACCCTGTCAGACCCCAGGCACTGATGGCAATTCGTGCGTCTGGCACATGGAATTGGAAGCCCTTCGAAGACGGTAGGGACAGCATGGCGGAGCGGGAAAGTTACTGGGCGGGATGGCAAGAGCGTATCTCAGCTCTCCGTAACGTTCCGGCTGTGCTCAAGATTGTGTGGGATTCCGGACCCGGGGTCGTCCTATTTGGCCTGGTTGCGCGCCTGTTCTCATCGCTCTTACCAGTTGTACTCCTGTGGATTACCAAGCTGATTATTGACGGCATTCAACATGCCCTTACAACTCATCAGCCGGTAAAACCTGGCTTCTGGTGGCTTGTCGCCGCCGAATTTTCAGTCGCCGTCCTCAACAGCATTCTCATCCGAGCAATCGACTATTCCGATTCATTGCTCGCTGACAAGTACACGCGGTATGTCAGCATTCGAGTCATGAATCACGCGGCCGGACTCGATCTGCAAGCCTATGAAGACCCCGTTTTCTATGACCGTCTGGAACGGGCCCGAGTTCAGGCAACGGATCGACTTGTGATGATCCAAGCGATTGGGCGCCTAGTACAGCAGGCGATCACCACGATTACGCTTTCCGTCTCGATCATGTTGTTCTCCCCGTGGCTCATGCTGCTGCTGATCGTAGGCGTTGTTCCAGCTTTTCTTGGTGAAAGCCATTTCGCTTTTCTGGGATACGCCAAGAATTTTCGGCAAACCCCCATGCGTCGGCAACTGGACTACCTGCGCGTTTTGGGCGGAAGTAAAGAGGCTGCGAAGGAACTCAAGCTCTTTGGCTTGAGGAATTTCCTGCTTGAGAGATTTACCCGTTTGTCTGATGAGATCTACGACGAGAATGTCACCCTGTCTCGCCGCAAGCTGATCGTAGGTGCCCTGCTATCGATGATCGGCACGATGGGGTACTACTCGGCTTACGTTTTCGTGATTTGGCGCACCGTTGCCGGCCAACTCAGCATCGGTACCTTGACGTTTCTGGCTGGAGCGATTCAGCAGGCCAGCAGTAACATTCAGCAGATTTTCTCTACGATCGCTGGTATCGGCGATCAGGCGTTGTTTCTCACCGATCTGTTAGCATTCTTCGAAATGAAGCCGACCATCCAGTCCAAGCCGAATGCGTTGCCCGCACCTCGGCCGACCGTGAGCGGTGTGGAATTCCGGAACGTCTCTTTCAGCTATCCGGGAAACTCACGTTTGATTCTTGACCAGATTAACTTCACCCTTCATCCCGGTGAGCGGCTGGCACTGATCGGCGAAAACGGTCAGGGAAAGACGACCATTGTAAAGTTGATAACCCGGCTTTACGATCCCACCGAAGGAGAAATCCTGCTGGATGGCATCGACCTTCGCGAGTACGACCTTGAAGATCTGCATCGTGAGATCGGCGTAATTTTCCAGGATTTCATGCGTTACGAAATGACTGCACGCGAAAATATTGCAATCGGCCGTATCGAGGAAATTGGCAATCTGGAATTGCTGAAGGGCGCGGCACGCAAGAGTATGGCCGATCAAACTATCGCGCGACTCTCGCTCGGCTACGATCAGATGCTTGGCCGGCGCTTCGATCAGGGAGTAGATCTTTCCGGCGGAGAATGGCAGAAAGTCGCGCTGGCGCGCGCTTATCTTCGTGATGCGCAACTGCTGATACTCGACGAGCCCACCGCCGCACTCGACGCGCGCAGCGAGTTTGAAGTGTTTCAGCGATTCGCGGAGCTCACCGCGGGAAAGATGGCACTTTTTATTTCGCATCGATTCTCAACCGTACGTTCGGCCGACCGCATCCTAGTCCTCGAGAATGGCAAGATCACAGAGGAAGGGACTCACGACCAACTGGCAAGTCTGGGCGGACGTTACGCCGAAATGTTCGAGATGCAGGCATCGAGCTATCGCTAGGAAGCATACGAAATGACACCGAGCGGTCATCTAGAAGTTATCGGCGCGGAACCGGAAGGTCTGCGTCCAGTTGCAACCGAAATGTCAACGGATGCGTGCAATCTGAATTCGAGCGCTGCCAACCTTGCCCGTTCTACGGCGTGGCTGCCTGGGCACGCGGAGGCACGTCCTTTTCACATTCGTTGCCAAAATCTGTTTCGAGCGTTTAAGCCTTTACTCGCGGCACTTCAATCTTCGCCGGCAAAATCCGGCTCTGACGATTTTTGCTTGCTCCGCGAAAACATTCTCCTGATTCAGGCGGAACTTGAAGAAGCCTGTGAGACCTTCAAGCGTCTGCACAAGCTTCCTCTGGTGCGCGCGCAAAACGGCGTGGTCGTTCCCAGAATCGCGGCAATCGCCGGGGATTATGTGGCAGCAACCTCGTGCCAATTTGCTGCTGCTACCTTCACTGATTACATCCAAGCCTTTCAGGACATTACTGTCCTCGACATGGCAGAACTGTGGATGCTGATCCCTGCGCTCAAGCTGGTTCTGCTCGAACAGATTGCACAGCTTAGTCGCCGTTTGCTCCAGGATCCTATCCGGACTTACGGTGTTCAGGAGATGGTTCGTAGCCTTCGCGAGATTAAGCAAACCAACTGGAAAGTCGTCATCGAGCCTCTCATCCGCTTCGATCGCGTTCTACGAGAAGACCCTGCGGGCGCATATTCCAGGATGGATTATGAGAGCCGCGAGCTTTACCGGAAGAAGATTTTGAAACTGGTGGCTCATTCCGACTGTAGCGAAATGGAAGTTGCCAAGACAGCGCTCGCGCTGGCTCGTGAAGCGCAGAAACATCCGGATAATGACCCGCGCGTAACGCTCCGCCGTTCTCACGTGGGCACGTACCTGCTGGCAGAAGGAACCCCGCTTCTGGAGCAGAGAATCGACTTCCACGCTTCCATTGTCGAAAGGTTCCCCACCTTTGTGCGCAGCCACGCGGATGAGTTTTATCTTCCAGGCATTGCGGTGCTTACTTTGCTGATTGTTTTGGGCGTTGTACTGCTGTTGACGGATGCATCTACTTCGCTCGGTCTAGTTCTGCTGTCGACGCTGGCTGTGCTATTGCCCAGTTCGCAAAGCGCTGTTCAAATCATGAACTACCTGGCCACAATTCTGCTACCAGCGCAGATTTTGTCGAAGCTGGATTTTTCTGAAGGCCTGCCCAATGATTGCGTAACCCTGGTGGCGATTCCAACCCTGCTCTTGGATGAGAAACAGGTCCATACACTTGCAGACGACTTGGAAGTTCGCTTTTTAGGGAACCACGATCCCAATCTTCATTTTGTGTTGCTCACTGATCTCCCCGATTCGCCGGAGAAACCTCCCGCAAATAATTTGCTCGTCGACCTGTGTTCAGATCTCATCCGCGGATTAAATGAGAAGTATGCCGGAAAAGAATCGGGATCTTTTTTCTTGTTACATCGTCACCCCGTTTACAACCCACGCGAGAGACTCTGGATGGGATGGGAACGAAAGCGCGGAAAATTGATGGATCTCAACAACCTTCTGCGCGGTCAGTTTGACAGCTTCCCGGTTAAGGTTGGCGACCTGTCCGTACTCTCTAGCGTTCGTTTCGTAATTACGCTCGATTCCGATACTGAGCTACCGCGAGGTTCAGCCCGAAGGATGGTAGGGGCCTTGGCCCATCCTTTGAATCAGGCGATTATTGATCCCGACAGAGGAGTTGTGGTTACGGGTTACGGCATCCTGCAACCTAGGGTTGGGGTAAGCGTCCAAAGTTCAGCCCGTTCCAGGCTGGCCAGCATCTACTCAGGCCAGACCGGACTCGACATCTACACACGTGCAGCCTCCGATGTGTATCAAGACCTGTACGGTGAAGGCATTTTCGTGGGAAAAGGAATCTACGAGGTGGATACGCTCCGCCGCGTCCTTGACCGCCGCTTTCCGCGGAATGCTTTGCTCAGTCACGACTTGGTCGAAGGCGCCTACGCTCGAGCAGGTTTGGTCAGCGATGTCGAGATCATCGAGGACTACCCTTCTCATTACAGCGCCCACAACCGAAGGAAACATCGTTGGCTCAGAGGCGACTGGCAGATTGCGGAATGGTTGCGTCCGCAAGTGCCCGACGAGTCGGGACAGAAAGTTCCCAATCCTTTGTCAGTGGTTTCGCGTTGGAAGATTTTCGATAACCTACGTCGCAGCCTGGTAGAGGCTGCGTTATTTTTCCTGTTGTTGCTGGGTTGGTTCTCTCTGCCTGGGCGCCCCGAGGCATGGACTCTGGCAACGATCGTGATTGTGTTCCTGCCCGCGCTAGTCCAGCTTGGATTCGACTTCGCACGCTCTGTGGTACTCAGAAAACGGGCAATTGTCGTCGATGGCCTGAATTCCTTCGCGGACGCCAGTATTGCCGACTGGCTGACGGTTACTTTCCTGGCGCACCAGGCTCTGTTATCCGTGGATGCCATGGTGCGAACCATGGTTCGTCGCATGATCACTCGGCAGAGGCTGTTGCAATGGGAAACAGCGGCGCAAGCGGAGCTTGCAGGTTACAAACGCACGATTCTGGATATTTATCTCGACAGCACTCCCGCGTTGGCGCTGGGACTATTTTTTCTAATATGGCTCGAACACCGCAGGGCTCTGCCGGCGGCACTGCCGATCCTCTTGCTTTGGGCATTCAGCAAGCCAATCTCGATATGGCTGAATCGTCCTCCGCGAGGTCCGCGCAAGCAAGTGTCCGAGAGAAATCAATGGCTGCTCCGTCACAGTGCCCTCCGCACATGGCGATATTTCGACGAGTTCAGCACGGAAGAACACCACTGGTTGATTCCTGACAACGTGCTGGAGGAGAACTCGAAGGTCACGCCTCGCATTTCCCCGACAAATCTCGGATTCTTACTCAACGCACGGCAGGTGGCATGCGAATTCGGTTATCTCACCGTGCCGGAATTTGCCCAACAGACTCTGCGAACGCTGGTCACCGTCTCGCAACTACAGCGTCATCGCGGGCACCTGCTCAACTGGTACGACACACAAACCCTGGCCCCACTCAGCCCAGCGTTCGTCTCAAGCGTCGATAGCGGCAATTTGGTAGCTTCGCTCTGGACTCTGCAACGTGGCTGCCTGGAACTGCTCGAGCAGCCCGTCTTACAGCCGGAGTTGCCGGACGGCTTCCTGGATCATCTCTACGTTCTGACGAGCCTTCGAACGCTGCCCCGCCGAAAGTTTTCCGCGATGAAGCGTTCTCTCAAGGGACAAGACTGGCTTCCCTACCTGCTAGACGTTCCCGACGCGGCTCTTAAAGACATCCATCAGTCGACCTCGAACTCGAAGCATGCCGACCAGGCCCGCTGGTTCCAGCAGCAAGCGGAAGAGCGCATCAGCCAAATTGGGCGAGCCGTGCAACTCTACGCTCCGTGGCTACTGCCAGAATTTGCCGCTCTGAAAAATGATCCGGTGATCCATCGTCAAGGCCGGCCCGATGATGTGCCAGCACTGAAGCGGATGCCGCTGTTTATCGATAGTCTTGCCGCCAGGTTAAAAGCGGCCGAATCGACGGCCTCCGCGGACACCAACATGCTCTACCGGCAACTACTATCGCTGCTGCCAGATGCGCGCTCCCATGTCATGCGGTTGATCGAAGATCTGAAGAAGATTGCCCATCAGGCGAGCACTCTCGCAGACGAAATGGACTTCGAATTTCTCCTCAACCGCAACCGGAGCCTGCTGTCTATCGGTTTTGATGTCGACAAACAGCAACTACATGACGCGTGTTACGACTTGTTGGCCAGCGAAGCACGCATAGCTTTCTTCGCAGCCATTGCGAAAGACGATATCCCGCAGGAAGCGTGGTTTCAGTTGGGCAGGGTCCAAATAATCGATCAGGGCATGGCTGGATTGTTGTCATGGACAGGAACGATGTTTGAATATCTGATGCCGGCGCTTTGGATGCGGGTGTATCCAAACACGCTTTTGGAGCGGGCTGCAGTAGCGGCGGTGCGGTCGCAACAAGCCTACGCGGATGACAAGGGCATTCCCTGGGGTATTTCGGAATCGTCCTGCTTCAAACTCGATGCGGCGGGCAACTACGAGTATCATGCCTTTGGAGTGCCCCAGTTAGCAATACACAAGGTTGATGTCGACGGCCCTGTCGTCTCGCCGTATTCAACTTTCCTGGCGCTGCCAATTGACTCCGCAGCTACGTTGCGAAACTTGCGCAAGCTGCAACGCAAACGAGCTTTGGGGACTTACGGATTCTATGAGGCTTTGGACTTTAATCCCGCACGCAGCCGCTCCCGCCTTCGCCGTTTCGAACCGGTGCATTGCTGGATGGCTCATCATCAAGGAATGAGCCTACTTTCCGTGGCCAACTTCCTGCACCAGGACGTCGTGCAACGCTGGTTTCACAGCCATCCGCGAGTGCAGGCCACGGAATTGCTGCTGCAGGAGAAACCTGCTGGCCACCCTCGTTCGCCCCGCTCCCGTAAGAAGGCGGCGTGATCCGCGCGGACTGAAACTAAATGCAGTAATTAATTGGCACACGGCATTTGTAGAGCTACGCTATGCGGCGCTGGTATATCTTCGGTCTTGGTCTGGTCTTTGTGTTATTGCCGAACGCGTCCAAACTGGACGCTCAGGGCAGTCCAGCGCCGGATGTGATCGTCGTCGACTCCACGGCGGCTCGGCATTCCTTTCCCCACTACTGGGAGAAAATGTTTGGTTCGGGTCGCGCGATACTGAGCCTCCGTGACAGCTATCGCAGCGACTTACGCTCGGTCAAACAAATAACAGACTTCACGTACGTTCGCTTCCACGCTATTTTCCACGACGAAGTCGGGATCTACGACGAAGACAGTCAGGGTCAGGCTGTCTATAACTTCTCCTACATCGATCAAATATATGATGGCTTGCTGGCCAATCATGTGCGCCCCTTCGTCGAGATTAGCTTTATGCCAGACAAATTGGCAGCCCGCAACATCCTTCAGGCATTCTGGTACAAGCCTAATGTCTCTCCGCCCAAGGATTGGAGCCGCTGGGACGCCTTGATCGCCGCCTTCGCCCGGCATCTCGTTGATCGTTACGGTATCGAAGAAGTTTCGCAATGGTATTTCGAAGTTTGGAATGAGCCTAACCTCGATTTCTGGGCCGGACAGCCGAAGCAGGAGACCTATTGGGATCTTTACGATCACACGGCGCTCGCCATTAAGAAGATCAGCTCGCAACTGCGGGTGGGTGGACCTGCCACGGCACAAGCAGCATGGGTTGACGCTATGATCCGCCACTGTCTCGACAAACGTATCCCGCTGGATTACGTGTCAACCCATGTCTACGCGAACGATACTGCGCAAGACGTATTCCACTCGCAAGAGAATATTCCTCGAAATCAGATGGTCTGTCGCGCGGTGAAGAATGTTCATAACCAGATCGCAACGTCATCCATGCCCAACCTCCCGCTGATCTGGAGCGAGTTCAATGCCAGCTACAAGAACGAACCCGAGGTCACTGACGCGATCTACATGGGCCCTTGGCTCGCCGACACCATACGCCAATGCGACGGTTTGGTAGACTCGATGTCTTACTGGACCTTCTCCGATGTCTTCGAAGAACAGGGTGTAGTGAAAACTCCGTTCTACGGAGGCTATGGGCTGATCGCAGAAGATGGAATTCCCAAGCCCGCCTTCAATGCCTTCAAGCTTTTGCATAAGCTGGGCGATGAACGCATAAATCTCGAGTCAAATTCCGCCTTGCTTACCCGACGGCGGGACGGCACCCTGGTGCTGGCGGTTTGGAATTATGCCCCGCCCGGGCAGGCAGGGTCTCCAAGAACGTTTACCTTGCATCTGAAAGACGTGAAGGCGAAGCATGCGTTAATCTCGCGACTGGATCACGACCACGGAGATTTTCATTCCGTCTACGAGAAGATTGGTGCACCGCGTTATCCCAACCCGAAACAGACCGAGGAACTGCGTCACGCCGCCGACCTTCCGCCACCGGAGGCCCACCCGATTGAGAACGACGAATTGACGATAACGCTGCCCGGGCATGGCCTGGCGCTAATCGAACTCAAGTAGCATAGCCAATCAGATAGGCAGGATCTTTAATTGTTTAGCCCGCGAGGGATGTTCATTCTTTCTTAAAACCGGCTCGATCCATGCCACGCTGTGCCTCGGGATTTTTCATGAACGTTTTCCACACGAAGTCAGTTCGCGCATTTTCCGCCATCAGCATCGTGATTCCCGTGTCAATCCCAACCACGTCTGTGTCGTACCAATTCTTGAGGGGATTGAAGGCATTTACGAATCCGTAGCGGCTCCAAGCTTGTCCATAATGATCCTTGATGTTCCTGAGCACGCGCATCACCGGCTGCGGCAGGAACGGCATTGAACCTGCCGACGCACTGGGTACAACGGTGCCATCAATCGGCCCAATCATGGGCGGACCTCCCCAAATCACATAGCCTTGCTGTGAATCTGAAGCCGAAATACCCCACAGATCATCGCTGTAATCTGGAAATTGCCCGGCCAATTCCAGACAGAAGCGGCGGTGGGCATCCGTTGCCAACGCGGAGTTCTGAAAGTAATCGGCAAACGCATCTCGCTTGCCCCGGAAGTCAAACCAAGCCTGCGAGTACTGATGCACAAATAGAGGAGCGAACGAACCGATATAACGAATGCCATCAAATTCAAACTTGGTTCGCTTCCAGGCGTTCCAAGCCTCCACCGGCAGCGGATGTGTAAGCGATCCTAAGCCTAAGAGATAGATCATCATCATCTCGCTGTAGTAATCCCATCGATATGGCAGGAAGCCACCCTCAGGCGTCCATCCATGAGGCAAAAGCGCAGTATCTTCGGAGAGCCAGGTCCAATCCACCCGGTTAAATATCTGATAGGCCAGAAGACTAATTTCAGAATGCTCAGCAAAGTGGCGCCGGCAAGTGAGAATTCCGCAGAGCAAGATGGCCGTGTCTACAGAAGAAACCTCGGAATCCCACACCCGCTCGCCCGTATTGACGTCGGCGAAGTGATAGAAAAATCCTCGATGCGTCGGCATTTTCTTCCACAGGAACCGCAGAGTGAGCAGAGCCCGATCCCGCGCTTCTTGAGGAGAGATGAATCCCCGCTTTTCGGCGATGCAAAGCGCCGTCAAACCAAACCCAGTGGCCGCGATGCTGCCAACCACAGAGTTGTCATTTGCCAGCACCTTACATCGATCCCGTATCAATCCGCTCTCTGGGCTGGACTGTTCCCAAAAAAATTGGAAATTTCGCTTCTCCAGTTCATCCAGAAACTGCTCATCATCTGGAGAAAAAACACTAGCGGCAGGGGAGGCCTGTGGTCCGCCTGGCTTTTCCTGGGCTGTCGCGAGAATGGAAAACACCTTAGACTGGCCCAGGACCCTCCAAAGTCCCAAGACTCCGCCCTGCAACAGGAGGTCTCGACGTGAAAGTCGGGGAGTGCCAGAGCTGTTTTTTTCTTTCTCGTGCATCAGCTAAATTCTAGATGCTCCCGTTCCCGATGCGTAGTGCGACGGGTGGTGCTCAGGTGGTGCTCAAAGGAACTTTGCGATCCTGCGAAGACGTCCTAAAATGTTAACCCAAGGAACCTGATGACTTACGGAAAAAGGATTGCCATCTGGACAATTGTGGCTTTGGGGATTTTAGCGACGGTTTTGACCGTTGTGTTCCTGACTCGGCGGAAACCGGTCATACTGAAGGGCGCTGTGCTGCGCCAGGATCCTGACCCGAATAAGCAATTGCCACTTGCGGACGTTCAGATCACAGCGATCAACGGCTTGGGAAGCGGCCATTCACAATCCGACGCTATGGGTTTTTTTAGCCTGACGCTGCCCACGGGACTACGGCGGCGTCAACCAGTCCTGCTGCAATTCCGGCGCAAGGATTACAAGCCGTTGGACTGGGACGATTTTATAACCGATAAAGTTTATGTAGCACATATGGTCCCGCTTCATCAGCAGACGATGGCCGAGTCCCATTCCGACTTCCCGGTGTCAAATCCACGCATCAGGTATTCAGTAAAAGCAACAACCGAAGCAGAGATCGGTAGCGCAGTAAGAACGTTCCAAGTCGTCAATGTAGGAAACAAGCCTTGTGAAAATCGGCCGCCGTGCGCACCCGGCGGCAAGTGGAAAGCGGCAATCGGTTCTTTGTCTCTCGATGCGGGAGAAGGCAATGAGTTTCGCAACGCGAGAGTTTCTTGCATTGCAGGACCGTGCCCCTTCACCAGAGTTGAAATGGAAAATTTTTTGCAAGATCGCCGCCGCTTGAACGTGTCTGTTCGCAACTGGTCGGATACAACCACATTTCTGGTAGAGGCCGAAGTGGTTCACCCGATGACCAGCAACTTGGTGCGTGAAACCTATCCGGTAATCTTCGGACGAGCGCTGAACTTCAGCCTACCCCCGTCTGCGGAGGGCCCGAGCATCGAAGCGGAGGTTCAAGGTGAAGCCATTGTGTTTCCCCTTGGACCCGATCTCTTCTTAAGATGGGCAGATTGCCACGTAGGAATCGACAGGGACCAATCCAGAAACTATCGCTGCGAACTCAAAACCGGCTACCAGTTCCGCTAGCAGCGGGGCGCCAAACAGGGTGGAAGGGATTGGACTGGCGGCTACGGGCGTAACCGAGTGAACCTCGATTCGAGCAGTGCCACCGCCCTTTGAAATGCCCAGCCGCCAGCAGTCGAATACATTAAGCTTGAGTCAGCCGACCATGAATGGCCCAAACGAGACCATGCCCGGCACGCAGGTGCCATTTACCCCGAATGTCCTTTGTGGATCGAAATCGCCATGGTGGACAACTTGATCCGTTATTTTCTGGGCGGACGATTGTAATCAGGCGCACCAAAAGAGATAACCACGTTGTTGTGCTGAATCGGCCTATCATTCCTAAGAACAATCAGTAGGAGTTAATCAGATGGCAGCGAATCAGGTAGTGCTTTACTTTGACAAGCAGGAGGATGCTCTGCTTTTCACTCTGGCTGCTAGTTCTGTAATGTCGGCAGAAGGACCGGTCCACAGCAGCAACGCAGCGGTCAAGGTTGCGGAGGGAATTTGCAAAGCCAATCGAATCAGGACTGAGGGTGTTCTGAAGGTTACGTGAAGGGCGGCACAACTAGATGATCCGAAAAGTTGCTCTGCAAATAGGAGTACCTGCGCTACTCGCTTTCATGGCATGGAATGCGTACCTTGCCGTCAACCATTTAAAACGGATGCAGAAAATCTCGGCGCTTACACGAGAAACCTCCGAGATCCAGGCAGACCTTTCCGGTGTTCAGAAAGACCTGACCGATATGGAAACAGCTCAGCGCGGATACCTGCTAACCAACGATCCCGCGTACTTGCAACCCTACACTGACGCTGACGGGAGGATCAGAACAGATTTTGTCGGGCTTCGTGCAGCGCTCGCTAATCGGGCCGAGCGCGAACAATCACTGGAGCGGCAGTTGGAGTCTTTGGCTAAATCGAAGCAGGACGAAATGGAGCGATCTATTAGTTTGCGGCGACAGGGATATCGCCACCGCGCATTCACGTTGGTGGCTTCAAACGAAGGAAAGGACTACATGGATGAGATACGCGGCGTTGTGCTTTCGCTATCCTCAGCGGAGAGCAGCAATTTCGCCAGACTCGACACAGAGAGAATTGCCGCACTGAAGAGGGTTTTGTCAGTAACCATTCTTGTTAATTCTGCCCTGCTTGCCCTGGCAGCATGTCTGTTCGGACTGATCCGCCAGCAGGGGCGACTGCTCGGAAAGGAGGCTGCCCTGAGCCGAGAAGAGCTAGCGGTACGGGATTTGCAGCTAGAAAAACTAACGTCTGCCCTTTCCGGCCAAGCCCGTTCCAACATTATCGCGATCAATACCAACTCCCGGTTGCTGCTGGAGAATTATGGAGGTTTTCTTCCACGACAGGGGCATGAATATGCTGAGCAGATGACAGAAGCAGCGGCACAAATGGAGCAACTCCGGCAAGATTTAGTTGGCAGCCGAGGCTTTGAGACCGATGGGAGGGCAGCTTAGAAGCTATTGGCGAAGGTGCTGGCAGAGCAAGCCCTAACGGAGATTTTAGAATACTCACTTTCATTTCTATTTTGCTAGCCAGGTCGTGAGAGACACCACAACTATGCCGATCAGCACCCCAAGAACAACCAATCCACAAACGAGGCCGTAACGACGGTTGCCGCGGCGGGTCATTCGACTGATTCCCTGGGCCGCTCGCTATGCCGCTCTTTACGCCCTCCGCTATGTCCGAGGCTTCCTAGAGGGCAACCAAATCCGCGGGGCTCCACACCTGATCTGTCACGCCAGCGGCCAATGCTGAAGATGTGCGGAGTGTACGATCTATCACCCAATTCTAGCTGTTCGGAGTATCATTTGCGACCTTGGCGAAGCGATTCTGGGGGCATGTCCAGCCGAATTGAGGACGCGCCAAAGTTCCGTCGCGATTTCAGGCCGACCCAGATCCAAACATATCGGCGACTTTCGCATCGCACTATGCGACTGGAAGGCGGGACGGCCTGATTCTGCGCCGTGTGAAAGATTCTGGTGAGCGCGGCAGGACTCGAACCTGCGACCCATGCCTTAAAAGGGTCGCCAACACAATTACAAACAACAGCTTGCACTTCCAGCTTACTCCATGCACGACACAACAAAATCAATGAGATGCCAACAAGGCATCGGTCTGGGTGCCCGGAGGGTGCCCGGAAACGGCCTCTCGAAACAATGTCACTTCGGTTTGCCGGATCCTTTGTAACGCGAAGGAATCATTTCGCCGAACCATCCCGCATCCGGCTTTTTCAGGGCCGATATGAACAGTGATTGCAATCGACAACGCCGCCACCATCTACACAATCGCCCATACCGGAGCCATGCTTAGAGTCGGGCAGGAACGCTCCAAAGAAATCGCGGCCTTAGCTGCCGAGCCAGGTTGTGACTGAGATTCTAACTGCGCCAAGTCCGCGCCTGTATCACAACCATCGAGCTCTGACAGAGTTTCAGGGTCACATAACCACCCCAATGGGGTGGCCCCTGCTTAGAGGTACCTCCCGGCGCTGTAAGTCACTGATAGCCACTGCAGGAAAGGCCGACTGCCGGTAAAACTGCCGGTAAGTTTTGTTCGCCTTGTGTTCTTCTTGGCAAGCAGTTCGCATACGCAGTACCGATCGTGATCAGCCGCATGGCTACTGCCGTGAAAGAACGGCCCATACACGACTTTAAAGGACTTACAAGAGGCGGACGACCTCTAAGTCGTTGAAAATTCCTGGTAGCAGGGGCAAAACCCGTAGCGTAATCCGTAGCGCGGCATTGGCCGACGGAGTGTCAGTTTTTCGGCGAACCTGCGAGGCGGAGTCTTGCGGCGATATTCACTAAGTCGGCGACAGAGTCAGCCTTCATCTTTCGCATCACCTGACCTCGGTGTGCCTTTACCGTGATCTCGCTGATGTTGAGCTCGCCGCCGACCTGTTTATTCAACAGGCCGGCGGCTACCAAAGCCATGACTTGCCTTTCGCGAGGCGTGAGCGACGCGTAACACTCGCGGAGCGCCCGTAGCTCCGCCTCGCGACCAAGTGTGGCCTGGCTGCGCTCGATGGCGCTTCGGATGGACGGACATCGGTATGTCACCGTGACCCGTAATGAAGATGATCGGCATGTCGATCCGATCGCTGGCGATGCGTTTCTGCAGATCGAGACCATTGAGACCTGGAAGAGAACCGTCAAGTATGAGGCAGCTCGGAACAAGGACTCGTGGGCGGCTGAGAAATTCCTGTGCGGACGCGAATATTTCCGGCTGCCAACCTTCGCAGCGAATCAACAACTCCAGCGACTCGCGTAAGGAGACGTCGTCGTCAACCCACCAGCGAGGGAGCTGGCTTCCCGGTTAGCACAGCGTCGATGTTGTCGAGGGCAACCATTCCCATGAGTGTTCGACTCTCCACTGTTGCGCTCCCAATATGCGGCAGCAAAAAAGCATTTCTTAGCCTTGCGTAATCGGGATTCAGTTTCGGCTCACCCTCGAAGACATCCAGCCCCGCCGCTGCAACCCGGCCACTCTTGAGCGCTGCAATGAGATCGTCATCGAAGATCAATCCCCCGCGGGCAGTGTTTATCACAATTGCCCCGGGGGGCAGAAGATCTGATGGCCTGGCACCCGCGAATGAAGACGGACGCGGCGCACATCTGGCTGCGGTCGATCATTCGCCAAGCGGGAAAAGAGATATCGGCCAAGTGACTGGTCGCGAGTCAACCATGCGCAGTCCGCCGCCAGAGCGAGCGTTCGGACCGGTTAAGAAGCCTATTCGTGAGGCACGAGTTCAATTGTCGGGGCCCTGGATTTAGCTCGCACCAGATCCTTCGCATACTTTAGCGCGCCTGGCGTGCTGTATCTCTCCATGTAGGCACGATCGATAGCGTCTCGCAGGCTCTTGCTTTGTATGCGAACGGCGCGGATCGCGATCTCGCCATCCGCCATTGACGACGAAGTCACCCGAAAACTCATTAAGGCCCAACCTCTGCATAATTTCCGGGTACCGGGCGCAGAGACGCTGATAGTTTTTTCGTGCCATCGCGGGCGGACAGGGTGGATAGACCTGCGGGTACTGGGCGATGATCAGCCAGAGGGCGGGACTTCGGTAATCTTCGCGCAGTCGATGGGAAAAGGTATTCTGTCAATTCCCGATCTCACATCAGAAATATCCCAGTTATGAACTCCATCCCAGATATTCGCTCGTCAATTTCGTGGGTCGCAGCGATAGTTTCCGTCGTTGGAATCACCGCGGTTTGTATGCGGGTTTTTGAAACCGACGAGGCACGGGCGAAATCTGCCGAGCGCAAGCGGGGAAAAGAACTGCGTTCGCTGGCCAACAAGATTTCCGGATATGCGCAGGAGGTTCATCAACGCTACCCAACCGGGGATGTGGTCGTCAGCGTGCGAGACTTGGCAGAGCAACTTGGAAAACGCCCCGACGCAGTTGCCAAGGCGCTTAACCTACTGCTGAGAGAACAGAAAGTCCAACAAGCTCCGCTCAGAGGCTATTGGAAATTGAAGTTGTGAGCCACCCACGAACATCCGGCCTTAAGAACTTGGTTGGGCTACGGGAGAAGCGTAGCGGTCGTGAGGGTCCAACGACATTGACGCTAACCCATGACCGCTGAGGTTGGCGCGAACCTAATCAAAAATAGATCAGGCTTCCGCTGGGAGCAATACAGTAGGTTACGTAGCGGAGGAGGCTCTTGGGTTCTCAGTTATTTTGCAAAAACCGGACGGATTGTGTGCCCGCCCCCAAAGGCGGCCACGGGTCAGTAAGCTAGTGATCATGCAGTCCCCCCAAGACCCCCTTTTCCTCCGTCATGGCGATAGTTTGGGCGCGAACGCCTCTCCGATAACAGAGCCTCCTTCGCGATTGCAAGTTTTAGAGCATGCCAACTGTCTGAGTCGGTTGGCATGCTCGTGAAGAGCGGATCTTCCATCAAGTCTACGAAAAATTGTGCGCCCTGCCGCTAACGTCCTGAAAAGAAAGATCGCGGGCAATTTTTTTATGGCTTATGTCAACAGCCGGCGCAGTGTGCGCCGAAAACGCCACGCAGAGAAAAACTCTCACCCAAAACGAAAGACGGATTAGCTCCACCACAGCATCCCCCGAAAATATCTCGCAACTCCCCATTCCAACAAAATTCATTCCTCTTCTGCCAAGCGGTGAGAAATTAGGGCTAGTTCGGGGCTGTTCTCTGCATTGGAGCCATCCCCACAGTGGTTCCTTTCTAGTCAGTGCGGCATGTCGCGAGATGACGAAGAAGGGGTATAACGTTTTTGTCGCCTATGCCGACCCGGAGCCTGGGGAACAAGGTGTGATTTTGAGGGTGTACAACTTCGTTTACTGTGGGATGACAAACGCCACAGAAAAATTCAAGATGCCTGATGGCAAAGTTCATGATGCTCGCCAAGCTCACTGCCTCACATGATCCCATGGGCGGAACCATGAAGTACAAGCGCAGCCGAGCCGAGCAGAAGCAGATGCTTATCGAGCAGGGCTGTGAGTTTTTCGATGGAACGCCGAAGCATCGCTTTGTCGGAATTTACGGCGACCGAAGAATTAAGCGCACGTTACGACGTGCCCTGCAATGGGAAGTTTTCCCGTGTCCCAAGCGCCAGCACATCCCGGCCATAACCGTACAGCCATCAGAGTTCGATCTGCCGATCCCGAGTTCACGTCCTCCGGAGAATGTCCATCCGAGTGCGTGATTTCATCGTGCTCCGTCGCCAGCCTCAACGAAGCTACCAGCACCAAAACGAAAGCGCCCCAGACTCTTTCGAATCACGGGACGCTCGTTTAATCAGCCCTCCCCCGAAAGCTGCTCACAACCACCGTATGCCCTGATCCTCTCCGGGGGAATGGCCCCAATGGGCCACTGCGGAGTGAAACGGGCTCCGGAAAGACGGCGCTATCGACGCAAACAGGGCGACTTAGCTGGCATAGAAAAAAGTCTCACCGCGCTGAAGGGCCTTGATCGCATACGGTATCCTACTCATTTCCGCCTTTGAAATCGCGCCACGCAAACCAGCGTGGCGTGCCAATTCCATGATCTGAGGCGAAAGATTCAGAGTGAAGAGCAGGATCGGGATGTCTGTATCAGATTTGGCAATTTCTCGGGCTGCTTTTACGCCATCCATCCGTGGCATTAAGAAGTCCATCAATATGAGGTCGGGAGCAAGCCGTCGCGCCTTTTCTACGGCATCGGCACCATCCACAGCTTCGCCACAGACCTGCCAATCTGAATTCAGTCCCAGCAAAGTGCGCAGCCCGCGTCGAACGGTCGGACTGTCGTCTGCAATCAAAATTCGTACCATTTTGGGGCTCGCTTAGCTAACTCAACACAAGAGCCTGTGCGACCTGTGCGGAGGTTGTAGCGGGAGTGCACGCCGCTGGAGCGGAGAGAAAGTGAGGAACCGCACCTAGGCTCTCGCTGCCTTTTTCTCTTCAGACTCGTTTTTTTCCTTGCTTGGCTTCCTCTTTGACGAATTGGTATCGTCGTCAATGGGGGCTTTTTCTCGGCTGCGATAAGGCTGATGCGCCTCGCTCTGAAGAGTGTCAGTCTCCGACTCTTTGTTCCACTGCCCTTTATGCTCTGCCTTTGTGCCACGCTTAGAACTGTTTGCAGCCGCGCTCGCACGAAGTTCAATTTTCAGTTCGTCGATGCGCTTTGCTTTTTCGTTGTATTCAGCCCGTTCCGCTGGCGAAAGGCCTCCAAAGACCTCATCCTGGCGCGCCTTACTTTGCTCTTTGCGGAGCCGCGACAATTCGGATTGGGGATTTTCCTTTTCCATGAAAGACCCCTGGGCGGACGGAATTTCGGCTGGTTTGCGCGAGGACCCGTCATCGAAAGGTGCGTGACGGCGGGAGGCGTTTATCAGTCTGCGGAAATTATAACGCAATGTGTGCGGTAGCGCACAAAACTCGTTTCTGACATTGGTCACAGAAGTCGCTCGACCCCCGCCAACACCCAGCGCATCAATCCGCTCGCTGCTGTCTGTTACCACTGCGTCTCGGGGCGACGCACGGGCATAAGTAGAGCTTCTCGCGTCGAGAACGAATCAGACAGAGTGTCCGACCTGACTTTCTCGCAATAACGCTGATCTTGACCCGGCGGTAGCGGGTGAGACGATCTTCGAGTCACGTGCGCTCCCAGGAACCGTTCTTGAGCACTGGCGGGAAGCTAGAGGCCGTTGCTGCGTTCGCCTCCCTAATCGTCCAATGACCCTCTCCTTCCGCGCTTGCTCGTAAAGTTCGTAGGCACGTTGCTGAATCTGCTGCGTAATTGGGATCAGGCCGGTCGGCTCCCTCTGACTTCGTTGCGAGTGTGCGAGTGTGGTCTGGGCAGCGGCTTGGTTTAGGCCCCCGCGAGTAGTTTTCTTCTTCTCCATCTCGTCTGGATGGCGATCTACCCTCTTTTCCAGTTGTTCAGTCTGCGCCTGTAATCTGTCGGCGACACGAACTGTCCGATGTCGTGCATACAGACGGCTATCTCTGTGCTAAGCTTTGGAGGTCTTTTACACATCCCTCCGCCGTAACCCCGTCCTGGGCAACGGTCTCCTGTGCAATCTGATGACCGGAATTTGAGGGGTGGCTCGTGAACTGGCGACCTCGAATTAGTGGGGGCTGGAAACGCGTCTACCAGGACGCGATACTTGAACGCAACCGCACCAAATTGTCTCAGTGGATCACTGAAGCACGTCATGCGATTCTAGATCGCGCAGAAGAAATAGCGAGAATGAATCAACCGAAAGCTGAGGAATCCGACCTTCTCAAGGATGCGCTGCGAAAGTTGCAATTACTTGAGGAAGTGGCTGTGAGAGAACACCCAGCAGCGTAATTTCTTCCTTCATTTTAGGGTTCCAAGCCAGATTCGCTATACTGGTTTCAGTGTCCCTCCCGCATTTCCAAACTATATCTCTCGGTCGCAGACACCGACCGTTTAGCCATCCTGATTGGCTCTTTGAGATCAAATGGGATGGTTTCAGATCGCTCGTCCGGATAGAGCACGGCGAGTGCAAGCTGATTTCTCGCAACGGAAACGAGTTCAAATCTTTCTCGATGTTGAACGAAGCCACGGCAACGGAATTCAAAGCCCATTCAGCGGTCCTCGACGGCGAGATTGTATGCCTCGATGATGATGGTAAGCCTCAGTTCCGCGATCTGCTGTTCCGAAGGGGTGAGCCCCGCTTTGTGGCGTTCGACCTGATGTGGCTTGATGGCGAAGACTTACGGTACATGCCATTGATTGAGCGCAAGCAGCGATTACGGGCTGCTCTTCCTGCCAAGGGTGATCGGTTCTTTTATTGCGATCATGTTGAGCATGACGGTGAGTCACTGTTTCGAGCGGCCTGCGAGCACGACCTCGAAGGAATCGTGGCGAAGCGCAAGTCCGAGCAGTACCTGCCGGAGCACGCAACGTGGCTGAAGATTCGCAACAGGGAATATTCGCAGTGGGTCGGACGCGAAGAGCTATTCGAGCGGGAGCGTGGCGGCGATCCCGATTTCCAAGTGTGGGACGGATGCGTTTTGGCGTGCGAATCAGTTGTCGAAGACCTCGACCCAGAGGGTCTCATCGTTCTTCAGCACGCCGAACTCTAGCCAGCGCGGGACGTTCTGAAGAAAGCTGTTTCCGTTTGCGCCCACACTCGTCATTGCACTTATGAGATTCGAAGAACGCGACCACGGTTGGGTCGGACTGAAATAGGCTTGCCGGTCCTCTTCCTTTGGCCAACTTCCTGGAGAGCTGTATGCACTTCTCGAAAGTGCTTCTCGAACGCTTAGTTGAATGAGGGCTCATTCTTCTTTTGTACTTTTGCTAAGCGCCGATGTGGAAGCCTGATTCTTCTTTGGCGAGAAATGAGTGCGCTCCTTTTCATCGTCTGAAAACACATGCAGCCGCGTAGTTTCGCTCAGTTTGAACTTGTGGGGAGTTTCGGGTCGGCAGGGGCAAAGCAACCTTTGCCATTCAGGAGCACCGGCAACGTTCTCAATGTGGGCTCCATTGCTATAGTGTAGTGCGCCTTTTTTCATTAGGTAATGCGTGTGGCAGTGTGGACATTCGACATAAAGTCGTGTTTTAGGCATGGCAGAGGGTTAAGTTTTCTGCGGAAACGCGTACGCTGTAAATCCTCATCTTCATCATAGTGGGGAACGATGTTCTCGTGAATGGCTCCATGGGGCTACTGCGAACACAAATAAGTTTGGGCTGCTTGCGAGTGAAGGTCAGCCCCGCCGAACTCACACCCGATCAAAGCCAATTGCCGATCAACCGATCAACCCTCCCTTTCCTCGGGTAATTCCAGACATATTACCTTCGTGCTCTTCTCGGACCAGTACACCCCCTTTATTTTGGAGGCAGCCCCGACGACCTCGTGAAGAACCGCATTGCTCTCGCTGCGTTTGCTTTTGCATCCTTACTGATGCTGTTTTCCAACTACGTCTGTGCTCAGCAACCTTCTGTGGGCCGTAAACTTGTAGCACAAGTCGTTCCTCAATATCTGGGACTCGCCCGCACCATGAATATTCAAGGTACGGTTCGGCTAGACATGTTGGTCGCTTCCAACGGTAAAGTAACGTCCGTGGAAGTGACGGGTGGTCATCCAGTCCTTGCACAGTCGGCTCAAAACGCCCCGCGCCAGTGGAAGTGGGAGCCTGCGCCCCATGAAACTCACGAAATTGTAGAAATGAAATTCAAACCTTAGCCTTTGCAAGAGAAGGCTCTCAGAACCTCTCACACAGCAGGCATCGTTAACGCGACCATGTTTCAAGAGGCTTTGCTAAGTCCTAAGACCCGATGCTTTCGCCGACGCACCCGCTATAGAACAGTGCTTTTCCAACCAAGTCCGTAGTTCATGTTTGATGTTGGGTTCCAACCCGGTAAACTCAATGCCCATTCCTAATCCCGGATCACGGGTTCGAACCGTGCATTCGCAGGTTGCGCTTCGATCTGCGAAGTAAAAAGTGGCTATGAACTTTGTGCCTACCCCTACCGTGGCCATGGTTTGCAGATAACATCCATTACCACAAGCGTCGGTCGCAGAGACTCGGATGGGAACACCAGACTCAGTGCTTCTCAACTCCACTGCCAGACTCACCGGATGTCGCACATACCGTCGCCGATTTTCGGGTAGCGGTTCTGTTCTAGTAAGGTCGATCAGGCTCTCCCACGGGCAAGGCTGTCCGCCAACAAGATCGACAGCCAGGACTATATTGTTTCTTTTCTGATCATCGACAGAACTGACCCGAACGCGTGCTCGGTTCCCTTCGTACTGTAAGCCGATACCTTCGCCGATCTGAATAACCCCCTCGACTCCTTCAATCCAAGCACGGCTTCGGCTCAGGCTTCTGAATGTGGCATCCTGAGTGAAGGTCTTACCGTCAGCCGCAAGTCCCCAGATACGGACGCTGCTATTTCGTTTCACATAGTTGCCAAGAAAATGACTACCCTCAGAGCTGAGCGCCACTCCTCCCCTTATCTGATAATCCGCCGTCTCGGGAACACCGCCAAGATTACTGACGAGTTTTCCTGTCGTTACTAAAATTTGATTTTTCTGGTTTCTGTTCAGGTCGCCGTTGATGGGGAAGTCGTGCCAACCTGATCGTCGCGGAACTATATTCCCGCCACAGGCAAAGGACTGTTCGACACCGAACGCTCAAGACTAAGAATGCGTTTGTGCTTGACGCGATAAATCGGAGTGCTAGGGGAATTCGGAGATCAGTTTGTACGGAAACATATAATCTACGCAGCCCCGCCTTTTTCGTGGTTGCGGGTCCACTTCTTGGGGCACGAGCAAGAAACGGTTCAGACTGTTGGTACATAGCGAGATTTGGGTGATGATCAGTGCCGTTTTTGGACCAGAACAGGAGATTCCGGTCAAGCATAGCAAAGTGCTAGTCTAGTCTAGGTCTGGAGCCAACCATGAAGAACCCGTATCAGGTTCTGATGCAAAAGAAGAAGGAGCTTGAACTCGTTCAGGGACAGATCGACGCACTGCATTTGGTCATTCCTTTGCTCGCCGAGGATGCGGACTGGATCGAAAATGGGTTAGCTTTGCCTGTCTCAAAGCGGGCGACTCGGACTGAAAGCGCGAAAGCATGGAGGTGTGTCAAGACTTTTGTGTAAACGGCCCGGTTTTGTTTTTGGGGATGGGGTGCCGGGGAAGGGGGCAATTCCCCTTCCCCGGCCCAGCGATTCAGAAGCAGCCCCCGTTTTCATTGCGTAACTCTCTCCAGGGCCAGCATCCGTTCCGGCCACAGAATCGTAAAGTGGTTCAAGGCTTCGCGCCAGTGATGAATCGGCATGGTCCACTTCTTGGCCGCCTGCCGCAGCGCCAGAAACAGCAACTTCATCGCTGCCTCTTCGTTGGGGAATCCGCCACGGATTTTGATGATCTTGCGCAGCGACCGGTTTAGCGACTCCACGCTGTTGGTGGTGTAGATCGCGCGGCGAATGTCCGGCGGGTAATGGAAAAAGGGCGTGATCCGTGTCCAGTTCCGCCGCCACACCTGGCTCACACTGGGATAGGCTTTCCATTTGCCTTCCAGTTCCTGGAGATGTGGCTCGGCCTCGCTCGCGGTAGCGGCACGATAAATCGATTGCAGATCGGCGGCCACCGGCTTGCGCAGCTTCCAGGGCACGTAGTTCAGCGAAGCTCGCACCAGATGCACGATGCAGAGCTGCACCTCGGTTCGCGGATACACCGCTTCGATGGCTTCCGGAAATCCCTTCCGCCCATCCACGCAGGCAATCAAAATATCCTTCACCCCACGGTTCTGCAACTCCGTCAGCACCTGCAGCCAAAACTTCGCTCCTTCCGTCGGCGCCGCCCACAACCCCAGCACTTCCTTCTGCCCCTCTCGGTTCACTCCCAGCACCACGTAGATCGCCTTGTTCTGGATGTGCCCCTCGTCCCGTACCTTCACCATCAGTGCGTCCAGATACACGATGGGATACAGCTCTTCTAGCGGCCGCCCCTGCCACTGCTTCACTTCCTCGATCACCGCGTCGGTCACGTTGGAGATCAGCGTGGGTGAAACCTCGATCCCGTAGATCTCTTCCAAGTGGCCCTGGATCTCCCGCCTGGTCATGCCTCGTGCATACATCGAGATGATCTTGTCGTCGAACCCCTTCCAGCGCGTCTGCCCCTTGGCCACGATCTTGGGCTCGAACATAGCCTGGCGATCGCGTGGAGTCTCTATCTCCAGCTCCCCGAAGTCCCCCTTCAATGTCTTTTGGCTTTTCCCGTTGCGCGTGTTGCCCCGGTGATGACCCGCCGGGTCGTGCTTCTCGTAGCCGAGATGATCGGTCATCTCCGCCGCTAAGGCCCGCTCCAAAATGGCTTTGGTCAACTCTTTGAGCAGACCGTTCTCCCCGATGATATCCTCGGGCTTCTTGTAGTTGGTCAGCAGTTGGTCGATCAACTTCGTATCGATGGTCATGGGGTTCTCCTATTGTCAACTTTTCCATGACCGTTTACACAGTTCTATTTATACCCTCAAGCATGGCCCTGAACAGAGACTGCAGCACATCCAAGCAGCTAGTCCGGTAGTTCGATTCGGTCGGAGTGCTTCCTATCACGCTCATGCTCTTCTGCCAAAACTTTTTCAAGCCACTTTGCCTGCTTTTCCGCAACCCGCTTATCAGCCGATTGCAGGTTGTGGCCGATGAAAAACTCCTCGCCGCAACCATCACACCGAAGTGTTCCCATCTCTTGCAGGCCTGTCGTTTTCTCGCGACTACCTTTTTTTATTGCTACCGCTCGCATATGCTGATTTTAGATTGCTTGGCAAATCTTTTCGCAGCTAGATCGATATCGGTCCGCTGACCATTACTGCCAGGTGGCGAATAGGTGTCGCAATGTTCACGATTGACTATTCCTTTTTCTTCGTCCTACTTCAATAGGATGGAAGGGATTACCAAGAAGGAGGCAACGTGGAGTTCGTCATGTTTGAAGATGTGGACGGCATGGAAGTCTTTGTGAATCCCGAACAAGTTATTTGGGTCAGAGAGTATCCCGGCGAAATTACGGTAATCAGTTGCGGCGACGACGACAAGTTTAAAGTACGCCTCACTCCCGCTCAAACCGTTGCGGCATTGGGCAAGACAGTTCGTTAATGTGTGTTTCGATGGAGTTACGACAAAACAAAGCGCCCCGGCTCAGTGCGAGTCGCGAGCGCTTGTCGGGCAGATAGAGTGCACCCAGCTTCAATTTGGTCTACGGAGAATCCGGAGAGTCCGCACTGTGGCGGCAATGGACTTAATTGGGCGATTGGGCACTCTGAGCGATCTACTCATACTGGGACGCCGAGAGCGGGGGCTAATTCAATTATGGGGCGATTTTCCGGTTCCGGTCGAGCGACGCACTCAACCGAGGCGAAGAGCGCGTGAGCCCGATTTGGGAATGAACTATCGAGGCCGGGTTGCACCAGTTGATCACGTCCTCGCATTAACGCACTAAAGCATGGCACATGACAGAGCAGGACCAGAGGTAAACTAGCGTTATGCGCAAGCGCCAGATGACGCCGATTCCGCAGGATGTTCCGTCTCGGGATGAAGGCTGGCTGGACCTCGACCGTGAGGCCATGGTCGAGGTCACGTCTGAAGAGAAGGAATATCCAATCGAGTCAGTCTGCACTGGTACCGGGAGAAACGCGGGGCTGGAGAGCTGCCGCCTCCGGCACTCAAACCATCCGGATAATCTTCGATCAGCCGCAAAGCCTTAGACGCATCTCGCTCGTGTTCGAAGAAAATGCGACTGCGCGCACTCAACCTAAGCGTAGACAATGCCCAGTGCGCCACCTCAGGGGAACAGTCATGAAACAGGAACTTCACGGCCAGATGCGCGTCCTTCGTTGGGTCTTCCAACCCACTCAGGGCAAACCATGTCAGGGTCAGACTGAAGCTGTTGGAAAGCGCTCTTGCCGACCTGCGGAATTGTCGCCGCCAGGAACACCATGCGCGCCACAGGCCTCTGTTTGGCGACGAGTGGCAGGAACAAGCCACTAACTGAATGGGCAACGACAATCTCGGCGGATCAGCCGATTCTCGGAGCGCTGCCGTGACTGCCTCCGCATAGTACGTAGCGCTCGCCTCAGGCTTGTCCACTGGGCTTACGTAGCTGATGAAAACTCCCAACTGCTGCTCGTCTCGTCCACGCATGTCTTCTTCATATCAGCTTGTGTTGTGGAAACAAGAGTGTTTTCTGGTGCGGGTTCCCCCTCATGAGGCCTCGAAGCTAGATGCATCAGTCGGGCTCCGTCTTGCCGCCGCTCAGTGCTATGTTTAACACGACGGCGACATCATTTTGGGTTTCGCGACCAAGCCCACAGCGCTCGTACATGGCAATCGCCGCTTCATTAAGTGGACTCGTTACTACCCATACCTCGAAGACTCCAGCAGCTCGCGCTTCGCGAACAAATCTCGCAACCAAGGCTTTCCCGACTCCCCGGTTTCGACACTCTTGTCGCACGCCAACTTCGTAGAGTAGGAACTGTGGCTCACGTCGATAAGTTCGCTGCAAACTGTAGCCATTTAGACTGCCGACTACACGGCCGCTCTCGATCGCAAGCAGAAGATATCGCGCCGGATCGGATAGAAATTCGACTAGCGCGACCTCATCAAGCACCGTTCGTCCATCCACCTCGACAATAGCCTGGCGAGCGAGGCCCACTTCAGCTGTGCTGGCCCGCAAAATTGTGGATGTCCGGTTCGAGCGTAGAAGCGCGTCATAGGCAGGCTCTTTGTGCGACTCCGGCATGTAGTCATTCTAGGCGAGATGCCGCCATCCTAGCGAACAGGGTTAGCAGAGCGTTGGACTCTGGGTCGAACCGAATCGAGTTTTTCCGCAAGCGGCTAAGGGAGACTACGCGGTCACAGGCGGGACCTGCGATCAGACCGGCACGGTAGTCGTCCTGGTTTATTTCGAGCCCATGGGATTATTGAGATCGGGATCCGCTCCCCTGCTTCGCATGCTCCGGATACCCAGTACTATTTCACGACCAACCTTTTGATTAGGCAGCCAGATCGCTAGCGCGCCGGTGCAGCCCCGGTGTCCAACACACTGCCGCTGTCGCAAGCGCGCAGATGCATCGCCCTCCACGGCAAATTGCCGGATTGTTCGTTTTATCGATCGCGCGCCTGTGGAAACTTCAACCGCATAGCTAAATTTGAGCCTCAAAATACCGTCCCGGCGGGATAGCCGTCCGTCCCCTTTTCCTTCTACCCTCGCCGCTGAAAGTTGAAACGACGCTGACATTGGGCCGGGTAATCAGGCGACGATTGCGACATTCGGTGTACACGAGATCGGAACCGTCCAGACACAGAAATCAGAGAGGCAAGAATGGATAAAGTAAGTACGCCGTTTCTTGATTCCTCGGTTGAACACATGTGCCCAAACCGTGCGTTCGACGAAACTTTTTCCGATTCCGACTTGCATATCCACGATAAGAGGGTGGCCCGGTTGCTGGTGCTGCTGCAACAACTCAATGAATCCGCCGGAAGGACTGGAAGCATTGCCGGAACCAGAACTCAGTGAAATCGTCTCCAGCGCGATCCGAGTGTGTGGTTTTAGGGACCCGATCGAGGCGCGGGAAGTGATTGCCACCGTTTTGGATGCAATCGAAATGCAAGATCTACTTTTTAACCCCTCGCAGGGAGGAGATATGGAACCCGAGGAGACTACGGGTAACAAGATTCCTGTCTTAGTTCTAGACAGTTCTCTCATTCACACACAATTGGTTGCTGATGCGCTAAGGCGAGATCACGCGCTGGAAGTGCTCATCGTGAGTTCATCCAAGATGTTGATCGGGGCGGCCCTCGAGCGCCCGATCGATGTGCTAGTCGTTAGTTCCACTCTGGACGAGCGGCCTTACCGCGGGTTTGAAGTGTTGCGCGAACTGCGGGCATCCCGTCCTGAAATTCGCGCTGTAATGCTGCTCGACTCTTCAAAACCGGAAGTTGTTCTGGACGCATTTCGCGCCGGCGCCAGAGGTGTGTTCAGCAGGTTTGAGTCTATCGAGAAGCTCTGCAAATGCGTTCGGTGCGTGCACAACGGTCAGGTCTGGGCTAACAGCCGGGAGATGTCGCTGGCATTGGAAGCTTTGGCCTCCGCCCCAGCCGTTCATGCGGTGGATGCAAATGGCCTCAGCCTGCTTTCGAAGCGTGAAGTGGAAATCGTTCAGAGCCTGGCAGAAGGATTGACGAAT
Source organism: uncultured Acidobacteriota bacterium (assembly GCA_963720155.1). Taxonomy (GTDB): domain Bacteria; phylum Acidobacteriota; class Terriglobia; order Terriglobales; family Acidobacteriaceae; genus Sulfotelmatobacter. The sequence continues at coordinate 283,967 of CAVREP010000010.1, forward strand.
CGCGAAATTGCGGAGCGGCTGGGCTTGAGCCAGCACACAGTCAAGAACTACCTGTTTCGCATATTCGACAAGCTCGGAGTCTCAAGCCGGGTCGAGCTTCTGTTCATGACTCTCACCCGGGACAGCAGCCCACAATCGGTGTTCACCTATTTTCTGAAGAGTTGTACGGATGGCATCCTTCAGGACGATTCAACATTGGCCGAGTGTCAACAAGCAGCCGAGCAAGGATCGCCCATTGCCCAGTTTTTGCTGGCCCATTTCTACTCGACTCGTAAAGCCAATCCAACAGATACTCTGCTGTCGTACAAATGGTTCTTGATCGCCGGTGTACAGATCCTCGCGGCCCAGCGAGAACCTCAGCAAGGCAATGACGACGGAACAACTGCTCCAGGCTGAGAAAATGGCGGCAGATTGGTTGAGGACCGAGAACATTTTGTCCAGTCCTATTAAGGCCACTAGTGACGGGACGGGCCGGCAATGGGACTGAGCGCCGCTTCTGATTAGCAAAAGGGAGATTTATGGGCTGTGAGTGGTGAAGGCAGATCTCCGCCGGATGTCGGAACTATTAGCGGATACTTCCAGGTAAGTCCGAGGAGCGATTTGTGGTCACACCTGCAGATTCTTTGGAAGAAGTGGCTAAGGATCGGGCGGCGAGTTCGTCGTCAGAAACAAAGCGTTCCCGTGATAGCCGCGAAAATCGATTCCTAGCGCGATCTTCGATCTGGAGTTGTGAATCACAGCCTCAACTGGCCAGCGGAAATATAAGTGCCGTCCGCGCAGCGTTTTCACAGTCAGCGTGCTGGCCGCGATGCCGTTCCGCTGTTCATCGAAGCTCACCGGGCTTCATCCACGGTCACTGTGTATAAGTATTACTGGACGCACATTCTCGCCCACGTTGGCAGCTACTTGTTGCGCGATTTCACCACTGCGCAAGCGGAGGCAACGCTCAACGAGATTGGCCGTCTCAATCCCACGATGCGGAAGGCGACTCTGCACAAACTCCGCTCGATGTTGTCGGCAATTTTCAAAAGAGGGATCGGGCTGGGCTATCGCACGGGAGCCAATCCCTGCCGGGAAATCACAACTCCGAACGGTTTGCCTTCCGAGCCGACTTACGCTTACAGCTTGGCGGAGATTCGGCAGATGCTGAGCTTGATCCAGCACGAGAGCACGCGGGTAATCGTCGCGCTTGCGGGCTATGCGGGCCTGTCGCGCTCCGAGATTCAAGGGCTTTGTTGGGAAGCGTATGACGCGGACAACGGGGAGATCGCGGTCCTCTCTAGTGTCGTCAATAGCAAGCGCGGAGACACGAAAACGGAGGCGCGCAAGAACACTGTGCCGCTGATTCAATCCGTGCGCGATCTCTTGGATCGCTATCGGATGCACTTGGGCAATCCGACCTCTGGGGTAATGTTTGCAACTGGCGTCGGTACGCCGCTCGATCTTCACAATGTTTTCTGTGACCGGATCGACCCGATACTGAATGTCTGCGAAGTGTGCGGCAAACTCAAGGCCGCGTGTCCTGCCAAGGAAGACGAGCCGCACGAGTATCGCCGCCGCTCCCATCTAGTCGAGTGGCACGGCTGGCACGGATTCCGGCGCGGCTTGGCGTCGAACCTCTACGACCTCAACGTCGATGATTTGACGATCCAGCGGATTCTCCGGCACGCCAACGTAGCGACGACACGGAAGAGTTACATCAAAGTGCGTGAGCACAATGTCACGGCTGGAATGGCTCAACCGGAAGCGGAAATTCGGAGGACGGAGACGGTGCAGTGAAGCAGTTTCCACAGTCCGTTTTTCTTAACTTACACTAACTTACATCGGCAAAAACAAACCGCGTTCGCAAGTCGTTGAAAAATCTGGTGAGCGCGGCAGGACTCGAACCTGCGACCCATGCCTTAAAAGGGCATTGCTCTACCAACTGAGCTACGCGCCCACGTTTCACGTAAACCATTCAAAAAGAACGGCTAATTAGGTAATTGAGCCTTCCCGTGTGCCGTGGTCAGCGCACGATCAGCGCACAATGCGGCCTCCAGCTTCGCCATTGCGGATACGCTCTGCTCTTGCACGGTCTTGATGTAATGCTTGCGGGTGACGCTCACGTTTTGATGCCTCAAGATTTGCTGAACCATCACGTCATCGACTCCCAGAGCGTAAAGCGTGGATGCCAGCCCACGGCGAAAACTATGGAACCCATGCCACTTAGGTAGACTACCATCCCGCGTGTATTCGTGGGAATCGTCACATTCACCCTTGGCCTTGCGGCACACTCCGCAACGGTTCAGTACGGGAAGAATCTGCCGGTTGAGAACGTTGTTAAGATTCGTGGGGTTCCCCTTCCCGTTCGGGAACATCGGTCCCTTCGTCGGTTTTCCGTGCGCTGCATTGTGCGCCGCTAGGATCGAAAGCAGTCGTGGAATGACGGGCACGGGCGATTTGCTGCGCTTGGTTTTCGGTTCATTCGTAAACCCTTCCCAGACTGAACGCATGACCATGATCTGCTCGCCGTCGTATTCTTCCCATCGCAGCCCGAGCAATTCGGCGCGTCTCAATCCTGCGAAGGCAGCAACGGCACAAACGGTACTGGCCGGTTCTGGGAGCACGGCGAGCATAGTTTTCTACGTCACGTAGAGAGTATGAATGCGTTTCGTCACCTTCCGGCGCACGAGGAATCTTAATCAGTCGCGCGGGATTGCCTCTCGCAGCATCGGCGCAACCCAGGCGCAATGCTTCATCGAAGATCAGACTCAAGAGATTTTTCAAGTGCGCAAGCGAGCTACGCTTCATCTTTGGATTCTGCCGGTTTACGTCATCGATCACACGCTGCGCGGATAGCGCCGTAAAGTCTCGCAGCCGAACATCGCCGCATCGGGACTGCAATTGCGATTCCCAGCGAGCGCGATAGCCATGAAACGTGCTCTGCCTCACTTGCCGTTCGAGCAGGGGAAAAACAAATCTTTCGCGAATTGGCCGATGGTCTGAGTAGCTTGCGGATTCCCTTCCCCGCGGTTCAGTGGACGCAAAAAATCTTCTGCCATGTCGAGCACTGCCGCCGGCGCTTTCTTCACCCTTATCGGCTCCGGCTCTGCAAGGTCACGCCTTCCCCAACATGCCGCCTTGCAGGCCGTTGAGCTATTTAGAGGGGGAAGGGTGTGCGGAGAACGCACGCCCTTTTTATCGTCACGTTGGGCAGACAGGCAAGGTGTTGGCGCGCGTCAGAAAACGCGGTTTTTTGATCACGCGCCGGTTTGAGAGTGAATCCTCAGCATCATCGCCGAAGCGCAGCGCAGGCTTATCATCGAGGACATGCCGGAGATCTTGCTTCGTCCACGACGCTGCAATGCGTGTGAATCCATCTTCTGCGTATGCTCTCATTGCGACCGCGGGCAGCGCTACTGCAGCGATCTTTGCAGGAAGCAGGCGCGGCAGGAACAACGACGCGCTGCTAACCGCCGCCACCAGCAGACAGCGGTTGGTCGAGAAGCCCACAAGTTACGTCAGCGCGCCTATCGACGCCGCCAATGCGGGCCTCGCGTGACGGATCAAGGTCATCGGTGCGCGATTTGCGGACCCAGCGAAGGGGTCGAGCTGTATAGGCGGGTCAGGCACCGCGGCCCCACTCGACGGCCGCGAATCCAGCTCGGCGCTCGACCAAAAAACCGCGTTTTCTGACGCGCGCCAACAGCAAGGGAACAGTCCAGATTTTCCCGCTTAGATCTGTCCGCGTCTTAGGGTCATTACACGGCTGTAACACCGGACCAATAAAGCCCGTAGACTTGCTGGACCGTCTTGTGTGCGTCCAGTGTCAAACACGTTGCAGGGGTATCCCTACCGAAACTTCTTTACGACTTCTTTATAACTTTCAGAGTCACCCCACGGCGCATATCCGCATCGAACTTTGAGCCTAAATACCGTGCGCTGCGTTGTCAGAAGGGTTTCACTCCGATGCCCAAGGCAATCTTGGTAGTTGATGATAACGCGGTTATTCGTCGTGCAATTTGCGAATTACTTACATCCGAGACTGATTTTGACGTGTGCGGGGAAGCAGAGAACGGGCGCGAGGCGATTGAAAAAGCTCAGGAATTGCGACCCGACTTAATCGTGATGGACTTGTCAATGCCCGTGATGAACGGTATGGACGCTGCTCGTACCCTCAAAGGCTTGATGCCAACCGTGCCAGTGATAATGTTCAGCGAGTACAGTGATGTGATCGCAGAGAACGAAGCTCGTTCCGCAGGGATATCCGTTCTGGTCTCAAAGTCGGAGCACGTTTCTGTGCTGCTCGACAAGGCTCGCCGTTAGTGCGGTCAAATCGCCGCGTGATTCATCATAAACGAGCATTATCACGTTCCGTGCCCCGCCATTCTCGCCTCGCCTTTTCTGTTCAAACTCAGAGCACAGCGAGCTTGTGGGCTTCGTCCAGCAAAGAGGGCTGCAGCCGCAATGCAAGTTGCCTTCGTCCTGGGAGTAAGAATGCTACCGAGGCGGGGCATCTCCGGGAGGACCGGAGGCTGCCCCTTCGCTGACAAGCTGCTCGGGTCTTGCGGGGATTATTCCTTACTTTCCTTACTAGGAGTGTGTCCGAGTATTCAACCGTTAACCGCTGATTTAGATTGAAACTCACAGGTGCGATATGCCAAGTTTCAGAGCATGGGAAAAACCTACCGCGCCTATCTGCCAGAGCAAGATTTTCTGTTACCGCCGAGCTTGGGCGACTGGCTGCCGGAAGATCACTTGGCGTATTTCGTCTCCGACGTGGTGGAGCAACTGGATCTGAGTGCCATCGAGTCGGTATACGAGGAAGAAGAGCGGGGTCAACCACCATACCATCCGCGGATGATGACCAAGATCTTGATTTATGGGTACTGTGTGGGAGTGTTTTCTTCGCGGCGGATGGAGAAGAAACTGAGCGAGGATATCGGATTTCGGGTGTTGGCAGCGGGGAACCAACCGGATTTCCGAACGATCTCGGACTTTCGGAAGCAGCATCTGGCGGCGCTGCAAGGGTTATTTGATCAAGTGTTGCAGATCGCGTTGCAGGCGGGGACGATGAAGCTGGGACGGGTGGTGTTGGATGGGAGCAAAGTGAAAGCCAACGCGAGCAAACACAAGGCGATGAGTTACGGGCGGATGAAGGAAGAAGAAAAGCGATTAAAAGAAGAGGTGAAGCGGTTATTGGAGCAGGCCGCGGCCACGGATGCAGAAGAGGATACGCGCTACGGACGGGATCAGACCGGAGACGAACTGCCAGCGGAGTTGGGGCGACGGGAGACGCGACTGAGACGGATCCAGGAAGCCAAGCGGGTCCTGGAAGAACGCGCGAAAGAGGAAGCCAAGAGTAAGGGCAAGCCGGAGGAGAAGGCCCAGCCCAAAGCCAAGATGCAATATAACTTCACCGATCCGGAGTCGCGCATCATGCCCGGGGCAGACGGATTTGTGCAAGCCTATAACACGCAGATTGCGGTGGAACCGGATTTCCAGTGGATCGTGGGGCAGAAAGTGACGCAGGCCACCAATGATAAGCAACAGCTGGTGCCCACAGTGAAAGCGGTCGAGGAGCAAGCGCGACAGAAGCCGCAGGCAGTCATGACCGACAGTGGGTATTGCTCGGAAGCCAATCTGAAGTATCTGGAGAAGAAAAAGATCGAAGGCTTCATTGCCACCGACAAGGAGTCTTATCGAGACCGCCAGCAGCCGGGCCCGCGGGGACCGCTACCGCAGGGAGCGACGCGGGTGGACCGCATGCGACGGAAACTGCAGACCAAGGCGGGAGCGGCCATCTACTCCAAGCGTAAAACGGTGGTGGAGCCAGTGTTTGGACAGATCAAACAAGCGCGGGGCTTCCGGCAATTTCTGTTACGTGGTCTGGAGAAAGTGCAAGGCGAGTGGGCCCTGGTTTGTCTGACGCACAACATTCTGAAGTTACATCGGCTCTGCTATGGATCGAGCTAGAAACGACCAAGAAAGGCCACTCATAAAGATGAGGGCTGCGCTCGGGAAGCCCTTCTCCAAGCATTGCCCCGAGCTTCATGGGATGAACTCTGACGGGCTGTGTCTCACAATTCGGTTCTCGGTCGCTGAAGCAGCTTTCAAAAAGCAATTCTCGGACGGACTCCTAGTGGTCGCGGTGCTCGTCGTCGTTAAGCCTTTTTACTTTGTTCACTTCCAGCGAGCGATCGTCTTCGTGCAATCGCGCGTTGATCTGAACATGATGCCCCTCATGCTCTCGTATCGCGTCCGTGTTTTGCACCCGGTAGCGTGTTTTGTCCCGGTCATCTTCCACCACGTAATTGTCGCCATCTTTTCGAACGTAGCCTCTCACGGTCGTCTTAGTAACGCGGTGTGAGGTTGCCTGTTGATCATGCCGATCTTGGTTCTGATCCTGAGCGACGGCCCCGGCTGTGCAAATCACTGCAAGAGCGATGGTCGCGAAAATCGCATTCTTCATGTTTCCTCCTGTAGGCGCTATATTGTATGGGCAAACAATTATCGCTTCTATGATGCATTGTGCGGTATCGGCGAACTGTCCAAAATTGCACAAAGTCAGATTTCCCGCCCGGGTACAGTCCCGTTTTAGTGCGCAGCGCAGGGACTTCGTGAGGAAGAGAAAGATCGAAGAATGCATGAGGCGGGGCGTGGGACCCCCCCGCCCGTCCGATCAAACTACGCTGCGTAGTTTTGTTCGTTTCCGTACAAGTGATTTCGAAATCGCTTAGCACTCCGAACCTGCCCGAAACTCATAATCAATCTTTCAACATTTCGGTGACGCTCTAATTTCCGAACTGACCAACGTAACCGTTCGGCTCATTTCGGTGGGCGGAGAATCGGCTACTGTCGGCTAGCATTTAATGTGTGTCGTTTCTGAAAAGGATTGCCGAGTGGTGGCCCTACATTCTGCTTGCTATTGCGCTGATAGGCTTGGCCTATAGAATTTGGATTGGCCACTTTTAAGGTCCTTCAGAGCATTTCTTTCTTACTTCCTCTTGAACTTCCGGGACTGCGCGGGTAAAAAAGGAGGCTTCCCTCTGGCAAGCCCCCATTGTCCCTCACAATGCATCGGTCCTACTTCTGGCAGGATTCGCTTACCATCTGCACGTCCGTAATCTTCAGATGCCCGTGCTCGGTGTTGTCCTTCTTCATGCCAGTGTCGTTCGCCGCGTCCTTGGCATCTTCCTTGAGGTTATGTGCCGTCGTGTTCGACACCACACCTGTTGCGGAAATTGTGTGGCCCACATGACTTGCTAGGTCTACACCGCTCGTGCTGCTCCGCGCCTCCCACGTGCTACCATCATTTCCCGTGAGTACGAACTCATCGGCGCTATCGCCCTTGGTCAAGCATCCCGTGACTGTTCTTACATCCGACTTTGATTTGGAATCACTAGTTTCATTTTGAGCAAGCGCCCACGATGTGGTTAGACCTGCAAAAATGAGGCACAACAGAAAACGGTTCAATTTCGTTGTCATTTGTTCTCCTTAATGCGATAGCGCCCCCAGCTTGGGGGCCGGGGCGCTTCAGTCCTTACACCGCTTGTTTTTGTGGTTGATCTTTGTGCTGAGGGTTGCTGTCCTGCGATGGATTCTTCTTGGAAATATCCTGTTGAGGGTTGCTCTGGCTCTGATTTCCCTGTGAAGGATCGGCCTTCAGGCTGTTCGATCCCTGCTGCTGTTTCGGCTGCTCTGGATTTTTTTCAGTTTCGTTGGTCATTATTGCTCCTTTAGTTTGTCAGTCCGATGCTACTCCTCGACGGAGCGGGACGACTGATCACAACTGCACAGTTTTGGAACAAAACCCAGAAGCACAGCAGACCCGATATGGGATTTCAGGAGACGATGGCAAAGCTATAGGCACTCCTTGGCGGACAATGGATGAAGCCGATAATCTGTTATTCGATGTGAAGGAACTAACGTATCTTGCGGTCGTTTGTTCCTCTGATTGGCGCAGTCGGAGATCTCAAGGTAGCAGCATCCCAAATTCCTCCACTGCGCCATTTCTCTTTTCGGGGCCGTTGTCGCCGATTCTCGCCCGCACAGCCACGCTAGCCCTGTCTGCCCTGGGCCGCGTTGAGCAAAACTGACCAGCAAAGACTTTTATCTTTCAGCATAATTGGTTTTGGATCTCCCGCATCGAGGTCAGGAGGGACTATGTTAGGTTACGGTTTGCTGGGAACACTTATTGTAATAGCGCTGGTTGTTGTGGTCATCCGCGCTCTATGAACGCAAAGCTCTGGGCGCGTGCAACAATCGCGTCCAGTGGCACTCCCCTACTTCACACCGCCGTCAAAATCGACCTTCGATTCGGGTTGCACTCGTGGCATCGTGAAACTAAATGGGTAAAAATAAAATCAAGAAACTATCGGCCAAAGCTACACTCGCCGAAGTCACGAAAGAGATGGCGAAGCCGAGGGTGGCTAGCAGCCCGGGGTGTAAGTCCGGATGCGTAAGCAAAAGAGTTTGAAGGATCCACAGGTAAGATTCGTAGAATGCGGGTATGGCGATGGGGACGCGCAAGCAGCGGGAAAAGCAAGAAGACATTTGGATTGCTCATACGGAGCTGCCTTCGGCGCCAGGACATCCCTTCTATCAGCGGCTCAATGAACTGCTGGAGGCGGAGAAGTTCGATGTATTTGTGGAGGGACGGTGTGCGAAGTTTTATGCGGCTAAGTATGGCCGGCCGTCGCTGACCCCGGGGATCTACTTCCGGTCGCTGCTGCTGGGTTACTTTGAGGGCATCGACAGTGAACGCGGGATTGCGTGGCAGTTGGCGGACTCCCTGGGGTTGCGGCGCTTTGTGGGGATTGGGTTGGATGAGGACACACCGGATCACACGACGATTTCGCGCACCCGCCGTTTGATCGACGTGGAGACGCATCGCGAAGTTTTCGGCTGGGTGCTGGGTGTGCTGGCCGATCGAGGGTTGGTGAAGGGGAAGCGGATCGCCATCGACGCGACGACGCTGGAGGCGAATGCGGCGATGCGCTCGATTGTGCGCCGCGACACTGGGGAAAGCTACGAGGAGTTCTTGCGTGGTCTAGCGAAGGCTTCGGGCATAGAGACGCCGAGTCGGGAAGACTTGGCGCGATTGGACCGCAAGCGCAAGAAGCGGATGCCGAATAAGGATTGGGAGAGCCCGGCGGACGGGGATGCGCGGATTACGAAGATGAAGGATGGGCGCACGCACTTGGCACACAAGGCCGAGCACGCGGTCGATCTGGATACGGGTGCGGTGGTGGCGGTGACGCTGCAGGGAGCCGACCTGGGCGACACGGTGACGCTGGACGCGACGCTGAGCGAGGCGGGGATGGCGGTGGCGGAGTTAGTGAAACGCGAAGCAGCGGAGCAGAGACCGGAGGATACGACGCCCAAGGTCAACGTCGAGGGAATCGAAGAGATGGTAGGGGACAAGGGTTACCACAGCGGCGCGGTCTTGGAGCGGATGAAGAGTTACGAAGTGCGTACTTACATTCCGGAAAAGAAACAAGCGGGGCAGCGCCACTGGGAGGGCAAGACCGAAGAGCAACAGGCGGTATACCAGAATCGGCGGCGCGTGCGCGGCGGCTATGGCAAAAGCTTACTGCGGCGGCGAGGCGAACTGGTGGAACGGAGCTTTGCGCACTGCTACGAGACGGGCGGCATGAGGCGCACGCATCTACGCGGACACGAGAATATTCTGAAGCGGCAACTGGTCCATGTGGGAGCGTTCAACTTGAGCCTGATCCTGCGGCAAGTGCTGGGTGCGGGCACGCCGCGGCAGTGGAAAGACCTCGAGGGGACGCGTTTTTTGCTCTCTCTCTTTATTTACTACTTACTCGTCGGGAAAATCGAAATCGGCTCTCCGGAAGCCGAATCTCAATATCTTGTACGAAATCGGTCATCGAATCACGAAGTTCGACTCGCAGTTCGGCGCGGCCGTCGTGCCGAAAATTAGTTACTTCCACCCCGGGCTGCTAGGTCTGCACGCGAGCACTACCACATTGTTCGGAATGACGGTCTAGTCGTGGAGCACGACATTCAGAAGTGAACTGTGGACTTGCAGCCCGCTCTCGCCGTAGTCAACGAAGCCTAACTTTCTAAATCGATTCATAAAGAAACTCACTCGTGACCGGGTTGTGCCGACCATCTCTGCGAGGGTCTCCTGACTGATCTTGGGAATTACAGTCTCCGGCACACCTTCCTTGCCGAAGTGAGCAAGCAAGAGCAGAGTCCGAGCGAGTCTTTTTTCGCTGGAGTTGAAGAGCTGGTCAACTAAATCCTCTTCGTATCGAATGTTCCGTGTCAGCAGATACGCTACGAACAGATCCGAGAACGAGTGTTCCCGGTGGAGCGCAAGCATCATCGCCTTCTTATCAATGCGCAGAAGTTCGCAGTCCGTCATGGCGGTTGCAGACCCCATGCGTAAAGGCTGTCCAGCCAGGCCACCTTCTCCGAAAAACTCTCCATCACTCAATATGCCGAGGGTTGCTTCCTTGCCAGTTTCGGATACGACCGTGAGTCGAACCTTGCCTTCTTGGATGTAGAAGACAGTGTCAGCCGCGTCCCCCTGCGTGAAGATCGTTTGTTTCTTGGGAAAAGCCACGACTGTTCTTCCCTCGCCGATAGTGGCAAGGAATTTCCTTGGGTCGAAGTCGAGCCTTTTCTTGGCCAACACGGTTGCGGCCGTCATTGCCTCCTCCTGGCGAAGTTACACTCTTCTAGATTCTATCCGAATGGTGCCGCACCAAAGATGTTCACTTTTGCTCACATTGGTAAAAACCCTGGCGGACCCCAAGATGAAACCTACCGCGTGGCTAATGTGTTGAAAATGAGCAATATTGAGCATCTTTCTAGCTGTGGAACGGTGCAATATGTCGCGGTGAAAACCAAGGAACTCACCAAGAAGCAGGCATTATCCGTGCCTTGTCCTACTTGTGGGGCAGCGACCGAGGAAGCTTGTGAACTGCTCACGGGTGCCCTGCGCACCGAGCCACATCGAGATCGGAAACTTTCAGCAGCCGAGGCCTTGCAAAAAACTAAGCCCAGCAAACGCTAACCATATGCAAAGCGCTGAGTGGTGCTCACCCTTAACGGGCCCCTCAAGCCCACTTAGTAGTTGATCGAGTTCTGCATCGGAACCACGCCTCAATACCAGTTCGTGACGCAATGCGGCAGCCTTTTCAGCGTACTCCAACCAATATCCCGCAGCGAGCCGATCATCCCATAACTGAACCGTTTCGTTGTACTTCTCCGCAAATAAACTAGCGGTCGAAGGGGGAGCGCCATACTTCCGCTATCTCGTTTACCTTGTCCCTATTCGCTTGGCTTCGTGACGGCTTCAAAACGAGCACTGGTCTGTTCCAATTTCGTAACAGGTCCAACTCTTCTTGTTCTTAGAAGAACTCCGAACATTAGAATGGCGGCGACACTTCCAACTGGATAGTCGGAGTAGGGATCACGATTACTCATGACCCCCTCCACGGATCCGGACGAACCGGTTTCCCGCATCCGGCTCTTGCCTTAGGTGAATGCAGAAGCTAGTCGAGCGTTTCCGGCTACTGGCGTCACAAATGGACTAACCGGCTTTCGTGAGTTCCTTGTATTCGAGGTTATCCGAGTGAATGACCGTCGCACCTGATTGGTCCCCAAATTCATCCAGAATTCAAGTCATGGAATCCATCCTGGAAACCAAAGCCACAACCATGATTTCGCCAGTCATGCTAAGACTGACACTCCCGTTACTTGCTGAGTTTGCTGCCGCTGGTCTCCAATAGAGTGTGAGAGGAATATGGAATGCCCTGCCTTTTCCTGCCTTTCCATTTTGAGTGCTATGGGGATATTTCAACCTAAGAAGCAAGTATTGGTGAAGTGGCGAAGTCTGGTTTCAGAACAGGAGGTCATGCAGCTCGGCTGGCTAGCTTGTAAGACACCTCTCCAGCATAAGCAGTTTGCTTCATCGCGTAAGCTTAGTGGAAGATGGGGTTCGCGTATCGCTCAGAAAATACTTACTCAAGAACTCAATCGCTGGCAGAAAACTTCTCGCTTCGTTTACGGCCTACTCCTTGCTTTTACCGAACCACTTCATATGTTCCGGCTGTTCAGCGATTCTTCGTAAAACACCGTACCAGTGGAGCTGACCGATATCCGGTCTATTTTTGAAGGCTTTGAGCTCGTCATCACTTCATCACTTGCATGTTCCCACGCGATAATATCGGCAAGCATAATTCCCCTCTGCAAATCCGTTTGGGGCCCACATGGGCGAGAAGTCGATGATAGCGGGTGGCAATGAAGGATCTAGGAGGAAATTTCCTGAGAGATCGCCATGCACTGGTTGACGATCGGGAGGCAAGGGGCGCAGATGCGGCTTGATTTGATTGTAGAGATCGACGAACTCTTGATCGTAGGGGAAGCCCTTGTTTTCTAAGACAACTTCGCTTGCCGCTGACCAAGAATTACTAGGAGCGTTGCGAAACGAGGGTTTTGGAATGCCCTTGAGAAGGCGGTGAAACGCTTCACCGGCTGCCAGTTTCTTGTCGTACTGGCCGTTTACATGGTCGCCCTGTAAAAAGGTCCACGCGACATAGTGATCGTGAATCCATGTGCCTTCGACTGATTTAATAGGTCGAGCAAATCGGACTTCGGAACTTGCCGGCAATTTTTCAAAGAGTTCTGCTGTCCAGGATTCTTCTTCAGCGTCACCAGCAGGTTTCAAAACGATATTGCCTGCACGATACGCAGGACCCTGGCCTCCGGCAATGAGCACAGGTTCTACATCAGAGCCAAAAGCGAGTGCTGTTGCCTGCGTGGGCGGAAGATCCACAACGCCGTAAACGATCTTGTGCATGTCCCCTCAGGATAAGAATTCTTTTCCGCCCCGACAAGGTGGGAGAGTTTGCATTCTATGGAACTTCTGCCTGGTAGCACTGCTCACAGTGGATGGTTTCGGGGCGGTCGGAAGCATAGGGGGTCTCGAACTCTATAAGGCACTTTCCACGATGATGTGGATGCGCTTGCTTTGACGCCGATCAAATGACAGCTTTGTCGGAATATCTGTTTCCTAGCTTCTCAGCCACATCCACCGGTTGTACGGCTGGGGCAGTTCATCCCCTCCTCCACCGGCGAGAGGCGACTTCAAGATGGGGTTCACATATCGCTCACAAAAAAGTTGGGATGTTAATTGTCCGTTTTCGTATGTGCTGTTTAATCCGCTCCGAGACTGCCAACTTGCCTACACTCACGAGTGCCTGTTCCAGAACCAGGAATAAACCGACAGGACACTGTACCTTAGTAATTAGGAGTCAACCGTATTGAAGCGACCGCCATTCCTGCCGCAACATCGAACTATGTGAGGCCAGTCCTCACAAATATCCTTTTTAGGAGTACCGATGCAGACGACCTCCCTCAAAATGGTTCACGCGTTCCTGGACACTGAAACACGCAACGCCTTGTCGCTTCCCCTAGCAGCCCTGATTACCGGTGCTTTATCACAGGTAGAGAGCACAATCGAACTCACGAACCGAGTTTGCGACTCGGTATTTAACCGCTCAATCAAGACGACCGACTCGCCGATTGGTTCCTCGGGCGCTCAGCGATGAACCGCTGTCCGCACTCAGTACACTGGATATGCTGAGAGTCAACGCGGATAACCCCGTGACGCCTCAATTGAGCACCCGCACTTCGGGCATAGGAAATCGAGGACGGCATTAACTTTGTCGCGTCAATTTTCTGTTTCAGTGCATCTTCAGCCCAGCGGACCTCCGAGCCAATTCTCAGCGGTTTGCTGTGCATACTGGATCTGGCGAGGTTCGCCTTTTGTTCGCCATCGACGCGTACTAGTCTCACCCGTTAATCTCACTTCACAATCAAACATTTCCATTGGCGACAACAGCAACTTCCGTGCCAGTCCATCACAAATGGCGCAATTCTAGGGGGCTAGCTTCAATCAATCCATGGAGGGACAATCGCTTGGATCGTAGCGCCCTAATTCGAATACATGCAGAATACGGCGAACTCCGTAAATGCAACCCCTCATCAATTCGAATGCATAAACTTAAACTGAGCGTTGGGCCAGGAAAGTCGAACCTGTCCGTTAAAAAGAGAGCCGAAACGAAAAAATCCAAACAGACACCTTTGCCGGCAAGTTTGCCTCAGTTTTAGAGAATGCCTGTCGAAGTTCGTCTCCACCTTAACCGAAACCCGGCGTAGAATAGCCAGTTTGTCGCGGTGAACCAATGAATTCCACAAGCCACGAACTGTGCTAAGTGGAATAGAATAGCGCTTCGCCAAAGTCGCGGCTTATGAGCACTCCATTGAGCACTCCATCCGAACTCTGGAAAAAGTGGGAAGGCAGGCTGATTGCTGGAAAGTTCCCGCTGCAGCGGTGGTTGGGAGGCTCCGACCACAGCCTCGTATTTCTCACCGAACGCAGTGGAACAAAACCTCAGAAGGCCGCTGTCAAGCTTATTCCGACGGAAAACCTGAACTCTGACGCGCAACTTCATCGCTGGGAAGAGGCCGCCAAGTTTTCGCATGCTCATCTGATTCGGTTGTTCGAATTCGGACATTGCCAGATCGACGACACTCCCCTTCTCTACGTGGTCATGGACTACGCTGACGAGAATTTGGCGGAAATTATTCCACTGCGCCCGCTGTCCCCCAATGAGGTCTCCGAGATGCTTCGGCCGGCTGCCGAAGCGCTGGCTTCCCTGCATCAGGCTGGTTTCGTCCACGGGAATCTGAAGCCTTCAAATGTGATGGCGGTCGACAATCAGCTGAAACTCTCATCCGACGGACTTCACAAGTCCGGGCAGCGTGCCGACTCCGGCGTTCCCCGTGCGTATGACGCACCTGAACTCACCGGCGCTGGATTCGCGCCGGCTTGCGATATTTGGTCGCTCGGCATGACGCTGATTTCTGTCTTGACCCAGAATGAGCCGAAAAATGGGATAGATCCGCGACAAGTTGTCGTACCGGAAACGATTCCGCAGCCCTTGCGCGGGATCATCCAGCAGTGCTTGCAAGTCGATAATGGGACGCGTCTCACCGCGAGCGATATCGCCAGACGACTTTCAATCCGGCCTTCCCACACCGAGCCTGCCACTGGGCGCGCTGGGCAAGACTTTCCGAAACGGCGGATCATCTTACCCTTCTTTGTAGTTGCGTTGATTCTTCTGGTATGGATCGGCAGCAAGTTCATGGTCCATCATGAGCCTGCTACTCCGGCCTCGGAAACTCCGCCGGTTAGTTCCCAACCTGGCGACGTTTCCCATGCGCAGTCCTCCGCACCGTTTTCAACGAAGCAACTTTCGGGGCAAGGAGCAGGGCGCGGCAGTGTGCTTCAACAGGTGATGCCGGACGTCTCGCGAAATGCTCTCAACACGATCACAGGCCGGCTGAAAGTCGGGGTCCAGGTTGCTGTGGATGCTTCCGGAAACGTCTCCGCTGCGAAGCTAGTTTCCCCAGGACCCAGCAAGTACTTTGCCGCTCGGGCGCTGGCCGCAGCCCGCCAGTGGACATTTACTCCGCCCCAGGTGAATGGACAAGCAACCCCCAGCGAGTGGTTACTGCGGTTTCAGTTCGAACGCAGCGGCACCCAAGTGTCTCCGGCTCAAATCAAACCTTAGATCGTCAAGTCCGATCTTTTACCTGTCCACTGTTCTTCAACTTCCAAACCACCTGGCGCAACATGCCAAGCAGGAATTCCGCGTCCCCCGTTTGCAAGTTGAGCCGCCACACTAAACGCCGGACTGCACCCTGAAAAGAGTCTGAGGAATTCAGCTTCGGGTAACCGCTTAATTGGAGCGCTGTAAGCAACGTCTCATGGACGCGCTCCACTTCGGCGGATGAGGCGGGGCTTCTCTTCTCTGCTTCCACTGGAGCGGCAGAATCGCGTATCAACTCATACAAACATATCGCCACTGCCTGCCCCAAATTCATCGAGACATGCTCCTCGCAAGTGGGTATGTGCATTAGCCAGTGACAGTGGCTCATATCTTTGTTCGAAAGGCCGAATTTTTCGGATCCGAACAGGAGAGCGCAACGACCAGAAAGCAGATGCGCGCGAATAAGAGATCCACCCTCTTCCAACCGCTGCAATGAATGTTGCAGGTCGCGATGACCCACGGCGGTGGTTCCGACCACCAGGCAGCAGTCGGCCACGGCATCGGCCACGGTATCGAACTTTTCGGCGCTGGCCAAGACGTCCGCGGCGCCCACGGCGGAACGAGCACCTTGAAACGCTACGTCGTATGGATTTACTACCCGCAGGTGGTTAAATCCAAAATTGCTCATCGCCCGGGCTGCGGCGCCAATATTGAGCGGATTGCGTGCGTCCACCAGGACGACGCGCAGGTGATCGAGTTCGACCGGAAAGGCCAAGCTATTTTATTTTACGGTACTGCGCGGTAGCCGTCTGGCACCCGCCGTGACATTGCGGCTAGGAGACAATGTTCTGCATGCCCTTGGCCGCAAGGGCTATTTCTACCAGACGGCAAATGTAAAAAATTTGTCAAACTTTGGCCGCAGCGCTGAAACTGGAAAGAAACGTTGTAAGCTTCAATAGCTTGCATCACACTTGGGCAATCCCAGAGATTTTCGCTAACGGTCCCGAATTCAGTGAGGACAGCTTTATGGGTCAAATCGCAACCCCGATCAGCGCGGCTAAGTTGGTAGATTCTATGAGTCCCGCGCGATCGATGGGAAGAATTCTTGTAGTCGAAGACGATCCCGCCGTGCAGAAAGCTCTAAAGCGGCTGTTCGAATCCGAAGGATATGCCGTTGAAATTCAAGGGAACGGGCAGTCGGCGCTCGAAAGCTTCCACGTCGCGCCACCCGCCATCATCATTCTCGACCTTCGCCTGCCTAAGCTTTCCGGGAGCGATCTATGCAAAGAAGTGAAGGCACAGGCTCCTACCCTGCCGATCGTTGTTCTCAGCGCCACCAGCGATGTCTCCGACAAGGTGCTGTTGCTCGAGTTGGGTGCGGATGACTACGTAACCAAGCCTTTCAGCCCCAGGGAGTTGCTGGCACGCGTGCGCGCCGCCTTACGGCACACCTCAAGAACAGCGAATGTCAGCCGGGTAACTTTCGACGGCATTTCCATAGACTTCAAAACAATGGAGGTGCAGCGTGACGAAAAGATTGTGGTTTTGACCGCGCAGGAATTCAAGACTCTGCAGTTTCTGGTGCAGAATGCGGACCGGGTGATCAGCCGGGACGAATTGCTGAACGAAGTTTGGGGGTACCAGAATTATCCTTCCACCCGCACCGTGGATAACCACATCCTCAAGCTTCGGCAAAAATTGGAACGCGACCCAGCCAGTCCGGTACACTTCCGCACGGTGCATGGAATGGGTTACAAGTTCGTCCGCTGAATCCCTTGGCTCCTTTATCAGAATCCGACTCGAAGCCGTTCTTAGGACATTCCGCAAATACATTGGTGCCTCGGACGCGGCTGCGTACCCGCTTTCTGCTCTCCATGGTGCTCATAACGGTCGCTCTTACGGCGCTGAGCCTCTTGGTAGTGCGGCACAGCGTGCAGAATCACGTGCGGGAAGGCATCGTTCAGGATTTGCGAACGTCGGTCACCACGTTCCAGAATTTTCAGCGCGATCGCGAAGTAATGTTGACGCACTCTGCGGAATTGGTGGCAGACCTTCCTATCACGCGGGCTATTATGACCGCTCACGACCCAGCGACGATTCAAGACGCCTCGAAAGACGTGTGGCCCCTAACCGGCAGCGATCTTCTCGTACTGGCCAACCGCAACGGCACGGTGGTCGCACTCCATACAAAATCAGAAGGCTTTACCCGCGAGGCGGCGCAGAAATACCTCGAGCGATCCTTGAACGAGGAAGACCCCAGCCACTGGTGGTTCGGAAACCACCATCTTTATCAGACCTTCGTGCAGCCAGTTTACTTCGGCGCCAAGACACAAGGCCCGTTGCTGGGTTTCTTGATCATCGGTTATGAAATTGATAACCGCTTGGCCCGCGAGGTCAGCAAGGTTTCCGCCAGCCAGGTTGCTTTCTCTTACGGCAACGAAATTGTAGCCACAACCTTGACGCCCCTTCAGGCCCAAGACTCGATTGTGAGCGTGCTCGCAGCGGGATCTTCACCGGGTGCCACCCGGGATGTCGAACTGAGCACTGAGAATTTTGTGGCCACGTCACTCGACCTGTCAGGGCAGCAACAGACTCCGGTTCGCTTGACTGTATTGGGATCTTACGATCAAGCCGCGAAGTTTCTCGACAACTTGAACCGCCTGCTGCTTCTGCTGGGCCTGACTGCGATTCTGCTCGGCAGCGGACTGGTGTTCCTGATCTCTTACACTTTCACTCGTCCCTTGGCCAGCCTCGTGGACGGCGTGCGCGCTTTGGAGCATGGGAATTTTTACCATCCCCTCGATCCCCGCGGCAGCGATGAAGTTGCTGAACTGACCTCAGCCTTTGATCGAATGCGCGTCAGTCTGCTCAAGACGCAGCAGGCTTTGTTGGAGTCTGAGCAGTTAGCCACAATTGGACGCATGGCAAGTTCGATTTCTCATGACCTTCGCCACGCCCTCGCAGCCGTGGTGGCGAATTCGGAGTTTCTTTGCGACGGGGGCCTCACTTCTGCCCAGCGCGAAGAACTCTACCAGGAAGTCCGAAGCGGCGTAAACCAGATGACCGACCTGATTGATTCCCTGCTCGAGTTTGCCCGAACCAGAGAATCGCTAAATCCCACGTATTCCAATGTAGTTGAAACAGTACAGAGAGCAGTACACGCGGTGCAGTTGCACCCACGTCACCAGGGCACCATGATCGCGGTTCGGGGTAATGGTCAGACCTCGGCCTGGTTCGATCCTCGGAAGCTCGAGCGTGCCCTCTACAATCTTCTGCTGAATGCGTGTGACGCTGCCCCGAGCAGCAAGGGAATGGTTCAGGTCACGATCGAAAAGACTGCCGCGTCCGTCACGATTGATGTCGCAGACAATGGCCCCGGCATCGCGGAATCGATTCGTGATCGGCTGTTTCATCCTTTTGTAAGCTTCGGCAAAGCGAACGGCACCGGCCTGGGTCTTACGGTCGTCCAGAAGATTGTGCAGGACCATGGGGGCACAGTCTTAATGGAGCGTACCTCGGACGCTCGTACCGTTTTTCGGATCACGATTCCCGGACGCGCTCCTCAAGGCTTATTGGACACCAGCGATGATCGGGAGGACCGTCCTCTCGTGCCTGTAGAAGACGATCGAGCGACTGAAAACTCAATTCGACATTCGGACACGTAGTATCGCTCCGATTTTTCTCGATTTCACGACCCGCACGTCGCCCAGGAGGATGTGTGAAAAACCCCGGTATCCTTGCGCTTCGGACAAGTGCCATAACGGCGGCCACATTTCTGCTTTTGAGCATAAGTGGATCGGCGCAGGAAAGCAGCCAGGTGGCCCAAACCGTCGATACGTCGCTGCAAGAACTGGATGCGCAAGTGCGCGACTTGCGTGCGGTAGTCGAGCAGATGCGAACTGAGAATGCACAGTCGCGTGCGGAAATACGAGAATTGCATCAGGAGTTGCAAGATGTCCTCAAGGTTCTCGCCCCGCTCGCAGTCGCGAAAAATAGCGATCCCGCTCCTTCTCGTGCTGCGGAGTCCGCGCCGCGTGACGAAAACTCAAATCTGGCCGCCGGCACTTCGATCTCCGCTCAGAGCAATTCCAGCACGGCATCCGCCGCTGACCTGGGGGCCCGGGTTCAGAAGCTGGAGGAATCCACGCAGTTGCTAGGATCGAAGATCGACGAGCAATACCAAACTAAAGTGGAAACTGCCGCCAAATATCGCGCGCGGCTGTCCGGAATTGTGCTGATGAATGCCTTTCGTAATATCGGTGCTTCCGACAATCTGGACTTCCCCGACTACGCTCAACCGGTCCCGCCGGGCGAGTCACAGGCGAGTTTTGGAGCTACGTTGCGGCAAACCGAAGTTGGCCTCGAGATTTTCGGCCCCAATCTGGCAGGCGCAAAAAGTTCGGCCAATGTCTTGTTCGATTTTGCCGGAGGTTTCCCATCAACTCCTAACGGAGTAAATTTCGGCATCGCGCGCATGCAAACTGCCAGTGTGCGGCTCGACTGGCAACACACTTCCGTGATCGCCGGACAGGACTCGCTGTTTATCTCACCGCTTTCTCCCACGTCTTTTGCCTCGCTCGCAACCCCCACCTTCGCCTATGCGGGGAATCTATGGGGCTGGACGCCTCAGCTTCGGGTCGAGCACCGCTTCGATTTAGCGAACCAGCAAACCCTGACATTACAAGGCGGAATTCTGGACAATCTCGACTGGGAACCTCCCAGTAACTCGTTCTATCGCTCAGCGCAAGCCGGCGAACATTCCGGGCAGCCAGCCTATGCAGTTCGCACCGCGTGGTCGAGGCCGGTATTTGATCATCCGTTAAGTATTGCCGTCGCGGGCTATTACGGCCGACAGAACTGGTCGTGGGATCGCTACGTTGATGCCTGGGGTGGGATGACAGATTGGCAGATTCCGATCCTCCGCCGCCTGGCATTGTCCGGCGAGTTTTATCGCGGCCGCGGTATCGGAGGCCTGGGAGCGGGCATTGGCCGGGCGGTTTTGTTCGGCGGGAATCCATACAATCCATCGACGAGTATTCGCGGCCTCGACTCCGCTGGCGGATGGAGCCAACTCAAATTCCAACTGACGCCCAAGCTCGAACTGAACGGAGTGTTCGGCGAGGACAATGCTTTTGCCAATGACGTCCGGGGCTTTGCCCTCGACACCAACAATTTCGTTACCATTCTGGGGCGGAACCGCGGCGCGCTCGGCAATCTCGTTTATCGGCCGCGCTCGGATTTGCTGCTCTCCGCAGAATTCAGACGTTTGCATACATTCCCCGTCTATACCTCTGACAGCGTAACCAACCAAGTCAATCTCGCCATGGGGATATTGTTCTGAAGATGCTTCGCTTCGCGCATCCTCCGACTCTCTGGTGCATTCTTCTGATGCCGTGCATGCTTACGGCGCAAAATGTGGAACTCAAGGGAAAAGTGCAGCTGACCCGAGACGGCCGGCGAGTGCGTGACGCTTCCAACGTTGTAGTCTGGCTCACACCTTTAGGCACAACTCCTGCACCCGAGCCGCCTCCGCAACAGACATCGCAAATCCCGCAGTTAGTGCAGAAAGACAAAGCTTTCCATCCCTCGCTCCTAGTGATCCCAGCGGGCGGGAAGGTTGAGTTTCCTAACCACGATCCTTTTTTTCACAACGTCTTTTCATTATTCGATGGCAAACGCTTCGATCTCGGACTGTACGAGAGCGGCAGCACTCAATTCGTCGAATTCGACAAGCCGGGCATTTCTTTTATCTTCTGCAACATTCACCCGCAGATGAGCGCCGTGGTGATCGCGGTGAATACTCCTTACTATGCGACCTCCAACGGGCGCGGCGAAATCAACATCGGGAACGTGATTCCCGGACGATACCAGATGCACGTCTTCCATCCCTCCGTTTCGCTAGAAGAGTTGCACGCCGCGGAACGGGAGATCACGGTTACACCCGGCGATTCTTTCCTGGGGAGCCTCAGCCTCGCGGAGTCCAATCTCGAACTCGCTCACAAGAACAAGTACGGTCGCGATTATGATCGTCCGGATCCTGACAGCCCAGCCTATGCGAGACCGTAGCAGCCCGTAGTACGGGTATGATTCATATCAAGGGCACGCTCTCGGCAGAGGCTTGAGGAGCTGATGCCTCTAACTGTCGATCTCAATGATCACATCCAGGTAGAAGCAACCAAGAAAAAGGGCGCGCCGGTTAGCACGCCCCTTCTCGCCTCTGCCCTTCACCGTCTTTACATCAACCTGCTTGCCAATCTAGCGATGACCACCTCCAGAATGCCCGCCTCCACCAGAATGCCCGCCTCCGCTGGAGTGACCGCCTCCACCATACGAATGACCACCGCCCGAGGAATGGCCGCCGCCGTAACTGGGAGCACTGTGCGAACCGCCACTATAGCCCCCTCGGCTGCCGCCATAGCTCGGCGTGCTGTGGACGCCACTGCTATAGCCGCCGTAGCCGCGATATCCACCGTAGCTTCCTCCACCGTAGCTTCCAGACGATCGCGGCTGCGCGATGGGCTGCCTCATGTTCAGCTGTGGACGCGAATAACTACTACCGCCGCCGTAGCTGCCGGAGCTGGAACCTCGCGAGTAGCTGGAGCTGGGAGCTGTGCGATTCGAGTAACTACCGCTCTGGCTCCTGCCCGAATACGCCGTGCTGTTACTGCTGCGACTCTCGGACTCACGGTTGCGCGACGGCGTGAACGATTGCCAACCGCTGCGGTTCGATTCGCTGCCGCTAGTAGAGGACTGCGGTCCGCGGTTTGTCGACTCTGCCTGGCCCATCGAGCGCTGCGTACTTTCCGAACGAGGACTGCTGTTGCTCGGCGGGGTGAATGACCGCGAACCGCCGCTGGTCGCCTGATTCCCAAAACTTCTGGATCCAGAATCGTTCATGCCTCGGCCAACCCCCGCCGTGCCGGCGCTGGGTTTCCCTCCAGCAGTTCCCATACCGCGAGACTCCATAGCACCCGTTCCGCTTGTGCGGCCGCCTGCGCTTACCGGCGCAAAGTGGCTCTGCTGCATGGACTGCTGCAGATGAGCGGTTTGCTGCTGGAACGATTGCGGCCGTGAGCCATTTTGCGTGCCTGCGAAATGCTGCGACCCGCTGTTATGAATCGTGGAAGCGGCCGCAGCCCGCCCGCTGGCCGACAAACTTGCTCGTGTCGGCACGACCGGCAAGTTGCCCGTCATCATGCGAGCGGAACTCAGCTGGGCGTGACTAGCCGCTACAGCCGTAGTTCGCCCTGCTCCAAAGTGTCCCGCACCCACCGTTGAGAGCGCACGGCCAATGTGGGGATCGTTAATGTGCGAAAGGTTCGAGAACCGCGTACCGCCATGAAGCGGCGCGATTCCACCGAAGCGGTTCAGCCCACCAAACCGGTTGAAGCCCACCACCCCGAAGCGACCACCATATCCGCCCCACCACGGGAAGAAGCGATCACAGGGCCCAATCGGCAGCCAGCCAAAACCGCCCCATCCGCCCCATCCAAAACCGATACCTATGCCAAAGCCACCTCCGAACCCAAAAAACGACACATAAGCCGGCGCCCAGAATGGACGATAGAAGCCCGCGCCCCACACCGGTCCCGGCCACCACGCCCATGCACCGCCGTACACCATCCAGCGGCCGTAGTGATACGGAGCCCAGCCCCAGGGCTCGTAACCCACCCATGTCCAACCGTAGTAAGGTTCCCAAACCCAGTTACCATCGCGATAAGGAACCCAATCATCTGGCTCGTTCGGCACCCAGACCTGACCATAGTCGTCTGCGTTCTCCCAACGGCCGTTGGCGTCCAGGTCTTCCGAGCCTGTGTAGTAATGATTCGTGTGATTCCAGGACCGCGCGCTGTGAATCATGTGGTCACGATCGCTATTCCAGCGGTCCCAATCGTCTCTGTCGGGAGCCAGTGAAATCTTGTACTGCGCCTCATCGCTGGGCCCACGCACGGTGGCCATATCGCCTTGCTTGAGGTCGGCAATCCCCTTCGGCGTAGAAATCTGCGCCTCACCCTTGCGCACGATAACAATCGTGTCGCCATCGGGACGCACTTCAATGCGAAGAATTACATCTTTGTGCGCGGGATGCACCGCAACGTTAGGCGTATCGATCTCAGGCTCGGCCTCGCTCTCGTTAAAGACGCTGTAATCGGCTATACCCTGCGCAAGTTGAATCTGAATGTGATCATGGGTAAAGTTCGCAATGTTGGCCTGAGTATTCGGTCCCAGGCGAAGAATATTCGCGAAATCCAGCTGCACTTCGGCGCGCGCGTCCGCTCCCGTGGAAACCTTGTCGCCGTTGACCACCGGCTGGTTCAAGACAACAGCCGACCAGTCGCCCGAGTCACCGCGCTGTGTCGAAACATCGCCGTGAATCATGCTGATTCGTCCCACGCCCTGATTCGTCTGCGCAGGCCCTTCGCCGGACGGTCCGCCGGGCTGAGCTTCCTCGCCGGGTTGCGATTGCTGGCCTTGCTGCGGTTGCTGGCCTCCATACGGCTGGTTGGATTGAGGCGGTTGCTGCGCGGAATCCCCTTGGCCCATTTCCATGGGCGCGCTGGGCTGCTCCGATGGTCCCGGACCCTCCTCCGTCGTTTGCGCCCGCACACCGATCGATATTGCGCCCACTAGCACCAAAGTCAGGATTGCGGAACTCGTTATGAATCTCTTTTTCATGACCTGCCTTTTCGCAAGAACTCGCATACCTAATAAAACCCAAAAAAACGGCGAATGGATGCGCTATGGTTAAAAGCAAGTGCCATGCCAAAGGAAGACCGCTAGACAAATCGTAACTCCTGTGTTATCAGCAGTTTGATATGACGGTTTCGATAGAGAAAAATAAGCTACTCTTGGCCGGTGGCCGCGATCAGCCAATCTGGTGGTTATCGGCCAATGCGGTGAATGCGAGCGAGCAACTTGTGTGGCGTGAACTCGAAAGCCCCGATGGTCCGTCGGGGCTTGAAATCGAGGAGCCTGTACCGGACGCTGTTCTTCGTCAATCGGAGCGCTGCTACGCTTCCTTTTCGCCCTCGTCTGTAATCCCAATCTTCGACAACCGATATCGCAGCGCATTTCGCGACAGCCCGAGCAAGCGCGCCGCCTGGCTCTTGTTGCCATTGGCGCGCCGTAGCGCCTCCTGAATCATTTCGTCCTCCCAGTGCTCGAGGGTCATGCCTTCTGGAAGAAATCCACTCGTACCGTTGGCCGTTTTGGCCGGACGTAAATCCAGATGAATATCCGCTGCCTCGAGCACCGTGCCCTTCGACAACGCGCAGGCTCGCTCGATGATGTTCTGCAATTCGCGCACATTCCCCGGCCAATGATAGTTCACCAGAATCTGCATCACCTCGGGCGAGATGCTTTTCACCGGCTTGCCGGAATCTCCCGCACAGCGAGAAATAAAAAGATTCGCCAAATCCGGGATGTCTTCTTTGCGCTGGCGCAGAGGCGCGATGTCTATCGGAACGACGTTCAGGCGATAATAAAGATCCTCGCGGAAGGTTCCCTGCTCCAGTGCCTCGCGCAAATCCCGATTCGTGGCCGCGATGAGACGCACATCCACTTTCACCGTTTTCGTGCCACCTAGCCGCTCAAACTCGCGTTCCTGCAGCACACGCAACAATTTAACCTGCGTGATCGGAGGCACATCGCCAATCTCATCGAGGAATAGCGTTCCCTCGTCCGCCATTTCGAACTTGCCCGGCTTGCTCGCGTTCGCACCAGTGAATGCTCCCTTTTCGTAGCCAAACAATTCGCTCTCCAGGAGATTCTCCGGAATCGCTGTGCTGTTGATCTTGATAAACGGACCGGAAGCTCGCCGCGACTTTTCGTGGATCGCTCGCGCGATCAAGTCTTTACCTACGCCGCTTTCACCCCCCAACAGCACGGTCGAATTTGTGGGCGCCACGCGCTCCACCGTGGCTAGCACTTCCTGCATCTTGCCGCTGCGCGCAACCACATTTGGATGCGCGTAACGCTTGCCCAGCGCCTCGTGCAGCGACCGGTTCTCCTCGCGCAAGTTGCGGACGTCCAGCTCCTTGCGGATTACCATGCGCATCTCGCTCAACGAGAACGGTTTCAGTACATAGTCGCTGGCTCCTGCCTTCATCGCTTCCACAGCTGTCTCGACGGTTCCGAAGGCCGTCATCACGACCACTGGCAACGCCGCATTCTGTCGCTTCACTGCCTGCAAGAATTCCAAACCGTCGATCCCAGGAAGTTTCAGATCGGTCACCACGAGGTCAACAGTATTTTCGCCCAAAAGTTTCAGTCCGGTCTCCGCGTCTCCCGCCGAAAGCGTGTTAAAACCGTCCTCCCCAAGATTTAGTTCGAGTAGGCGGCGCATCTTTGCTTCGTCTTCGACAATTAAAACTGTAGGCATATGGTTCGCATTGCTTAATGCTTCCTTGCGCTGCTGCACTGCACATCGTGAAAAAAGGAGAAATGCTTGCAGGAAATCACCCTTCCTAGGATGCTGGGTTCGGCCCAGCGTCTCCTCCCCCCGGAAAAAATACTACAAAACGAGCACCCTGTTGATCGTACCCCTGTCTGCCATTTTCGACGCGAATCGTTCCATGATGGCCATCAATAATCCTTGAGACAATCGACAGCCCCAGCCCGACACCAGTCTTTTTTGTTGTAACAAACGGATTGAAAATCTGCTCTCGCAGTTCACTCGGAATTCCCGGCCCCGAATCTTCGATCCGTACTTCAACTCCATCCTGGCTCGCACTGTTTGCCCGCGCCGCGATCAGCCGTAATGTCCCACCGTGACTCATTGCATCATAAGCATTCTGAATAAGATTCACGAATGCCTGCTCGCACAAACTCTCATCCAACGGAATCTGCGGCAGGTTTGGCTGGTACTGCCTCTCCACACGAACCAAAGGGTCTTCCCCTTTCCGTGTTAACAATACTGAATGCAGCGCGCGCTCCAGCACCAGAGTAATTTCCAGCGGAGTGAAATCGGCATGCAGCGGCCGGGCAAAATCGAGGAAGCGTGTAACCAGCGCGCTCAATCGATTGGTCTCGGTAGAGATGTAACCCGCAAGCTCAATAGCCAGGGGATTCGATTCCCCTAGCTTCTGGAGCATCTCCGCGGATCCTTTGATCACTCCCAGAGGATTCCGAATCTCATGCGCCAGTCCGGCCGACATTTGTCCCAGCGCGGCCAACCGCTCCGACCGCCGCGCATCCTCCTGCGCCTGCTCCAATCTTCGGTTGGTTTCGGCGAGAGTCTCGGCCAGTTCTTGATAGCGCTGAGTCTGGCGCCGACTCTCAACTATAAAGCGATTGACCACCATGGCCGCGAGAAAGAAAAAAACGATGCGGATGGCAAGCCGTCCGTAGTCTTCCGCGCTAATCTCGTACTCCTGCAGCGCGGGATAAAGATACGAACAGTAGGCAGCAGAAGCCAGCGAAGTCCAGAACAATGTGGCCCATGGGCCGAAATATTCCGCCGCAGTGACTACGGGCAGGTAGTAGATGGGGTAGTAATAGCTGTTAATGGGGATTTCGCCCGTGTGATCCAACAGCAGCGTGGCCAGGGCAATTTTCAACGTGACAATGTGGACCGGCCCGCGCCGCGGGAGGCGGTCAATCAGCCGACCCTCGTACAGTTGGAGAATGCCAAAACCAAGCAAGATCAATTGTTTGTGATACTCCCGCACGGGCGGCAGGACGGCTAGTAAGGCCAGCAACACCAGCCAAAGAACATCCATCCAGTTGATCGCAGGACGCTTCTGTTCACTCATGGCACGATCGCGAAAAATAACTGCGCCGGGAGCGGGCTGTTTGCCCGCCTTCCCGGCGCTAGAGTCGTTCCGCAAACTTTACTTGGCCCGCTTGCAAGTCGCATCGCATGCGAACCCTATCACACCGCACGCAACCAGTTCGCGTCAATGTCCCTTCTTGGGAGAGCTTTCCTGCCTGGGCGCGGCCGGATGCGAATTCTGCTGACGCGCCGGTGGCGTTGGCCTCTGCTGCTGCCAGTTGCTAAACTTCTGCGCCTGCTGCTCTTCATTTCTTTGCTGCACGGGAGCAACCGGCTTTGCCAGAGGATGCGACCACTGCGCTGCGGGCTGCGCACTCCTGCCCTCGGCTTGAGGTTGCGTATTCTTCTCAGGTTCCGGAGTCCCCTGTGCCTCCCACACTCGAGATTGCGATTTCTGATTGTTAACGTTCCCCTCTCCAAATGGACGGAAGCCGTCTTGAGTCTGCGTTTGCGACTGCCACGTCACTTGCCTGGAGGGGGCCACCGGCCGTCCCGGCGCCTCCTGCCGTACCAATTGAGGTTGATTCAAGTGTCCGCCCGCCTGCGCTTGTCGCTGATCGAAGGAGCCCGGCATGGGAGCCGGCGTCCGTAGCGCAACCACCTGACGGTTCGTCACGGCAGACGGCGGCTTATTCGCCACGGGCCTGCCCGCGCCCAGCACGCTGGCTCGAACGGGTTCGGCGGCAACTGTACGCGATACCGGCGCCGTGGCGAGTTCCCTCGCCGGAACCGATACAACATTCGTCGCCACCGATCGCGAATTCACGAATGTTTCTCGCGAAACAACCGTCACTCCTCCGCTTACATTCCGGTTCGCGTAGGTAATATTGTTTACCGTCGTATTCCGGTTAATGACCTCGGTGTTGTAAACATTGGTGATTCTCGTGACATTTACCGTCGTATTTGTGATGTTCACGCGGTTTACGTAAGCGCGGCTTACGCGGTAACCAGGAATGAAAACTTCTCCCGGAGCCAGCGGAAACCACCCCACCCCTGCTCCAAACCTAAACGAGAAATTAAATCCAGGCCCGCCGCCTACCCAAGCTACGAGCGCGGGCGCATAGACTGGTCGGACCGCTACCGACCCTGGAACCCAAAACCAGCCGGCACTCGCGTAAGCCCAACGCCCATAGTGGAAGGGCGCGAATCCCCAAGGCTCATCTTCCACCCAAGTCCAGCCCCAGGGCCCCACCCAGGCCCAGTGTCCAAAGCGATACGGCGCCCATCCAGCCACTAGAACTCTCGGCCGCCAGCATGTGCCGTAGCCGGCCACGTAGCTCCAGTCGCCGTATTCATCGAGGTCTTCGTATCCGGTCATCTCTCGCGAAACGTAGTTCGCCGAATCGGATGCGTCCTCGTTCCGGTCACGCTCGAACGCCCAGTTATCAAATCCGTCACCTTCCGGAATCTGCCCGAGATCGTAAATCAGTTGGTCGGTCCCGGTGAATGTGGCGTGCTGATCCGCCACCACCGTATAAGAAGAGCCTCCTCCGGTAACTTCGCCACGTCCGCGCCACACCGTCACTTCCGTTCGATTACCGTCCGCATCCACATCGATCCGGTAGTCCCCCGGCTGCATCGCAACGAACGCGACGTTCGGCGTATCAACCTCGTACGAATCTTCGTCGTCCACGTGCCGGACCTTCACGATAAGCGATCCTTGCACCAGACGAATCTGCGCTGCCCTGTCACTCACCTCGAGCAATGTAATTCCAGTTTTCGAACCGAGGCGGAGAGCGGTCGATCCAATGTGCACTTCAGCCCGCGAGTTTTCATCCGCCCACAGATTGTCGCCTGTCACCAACGGACGATTGAGTACTGCAGAAACCCAATCGTTTTCACCGCCAGGCTGGAACGACACGTCTCCATCCACGTAATTCAGACGCGCCACGCGGCTAGGCGGATCCGGTGCATTCGCGTCCTGCTGATGCTGGGGGCCCTGCGAATTTTGCGCATCCGGCGCCCTTTGCGGATATTGCACTCCCTGCCCGTCCGGCGCAACTTCCGCGTTTTGCGCCTTTAGGCTGGGGGGCACCTGCAGCACGAATGCAAAGGCCGCGACCATCATTCCCAAGCTCCACCACCGCTTAAACGTCTTCATGATGTCTTCCTCGATGGACTAAGAAGGCTGCCTCGTTAACGATCTTATCCACGTGGGTGTAAACCCGGTAGCGACAGTTTAGTTTCCTCGTGGTGGAGTGGTGGTTTTCAGCCAGGCTGGCCACAATCAGGCAGGTACTGACTTATTGCAAAGATTTTCTTAGCGGCTCGCTGACTTGGGAGATATTTCATCCAGCGTAACATTCAGTTCGAGGACGTTGACCCGCGGCTCGCCGAGAAATCCAAATTCCCTGCCCTCAGTATGCTGGCGGATGGCTTCGCGAACCACATCGTCGCTCAATCCACGCTCTTTTGCGATCCGCGGAACTTGAAACTCCGCCGCTTCCGGCGAGATATGCGGATCAAGCCCTGAACCCGATGTCGTCAGCAGGTCCATCGGAATTGCGGCCCTGGGATTCTCTGCCTGCAAACGGTCTGCGTCACCCTGCACTCGCGCCATGAGCGATTGATTTGTGGGCCCCAGATTCGATCCGCCGGAACTGCTTGCGTCATACCCCGCTCCGGCGCTGGATGGGCGCGAGTGGAAATAGCCCGGCGAAGAAAACTGCTGCCCGATCAAGCTCGATCCCAGCACGTGACCATTCCGCAATATTAGTTGTCCATTGGCTTGCTTCGGAAATAAAACCTGCGCCAGTCCAGTAATCAACAGGGGAAACAACAGTCCGAACAATACAGTCGTCACCAGCGTCATCAGAACAGCACTGATCAAATTCTTCTTCATAGGCCCTT
The DNA here is from genome assembly GCA_963720155.1 of uncultured Acidobacteriota bacterium. Taxonomy (GTDB): domain Bacteria; phylum Acidobacteriota; class Terriglobia; order Terriglobales; family Acidobacteriaceae; genus Sulfotelmatobacter. The sequence continues at coordinate 314,165 of CAVREP010000010.1, forward strand.
CTATGCCAACCCCGCCCGCACAATGAGCAAATCGATCAGCTTAATCCCAATAAATGGCACAATCACTCCGCCTAAACCGTACACCAGCAGATTTCGACGCAGCAAAATGGCAGCGCCCTGCGGAACATATTTCACCCCGCGCAGCGCCAGCGGAATCAGCGCCACGATGATCAGCGCATTAAAGATGACCGCCGACAAAATCGCCGACTGCGGCGTCGCCAACCGCATCACATTGAGTGCTTGCAAAACCGGAAACGTCCCCGCAAACATTGCCGGAATGATGGCGAAATATTTAGCGACATCATTCGCTATTGAGAATGTGGTCAGCGCTCCGCGCGTCATCAGCAACTGCTTGCCGATTTCAACGATCTCAATCAGCTTGGTCGGATTCGAATCCAGATCCACCATGTTGCCGGCTTCCTTCGCAGCCTGTGTACCGGTGTTCATGGCCACGCCGACATCAGCCTGCGCTAGCGCCGGGGCATCATTGGTCCCGTCACCGGTCATGGCAACCAGTTTCCCTTGTCCTTGTTCGCGCCGAATCAAATCCAACTTGTCTTTCGGCGTAGCCTGAGCGAGAAAGTCGTCGACTCCCGCTTCCGTCGCGATAGCGGCGGCCGTCAACGGATTATCTCCTGTAATCATCACCGTCTTGATTCCCATCGCGCGTAACTGGTCAAAGCGCTGCCTCATACCACCTTTCACAATATCCTTCAGGTGAATCACTCCGAGAGCGCGATCATTCTCAGCAACCACGAGCGGGGTTCCGCCAGAACGTGAAATCGCTTCTACCGCTTCACGAACTTTCGCGGGAAGCGCACCGCCATGTTCCTCGATGTACTTTGCAATTGCATCGGTCGCACCTTTGCGGATAGCGCGCCCGTCCAGATTGACGCCCGACATGCGCGTGGTTGCGCTGAAGGGAATAAACTCAGCACCGTGGGAACTCATTTCGCGTCCGCGTAATCCGTACTTTTCTTTGGCCAGGACCACAATCGAGCGGCCCTCGGGAGTTTCGTCAGCCAGCGAAGAGAGTTGCGCCGAATCCGCCATCACCGCTTCGGTCACGCCTGGCGCCGTAAAGAATTCCGTGGCCTGGCGATTGCCCAATGTGATGGTTCCGGTCTTGTCAAGCAGCAGAGTATTCACATCCCCGGCAGCCTCCACGGCGCGTCCCGACATGGCCAGCACATTGTGCTGTACCAGGCGGTCCATGCCAGCGATGCCGATTGCCGAAAGCAACCCCCCAATCGTCGTCGGAATCAGGCAAACCAACAAAGACACCAGCACGAACACGGTTTGCGGCGCACCCGCATAAATGGCAAACGGCTGCAACGTAACCACCGCCAATAGAAACACGATCGTCAGCCCTGCAAGCAAAATGTTCAACGCAATTTCGTTTGGCGTTTTCTGTCGCTCTGCGCCTTCCACTAGCGCGATCATGCGATCAAGAAACGTTTCGCCAGGATTCGAGGTGATCTTCACCTTGACCCAATCAGAAAGAACGCGTGTTCCCCCGGTGACCGCCGATCGATCCCCGCCGGCCTCGCGAATGACAGGCGCCGACTCACCAGTAATCGCCGACTCGTCCACCGACGCCACGCCTTCCACAATTTCGCCGTCGCCGGGAACGAATTCGCCCGCCTCTACCAGCACTAAATCTCCGCAGCGCAATTTAGAGCCCGGCACCGTCTCTGTCTTGCCATCGGCAAGTAGCCGATTCGCCATTGTTTCCGCTTTCGCCCGCCGCAACGCATCGGCCTGCGCTTTGCCGCGGCCTTCTGCCATGGCCTCGGCAAAGTTGGCAAATAACACGGTGAACCACAACCAGAGCGTAATCTGCAGATTGAATCCGAACCCAGGCTGCCCGCGCATTCGCTCCTGAATGAGCAGCACACTGGTCACCAGGCTGCCCACTTCCACCACGAACATAACCGGATTGCGCATCATGGTCACGGGATGCAGTTTTACCACCGAATCCCACGCCGCACGGCGCACAATCTTCATGTCCCACAAGCTGCGTTTTGATTTCTTGCTGACCATAGCCTCTGTCATCCTGAGCGGAGGTCGTGCTTCGTGAACGCGAAGGACCACCGCAATCGAAGGATCCCTTTTCCGTCTGTGCTACCCCCGCCCTCGCAGTGCACTTTCGTCACGACCCGCGTTCCTACTACCTGCCATATTTTCCTAAAAAGTTTTACCCGCCATCATCAACAGGTGTTCGAGAATTGGCCCCAGACTGAGAGCCGGGAAAAATGTCAGCGCGCCGACGATCACGACCACTCCAATCAGCAGAACGGTGAACAGCGGTCCCGTCACCGGAAAAGTTCCCAGCGTCGCCGGAGTCTGTTTCTTGCCCGCTAGATTGCCGGCGATCGCCAGCATAGGCAAAATCATCATGAAGCGCCCGAGCAGCATGGCCAGGCCCAGCGAGGTGTTGTACCAAAGCGTGTTTCCGCTCAGTCCATTGAAAGCCGAGCCATTGTTGGCCACAGAGGAGGTGAAGGCATAAAGCACTTCGCTGAATCCGTGCGGCCCCGCATTCGCCATGGCGGAAGTGCCGAATTTGTACAAAACTGAAATCGCCGTAAGCAGGAGAATCACCAAGGGAAAGATCAGCACCACCAGCATCGCCATCTTTACGTCGTAGGCTTCAATCTTCTTTCCCAAATATTCCGGCGTGCGTCCCACCATCAATCCCGCAATAAAAACGGAGAGAATAACGAAGATCAGCATTCCGTACATCCCCGCCCCCACTCCGCCGAAGATCACCTCGCTCAACATCAGGTTGATCATGGGAACCATTCCGCCGAGGGGGGTGAACGAATCGTGCATGGAGTTAACCGCTCCGCAACTTGTGTCAGTCGTCACAGTTGCAAACAGTGCCGAGTTCGCAACTCCAAACCGAACCTCTTTCCCTTCGAGATTGCCTACGGCTTGCACGGTGCTGGGATGCTGCGAGTTATGCTGCACTGCAGCAGTCACCAAAGGATTGCCCTTCGCCTCCGCCCAATATGCCGTTGTGACCCCCGAAAGGAACAGCAGCGCCATCGCTGCCCACACTGCCCAACCATGTCGCGGCGAACGGGTCATTTTTCCCAGCGTGTAAGTAAAGGCGGAAGGAATCGCCAATATGCAGAACATCTCGAGGAAGTTCGTGAATGGCGTGGGATTCTCGAACGGATGCGCACTATTCGCATTGAAGAACCCTCCACCGTTGGTGCCCAGTTCTTTAATGATTTCCTGCGACGCGGTAGGCCCCTGCGCGATCACTTGCTGCGTCACCGTCTGCATCACGGGTTTACCCTCAGCACCGTTCACCGGCTTACCATCGGCCCCTAGTTGCGGTGTCTGATAGGGATCGAGCAGCTGCACCGTGTCATACGGCTTCAGGTTCTGCACCACACCCTGTGACACTAGCAGCAGCGCGCCGATCAGACACAGCGGCGCCAGAATCCACAATGTTCCGCGCACCAGGTCGACCCAGAAATTGCCGATTGTCTTTTGCTCGCCGCGCGCAATGCCGCGGATGAACGCAATCGCCAACGCCATGCCCGCAGCCGCCGAAGCCCAGTTGTGATAAGCCAGACCAACCATCTGCGTCAGATAGCTCATGGTGGTCTCGGGCGTGTAATTTTGCCAATTTGTATTCGTGGTGAACGAAGCTGCGGTATTGAACGCCAGCGGCGGAGGCACTCCAGCAAGTTTTTGCGGATTCCACGGCAACCACGCCCACTGCTGCACCCTCTGCAGCACATAAAGTAGAATCATGGAAACGCCGCTGAATAGAAGCAGCGCCAGCGCGTATTCCTTCCAATCCATCTCGTGGCTCTCGTCCACGCCCGTCAGCTGGTAGAGAATTCGCTCCACCGGCCGCATGACCGCATCCAGCCAGGTCCGCTCCCGGTTGAACACCCGTGCCATGAATCCTCCCAGCGGCTTGGTGATCAGGAACACGACCAGCAACAGAAACAGGATTTGCAGCCATCCATTTGCCGTCATCAGAATTTCTCCGGTCGTAGCATAGCGTATACGAGATACACCAGCAGGCCCGCGCAAATGATCAGCATGATGATCGGTTCAGATTTCATAAGCGTCCTAACGCACTCGCTCGCAAAAATGCACGTATGCGAGCGAGATCGCAAAGAATATAACTGTTATGGCGAGAAAGATTACGTCTTGCACAGCAAGTTTCCTCCCGCCTTGTTGCCAATCCTGATTTCTCGGTTCTGCATATTGACCTCGTTAATTTTGCGTTTCATTTCGCTAAAACTTAACAAGGATAGCCATATCGATGAAATGCTCGTCCCGACGCAGGTCCGGAAACCATACGCTGCTGGGTCCTCCTCCGCAGGCTGTTTCCGCTGCGCTCAAGATTGTCTGCCCCGACGTCGCTCCGTTGCTGCAAGCATAGAATTGCGGAAATCCGTTGTTACTCCCCGGAGGGGGAGTGATCCCACCCGCGCCCGTCCAGTAAGGCACGCTGGCGTGACGGTAGTCATATTCCCAACGGAAGGTGATGTACTGCTTCGGCATGTAGTCGAAGGTGAACGAGGAGTCCCAGGCCTTAAATGGATCGCCCGGATTTCCAGTGAAGTAGGGGGAATTAATTGCCGCCGACGGCGCGGTCTCTCCGTTGATCGGAGGGATCAGAACTAAGTAACGTCCAGGATTGTTAATCTGGCCGCCGCCGATCGTGACTCCGTACTTGTCCTTCTTGAACCATGCGCGGTTGTACAGCATGTAACCGATGAAGCTTTGCTTGGGCCCGCCGGCCTTATTCCCGTAGCAACTGACTCCCCCGCCAAATTCGCAACCCAAATCACCGGTGAACGAGAACGCCATTTTATCGAGAGTCTTTTCCGGCCTGTCGTAATATTTGACCTCGATACTATTGTCGGTATGGATGCGGGCTCGGTTCGGAATGTAGAGGTCATCGTGGCCGAGTCCGTAATTGTTGGAAATAATATTCACCCAAGGACGCGGAGTCCATTTGATTTGTCCACCAAGTCCCTTCCGCGAGTTAGCTGAACCGTAAGATTGCCACCCATTGATGAGCCACGGCTCAATTTTTAGATGAGGGTTGGGAAAAATCTGAACTCTCAATCCATTAAAGAACCAAGGCGTGTTTGAGGAAACATAGGAAGGCTGATACGCCCAGTTATCGAAGTTGTAGTAGCTGAACAGCCCAATGTAAGAAAGGAAAATGCCAGCGTCCACGTTGATCTCGTTCAGCGCATTAATGTGATAACCACCGTATGCCTCCGCCAGGTAACGATAGGCGGTGTCGAGATCCCACTGGCCCTTCGCCGGACTCGGATCATTTCGTGGCGTGGTTTCGGAGTACATGCCGAACTGAGTCATGAATCGAGCCCGAACATTGTCATAATGAAAATCGCCGCCGATGCCGAGTTGCTCCAACTGGATTTCATTGGATCGGAATATTTCGCTGGACCCCCCAATGGAATTGTCCTTCGGTTTGTTGAAGTCATAGGTGTACGTAACGTCAGCCCGAATCTCAGGGGTGAAGAATTTCGAATCAAATGCTGCTTCTTTCGTGCGCGGATTCCCGTTCAGCCAAGTCCAATCCCAGTCGGAAAAAGGATCAATCTTGGCTTTCTTTTCGGGCGCCGTATCGGAAGTTTGGCTTTGGGAGGACGGGCTCGGACTCGCGGGCTGTGCCAACCATCCTGTCATATCGCCAGTTGTCGGCGCAACGCTGGTTGTTGCGCTCGGGGTAGCAAAGTTCACCGCCGTCACGGCGGGAACGTCTGGCCCCGCGACAATCCTCGCTGGTACGGGCGCCACCTCGCGGCGATCGTAGCCCGGCGCAGTACTCTTCTGCTGCTCGACTTCCGCGCGCAAGCGCTCCACCTCGGTTCGCAGCGCTTTCAACTCATCCCGCATTTCCTGCTGTTCTGTTGGTGCTGCCGAACTAGAGCCGGTGTTCGCGGAAGACGTAGCTGCATCTTGGGTGGATTGAGCGCCAGACCAAGCCGTCAGAAACAGGACGAACATCGAAGGCAATAAGACCTGAAGAACATTCTTCCATCGCATAGTTTTCGTTCTCCAATAATTCCAGATCGTACTCGCTGCGGTTGCATTCTGGCATCCGGCAATCGTCCTCGACATAATTCGCGATCAGGGCCCCATAACCTCCCTCTGTGGTTCCCGGCGGACTGGCACGACCCAGTAGCAGACCGACGGCGCAACCTCGCGCAGCAAGGCCATCAGAAAGCTCACCATGAATGCAGCCGCTCCCAAAGCGATGGCTGCAATCACTCCGGCTGCCCACATATCCGCCGCCTGCATTTTTGCGCGCACCCGCGCACAAACAGTTCAGTAAAACATCTCGGCTGTAATAAGGGGGTAAGTAATTCCTAAAGATTTCGTAAAGGCGTACACGTATTCACACATCGAGGAATAAGGCAGATGCACCGATGCCAACATTGACGTTGACGGTCCGGTAGCCCATCTCCGTTATTTGCCCACACTTATAAACCGGCTTCCGCGCAATTTCGATTGTGTCAGTTCCTTGACGTCGAGCTCTCCGTTCTTGGCCTTATCCAGTCTGTCGAACTGCTTCCATAAACTTCATCCACTCTGGTTTGGAGATCTTGCCGCTCTTGTCGGTATCTATATAGGAGCAGCAATTGCTTGGCCTGCTCCTCTCCGATTGCCAGTTTATCTTGTGGCTTTGGAGCCGTTGCCCCGGTTTGTGCAGAGGCAGTCGCTACCATGGCCCCCACTACGGCCAACACTGCCATGAGCCCAACGATCAATCGCTTCGACATGATTGACCTCCCGGAATGCTTGCGTGATATGACAGCAGAGCACCGCAGGATGTCCTGCGGATCAGTCATTGTCTTGTGGAGAAATTAGCACCTAACCCCGAACTTTACTCGCAGATGCTTGCTCGGCGAGATCGCAATCAGCAGCCCCATTCTGCTTCGCCCGGCTGAGCAAAATATTGTCGCGACTTTGCTCTGTCGTTGGTCATAGAATCTAGTTCGAGCAGCGCCAGGCGTGCCGCGGCTACGAGGCGACTCTTCTCCTGTTGCGGCACCTCTTTCCACGAACCGCCGTCTTCGCTGCCTTTACCAGCAATCTCCGGCATCAACGCCTGCTGATAGTGGTGGAAAAGCTCTGCCAACCGTTCCGGTGCTACCTCGTTAATCCACATGCTCTGATCTCCCTGAATCGCGTTTGTTCGGGGACTTTTTCTCAGCCCCCACGATCATTGGACACGGGATCACAGAAAGTCCGAATAAAGGGTCTATAAAATGTTTGTAAAGACAAAAGCTCGGAAAAGGCGTAAGCCACTATGAACCCGGTTCGAAGCGGTAGCCTACCCATGGCTCGGTAAGCAGGTACTTTGGCGAGGAGGGGTCGGTCTCAATTTTCTTGCGCAACTGCCCAACGAAGACACGCAGGTACTCCGGCTGTTCGGTGCTATTTGGACCCCAGATGGCTGCTAGCAACGTTCGGTGCGTAACCACTTTGCCCGGACGCCGCGCCAGATAAACCAGCAAATCGAATTCTTTCGGCGTGAGATGAACGTCACGCCCGGCAACCTTGACGGAACGGGCATCCAAATCGATAGAAAAGTCCCCGGCGGTAATTCTGCTGGACTGTTCCTCTTCCGCCGGCGTCCGTCGCAATTGCGCCCGGATTCGCGCCAGCAGTTCGTTCATGCTGAAGGGCTTGGTTACATAGTCATCCGCGCCGGCATCGAGTGCCTGCACCTTCGAACGATCCTGCCCGCGCACTGAGAGAACTATGATCGGCACTTTCGACATCTGCCGGACCTGGTGGCACAGGCCCACACCATCGAGATTGGGCATGGCCAGATCGGTAATCATCACATGTGGTGTCCAGCTCTTCATCAGCTCCAGTGCCATCTCCCCATCATTGGCTATGCGGAGGTCGTAGCCCTGCGCGGAAAGCGTCGTGCGCAGCACGCGCGTAATCTGCGGCTCATCGTCTACCACCAGGATTCGGCGGTGCTCATCAGTCATTTTTCGCTCACCGCATTTCCTGAGTCACGATGTGCACATCCACCGCGGGGGTGTCGCGCAGAAATTTGTGAATCGCGGAAAGATAAAAATATCTCTTCCATCCCTTCGTAGCAGACCGGCCGAAAACAACTTGAGTAACGTGATTCTCACGTACAAACTCAGCAACTTTTTCCGCGACGATCTTGCCCTCGGTCTTCACCACCTTCGCGCCCACGCTTTCCGCGAAGCGGACGTTGTCAGTCAGGGTACGTTGGTTCTCGTCGCTTTCATCCGCACCTGTGTCCACATAAAGCACAAAAAAGTCGCCATCCATCGCCTGCGCCATGCGCGCCCCACGCGCGATCAAGTACTGCGCCGCTGGATTCGAGCTGATGCACACCGCAATTCGCTCGCGTACCTGCAGCGGTTGGCCATCTTCAGTTTTTAATTCCGAAAGTGTGCGGTCGACCGCTTGCGTCACTTGGCGCAGAGCCAACTCGCGCAACGCAACCAGGTTTGTCTTGCGAAAAAAATTTGCCAGCGCCCGTTCAACCCGCTCCAGCGGGTAGATATCTCCACGCTTCATGCGGGTCTGCAGAGCCTGCGGCGTCAGGTCAGCCATCACGATCTCGCCTGCCCTGCGGATCACCCAGTCAGGAACCGTTTCTCGTACCTGCACGCCTGTCAGACTTCGAATCGTCGGAGCCAGACTCTCGATATGCTGGACGTTTAACGTGGAAAGAACGTCGATTCCCGCATCCAACAACTCAAAAACATCTTCATAGCGCTTGGCATGCTTGCTGCCCTCGATGTTGGTATGCGCGAGCTCATCCACCAACACCACATGCGGCTTGCGCTCCAGAATGGCGTCCACGTCCATTTCCTCAAAAATGGTCGCTTTATATTCCAGCTTCTTGCGCGGAACCGTTTCCAGCCGCGAAGAAAGTTCAACAATCGGCTTTCGGCCGTGAGTTTCCACCACGCCGATCACGACTTCCTCGCCGCGGCTGGCACGTCGTACCCCTTCACTCAACATGGCGTAGGTCTTTCCCACCCCTGGTGCGTAGCCCAGAAATAGCTTGAACACCGCAGGCCGCTTGGCCGTGTCCACTTCCGCCAGCCATTCCTCGGGAGTCTTAGTCATCGCCGCTATTGTCCACGCCGGAGCATGAATTGTCGAATTTGACTGTTGTCAGACAGGCTCAAGACTCTTTCACGACAGGTCACAAATACACAGAGGAAACACAAAAGGAAAAACTCGGCAATCTTAAGAATGTTCTCTCAAAGTCGCGCTGACTCTGTTGTGGTGAAAGCCTTTTTGTTTCGCTTCCGTTACAATCGTGCGCGTGAAAGCTCGTTGGCCACAGCACGCGTTTCGTTACGCCGCCTGCGTGGTTGCTCCGGAATTGGTGTCACAGGTCTATCGACACATCGTTCACGTAAATCCCACCACTGTCGCCCTAACATTTTTGTTGATGGTGCTATGGGTCGCCGCGTATTGGGGATTTCGCTTTTCCGTCTTTCTCGCCGTACTCGCCACTCTCGCCTTCAACTATTATTTTCTCCCTCCCATTGGAACTTTCACCGTCGCCGACCCGCAAAACTGGGTAGCGCTGTTCGCTTTCCTGGTAACTGCCGGTATCGCCAGCCAGCTCGCCGATCGCGCCCGCAGGCAGACCGCTGATGCCATCCAGCGCCGCCGGGACGTAGAACGACTTTACGCTTTCAGCCAGCGCCTGCTTGCCACTGACAACGTGGCCGAATTATTGAATGCGATTCCCGCGTACGTGTGTGATGGATTCAGCGCCAAGGCCGCAGCCATTTATCTGCTCAGCTCGCAACAGGTCTACCGCACCGACCCCAAAGCGACTTGGTTTCCGCTGGAGGATCTTCGCATGGTCAGTTCGCGCGGCGAACCGGTCATCGATTCTCAGCGCGGCATCTCTCTTACTCCTTTGCATCTGGGCACGCGTACCACGGGAGCCGTCGGCATCGCCGGACCGGCGCTCTCGCGCGCAACTCTGGAAGCCCTCGGTAGCATGATTGGCATTGCCATTGAGCGCGCCGGAGCCATGGAAAAACTTTCTCAGACCGAAGCCGCGCACCAGAGCGAGAACCTGCGCGCCGTGCTGCTCGATTCCGTCACTCACGAACTGCGCACGCCTCTTACCGGAATCAAGGCCGCAGTCACAGGCCTGCTATCCGATTACAACCTCGACGAGGCGCAGCGCAAGGAGTTGCTGACGGTGATCAACGAAGAAACTGATCGCCTCGACCGCCTGGTTGGAGAAGCTACTGAAATGGCTCAACTCGACGCCCATAAAGTGGAACTGCACATGGCGCCCGTCGATATTGCCACCGTGATCGAATCCGCCGTGGAAGAATCCAGAGCCGTTCTCGGGCCGCACCCGCTCGAAGTGCGTGTGCCGCCTTCCCTTCCCAAGGTCCGTGTGGATTCCGACCGCATCGCGGAAGTGCTCAAGCAATTGCTGGAAAACGCGGCAAAGTATTCTCCACCCCCCGCGCCCATTACGATCACCGCCGAACGCAAGGGAGACCGCATCATCACTAGTGTCACCGATCGCGGACACGGTATCGACGACTTCGAGCAATCGCTAGTCTTCGACAAGTTCTACCGGGGCCGCGACCAACGTTATAGCGTGCAAGGTACGGGGATGGGATTAGCTATCGTCAAGGCCATCGTCGAAGCTCATAACGGAGTTGTCAGCGTTACCAGCCAACTGGGCCGCGGCTCCGTATTTTCCTTCGAACTGCCGGCCGCCTGAAACATCCTCCAGCATCTCCATCTCCTGCAGGGCGTTGGAGGCGCTCACAGCTTCGCATGCATCGACACGGCTAATGACAAAGCCAACGTGGACCATCACATAATCGCCGATCGTGGCTTCGGGAACGAAATCCAGAGAAACTTGCCGCTCACTTTCGCCGATCTGCAAACGGGCGACGGGCATCGGTTGCTGCTCTTGAATTTCAAGAATCGTTCCCGGGATAGCGAGGCGCACAGTAGCTTCGCCTCGGACCACTACAACACTGGCCCCCACGGCGGTCTGTGATTCACGACACAAGTCGGGGTGACACAAAGGGGTTGACGCTAATGCCCGATGCGCAATCTCCGAAGAAAATCCCGAACTAGCGAAGGGCTTTCCCGTCCACTACTTTCGTTTGGTCTCGATACTGCTGTTCGGTTCCTACGAAAAACTCCTCGTACTTTCGTTTCCCGGAAGTGCCCGATTCTTCGCCGTTGATCTTGCCCCAGATCATCCTTCCCGGACCGGAACGAGGGAGCGGGTGCATGCCAACTCCGGAGTAAGCAAAGTAGTAGTCCTTGGCCCAGCCGTATTGTTCTGGCGAAGATGTTTTCAACACTCCAGAAGGCGGAATCTTGAGCACCGTCTGGCCGCCCTCCACCGGCAAAGCAGACGCGCCCTGGATTTCAAACTCAACTCGTACCCAACCCGCATAGCTCTCAGGAATCAACACGCGAAGTGAACGCTGAGTTGAATTCCGCGCGCTCATGCTAACCCACACTACGAAACCAATAACGACCGCAAGTGTGGAAAGGACTACGAAGATTCGAGCTGATCGCTTGGCGCTGTTGGGGAAAATCCAACTGGGACTTGAGCCTTCGGGCCTTTCCCGGAAGCTTATCGCGGCGGAATATACGGTGACGAGAATCAGAAGGGCGGTCGCAAGGTAGGGCAATATCATCTGAATTCAGAACCAAGCGTTGTCACGCTGCGGCAACATTCCTTGTGCTTTACTTAGTTTCAGTATGACATCGTCGTTCCGGTCAGCAGGCTGCAGGAGGTATAACCGGGACAATACACTTCGATTTTCGAGCCTAGTTCGAATAACCTTCGCAATCGCCGGACCGTAAAAGCACCAAATCGCGAGCGCAGAGACCAGCGCAAGTTTTGCCGCGGCGTGCGGCTTGAAAAGGCTGATGTAGGCCGCAATCAACAGGCAGAACGAACCTAACAACGCGACCAGTTCCAGGGGATTGATGGGCGCACCGTACACCGCGAACGACAGCAAGGTGTAAACCTGGAATCCGGTGACCGCACCGGCCACGAAATAGAGGACAAAGGGCAACATGATAATACTCCGGTAAAACCGCGACGATTATTCTAGCGACCTCTGCATCGGCAAAACATAGACGTAATAGACCAACAGAAAAATGAGTGCGACTAATCCTCCGATTGACAGCGAAAGCAATAATCCTTGACAGGTCGTGAACGAAGACCCTTTATTCTTCTTCTTAATTCTCTTCATTCACTTCAACGTTGGCAGCTGCGAAAACATCCGCACGCACATCGTCTACCAAGTTCCCTACTGATGTTCAGGGCTGCGCACCAATCTCAAAGTTCAAGGTTGAGAGAGCTAACCGATACTGGTATTGAGCGTTTACATAGCCAATGGCGGCGTCGGTTTGTTGTAATTGTGCCTGACTGAGTTCGACGATCGAACTCAGGCCAAGCTGATAACGGTCCTGCGCCAGCCTCAACGCCAGATCGGCTTCCTTAGCAAGTTCTTCTGTGACGTCGACCCGCTGAAATGCCGTATTGGCCGATAGCCATGCCGTACGAACATCGCGCACTACGCGGTCGCGCAGATCACGAGTATTCTGCGCCGCGGCTTTTGCCCGGTAATTTGCTTCCGAAGCCTCCGCCGTGAAAAGAAAGCCATTAAAAATTGGAACGCTCATATTCACACCGATGGCGCCATACCAGCTGGAAACGAAATAGTTGGGAAAGCAGCCGTTGATGCAATCTGGCCGTACCGGAGAGGCTCCCACGATGCCGAGCGCGCTGATGGTAGGCAAGAGCTGAAGACGCTGAGCGTGGCGGAATTTCTCCTCCGCTTGTTGGCTATAGGTGAGCGCTTGCAGATCGGGACGTTGCTGAAAGGCGGTATTGATGAGCACGTCCACATCCGGCGGCGGCGATGGCGCTTGCGTATTCTCTTCGGTCAACTCGTATTGGACCTGTTTGTCGAATCCGAGAACTGCCGTGAGAGCAGCGATAGTCGAATCGACATTGTTCTGCGCATCGAGCAGCAGGAGTTTCGCTTGCGACAGATTCACCTGGGCAAAAGCCAGATCCACGGTCGATTTCAGCTTGCTTTTCGTCAGTTCGTCGATTTGATGTTCGACTGACTGTCGAGTACTTACGGTTTGTTGTGCGACCTTGAGCAGCGCCTCCGCCTGCAAGGCATTGTAAAAAGCCTGGTCGGTTGCCAGAACTATATCTTCAGTGGTTGCCAGGCCGTTCGCGTTTTGCGCCTTTTCCTGAAGCCTCGCAGAGAAGACCAAATTGATTGTGCGTCCAAAGTCTGTGATGAGCTGGCTTAAGGTAACGCCGGCGCCTGCATGTTCAAGCAGCCGAGGTGCATTGAGCGCGCCCGCGCCGATGCGGCTACCTTCATTGGCATCGACTGCCGTAATAGCGCCATTGAAAGTGGGCAATTCTGCCGCTCTGGTCTCCCGATAAATCTGGTGTTGTGCCAAAGCAAGCAGGTGTCCCACGCTGATCTGAGGATTGTTCTGGATGGCTAACTGTTCTGCCTGAATGCGGGTTAAACGCATCGCGCCGCTTGCTGTTTGTCCGGCTGGCGCTGCCTGAACATCCACGGAAGAAGCCGTCTGCGGCCCGCTCTCCGGAGGAAAGCTGGCCGTGAGTGCTACTCGAATTTCCGCAGGCGCTACGATCCGTCCCGGGCTTTGCGTTGGTTGCGGCTCTGGAGCGGATGGTAAGTTTTCGTACACCGATTTGCCGGAGCTCTGTGCCAAGCCAAGCTGAGGCAAAATGCTCTGCAAAGATAATAAAAGCGCGCTAACTATGAAAAATTTCGCTCTGCTCATCGGGTTGCCTCTCGAGAGAAATCAACAACGCCCGTCTTCATGCATCTGTTGCTGCGGCGCTGGAATGCACTTCACCTCGTAGTAGTCGAAGTCGTACGGGGATTCCCGATAATCGAACGGCTCCTCGTGACGACCAACATCTCCCAGCCCACGTGTATGAAGACCTCACCGGCATCGTAGAAATCAGTCGACGGCGCACGAGACGGCCGCGCCTTATAAAGCAGATCATTTGAGGTGATTCCAGGAAGCAGGATGCTTCTGTTTCATTCGGCTGTCTCCGTCGGCTGAGCTGTCACGGTTTGCTGATTCTTCCGCCCGTATACCATCAGATAAGCTGCGGGCACGATGAAAATGGTCAGCACCACCGAGGAGGTTAAGCCTCCGATGATGGCCTTCGCCATAGGGGCATACTGTTCCGCGCCCGTCCCCAATTTCAGCGCCATCGGAATCATTCCGATAATCGTGGCCAGCGAAGTCATCAGAATCGGCCGCAGGCGCACCCGGCACGCAGTAATCACTGCATCCGCCGGCGAGAGCCCCTGCTTTTCCAGGTTGTGGGCAAAATCGACAATGAGAATGCTGTTCGAGTCCGCGATGCCCACCAGCATCAGGACCCCCATTAGCGACATGACATTCAACGTGCTATGGGTGAGTGGAAGGATGATCAACACACCAACAAATCCCATAGGAATTGCCAGCATGATCAGGAAAGGATCGATAAACGACTTGAATTGCGCAGTAAGAATCAGGAACAGCAAGAGAAAGGAAATCACGAACCCGAGGGCAAAGCTTTTAAATGACGCCTCCATGCCCTGGACCATCCCGCGTAGATTCACGCGCACGTTGGATGGAATTTTCTCCTTCGCGAGGATATCGCGAATGGCGCTGGTCACGCGTCCCAGATCTTCGCCGTTAGGGGTAACAAAGACATCAACGGCTCGCTGAATCTGATAGTGGTCCACCTCGGTCGGCGTCAGGACCTGTTTCACATCGACAACATTCTTGAGGACTGTAGTCGGCCTTCCCCGTCCAGCACATGCCCACGAAGAGCGTCCGCTTCCGGGCTGTGGCGGAGGAGGGCCCGCGGGACCGCAGCTCATTTCCGCTCCTTCGCCAGGATCTCGCAAGGGAATCTGCCCCAGGTCGGCCATGTTGTGAATGGCGCCGTTGCCATGTTCAAAGTACTGCACGGTGAGGTAATAGTCGTTACCGCTTTTGCGATCGACCCAATAATTAGGAGCGATCATGTAGTTAGAATTGAGGGCGGTGATCACATTGTCCACCACATCTTTTTGAGTCAGGCCCAACTCGCCGGCGTGTACGCGATCTACGTCGAGCCGCAGGGCTGGATAATTCATATCTTGCGGAATGTAGACTTGGCCGACGCCGTGCAGTTCGCGAAAACGAGTGGCCAGGGTCTGCGCGATGCCATAGATCTGGTCCAGATCAGGACTGCTGACTTGCACGTCAATGGGAGCGGGCGCCCCCGAATTCAAAATGGCGTCGACCATCGAACCGCTGGAAAAGAAGGTGCGAATATCGGGAAACTGGCTGGCCATCGCCTTCTGCACCCGGTCCATATATTCAAAACTGCTAAGGCGATGCGGTTCGTTTAGCGCTACCTGGACGGTTGCGGTGTAGGGACCAGAGTTAGTGGTATAGAGTGAGGAAAAGTCCGGAACTACCCCAATGTTGGAGACAATTCGCTTGAAATCTTTTGGTTCAACCTCGTGCCGGATTAAATCTTCGACCTTCGCGACGTATTGGTTCGCTATCTCAATGCGGGTGCCGGTGGGAACCTTAACATTGATTGTGAACTGCCCGGCATCAGTCTTGGGGAAAAACGCCAGCCCTAGCAAGGGATAAATCGCCAGGCTAGCCAGGAACACGCCGCTCAAAATTGCAACCGTAAGCCCGGGACGCACCAGCGCCCGCCTGACCCAGTGCTCATAATAATCCAGCACCTTGTTGAACATCCGGTTGAAGCGGGCGTTGAATCTGTCCATCCATGATCGATTGGCCGCCGCCGTGGGTTCAACCTCATACTCCTTCTTCTCACTCTCCGGGACGTGATGCACGGCCTTGAGGAAGCGCGAGCAGAACAGTGGAATCACAGTCATCGCCACCACAAATGAAGCCAGCAATGAGAGGCAGAATGCCAGAGCTAAAGCAGAAAACAAAAACTTCGCCACACCGTAGAGGAACACGACAGGAAAGAAGTCCACCACATCCACCAGCGTAGCCGCCAGCACCGCCAGGTTCACCTCCGAGCCTCCAACCTCGGCGGCGATCATGGGCGCTGCCCCCATCTCCAGATGGCGATAAATATTCTCCAGCGAGATCACGGAATTGTCGATCACGCGAGAGAAAGCCAGCGCCATACCACCCAGGATCATGGTGTTGATCGTCCCGCCCATCATAGCCAGCACCACAAACGCGGCCAGCGCCGATAAAGGAATAGAAAGCAGGACGGCCGAGGTGGCGCGAAAGCTCCCCAGGAAGATCAGGATCATCAAGCTGGTAAGAATCAGCCCTAGGAATCCTTCGTGCAGCACCGTATCAATCGCTTCCTTCACGTACACCGACTGATCAAAGACGATGCTGGTCTTCATCTCCCTCGGAATGTCGTAGAGATGCTTGATGAGTTGGCGGACACCATCCACCACCGCGATGGTATTGGTATCGCCGCCCTGCTTCATGATGGGAATATAGGCGGATCTTTGCCCATCAACTCGCACGATGTTGTACTGAATTTGGTGAGCGTCCTCGGCTTTCCCTACGTCATTCACCGTCACCCAGGAGTTTCCTTTGACTTTCAGCGGAAGCTCCCCCAACTGCTTCATGTTGTCGACCAAGCTGTTGGAGTAAACGAAGTAATCGTAAGGCCCCATCTTGACGTCGCCCGCGGGCAGAATCAGGTTCGCATTGTTGACCGCATTCACCACGTCCATCACACTTAGTTGACGGGACGCAAGTTTGTAGGGATCCACGTAGACCATGATCTGGCGGTAGATTCCGCCGAACACGCCAGGAATTTCCGCGCCCGGCACGACCGCGATTTGGTTGCGAATCTGAAACTGGGCGTAGTCGTGAAGCTGGGTTTCGTTGAGTCCCTCGCCTTTGACGGTGACCAGCGCCACCGGCAAGCTGGACGCGTCGAACTTAAGAACCACTGGAGGCAGCGTCCCCGGCGGCAAACGCTTCAAGTCGGCGAGCGCTAAATTGGACAGCTGGCTGACGTCAGCGTCGGCGCTGGTTCCCGGCTGGAAGTACACGCGGATGATGCTGACACCTAACATGGACCGGGATTCCATGTGGTCAACTCCGGAAGCCAGAGTGAAGAATCGCTCCAGAGGATCGGTAATATCGGTTTCAATATCCTCCGGCGGCATGCCCGTGTAAAACGTGGCCACTACGACTTCGGGCAGATTAATCGGGGGGAATAAGTCAACCGGCATTCGCGACAGACTGGTCACACCGATGACCAGAAGCGTCAGGCAGATCACGATGATGAAGTACGGATTACGGATTGAAAATCCCGGCATAAAGTCTTTCCTGTTACGTTCCGGCCGCGTAAGGCATTCAACGATCGCCGTTTTACTGTGCCCGATCGTCGTGGTACTGCATCATTTCGACTGGCTGCGCGTGAACTTTTTCACCAGCCTTCAGAGCGCTGCGATCACTCACCACAACCTGCTCTCCTTCGTTCAATCCGGAGGCGATTTCGGCATCGCTCGCGGTCTCTAATCCGACTTGGACAGTTCGGTCTTCCACGACACCATTCCCGCCGACTACAAAAACGGTGGTCTTATCGCCTTCGTGGTTCAGGGCCTGGATGGGTACCGTGGGAACGTCATGTTCTTGTTGGAGATCCAGTTCTGCGTCTGCATAGAGACCAGGCAGCAAAATCCGCTTGGGATTGGGGACGTCTACTTCCGTGTGCATGGTCCGCGTGTCTTCGCGCACATCCACGGAAAAGCGCGCGACCTTGCCTGGGAATGTACGGTCGAGCGATGGCACGTGAACGTCCACATGGTCGCCAATATGGATATATCGAACATAGGACTCCGGAACTGGAATCACGAGCCGGAAAAGATCGTCCTCGGATAGTCGGACGATCGGCATGGCCTGCGTGCTCGAACTCGTTCCCGCCTGCACCAGGGTACCGAGGTTCGCGTAACGCTCCGTCACCACCCCGGGAAAGGGAGCCGTGATCCTCGAATAGTCAAAAAGACTCTGGTCGTGAGCCAGCTTCGCCTTGGCGGCGGCCATCTGGCTCTCAGCAGCCTCTAGAGCCGCTTGCCCGGCGTCCACTTGCGAGGATGCCGCCAAGTCCTTTCCCTGAGCGTCATCCACTTCTTGCTGGGCCACGATGCCGGGCTGGCTCTGAAACACTCCGTTCAAACGTGTGTATTGCAGATCAAGCGCCTTGTACTGCGCCTGGTAACGCGCCAGTTCGTGCTGTGCCCTCGTTACCTGATTGGATGCGTTCTTGATTTCTGCCTCATCTTCCTGCAGTTGTGCCTGCAGTTCTGGAATTTCAAGAATGGCCATTACTTCGCCAGCTTTTACGTGCGTCCCGTAATCGACCGTCAGCTTCTTGACATAGCCGGATTCTTTCGCATAGACGTCAATCTCTTGAAACGGCACCAATTCGGAGGAGAGCGTGATTTTCCGGCCCAACGACTTCTTGACCACCTTCGTTACACCCACAGTCATCGCAGGCTCACTCGCTTGGACCTTTTTGTCACCGCCTTCCGAACAGGAAGACGAAATGACAAGCATCGCGACTGCAACGGTTGCGAGAGCGGAGGAAATCAATCTCTTGTACCGGCGATCTCGCATTGCGTAGAATCCACTCGCATCATGCATCATCGCTATCTCTGACCAGCCTTCCCTGGCATTGTCCCGCCAGTAATCTCCCTGACTGGAACGTCCTGGCTAAACCAACGGCTTCATAACCTCGCCCAGCTTCGCCACGGAAAAAGCGTTGGATCGGCAAAACTCGATTATCTTGCGCTCCCCGTCTTTCAACCTTGCTGCAACCGCAGGGATCTGAGCGGCAACTCCTGCTGGTAAGGTGAGGACGCCGTGGCGGTCTCCATGCAACAGGTCGCCTGTACGCACCTCCATACCACCAACGCTGACCGGTGCGCCAATCTCGAAAATATGGGCATACGCATGAGAGACAACAATACTTCTCGCAAATAATTGAATTCCGGTCCTGCTCACTGATGGCAGTTCGCGCACCGCTCCGTTGGTTACGTATCCGACGCACCCCAACGCCTTCAAGATGGCAGCGTGTACGTCTCCAATAAAAGCTCCGCGGCCGGGCCGATCGTCCATGTCTTCCAACACCAGCACGCGCGGTGAGGGAACTTCAAGAATACTGTTCCAGAAATCGGTGCGGTCGCGGAACGTGCCACCCTTCATTGGCGGCTCGCCGCTCCGCAGCCGGGCCGTGGCTGCGTATCCAACCATGGGAGGCATGTCCGGAAACATGCATCGGATACTGCCATCTGTAAAGCCTGTGTTTCGCAGCCTGAGATTAAAGGTTTCCACTGCGTTCGCCACCATGCAGGTGTCGATCTGCCGAAGAGCATCCAGCTGTTCCTGGCGTAACAACGGTGCAACGGCCATGTAGGTTTCCCTCCCGCGCCCGCAGAGAAAACGACCTCAAAACGGTTTTCATAATACTCTCCGTAGAGATGTCCAAAGGAAAAGAATACGCATGCATGCGGAGCTCTTTGGATGATTCAGTCCCCGGAGAGTTTGCACCGTTTCTTCGCTGTTCGCCAAACGCGTAAAGACTCGACTAGCAGATCGAATTACGCGCAGTACTACTTCCGATGCACTTATACAAGAGATTCAGGTGCTGGAGGAGGACGGTTGAAAAGACTCTCTTCGAGAAGAAGACGGGGTATTGGGGGTCCCGCAGGCGCGACACGGGGATAGAAACTCGGCAACTGTAACACGACGGAGATGACCACCGGTGGCATCCACGCGGCAGCATCCTTGGTCAGGCGCTGGCGGCTCGTCTCCTGCAACGATCGCTTATGCCAGCTTCCTGCTTTGTAAAACGAAGAACTCTCAGGCGAACAATAGCGCGTCGCGACGCTAACAGTCAGTGAACACACCATCACCAAAATAATCAAAGCACTGCAACGCCCGCCTCGCGCATGTTTATGATTTTTCAGGTCTTGTCTCTGAGCTTCAAAAATCTACGTCGTTTCTAACATATAAATTGTCTGCCCGCAAGCAAGGATGAGTAGCCACAGTAAGGCCAAGGGCAAAGACACACACATTCGTTTTGATAGGCCCACCTTCGGCATGGGTTGTACGAGTTTTCCAAGATATTTGCCGATGGTCATGTACACAAGAATCGATTCGATAGAATTACTCCCACATATGGTCAATCGCTCGGTAGCAGTCTTCGATCTCGGCGGCGTTCTGATTGACTGGAACCCGCGTCATCTCTATCGCAAGCTCTTCGCCGGAGACGACGCTGCCATGGAACATTTCCTTGCCAACATCTGCACTCCTTCCTGGAATCGGCAGCAGGACGCTGGAAGACCCTTTGCCGAGGCCTGTGCATCCCTTAAGTCGCGGCATCCCACCTATGCCGGGCTAATCGACGCATGGTTCCAGCGTCAGGGAGAAATGCTCGCTGGGCCTGTTTCCGGCGCCGTCGAGATTCTGGCGGATTTGCGCGCTCGTCAAGTTCCGTTCTACGCTCTCAGTAACTGGTCCGCGGAAACCTTCCCTATAGCTTTAAGGCGATTCGATTTCCTGCAATGGTTTCAAGGTATCTTGCTGTCGGGCGAAGTGCGTATGCTCAAACCTGACCCCCGTATCTTTCAGCTTTTCTTCGAGACTTTTTCGGTCAATCCTAGCCAGGCAGTTTACATCGATGAGATGCGGCCCAACGTCGAGGCTGCGGTTGCGCATGGCATGCAAGGAATCCTATTTACCGATTCTTCCGCGCTGCGCAATGAATTAGTAAAGGTCGGCATGCTGGTTCCGGTTGGACACATTGATCATGCCGCCGCTTGGGTCTCCGATCTGGAGCGCGCTCCCGCTTTCTACGAACGCTGGTTCAAGGCCACTGCCGGCCCGATGTACTCAAGCTCCAACCGTAACTTCCAATCCTATTTCCTCTCGCTCGGCTTAGGCGCCCGTCTTGAATTGATGGCATCGCCCGCTGAAGCCGCCCGCCACGAGCATCTCGCGATCTCCGTGGGCTCGCGCGACGCCGTTGATGGTCTAGTTAGGGCAATGGAATCCGCCGGAGTTCTGATCGTGAGCCACCCCAGGCTCACGGGGGACGGATATTACGAAGCCGTCATCGCCGACTCCGAAGGCAATCTCCTGGAAATTACTGTCTGATTTTGAGCTTCGGAATTTAAGCCTCTCTCACAGATGACTTACGAAACTCTCCCTTACCCCCGAAAGCGAGAGAAAATGCAGTGGTGATCTTTATCACGAGCGCGCGTGTGGTTAACCACAGGCCCGAACGGAACGCCTGACGATGTCAGTGATGAGAGAGTTGCTAGGCAAGCACGGCAACTCAGTCAGAATCAAGGCCCGGGGGTCATTCATATGTCTGAGGATGCCGCAACCGCTGTCTTTCACAGCAACCGTTACACCGCGCAGTCCACATGCGAGCACTGCCAAGGAGTCATCCGCCATGAGCCCTGGTGCATCACCGTTGACCAAACGGTTTACTACGCCTACGAAATCGTCGCCGACGCCAGCAAGCTAACTGTTGGAGATTCGATCATCCTTCATTCCCTGAGCGTGGCCTGGAGTGCAAATCGCTGTCAGTGTGCTGGCAAAGCAGATAGCAGCCCAAAGCTTACGTAAGATGCGGCGTGACTTCGGTGAGAAGCGCTTCTACTCCCACTCAATCGTCCCCGGAGGCTTGGAAGTAATGTCATACACCACGCGATTCACACCCTTCACTTCATTCACTATGCGCGTGGAGATTTTTTTTAGCAGGGCGTGGGGCAGAGCAACCCAATCCGCGGTCATGCCATCCTCCGAACTCACCGCTCGGATCGCACATGTGTAGGCATAAGTCCGCATGTCGCCCATCACACCCACTGACATCACCGGAAGCAGCACTGCAAATGACTGCCAGACTTTGGTATAGAGGCCGGCATTCTTTATCTCGGTGACCACAATGTCATCGCACTCGCGTAGCAGCGCCAGTCGCTCCGGCGTCACTTCTCCCAACACGCGTACCGCGAGGCCGGGCCCGGGGAACGGTTGCCGCTGCAAAATCTCCTCCGGCATTCCCAGGTCGCGGCCAATCTTGCGCACTTCGTCCTTGAATAAATCTTTCAGTGGCTCAATCAGCTTCAACTTCATCTTTTCCGGAAGCCCACCTACGTTGTGGTGCGACTTGATCACCTGGGACGGCCCTCGCACCGAACGCGATTCAATCACGTCCGGATACAGCGTTCCCTGCACCAGCCACTTCACTCTGCCTTCTTCTTTCTCAATACGCCGCGCTTCCCGTTCAAACACTTTGATGAACTCGTTACCGATGATTTTGCGTTTTTTCTCGGGGTCGCTGACCTCTTTCAGCTTGCCGAGAAACCGATCCGTCGCGCCGACTGCATCAAGGCGCAGCCCAAGCTTATCGCGCAGCGTCTTCTGCACTTTCTCGAACTCGTTCTTTCGCAGCACCCCGTTGTTCACGAAAATGCAGGTCAGCCGCGATGTACCGTCGGCATCACGTAAGGCGCGATCGACCAATACCGCCGCAACTGAAGAATCCACGCCACCGGAAAGCGCGCAGATTGCACGCCCGCTCCCTACTTGCCGCTTGACCTGTTCGACGGTTGAATCGATAAAGTGCTGCGGCGTCCAGGTCGGCTTTGCGCCACAAATATTGAACACAAAGTTGCGCAGAATCTCCGTGCCATTCCGTGTGTGGTGAACCTCAGGATGAAATTGCACGGCAAACCATTTCTTCGCGACGTTCTGAATTCCCGCGATTGCATGGGACGTTTTCGCAGTCAGCTCAAATCCGGGGGGCAGCTCTAGCGCTTCGTCTCCGTGCGACATCCACACCGGCTGCCGCTTCGCCAGTCCGCGGAAGAGCGCCGATTCCCCGACAATATCGATCTCCGCGTGGCCGTACTCGCACTTGTCGGCCGGACGCACCTTGCCGCCAAGAGTGTGCACCATAAACTGCAGCCCGTAACAAATCCCCAGCACCGGCACTCCCAACTCAAACACGCGCGGGTCGGCCGGCGGCGCATCTTTGTCATAGACCGACCACGGCGCACCCGAAAGCACGATGCCCATGGGGCCGCAGCTCTTGATCTCATTCAGCGAGGCCGTACAGGGCAGTACTGCGGAAAACACGTTTTGTTCGCGGATGCGGCGCGCGATGAGCTGTGTATACTGCGCACCGAAGTCGAGGATGACGATGGATTGGTTGAGCTTGGATTGGAATTCCACGGATGAGTTTCTCAAATCGAATGGCCCGTGTAAAGGACCAGTTCAGGCAAGAACGCGGACAGCTAGGCCTCGAATGCTAAGCCCGGCAAGTCACTTAGGATCGGCTCGTCGCGGTCGATTGTTGTCTGGACTGACGCGTTCGGCGCCGATCTCTGGCCTGCAGGCGGAGAAACAGGCGATGATGCCGATGAACCCAAAGTTTCCGGCATCTCCGCGATGCAGACGTATCCGGCCAGGCGTGCTATGTACAACCAGTCCGCAACGGCGAAGTATGCGAGCGCCACAGGAAGAACGCCTGCAACTACAAAACGCGTCGGAGCCACCTGGATGAAAACAAGCAGCAGCGACGCAAAGAAAAAAGCACCGACCAGGGCCGTCAGGTGCGCTAATCCATTCCAGACACTCACGGCGACGATAGGCGCCGCACGCTCCCGCAAGAAAGTTACGGTTGCTGAGATTGCACCGAGCGCATCCTCACCATCACGCACGGCGAATATACCTGCAAGCGATAGCAACCAGTTTAGCGCCGCCCATGTCAAGCAGATAAATCCGGCTAGCGGCAGAAAGAGTATAGCGACTAAACCAGACACCGGATCGGCGGCGGACGAGGCGAAGTTGGCAAGAATTACCGCGCCCACCAAAGCGAGCAATGCAGCCAGTACAACAGTGAGACGAAAGAAGTGCAGTACGACCACCGCACGGAAAGCTGCTGATTGACTGGAAAGGTCGGATGAAGCATTGCAGGATACGCCTCTACGGAAATCATCGAGGAGAGTCCGGACGGTGGCGCCGCGGCCGATGGAAGCAGCGATGATCCACAGCAACGAAAGCGCCAGTGCAGCGCAAAGAGTCGCAAAGAACGCGCGATTCAGGCTGCCACGAAGAATATGTGCGATTGCTCGTCCTACTAATAAAGGTTGTCTAGTCCCGAGAAGGGCCGTGTCGCCATGGGTCACTGGCAAAGTGTCGAGAAATTCAAAGAACGCAAAAAGGAATAATGCTCCCGCAACGGCGCCGACCGTCCAGCGCCATGCGATCTCAGCCAGCGTCAGCGAAGGTTGACGAAAGGCGGCGCGAAAGCCTCCGAGGGTAGGGGATGAGTGTGCCATCTGCTCGGAATTAGGATACCGCAGATGTAAAACGGCACAGTGGGCCCAAGGTCAAGTCGGTTATCGCCACTTGTTTAACAAACTTTACAAATATCCCGTGGCAATATTTGCGACGGACCGCTTTGGCTGAGCATCTGTAGTAGAGGAATAAGCAAAACTACGGGAAAGTTCCGCAGACTTAGTTAATTCGAATCATTAATCATTAGGAGAAGAAAAGAATGAAGTACCCACAATGTCTCGCATTATTCACAATCATGGCACTCTCGCTCTCGCTGAGCGCCTTTGCCGCAGATAGTCACTCTGGGAAATTCACGCTAACGGATACAGTGCAAGTTGGCTCGACCGAACTGACACCTGGGAATTACAAGGCTGAGTGGAGCGGACCAACCGGCGCTGTGAAGATCGATATCTTGAAGAATGGCAAAACCGTTGCCACCGCAGAAGGAAAAATCAGAGATCTGCAGCGTCCCTCGCCCTACGACTCGGTGACCGTGAAAGCGCTCGCGAACGACACAAAGGCCATCGATGAGATCGATTTCAGTAACCACACACAAGCCCTGGTGCTGGCCGGGGAATAGAGAACCTATAAAGCAACCTCACAAGGCCCGCCTCGGCGGGCCTGTTTCGTTGTCAGGGCACTCTATTTCACGACAAGATTCAACAGTTTCCCCCGAACGTAGATCTTTTTCACGATCTGCTTGCCGGCGATGGCAGATCGCACTTTTTCGTCGGCGAGCGCGCGTTCAAGGACGAATTCTTCTGAGGCGTCGGCAGGCACAATGACGCGGCTGCGCAGCTTGCCGTTGATCTGCACCGGGATTTCCAATTCTTCTTCTTTCGCAAGCGCAGCATCGTATTTCGGCCATGCAGCTTTGAGAAGGTTTTCTTTTTCGCCGAGGATTTCCCAGAGTTCGTGAGCGAGATATGGAGCAAACGGAGCGAGCAGGAGGACCGAGCTCCGCTGGACCTCGGCGAGGAGGGCCACTGGCAAGGGCGACTCCTCGGACTCGCCCTGAACCGCAGCTGGGTCGAAGGCGTTCGCCTGGAATGTCCCACCGCTCTTATAAAGCTCGTTCACAAGTTCCATGATGGCTGAGATGCAGGTGTTGAAGTGCCACCGACCCTGAAAATCGTCGGTGACGCGTTTGATCGTTTGGTGAAGTTTGCGCTGAATGGCACGCGCTTGCGGCGACAGTTCAGCGGGAATCGGCTTGCTCCAATCCGGATGGTGCGGTTTCGTGTTGCGCACGAAAAAGCGATAAACCCGGCCGAGAAATCTCTGGATCCCTTCAATACCGGCGTCTC
The DNA here is from genome assembly GCA_963720155.1 of uncultured Acidobacteriota bacterium. GTDB lineage: Bacteria > Acidobacteriota > Terriglobia > Terriglobales > Acidobacteriaceae > Sulfotelmatobacter. The sequence continues at coordinate 339,925 of CAVREP010000010.1, forward strand.
GCCAGTCGAGATCGCGGTCGGGCGGCGCCGCGAAGAGGCTATAAAGGCGTGCGGCGTCGGCCCCATAGCGGGCGACCATTTCGTCAGGGCTGACGATGTTGCCGAGGCTTTTCGACATTTTTGCGCCGTCTTTGATCACCATACCTTGCGTGAAGAGTCGCTCGATAGGCTCATCATTGGTTATGAGGCCCAGGTCCCGCATGAACTTGGTCCAGAATCGCGAGTAGATCAGGTGCAAGATGGCATGTTCGACACCGCCAATGTATTGGTCGATGGGGAACCAGTATTTCGCGATTTTCGAGTCGAACGGGGCGCTGTCGTTGTGCGCGTCGGTATAGCGGTAAAAATACCAGGAGGAATCGACGAAGGTGTCCATGGTATCGGTTTCGCGACGTGCTGGACCACCACACTTGGGGCAAGTCGCGTTGACGAAGTCGGGCACCGTGCCGAGCGGCGATCCAACGGCGTGCGCAATATCGAGGGCCTCGGGCAAGATCACCGGCAAATCTTTTTCCGGCACCGGGACGATGCCATCTTTTTCGCAATAGAGCATGGGGATGGGTGTGCCCCAATAACGCTGGCGGGAAATTCCCCAATCTTTCAAGCGATAGGTAACGGTGGCCTTACCGAATCCGTTCTGCTCGGCGAACGCGGACATTTTCTTAATCGCCTCAGCGCATTCGAGACCGCTATACGGACCGGAGTTGATCAGCATGCCGTCGTGTCCGCTGTAGGGAAGCGGCGGTTCTGTGACGGTTTCCTCGGGATCATCCGAGATGGGAAGAATCACGAGGCGGATTTCGAGTTTGTATTTTTGGGCGAACTCGTAGTCGCGCTCGTCGTGCGCGGGCACGCTCATGATCGCGCCGGTGCCGTAATCCATGAGAATGTAGTTCGCCACCCAGATGGGAATTTTCTCTTTGTTGAAGGGGTTGATGGCATAGCGTCCGGCAAAGACGCCGTGCTTTTCGATTTCGCCGATGTCGCCCACTTCTTTGGCTTTGCGCTGCTCGGCGATGAGTTGATCGACCTTTGCGCGAAGATCGGCGTTAGCGGCAACAAGGTCGGCAACAAGCGGATGCTGGGGCGCGAGTTGCACCGAAGTCGCGCCGAAGATGGTGTCAACGCGCGTAGTGAAAACGCTGATGGTAGAACCGGCTGTACCGGCAGGGCGATCGAGCTTGAAATCGACGAGCGTGCCTTCGCTGCGGCCAATCCAGTTGCGCTGCATGGTGCGGACTTTTTCGGGCCATCCTTCGAGGTTGTCGAGGTCGCGCAACAATTCGTCGGCGTATTTCGTAATGCGAAGGAACCACTGTTCGAGTTCCCGCTGCTCGACTGGCGTGTCTTCGTGGCGCCAACAGCATCCATCCACAACCTGCTCGTTAGCGAGTACGGTGGCGCATTGCGGACACCAGTTGACTTTACTTTTCTTGCGATAGGCCAACCCCTTCTCGTAAAACTTGAGAAAGAACCACTGATTCCAGCGGTAGTAATCGGGCAGGCAGGTTGTAACTTCGCGGGACCAGTCGTAGGCGAAGCCGAGGCGCGTCATTTGCGCCTTCATTTTGGCGATGTTGCCTAGCGTCCACTGGCGCGGCGGAGTGTTGTTCTGAATAGCGGCGTTTTCCGCAGGCAAGCCGAAGGAATCCCAACCCATGGGATGGAGCACGTTGTAACCGTTCATCCACATATAACGCGCGAGCGCGTCGCCGATGGCGTAGTTGCGCACGTGTCCCATATGCAGTGCGCCCGAAGGATAGGGCAACATTTCGAGCACATAGTATTTCTTCTTGGCGGAGTCGCGATCGGCGGCGTAGAGCTGCGGATCGCTTTGCCAGCGCTCGAACCATTTGGTTTCTACGCGCTTGGGATCGTAGCGCTCGTCGTTGGAACGATCGGCGAAGCTACGCTGGCCACCTCGATTACTGCTGGCGGCTATCGTTGCTTCCTTAACTTTGTCTTGCTGGGGCATAAGAGGTCAGAAGTGTTCGCGTAAACTTTAGATTTTACATTGAGGCAGCAAGAACGTGCGCGGGATAGTGGCGAATAATGCTTTTGGCCGCCATGGCGATGCGCGCAAGATCCTCCCCTCCGCCGGAAAAACGGCTGCGCTCAGGATGACCGCGGGTTTCTCCTGGATTATTGGTATCTCCTCGACCGGCGCACATCGGACCGATTTCGCAGCTTGTTGTAGTCGCGGGCGTAGACGCGCAAGCCGAACTCCGGCGTGATCTTGCTGTAACCGGGGACCAGCTGTTCTTTGTAGTGATCGAAATAGAAATCGAAAGGATCGCTCGGATCCATGTCGATCAGTATCAAGTCTGCATCGTGCATAGTGAGTTTTCCAAAGCCCAGATCACCCTGGCGATAGGCCATGTAATTGCCGGGTTCTTTTGCGGCGAAGTTCGACGGCTGCGGTGCGCCGAAAATTTGCACGATGTCGTTCCCCTGTACGCGCACAGCCGATACTTTCCCTTTAATATGAGGCGGAGGAAGGATTTCTTGGGGATTGAGAATCAAGTCGTCTTTGTCGGCGGAGACGCCCTGAACCTTTTTGGCATTGATCAAGCGAGAAATATCAATTCCGAGCAAATCCAAAAGGCCTTTCACCGGAAGGTGTGCGGCCTTCAGATGTTCAGTGTGCAGCCGGATTCGTCCGTCTCTCTCTACCGAGAGCGTGCCAGTGGTGTCGAACGGGACATCTCCTTTTTGGTGGAGCTTGCCTTTTACGATCAGCTGATTGTTCTTGCTCTCAATACTTATGCCTTTGATGGGAGCGTCGGCGGACGAAAAAACGTTTTCGTTCAAAACCTGCGCCAATGAATTACAACTTATGGCAATCTCGGCTGAGGCCAGGTCAAGCAAAAAGGAGTTCCTGTCATCAAAAACGATGAGCCCACCGGGTTTTGTGGGAGCGAGATGCCCCTGAAGCTGAACGATGTGTACCACAACCGGCTCTGTATAGTGATACATGACATTCTTCATCGCGACCCGTACAACATGAGGGTCGAATGCTTCGCTGGACTGACCGGCCGCGGAGTGTGGCGACGGATTGAGCAACGCTACGAAGAACACTGACGAAACGCAGATAGGGCGTAAGGCCTTGGTCATCATGAGGCGTAAGATGCCACTAGGGTGAAAACAGTAAAGCTAAGTAACTAGCTTCTTCAGTGCTTCGACGTTTCTGCGGTCATCGCCGGGCTTGTCGATCGGGGTTTCGGCGATAAAGGCGGCATGGGCGAGGCGGAGATCGTTGAGTAAGATGCGAAACGGTTCTTTGCCGATAGTTCCCTTCCCGATGTGCTGGTGGCGATCGAGTTTCGATCCTCGGGCAGCTTTGGCGTCGTTGCAGTGCACCACTTTCACATTATTCAGCCCGATGGTTGCATCGAGATGTTGAAGCGTTTGATAGATTCCTTCTTCGCTGACTATGTCGTAACCTGCGACATGAGTGTGGCAGATATCGATACAGGCGGCGATGGGGACAATGCCCCGGAGACGTTCCATTACTTCGCCGACTTGCTCGAAGCTGGCGCCGAGAGAGAATTCGGAGCCTGCTGTGTTTTCGATGAGGATGGTTAGCCCGCCTTGCACGAGATCAAGGCCTTGCGCGGCTGCGGAGATGGCAGCAGCAGTCTGCAGAAGGCCGGCTTCGCGATCGGCTCCGCGGAATGAGCCAGGGTGAAGCACGAGATAGTCTGCACAGACCGCGAGGGCGCGTTCGACTTCGCCGCGAAACGCCTCGATGGATTTTTTCAGGAACAACTGATTTGTGCTGGCCAGGTTTACCAGGTAATTCGTGTGAATGACCAGGGGGTTGAGATTGTATTGGGCGCGCAGGCGAAGCATTTGCTCGCACAGCGGAAAGCTCAGCTCGTAGGGCGCCCATTGGCGCGGGCTCGAAGAGAAGATCTGAAGTGTGTTGCATCCTATGCGATAGGCGCGTTCGGCCGCGTTATGAATGCCCCCAGCGGTCGAGGTGTGAATGCCAATGCGGCGGGAAGTGAGTAGGGGCGGGCGTTTCGGCGCGGGGCGCGCGAGGATATCTTGTTCACGGGCGAGGGAGCGGGGCATGGAGAAAGTATAAAGCTTGGGTGTCTTGCCGGGACTCGCTGTGCCTAAGCGAGGCGGGCAAGTCACCTGTCCCCACGCGAACCGTGTTGGAAAGCTGGCAGGCCGATCGCTGCCGAGGAGACGACGAGGAAAGTGCGTCGAGCTTCCCTCAACGGGACCGCCGCGTGCTGGGTCACAGGAAGGCTGCTAATGCTCGGACGATGGCTGCGTTTGCGGTGCAATGGCTGGCAACGGTAGACTTAATGCTGGAAGCCGTGGAAGTGGCGACGAAGGCAAGTCGAGCTTCGCTCGACTTGGACAGCCGGGGCGGCTGTCCTGCGCGAAGTCGAAAGGGTGGCTGTCCCCACGCGATCAGCTGGACGCGTAAGAGTGCCCGTCCGCATACAACTCTTATCCATGCCGTCTACTAAGGGGAATCTATGCTAGTTGTCATGAAGGCGCACGCGACCGATGAACAAGTGCGCTCGGTTTGCGAAAAAATTGAGAAGCTCGGTTATCGCGCGCACGCTATGCCAGGCGCGCAGCGCACTGCCATCGGCATCACTGGAAACAGGGGTGAGGTAGAGCAAGGCACGCTGGAAGAGATGCCGGGCGTGCAAGAAGTGATCAAGGTCTCGAAGCCCTACAAACTGGTGAGCCGCGACATTAAAGAAGACAACACGGTGATTCGTTTTGCCGGGACCGAGGCCACCATTGGCGGGCGCGGGCTGGCGATTGTTGCGGGACCATGCGCCATTGAGAGCCGCGACCAGGCGTTTGCCGTGGCGGAGCGAGTGCATCGCGCCGGGGCGCAGTTTTTTCGAGGCGGAGCTTACAAGCCGCGGACGTCTCCTTATTCTTTCCAGGGGTTGGGTGAAGAGGGGTTGCGGATTATGGCGGAGGTCCGGCAACAGTACGGAATGAAGATTATTACGGAGGCAATCGATAACGAATCGCTCGATCTGGTTGAGGAGTATGCGGACGTGATCCAGATTGGGGCGCGCAACATGCAGAATTTTTCGTTGCTGAAGCGCGCCGGACGGGCGAAGAAGCCGGTGCTGCTGAAGCGAGGCATGTCGGCGACTCTGGAAGAGTTTCTCATGGCGGCGGAATACATTTTGAGTGAAGGCAATTACAACGTGGCACTGTGCGAGCGCGGAGTTCGGACCTTTGCCGACCACACCCGTAACACGCTTGACCTGAGCCTGGTACCGGCAGTGCAGCGCTTGAGTCATCTGCCGATTTTTGTCGATCCAAGCCATGGGACGGGGAAGCGAAATAAAGTGACGCCGCTATCGCGCGCGGCGGTGGCTGTGGGCGCCGATGGATTGATGGTGGAAGTACACAACAAGCCCGACGAGGCGATGTCGGATGGACCACAGTCGCTCTTTCCCGATCAGTTCGACGAATTAATGACGCAAGTCAGGCAGATTGCGGCCGTGGTGGGGAGAACTGTGCCGGGCATTGGCCTGCGAGAAACGGTCGCGGTTAGCGAGTAGCGGTTTTGGTCTCAGCCTATTCATGGCGCGTTGGTCAAGAGTCCCCTTTTTGTCCGTTGTGCAAAGAACTGTAAAGTTTGTGGCCTTTTTATCGAACCTGCGCGAAGCTAGGGCTTCCCGCCACCTCCGGTGGGCTAGGCATTTCGCAGGAGATCTACGTTATGTTTCCCGAAAGGTCCCGTATTTGCTGGGTACAGACGCTTATTCTGGGAGTCGCGCTGCTGGGGTTTCCGTGCGGAATGATTGCCCAACGCGGCGGCGGGGGCGGCGGGCACATCGGGGGAGGGACTGCGGGCGGAGGCGGCTTGAGTGGAGGGGGGAAAGCGACCGGCTTGGATGTGAAGGACGACCTGAAGGATTTTCACGAAGCCCTCGCTCTGCAAGCGAACAGCCAACAGATTGTCGAGTACAACTTGATGGTCAAAAGTACGGAAAACGCGGGCGCAGAATTGCAGACCTTTCTGGAGTGGGCGGCCAGGGAGAACAATGCCTCCGAACTTACCGCTCGCAATAAAGTCCTTGAGCAGTCCCTCGAACAAGCTCGGACCCAGAACACGAAGTTTCTGGAAGAGCTCTCCGACCGCCAGAAATCGGGGCTGAAAGAGACGATCAAAAAGCTGACAAGAATGGATTCGGAGTTGACGCAACAGATCACCGCGCTGAATGTGGAAATAGAAAAGACAAAGATAGGCGGTCAGCAGGTCGCGAGCTCGGCACAAAATTTGCAGCGCACGCTCACGAGTTTCCATGATCAACAACTGGCCCTCGGACAAGAAATGAGCATTGGGCCTCGCAATGGCCAGGAAGTTAGTTTCAACATTCCACCGGTGAAGAGCTCAATCCACTTCGGGAATCAGGACGTCGCGATTACAACCTTTGGAGTGATCTCCAAAGGCACAGCACGAGGCGACGAAAACGCGTTCTTGCTTGAGTTGACCGCAGACATATCGAACCTGCAGCAAGATATTACTGAGGTTCTGCGCGCGCAACTCGACAAATCGGACGCATGCGGGGAACAAATTGAGATTCGGAGCGCAACTCTCACCCCGTCGACGCCGGAAAGCATGGTGATTGCTCAATTGCACTACGAGCGCTGGGCGTGCTTTGGTAGCAGCAGTCATGAAATGGTGGAAGGCAACGGGACGATTGAGGTTAGGCTGACACCGACTGCGGGGGACGACGGGACGTTACGGGTGATGCCGGCGGTCGGACGGGTTGATGCGCAAGGTTTAGTTGGCGAGTTATTACGGTCAGGGTCTCTCGGAGAAGCTGTGCGCAATAGAATCGCGGAGTCGCTACTTGCGGTTGTACAGCAGGCTTCAGATTACAAAACAATGCTTCCTCCCAGTGCCCAAGGCAAGGTCGTACTGCGGCGAGCGCGGTTTCAGGAGACCGGTTCGGGTAAGTTAAGCTTCGTGCTGGATGATGACATCCGTATGTCGACCGACGAAATGACTACGTTGACCAACGAGTTAAAGGCTAGTGAATTAAAGGCCAGCACAGCAAAGGGGCAAACGTCCCCGGCAGAAACCGCACCACGCTAGGCCGCTCCGGACGAACCTCCTCTCTGGTAGTCTTATTTTCCCGAGGCCAGCGACTGTCATCTTGAGAAAACTCCTTTTCATCATTGGTTTGATTCCGCTGCTTGGTGCGCTGGGCTGGTGGTATTTTCGCGAGCGGGCGTTGCCAGATTACGGGCCGTCCTATCGCGAGTACGCATATGTCACCAATGGCAAGAGCAATACAGTCAGCGTGATAGATTTGCGCACCTTTGAGCTGACAAAAACTATTGCCGTAGGAGTATCTCCGACGGGAGTTGCGGCGAATACGAAGAAGAATGAAATCTACGTTGTCAACTCCGGATCGAGTAACGTGAGCGTGATCGATGCTGAGAAGAATGTCGTGGTAGCAACGATTGGAGTACACGGAAAACCTTATTTCATTGACGTTTCGGAAGATGGCAAGCGTGCTTATGTGGCAAATTCCGGGTCAGCGAACGTCTCGGTGATTGACTCGGAGAAACGCTCCGTTCTGGGCAATGTGCGGGTGGGTTCGGCACCGGGACTAGCGCGGGTTTCGCCCGACGGGGCGACGGTGGTGGTTTCGAATCGCGGCGATAACACAGTTTCTCTGATCGATGCCAAACTGCTGCGGGTGCGGGCCACTTTGCCGGTATGCGCCCAGCCGGAAGATATTGCGATTCTACCGGATTCGAGCAAAGCATTTGTTGCGTGTTCCGGCTCGTCGCAGGTCGCATCCGTTGCGTTGAAGAACGGTGACGCGGCAGGTGATCGAGTGCTGGCCTTGCTGGATGTGGGGCGGACACCGGTGAGCCTTGCACTGAAGCCCGATGGCGGCGAACTGATAGTCTGCGATTTTGATTCGGACAGCATTTCGATTGTTGAGACGGGTAACAATGAAGTCGGCAGCAGTGCGCTGGTGGGGCAGCATCCCGCGCGCGGGGTGGTTACGCGCGATAACTCCCGGCTATATGTCAGTAATTTCGGTTCGGACAGTATTGCCGTCTATGACATCGACCTGGGACGCAGGATTGCAACCCTACCAGTTGGCAGCCGCCCCGAGGGCATGGCGCTCTCTCAGGATGAAAACTATCTTCTGGTGCTGGACACGCAAGCGGGCGACATCACAGTGGTCCAACGCCGCACACCGCGAAAGTTGGAGCCAACGGAGTATTCGCTCCTGACCATGATTCCCGTAGGCGTGCAGCCGAACGGAATTGTGGTGAAGGCATTTAGATTGGACAAGCCGAGGAGCGCTTCTATGGGGAAGTAGGAAGCATGACCGCGTCCCTTCCGAGTTTAGAGAAGACGTAGCCAGCTGTGTCTCTAGGAGGCCGACACCGACTTCGCGCAGAACTTGTCGAGAGCTGCCTTCAGATCGGCGGCGATGGCAGGCGCCTCGCGGGATTCGATGTCGCGGCGCGGCATCATGTAGACGAGCTGGCCATCGCGCAGAATGGCGATCGAGGGCGAGGACGGCGGTTGTCCGCTGAAAAAACTCCGGGCGCGTTCCGTGGCCTCAGCGTCTTGGCCAGCGAACACAGTAAATGTTTTGTCTGGGTGTGTGGCGTTCTGCAGAGCCAGGCGCACAGCCGGACGCATGCGGCCGGCGGCACATCCGCAAATCGAATTCACAACTACCATGACCGTGCCGGATTGCCCTTTCAAGGCGCGGTCGACAGCCTCGGGCGTGCGCAGTTCCTCGATACCCAGGCGGGTCAACTCTTCGCGCATGGGAATAACCATAATTTCTGGATACATTGCGTGGGCTCCCTCACGTTGCGGTATCAAATGTCAGCCTCTTCATTCTAACGCAGAGTGCGAGCAGCACATGCAGCGAAGCGCAAGAAACGGATTCACTCTTCGGCATGCAGCTGATGTCTACTCGTCTACGAGCAACCCGTCTGCGCATCCCCGCAACGAACTTATCCAGGCGCTCAAGTTTTTCATGAGACTTTGGTCGTATGAGCGACCGAAAACAATAGGAGGATTATTCGAATGGGCATCAAGTCGCGCTTGCTGAGTTCATGTTTTCTCGCCGCTGCGATGGCGTGTTCCGTGTTGGGCATGGCCTGCGAGCATCATTACTATCGGGTCTATGATCCCTATTACAGTGACTATCACGTATGGAACCACGACGAAGTGGTTTATTACAATCAGTGGGCGCGCGAGAATCACCGTGATGAACATCGCGACTTCCGCAGGCTTCCTCCCGAAGAACAAAAGGAATACTGGACTTGGCGCCATAGCCACGGGGACCACGACCGCGACCACCACTAACAGTTCACCTTTTTGATCCGACGGGCGAGCCGATACGCTCGCCTTTTGGTCTTCACCATATTTCAGTTTGTCTCTGAAACCCGTCCATCCTTGTTGTGTGTTCTAATGCTGCGTCTCCGTTCATCAGAGGGAAAACGCATGCTCACACCAGTTCGCTGTTTCTTGGCAGTCATAATTCTCCGGGCTGTTGCTGTCGTCCCGGTCAGCGCGCAGACTGCGCCGCCTGCCGATCTGGATGCCTACGTTGCCAACTCCATGAAGACCTTCGAGGTCCCAGGAATGGCCGTCGCCATTGTGAAGGACGGCAAGGTGATTGTCGCGAAAGGCTATGGCGTGCGAAAGCTTGGTGACCCCACGCCGGTTGACGAGCGCACCATGTTCGGCATCGGCTCGAACACCAAGGCTTTCACTACCGCGGCACTGGCCGGCTTGGTTGATGAGGGCAAACTCTCGTGGGACGATCGAGTTTACCAGCGCCTGCCCGGCTTCGTGATGTATGACCCGTATGTTTCGCACGAGATGACTCTCCGCGACCTGCTCACCCATCGCAGCGGCATGGGACTAGGCGAAGGCGATCTGCTGTTCTGGCCCCATTCGACATACACGCGAGACGAGATCATTTACAAATTGCGCTTTATGAAGCCGGCGTCGAGCTTCCGCAGCCACTACGCTTACGACAACCTGCTTTACATGACGGCTGGGCAGATCATTCCCGGCGTGACAGGCATTTCCTGGGACGACTATATCCGCCAGCACATCTTCGCGCCGCTGGGCATGAATAATTCAAACGTAAGCAATGCCGCGTTCAAACCCGGCGATAACTATGCCCTTCCACATGAGCGCCTGGACGGAAAGCTGGAAGTTATACCCTTTGAAGTTCTCGACAATGTGGGCCCGGCCGGATCGATCAATTCTTGCGCGGCTGACATGGCAAAGTGGGTGCAAGTGCAGCTCAATCGCGGAAAGTTCGTGGATCATGAGGGCCGGCTCTTCAGCGAGCAGCAGTCGAAAGAAATGTGGTCTCCGCAGACGATTCTTCCAGTTGGCAATCTTCCGCCACCGCTGGTCGGACTGAAAACAAATTTCGCGGACTATGCCTTGGGCTGGGGTCTGCGCGATTATCACGGGCACAAACTTGTCGGGCACACCGGCGGCGTCGCCGGCTTTGTGTCTCGCGTGATGCTGGTACCCGATGAAACTCTTGGTGTGGTGGTGCTGACAAATGCGGAAGAAGGCGGGGCGTTCGATTCCATTCTCTACCACATACTGGACCATTATTTCGGCTTACCGCCTACCGACTGGATCGCTGCTTTCAAATCCGTCAAAGACACACAGGAAAAAGAAGCGGCAGAAACCATGAAGAGAGCTGAGGGGACGCGAGCGGCGGATTCTAAACCTTCCCTTCCCAGCGAGAAATATACCGGCACCTACAATGACGCTTGGTACGGCTCGATTACGATTCGAGGGGAAAATGGCTGCCTGGTCATCACCTTCGATCACACACCAACCATGGTCGGAGATTTACAGCATTGGCAGTACGACACGTTCAAAGCGCATTGGCGCGATCGCACGATCGAAGACGCATTTGTGACTTTCTCCTTGAAGCCGGACGGCACCGTTGAAAGCGCGCGGATGGCGGCCGTTTCTCCGCTGGCAGATTTTAGCTTTGATTATCAGGATCTGCTGCTGAAACCGGAGAAGATAAAGCCATAGCGGCGCAAAACCTCTCAACTCAATTTCGCTCGCGAATGTGCCGGGCGCACTGACGGTGAAGATGTGTTCGTTGCCGCGAACTAGAAGTACCCATTCCAGAAAGTGGCCACGCTGATTGTGGAGGAAATATCCGTACCATTTGTCCTCAACAAGCTCGGGTATGACTACGACAATGTTGCGTGTGGGATTATTTTCCGACAGATCGAGAATGAATTGAACGATGGGAATGATGATGAAGCGGTAGGGGGAAGGCAAGACGTGGAGCTGGGGCGGCTCCTTGCCCGCGGCGCGGAAAGATTCCTCGACGCAGTGTTTCCATTCATCCTGAAGCAATATGGAATACTTGCCGGGCTCGACGTGCAACCCGATTACTTCCGGAGAGAGTCGCGCGGCAAAATCAATTCCCTGCCGGGTAATGCTGTTCCACCGGTCGATAGCAACGACCGCAATCGGAGGCTGGCTCAGACCAGGAACGTCAACGGGTACCTTGCAGATGGTGTGCATTCTTACCCAGTGGTAGTGGCGGCGAACAAAAACAAATAAAGAAATCATTGAGGGGATGAAAAACAGCGTAATCCAGGCGCCTTCGTCATGAATGTTCATGAAAGATTGTTGCTAAAAAGACGGATCACGCCAGAATAAAACTTCTTCACCGAAGAAACACGTGCGTCGTATCCTCGGCGCGAATGTTCGATTTCCGGCGCGCCCCGGTAGCCACGTTGTAGGCAACGAGCAGATGGCCTTCGACGACTAGAATCTCTTTGTCGCTGATCCAACCCACCAGTGCGGCATGCGTTAGGAACGCTACCCGTCGCGGCGAGTCTTCGACGCTCTTTACCTCGACGGCGGGCAGATCGAGCAATGCCTTACGAATGCGCTGCGATTCTTCCGGATTAGCCTGTGCTCGCTCTGCAAGTTGAATCGGCTGGTTGGGCTGAGCGGTAGCAACGATGGTAAGCGCTACAGAATCAAGTTCGGGGGACAACTTACCATTCTCCGTGTAAAAACTCACGTCGTAGTCGGGGTTGTTGTACGTGGCGTGTTCGTCGAACACGGTCAATGTTTTGCCGTGCAGACGCAGCAGCGTTTGATCGTCACTCTGATTCGCCCATCCGCAACAGCCTGTGTCGGGAATCGCCTCAAGAAGTGTATCGGGACCGGCGGCGTCCAACCCGCGCCGCAGCGGCGGATCGAGCGGCATGGCGCTCCATTTCCCTGCAGTCTCTTCGTATCGGGAAGTCGTTTTATGAATCGTTTGGGTTTTTCCGGCCACAACTTGAGTGAGAAGAAAAAACTTTCCCACTGCATCGTCGGGAATCCACACTTCGCCGTAGGGACAGGTCTGTTCGCAATCTCCTGTGGGGCACGAACAGTCAGGCGCCGCGACCGACGCCAAGTCTTGGCGTCCCGTGCCGGTGAGATCGCTCTGCCATGCTAGCGAAGTGATCTTGGTGGAGAGATCGACGCCATCACGTTGCAATCGCCGCGCCTGGTTCGAGAACCAGTAGAGATGCGATCCATCGGCCGAGAGATGGGGCATCGGTGCCGACTCCGTGATCGCCAAGTTTGATCCCGTGTTAGACGTTGTACGCACAATCTCCCGCGTAAGTGTGGTCGCGGTGTGACCATCCCAGAACCAAACCTTGCGCTCGGCTGCAAAATCTTCTTCTGCTAGCGGCAACGACACTGGAACGGCAAATAGCATCTGCCCCAGATGGTTTACCGATAGACTCTGCGGTGACGTCATTGCTTCCGCCGGCACTTTCACCGTTTGCTTGGCGGCAAACGATCCAGAATCGTATTCTCTCATCTCGCCGGGTGCGCGAAGCACCCATAGGTGTCTACTCTGCGCCGCCAGCGAGGCAGTTAGCAGCAGGATGGCGCAAGATATTGAGATCGGTGTTCGTCTGTGCATGAATGAATCGCCCCGTGCCTACGAAAGGCTGGAATGATTGTAAATCGAGGGTTCGCGAGCCTCGCCTTTGCGTACAATAGATGGGAAATTGAATGAGCACACATTCCGAGAGCGCGATGACAACCACCACCACGGCTCCTGTCCACCCGCAAACCGCCGCCGCTGAAATTCCGGCTGTACCCTTGACCACTGAGGGTTACAGTGTCCTGCACCAGATGATGCGTTTCCGCTGGACAGCCTGGCGCGCTTTGCCCGACGCAGCGCGAATGGCGATCGCTCAGGAAGCGGCGACTGTGCTGGGCGAAATGGAAAGGAATTCCAGCGGGCAGTCGGCGCTTTTCTCATTGATCGGCCACAAGGGCGATCTGATGCTGGTACACTTCCGCAAATCGTTTGCCGAACTTAACCAGGCGGAACTCAAATTAAATGGACTGCGCCTAAGCGAATGCTTCGAACCCACTTCATCTTATCTTTCGATCATCGAACTTGGACTCTACGACTCCACGCTCAAGATCTATAAAGAACTGGCCGATCAAGGCATCCCGCCACACTCGGAGCAGTGGAAGGCGGAGATCGAATGCAAACTCAACCGGCATCGCGAGGCCATGCACCCGCGCCTCTTCCCCGAGATTCCGCCGAACCGTTATATCTGCTTTTACCCCATGGACCGGAAGCGCGGCGAAGACAAGAACTGGTATACGCTTCCCCTTGAAGAGCGAGCTCGACAGATGAACGACCATGGACTCGTGGGCCGACACTATGCCGGCGAGGTCAAGCAAATCATCACCGGTTCAATTGGCTTCGACGATTGGGAGTGGGGCGTCGATCTGTTTGCCGACGATCCGCTCGTCTTCAAGAAGCTGATCTACGAAATGCGCTTCGATCACGTCAGCGCCGTATATGCACTATTCGGTCAGTTTTACGTGGGTGTGCGCTGCCCGGCGGCGTCGTTAGAGAAACTGCTGAGTGGAGAGCTACCGAAGTAGCGATAGCCGGCGCAGGAGATCCGCACCGATTTTCACCACCGAGAGACCGAGTCACACAGAAAACCTGTTGCAGGCTTTGCTTCCTCTGTGTCGCAGCCTGCCCTGAGCGAAGCTGAAGGGTGACTTTGTGGTGGATCCATTCAATACTTGGAGAACTCATGGCAACGCTTGGACTCATCGAATACAAAGACGCCAGCCCGGAGGTGCGCGCGGTTTACGACGACATCATGGCCACGCGCAAGACCGACTGGATCAATAACTTCTGGAAGGCGATCGCGCACGATCCCGCCACACTGAAACGCACTTGGGAAGACATCAAACAGATCATGGCTCCCGGCGCGCTCGATCCTCTGACCAAAGAAATGATCTATGTCGCCGTGAGCGTCACCAACCAGTGCGGTTACTGTATCGCTTCGCACACCGCTTCAGCGCAGAAGAAAGGCATGACCGATGCCATGTTCAAAGAGTTGATGTCTGTCGTAGGCATGGCCAACGAGACCAATAAGGTCGTCACTGGATATCAGGTGGAACTCGACGAGCAGTTCAAGAGCGGTCGTTAGTCGTTGGTCGTCGGCAAGAGCCGCATCGGCTCTTGCTACCGTGACAGGCCCAGGGCAACCCTCTTGTTTTCATTTGACCAACGAGGGATCTCAGTTTTTGGCAGATCGCTTCTTCCCCGGGTTCACGCGCGAAAACTTATACTCGCATTGTTTCATATCAACTCGCCGGCCGCGGAAGCGCACGCCTTCAGCTTCCAAGCGCAGGCGCTGCTCAGTGGCGGAATCTCCCCGCAGCTTGATTTCTCCTCCCGCACCCAGCACGCGTTGCCAAGGTAATCCGAAACTACGGTGCAATACCTGGGCAACTTGCCGGGCCCTTCCCGGAAGTCCTGCCGCTCGCGCAATCGCTCCGTAGGTTGAGACCTTACCCTTGGGAATGCGGCGAATGGCGGCCTCGATGCGAATCCGCATCTTCGATGAGTTGTCCGTGGACGATCGAGCTAGAGATAATCGATCTGGAGATGGTTTGTCGGAAGGCCATTGCTCTGCTCGTCTTCTTCCTTTGCGAGTCTGCGAGTTCTGTTTCCCCTTCTTCATAACGCGATCCATCCCAGGCGAATCAGCCACAGCGATCCCACTAAAACCAGCAGCCACAGGATAATTCCCTGGAGCAGCGGCCGATGCCCTACGCGCTTGATTGTCGAGACCGAAATGCCGCTGCCAATCAGGAACAGAGTAACAGTCAAGCCAACCTTCGCAACTTTCACTGCGATTGCATAGGCGTGCGCTCCGGACGGCAAATAAGTGTTACACACCGCGGCGAGGCAGAAGAGACCGATAAACCACGGCCACTGGATTTTTGCCTTGGCGCGGCGCACCAGCGCAGTTCCGAGCGCGAGTGGAACGATCCACAAGGCACGCGCCAGCTTCACGGTGGTCGCAACGGCGAGCGCTTCGGCGCCGTATTTGACTGCTGCGCCCACTACCGAACTAGTGTCATGAATAGCCAGCGCTGCCCACAAGCCAAACTGCGATTGGGTAAGCTTCAATGCCTTGCCGATGGCCGGGAAAATCAGCAGCGCAACGGAATTCAGCACGAATACGGTTCCCAGCGCGACGGCCATCTCTTCGTCGCTGGCCTGCGTGATCGGACCGACTGCGGCAATGGCGCTGCCGCCGCAAATCGCCGTGCCAGTGGCGATGAGGAACGCCGGTTTTCGCCGCACGCCGAACAGCGCGCCCAAACCCATACCAGCGAGCAGGGCGAAGCTGATACCCAGCATGGTGTAGACGAAGCCGCTACGACCCGCCCGCACAACCTGATGCAGGTTCATTCCGAAACCGAGACCCACCACTGATGCTTGCAGCAGGAACTTGGAGAATTTCTTCGCTTCATTGCCGTAAGGATGCGGAAGGGCCAGCCCAAACACCAGCCCCATCGCCAGCGCGATTGGCGGAGACACGAGGCCACTGGCGCTCACCAGCAGACACAGAATGAAAATAATGCGAGGGATCATTCGAGGAAGGCTTAGCGCGGCCCCAGTTCACTTATCGCGGATCGGGTAGTGAAGACCATCCGGCACAGTTTATGAGCTTCGGTTCGTGAGCTTCGCCCCAAGTAAGAACTAAGCCGCCTTGCTGAAAGAATCGATGGCTTCCGCTTCTGAGTTATAAACGTCGAAAACCGTGAGCAACTTTGTGACCTGCAGAAGATCGCCTACGCGTTTGGTTAAATTGGTCAACTTGATTGTTCCGCCTGCGTTTTGAGCGGTGGTGTGCAGCGCCACCAGGGTGCCCAATCCACCGGAATCGATATAATTCACCTCGCCCAGATTGAGCACGATACGGTTGTTCTCCGAAACGGCCTTCTTGACCGTATCGCGTAACAGCGAAGACTCCTCCCCAAACACAATTCGGCCGCTGCAATCCACCACCAGAATTCCATCCTTGGTTCGCGCTGCCAATTTCAGTTGCATAAGAAAAGCTCCTTTGCGGCCTGGGCCAGATTCGGGGGGCAGACCTTCGCGTACTCCAGGTCGACGCACCAGCGTATCGCTTGTGTGCGGATTTTAGCAAGCCTCCGCGACATTCTCGCGAGCCCTCTACTATCACGTATAATCGTCTATTCCGGCCCATGAGTTACACCGTCCTAGCGCGCAAATACCGTCCGCAGAAGTTCTCCGAGGTTATCGGACAAGAGCACGTCACCCGCACTTTGCAGAACGCTCTCGAACAAGGGCGGACGGCCCATGGCTACATCTTCAGCGGGCATCGGGGCATCGGAAAAACGACCGTGGCACGCATTCTGGCGGCGGCCCTGAATTGCCGATCATCTGATAAACCGGTCGCCGAACCCTGCGGCATCTGCGAATCCTGCACTGAGATTCGTGCCGGCAACGCGGTTGATGTGATCGAAATTGACGCCGCCACCAACCGCGGCATCGACGAAATCCGTGAACTGCGTGAGGCGGCGCGCTACCGTCCCGCACGTGATCGCTTCAAGATTTACATTCTCGACGAAGCTCATCAGATCACTGACGCCGCTTTCAACGCTCTGCTCAAGACGCTGGAGGAGCCCCCCGACCACATTGTCTTTATGTTGGCGACAACCCAGCCGGAGGATATTCCGCAAACTATTCGCTCGCGCTGCCAGCACTTCAGTTTCCGCGCGGTAAAGTCCGACGACATTGTCAGGCAACTGCGCGATCTCGTCGGTCGCGAGAAGATTGAAGCCGAGGCGGACGCGCTTGCGCTGCTGGCCGAGGCTGGTGACGGCTCAATGCGCGATGCGCTGTCGATCCTCGACCAGGCGATTGCATCGTCCAGCGGAAAGCTCACCGCTGATTCGGTACGAAATCTGGTCGGTGCCGCGCCGGCACACATTCTCGAAGAGGTGATGCAGGCCATCGCGCGTGGCGCCAGCCTGGACGTGTTGCGGCAAGTCGATCATCTCATCAGTGAAGGCCACAGCCCGACGCACTTCGCGCGCCAGATGGTGCGCTTTCTGCGCAATGCGACCGTCGCCAAGATTGCCGGCAAAGATTCTTCGCTATTGCAAATCTCGCTTGAAGAAAAAGAGCGGGTTGAACGAATTGCGGAACTGTTCGGCGAGGAAGATCTTACTCGTCATCTGCAGATCATGCTGCGGACACATGGCGAACTGGGATACAAGCAGGAACAGCGCTTCCATCTCGAACTGGGACTGCTGAAGATGGCGCACGCGCAACGACTGTTGCCTATCGAGCAATTGTTGAGCGATGTGGCCGCTTCTTCCGATGTGGCGGGCTCCGGGACAAGTTCGCCTCGAAACCCGGTGCGGCCCTCGATTGTAGCTTCGATTTCAGGCGGTGGGGGGGAGGCTCGACGAACCGAGGGGGTTGGTCCGACCGGGCCTAGTTCTGTCTCGCCATTCGCGGCGGATTCTGCGCGCAAAAGCGGTCCGCGGCAGGAGTCTTCGCCGGAATCCCTTCCAGGCGGCAGTCCGCGCATGTTTGCCAGGGGCAACGCTCCGGCGCGGGTGATCATGGGAGCGGCCGCTCTCGACGATCTCGACGAGAACGCTCGCGATACTCAGTCGAGTTCGCAGACCAGCCTCCAGCCCGAGGCTCGAGTGCAAGCTACGCCGCAAGTTCCGCAATCGGTGGGCCCGGCAATCGCAGGGTCAGCAGTTTCCCTAGAGAAAGTTCGCAGTTTTGTGCTGCAGGCGCTTACGGATGGTAATCAGCGCATCCTGGTCTCTATGCTCGAGGCGGGCGAATGGTCGGTGGAAGAAAACGAAATAGTGATCAAGGTGCCGGAGTCGCAGACCGTGATCGAAATGTCACTCGGCGCCGAAGGCCGACGATTGGCGATAGCCTCGGCCAGCGGCGTTTTGGGGCGTGCCGTCAAGGTGAAAATCGTTCCGGGTGGCGCTGTGGCCACGACCGACGGGAAGCGTAATGGCGCTAGCAAAACCGAACGAACAAATTCAGGGCCTGGAGGTCGCAGTCGCGCCGAGCAGGACGCGGTAGTGCGCCGCATGCAGGAAAAATTCGGCGCCGCAATTCGTACGGTGATCGATTACAAGGAGAAGCGGTAACTAAGTCGGAGTCTGGCCTCCGGAGTTTCGCTCCGATGGCCGAACGCCGGGAGCCGAGGGTTCTATGGGTGGATTCAACCTGCAAGAATTGATGTCCAAAGCTAAGGCGCAATACGACACGCTGCAGAAAAAAATGCAGGAGACCGTGGTCGAAGCCTCGTCCGGCGGAGGAACCGTGACGGCGAAAATGGACGGGCGCAAGCAACTGCTTAGCCTGCGTATCGATCCCGAAGCTCTGAAGTCGGCGGACCTGGAGATGCTGCAAGACTTAATCCTCGCCGCTGTTAATGAAGCAGCGCGAAAGGTTGACGGGGCGATGCAGTCAACAGTGGGCGGCCTACTTGGCGGGCTGGGCATGGGTGGACTTTAAAAATTTGGCTCTTAAATTGCTCAATCACCCGATCGCACAATTACCCAATTCCTATGTCTAAATTTGCCGAGCCGATGTCGCGGCTGATTGACGAACTGAAGAAGCTTCCGGGCGTAGGCGCGAAGAGCGCGCAGCGGCTTGCATTCTATATCCTGCGGACCAGTGACGAAGATGCCGAGGCGCTGGCCGCTGCGGTGCGCGACGTCAAAGCCAGCTTGCGTTTGTGCTCGGTATGCAACAACATCACCGACGTCGATCCGTGCTCATATTGCAGCAGCGCAACCCGCAACCAAACTCTGGTTTGCGTGGTGGAGGAGCCCACCAATATTGCTGCCATCGAAAAGACAAAACACTTCAACGGCGTTTACCACGTGCTGCATGGGTCGATTTCTCCATTACACGGAGTTGGACCGGAACAGTTGCGAATTGCCAACCTCATCACGCGCGTGGACGCTGGCAATGTGGATGAAGTGATCATCGCCACCAATCCCACAGTGGAAGGCGAGGCGACCGCCACCTATCTCTCGCAGCAACTCAAGCGCGTGGGTGTGAAGGTAACGCGCATCGCGATGGGCATCCCCGTTGGTAGCGACATCGAATACACCGACGAGATCACGATGCTGAAGGCTATGGAAGGGCGACGCGAGCTGTAGCTCGACTTGCCGGGCGCGAGCCAAGTTCTGCCAGACTGCCCAGGTCGGGACCCCTTCCCGTCACAGAAAAATCTGCGAACTTGTAACCGAAGCTCCCGTGCTACGAGGTCAGCCCCGGGTCCAGGAACACGTTGAGTTCTTCTTCTGCGGAGACCAGGCCTTCCGGGTAGGTACCGCGGTTATATTCCACCATGCGGTTCTTCCACTTGAGAAAATCGGTAATGCTTTGTGGCTCGACGCGGACCTCGACGCGCCGCAGGCTGGCCAGCAGCAGGTTCATTTCGTAGCGGAAGCCGGTGGTGGTGCGAAGGTTCTTGGCAGAAGGATGCGCGATTTCAATTTTACCGCCGCGGTGTTCGAGGAGACCCCAGCCTATGGGTAGTTCTTCTTGCCGCACGAGTCCGGCGGGAGCTAGATAAAAGCGCTCGCATCCGACTCCATGCTCGGGCTTGAGCCGGAATGGCTTAGTCTGGTCAGCAAGGAAATCAGCGCGAGTGACCTTACACTCGACCAGCACGGAGTGGCACGCGCGCTTCCAACCGATAGCATCCGGCATCTCGCCGCTTACGCAGGCTTGCTCGGAAAGCACTACTCCGCAGCGATAGCGGCGTAGCCAGCGGACAGATTTTTCGACTAGTTGGGCGTGGGTCATAGACTCGGCTTCGGGCTCCCGGCTTCAGCGTTCAATCTTACGTGCCGGGTAGCCGATGGATGCAACAACATTTGTATCTGGGTAATTCAATTCGAGGAAGTGACCGACTCGCTTCCGCAAGCATGTACGGAAGGTGCCCGAGTCGCGTAGGGCATTGATTCGCGGATAGCATGCCCTCCACTATTTCTGAGCTCGCCTGACTACTCTAAGGATTCGGGGAGTGCTTCATCGGCTTCATCAGTATCGGTCTGTGCAGAACCGTCTCCAGCAAGTAGCGTTCGGCGGCGATGGTTCGGGCGGAGTTTCCCAGAGGTGAGTATCCTTCTGCAGCGATGACCAAGGCTTCGTCTCTGGCCAGGGCGGCAGGCTTCCGCAGAAATCCGTTCACGCGTTTTTTGCCAGACGTTGCAAACTTGGGTTCCATGTTTCCGTTTTGAGCATTTTCTATCTGAAGCCGACGGATGCGACCGTCGTGGGAGGCGTCCAAGGCATTGGCGAGGCGCAGAATGGCGGCCAGTTGAATGGCGGCTTTCTGCTCGTCAGGAAGAAGATCGCACAAGAGCCTGTGGTTTCTTGCGGGTAACATTCCCCGGTGAAAGCGAGCCACGATGGCGGCGCGCTGCAGGTCGGCCTCTTTCCAGCCTAGGGGGTTGCCGTGTTTGCGAATCAGTTTGACAGACTTCTTATGATGGCCTTTCTCGCCTTTGGATTTGCCGACGTCGTGCAGGAGTGCCGCAGCGAGTAGGCTGGAACGAGCAGAAACACTATCCACTGCAGGCTGCCATGCGCAAGCCAGAAGACCGTCGTACAGCTGAAGTGCCAGGCTGGCGACACGTTCGGAGTGGGGAAAGTCGGGATCGAGGCCGTTCGCCCAGAGCTTCATACGCCGCGTGGCAAGCTGTTGAATCTGCTTTTCTTTCGGCAGCCTTGCCCTCCAGACTTGCCAACGGGAATCGGGTCCCGTCATTTTGGCACGGTAGCGGTCGATGCGCTTGGTGCGCTGGGAGAGAATTCGTTCGTGCCAGCGCTGGCGAGAAAACTCCTCGCGGAAAATATGGCGGGAGATCGCGGTTGACCAGAGCACGTCCAAGTCGTGAACTTCGCCGAGTAAGTCCTGCACGTCTTTGAGGTCGTCGCTCCAGGCCTTGTGCTCCGCGGGAAGAAAATTTTCGACAATATAGCGAAAACGCTTGATGCCGATGCGGAGCGAGTGGAAGGCAATTTGGGAACGGTTGCGTAGGGCGCGGCTGTGGAGTTTGCGGGCTTCGGTCCAGCGCTCCAGAGCGAGGTGTTTGAAAAGGGCATTCCCGGGGCGAAAACGTGCGGCACGCGCGGGAAGAGACTTGCTTAACTGGCGCCATTGTTTGCCGTCGAATTCATCGAGAGCAGCTTTCGCTTCGCGCTTTTGTTCTTGTTCGCGGTCCTTGAGGATTCTCAGGAGAGCTTGCACGGCAGGATCCTCAGCCTCACAATCGAATCCGCGATCTGCTGAAACTGAAACGGAATTCGATTCAGAAGGCAGCATCGCGGACGCGCCCGCGTCCGAAAGAGTTTGGACTCCGCCCAGCTTTTCTACCCACTCCTCCATCACTTGAATATCGCGCAGACCACCCAGACGCTGAAATAGGCGTTTTCCCGCATTCTTCATGCCCTTCCATTCAGGATCAGGGTCGAGCGCCATCAGACCGTCGGCGAGGGAGCGGCAGCGTCGCAGCGAGACGCGCAGGTCGTGGACCGGATCAGGGCTGAAATCGGCAGAAACGTTTTCGCATTCCTGCAGCACCCGCAACATCCAGTAGCGCAGGCCGGTGGTCTTCTTTGCTCGCGTTGTGGGAGTGTTTGAGGTGGACATCAGATTCCGCCAAACGGAGATGTCAGCGATTGTATTCTCGCGGGGGGCCGGCTGTGAATGCCCGGGACACACGGCCCAGGAAGATTTGTTCGTACGAAAACGACAACAACCCTGTCTAAGTTGTCTGATTTCCTACCTTTTTCCGTTACCTCCGTAACGTGCAGGCCCTTACCTATTGGATTTACCCTTTTATAGCGTAGCCAGAGCTCGGGTCAGGGGTGTTCTATCGACAACGCGACCACATTTCACGCCAACCGCGCTGCCTCGGCACGCGCTTTCGTACATAGCCTGAACATCCTCATTAAGTACGCGCGCATGTACGGCTACGAACACAAGCGTACGGAAGCGCAATTCGAGATCGCCTGGAATGAGTTGCAACAGGGCCTGCCCACAGCCGGGGAGAGCGGCTTCCTGCTGGGTGTTTCGGATAACAAGTTACTGCTGGACGGAGTGCCACTCGAAACCGGTCAGGTGGAACGCAGCTTCGGGCAGCTTTTGACCACGGCCGGCCTGGCCAGCCTGCACTTCTCCAAAGACGTAACCATCGAGGACTTCACGCGCCTGGTCCGCGCCTTTACCCTGGCTGGTTCCAAAGCGCAAGACGTTTCCAAGCAGATCAAAGAAGCCCTGAACAGCAGTGGCAAAAAGAGCACGATCAAGATCAATGAAGTGAAATTTGTCGCAACCGATCCGCTGACCGGCGATATCAGCGTGGCCGCGCAGATAGCGGCGCAAACCCTCGGGCCAGAGTTCAAGCAATGGTTGAACGATCCGCAGAAGCTATTACAATTGATTGCGGCGGCGGAGGGTGCGCACGCGGGAGGCGAAGGCCAAAGCGGCGGTGTCGTCGTGCCGTTCGGCAGCGT
Organism: uncultured Acidobacteriota bacterium; assembly: GCA_963720155.1. Classification (GTDB taxonomy): domain Bacteria; phylum Acidobacteriota; class Terriglobia; order Terriglobales; family Acidobacteriaceae; genus Sulfotelmatobacter. The sequence goes on from CAVREP010000010.1 coordinate 362,865, forward strand.
CCCCAACATTCCCGTTGGGGGAGGCGGAGGTCAAGCAACCGGTACTGGGGCCGCAACAGCCTGGGAAGGTGGGGTGGTACCGCTGCAGGAAGCAGAGGTAGTCCAAGCCATCCGTCTGCTGACTCGATTCGGGCAGGTGCAGGGCGATCCGAGTGTTCGTCCGGAAGATCTGCAGAAGGAACTGGGCGAAACCGATCCGAATACGCGGCTGAACTTGCAGCAATTATTGGGAACCTTGGCGGCTAAGGCAACAGCAGAACAGGAAGAGGACACGCCACTGCTGATGAAAGCAGCCGAGCATATGGCAATCCGTTTTGCCCTGGACCGTTATTCCAAAGGCGAAGTGAAAGTTAATGCCGTGCATCAGATGATGGAGCATATGAGCCGGCAGATGGACTCGTTGCGCCAGATTCTGAAATTGCAAGAAGACAAGATGAATAAGGCGGGCATCTTGGTGGAGTCGCACGCCGACATCCTCGACCGAATGTTCTGGGCTGAAGTACCTGAGGCGGGGAAGAGGACGGTACTGCTATCGAACGAGGCTCCTTGCGTGCCGCCGCGAAATCTGCGCCAGTTTGTTGAAGTGCTGCTGGACCGCGATGACAAGCAAACGTCCGCCGAAATTCTGAACAACTACTCCGGCTGCCTGGGCACCAAGGAAGTGGAACCACGCCGCAAGACCGCGATTGGATTGAGCCAACTCGCCGACCTCTATGCACGGCTAGGCGGCGAAGCGATGGGCAGCGCCATCCGCAAAGTGACCCAGCAGCTATGCGTGGAAAAAGATCCTGAGCTTCAAAGTTTGCTGAGTGCGGCTTTTGTGCGCCTGAGCCAGGAGGCCAGCGAGGCCAAGAACTATCAGGCAGTGAACGAAGTGTGTACGGGAATAGAGACGTTGCTGCAGCAGCGTCCGGTGATGGTCAACGATTTGCGCCCGCGCGTGGGCGTGGAAAACCGGATTCCGGAGTTCATCGAGGAAGCATTGCGTTCCGATTCAGTGCCTGAAGACCTGCTGCTGGTGTTGCGTCGCACTTCTCAATCGGGTGCCGAGCATTTGGCCGATCGTTTCTTCCGTTGCATGCGACGGGATGAGTGCGATCGCATGGTCGAGCTAGTGAAAGAGATCGGAAGTCCGGCTCTGACCCAGCTGCGGGAGATCTTGCGCACGGGGCAGTCGCGGCAAGCCTCAGCAGTGGTCGGATTGTTGAGCCGTCTGGATGTTGAAACGCTGCTGGAACTTTTGCCCTCGCGTCTTCCTGAGTGGAACCGTTTCTATCACGACATCGTCGTTCGGGAGATCGCGTACGGGGCTGCGGCGGATCGTGGGCGTACTTTGCTGGAATTGGCGGAGGTATTGGATTCCGTAGTGTTGCCGGAAACCATCGATGAAATCGGGATGAGTGGCGATCTCTCCGCCGCGCCGCCATTGCTGGCCATGGCGCGGCCGGGCGAATCGGCTTCGCGTTCACCGTTTGTACAACTCAAGGCCATCGAGTCACTGGGCAGATTGCGGGATCCGGAAGCTTTGTCGTTGCTGCGCGAGATAGTGGAGGCGAAGAAAACATTTGGATGGATTTACCACCGTGAGTTGCGGATTGCAGCAGCGCAATCGCTCTCCAAGACCGACCCCCGCTACAGTGGCCAGGTTCTCGCCGATAGTGGCCTCGAGCCAGCGGAACTGGCGATCGCGCCTCTTGATACGGCTCCGGCATGTCCTTGGGTACGTCAGCGGCGTTATGAGCGCATGGTTCTCTCGCGCACCGTTGGCGCAACCATTGGCAGTTCCTGGGGAAAATCAAAGATTTTGATCCGCGAGTTGAGTCTGGGCGGTGGCATGGGCACGAAAGAGGACAATCTGCGCATTGGCAGCGAGGCCGATTTGGAAGTATCGCTGGGAATGCGGACCAAGATCCGGGCGCATGTGCTGTTGCGGCGCGCGCGGGTGAATGAGGTCGGATTCGAAATCGTCAATACCGATCTGGAAAGCCGCTATCGCCTGCGCCGGCTGCTGGTGGAAGCGCTAAACCGCGCTCCACAAAAGAAAGACCGGGAGTGGGCAGGAGAGCGAAAAATCTAGATCGCCACCTCATTGAAAAAAGCCTCTGCTCGCTAACGCGAACAGAGGCTCTTGCTTTTTTGAGAATCTGTTGCAGTCCCGTTACTTCACGACTTTAACAAAGATAATCAGGAACGTGAACAAGACCAGCGACTCGATGAAAGCCAGTCCCACGAACAGGGCGATCTGAATTCCAGGACGGGCGGCGGGATTACGTGCCAATCCTTCGCACGCGGCGGAAGCCACGCGTCCTTGGCCAAGAGCGGCCAGAGCGGCGGCGAACGCCATCGCGAAGCCGGAAGTGATTGCCACCCAATTTGTGCCGCCGGAAGCGGCTGCTTCCCCACCCTGGGCAAAAGCCGGCATGGCGAAGAGTGACAACGCGGCCACGGTTAGAATCAGAAACACAACTTTACGCATATTCGAAGTCTCCTTAGGAAGTATCGCCAGGAGGTGGTTGACGTCATCCTCGAGCAGACGCCCTCACGCTGACGAAGTGTCACATAAAGCCTGAAAAAATCAGTGTTCGTGAGCCGTGGCCTCACCCAGATAAACACAAGCCAGAATCACAAAAATATAAGTCTGGATCAGCGAAACTCCGATATGAAGACCCTCAAAGATAATGGGCACGCCGATGGGTACAAGGGAAAAGAAGACGAGTGTGACCATCTCGCCGGCGAACATGTTGGCGAACAGACGAACGGTGAGCGACAAGAGGCGTGCGGTGTGGCTAAAGATTTCGATTGGCAACATCAAGGGCGCGAGCCACCACACCGGACCCATGAAATGCTTGAAGTATCCGAGGCCGTTTTGCCGCAAACCCTGGTAGTGGTAGTAGAACCACGTCAGCAAGGCACAGCCTAAGGGAACAACCGGGACCGCGGTCGGGGATTCAAAGCTCGGAATAATGCCGATCAGATTGCTGGTAAGAATAAAAAGTCCCAAGGCCACGAGGTAGGGCTGGTAGGGACGGTAGTGATGGCCGATGATCTCCTCGCCCATGTTGCCGATAAAGCACTCGATGCCCTCCATCGTATGCTGCAAGCCCCGGGGTTGATCGACAGACAGCCGTAGTCGGACTGCGATGAAGAATGTGACGAGCAACAGCATCACCACCAATTCCATGGCGAAGCTATTGGAGATTGGCGCGGCCGGGTGTTTGGGATGGATTCCCAAGGTGAGCAGCAAAGAAGTGACGGGACCGCCGAAGAAGCGGTTGAGCAGCGCGGTAAGCCAGAGTTGCTCCATAACTTACGATTCTCGAACCTATAATTCCCAGGCGTTTCTACTAACAAGTTTCAAAGTTAATACCCGCGGCGCAAGGCGACATAAGCCTCGAAGCCAGCTTCCACCAGCATGGCCGCAACCGGCGTGCACAATCCAAACAGGAAGCCCCGAAAGGCTCGAGAAGAACTTGTGAATATAACATAGGCCACGATTCCCGCCAAAAGATAGCGGAGGAAGAATCCGCTGACCAGGGTAAAGCCGCTCACGGGCTGACCAGAGTCCACGATACGGCTGGCAAGGGATTGAACGGCTTTATTCAAGGATCGGAAGCTCAGGTAGGCGGCAACGGCTCCCGCAGCAAAACCGAGGGCGGTGATCCATCCAAAACGCCACGCTGTGCCTAGCGCAAAAAGCGCGCCGAGGATGAGAACCAAACGCAACATTCTAGGGATTGCGGCGGAGAAAAACCGGTCAGAGGCGGTTTCTGGAGGTAAAGGCGAAGGTGGCGCAGTTGAAGTCACGTTTGCTGGTTATCGAGCCATCCGCCCGAGTTATCAGGAGTTCGGCTTGTCGCGGGACAAGGCCGACGCCATGCGGATCATCTGCGCGAACCCGACAATGGCACCGAAGATTACCCCTGCGAGGTAGAGCCAATGAGTATGCAGCCAGTAGTCTCCAAGCCTGCCAAGAGCATAGCCGAGAAAAACCGCTGCCGGAATGATGAAACCGATCTCAGAATAACGCGCTGCGGAGACCAGGGCGTTGGGTTTGGGCGCACGATTGGGATCTTCAGCCACGAAACAGATTCTACCGCAAGCAGAAGGGAGAGCGCAGGCCGGGTTTGCCATTGGCCTGGACAGCCAAGGCGGCTGTCCCTACATGGTCTGTGCTTAGTGAATTAGCTTCGCCACCGCAGGACTCTGCGCCAGGCCCAGCGACCAGTTCACCAGTTGGATGAAGCGGTCGGGCATGACTCCGATAAAGAGCGTCGCGAACGCGGATAGCGCGAGAGCGGCGCGCATGCTCCAACTCACGGGCAGCTGCCCTCGCTCTTCCGGCTGACCCATGAACATGGCATTGGCCATTTTCAAATAGTAATAAAGTCCGAAGACCGAGTAGAGCACGCCCAGAGATGCCAGAGCGTAGTGCCCGGTCTCGATGAGGCTCAAGAAGATAAAATATTTGCCCCAGAAGCCAGCGAGAGGCGGAATGCCAGCCAGCGAGAGCAGGAAGATCAGCATGAGCACCGCTTCGACCGGAGCGCGCGAGTAGAGGCCGTTGAGGTCGTCGAGTTCATCGCCGATGACGTTGCGGTGGCGCAACGAGGCGATCACTCCGAACGCGCCGAGGTTCATGAAGGTGTAGACGAGCAGATAGATCAGGATGCCTTTAATGCCGTCGGGACTAAGTTCGTAGACGGTGCCGGCGATCAGGCCCAGCAGCATGTAGCCAACGTGCGCGATAGAGGAATAAGCAAGCAGGCGCTTGGTGTTGGTCTGAGTGAGCGCCGCAAGGTTCGCGCCGGTCATGGTGGCAATGGAAACAAAGACCAGCACTGGAACCCAGGTGGAGCGCATGGGAAGCAGTCCCCAGAGCATGATGCGCAACAGCATCGCCCATCCCGCGGCTTTGACCGCTACGGACATGAATCCAGTAATAGAGGTGGGCGCGCCTTCGTAGGCATCGGGAGCCCACTGGTGGAAGGGGATGGCGGCAATTTTGAACAGCAGGCCCGTCATTGTTGTCAGCAAGGCAACGATCGCGACCGGATTGTGAGGGTCTTTTTCGAGGAGCCGGCCGAGTCCGCGTTCGATGTCGCCCAGGTTGGTGGTGCCAGTGAGACCGTAGAGGAGCGAAAGGCCATAGGCAAAAATGCCGGATGAAAATGCTCCCAGTAACAAATACTTCAGCGCGGCTTCATTGGACCGGCGGTCGCGCCGCAAGAATCCTACGAGCACGTAGGTGGAAATCGCCATCAGTTCCAGGCCGATGAAGATGAGCACGATGTCGAAGCCGGCGGCCATGCACATCATGCCGACAACCGAAAGCAACATCAGCGTGTAGTACTCACCGTGATTTTCGTGCTCGGTCTTCATGTAACGCATCGACATCAGGATGGAGATGCCTGTGGCGGCGAGAAACAAGTAAAAGAAATAGAGCGCGAAGCGATCCACCAACATTGCGCCCATGAAAGCCGGCCAGCCTCTCCCCGGAGGGACGTGGCTCGCTTGAATCCAGCGCTGAATATTTACCACACCCTTGACGGCAAACAGCACTCCCACGAAAGCGATAAGCCCATTCACCCACTTCTCCTCCGCGGGGAGCATGAGGTCGATCAGCAGGATACCCAGAGCAAACAGGGTGAGCAGGGTGATCGGCAGGGCGAACAGGTAGTCATTCCAGTTGAATTGGGAGAGCGCGCCCACTACTTCTTCCCTTTCGCTGAAGTTACCGGCGTGCTCCCAGCGCTGGCTGCAATTGCAACCGGGGCGCTCGTCATTTCTCGTTTCATTTCTTGGTTGATCTCTTGTCTGATCACGGGCCGAAGCGTCGCATTCGCCGCACCTCCAGCCTGCGGATTGCGAACGTTTTGTACGAGCTGATTTACAGGCTGCTCAAGAATCTGGAAAAACGGTTTGGGGTAGAGACCGATCCAGAACGCCATGATAAGAAGCGGGACGAACGTCAATACCTCGCGCGGCGTCAGGTCGTGCAGCTTCTCGTTTTTCGGATTTGTCACCGTGCCGAAGAAAACGCGCTGATAAAGCCACAGCAGATATGCCGCAGCGAGAACGACGCCAGGCACGGCCCAAGCGCCCCATCGCCAGTTCTCCATAAACGTTCCCTGCAGAATGGTGAACTCGCCGACGAAGCCGTTGAGCAGCGGCAGTCCCATCGAAGAAAGGAACATGATCATGGTAATGGTTGCGTAGACGGGCATCACGTTCGAGATGCCGCCGTATTCGGAGATCTCGCGAGTGTGGCGGCGTTCATAAAGAATGCCAACAATCAAGAACAACGCCCCGGTTGAGATTCCGTGATTGACTTGCTGCAAGACCGAGCCGCTCAGGCCAAGGGGCGTGAGGGCGAAAATACCCAGTGTGCAGAAGCCGAGGTGGCTGACGGAAGAGTAGGCTACCAACTTCTTCATGTCCTTCTGCATCAGCGAGACTAGCGCACCGTAGATTATGGCGATGATGGAAAGTGCAATCATCCAGCTGCGAACTTTGGTGTGCATCAGCACGTCTGGGAAAAACGGCAGCGAGAAGCGGATGAAACCGTACGTTCCCATCTTCAGCAGAACGCCAGCCAGGATGACCGATCCCGCCGTAGGAGCTTCTACGTGGGCGTCGGGCAGCCAGGTGTGGAAGGGAAACATTGGAACCTTGATGGCAAATGCGAAAAAGAATGCGAAGAACAGCAGCGTGGCGATAGTGGGACCGTAGGCCGGATCGGAATAAATTTTCGGCGTGGTTTCATAGAGAGCCGTGAGGCTGAAAGTATAAACGCCGGTCAAGTGCTGATGATGGAAATAGAGGAACAGTATGCCGAGAAGCATCAGCACCGAACCGGCCAGCGTGTAAAGGAAGAACTTGATCGCTGCGTAAAGTTTGCGCGGGCCGCCCCAGATGCCGATCAACAGGTACATCGGAACCAGCATGGCTTCCCAGAAGACGAAGAAGAGGAAGAAATCGAGCGCCATGAAAACCCCGAGCATGCCAGTCTGAAGAATCAAAAACCAGACGTAATATTCCTTGACGCGATTTTCAATTGCGGTCCAAGAGGAAAGGATCGAAATCCAGCCCAGCAGCGTCGTCAGCATGATGAGCAGGAAAGAAATACCGTCAATGCCGATCACATAGCCCGCGCCGATAGAGGGGATCCAGTTGCCAGGCGTGCCTTCGATGAACTTGAAGCCGGACTCGAGACGCTGCGCCCAGAACATCGGTACCAGCGGCAGTGAGATCAGGAAACCACCGAGCGCGAAAAAATTCGCGATCCAGCGAATGGCGTCCTTGTTCTCCTTCGGAACGAAGAGGACAATAAACGCGCCTACGAGCGGCGTGAAGAGGATGATCGACAGTATGTGATTTTGCATGAAGTTCAGTTTCCGCTTCTAGCTTCTGACTCCGAGCTAATCAATCGTTGCGTTAAGCTCGGAGCGAGTAGCTAGAAGCCGCATTTCAGTGGTACACGCAATAGAACACGAAACCGACTAGTCCCGCCGTCATCACCAGCGCATACCACTGGACCAGGCCCCATTCGAACAGGCGAGCGGGATAGGAAAGCATGCGCGCCAAAATGGCAGGCCCGTTGACGCCGATGCCGTCGATGATCCACTTGTCCCACCAACTGGAAAGTGTTGCCGTGAGACGCGTGATCCAGCCGGCCGCATTCACTGCGCCATCCACGACATGGGTATCGAACCACGCGGACGCTTCACCGAGTCCCAGTACGCCGAGGCGGACATTTCCTAGTTTGCAGCGTCCCGTGAAGACGTGGTCGTAGGCCTCGTCCACGTAATACTTATGGAGCAGCGTGTTGTAGACGGGCGGCGCGACGGCAGCGATTGGCTCGGAGTAGCCCTTGTCGGCGTGGCGATAGCTTCTCCAGGCCATACCCCATCCGACACCGGCGGCGGCCAGCGACAAAGCCATCAGGAGCCATTCGGTGCTGGTGTTGTGTTCTTCTTCCACTCCCGCGACCAACTGGCCAGTTCTTCCTTCTTGCTGCAGGACGCGAGCCTCGCCAGCGAAGACAGGCTCAAGGAATGTCGTGAAGCGGTCGGAACCCCCGAGGCTGTGCGGCCAGCCCAGCCATCCAGCCACTATGGCACAGATCGCGAGCACCACCAGCGGCGCCGTCATCGATATGGGCGATTCGTGAATATGGTGCTCGATATCGTGACTCATGCGCGGGCGGCCGTGGAAAGTCAAATCCATCAGCCGGAACGTGTAGAAAGCTGTCATCAAAGCGGTGGCGTAACCGACATACCAAAGAAGGCGGTAAGCGCCCCCTTCGCGCGACCAGGTTTCCCAAAGGATCGCATCCTTCGAGAAGAATCCGGCAAATGGAAAGATGCCCGCAATGGCCAATGTTGCGATAAACATGGTGCGATGAGTAATGGGAATGCGATGGCCGAGATCGCCCATGTTGCGCATGTCCTGCTCTCCGCTCATGGCATGAATCACCGAGCCTGCGCCAAGGAAGAGCAGTGCCTTGAAAAACGCGTGGGTAAAGACGTGAAAGACTCCAGCAGCGAATGCTCCGACGCCGAGCGCGAGGAACATGTAGCCAAGTTGCGAAACGGTGGAATAGGCGAGCACGCGCTTGATGTCGTTTTGAACCAGGCCGATCGAGGCGGCGAAGATGGCAGTCAGAGCGCCCACGATGGCGACCGTCTTCATCGACGTGGGCGCGAGTACGAATAACGCATTCGAACGCGCGACCATGTAGACGCCTGCAGTCACCATGGTAGCGGCGTGGATCAGCGCGGAAACCGGCGTGGGGCCTTCCATGGCATCGGGTAGCCAGATATAGAGAGGAAGCTGCGCCGATTTACCGCAGGCGCCAACAAAAAGCAGCAGCGTCGCCGCGGTGATGTAAGGATCGCCGATGGCAAAGCGTCCGCTATGCGCCAGTTGGGTGACTTCCGTGAACCGAAACGAACCGAAATACCAGGCGATGAAGAACATTCCCAACAGAAATCCGGCATCGCCGATGCGGTTGACGATGAACGCCTTGTTGCCGGCGTCCGTGGCGGACTTCCGGTGGAAATAGAAACCGATCAGCAGATACGAACACAAGCCCACGCCCTCCCAGCCAACGAACATGAGAGCGTAGTTGTTGGCCAGGATGAGTGTCAGCATGGAGAACATGAAAAGATTGAGGTATCCAAAGAAGCGGTAGTAGCCGCTCTCGTGCGCCATGTAGCCGGTGGAGTATATGTGGATCAGCATGCCGACGCCGGTGACGAACAGCAGCCAGATGCTCGAGAGCGGATCGAGCAGGAAGCCGGCGTCAGCCTGGAACGGAGCTTGAGATCCATCATGGGTCACGTATGTCAGATGGCCGGTGTCGGTGCCGAGCCAGGTATAGAGGACTGTCTGATAGGGCTGATGGAAACGCTCCGGCGTGGACGACCAGGCTGAATATTCCCAGACCGCTCCGCAGGCCATGATGAAAGCGAGTACGATGCTGCCCACGCAGACCGCGCTGACCGTGGCCCTCTGCAGCTTACGGCCAAAGAAGAACATGACGGCGGCGCCGAAGGCTGGTAGCAGAGGAATCAGCCAGATGTGGTTTAGAAATAGCATTCAGCACTCAGCATTCAGCCCTCAGCCAACGAAACTGAGGCTTAGCACTTGGCAATTAGCATTTGGCCATCCTGGGCTTTGCGCACCGCTGCAAGAACCTCTCATGGCTAAATGCTAAGTGCTAATTGCTAACTGCTGTTCTTCTACCACTTCAGCAAGTTCACCTCGTCAATGTTGACCGTCTCCTTGTTGCGGAAGAAGGCGATCAGAATTCCGAGGCCGACTGCGGCTTCGGCGGCGGCATCGGTGATTACAAAGATGGCGAAGACCTGGCCGTGCAATCCTCCCCACATGCGGGAGAATGCGACCAGGTTCAGGTTTACAGCGTTCAAAATCAGCTCGATCGACATCAGGACGATGACAACGTTGCGGCGCGTGAGTACACCGATGACGCCCAGCAGGAACAGGGCTGCGCCGAGCACTAGATAATGTAGGGTCGTTATGTGCAGCATGGATTCCATAACAGCTTCTAGCTTCCAGGCCTTGGCTTGTCGTTTGCAGCAGTCAGCATTTCAGTTCCTCAGTTCTCCGCACTTCGCAAAATCACACCGCACCTTTACTGGCTGAATGCCGGGTGCTGAATGCTGAGTGCTCCCTTCATATTCTCTTCTTCGCCATCACTACAGCTCCGATAATTGCCACCAGCAGGAGCAGCGACGCGATCTCGAAGGCGAACATGTATTGCCCATACAGCATGGTGGCCACTTTCTGCGTGTTATCGTTTTCTACGATGGGCAGCGCGTGGTCGGGGAAAATACTCGTTCCTTTCGTATAGACCGCGATAAATAATCCGCCCAGAGCTATGGCGGCGATCATTCCGATAACCCACTGACTATTAAACTGCCGCTCTTTTATTGAGCGCTCAATACTCACCAGCATAATGACGAAGAGGAACAACACCATAATGCCGCCGGCGTAAAGAATGATCTGCACGCCAGCGACGAACGGAGCGTAGAGCATCAGATAAATCGACGCTTGCGCCAGTAGCGTAACAATCAACGCTAGCGCCGAGTGCACCGGGTTTTTGCGCGTGATCACCAGGATGCCGCCGATCAGCATGATCCCAGCGAGCAGATAAAAGAAAAACGGTGTGGCTACGGGTGCCATATTCTTTGTTGGAGCAGTGCTACACTGGCTGTGAAAATGAGAACGCCCAATCCCAGGGGCAGCAGGACCTTCCATCCCATCTGCATCAGCTGATCAAAGCGATATCGAGGGAACGTGCCACGATACCAGATATAGAGGTACATGAAGCCGGCAACCTTCGCCGCAAACCAAAAAATGTCCTGCACGCGCAGGCTGACCTGGGGAATGAACAGAACCAGGCCGATCAAGCCGAGGACCACGCCGAATGCGGCGAGACCGATGGTTTGAATCCGAAAGAGCGGATGCTTCGGCATGCGAGCCGCGTTGAAGAAACACATTACCCCGAATAATAGGAACGTGACACCGGGAAAGAGTGAGAAGACCAAATCCCAGGTTGGACTGTTAAGTAGGTTTGGAAATGGCCGTAACCATCCCCCGAGCCACAACGTGACCGCAATGGACGAGACCGCGATCATGGCAGAGTATTCAGCCAGAAAAAATAAGGACCAGCGGAAGCCGCTGTATTCCGTGTGGAAACCGGCGGTCAACTCGGATTCGGCTTCCGCCAAATCAAACGGCGCACGGTTCGTCTCGGCGACCATCGCGACGGCGAAAATGAAAAAAGCAAGAAGTCCGAGCGGGAAAAATTTGAAGATAAACCACTCACCCTGCGCCTGCTGTGCTTGAACGATGCCGATCATGCTGAGGGTTCCGGTGCCCTCGGCGTTGAGACTGGTCATTAGAATTGCCGAGACGACGGCCAGTCCCATCGCGACTTCGTAGGAAACCATCTGCGCGCTGGAGCGCAATGCGCCGATCAGCGGATAGTGTGAGTTCGAAGCCCAACCCGCCATCACAATGCCGAGCACGCTCAGCGATGAGACGCCAAGCATGAAAAGTATTCCGATGTTCATGTCGGTGATAGCGTGCGTGGGACCGAACGGGACTACGACAAATACGGTGAACGCGGCCAGCACCACGACGAGGGGCGCGGTCCAAAAAATAACGCCGTCGGCCTCGGCTGGCATAATGTCTTCTTTGAGCAGCAGTTTGATCGCGTCGGCAATGGGCTGCAGCAAGCCGTGCGGACCGACGCGCATGGGGCCGAGGCGCACCTGCATGTGGGCCAGGATTTTGCGCTCAAGCCAGTTCATCGCGATCACGGCGACCGAGAGCCCCGCGAAAACCAGCATGATGTAGACCAGCGCCCAGAACATGTTTCCCGCAGCCCCGGGCGTCTGGTTACTTCCGAGATAGGACTGGATGTATTGGACGATTTGGCTCATCAGCGATCTACCTCGCCGAGAACGATGTCGAGCGTGCCGATCACGGCGATCACGTCGGCCACGAGTTGGCCTCGGCACATCACGTCGAGAGCCTGCAGATTCACAAACGACGGCGGACGCACGCGTACGCGGTAGGGCTGCGTGGAACCGTCGCTGACGATAAAGTATCCCAGTTCTCCCTTGGGCGCTTCGATCGAGTGATAAACCTCGCCGGCCGGCGGCTTCATAACCTTGGGGACTTTCGCGATGATTGGCCCTTCGGGAAGCGCGCCTACGGCTTGCTCAACGATCCGCACAGATTGCCGCATCTCGGCCATCCGAACGAGATACCGATCGTAGGTGTCGCCGTTCTGGCCCGTCGGAATATCGAAGTCGAAGTTCTTGTAATTGGCGTAGGGCTGCGCCTTGCGCAGATCCCACTTCACGCCGCTGGCGCGGAGCACGGGACCGGTGACGCCGAGGGCAATGCAATCCTGGGCGGAAATGGTGCCTACGTTTTTGGTTCGCTCGACCCAGATTCGATTGGTAGTCAGCAACTCCTCGTATTCGTCGATCTTGGGGCGAAAGAATTCCAGAAAGTTCTTCACGTCTTGTTCGAAACCGGCGTAAGTTTCATACTGCAGACCGCCGATGCGGAAAGCGTGTGTGGTGAGGCGCGCGCCGCAATATTTCTCGTAGATCTTGAGAATCTCTTCGCGGTCGCGGAACGTGTAGAACAGTGGCGTAATGGCGCCAATATCAAGGGCGTGGGTGCCCAGCCAGAGCTGATGGCTGGCGATGCGGTTCAGTTCAGTGAGAATAACGCGAACATGTTGCGCGCGCGGCGGCGCCTCCACATTGAGAAGTTTCTCGACCGTCTCGCAGTAGCCCAGCCCATTCGAGACCGCGGCAACGTAATCCATGCGGTCGACATAGGGATTGAACATCGTATACGTACGGTGCTCGCCGATCTTCTCGACGCCACGGTGCAGATATCCGATGACGCATTCCAGGCCTAAAACTTTTTCGCCGTCCAGGCGCAAAATCACCCGCAGTACGCCGTGCGTGGCCGGATGCTGCGGACCCATATTGATGACCAGTTCGTTGGCATCAAGAAACGGCTTCTCGGGAGCTTCGAGATCGAGATGCGAGAGCGAGGTGTTCGGATCGGTCATTCGTTCGTTTTAACTGCCGCTTCTAACGGTTATGTTTCACTGGCCGCTTTCAATTCCTAGATTGATCTGCACCCACTCGTTATCTTGCTGCAGGATGCCATAATCTTTGCGCAGGGGATGTCCCTTCCAGCCCTCGGGCAGAAGAATACGTTTCATGTCAGGATGCCCATCGAATTTAATTCCGAACATGTCGTACACTTCGCGCTCCAACCAGTTGGCGCCCGGCCAGATCGGAACGGAACTCGGCAGGCTCTCGCCATCATGGATTTGCGTTTTCACGCGGGTGCGCTGGTTGCGCGCGAAAGAATAAAGAACCCACAGCACATCGAATTGCTTTTCGCGTTGTGGATAGTGAACCGCGGTGATATCGACACAGTAGTCGAACTGCTCGTCGTTGCGGAGGACTTGAAGAATCTCCGGAATTAGGGAGCGATCGACCACCATATAGTTCTGTCCCGCGTAGGTCAGAGGCTCGATGCCCGAACCATAGTCGCCCTTCAGCTTTGCGACCATGGGCGAATCCCAGGCAGTTGGTGCGGGTGCGGCCGGCTTCGCCGGCGCAGCGGGTTTGGCAGCAGGTGTCGTTGCAGGCGCTGTCGTCGCGGGTTTCGACGCTGCCGGAGAAGCTGATTTTTCAGAGGGAGTCTTGACCTCCGCCTGAACCGAGCCGGATGCAGTAGCTTTAACGCCGCTGGGAACGGCGGGTTTGTCCGCCGTCGCTTTCGGCTCACCTTCCGGCGGCGGTGAAGAGGGCGATTTGATGTCGTCCGGCATAGCTCGAAACGCGCAAACCTCCGGCTCGGAGGGCGATGAAGAGAACGTTAACTTTTATCAGCTTGAGTATACGGTGTCAACGAGCTTGACGAAAACTGAATGGCTCACGTTTTTCTGTGTACGGTGGTTCACCGAATTTCTCCCGATGGGGATCATCAGGAGCGATGCGGAGCGTTTTGCGTTATGATTCTGGCTCGGAAGGATCGAATTATGGACAGTGACGAAAAAGCTTGCCCTGTCTGCGGAGAGACCATCAAGGCGGCAGCTCTCAAATGCCGTTTCTGCAATACCGATCTCGCGGCATTCGCCGCGACGAAAGCGCTCGAAACCGAAAAAGACTTGTTTTCTGGCCACCCAGCTATGCTTTACACCGTCGGCCAGTTCCTGCCTTTTCTGGTGGTGATCACGCTGGCCATCGTGGTCGGATATTCCGTCGGCACCCGAAATGGAATCTTTTACACAGTCCTCGGTTGTTTGTTAGCGTTCGGCATGATCTGCCTATACTTCTACCTGAAGAGCCTGAGTACCCATTACGAAATCACCACACAGCGGATCAAACTGGAAAGAGGCGTTCTCTCAAAGCGGCAGGAAAGTCTGGAATTATTCCGCATCGACCATTTCGAATTCTACAAGCCGTTGGGAATGCGGCTGCTGGGCCAATCGCGGCTGCATTTATTTTCCTCGGATGCGGAATTTGAGAATTTCTCGATCTACGGCGTGCCCAATCTGGAAGCGATCGCAGAAACCCTGCGCGACTGTCAGCTTCGCGAACGTTCACGGCGCGGCCTGACGACGTTTGTCAAGGCGTAAGGCACTCTGGTGGTGGATCAATGTGAAACCTTCCACCATTGCACCCCTCTAGCGTCATCCCGAAGTCCCACGTTTTCACCAGCAGGACGAGGGATCTCCCCGGCGCACACAGCCGCCCCTTTTCAAACCGAGCCACTACCGGCACTCTCAGACCTCCAGGATGTTATTTTGGACCAGGCGGAGTTACACCCACTCCAGAGCGCCTTTTTTCCACACCCAAACATAGCCGGCAATCAGGATTACCAGGAAGATGAGTATCTCCACAAAACCAAAAACGCCGAGAGCCTTGAACTTGACCGCCCAGGGAAACAGAAAGATAGTTTCCACATCGAACACCACGAACAAGATCGCGACAATGTAATAGCGGACCGTATAACGGCCGCGCGCATTGTCGATCGGGTCGATGCCGCACTCGTAGGGCATCAGCTTGGTTTTGCTGGGATTGTCTGGACGGACCAACTTCGCCGCCAACAGCGTGATGGGAAGAAGTATGCCGATAACTGCCATGAAGATGAAGATGGGAACGTAATTTTGCGGCATGGTTTGCCTAGCGCGTCTTACTAGATCAGCGAACACTCGAACAGCTAATTTTAACGCCGAGGTCCGGTTACTTCAAGAAGAGGTTTGCTGCTGCCTCAAATACTTATCCGGTAAAACAAACACCTTCCGGGCCAGATCTGATTTTAGTGTGGCCTCGAGGTAGTAGCGGCTCAGAATGCCCTCCTTCCAGACGAGCAAATCGGAATTCTGCTGCGCGAACGTTTCCCAACTTACATTTTCGAAACGGGCCATACGCTCGCGGATCAAGAAGAAATAGGCGCAAGTGATGGTTTCGTGGTAGAGCTGTGTCTTGCCGCGTGCGGTGGAAAATCGCTTCAAAGCGCCGGAAAATTTCTGCAGTGCTTCGAAAATCGGATATTCGCACAGATAGGCGAACGCCAGGCGGACGTGATCCGCGTGATGGAAAGAGTTCTCTGGAACTTCGTCACTTTCAAAACGACAGATGAGCTCCCTGTTGCTCAAGGAAGACGCCGCAATAATTGGAATCTCAGCCAATCTATATTCCTTTGCCAGTTGCAACGGCCCAAGCCACAGCACTGTAGATTGCAAGATATCCAACGTTGAACATTCCATGCAGCCCGTGGATGACGATCGCCAGCGCAAAAACAACGATCAGAATCCAACCGCCGCGCACGGCGGTTCGTGGAATCAGGAAGAGGACGGCGCCGATTATCTCGCTCCACCCTAGTACCTGGCGGAGCAGATCGGGCATGTGGTCCGGGCGAAGGCGTGGCGCGCGTTGGGCATCACAAACAAGACTGCTTCAACCAGAACCACAAGTCCCAGCGTCCACTGCACTCCGGTGAGCGCCGTTTTCATGCGTTGTTCCGTCATGTAGACCCTCTCGCTATCTATCGGGAGTTCGCTTCCGCGCGGGTCGCGCTTTGATTTCCTTTAGCCGATGGCTGGCACTTGAATCGAGGTCGAAGCCGTAAAACCGCTTTAGCTCCTGAATGCGTTCTAGCGAAGCGGGGCTGAACGGCATTTTCCCATCGAAGGCATGAAGCACAATGCCCTCCAGCAGATCGCCGAGGGTCATATCATGGTATTCGGCGAAGGCCTTCAGGATTTTGAGCAGGCGCTTTTCCATGCGCACGCCGGTCTGCACCCGTTCCACCTGCAGCTTTTGATCGTCGGCCCTGGACACCAATGTATCATAGTACATTGGTACGCCGATAGAAGAACTTTTGTTCGGGGCTGCGAAAGCGCAACGCGGTCACCGTTGTTTATAATCGCCTTTCACCATTTCATTCGTTTCATACGCCCTAAGGCGCAATCGCCTGTTAAAGGACCCTCTTGGCATTCGACGAGAACATTTACGAACTGCGGCGCCAGAAGCTGAAACAAATCGAGGCGCTGGGCCAAACCGCTTACCGCAGCAAATACGAGTTCACGCACACCCTCCCTCAGATTCTCGCGGAATACACGGACAAGACCGCGGAGCGACTGGAAAACGCACGAGTCAACGTCCGCGTGGCCGGACGGATCATGGCGATACGCATGATGGGCAAGGCCGGATTCTGCCACTTGCAGCAAGATGGAAAGCGGTTGCAGATTTACGTAAAGAAAGATGCGGTTGGCGAAAAGGGCTTCGAGCTATACAGATTGCTCGATCTCGGGGACCACATCGGCGTCAGCGGATATCTTTTCCGCACGCGCACCGGCGAACTGACGATCCATGTCGAGGAAATAACTTTTCTCAGCAAGGATCTGCTCCCGTTACCGGAGAAGTGGCACGGCCTCACTGACGTGGAACTGCGTTACCGCCAGCGCTATGTCGATCTGGTAATGAATCCTGAGGTGCGAGAGGTTTTTCTGAAACGCGGCAAGCTGGTGCAGTCGCTGCGGCGCACGCTCGAAACCCACGGATTTCTCGAAGTCGAGACTCCCATGATGCAACCCATTGCCGGGGGAGCCGTTGCGCGGCCGTTTGTCACGCACCACAACACACTCGACATGGATTTGTACCTGCGCATCGCGCCGGAACTTTATCTGAAGCGCCTGCTGGTGGGCGGATTCGATCGCGTATATGAAATTAACCGCAACTTTCGGAATGAAGGCCTGGGTTGGCGGTGGAATCCTGAATTCACAATGCTCGAGTTTTATCAGGCTTATACCAACTACCAGGGCGTGATGGATCTTACGCAGGAGTTGATCACTCAAGCCGCAAAAGACGTGACCGGCGGAACGAAAACGAAGTGGGGAGATCAGGAGATTGACTGGGCCAACTGGCAACACCTGACCATGCGTGAAGCGATTATCCGATACTGGCCGGAAACGGCGGGTGCAAAACCGGAGATGACCGAGTTTGCTAGTAGCGAGGGTGTGAGGGTTTTGGTCCAGCGGTTCAATGCGGCGCATGCACACATGGCGTACGATCCAAATGAGCCTGTGGGCAGAACGATTGCGAGTCTGTTTGATGCTGTTGCAGAGGAGCATCTCACGCAGCCCACGATCATCTACGAGTTCCCTACCGCGGTTTCGCCGCTGTCGAAGCAGAAGCCGGAGGAGCCTGAGTGGACGGAGCGTTTCGAGATTTATGCCGGACAGATGGAAATCTCCAATGGATTCAGCGAACTCACTGATCCAGAAGACCAGCGGCAGCGATTTGAGGCGCAGTTGAAAGAACGTGAAGGGGGCAACGAGGAGGCTCATCAGATGGATGAAGACTACCTCCGGGCATTGTCGTATGGAATGCCGCCAGCCGGAGGAGTGGGCGTGGGTGTGGACCGCCTATGCATGCTGCTGACCGATTCGCACACCATCCGCGACGTGATCCTGTTTCCGCTCCTGCGGCCGGAGAAAAGCCTAACGCTAGGTGGCCCAGGGGACGCGGGCGAAAATCCGTAAACCCTCTGTACTTTCGGCTATCAAGATAAAGGAACCCTACAATGCACTAGACCGAAGTTCCATGAGGTTCGAAAGATTATTCTGCTGATCTCCAAAGGGTGAGCACCGAAATCAGTTTGCGCTTACTGAGAACCTTCGGACCAGTTCGTAAGCCTGAGCCTGCACAGGCGTCGGCTCCGGCACCTGCTGAAATGTTAGGTTGGTTTTCTCGTCCCGCTTTCGCGGCTTGAGCGCATAAGTTACGCGGGCGCGGCTGGCCAACTCTGCCATCAGCGTCTCGAAGCTGTGCACGGGAAGACCATCGGCAGTCTCGTGCGAGTGCTTCTTGCGCTGCGCCGAGGCCGAGGGTCCGGCCGTTAGAACCGGATCTCGATGCTGGCGCTGTTCCCACCGCTCTTCATCTTCGAACAACAGCGGCGCCCAAGCGCGACGCAGATGCCACTCCACGTAGTAGGCCAACACGCATAGAAAGATGTGCGCCGGCACGCGCTCTTCGGTGCGATGCCGTATCGGCCGCACCAACAGATCGATCCCCTTCAGACAGCGAAACGCCCGTTCCACCTCCGCCAGGCTCTTGTAGCTGCGCACGGTCTCTTCCGCCGAAAGTCGCTCCGCCGCCTCGCTGGTGCGCAGCACATAAATCCCATCCAGCTTCTCTTCCTGCGCGATCAACTCCGCTCGCCGACTCCAGACGAAGCTGCCCTCGCCAATGCTGCACGCAAAGTGCTTACCCATTTTGTAGCGTCCCAGTACCTTCCCCACCTTCATCCCAATCGCCGCCGCGGTGAGCGGCTTTCTCTTCCGCCGCGCCACTTCCTGGCTGATCTTCTGCAAGCTCTTCTCCGTGGCTTCCAGTAACGCCTGTCGCTTGCGCCGGCGCTGTTCCTCGAGCATCGGGTTGTGACACACCATCAGCCGCTCGCCGGCATACTCCGGTGCGCTGATCTCCGCCAGATTCTTCTCATCCAACAACGACAGCTGCAACGCCCCCTGCTCCACCAGTTGCCGAATTGCCGTGCTCGTCAAGGCGGTGATCCATCCCAAACCTGGGTGCAGTTTCAGCTTCTCAATCTGCGGTTGGGTCAGCATCCCGCGATCGCCCACCATCACCACCCGCTCCAATCCAAACCGCTCCCGCAGCTTCTCCACTTGCTCGGCCACCGTGGTCGGATCTCCCGTGTTCCCGGCATAGACGCTCACCGCCACCGGGCACCCTTCGCCATTGGTCATCACTCCGTAGACGATGATGGGCAGGCTCTTCTTGCCATCACGATCATGACCAAACTTCGCCAGCGGGCACCTGTGTCCTTCGTAGAAACTGCTCGACACGTCATAGAGCACCAAGCCGCCTTCGCGCAGGTGACGCGCCGCCAGCTTCTTTTCGATGCGCTCCTGTCGCTCCCCCAGCCAATCCATGGCGGCGTAGAGATCATCCTCGCTGGCCTCGGCCACGCCCAACTCCTCGGCCAGCGTGGTGCTGTGCCACAGGCGCGTGGTGGCCAGTTTGGAGACGGGAGCGATGAGCCGCTGTACGATCATGGCCACCACCAGATCGCGTTCGCGGCAGGGCTGGGAGGAGATCAGGCGCTCCAGTTCGAGCTTGCGGATTATTTCGAGCACGGCTTCGACATGGCCGTGGGGGAGAGACTTTTGCGTGGTGAACAGGTCGTGGGGAGAAACCAGAGGCTCATCCTGCAGCAAGCGGCGGAAGGTTTCGATCTTTTCTTGGGGCCAATCGGAGAGGTTGGCCAAGGTGCGCTGGCGGGTTTTGTTGCCCTCGCGCCAGCCTTCGCGCAGGAGGATGGCGGGCGGGGAATTGCGGTTGGGGACGACGGCGATGTACATGCGAACATATAATTACAAATACACCATGATGTCAAGCACTATAATGTTAATTACATGAGAACATATTTAAGTTAACACATTTTACCTAACCAGCGAATCCTCAACAGATTAGCTTCGAATTAGTCTTCTATTTCTGCTGGAACTTCGGACTAGAAATAGGGCATTGACGTTCCTATAGTGGCAACATTCAGTCTTGGGCTTAGTTTAGTTAGGAGTGGCAGCGCTGCCGTAATGTCCGCCGCCAATTTTGACATTGGGTCGGTAGCGCTTTGCCTTTTTCTGTCCTGCTTTGAGCTCCACTTAGATTTATTACCTGGATTTTCTATCTGGATTTATCTGAGAAGCTGCCTTACCACTTGCGGTTCGTGGCGGCTCGTACGGAGGCTTATCCGGGCTGAAGTTCGAGCTCAGGTAATCGATGAGAGCGTCGCGGTCCGAAGGATCGACCACAGCACCCCACTTTGTCATTTTATCTACTTCCTTCGTCCACACGGCTTTGCTGAGCCGCTGTTGCAGGATAATGCGGGCCTCGTGGCATTCCGTACACGCCGTAGTCGCCTTGGCCTGTATAGGACCAGTTGGAAGATCCGCCGTAGCGTTCGCCTGCGCCGGTTTCCGATCTTGCGCCGAGAATGGCGAAACGACTGCCAACACCAGCAAGGCCGCAGCGGTACGGGAGAATCGCGTTCCGGACGGCACTTTGCAAAACCCTCTACGAAACATGGATCTTCACCTGATCGACTGCATTGTAGAGATAGCCGCTGGGGTTCCACACCGCCGTCGCCGGCTGAGTGCGACCCTGGGTGTCGGTGGCGCGCGACAAGATGCTGTAGTCGCCGCTCTTGCCGGCTTTCCAGTCATAACTCCAGAGCCGCCAGGCGTAGTGGGCTTGTTCGCGGCCCAGCTTCGCGGGACTCCAGGTGCTTCCACCGTCCGTTGAGATCTCTACCTTCATAATATCCGCCTCACCGGCCCATGCCGCACCATGCACGATCACTTGGCCTGCCTTCATGCTGGCGCCCTCGCTGGGCGCTGAAATCACCGACTTCACGTTCAGTGCGGTGACCGGATGCGTATCTTCGGGCTTCACAGTTTCGCCAGGTTTCACCGGCTGGTTGGGTAATCGATAAGCTGGATTCATGAAATTGCCGGCGAATTCTGCTTCGAGCACTTTGATTTCAGCGAGCCACTTGCAGGATGCCGCCCCCACCCAGCCTGGAACCAGAGCCCGTGCCGGAAAACCGTGATGCTTGGCCAACGTCGATCCGTTCATGTGGGTGGCGACAAGCGTATCGGAATCAAGAGCCTTCTCGATCGGAATACTGCGAATGAAAGGAGGAACTTTGCCGGGAACTTCGTCGAGCCCACGAAACATAACATGCTTGCCGGTGGATTTCACTCCGGCGCGCTGCAACACATCGCGCAGTCGCGGACCAGAAAACCGCGCCGTGCCCACCGCTCCCTTTCCCCACTGAACTCCCGGGACTTGGGGGCGCTGCAAACCGCGGCCGTTGCCGGCGCACTCCAGCGTATTGACGACCGAGTGCACCTCAATTTTAGAAAGCTCGGACAAACTTAGGGTGGTTGGCTTCTCCACTTCGCCGTCAACCGAAAGTCGCCAGTCATCCACATTCAGTTCACTCGGTTCGTGCATGTGATTGCGCACGAAGAAGTGCGGCACCGGTGTAAGCCACGTATTGAAATATTCGACCGCCGATTCGAGGTCGACAAAACGGAATGAGCGAAGAATCATGCCATCTTCGCCAGGGAACTCAACCACTTGTCCTTGCGGGAGCGCCCAGGTGAGCATAGTGGGCGCCGCTCCGGCCACGAGCATTGCGCCCGATATCTGTTTGAGGAAATCCCGTCTGGAGTTGCTTAGTTTTGCAAACATGATCTCATGAAGATGCAGACCGATTGCTTCGAAGCAATTCGGTCCGAAATCTTATCGTAAGAATAAATTAACACCACTGGCCCGGAAAAGGAGAGTAAGCCACAACCGGGCCAGCGGCGATTCTGAAGGGAAGGCGCCCCTCAGAAAATTGAGAGGCCGTTGACCCTGGTGGTCCCGCGCCAAATGCTGGCGCGGGACCATTACCGGTCTTCTCGTTGTTATGGCAAATAGTAGCGGAGCGAGGTGAAGACCATGCCGTCCAGCCCTTCCGGCGCCACGCCAGTTCCCTTCGTGAAACCCTCGCCATACCAGGTTTGGCGGGTCACGTAGGAGTATTGCGCACCGAACTGGAATCTGCCCTTGGGTCCGGAGTAAAAGCGGTACCAGAAGCCGGCAGTCCCCTCGATCAAGGCCCGAGTATCCGCCGTGCATTTGGCAAGACTGCCCGGTGCAAATCCATTGTTAACGGCAGGAGGGGTTTCCGCGTAGCAGCCAACGTTGTTGAATGCGGGGGCTCCGTAGCCGACATATGTGTTCAAAAGTGGGTCGTAGTCGAACGCACGGCCTGCGTATTCCGCCCCACCGTTCAAATAGACGTCAAGTTTCGGCCCATGCCATTCCAGCGTCCCCAATCCTTGAGCGTTCTTGACGAGAGCAAACGAGCCATCGGCCCGGATCGCAGTGTCAGGTAGGCCACCCGTTCCGTAGCGACCAATTCCCTTTCCAAAAAGGGCATGCAGTCCGAAGTCGACATGTTTGGCGATCGTCCAGCGTGCGTTCGCGCCAAAGCCGCCACCATCCTTGGAGTCGTTAAACGCTAACAACGCGTTTGGCCCAGTCTTGCCGTCGCAGAGGGTAGTGGCGGAAACACCACCGCAAGGAAAGATTCGGTCGCGGAAGCTGGTAGAAAGGCCAAAGACCTCATAGTGTCCGAAACCCGGCTCAAAAGCCAGCTTGACAATAAAATCAGGTGACGGGTTGAAGGAGTAGCCGGCGACCGGCGTACAAGTCGTCGTGACGGCTGTGGCGGTGGCGTTGATGGTACTGCTACACGTGCTGATGGCGGAGTTGTAGAGCCCCCCGCTATTCCCAGCAGATCCAATCAGGAAGTTGGTTTCGTTGCCGTGCGTGGTGAGGGTGGCTTGAGAATTTTCCATCGACGCCGCGAACCACACTTTGTTGCCGAAATTCTTGGATACGCGCATGCCGTATTGCCGCGCCCAACTGAAGCCGACCGTATATTGCGGGTCGATAGTCATGGGCACAGCTTCGGTACGGTTGTCGGTACCGTGTTTGGTTTCCGTAACCAGACTCCACATCTGGCCTCCAGTAACGGTCCAGCCGCTATCTAGAGCCGCCTGAGCGAAAGCTTGGCGCTGCCTGAACGGATAGCTGTTGCTTTCGTTGTTATTTGACGTGACGCCGGCGTTAAGGAAGTCGCCCTCGTAGTAGCCAGACAATTTCGCGCTCTTCAGCCTTCCTTCCGCCAGCATGCTAAGCCGCGACTGTCTGCCCGATCCAAAAAATTCTGAAATGCTGCTCTGGGATGCTCCGGGCATGGTGAGCGAGTTGAACGGCGTATTGATGTCGGATGCCAGGGCTCGAGAGCGGCGCACAAATTCTGCCGCCGCAAAGCCGCCCGGCGTAATGGTGATGCCCTTGTAATGAATAGCCAAGGGGCTCTCCACCGCGGCAGTTATATTCTTTTGCGTCTCCTGTATGCTCAGAGCCGCATTGTTGACGTTGGTCTTCAGGTCGGCCACGTCACTTTTTAGGTCGACAACGGTTTGCTGTTGCTGGCTAGCCTGGACCTGTGCCGCGGCGGCCACTGCTGCTGCGCCGACCGCCGCCGTTTGGGCCTCCTGCGCTACCTGGTCTTTTCGATGCAACTCGTCCCTCAAAGCCTGGATCTGCTCCTGCTGCGCAGCCAGAACAAGTTGCTGTGCAGCGATCGCGTCTTTCAGCTCTTGAACATCCGCCGCAGTAACTGCGGGCTTCGCCTTCTTCGGTTTAGTTGGAGTACTGGTTTGAGCCCAAACACTGGGGATAAGGGTCGCCAGTGTCAGAGCCGCAACGAGACACACGGTCTTAAGTGCTTTCATGGAAATACAGTCCTCTCCTTTTGGAAGTTTCGCTCGGCTGTTTCCCACGGAAATCCGCGAGTACACCGAATACATGCGACGAACGGAGCAAAACCTTTTGTGCTGATGCTCTGTTTCTACCTTTGCCGCTGTTACAGGAGCATTACAAACCTATTAATTTCATGTGAACGCTGGTGGAAGAGCGGGTAGGACGGAGCGGGTCACACCTGCGTGGTGGGAGGCCGCTGAGGCGGAACGAATTAACACCATCGGCCCGGAAAGGAGATTAGGCCAAAAAGGAACGGGGCAGCGATTCCTTAGGAATGGCCGCCCCTCAGAGGCGAGATATACATCGACCGCGATGGTGCCGCGTCAACTCCTGACGCTGGACCATGCAGCTCTTATGGCAAGTAATAGCGGAAGGAGGTGAAGACCATGTTGTCCAGCCCTTCTGGCGTTACTCCAGTTCCCTTCGTGAAGCCGGCTCCAGACCAGGCCTGACGAGTTACATAGGAGTACTGTGTTCCAAACTGGAACCTGCCTCGGGGCCCGTTGTAGAAGCGATACCAGAAGCCGGCTGTACCTTCAATCACTGCCCGCGAGTCAGAGGTGCAATTGGCGAGCGTGCCCGGAGTGAAACCTGTGTCGACGGCAGGAGGAGTCTCGATATAGCAACCGGCGTTATTGAAGAGGGGCGCTCCATAGCCAACGTACTTGTTCGTCAGAGGGTCGAAATCATAAGCACGGCTAGCATATTCCGCTCCAGTGTAGAAGTAAACATCGAGTTTCTTGCCGTGCCACTCGAGTGTGCTTAAACCCTGGTAGCCCCGGATCAGGTCGAGAGTACCGTTGGCGTGAACGGAAAGATCGGAGAGCTGAGCGGAACCATACCGGCCGGCTCCGCTGCCTCCGAAAGCGTGTAAACCAAAAACAATATGTTTGTGATCGAAGTTCCAGCGCGCGTTAGCGCCAAAGCCTCCACCGCTTTTCGAGGCGTTATAGGCGCCCAGAGCGTTTGGACCCGCTACGGTGCTACCACCGCATAGCGTGGTGGTGCTGGCTACCTCGCCGCAGGGAAATATGCGATCGGTGAATCGGTCGAGCAGGCCGAACACCTCGTAGTGCCCAACCCCCGGATCAACAGCGAGCTTGGCGATGATATCCGGCGAGGGGTTGAACCCGTAGGTCGCCAAGGAATTTAAGTTTTTGCCGTCGCCCGGTTGGCCCACCAGGAAATTGTTTCCGTTTCCGTGAGTGGTAAGAGTGGCCTGCGGGTTTTCGATGGCAACAGCGAACCAAACCTTGTCGCCAAAATCTTTGGTTAAGCGAAGCGCATACTGGCGCGCGTAAGTGAACCCGACGTTATATGAGGAGTCGATCGTCATGGGCCGGGCATCGTTGGTTTTGCCAGCATCATCGCTGGGGCCGATTCCGGCCTTGTTCTCGGTCATTAGGCTCCACATCTGGCCCCCGAGGATGCTCCAGCCATTACTGAACTTAGCCTGACCCCAAGCCTGGCGCAACCGGAGCGTGTAGCCGTCGGTCTGCGTGGACGTAGATGTGACACCGGCCGAGAGAAAGTCCGCAGAGACATAGCTGGAAAGTTCCACGTTCTTCAGCCTGCCATCAATAAAGACGGTAGGCCGTGACTGACGAGCTGAGCCGAAGAACTCCGGCACACTGCTCTGCGAAGCGCCTGGCATGGTGAGCGAATTGAAAGGGGTGGATACGTCGGCTGCCAACGCCCGGGACCGTCGCACAAATTCGGCCGCCGCAAAGCCGCCCGGGGTAATGGTGATGCCCCGGAAATGAATGGATATGACAGAGCTCTCCATCGGGTTAGAAGTGGTCTGCGTCTGCGTGTCTTGCAGGTTGAGTCCCGGGCTCGTCGTGTTGTTTTGCTGAACCACAGCATCATTGCTAAATCGCGCCAGTTGTTGCTGCGGGACCGGTTGAGCTTGGGCACCTTCGGTATCACCGGCACCTCCCGCCGAAGATTGCTCGGCCGGCTGGCGCGTCTGCTGGCGTTGTAGTTGCTGGGTAAGAAATTCGATCTGCCGTTGCTGGGCTGCCAACGCATCTTTCAGCGCCTGGATATCGGCTGGAGTGACGGAGGCCGGTGCAGGTGCCGTCCCCGTTCCATCGTGTTCCCCTTTCAAGGGTTCAGTGGCCGAAGCTGAACTTTGTGCCAAGGCCCCGGCAGAAAGTACCAGCATCGCCACGACTGTAGAAAACAGTTTCGTAGTTGACGTCATAGAATTTCAGTTCCGTCCTTTCAGGTTTGGTCGATCGATCCAGAACCATTCAGTGCCAAGCATCTACTATTCCTATTATTACCATTGATATACTAGACATTTATACTGATTGTATTTTGTTGAACTCCATAAAAATGCGGCGATGTGAGAAACGGGCTGCGCTGAACAAAGCTCACATCGTGCCGTCAGAGTCCAATTGCACCGACTTGCAATTGAATCAAAACCGCGAACTTGTCAACTCTCGCTTTTTGTCCCTCCGACTACCATGGGCAGGATACTTCCCTTTCCCTTTTTCCTGGCCCCACGCTTGCCTTTGGTAGAGCGAGAGGTTTTCCCGGAAATTAAGTCTGCCAGTGTTGTATTGTCGAGGATGTGCGCCACTGCGTCGCGCACGTCAAGGAATAGTTGATACAGCGAGCGGTCCGGCAGGTCGCGGTCGATAAGTGCGCGCAGTTGTTCGGCGTCGGCAAACGGCGCCAGCGGTCCATCGATCAAACGCATGATCTCGCTCAGTCGGATTTCCGAAGGGTCCCGGCGCAATTGGTACCCACCTTTGGCTCCGCGCACGCTGTCGACCATCCGTGCATTCTTGAGTTCGAGCAGGATAAGCTCGAGGAACTTTTCAGGAAGATTCTCTTCGTAAGCGATTTCACGGATCTTGATGGCGCCCTCGTGATGATGGCGAGCCAGCATCATCATTGCCTGCAGCGCGTACAGTCCCTTTTGAGAGATTTTCATGGCAAAGGATTATGCCATAAAGTCCATTGGATTAATAGACTTTATTGACGTTAACCTGTTGCAAAAGTGATTCTATTTTAAAGGAGCTTATTGATCTCTGCATAAATAATGTAATGCTTTACCGCAAAAAAGAAGGGAGATCGGATTGCACTATGCAGCCACGTAGCTTCCGGGGCGATGTGCGGATGCCGTTGATGGAGCGGATGATATCTTCCATCAGTTCATCCACATGATCCGGGCAGCTATTGGCCAGTTCGCGCTTGGCCAGAGACCAGACCCCTTCGTCGGGGTTGAGCTCCGGAGCATAGGAAGGAAAGTGCTCCCGATGGAGACGCGGGTGCCGGTCCAGGAGCTTCTGCAGGGGTTCCCCTTGGTGAGTGGAGGAATTGTCCAGCAGAACAATCACCGGGCCACGTAAGTGCCGCAGTAACTCCTGCAGAAACCTACAAACCTCCTCCTGTCCGATGTTATCTAGGAAAAGTAGATAGTAGAGGCCCAGGTGGTGTCGTTTGGGGCTTACCGAAATCCCGGAAATGACAGAGATCTTGTCCCGCCGCCCTTGGCGATGGCGATGAATGGGGGTCTGGCCTTGCGGGGCCCAGGTCTGAACCACGTTGGGAATCAATTGGAAGCCCCATTCATCGGCAAATACTATGTGGGCGCCCAACCGCGCAGCGTTTTTTTTATCCGCGGCCAGTCTTTTTGTTTCCAGCGCGCGATGGCTTTTTCATCCCGTTCCAAGGCCCGCCGTTCTGGCTTCTGGGGACTCCATTGCAAGCGGTGCATCAAACGACCGACATGGTCGCGGTGATACTGGACCCCAAACTTACGTTGGATTACTTCGGCAATGCGGGCGGTGGTCCATAGATTGGTGCGATAGCCCTGCGCCATCGCGCCTTGCAAAAGCAGACGGACCAGGCGTTTGCGTTGGGCTGGGTTCAGCTTTAACGGGCGGCCGGGAGAGTAGCGTACCCGCAAACCCTTCTCGCCTCCACGTCGCCGCGCATCCCGCCAGCGCATCACCGAACTGGCGCCACATCCCATACGCCGTCCCACTTCGTTGAGTGAACAACCGGAATCCAATAAGGCCAATGCTCGCCTGCGCCGGTCTTCCAGTAGATCGGCACTTCCTTTGGGTCTGGGCATAGCTGTTCAGACGGAGAACAGAGCATCCCTATTATTACATTATTTATGCAGAGATCAATAAGGCCCCCTTTGACCGGAGTGAGATCTCTCATTTACGACTATAGAAGTAATACGTGAGCGATCACGAATGCGCGTCGGGTTGCAGTTGCGGAGGAAATTCGGCGAGATCAAGTAAGCCCACCCTTAAGCTCGACTACAATTGATGTCCGACGCGAAGCACCTGTAAGGTAATGTTATCCGGCCCGCCGCGCTCGCGAGCTAGCTTTACCAAAGCGGCACAAGATTCCACCGGTGCGTTGCGGCTCACCGCCGTCTGCAACTCTTCTTCGCTCACCACGCTCCAAAGTCCGTCGGTGCAAAGGAGAAGATCGTCACCATCTTGCAACGCCAAACCTTGCTCAGCGCCGTCCACCGCCACCTCCGTTCCCGCCCCTAACGCGGCGGTGAGGATGTGGCGCTGTGGGTGCTTCTCAGCATCCTCGGCACGCACAATGCCGCTCTCCACTAACCTGCCAACGTAGGAGTGATCCCGCGTCAGCCTCAAGATTCTCCCCTGGCGGACCAGATACAGCCGGCTATCACCGACGTGAGCGAAATAAAGTTGCCGCCCGTGAAGCACCAGGGCGGTGCACGTAGTCCCCATTCCCTGAAATTCGGGGTGCTGCTCGGCATAGTCCAAGATCCTGGTATGGGCTGCAGCGAAGGATTCCACGAGAGCGGCTTGAGGATCGTCGCGGAAGCCCTGATCGTAGACTTTTCGAACTGTCTCAACCGCTAAGCGGCTGGCTTCGAGACCCCCTTCGTGCCCGCCCATGCCGTCGGCAATTACCGCTAATCGCCCTTTGCGCTTGAACTCCACATCTCCGGCCGGTTCCCAATAGAGGTAGGAATCCTCGTTGTTTTCCCGCTGGCAGCCCACATCGCTCAGGCTGGCCACTTCAATTCCGGGTTTCACGTTCATGCACTCGACGGACACTTCTTGCCACCTCAAAGCCGAAGCAATGTGGTCCCAGATTACCGCTCCGGGTCCCGGCCATTATAGACAAGAGCAGGCCGGGTCGCCCGCCTCGTTCGGGAAGTTACCTGACCGAGGGCGGACGGGTGTACACTTGTCGCCAGCATTTCTTGCTGCGAAAGCAATCCAATCGCAGGGACACTTCGACTAAGAACCCCTGCTTCCCCCCGCGATTGCTCGGTATCTTATGAAGAATCTCCCGGAAGCTAGGCATTTCATTTCGTCCCGCGATGCCTACCACCACGTCCTACTCTGCAATTCGTTCCTGTATTTTCTGGGTTGTCTTATCTGGCTTTTTGCCAGCTCTGTCTCCGCGCGCGCGCAAAGCGCCCCCGTGCAGGTTCCGGCCCCCAGCCCCGCAGTACAGGCTGAAAACCAGCAGAATTCAGCAGAGCTGACTTCTCATGACGAACCCACCACATTCAAGGTGAATGTAAAACTGGTGATCGTCCGCGCCGTGGTGCGCGATGCCCAGGGGCATGCCATCGGAAATCTTCATAAAGAGGATTTTCAGGTCTTCGACAAAGGCAAGCTCCAGGTAATCAGTCAGTTCGAACTCGAACAGCCCGGAGCCCTGATCGCCAAGGCGCGCCAAACATCGGAAGACAATCCCAGTAATGCCATTCCCGGCGAGCCACTTTCCAGCACTGGAAACTTGCCAGCGGCTCCCGAGCGTTTTGTGGCTTTCCTGTTCGACGATGTGCACCTGGAGTTCGGCGATCTGGCCCGCGTGCGGCAGGCCGCCGAGCATTACTTGTCCACTTTGCGGCCCACGGATCGCGCCGCTATCTTCACTACCTCCGGTCAAACCAATCTCGACTTTACCGACGATCGCACCAAGCTGCATGAAACCTTGCTTCGCCTGCTGCCTCGTCCTATCGTTGGCCACTCTGTTAACGATTGCCCCCAGATCAGCCACTATCAGGCCGATTTAATCGTCAACAAGAACGATCCTGAAGCTACGAGTGTGGCCATCCAGGAGGCAATTTCCTGCGAGCCTAAAACCCCCCAAGGGACGCCAATCGAAAATCCCGCTGTGCTCGTAACCGCCACGAGCACGCAAGTATTAGAAGCTGGTAATCACGAGAGCCGCATCTCTCTCGGCATTCTGAAGGATATCGTGCGCAATATTTCCAGGATGCCAGGCCAGCGAAGCGTGGTTGTCGTTTCGCCAGGATTTATCGCTCCCCAAATGGAACAGGAGTACAGCGAAATCGTCGATCGCGCAGTTCGCTCCCAGGTTGCCATCAATACTCTGGACGCTCGCGGTTTGTACGTCGTCATGCCCTTCGGGGACATCAGTCGTCCCAGCTCGAATCCTCCGCCGCCCGCTAAAATGTTGATCGAGACGGCGGCTGCTTCCGCCCAGGACGACCTGCTCTCAGTTCTGGCGGATGGCACTGGTGGAGTTTTCTTTCACAACAACAACGACTTGGACGAAGGCTTCCGCCGCGTTGCCCAGACTCCGGAATATTCCTACGTGCTCGCATTCACTCCGCAAAATCTCAAACTCGATGGCAGCTTTCACGCTCTAAAGGTGACACTGAAAAATCCGCAGAAGCTCACGCTGCAGGCCCGCCGCGGCTATTACGCGCCGAAGCACTTCGCCGATCCAAACGAAGAAGCCAGGCAGGAAATTGAAGACGCCATGTACTCTCAGGAAGAGTTGCACAATCTTCCTGTCAAGCTGCGAACGCAGTTTTTCAAAGCCAGCGAGGATGACGCGAAGCTTGTCGTCCTCGCCCACGTAGACGTGCAACATCTGCACTTTCGAAAAGTCGAGGGCCGGAACAACAACGTTCTGACTTGTGTGTCGGCTGTATTCAATCGCAACGGCAATTTCATTCAGGGGACGCAAAAGATCGTTACCATGCATTGGAAGGACGAGACTTTGGAACACAAGCTCAGCTCGGGTATCACGCTTAAGACCAGCTTTGACGTGAAGCCGGGCAACTATCTGGTCCGGCTGGTGGTGAGGGATGCGGAAGGGCAACTGATGTCCGCTGAAAATGGAACGGTCGAGATTCGCTGAGCAATACTGGTTGGAGGTGAAGTATGCGCGATCGCCGGTTGCTTGTCCTATGTGGCCTGATCTGTATGGTTGGTTGCTGGATTGTTCTCAAGCTAACCTCCGGTCACACTGTTGCATACGCCCAGCAGTCGACCCCGCCAGCCGTTGACGATTCAGGCGTCATTCGCGCGGAATCCCGTTTGGTTCTCGTCGACACCGTAGTCACCGACAAGAAGGGCAATTACATCCGCGATCTCGCTCAAAAAGACTTTAAGGTCTGGGAAGACGGCAAAGAGCAGCCCGTCACCAGTTTCTCCTTTGAAGAGAGCACTGGTTCCACCGACGCTAAGCCGCGTTACATGGTTCTGTTCTTTGATAACTCCACAATGGACTTTGGCGATCAAGCCCAAGCCCGCCAGGCGGCTACAAAATTTATTGATGCCAATGCCGCTCCTGATCGCTTGATAGCCATCGCGGAATTCGGTGGCAGCGTGCGCATCACGCAGAACTTTACTGCAGATGCAGGCCGCTTGAAGCAAGTGGTGGCCGGCATAAAAGGATCCGCCGTTTCGCCCAACGCACAGCCGCCAGTAATGGTCGCATCCCTCGCCAGTCCGTCGACCGCACCCTATCTGGGAAATGCCGAAGCTGACTTCGGCGTTCAGAGTGTGCTGTTGGCTCTCCGCAGCTTGGCCAAGAGTATGTCGACCGTGCCCGGCCGCAAGACCCTGGTCATGTTGACCTCTGGCTTTCTGCTGAATCCGGAATACCAGTCGGAATTGACTGCCGTCATCGACACATGCAATAAATCGAACGTTGCCATCTACCCAATCGACGTTCGCGGATTAGTGACGCCGCAAATGACGAGCCCTCAAGGCCGTCTGAAGCAGCCTTCGATCCATTCCCCATCGGCAATATTTGTCCCCGCCGCACTTCACTATTCCGGTAGTCACCTTCCCCGCCTGCTGCTCGCTGGCTTTCCTGCACCTGCCGCGCAGCCCGCACAACATGGCGGTGCGGGTGGCGGCGGTGGTGGGTCCGGTGGTAGTGGTGGTCATGGCGGCGGTGGCACAGGAGGAGGAGTTGGCGGCGGTGGTGGAACGGGCGGCGGTCATGGCGGCGGAACTGGGGGAGGCAGCAGTGGCGGCGGCAAGGGTGGCAGTGGCACAGCACGCGGTGGCAATGCCGGTAGCCCGTCCGGCGGTGGATACAACTCGAATCTTTACAATCCCTACTCTCAGCCCAGGCAGATCGTTCCACAATTTCCTCCCAGTGCTTCTGACAACCAGCAGGTTCTCTATCAACTTGCAGATGGCACCGGGGGCTTCGTCATCCTCAACACCAACGACTTGCTGGGTGGCCTGGAAAGAATCGCCAAAGACCAGAATCAGTACTACCTTCTCGGCTACAAGCCCGCAGTTTCTGCCGAAGGCAGTTGCCATAGCTTGAAAGTGAAGGTAGATCGTGGAGGAACCTCGGTTCGCGCCCGCAGCGGCTATTGCAACACCAAGCCAACTGATCTTCTGGCCGGGAACCCCATTGAGAAAGACCTGGAATCCCGTGCCGGTGGTGAGATGAAAGGCAATGTCGCGGCGTCGATGCGAGCGCCTTTTTTCTATACCTCGCCCAATACTGCCCAGATCCATCTGGCCGTCGAAATTCCTTCCTCCGCGTTGAAATTCGAAAAGGTCAAAGGCAAACAACACGCAACCCTCAACATCCTGGGCATCGCCTATAAGCCGGATAACTCCATCGCCGCGCGCTTCAGTGATACCGTGAACCTCGACCTCGATGGCAAGAAAGAAGTGGAAGAATTCCAGAAGCAACCCTTTCACTACGAAAATCAGTTCGGCATCGCCTCTGGTGAGTACAAACTGAAAGTCGTCTTCAGTTGCGGCAACGAGAGCTTCGGCAAACTTGACAGCCCACTCGCAATCGATCCTTACCGCGATCAGGAATTCAGCATGAGCGGAGTTGCGCTTAGCAACTCGATACGCCGCGCCGCCGACCTCTCTACCGATCTCGACAGCCAATTGCTCGAAGACAGAACTCCTCTTCTGGTGCAGGGCTTGCAGATTTCGCCATCCGCCTCCAACCACTTCAAGAAAACGGACACTGCCGCCATCTACGCAGAGGTTTACGAACCACTCTTGAAAAATCCGAATCCTCCCCAGGTCGGTTACGAGCTAACCGTGGTGGATCGCAAGAGTGGACAGCAGAAAGTGCACCTCGGTGACAAGCTCTCAAAACTAAATGCTGGGAATCCGGTGATTCCGCTGGGCCTGAAATTGCCAGTCGCTATGCTTGACGCTGGTTCCTATCGTCTAGACTTGCGGGCTGTCGATTCAGCAGGAAATAGCAGCAAAACCCGCTCGACTGATTTCGAGGTGGAGTAAACTCCAAATTCGAACTCGGCCCTGGTACTCGACCAGCAAGCGCCGCTTCGCATATCATTCGGTAATGATCCCTGCGAATACGCTTTGCCCGCCATGTGGGCACGTGTTAGTTGCAGGTCCTGCTCTTCCCTTCTTGAGTTATAGGTGCGCACTTAGCAATGTCTCGGAGTTGTCGGCGAGGCCCTCTCGATGATCATTACCCGGAGTCCGCTGAGGATCTGCCTCGGCGGCGGCGGTACCGACCTTCCGTCCTATTATCGACAGCATACCGGATTTGTGATCTCGGCTGCGATCAACCGCTACGTCTACATCACCATTAACGAAGCGTTTCGTCCCCGCATTATTGTCAAATATTCCAAGTTCGAAGAAGTCGATCGCGTCGATGAGATTCAGCATCCCATCATCCGCGAAGCCTTGAAACTGACTGGCGTAACCGGGCCATATCTCGAAATCGTAAGCCTTTCGGATATTCCCGCGGGCACCGGGATGGGCTCCTCCGGCAGCTTTACTACTGCTCTGCTGTGCGCTCTCCATACACTTAAGAGAGATTTCGTGCTGCCGCACAACCTCGCAGAGCAAGCCTGTCACATCGAACTGAAGTTACTGAATGAGCCTATCGGCAAACAGGATCAGTACATCGCAGCCTTTGGCGGCATAACCTGCTTCCAGTTTCTGCCGGATGATCGCGTCGTCGTGGAACCCCTGAAAATTCCAGCCGAAACTCTCGCCAACCTGGAAGACAATCTTCTTTTGTTCTATACCGGAAGCTCGCGCAATGCGTCAGACATTCTCCGCGATCAGGACTCGAGAACAAGACAGAACAACACCGAAATGCTCGACAATCTTCACTTTACCAAGCAACTCGGCGTAGAGAGTAGGGTCGCTCTGCTGGCCGGTGACTTGAACCAATTTGCCGATTTGATGAATTCGCATTGGGAACACAAAAAGAAACGCTCGCCCGGTATGAGTAGCGGTGAGATCGATGAGCTATATGATCTCGCAAGGGCGAATGGCGCACGCGGCGGCAAGCTTATCGGCGCCGGCGGCGGCGGATTTCTCATGTTCTACACGGAAGAGAAAACTCGCCTTCGAGCAGCTTTGCGTCGCGCCGGACTTCGCGAGGTTCGTTTTCAATTCGATTTCGGCGGAACTACCGTCGTGGCACATTCGTAGCAGGTGGGGCAGTTTGATTGTCATGCCAAGCGAGCGCTCAATCCGAGATGGTCGTCACGCGTTTGCCTCGCTTCCTCGTTAAACTGCGCCACGTCAAACTACGCGACCACTCAGGAGCGCCGATTGCTGACAGTTGCGATTCTCGCGGGGGGCCGGGCCACTCGTCTGCGGCCGATGACGGAAACCGTGCCAAAATCGCTGCTTGAATTAAACGGCGAGCCTTTCGCCGTGCATCAACTGCGTTTGTTGCGCACCAAAGGCATCCGCCGGGTCGTGCTCTGCGTGGGCCATCTTGGGGTACTCGTCCAGCGCGCCATCGGCGACGGCTCGGCCGTGGGTATTCAGGTAGACTACTCATTCGATGGGCCAGCATTGTTGGGCACCGGCGGCGCGATTAAAAATGCTTTGCCCAAGCTGGGAGAGTCTTTTTTCGTGATGTACGGCGACTCCTATCTGCCCTGTGACTACTCTGCTATCGCCCGGAGCTTCGAGTCTTCGGGCGTGTTGGGATTGATGACGGTCTTTCGCAACGAAGGAAAGTGGGATAGCAGCAACGTGGAGTTTGAAACAGGAAAAATTCTCGCGTATAGCAAAACAAACCGCAGTCCGCATATGCATTACATCGACTATGGACTCGGAGTTTTTCGCGCCGAAGCCTTTGAAAGTTTGCCAGCCGGAAAGCCTTGCGACCTTTCTGAGATCTACACGGATCTGCTGCACCGCAAACAATTGGCGGCGTTTGAGGTGCACGAGCGTTTCTATGAGATCGGATCGCCGGCAGGCCTAAGGGAAACCGCCGAGTTTCTCGCCGCTCGCGCAGTGAATCAACAATGAGGACAGCGAATACATTTGCGCAGCGCTTTCTCGCAGAAGCCAAAGAAATAATCGGCCGCCTGGACGCCGCCAGCATCGAAAGTGCTGCCTCATTGCTGGCTCTTACCCGCTCCTCCGGCGGACGTCTCTTCATCCTCGGCGTAGGCGGCAGTGCAGCCAACGCCTCCCATGCCGTAAACGATTTTCGTAAAATCGCAGGCATCGAAGCCTACGCCCCCACGGATAATGTGGCAGAGCTCACCGCGCGTACCAATGATGAGGGCTGGCAAACCGTATTCGAAAGTTGGCTCCGGGTGAGCCGCTTGCGCAAGAACGACCTGGTTCTCATTCTCTCTGTCGGTGGCGGTGACATGGAAAAGAATGTTAGCCCCAACTTAGTCGCGGCTCTGCAGTACGCTAAAACCGTGGGCGCAAAAATCCTCGGCATCGTCGGGCGGGACGGCGGCCACACCGCCAAAGTCGCCGACGTCTGTATTCTTATTCCTGTAATCAATCCGGCTCACACCACTCCGCACACCGAGGCTTTTCAGGCAGTGGTGTGGCATCTGCTGGTATCGCATCCAGCCGTCAAG
This sequence comes from uncultured Acidobacteriota bacterium, assembly GCA_963720155.1. Classification (GTDB taxonomy): domain Bacteria; phylum Acidobacteriota; class Terriglobia; order Terriglobales; family Acidobacteriaceae; genus Sulfotelmatobacter. The sequence continues at coordinate 398,946 of CAVREP010000010.1, forward strand.
CAGCAGGAGACCAAATGGGAATCAACTGCCTCCGGCCCACTCCGCCCGGCAGTGTTCCTCGACCGAGATGGCGTCCTGAATCGCGCCGTCGTGCGCGACGGAAAACCGTTTCCACCATCGGGACCGGAAGACCTGGAAATACTGCCAGACGTCGCCCCATCATTGCGTGACTTGAAATCGCGCGGATTCGCTCTCTTCGTAATCACCAATCAGCCCGATGTCCCGCGCGGTACACAGACGCGCGACAGCATCGAAGCCATCCATAAAGTCCTGACTTCTTCCCTGCCCATCGACGACATCTTCGTCTGTTATCATGACGATACTGATGACTGTGCATGCCGTAAACCCAAGCCCGGCTTGCTTTTCGAGGCCCAGCGCAAGCACAACATCGATCTCTCCCGCAGTTTCGTAGTAGGAGATCGCTGGCGGGACATCGACGCCGGCCACAGGGCAGGTTGCAAGACGATTTTGATCGACTACGGCTACCGTGAGAGAAAGTCCGGACAACCTCCGGAGGCCACTGTACGATCGTTGCGCGAAGCCGCAGACTGGATCATGCGCTCCAGTTTGGAGGAGTCCACCGATGAAGTCCGTGTCTGAGTTGAAGGTTCAGATGTTCGCCGACGGAGCCGACAAGGCCAGCATGCTTGAACTCTACCGGCAGCCCTATATCAAGGGCTTCACTACCAATCCAACTCTGATGCGGAAAGCCGGCATCACAGATTACGAGCGGTTCGCGCTGGAAATTCTCCAGCACATTCCCGACCGTCCGATCTCGTTTGAAGTGTTCGCCGACAATGAAAGTGAAATGGAGCGGCAAGCCCACAAGATCGCCCGCTGGGCCTCCAACGTCTACGTAAAGATTCCAGTCACGAATACGCGCCGCGAGCCCATGTATAACCTGATCCGCCGCCTCAGCGCTGACGGCATTCAGGTCAATGCTACGGCCGTGCTCGCCCTCGATCAGGTACGCCACATTGCGCAAGCGCTGAAAGGCGGCGCGCCGTCATACATCTCCGTCTTCGCCGGACGCGTCGCCGATACTGGCCGCGATCCCGTCCCCCTCATGAAATCCGCTCTAGACTCAATGGCGCCCGAGCCCAACTGCCAGCTGGTTTGGGCTAGCCCGCGAGAGCTTCTCAACATCTTCCAAGCCGACGAAATCGGCTGCCACATTATTACGGTCACGTCCGATGTTCTCAAGAAAATCAGCCTGATCGGCAAAGACCTGCACGAATATTCGCTCGAAACCATCCAGATGTTCCACAACGATGCCGCCCACTCTGGGTACAAGCTTGAACTCAAAGCAGAACGGCGCCGAGTCGGATCCCTGATTTCTTAGCCACTATCCTGGATATTTTCCGGTGATATACCCTTCCAACTCCTCAATTTGCTGTGCCTGGCCAGAGATAATCCACTTCACTAGATCGCCCAGCGAAACCACCCCCACCACGCCCCCATTCTCTCCCATCACCGGCAGATGCCGGAAATGGTGCTTGGTCATGATCGACATGCAATCATCCACAGTGTGCCGCGGCGTTACAAAGACAACCGGCGACGTCATGATGTCCCTTACCGGCGTCTCTTTTGACGAGTGTCCCTTCAGAATCACCTTTCGGGCATAGTCGCGTTCCGATAAAATTCCCACCAGTTTGCCATCAGAAATGACCAGTAATGCACCGACGCCCTCCACCGCCATCTTCTCAATCGCCTGATAAACCGACTGCTCCGGCGTGGCCGACAAAACCCGGCTGTTCTCCTTACTCTTCAGCACCAACCCAATCGTGTCTGTAAGCTTCATGAGCCTCTCTGTGCGTCGCTTCCTCGCGGCATCACTTTCCGGTGCGTGGATCCCACACCGGGTTGCCCTTGTCATCGCGAAAAACCAGCGTATCTGTACCCTTTACCAGTTCTCGCGCCAGAATCACGTCCAACACTTCTTGCTTCACTTTCGAACCCGTAACCGCAATCTCATCACCCTTACTGAAACTGATCCCCATTTCCTCTTCGAAGGTTTTGGGACACACATAAATGTGAATCCTGTCATCCCCGCTCTTAATGATCAACTCAGTGAGGTTTTTCTTAGCTCCCAAAGGCAGCAGGTTCACTTCGTCCACAGTTCCTTTCGTCTTCGTCTCAGTATGCAGATCATACTTGGGCAGGATGCTGGCGTCCTGAGACGACTTCTGCGCAAGTGCCGGCACAACAAACCATAGCAGCATCGCACTGCATACCAGAAATGATTCGATAGCTCGGCAGAAAAAACGGGTAGACCGATCGGGAAGGATAACGCTTTCTAGACTGAGTAGCACGGCTCCTCCTCACGGCGGGCCGGAAACATCTTCTGTTGCGCCATCTTGAGTTGCGCCATCTACTTTCATCCGCGCACCGGCACAAAGATTGATGTCCGAGCCTGCCTAACTTCTCGTTACGATAAGGCCGTTTACTCTTACGTCGAAGAACAACAGCATCCTACACCCTCCCGTCGCCCAGGCCAACGTTGAAGTGGCGGAACCTGACCGACGCACCTAACCGATAATCCCTTTGCCCAAAAAAGAAAGGGCCAGCATGATCGCTGGCCCAGCTAGACCCGCCTCCGACTCATTTCTGCATGCTGTCGTTCTTCATGCTATCCCCGGCCATCTTCAGCGACATCACGTGAACCTGGTTCTTATCGGGATAGACATGCGCCGTCAACGTTACGTGATGTCCTTCATGCCCCTTCACCGCATCCGGATTTGTAATCGTCCAACTCTTACTGTCCTTGTCGCTCACAAACGACTTTCCGTCATCGCTTATTTTGCCCGTAACCTTCACGGCCTTAGAGGTACTGTCGGCCTTCATGTTGTCCTGCTTCATCGCGTCCTGCGCCACCGCCACACCACACAGCAGCAAGCTAACAGCGAAACAGATCGTCATCAACTTTTGCATTTTCGTTCTCCTTCTTTTTGAAAGTACTTCCGTCGTCACATCCGGATAGCATCGTCGCGTGAGTATAGTCAGCAGCACTGCCCGCCCCCTCAGCGCGACAACACAACGCCAGCGCAACCCGGCAGGATTATACGCCGAACGGTCAGTAGGAATTGTCATATTGAGCCAGAGTATTCGCGACTCAGGAATTGCGTGTCGGGCTCGCCTTCTCATAAAAATAACCAGTAAGACTTTACCTAACTTTGGTAACCATGCGGGTGGTTACTCACCACTTCCACCCTCTTTCTAGACTGAGTATTGCCTAATCCCTTTGTAATTCGCCCCACAGGCAACCCACAACTAAACTTCGATCCGAGGGTTAAATTTCACATGATGAACAAATACACGAAGTCGCTCTTAGTACTGGCCGTGGGTGGTCTGATGTCGCTTGGCGCCGCCGCTGCTCAAACTCAAAACACGTCTGGTGCTGGGCCGGAACAGGCTGATCCTGGACATCCTCGCGTCAACGAAGTCAACGCCCGCGAGACTAACCAGCAGGATCGTATCGCCAATGGCGTCAAGAACGGTACTCTGACGCCGGGACAGACTGCGCACTTGGAAAACCGCGAACAGCAAATTGAAAACCAGGAGAAAGCTGATATGGCTGCCCACAACGGTCACTTGACCAAGGGCGAGCAGAAGCAGCTAAACCGAGAACAGAACCGTACCAGCAAGCAAATCTACAAAGACAAACACTAAAGTAGACGCGGTGTTGGACTCCCCAAACTCCAGGACTAAGCCGCGATGCGTCGTGCCTTTTTTGTTTATCTCTAGAGACTCAGTCGCTGACGGAGCTCTCACTTTCCGGCGTTCGCCTTCTCCAAATCGTCCGCCGCCCTCCCAATAGCCGCGGCAACATTTTCCAGCACCTGTCCTACCATAGGCACCTGCGCATCCGCTTCCTTCCACTTTTCCTGATCCATATATTCCCGCACCGCGGCAATCGGCTTAGCCCCATATCCCGTATAGGCACCCGGAGCATATACCTGATGCCTGAACCAAGGCCGCTCAGGTAATCCTTTTTCAGTCAAGAATATTCTCTGAATCTGAATCAGCTCCGCATTCAACGCAGCAGAAGTCTGCGGCGGCAATGCGGTCCCACTACTCTGCCATTTATTAAACGCTGCCTGATAACGCTCCGCACTCTTCTTGAGCGCCTCCGCTCCATTTTTAAGCGGCGCGAAATTCATGAACGGAGGCACCTCCTTGGCCGGAGGCGCCACATAAGCTTTTCGCGGATCGGCCGTCGCCGTGAACACGCCCTCTTTCAGCTCCAGATTGCGCTCTGTAATTTCCTCCTGCTTGTCTTTCAGCAACTTCTCCAGTTCCTTCACATACCGTCCAATCGTCTCCGCCTCCGCGTTGTACTCGTAGGGAATCAGATCAGCATCCGCCAGCCGCATTACCGCCGTTCCCCCCGTCTGTGCCAGTGCCCGCCCGTACGAAAAGTCCGTGTCAACAAATTTTGTGTACCAAGAGAAATCGTCGTAAATAGAATGGTATGAATCCGCATCGTTTTCTCCGCCATAACCGATGTTGAGCACGGAGATGCCCGCGTGATCCATAAACGCCGTGAAGTCCGATCCATCGCCGAGCGCACCAATGCGCACATCTCTGTCTTTCCTGATCTCCCCCCGCTCCTCCGCGTTCGCCGCCCGAGCAATCTGCCGCAGCCGCGCCCGTTGTTGCACCGTGATGTGCTTCTCCGGATCTTGTATGTCCCGCCCCACATCGTTAATCAAGTGCTGCAAGTCGTGCGTGCCTCCGGCATAGAAAAAGCCTCTCCCATTGCTGTCAGAATTAATGTAAGCAATGGCATGCTTCTGCAGTTCGTCGCCATGCGTCTCCACCCACTCGGTCGAACCCAGCAGCCCCGGCTCTTCTCCGTCCCACGCGCAAAGAATGATGGTCCGCTTCGGCCTCCAACCTTGTTTATGCAACTCGCCCAGCATGCGCCCTTCCTCTAAAACCGCCACCATTCCCGAGATCGGGTCATCGGCGCCATTCACCCACGCGTCGAAGTGATTTCCCCGGATTACCCACTCATCCGCCGCATCCGATCCCTGCATGGTCGCAATCACATCGTTCACCGGCTTCAGGTCCCAATTCGATACCACTTTCAAATGAACCTTCGCGGGCCCTGGACCAACGTGGTACGTGATCGGCAATCCGCCTCGCCACGCCGTTGGTGCGACTGGCCCTTGCAATGCCGCCAATAGCGGCTCCGCATCGCCCCATGAAACCGGCAACACCGGAATTTTAGTGATGGTTTTGACCTCTTTGATGGCCAGTCGCTTCGCCTCGGCGGTAGCTCCAACCCCGGGCGTCAAGGGATCGCCAGGATAATCCGTGTCCATCACGCTGCCGCGCTGTACACCTTCGCGCGGCCGCCACCCACCTTTGGGATAGTCATCGCCATTGAAGAAACCGTCCTCCTTAGGATCCGAATAAATAATGCACCCGATCGCCTGATGCTCCGCCGCAACCTTGGGCTTGATGCCTCGCCAGCCTTCGCCGTAGCGGGCGATTACGATGGCCCCCTTCACCGAAATCCCCAGCCGGTCCAACTGCTCGTAATCTTCGCGGTTGCCGTAGTTCACATAGACCAACGGCGCACTCACGTCTCCATCGATGGAATAAGCGTTATAAGTCGGCAACTGTTCCGCCGTCTGGCTCGAAGTCGGATCACCCGCCACCGGAGGCTCCTGCAACTTCGCCCGGAACTTGCTCGGCTCAATCATTTCCACAACGCGCTCTTTCGGAGTGGGGAAAAGTACAGTGAAGGTTTCGATGTGCGCATCAAATCCCCACTCTTTAAATTTCGCAAGGATCCACTCCGCGTTGTCCTTGTCGTAAGCCGAACCCACATGATGCGGACGCGCGCTCAATCGCTGCATGTTCTGCCGCAAGTTGTCCGCAACCACTCCGTCCTGAAGTTTCTTCTCCCACTCGCGCTCTGTCTTGGAGGCATCCGCTGAATAACCAGCTATACGAGAACTCTCAGCACTCGCCTCCGACCCCGATTGTGCCCATGCAAATGGAGATGTCATTTGGAAAATACTCAAGACTGTGAGATATGCAATAAGACTCCGGCGCAGTTTCAACACCACCTCCCGGGCAATGACACGCAGTGTAGTTGCTTCGTGCACAAATCGATCGCGGGGAATTATAGGACGAAACGCCGGCAATCCGCCATCGACCGCACCTCACCCAACAAAGCATTCCCCCATTTGACCGGCGAATGTCTCACGGTAAACGGTTGCCGACACGTCTTCGGTTGGGAGTGAGCTTTGGAGGTCTGGGGCCGCGGCGAACAGCAGAGTCGACCGACACATAATCCAACTCGAGGCCCGCCTGAGCGCAACGTAGCATCAAGCCTCCGCGACTCATATCCCCTCGTCCCACGAACTGTTGAGGGAACAAGAGATTTGGTCCAAAAATTTCGAGCAACGGATCGATATACTTGCTGCTGGCGATGCTGCCAAGCAGCACAATCTGGGAACCAGCCGGTAGAAGGCGAGCCAGGGCACGCGCATCCCGGCAAAGGGGCTCCCGATATCGAGCATTGCCCGGATCGATTGGAACCGCGGACATTTCCAGAAGGTCTTCCAGCGTGATGACGGTCTCAGGCGGCAGCAGACCACGCGATGTCGTCATCACGAGCGTAGCAGGAGAGCCAGTCGGCGACTTCGAAAAGGCTTGTGCATAGGCGAGCTTACCGCGAAAATACAGGCTGCTGATGAAGCTGAAGAGTTCCCCCAGTGGAGCGCCGTGCCGGATACGCTGGGCGAGTTCAAATTCGGAATTCCTGTTCAACAGCATTTGTCCGCGAGTGGCCAAAGTATTGGCCGGAGAAAGTAGAAACACCCGCGATACGGGTGGCTTTCGACGGGACGGATCGGACCGTGGCGTAAGGCCAGCGGAGACCAGTTTTATCGGTGCCATCCTGCTTGGTTCTCTCAAAGTGATCTCTCGTGATTATATCCAGAGCGAAGCAGCAATTCTGGGCATCTCAAGCGCCGTGAAAGACAAGATTCCATTTCGCGTCCGGCCGATGTTGGCCACGCTTGTGGGTGAACCATTTCAGGCTTACGAGGAGAAATACGACGGTATCCGGATTCTCGCACACAAAGAAGGATCCCGGGTCACGTTGCTCAGCCGAAATGACAACAATCGCACCGAAAGCTCCCCGGCGGTCGCGCGCGCGATCGGCGCGCTGCGGCCGACCACCTGCTGCTTGATGGAGAAGTCATTGCGCTCGACCGTCACAAGATTTCACGCTTCCAGTTTTTACCGCGGGGAATCGGTCGTGCTCACTAAGCCGTACTCGACCGTCTGTATGTGAGTGGACGAGACCTGCGGCAAGAACCTCTTTCGAGCCGGCGCGCGGAACTCGAACAGTCGGTGTACGAGAGCGATGCTCTGATATTGTCCCGAAGGCTCTCGGCGAATGGTGTTCAAGCTTTTGGGGTTGCAAAACGGCGGGGCTACGAAGGCCTTGTGGCGAAGCCGCTGGCGTCGGTGTATATCGAAGGGCGAAGCCAGGAGTGGCTGAAAGTAAAAGGTGTACCAGGAGGACGAATTCATCATCGTGGGTTATACCGAACCAGCGGGTTCTCGGGAACATTTTGGCGCACTCCTCCTTGGAAGATCCTCCCCGGTTCCAACCTACGACGTTCTTATCGCCAAAACTCGTCGCTCAGATTTCCTACGCGGAATGGACTAAAGACGGAAAGCTGCGTCACCCGGTGTTCCTCGGTCTCCGCGATGACACCGAGCGGAATTCACGTCGATTGCCCTTCTCGTGCAAACGCAAAAGCTGATATTCCGTTGCAGATGTTCCCTCAAGGGTTTTGATAAAGACTCAATGGGAGTCGTCAGGCGTGTCGGACTCGTTGGATTCATGACCTTGCCGTTAACATCTTCTTTAAGCAAGAAGAGGGTTGCATGGCTCTTCGCCACGCCTCCCGTCTGCCAATTGACGACCTCCGGTTCAATCTCCGCTGGTTTGCCATTGAGCACCGCATAAACCCCAGCCTCGTCAGGCATTCCGGTGTTACTGCTTCTCGGAGAAACGGCAGCGGGACTGCCTAGCTTTGTATTGCCATGCGGGTTTATCATCACACGGATTACAGCGTCTGAGACTTTGCCCAGTTTTAACGTCTTCAATCCGGCGACACTTGTGTCGAAATCGGATGCGTCGATGGCGCCGATTTTGTCGATAATCACATCATCCGATAATCCAAGCGACACCATGTCGATCACATCTTGATTGGTCGTTCGGTGGATAAGCTGCTGCCCGAGACCTGCAACGACAAGCACCAGCACCGAAACCGTCGCGGTCAGATGACGCATGGTTGAATTCTCGAATGTAACTTTCGGGGAGGGTGAGATTATAACCCTAAATCCAACCATCAGCTTGATGTTCGTTTACGGAAGGCCAACCATGCGTATCCCAAGGTGAGGCCGAGTGAGCCATACACCCCCGCGTTCATGGGGGCAAGCAGGAAAAAGGTGGTCACCAGCGAGGGATCGAACGTCATCTTCACGAAATACAATGGACACAGCGAAAGCATCAGTTGGGGATCGAGATTCCAGCGGTGCGGAGCAAGATAGGCGACGAGCGCTAGGAGATATGAAATTGCTGCGAAGACACCGAGCCATTTGAGGGGTGCTAAGAACAACTGTTGATCGTCCCGATCTTTCTTGCACGCTTTCGCGATCCAGGAGCGGGGCAGCACCGCAAGCGTCACGCTGAAAAGGCCCACCAGTGCCAGGATAGCCACAAATATGAGCCATTCGCTCTGAACCGGCAGCTCCGCCCCCCGCAGCATAAGAAAAGGAACGCCGGTGAAAAGTGAAATCAGTCCACAGAGGAAAAACGCGATGCGAGATATGGTCCTGATAGCGCGTGCGGACATGACGCGGATTCTAACAGCGGGTCCGAGTTTGAGCACACCTGATTGCGCTGACCGGACCAGTCAAAGAGCCGCTACTAAAATGCTTGCAGTATGGCTGCCGCTCAACAGCCCGTGTTTAACATCGCCATTGCAGTGCGCCGGGCTAAACCGGCATGAAGTAGGGAATGAAAGAGTCTTACAGGAAAGGAGTAGCGAACCACCTGGCCCCGAGTCTTGCGCTGCTACCGCGAGGGACCCAGCGAAGCGTAGACAGGGGATAGCCGCGCCACCTGCTGGCGCCGGATTGAATAATCAGTGACTTTCGGCGATGCCAGCGGTATCGTGCCTGGGAGCGCGACCGCAGCTACGACCCTGTTTCCATTCGTGCCGATGCCGCAAGGATAGCATGGTTCCAGGAAGGCATTGAACATTGGTGAGGCTTTCGTGGCTCTCCCCTAGAGCAGAATAGAAAAGGCCAACCTGGGCGGGCGTGTTCAGAAAGGTGAGTCGCGATGCCAGGAAGAGAGGAAAGAGAGACTTCGGAGAAGAGTAGAAGACAGCTTGAGGGTTTGCCGGTCATTCGCCGGGGTGTGGCGGGAATCGATTTGGGGAGCGAGCAGCACTGGGTGTGCGCTCCAACGCTGGACAGAAGCGGTCGCGAAGTAGCCCGCTTTGGGGCCACGACCGCAGAGCTGATACGCATGGCGGAGTGGCTGAAAGCACGGCAGGTCGAGTCGGTGGCATTGGAAAGCACAGGAGTGTATTGGATTGCCCCGCACGAGGTGCTGGAAGCGCAAGGTTTGCAAGTGCTGCTGGTGGATACCCGGCAGCTGGCGCAAGTGCCGGGACGGGACAAAAAATCGGACCCGACCGATTGCGAGTGGATCCAACGGCTGCACAGTTGCGGTTTGCTGCGAGGTTCGTTCCGGCCTGAGGAATCGGTGTGCATGCTGCGCACGTTGGTCCGAGATAAAGCGAACCTGGTGGCGGAGAGTGGAGACTGGCTGCGGCGGATGCAAAAGAGTCTCGACCAAATGAACGTGCGCGTGCACCGAGCGGTTTCCGACATCGATGGAGTGACGGGAATGGCCATCCTGCGCGCCATCGCGCAAGGCGAACGGGATGCGCAAAAACTGGCGAGTCTACGCGACCGACGTTGTAGCAAAACCCAAGAGGAAATTGCGGAACAGTTGAGCGGACACTGGCGGGAGGATCACTTGTTCAGCCTACAGCAGGCTCTGAAGATGTACGACGCGGTGCAGGAGCGGATCGCGGCGTATGAGCAGGAAATCCTGGGAAAACTCGGCGAGATGGAACGAGAAGAGCCCCATGAACCAACGGCGCCGCCTCTCCAGAATGCCAGCAAGGCTAGGACGATCAAGAAACGCGGGCAGGAGGCGAAGCGGCAGGCCTTATACCGGATGAGCGGTGTCGATATGACGCAAATCGATGCCATCGGGGTGGAAACGGTAGAAGTCGTGGTCAGCGAATACGGTTCCGATTTGAGCCGCTTCCCTACGGAGAAGCAGTTCGTCTCCCACGCCACCTTGGCGCCGCGCGTGCCGCGCAGCGGAGGCAAGCCAGTGAAGAAGAAAAAGCGGAACACCGCGAGCACCCGAGTGGCCGCGGCTTTGCGCATGGCCGCGCTATCGCTACGTCACAGCCAGACCGCCCTCGGAGCCTACTATCGAAGAATCGCGCAACGCCGCGGCGGAGACATTGCCGTCTTCGCCGCCGCCAGGAAGTTAGCTACTCTTATTTACCGGCTCCTGCGATGGGGCCAGCCGTACGTGGACGAAGGTGCCGCCGCATTCGAAAACCGTTATCGCCAGCACCGCATCGGACGTTTGGCAGCCACAGCCAAAGAACCCGGATACCAACTGACTCCCGTGCCCGCGTGATACCACGTTAACGGGACAAGTCACAGAGCAGTCACAGAGCAGGCGGGGTGGGCGATTGAGCTTCGAAAAGATGCAATCCGGACGCCGAGGTCTTTGTAATGCGCGGAAGGCAACATGAGCGGGAGCGTGAGCGCGAGTTCCTGCTCAGTCCGGCGTAGTCGAAGACCCCAGACACGCCTAGAAACTTCATGCACGAGAACCGGGAGACCTCGGAGGCACCTGCGGCCAAACCAGGCGGCAGGGCGGCGGGCGAAGGCAAGAGCCACACGGCCCGCGTGTACGCCTGCGAGGAGTCACACAGCGGCGTAGTACCTATGAACCATTCGAACAAAGACAAAAGGTCGTCGGCGGAGAGTGGGGAGGGAAGGCCTCTGATCAAGGAGAACGCCAGTCAACCTAACACGCACCCGACTCAGAGCGGGAAGGGCGTGTCCCAAGGGCTGGCGAGCGTGCGGAAAGCAGCAAGGGAAAATAAGGAGATGAAGTTCACCGCCTTGCTTCACCATCTGACTATCGATCTGCTGCGGGAAAGCTTTTACTCACTGAAGAGGAAAGCCGCACCGGGAGTGGACGGGGTTAGGTGGCAGGAGTATGAGACCGGCTTGGAAAATCGACTCCCCGATCTTCATGGCCGAGTTCATGGTGGAGCGTATCGAGCGTTGCCTTCGAGAAGGGTGTACATAGAGAAGGAAGATGGACGGCAATGTCCGTTAGGGGTTGCCACGGTCAGCGCTAACTGCACAACTGGACAGCTCACCTTTGGGATGGGCAGAGATCGGTCATCCTTTTCATCCACTTAGAGGTCAAAGCTTCCCCATACTCAAAGAACGCCGTGTTGCTGGCGTCGATACTCTTGTCCTCCGTGAGTTGGGCGGGTTAGGCCGCGGCAGCTTTAGCGTCGCACGGGAGTGGACCGATCGTGCCGATCCCTGTCTCTACCAGGCATTGGGTTTGCCGCCGTGTCGATTTAATGGCACCTTGCTTTTGGAGTTGACGAAGTTGCTGGAGCAACTCGCGCGGCCCAACCGGCACCACAGTAGTCACTGCAAGGAGATTGACAAGTGAACTTATTGGAGTTACAAGCAGACCAGTTATATACATGGTCTGACAATTATGCGCCACATATCGCGCAAACAGGCTTCGTCTGCTTTGCGAAAGCGAAGGCAGCAGCTGTTACGCCAGTTGCCGCCACTCGATCATCTGCTGCGCGGTTCACTCATCGAGCGCTACAAGCCGTGTGGCAAGCCGGGATGCAAATGCGCCCACGGTCGCGGTCATGGCCCCAAGTACTACCTCTCCGTGAGCTATACCGGCCAAAGGCCGCAAATGGATTACGTGCCCCAGGAGCATCACGCCCAGATCACCGAGTGTCTAGCCCGTCACCATCAGGTCCGCGAGATCTTGGAGGAGATCTGCGAGATCAATCGCGAACTGCTACGACGGCGCGAGGCAATCTGAGAGATGGCCATGCACAATCCCCAGGCTTCGCTCTCCGTTCCGAGGGACACGCAAATGGGAGGCCGGCTGCTGGCCAATATGCTGGCAGATTGGCTGAAGAACGGCTCAGGATTCTCGTCCTGGGCGGAGGCCGCCTATGAACCCCAAGATCACAGGGTTCTTATCTGAGAGAGTCGTTTACAGGGCGTCCTAAACGCGATTCTATTTTGGCGGCTTTCGAGGGCAGGCGACTGTCAACAGCCACGCCAGTTACCCCAACTGGTCCCTTATTTCTTAGAATCAGGCGTAAACTTCCACCATACTTCGAGGCACCGAAATGAAAATGGTTGACGCGCTGATTGGCACATGGCGAGTGGTGGAGATTGCCGATCTCGACGAGGATGACAAGTGGCACTATCGGTTCGGTGAACATCCACGGGGATACTTCGTTTACGACGTAACCGGGCACGTGCACATTCAGATCATGAAGGTTCCGCCGCTGCCGCCTTTTCCGGAAGCGAAGCTCACTGACGGCAAGCCGCCCTCACCCGAGCATGCCCTCGCCGCTTACACCGCCTATGTCGCATACTTCGGCACCTACACTGTAGACCCAGAGAAACCCGTGGTGACACATCATGTCGAGGGCAGCTTAGCGCCAGACTTCACCGACACCCACCAGCCGCGTCCCTTCAAACTGGAAGGCGACCGGATGGAGATCGGGGATGGCAAGACTTGGCGGCGTGTGCTGGAACGTGTGCGCTGAACTTGCGGAGTGGCGCAAAATCGGTTTAGCACAATAAGGATGACTATTCGGCTCAAGGAGGGATTGCGTATCTGGTCCCACTTCAATCACGCAATCGGCATTTGCATGATCGCATCGCACACTCGTCCAACTGAGTGCCCTGTTGTATCGGCTCTTGATAGTGTGGCTATCCAGTCATTCATGCGAGCGGCGGAGTACACATCGCCAACACTCGGCGCGCTGGTCATCGCCTCTGCAGGGAGATCGTTCTTTCCGAGAATCTGCATGGCCTTGATGTGATATATGCGGCCCGGGTCTACTTCAAAAATTCTCCTCGCACCATCCTCCTTCACTTGGACCCTCACCCCCATATATCCTCGTTCGTTGTAGGCAACCTTAATCATATATGCCGCGTACCGTTCGGCATTGTTCTTGTCAGTCCATCCTCGCTCGGGGTCGCGTTGAGCGTAACAGTGAACACTGATTGAACTTAAGGGCGGTATTCCAATTGTCACCGGGTCATATCCCGCGATTCGTGCGCGGCCAATCGATTCGCCAGCGACCGCCCAGCACTGCTAGTCCGGTGGTCGCCGCACTCCGACGCTAGAATGTGGATTGATGTTTAAAGTCGCTAGCTGGAATTTAAATTCAATTCGCTCTCGGTTGACCCATGTCACGACGTGGCTGAAAGCTCGCGAACCGGATGTGTTGTTGCTACAAGAATTGAAGGGAACGGAATTCCCGTCCGAAGTCTTCAAGTCGCTCGGCTATGAGAGTGTCGCGGTGACGCAGAAGGCCTATAACGGGGTTGCCATTCTGTCGCGACATCCGATGAAGACGGTTGCTAAGGCTCTCGTCGGAGACGATTCCGACAGCCATGCGCGGTTCTTGGAGGTAATCATCAAGGGCATCCGCATCGTCAATATTTATCTTCCCAATGGCAATCCGGTAGGGACTGACAAGTTTGCGTACAAGTTAGCTTGGATGGATCGACTGAACCAGCAAATGATTAGGTGGAAGCAGGACGATGTGCCGACGCTAATAGGCGGCGACTTCAACGTGATTCCTGAGGACATCGACTGTCACAAGCCGTCATCGTGGGAGCACGATGCTTTGTTTCAGCCGGAGCCGCGAGCCCGCTATCGTGCGATGTTGAGTATGGGCTATACGGATGCGTTCCGGTCGTTGCACGTGGGCGAAATAGGACACTTCACGTTTTGGGATTACTTTCGGCAGGCGTTCCAAAACAATCGAGGCATACGAATCGATCACTTCTTATTATCCTCAACGCTGGCAAATCGACTCGAAGGCTGCGAGATCGATAAGGGACCGCGGGCGCAGGAAAAGCCCTCTGACCACACCCCCATCATCGTGACGCTATCCGATCTGCCATAATCTCCCCATGTGCGGGCGCTACCGACTATCCCGGCGAAAGCAGATTGTTGAGGAATATTTCGATTGCGGTTCCGACGAACCGGACTGGAATCCTCGCTACAACATTGCCCCCACCCAGCCCGTGCCCGTGATCCGCCAGAATCCTAAGGAGCCCGTCCGGGAATTGTCGTTGATGCGCTGGGGGCTCGTTCCAAGCTGGTCGAAAGACCCGTCTGCCGCGGCCCAGATGATCAACGCACGAGCGGAAACAGCGGCCACGAAGCCCGCGTTCCGCGATGCGTTGAAATCTCGAAGGTGCTTGATCCCAGCAGACGGGCTCTACGAGTGGGCGCGAACGGGCAAATCCAAACAGCCATTTTGCTTCGAAGTCAATGATGGAGAGTTGTTCGCATTCGCAGGAATCTGGGATCGCTGGAAAGACCCGAGCGGACAGTGGGTCAAGTCCTGTTCGATCCTGACAACGACTCCGAACGCCGTGACCTCAGCCGTTCACGATCGGATGCCAGTGATCCTCGATCCAGATGCCTACGACGTTTGGCTTGATCCGGGAATGACGAATGTGGCTGCGGCTTCCGAACTGCTGAAGCCTTTCGCTGCCCGGCTGATGCGCTGCTACCCCGTGAGCACGCGGGTCAACTCAGTAGTAAACGACGATCCCGAATGCGGTGCGCCTGAGGAACTCGTTGAGGTTCAGGATCGGCTAAGGGCCATTTCCGGGTAAGGGCAATCTGCGTCGGCATCGGTGCTACGGGAACGTCCAAACCTTCACGACGTATCAACCATTCTGAGAATGCTGGCATCATAAGCCCGTGGCCGAAGAGAAGGAAGATGATATTGAGAGGCTGCGGCGTATGCTCGCTCCCTTTCACCAAAGGCGCAAAGAGCCTTCCCGGTTGAAGAAGATCATTACCCGGCTTCGCACTAGGAAGATCAGGAAGACTAACGATACGAAACCAAAAAAGGAAACCGACGCCGCTTAGGGGGCCCGGGCTGACGGTGCAATCCCATAAGCGCCCGAATCACCCACTTGGCGAACGACGAAGAGGAGTGCTCAGCGCCCACGGAACTGGCGCAGATTCAGAATCGGCTGTTCTCATAGCACGATGACTAATGACTAACGCACGGAGCGGTAGTCTGTAGTGGTCACGACAGCAAAGGGTTCCTACCGCGCTCGTGTAGACTGAGCGGACAAGATAAAGGGTCTGCTGCGTGGAGAGTCTCAAGAAAAACCGTTCCACCGAAGACCCGCGTCTTACCCGTTTAACCCAACTTGCGCTTGCGCTTCCCGAATCAACACGACAAGTCCGTGGATCACACGCGCAGTTTCTAGTCCGAAAAAAGACATTCGCCTACTTTCTTGATAACCATCACGGTGACGGAATTGTCGCGGTCACCTGCAAGGCATTGCCGGACGATAACCAGGAGCTAGCTGAGGCTCAGCCCGACAGGTTTTATCTTCCCGCCTACATCGCATCTAGGGGCTGGGTCGCGCTTCGGCTGGATATGGGCGATGTGGATTGGGATGAAGTGAACGAACTGCTGTTGGGCAGCTACGCACTGATCGCACCCATGCGATTAGCGGAACGCGTGAAGAACCTTCTCTAATCGGCACCTCGAACGACGAAGCGTCAGGTACTTGGGCCGGACTCGGCGTTGACCATCTTTCGGCTGTGTCCAAGGATGATTACCTCATTTCCACAGTAGCCCATTAGAGCATTACCACAGCGGGAACCAGAACGTAAGGTGGTTGTGAGCAGCTTTCGGGGGAGGGCTGGATAGCCCATTTCGTATCCCGCGAGGCTCCTTTCCCCAGATTCCCCCTTCCCCCGAGGAGGCCCGCAGATTCGGCAAGATCGCTCACGTCGATCGCCATCTGGCGCTCAACAAAGGAGAACACGGATGACCCTTGAACTCTCGGCAATCGGCTGCTTTGCCTGTACGCCTGCAGCAGATTCCTCGATGCGGAAGGGCCTGTTGGCGGAAACTCCGTCGATGAGCCATAATAATGGCAGGGATTGGCTCGACGTTTATAGAGCCGCCGCAATGGAATTCGACTGGAGCAAGTTGCCAGCGAGCATCGACGTGGCCGAGAAGGCTATCCACCAACTCTTACGGGGATTGCCGATTGCACACTCCAAGGAGCATCGCAAACTGAGAGATGCACTCAACAGTCTCGCGGTTCTCAAGAGAATGCTCTAGCAGTGAATATCCGCATCCGTGCAATGGTCCGTTTGAATTTCCAAGTCTCGCTTTAGCATTGCGGCTGTGGCAAGATGATTGCCGTGGAAAAGCCGGAGCTGATCCTAGAATCCAAGCCCGAACACCATTTCTTGCGTGCGCGGTGCTCCCTTTGCAACGTCCGCTTCAATCTCATAGGTAACACCCTTGCAGAAAAGGCGACTCTGCGGCAAATGTTTGACATTCATGTCCGGCAAGTCCACGAGCAAGGGAATGCTACCCAAGCCAAGGACGTCGCGAAATGACTATCGGCATGAGGATTGGGCCTCGTACTGCTCATAGTCGGAATACTGGCTCTTACGGCGCTGTGTGAAAAACGAATTCATCATCGCGGAGGTTGGTTGACATGCTCCACAGTCACATTGTTCCGGAGCACGGCTGCAACGGACACCTGATCGAAATGCAAGATAGTTCGAGGCGTCTTAACCGCGTCCGATGTGCCCCGCCTGTGGAACTGAGTTCAGCTTTCAGCCGGATTCCGAGTGTTAAACCTTGGAATATTTTGGACCGGACCTCTGTGGAGGACGACGTGTCCTCCACAACAAAACCAAAACCTAGAACTAGAGCAGGCGGTTGCGCGGGAAGCCCGGCGTCCCTGAAAGAAAACTCCGAACTGCTCAAGAAATCAAGAAAGCTGCTCCGCATCTAGTTGCCGCCGAGCGCAACGCGCAACGGCGGTCACAGGTTTGCTAACGGAGGCTGCCTGAAATAGTGTGTCCGCAGTCACCGGAGCTCCACCGACTTTCAGCGTGCCGAAACCACGTGACCACCTGATTGCACTGTTATGGATGACCGCAATACTGACCCCGGTGACGTGGTAAGTAAACATTCGATCCGCAAGCGTCATGTCCCGACTCGGGCTGCCCTTCACGACCGCGGCGGGCAACAGGCCGTTCTGTACCCGTTCGATCTCCTGCTTTAGACCTGCATTTTCGACGGAACCCTGAGAATCGCTCGTCAGTTGCCAACTTTTGCCAACTGCGTAACACAGTACTAGGACTACGATGGCAGCCAAGTGCACACTAGACCTGCTTTCGTTATGGCATCTGCATTGGAAGATAACTCAGCAACGTAATCGACCGCGAACCCGCCCTTGACAAGAGTCGCGAAACCTCTGACCCTCGTATCCGATGTCCCCTGTGCGCGTGGACGCCTCGCAAGGACGACCAATGGTCTTGCCCCTGCGGAAACGAATGGAACACATTCGACACGGGAGGAGTCTGCCCTGCCTGCCTCCACCAGTGGACTGAAACTCAGTGCCTCTCTTGCAGCCGATGGTCGGCGCATTCGGATTGGTATGCGCAGCAATAGAGTTCAGCGTCATGGGATCGATGTACACTCAGCACCGTGAACGAAGAACTCAAGATCATCTGCTCTTATGTTCAGGCTGTATTACGAGAATGGTGGGTCATCGTCATTGAAGTTGTATTGGTTCTGACCGATGTTTTTGAACGCCTTCTCGGAACTTGGCTACTTCCCTCCTCACGAACCAAACTCGCACTTGGGCTAACCGCTCTAGTCATAGCGCAATACCGGGCTTACAGAAAACTCTATCGTCAATCGCAGGTTCCGGTGCAAAAGCCCACGGAACTTGAAATTCATGAGGAACGCGGTTCGACCTTATACGTTGAAACGCCAACTGGAACCGCCCGTCCGACTCGGAATTACTTTGAATTTCATCTCGTGGTTCAGAACAAAGGGCCGGAGACCTCGGTCATTCGGAAATTCGACTTGGAAGTACAGGGAATGCGAAATAGATACCAGAATCTCGAACCCACCCGCAAAAACTATATCCAGACCCGCACAGCGCAAATGATGTTGCAGTTTAACTCCACGTTGGCAGGCACATCACTCGTTGTTCCCGACCACAACGTGTGGAGCGGGATGATAGCGTTCGAAATAGAGGCACTGCCCATTAACACCCCAGAGGTTCACTGTACTCTGATCTTGACCGACGCAAACGGCAGTTCCGCACAGCATACTTTTACTTTGCGGGTCGCGGGCTGAAGACCGGGCACAGCGACGGTGTGGTTGTAGGGTATCACTGAAAAATGGGTCGAACTCGGATGCTTGCAACGTAGAAAGAAACGGGTGAAGTCCGCTAAGCTGCCTGCCGCTTTGACTCAACTGGCAGTCCAGCACTTTGCCATGCACGGAATCCGCCCTGAAGAGCCCACACGTTTTTGTACCCACGTTCCTGAAGTTTCTGCACCAAACTGGCGCTAGACCCTTCGCTTGGTCACGTGCAGTACGCCACTACAGGTCTGCTTTTGGGAATTCTGGGTAGGTTTTCTTCGAGTTTGTCCAACGGCACTCGAATCGCTTCTGGTATCACGGTATCCGTTTCTGCCCAAGCGTTGGGATTGCGCACGTCAATCACCGTGAAGTCTTCGCCCGCATCCATTCGCCTTTTCAGTTCTTCGACTGTGTTTCGCGGAGCGTCAGTCATACAGACCTCCTTAGCTCACTCTCAAGCGGCTTCCGATTCCCCGCGAGCGGTCAACTCGCGATCATCCGACCATACAGAAAGAACTTGCTGGGGCAGGGTGACGAGAAGGTTCGCTTCGATATTTTCTGCCAAGAATCGCAAAACTACAGTGAAAGCTGTTACGCATTTGCGTCCACTACTCTTGCAGCAGAACTCCACCGACAGCACGGATACAAGGTCCGATTCAATGACAACCCCAAGTATCCGCAGGTTCTAGAGGTCATCGAAGAAGTACCGCTCCCGAAGCCGCCCGCAAATGATGAGGGCATCGATCCAGTGTGAATGGATATTTTTTCCGGAAAGCATTGAGATTGCCCTAAATGTTCGTATTAACCAAGTAGAGGAAGAAATCCGGGCAGCCAATACATCGCTCGGACGGGGCTAACCGTCCTGCTGCCCGTCGTCTCTCATTTGCATGCTCACGATCTGTCTGATCTTGACTTGAATCCGCCATACGTCAGGTAGAGACCGAGGACGAGTGAAATAGCTGCGTACACGCAGAAGAGTTGTCGGTAGTGAAGCTGCCCAAGGAAAAGTCCCGCTTCCATCTCATGCGGCAGGAACAAGAAGAAGAGGCTCTTGATG
Organism: uncultured Acidobacteriota bacterium; assembly: GCA_963720155.1. Taxonomy (GTDB): domain Bacteria; phylum Acidobacteriota; class Terriglobia; order Terriglobales; family Acidobacteriaceae; genus Sulfotelmatobacter. Next base: position 418,602 of record CAVREP010000010.1, read on the forward strand.
AGCGCCATCCAACCGACGAGGGTGACCACGACGACGAGCGCACCGCCCGACCAGATATTGTGCGCGAGAACCATCGCCAGCCCAGCCGTCAGCGTGATTACACCAAGGATCAAGGTCATCGCGGAGTTCTGAAGAAGGGCGGTCACCGTCTCCACGGTCGCTTGTCCACGGGTCATCATGGATAGCCCGATGAGAATGCAGTACAGCCCGATCAGCCTGCTGAGAAAAAGTGTACGCGGCGACATGGTGTCCTCCTAACGAGTCAAGGATTTGTCTGCCAGAAACTGAACGACCGCTGACAGGTTGTCTTCCGCGTCTGGTACGACTCGCACAACGTCTACGCTGCCTCGTGTTCCAGAAGGTTCAAAAGGGTTGCCGCCCGTGCTCCTGCAAACTGTTGAGCAGAAAGGGGAGGGTTGAGCGGCACTTCTTCGAGGGACAGTTCGGCGGGTTCTATTTATTTCTTTTTCAGACGCCAGACAATAGTGAGCGGGTCGCGACCTTTGCCGGGGCTGATGAGTCCGCGCTGTTCCATCGCCTTGATGGTATTGCGATTGGCAGACACAGGGCGTATTTCTTCGTTATCTTTCAACCGCCGCAGAACTGGGTTGCCGCCGAGCGAATCAGTTTCAAGCTGGTATCCGTCTTGGATGTGCGAGAGTAGGTCTTGTTCAGTCTCGGTGAGTTTCGGCAGGAGATTAGCAGCTTTCTTCTTCGCCATTGTTTAGCTCGTCGTATTCGATAATTTCGTTATTGCAACGATCACACGCCCCGGTTTCACGGGATGTTCGACCAACTCGTGGGCGCGTGCTATCTCGTCCAGTGGAACAATCTCGGCGATCTCAAGACCGCGCCATCCCGCCTCAAGCGCCTGATTGAAGCGCGAGTAGCTTCGATCTTTGCCTCAGTCGGAATATCGTCAGCGCCCCCCATACGCATTTTTATTTCTTAGGTTGTGTATCGGATGTGTCCTGCTTTGGCGCTGGCATTTGCCCCTGCTCGCTGGTAGGAGGAACGATGCCCTTGATCCTCATGTAGGTGACGAGGTTTCCGTAGTGCTCCATGTTGTGTACATTGTTGAAGTTCAGCACGCCTAGCCTTGGCGTGTCTGTTCCGAACAGCTTCACTATTTGACCTCCAGATGCGTCGGTCATGGCATCGTAGGCCTTGTCGCAGTAGGCGAATGCGGTCTTAAGAGCGGCGATCAGATCGGCCTTTGAGGTCTTGGTCTGCTCAATCTTCGGCTCCGGGTTTTTCTCGTCCAGCACTTTGGAACAGAACAGATATTGCGCGTCGGCGAGATGTCCGATGATCTGTCCGTACGTGCGTACCGTATCGACGGGCTTGAAGCTATAGTTCTCTTCGGGCATTTTCTCAGCCGAGCGAAGCAGAGTGCCCTTCTGGAACCCGTAAACGCGCTTCGTGAATGCGCTGAGGGGATTGTCGGAGGGCTGCTTTTCTTGAGAAATGGCAGGCAGAGCAAGAAGACACAGCACCATGGTGGGGAGAAGTTTTCGCATGGGTTCTCCTTTTCGATTGGTATGCAAGGGTAGCAGAAAACTCGAAAAGGCTTGTTAACGGACAGGAACGCCAGCCGAATCAAAGACGGTTTTGATCTGAGCCCAATACTTCCTGACAACGTAATCTGTGCTGATGTACCCGCCGCGCTTGAGCGTCTTGAGTTTGGCTCCCGTGATCTCGGCAAATTCCTTGGTTCGCTCATACGGCACATTCGGATCATCTTTTGCATGGAACATCAGCACTTTGGAACCATCAATCTCGTTTCTGTTGTGCCATGGGTTGTAGTAGGTTCCACTCCGGAGCTTCTTCCAGTTCACATCCGAGAGCCGATAGCCATTGCCGAAGGCTTCACGGATATACTCCGCGTAGTTCTGTTTTGAGGTCTCCGCTTTCTCAGCCTCGTCCAGAATGCTCCAGTCCACGACCGGGCAATTCGCGACTACTCGCGTGACTCGTCGATCTAGCGACGACAAGATCGCCGCCGCACCGCCGAAGCTGCCGCCAATTCCAAAGACCTGATGTGATGCCAGCCGGAATCTCTGACCAAACGCAATTTCTTCCAGTTCCTTTGCCAGTTCGTCGAGCACATCGAGGATGTCTTCATGCGGTGACTTTGCCAGAAACTCACCGCCGCTTTCCCACGCACCACGATAGCGCGGGTAGATCACCCAAAAGCCTTTGGCAGCGAGAAATTCGGACAATGGCTGTTTGCGAGGAATCGAAGGCATCCCGTCACACAAGATGATGAGCTTCTGTTTTTTCCTCGGTCGCGAGGGAGGCAGAAATTCTGCGACGATTTCGTTCTTGAATCGGGTTCGGAACATATCTGGGCATTATCTCGCATTAGCAATGCAGGGCGCGGACTCAGGCATAATGGCTAGGCGTAAAAGAAGGCGAACTCAAAGGAGCCTGTGAGTGGTCGATTTGTCGATAGGAGAAGGCAAGCTGACGCTGCACGTCCGGGGCGCTGACAAGCTCTGGGCGTTCAAGAGCAGCCTCGAAATCCCGCTCGTTCATATCGCGGGTGTCCGGGCAGACCCAGAAGTGGCACGCGGCTGGTATCACGGCATCAGGATACCGGGCACGAATGTCCCCGGCGTCATCACGGCAGGAACCTTCTATCAGGACGGCAAGCGAGTGTTCTGGGATGTGCACCACCCAGAGAAGACCGTCGTGATCGACCTACATGACGAGCGGTACAACGAGTTGGTCGTAGAAGTGGATGATCCTGACGCGGCGGTCAGGCTGATCCAGAATGCCTTGTGAGGCTGCGCCAAATTTAATGTCGAATTTTGGGCGAGAGCGAAGTGCTCTCGCCCTTCTTTCTGCATTCTGAAACCCAACCTAATTTTCCAGCAGGTTCTTGAGGGATGTGAGCATCATTTTCCAGTTCTTCTCAGAATGCTGCCGCGCTTGCTCGGTTGCGTTATTGTCTTGACTCAGCGAAACGCGAGTATGGCTTCCTTCCGAGGCCAGTTCAATGGTAACCGTGTGGTAGTTTTCCGGCCTATCAGGAAGTCCCGACAGCGGACTGAAATGCGTGAACTCCATAATTTGCTGAGGCGTAAACCGCCGAATCTGACCCTTATCCTCGTACGCCTTCCCCTGCCATTCACCTTTCCAAATAATAGGGCTTCCCTCGCGCCAATCTGTGACAACATTTGTACCAAACATATATTTCTTGATCATTTGTGGGTTCACTAATGCATCCCAGACCTTATCCTTGCTGGCGGCGATGTCCACAGATGCACGTGCAACAACATTCTTCACCATGTGCGATTCCCCTTCTAGCACTGTAGATGTTACTCTCGGCGCGATCCTTTCGAAAACAGGAATGCTGAACATCGTAAGTGAGTGGCGATGTTCAAAAGGTATACCGGGCTGACCATGCCGAACCCAAGTTTCTTGGGCATTAGATTCACTCACTTGCGGCTGCTGCGGAAAGACCCTTTTGAACCACTGGGGCTAAGAGCCAAATTCCCGCTTGGGTTCCTCTCGTTTGCCTTGGGCGCTCGACAGGATTTGCCGAATACTCGGGTCAAGGTAAGATTCCCCAGACGAAAGGGTCGGCCACCCGCCACCATCACTAAAGATGACATTGAGTTGCTCTACGAGTACGACCGCTGGGCAAACAACAGGGTTTTGCAAGCGGTCGCCGCGCTCAGTGCTGAGCAGTTCACGCACGATCTGGGCGGCAGCTTTCGTTCAGTGCGAGACACGCTCGTGCACATCGTCGGCGGCGAGTGGATTTGGCTTGCTTATTGGAAGGAAACGTCCCATAGCCGTACCTTCTTGAGGGACTTGATAAAACGACGGGACGCCCTGTTCAATCCGGTTGCATTTCCCAACGTCGCTGCGGTGCAGTTAAAGTGGGCGGAAGTTGAGAAAGAACAGGCTGAGTTCGTGGATCGCGTGACCAACGAATCTCTGGAAATAATGCTGCCGTTTCGCACAACACAGGTCAAATTGGTGCACCTGATGCAACATCTGGCAAACCGTTCCACTTACCATCGAGGGCAAGTCGCACTGATGATGCGGCAGCTTGACTCCGTGCTTTTGCCCACGGACTTCCATGTCTTTTTGGTGGAAGGCCGCAACGAGGCTGTGCCTGCACATTAAGCGCATGCTGCGAGCCCGATGGTTCTGGGAAGTTGGGGACTCGGGCGGGGCTCCTCGCTGTCCGACGACGGGCGACTTGTGGGCGCTTCGGCACCCTTCCGCGCTCCTTTAGCATGCCCCTCGTTGACTCTACCTCGTCACATCCCTAACATTGCACCTTGAGTCCCGGCCCCACCCATGATCGGCCAGACCATTTCGCACTACCGCATTGTCGAAAAGTTGGGCGGCGGCGGCATGGGCGTGGTCTACAAGGCTGAGGACAACGAGCTTAAGACTTTCCTGGGCGGCATCCGGAAGACAATCAAAGCTGCGCTGGGCATGTCGGCCGCCGATCTGATCCGTAACCTCAATCCCAAAATCAGGGGTTGGGCCAACTATCATCGGCACGTGGTGAGTACCCGCACGTTTGCCTGCGTGGCTCACCACATCTTCTCTAGTCTGTGGCGATGGGCACGACGAAGACACCCGAACAAAACCACAAGCTGGTGCAAACAGAAGTACTTTGCGTCGCATCGTGGTCGTGACTGGTCCTTCTTCGGTGAAACGTGCGATGACGAGGGGCAGCCCGGTCAAGTTTGGCTGCGCCACGCCCGTAGCACCTCCATCCAGCGACACGTTAAAGTCAAAGGTGACGCGAACCCCTACGACCCTGCCTATGAAATCTACTTCGCTGTGACCTGAACAGCTACGGAGATGAATGTCTGGTGAAAGGAGCAGACCGTTCGTCCCATCGAACGTACCCTACGAGACAGAGCGGCGAGGTAACGAACTGTTCTGGAACTCTCGGACAATGGACCCCACTCGCAAGAGTGGCATCGAAGCCGCGAGGCAATGGTGCATCTGCTAGCAGCGAGGCGGAGGTGGGACTAGGGTGTATGGATAGCATGGTGAGCATATGCAAACTCTTGCAAGCGTCGTAAGTTTCAAGGAGCGGAAGCTGCTTGGCGTTCCCCTTGCAGTGGGTACGACAGCTCGAAGTTCCGTCGTCATGGGCGCACACAACACTGCCGGCGTATAGGGAGCACCTAAACTATCTTCTTGTAGTCATCTCCGCGGAACAGGGTAAGCCCGTATCGCTCCCCGCAAGGGGAAGATCAACCGTAAGGCGGATCGACGGCGGTGCGGGTATCGGAATTGCGAGGAAGCGAATGTTGCCCTGTAATCGGGCAGATAGAGGTTGCGTCGCCTCGACGGGACCAGATTACCTCACCGGAAACGGAGCTGACTTCGCGATGGTGTTCAAACTCGAGAACATTTGTGGAACCGATGCCGGAAGCAAAGCAAATGACGGCGGCGCAAGTCGCTGGTGCAGCTTCCCACACGATGGTGGGTTTTTCTCCACCGCCGTGTGAGTTGGCCGCAGACCTGTATCGAGAAGGTTTTATTTGATGCTGAATAAAGCCGCGTCCTCGTTTTTCAGGGGGGCGTTATTGAATGCTCGAGCCGGATGAAGGGAAACTTTCAAGTCCGGTTCTTAGAGGGCCGGCCCCCAGCAATGGGGGCTGGCTACTCGGCAACAACGCGAAGGAATCCATATGCAGGACACGTTTCGGGGTACTCGTAGGCTTAGCTTTCTCTGGCATGAACAACGCGGGATCCGCACTGTGTGCAATACCAAAATCACTCGGATCACGGGTTGGCGCCTGCACCACTGCGTTCCCCGTGTGATGGGTGGTTCGCAAAGCGCCGAGAACCGCGTTCTACTTCATCCAGAGTGCCATGACCGGGTTCATCGCCAGCGCATTTCCTGTCTCGAAACCGCGTCTCCCTGAAAGAGGCGTTCGAAGGGCTTGAGCTGTGTGAGGGGAGACTTTCATGCACAGTTCTTGGAGGGCTGGACGGGAGCAATCCCGTCCGGCTACTCGATTACACAGCCCCAGAGTTAGCAGGAACGGTTATTCCACTGCAGAAGAGGCCGTGATAAGGTGCCTTGAAGCGAATCTTCCTGCCAGAGAGAGACCAATGCAGAGACGCACATTCATGAGCCTTACGGCCGGCGCGGCGACGGCGCTGGCGTTCGAACCTCGGGCGCTTGCCGAAGAGCAAGAACGGAAAAGTCTGGAGGTCTATCCCAATCCGGCGGTTGAAGTGATTGATCCGCGCTTCGAAAAATACAGGGTCGGCAATGCTGCGGTCGAGCGCTTATACACGGGCATGCGGTGGGCGGAAGGACCTGTATGGTTTGCGGATGGGCGGTATCTCCTCTTCAGCGACATCCCCAACAACCAAATGTTGCGATGGCTGGAAGAGACCGGAGAAGTGAGCGTTTTTCGTAGCCCATCGAACTACAGCAACGGCAACTATCGGGATCGACAGGGCAGGCTGCTCACCTGCGAGCACGACACGCGCCGGGTAACCCGAACCGAATATGATGGCACGATCACAGTGCTGCTGGATCGTTTTCAGGACAAAAAGCTCAACGCGCCGAATGACCTGGCAGTGCATTCTGACGGGGCCATCTGGTTCAGCGATCCTGGGTACGGCATCATGTCGAACTACGAAGGACACAAAGCTCCCTTCGAGCTACCTGCGAACGTTTACCGGCTTGACCCGAAAACGCGTGAGGCGACCGTCGTCGCCACCGACATGGATAAGCCTAACGGCTTGTGTTTCTCTCCCGACGAGAAAAAGCTCTACATCGTGGATACGGGAGTTCCAAAGCACCCCAGCGACCCGCATCCTATTCGCATCTATGACGTCGTGGACGGTGTGCGACTGAAGAACGGCCGGCTCTTCGTGAATATGGCGCCGGGCTCATCCGATGGTATCCGGTGCGATGTGGACGGCAACGTCTGGTCTGCCGCCGGATGGGCGGGGGAAGGCTACAACGGGGTGCACGTGTTCGCGCCCGACGGCACCCTCATCGGCAAGATCCATCTTCCGGAAACCTGCGCGAACCTTTGCTTCGGCGGCGCCAAGAGAAACAGGTTGTTCATGGCTGCGAGCCAGTCTCTGTACGCAATCTATGTCGAGACCCAGGGCGCCCAGATGCCTTGACCAATATACTTTCTGCGGGATTTGTTGGGAAGGCGCCGACGATACTTCGACAGGACTAGTGAGATCAATCGGGATTTTATCTTGAGCACCGGGTAGGAATCGACTTGATGCAAGTCGATCGCTTGAAACGGATTACGCGCTTGGTGAGCGACGGACACCGCTTCGGTAATCCGGTAAGGGAAGGTTTGCCGACCAACCGGACGGACCCCGGAAACAACCCGTCATGAAGCGTCGTGTGCCCCGGAAATTGCGTCGAGGCGCCAGTGGTCAAGCTGGTCAGATCTGGGTCATGCCGCCATCGACGACCAGTTCGATGCCGGTGATATAGCTACTCTCGTCAGAAGCGAGAAACAACACCGCTTTGGCAATTTCGTCCAAGGTTCCGGTGCGACCGAGGGGTATATTGCCCACGGTGCTGTCTGCGTACTGCTTGACTTGTTCTTCCGTCATCCCCAGCGAATTGCGATAGCCCGGTGAGGGAATTACGCCAGGACTAACAGCGTTCACGCGGATTTTGCGGTCTTTAAGATCCGTGGTGAAGGTACGCGCGAACGAACGCACGGCGGCTTTGGATGCGCTATAGACACTCATCGCGGGCGCTCCAGTACTGGCAACGATCGACGCATTCAGAATGACGGAGCTTCCATCCTTAAGGAGCGGAAGCGCCTTTTGCACGGTGAATAGAAGACCCTTGACGTTCGCGTTGAAAGTTTTGTCGAAGTGCTCTTCGGTGATTGCGGCGAGCGGGGCGAATTGTCCGGTGCCGGCGTTGGCGAATAGAATGTCAATGTGCCCCTTCTGCTGCTTCACAGTGGCGTACAAGCGATCGAGATCCGCAAGATTTGAGACGTCGCCCTGCACTGCAGTAATACTCTTACCGATCTGCTTCACTGCCGCGTCGAGTTCGCCCTGACGGCGGCCCGTGATAAAGACGTACGCGCCCTCCGCAACGAAGCGTTGTGCCGTAGCAAGACCGATTCCGCTATTGCCTCCAGTGATGACTGCTACTTTTCCTTCCAGCTTACTCATGAGCTTTCTCCTGTTTGATTTCCCATTTCTCATGGCATATTTCCGTACCGCCTAGTACAGATGTCACGGGCGACTAAACGGTTGCAATATTTGTACCGATAGGTATGGAAGAGGCATCATAGATAGGTATGAAACGGAACAAATCCCCAAAACGAATGGGACGTCCCCGCTCCTTCGATATCGACCGAGCGTTGGACCGCGCGCTGGTGGTGTTCTGGCGAAAGGGATATGAGGGCGCGTCTCTGTCGGACCTGACCAAAGCTGTGGGCGTCAATCGACCGAGTCTGTATGCCGCCTTTGGCGACAAAGAAGCGCTGTTCCGCAAGGCGCTCGACCGGTACTTGAAGGTGCCGGCGGGCTATACCCAAGAAGCATTGAGGGAGCCGACCGCCCGCGCAGTCGTGGAACGATTCTTGCTGGGTGCGGCCGATTTGAACACAGCCCGGCGCAATCCCGGTGGGTGCCTCATGGTGCAAGGTGCGCTTGCGTGTGGCGAGGCGGCCGATTCCATCCGGCAGGAACTGACCGCCTGCCGCGCGGCGGGTGAAGCTGCGATGCGCCGGCGTTTCGAGCGTGCGAAATCAGAAGGTGACCTACCGGCCAATGTGAACCCTGCTGATCTTGCTCGCTACATCGCGACGGTCCTCTACGGAATGGCAGTTCAGGCAGCGGGCGGCGCAAGCCGAAGTAAATTACAGCGCGTAGTCGAGATGGCGCTGCGAACGTTGCCGATGTGAGACAGCCCGTGGTCCACTTTTGTCGGAAGCGACACCACTGACGCTGGTCTCTGAATCGAGACCGGGCTCAGCCGATGAGACACAACTCTATAGACCGGAGCTGGGCTACTTCTCTCAAGCAATCTTCGACCCGGCGAATGAGGTCGTCCCTGTCGGATTGAGCCGAACGCAGTTCATCCTTGGGGCGCTCTCTGATCTCGGCGGTTCGCTTCGTCAGTTCGGTCTCGAAACGAGACCATGCGGTCTGGTGGTCGTGAGCGTGCTTTTGCTGAAGCAGGCGGAAGGCTTCTTCGGCACTGAGCTGCGCTACGCGAGCGAAGTCCTTCACCCCGAGGCGATCCAGAACCTCAGTTCGCTTGAGTGTGCCTTCCCCCAAACAGATGCGGGCATTCGATGGTCTCGTTCACTTCGCCGCTTTGCCCCATGTCTATGTATACGGGCGACTCGGAAAATTCGTCTGGTTTTTGAGCAGAAATCTTCGGTAACACACACTCTGGGGCGAACAAGAGGCCAGAGCCACACTGACGGAGACGGCTGAACTAGAGCTTTGTGCCCGTTTTGTTGACTTCACCTTCCCCGCATCCCTACCATGTCAGCCAATGGCTACGCCCTCCCAACCAATAGGGCAGACGGTTTCCCATTACCGCATCCTCAGCAAAATCGGCGGCGGGGGTATGGGCGTGGTGTATGAGGCGGAAGACCTCAAGCTCGGTCGCCACGTCGCCCTGAAGTTCCTTCCCGACGACCTCGCCAATGACGCGCAAGCCCTCAGCCGCTTCCAGCGGGAGGCGAAAGCTGCGTCCTCGCTGAACCACCCGAACATCTGCACTATCCACGAGATTGACGAGGCCGATGGGCGAACCTTCATCGCCATGGAACTGCTGGAGGGGCAGACGCTCCGGCACCGGATCGCTGGCAAGCCGCTGGAGATCGAAACGGTGCTCGATCTGGGCATCCAGATCGCCGATGCTCTCGACGCCGCACATTCGAAGGGCATCGTCCACCGGGACATCAAGCCCGCGAACATCTTCGTGACGAACAGAGGTCAGGCGAAGATTCTTGACTTTGGGCTGGCGAAAGTCTCCCTCAAGCCGGAGAGCGTTGTCCTGAGCGCCGCGACCATAGAGTCAGAGGAACATCTGACGAGTCCCGGCAGTGCGCTGGGAACCGTGGCGTATATGTCTCCTGAACAGGTTCGAGGAAAGGAACTCGATGCTCGCACGGACCTGTTCTCGTTCGGTGCGGTTCTGTACGAGACGTGTACCGGAACGCTGCCGTTTCGCGGCGAGACATCGGGCGCAATGTTTGATTCGATATTGAATCGAGCGCCTGTACCGCCAGTTCGAACAAACCCTGACACCCCGCCGAAGCTGGAAGAGATCATTACGAAGTGTCTGGAGAAAGATCGGAACCTGCGCTACCAGCACGCTTCCGACATTCGCACTGATCTGCAGCGGCTGAAGAGGGACACGGAGAGCGGGAAGAGCGCAGCTACGGTCGCAGAAGCGGCAGCCAGCACACATTCACACCGAAGGCTGTGGGGAGTCGTTGCGGTCGCGGCAGTGGTCGCACTTGTCGGTGCCGCGTTTCTGGCATGGCGCTCCCTACACTCCCGCAGTTCCGACGCGACACCGATCCATTCGATAGCCGTTCTGCCGTTTGCAAATGCGAGCAAAGACCCCGAAATGGACTACCTCGGGGAAGGCATCTCCGAGGAGATCACCAACTCCCTTTCCCGGCTCCCGAATCTCCAAGTGATGGCTCGGAGCACCGTGTCCCACTACAAATCGCGGCAAGACGATCCGCAAGGGGTCGGGCACGATCTGCATGTCGATGCCGTGCTGACCGGGCGCGTAGTGGAGCATGGCAGTGAACTCGATGTTGAAAGTGAGTTGGTGGATGTCGGAACGGGAGCACAACTCTGGGGCGAACGATACACACGAAATGCCAACGATGTTTCGCTCCTGCAAGCTGCGATCACACGTGATGTTGCCAGTCAATTGCGACCGCAGCTATCGGGGAGTGAACGGGAAAGCGTAGCAAAAGTAGGAACAAAAGACGCTGAGGCGTATCGGCTTTACTTGAAGGGACGGCACTATTACGAAAAGACTTGGACTCCAGAAGACTTGAAGGCGGCTGCCGAGTTCTTCGACAAGGCAGTTGCTCAAGACTCAGGCTATGCGGCTGCCTACGCTGGACTGGCAGATGTTTACGCGATACAGGGTTACATGGGCTATGTCTCTGACCCCGAGCTATTGGACAAAGCGCGATCTGCCGCACGGCGGGCACTGGCGCTCGACAGCCAGATTCCCGAGTCCCACACCGCTTTAGCCAATCTCGATTTCAACTATTTCTGGAACTTCCCGGAGGCGGAAGCGGAGATTCAGAAGGCTCTCGCACTTGATCCCAATTCTGCCTATGCCCATGAGGTCTCCTGCTGGATCAAAGTGAGCGCGGGCAAGACTCAGGACGGTCTCGCCGAATGCCGCCGGGCGGTGGAACTTGATCCGCTCTCGGTGTTGAACAACATGATTCTCGCGTGGGAGTATGACTTCGCACGTGATTACAAACATGCCATTGAGCAAGCGAACAAAACACTAGAGATCGACCCGAAGGACGCTGACGCTGTTTCAGTTCTGGGACTCGCACACGAGCAAATGGGGAACTACGCGCAGGCGATGGAGCAGTGGGTGAAAATCCAACGGTTACAGGGGCACGAAGCGCGAGCCAAGGAACTGATGCGAACCTTCGAGAAGTCAGGGTATAAGGGGTACTCAGCAAAGATGCCAAAGATAATGAAGCCGAAGCCAACTCCTACGGCGGCGGGCTGACCCGCAGCGCGGCTGCTGATTACGCAATGCTGGGCGAGAAGGATGCTGCATTCGCCGCTCTGAACAAGGCATTTGTCAGCCGTGCGGGAGTTGTAGACATCGATCTTGATCCAAGACTCGAAAATATCCTCTCCGATCCTCGCTACACCGACTTGCTGCGCCGGATCGGGTTTCATATTTCGACGTGGCTAGAGTGAAGAATGTGGATGACCGCAAACGGCGCATGACGCTGCACACCTAATGACTATGACAGCGGGCCTCGATTGGAATGAGGATTTCCCCGACAGCGATCCACGAAACGATATGAGCCGGATGGAAGCGACAGACGACTGGGTGCAATACACGATTGATAAACCCATGGCTGCCGAACCGGGGAAGGTAGGAAACTACAACAGCGGGGCCACGGAGTTGCTGGCTTACATCTTTCAGAAAGAAACCGGGCAGGACATTGACGACTACGGCGAGAAGTATCTCTTCGCTCCGTTGGGAATCTATTGGAAGCGAACGTATTTGGGCGTAGTCGACACCGAAGGAGGGTTGTTTCTGAGCGGCAGCGATCTGGCGAAAATAGGCTATCTATACCTGCACGATGGAATGTGGGAGGGCCAACAGATTGTTTCGAAGGAATGGGTGAAGGAATCGCTGAAACGTTCCATTGAAGTCGACAACGACTTCGATTACGGATTCCTGTGGTGGCTGCTGAAGCGGGCAGATTCGTCCGGGTATGTCTGGATGGCGCGGGGATTTGGCGCACAGCACCTAATGGTCTTTCCAGAGGAAAATCTGATCGCGGTGTTTACAGGCTGGCGCATCCTCGGCAAGGAGGCGGACGACTATGAGGCGGACGAAAACGAGTTTGCCCGGAGAATTCTTACGGCAGTGAAGAGCAAGAGTTGCGGGGACACGGCAAGGAGCGACCCGCCATGACGTACTTCAGAAGGCCGTGAATCTGAGCGGGGTCGGGCTTTTCTGACAGGCTTCCCCAGACTGTGAGCCTACACAGTTGCTCCCGATGCCCTCTACGCCGATTGTTTTGCTGGCGCGAGCGCGATCAGCGCTACACCAACAATAATGAGCGCAGGTACGTCGCCCAACAGATGTCCGCGTTCGCTCGCATTCTGGAACGCCTGAACTGCCATAATGACGGCGTGAACAAGGCTCGACCATGCCGTGAAGGCGATCAGGCTGCGATTCGCCGATGGGTTACGCGCCGCGAGCAGCAGGAAAATCCCTAGCGTGGCATACACGCCGAGGATCATCTGCTCGTATTCCGGCTGATTCGGTTGCCATCGCCACCCGCTCGGCCATAACATCATCGACGGATAAACACCAAGCAAGAAGATCAACCCCACCACCACCAACACAGCCTTCAACACCCGTTCTCGATTCATGCTGCCCTCCTCGCTACTCCACCCCGCTCATAGCCCAGATGTCGCCTCCCTGCGGGCGGAAGCGGTCGAACATCACCCATCTCCCGTCCGGCGACCAGACGGGGTAGTCGATTCTTACGTCGGGGTCGGGGAATTCGTAGACCTTCTCCGGCTTTCCTCCGTTGACTGGCGAAACCCAGAGTACCTTGTGCCCTACGACATCCATGATGCGGGTGCGATCCGGTGAGAAAGACATGTGCGAGCCGCCCATCATCGTTTCCGCAAAGAGCCCGGCAGGTCTGTTCGGGTTTCGTAACAGAATAGAGCTTCTTGTTGCAGGCAGACACTCTTGCGTAGAGTCCTCCCTCACCTCGGGCCGAGTCCGGAATCCAATGCATCGGAGGATCGCGACTATGCTCCGCAATTCTCTCAGAATTCTCATCGCAGCCCCCCTTCTGCTTCTTGCTTCCGGCCTACTCACGGCTCAAACTCCCATAAGCCAGCGAGTTCCGCCGAAGGTCACCGCTAAACACAAAGATTGGACTCCTATGCCCCAGCAGCTGTTTTTGCCTTACTGGACGCTCGAACCCGGCTGGAGTACGGAACTAGAGCTGCGCAATAACGTGCCTTGGCACGATCTCCGCATCACACCTGTGCTCCGCACACAGGATGGGACCGAAGTAGCGCTCACGCCGGTCGACTTGAAACCCGATGAGATCGTCTCGGTGAACCTTCAGAACGAGGTGGCCTCCGCGAAGCCGGAACTTCTGGGCAAAACAGGCGCGTTTGGCTCCGTGGTATTCCGCTTTAACGGAACAGGAGCAGCGAACGCATTTGGGGCTGCCATCGTGCGTCGCGAAGGCCATCCCATCGACTTTCACTTCGACGCGGACGACAGCGGATCAAGCGCGCTCGAAGGCATCTGGTGGCTCCCCGCCCACAGCTCAACAGACTATCTGATCATCAGCAATCCCACAAAGAAGCCTACGACTGCTTCCTTGAGCCTCTCCGACGCCCCATCAGGAAAAACTCACGGATTTTCCCTGACTCTCGCGCCCGGGCAGAGCCAGCGTATAAACATACGGGAAGAGCTTGGCGACATAGCGACTTGGGCCGTCGGTGGTTTTAGCCTGTCTGTAGCGAAGAACGAATCTCTTACCGCCACTGAGATCGTTTTCGATGAAGTGACCGGTCTCGCAGCGGTTATGAAGCTGTTTGACCGCGACGCGGATGGGAAAATCAGCTCACACCTGTTCCGCGCCCCCATGATGGCCCTCAGCCAACCCGATCCAAGCCTTGCATTTCCGCCCGGAACCACCCTGATTCCACGAATATTTCTGCGCAATACGGGATCAGCCCCTCTCGACCTCTCCGTAGTTACGAACTGGCGTAGTACGACTGGTGCGGGAAAATTTGGGCTGCCAAGGGTGACGTTAATGCCGGGCCAGATCAGGGTCGTAAATTTGGAAGACTTTCAGAAGCCCGGACAGATCCCCGTAGACGCGATGTGGGGAACTGTAACACTTGGCTACACAGGCGGCGCAGGAGATCTGGTCGCGGTCGCGGTAAGCTATGATAAGACCAGCCGTTATGGGCTGCAGACACCCTTTGCGGAAGGCACAAACCGTCTGTTCAAGGGGAGCATGTGGCACGTGGACGCAAATCACAACACGCTGGTCACAACCGGGAACGGCGGCTCGGAACCTACAAAGGCACAAGTCACACTGTTCTACAACGGTGGTCAGGACACGTACCGGCTCGAACAGTTGCTTCCTCCCGGACAACAAATCTGGGTCGATCTTGGGCAATTGATTCGCAACCAGGTTCCCGATTCGGACGGCAAGACTGTTCCCCCAGACACGATGTTCGGTTCCTATGAACTACGAGACTTGGATCACCCCGTTCTGGGATTGCTGTACGGGGGAAAGCTGATTGTGGACAAGACCTTCGGGCACGCCTCCTATGGTTGTGAATACTGTTGCGCGTACAGGTACGCCCAGCTAGCGCCCACCTCATTCAGCGGGCCGCCGGGGATCGATAACGGAGACATCTATCAGGCCTATGACGTCTGCAACTCCACGATGGATGACTTCGGCGTCGCCTACGACTGGAAGAGCAGCAACACAGCGGTCGCAACGCTTCCCAACAGCACTCTCCACACCGTCGCAGCAGGCACGGCTACAGGCTCGGCACAGAATACATTGCCGCTCCAAAGTCGCTACTGTCCCAATGAGAATATGGTTGCCCAACAAGCGGTGACGGTGACCCCGAGGATCAGCGGGCCCAATACCGTCTGGTGGTTCAACGGCCAAACACCCTCCGGGTATTCCACGAGCATAACTTTGACGGCTTCGGGAGGTTCAGCATACAGCTGGAGCATTACGAGTGGATCTAACATGATAACGCTGTCGGGCACGACAGGTCCCTCGGTGACGGTAAAAAGCACCGGAACTGCTTTCAGCTCTACGGCAACCAATATAGCGGTGACGGTGACTGACACCGCTACCGGCGAGTCTTCGGCACCGTTTTACATTACTTCGCGGCGGCCATATCTTCTGGTCGTGGGCACAGTGACCGATCAGTGCGACTCCACATGGGGTTACGATGACTATTTCAATTACACGATAAAAGATCAGATGGGTGCCGCGCTGCCGAGCAGTATCCCGCTGAACGAATACTGGATCACCGCGGTCGTCAATGACTATCCAAACACGAACTGGAGACGCTCGAATCCGGGCAATTACACGACTGCTGCCACCAGTCCCGCACAATTCGCGGATGAAATTCAGGGCGAGAACATCACTCTTCCGCCCACTCCACCAACAGCGTGCCCCAGTGCGGGTCAAGCCGTGGACCACTGGGGCCAAGAGTGGTTCATTGGAAGTCTAACGTCAGGAAGCGGGGCGTCGGTTCAAACGGACACAATTCAGAAGTACACAAACAATGCCCAGATCCAGAGCATAACGTCCCCCGTCCCGTAGGGAAACGCGGGATAGACTCGCGAGGTTTGCCTGTGAAGCTACAAGTTCCCCAAATCACCCTTGCACTTCTGCTCGTGCTTGATGGCGGAATCGCCAATGCTGTACCTGTCCCAATTCTCGATGTGCCGGCGCTCGCTGCAGAGTCAGACCTGATTGTTGTGGGCAATGTGAAGTCAATACGTGACGGAGGCGCGACTTCAGTTGGTATCTCGGGGGGCGGCTCCGTGCCAGCACGCCTTGTCCTGTGTGAAATCGAAGTTGATAGCGTGCAGAAGGGCACGATCGACGGCCGAAGAATCTCGTTCCGATATGTTTTGCCAGGCGAGCCAATTGGATACGCTAGCGTGGTCGAGGGTTACCAGATGCTCTTCCTGAAGAAGGTCAATTCAGAATATGCGTTGGCGAGTCCGTATCATGCGGCATTGCCCGCCGTTCCCGGGACCGGTGACGGAGGAGGCGATTATCTTGCAAGAATTGCGGTCCACTTGGGGGCGGTGTTGCAATCACCCGCTGCGTCTCTTGGCCAGAAGCAGATTGTATTGTACGCATTGAGTACGATTCGAACTCCCGAATCTACGGGCCTGCTTCGTGAGGGACTGGAGCAACGCGACGCAGCCTTGCGCCTGGGCGCAGCGGGCTTCCTGCTCCTTCGCGATGACCTTTCGGGCATGGAAACAGCGGAATATGCATTGACGCACACGGATAACTTGTCACGAAATACTCTTCACAATCTCGACTATGCTATCGGCGAAGGAGTAAAGAGCAAAGACGCAGTACCAGCCCTTAGCCGACTTGCCCAGGTTCAGGACTTGGAGACCCGCCGAGCAGCCGCTTCCGCCTTGCGACATACCGGATCCAAGTCGGCTCTCGGCCCATTGGCCTACTTGCTGGATGATAGCGATCTACAAGTACGACATGACGCGGTAATGGGTTTGGCGGAGATCACCGGAGACTTGGAATGGGCACCCAACCTTGATCTGTTTCAGTCTGAAGAGCAGCGATACCTGAAACACTGGCACGACTGGGCATCGGCGAATGGCTTATCTAGGTGACCCAGTCCAGTCGAAGGGGGCTGGCCCGCCTGCAATTAATGGAGGTCTCAATCCATCGTGCAATGATCGGACGACGCCGAGACCTTACGTCTACGGCTGACCGACTGCGAGGCCACGGGCGGGCCGCCCTCAACTCGTTTCCTCTTGCCCTTGCGTTAGTGCTGCGGCGGTGTTCTCATCTTGAAGCATAGATCGAAGTTGCTCACGCAGTTCGGGCGTGTCCTGGTGCCCGTGGACGGTCGTGGCGTGCAGCACTCCGAGTTCCACTACTTCGTCTGCTGTGCCAGAAATGGCAATTGAGCAGGGCTTCTCTCTGCAGGGAAACGGCGACAATCAATCATTTTGCGTGTTTCGGCCATGTTCGCCTCCTTTGGAATGAACCGTGGGACGAATTGTAAGCCCGTTCTGACCCGAGTTCAATAAGTCGTGACCTACGGTAGTTGGGCTACTCTGAATCTTCAGTGATGCGCTTTGGTCCGTTCAACCGGCTCAACAGCGATTCGCGTTCGAAAAGAATTCGTATGCCGTCAGAGATGACCTGCTTCGTGCCTTGGTCGAGGGGGAATGCTATCCACGATTCGTCGGTAAGCCCGTACTCCACCTCATAACCGCGCGAATACCAAACACGCAAGGAAGTTACCCGGCCGTAGGGGCTCCAACTGCTGGCGGTCAATGGCTCCGAAGCGTCGCGCCCACCTGGTCTGTTGGAGATAGCTCTGTGGTTCTCTGGCGATAATGATCAAGTCAACATCAGAAGTCGCGGTGACCTGATTTCGCGCATACGAACCACACAACGCCAGAGCACGGATGTCCGGCTCATCGGCCGCCCATAGTTGACCCTGTTCAAGAACCGACGAACTTGTTGCAGTTTGGGAGGCAATCGAAACCTCGGCAGGCTTCCAGTCTAAGCCTCTTTAGCGCCCGCTGAGAACCGAGGAGGAACAATCAGGGTCAGAACAATGGAACAATGCCTCTTACTTTCGACGGGAAAAGCGGCTGCCAGAAAAAGCCCCGGAGCAAGAAAAAAGGGTGAGTTAAGATAAAAGGGCTCCGAAGAATCTAGAGGCGGGCCGCTTCAAATAGACGAATCCCGTCACCGCGAGACTGAACTTGCCAGAGTTCCGGCAGTCGTTCGATCCCATAGATCCTGTATTGCGAAATAGGAAAAACCTTGGTTCTTGACTTGGAGCTGGGCTGGGCTAAGGCTTGAATCTCATCTCAACAATCTCGTGAGTTTCACGGGGCGCGGGTTCCCACTTCCACTGGCGCAGCGCGTCTTGAGCCGATTGTGCAAGGACAGGATGGCCGCCCGTCACTTCGACGGACGTTACTTTACCGTTCGAAGCGACCAACACGTCTAGCCGAACCGTACCTTGGATGTTCATGGTGCGGGCAAGGCCAGGATACTGCGGGACCACTCTTGTCACTACCTTTCGGCTACCCCCAGGGGCTTCCTGCGCAGCGGCATTGTTGGGATTGAACAACAAAAGCGGCACAATGAGAAATAAAGCAACCCTGATGGTCTTTTGAGATAAGGTCGTCAGCGACTTTTTGGCTTGCATGTCTTTAGCAGCTGCCTTTACTTCTTCAAAAGTTGACATCTTTGCTTCAAAAGGGAGTTCAGAATCAGAGGGAGGATCTTGTACAGAGCCTACACCCGCGCAATCTGGTTCCGAAGGTTACTTCGGTAAGGAGGCGGGTTCCGACAATTGTTCAGGATTGACCATGCATGGACGGTTCACCGCGCCGCCCTGCTGTGCCGCGAGGCCCAGGCAAATGAGACTGTTCGATGCCGAACGCTCACCGACGTGCGCCAGCGCACCGACAAAAATCACCGCCGTAGTTAGACTCTTTCCGGAATCCCAACTTCCCTTCGTCCTGAGAAGGACAGCTATGGCTCACAGAAGAATTCCACCATCTTGTAATGTTCGGTTCAACGAGGACTGGAAACAACTCTACCAATACGCGATTCTTAAACCGGACTTTACCAAGTTGCTGCAGCGAATCGCGGAGGCGCGTCATGCAATTCTTGATCGCGCCGAAGAAATGATGACTAATCCTCCGGTAACGAATCTCACGAACTGAGCGATGCGCTACGAACCTTGCGGTTGCTGGAGGAGGTCGCCGAGAGAGAACGACCATCAACAGATCAAAGGTTTCAAGGAGAGGCAAGCGTAAGGCGTTGCACTAAATAGGATGGTCTGTCTGGAGGAAACGTATGACGGAAAAGCCAAGTGTGACTCTGCCTGGAACCGTTCAGAAAATCATTCCGCCCTCGTTTACCAGCTCACCGGAGAAGGCTGAGATCGCGGTTGACGGGGTCGACGAGCTGCATCGAGAACTCCGCATTGAAAACTCACTAACGGGCGAAAATGGTGAAAAGGTGGGCCTCAAAAAAGGTGCCGAGGTTGAAGCCGATCCGGAAGCGACAACCCCGAAGACAAATGGGAAACGATAAATTTCGAAAAATCAGGCCGCAGCACGGTAGGACGTATTTTAGCGAAGATCAATTAGGCGCATTCAATACAGACAAGCGGCACAGCAACGCGTATCGTATCGTATGGTATGATTGCTTCGACGCATCTTCCGCCGCTCACCTTTCCTGGTTGAGGCGTCCATGCGACGACATGAATTTAGGTCCGCAAGGGGCTCCCGTCATGGAAGGAAACGCTCAGCCTCACCCTATTGTCGTCCCGTCCAATGCTGTACAGGAACTCTTCGACACCCTCTCTGCGCTACCACGGCTGACCCACTGCCGAAAATGCAATAGCGAACTGTTGCATGTGGACGCCACCTTTTTCTCCTATGGGGGTGAGACGGTCTGGAATCTCCCATTACCTTTTTGCTCGAACTGTGCTGAACGAGAGAAGGAGGCGGAAGCTGCGTAGGATGACGAACATGGAAGAACCCACTCACTCCAGATGGACCTAGCCTTGCACCCCCATCGGCCCATCAGGCGGCGACGCTGGGAACCTCGCGATTGCATTTGTGTCCGTCGAATTGTTGTCGAAGATTAACCTGAGCGTCGGTGGTTCTGGTGAGGGCGCTCATCGGCACTGTGAATTGATGACCGCAGAACGTGCATTCTGCGATGACCGGAGTGACGCTCAGCCACTTAACGACCCTCAGCGACCTTTTGCATTGAGGTTTCCAGACGCTTTTGCATCGAAGTTTCCAGACGCCTCTGATTCCTTAAGGCTTACCGGATTTTGGCGGCTTCTTTTTCTCCCGTCGATCTTGAGCTTGGCTTCTGCCACGAGGCTCTCTTTTTCGTACATAGACAGGTGTGCGGGATAATCGAGAATGTTTGTAAGTGCAGCGCGATTTTGATGTGCACACCTTCGAACGTCTGATGAGTGCGCTGGAGCGGGTGTGAGCCGTGTTTGGATTGGGCCCAGCTACCCGGATCTATCTGGCGGCCGGAGCCACTGATGTGAGGAAGGGTTTTGAGGGCCTCTACGGTCTGGTGCGCGACAGATTGTTGTGCGAGCCTTTGAGTGGCCACCTGTTCTTGTTTTGTAACGCGCAGCGTAATCGTCTGAAAATTCTTTCTTGGGACTTATGTTGAGTAGTCAGGAATGTGGAGTGCCCGCCTAGTTTCTTGATGGTGCCAGGCTCCTGAGACGTGCAACTCCACATTTGTTAGCACGTCAGAGGGATTCCAGCCATTCCAAGACGGTATGGTCGTGGCGCCATGGTGCGGTGCGCGCCCGTGGACCTGCTACTGGTTTGACGCTTGCGATTGCTTTACGCTTCATCTCCAAATCAATGGCAGCGTATCGATTCGTCGTGGTCAGACTCGAATGCCCCAACCACTGACTGATGGTTGACAAGTCAACCCCGGACTTCAAGAGTGCGACGGCGGTGCTGTGCGCATGCTGTGAGGATGGAGTCGCTTTGAACGAAGGCTGGGAATCGAAACTTGGGCACGCTTCAAACATTGGCCCAAAATATAGCGGACACCAAAGCGAGTGAGGGGGGAAGATCTGCAGTTCTGGAAGATCCGTACTTCGGACATCAGATCGATGTTTAGCTCCTCGCAAAGGTGACGCAAGAGCTGGGCAGTCTGCGGCCACAAGGGACAGCAGCGTTGTTTTCTGCCTTTTCCCGTCAGGCGAAGTTGAAAAGGTCGGGTAAGCTGGACGTCACGTGCTCGCAGATCAAGGATCTCCTGCACCCGTGCACCGCTGTTGAACATGGTAGCCAGCAGAGCATAATCGCGGCGTCCCTTCGGAGTGGCTCGATTAATCACCGCCAGGATGGTCTGAATCTCGTCGTACTCAAGGTAATCAATCACACGCGAACGGGTTTTCTTAAATGGGATACCCAGGATGCGCTGCACGTGTTCGAGCCGGTCAGGATGCTGCCCGCCCAGGAAACGGGAAGAACGAGTGAACAGCGGAGAGTCGGATATTGCGTGTGGTGGCACTATTGTGCCGCTCCTCTTCCAGGTGATTCAGGAAGGACTGGACCTGTTGAGGTTCGATGTCTCGAAGATCCAAGGAAGATACGGAGCGGTTGTTGTGCAAAGCAAGGAAGCGCAGCAACAACACGAGACTGTCCCGATAGCTGCGAATCGTGTGTGGGCTCATGCCCCGCAGATTCGGAAGATGGCGGACAAAGAAGTCCTGCAGCAGAAGTGCCAGCAGATTCGGACGCTTAGCTTTCACCGTAGGGCCTCCTCTCCGTCACCATGAATCAGAGCGCCGTACTGGGCGGCAAATGAGTCGCTAGCGAGCTTGGCTAGCGGTTCGATGAAACGCAGGTAATAGTAAGTGGAGAGTATGGAAACGTGGCCCATATAGGCAGCCAGGAACGGCAGCTTGGCTTGTACATCGACGCGATTGCGGTACCAGCGGAGCAGAACATTGACTGCGAAACTGAAACGGAAATCGTGAATGCGTGGGTGACGGCCGTCGGGCTTTTTGATGCCAGCACGACGCAACAGAATGTGTAGATTTTTTCGGAGTTGCGTACTGGTGTAGACTCGGCCTCCACAGGTGGCAGCGGAGGACGAATGGCCTTGTGCATCTTCAGGAACTGCTCCATCTCCATAGCCACATCATCGGATAAAGGAAGCAGGCGTGACTTGTGAAACTTGGAGGCCCTGATCAACAACGTTTGAGCCGAGAGATCGTAATCCTCCACCGTCAAGCGAAGCAGTTCCCTCCGACGCAGACCTGCGGGGTAGAGAAGAATAATCGCAAGGCGGGTGGCCGCTCCGCGCAGAGGCGACCGGGTGGAACCGGAGATACATGCGCTATAACTGAGCAGACGGGCCATCTCGGGTTCAGAGAAAACGTACGGTTGCACTGTCGGACGAGCGGGCGGGAATTGTGTGGGATCAGGGACGAAGCAGGCGGAAGCTCTGCGTCGACGGTAGAGGCAGAAGTTCCTAACTACACGCATCCGAGCCAGACGAGTATTGGCGGAGACAGATTCTAGGGTCTGGCACCACTGCTTGAATGTCTCAGCGGTGAGGTCAGGAGACGGCTTCCCTAGCTTGTACAGGAACCGATCCAGGCCCAGCAGGACGATCGATGCCGTCTCGAAACGGCGCCCCAGTGCCTGCTTGAGGGAGATGTATCGCATGATTTCCGTGGCCAGCGAAGATTGAAAGGAATCCTGGGTTATCTTCACAGCCCCTCCTTTTGCCCTTCGGTAAAAGCCGGCACAGGGAGGGCAACTTCCCGTAAGTCATCGGTCGCAAGCCGGATGTAGACGGCGGTGCTTTCCGGCGATCGATGGCCCAACAGATCGCCGATGGTCTTCAAAGACTGGCCTTGGCGGAGCAGATGGAGAGCATAGGAATGGCGTAGGCATTGGGCTCCCTGGAAGGGAATCTTGAGTCCGCTCTCTCGGGACCAAGCCTGAAAAGCTTCGGTCACAGCAGTCCCTTTCAGAATGCCGCCGGGTGCCTTGATGCGAAGAAAAACTTGTCGGTACTTGCCATATCGCGGAACGTTCTTTAGGTAGTCATAGATTGCCGAACTGACTGCGGGCGTGAGAGGCAGTTCCAGAGGATTGCCAGTCTTGCTCTGACAGATGCGAATGCATCCGGCTCGCCATTGAATGTCGTCGAGCGTGAGAGCCACGACATCGCAGGCACGTAAGCCATAGGTCGCCATCAGGGAGAACATAGCGTAGTCTCGCTTTCCGATAGCTCGATTGCGGTTGATGGACCGGAGCAACACCTGGACCGTCGGCCAGGGTAAGGCCCGCGGGAGTCGTTCCTGGCGATATACGCGGGGCGTATCGATTTGGTGGTCTAGCCCCACAGGGATGACTCTACCTGTAGCCAAGAAACGGAAGAACTTCCGTAGCGTCGCGATGCACTTCTGAAGGCTCGCGCGTCCCAATCGCTTTCCCAGTCGCCGAACAAACTTTTCGACATGCACTATGCTCAACGAGGACAAGCGGTGAGGTTGACCCTCAAAGTTCAACCAGTCGAGCAACTCGGCGGCAACGTCGACCTGTTGTTGGATGGTGGAGGGGGCGTATCCCCGGGCGTCCCGCAGGTGACTCCGGAAGGCGTTCAAGTGGACACCTGCCCAGCTGGATGCGGTAACAGCCGGAGTCCGCATGAATCCTTGTTCTACGAGGAATCTCCCCAGCACGCGGACACTGCCCGCTTCATTGGGGAACTTCCTGCGAAACAAACGATAGCAAGCGCGCATGTGTTGCTCGCGGACATCCTCGACATCCCGAATACCTCGCCTTTGCAAGTACTCGCAAACATGAGCTGCCATGCGCAACTCGAACTGACTTGAACGCCAAGTGTAGTGCTGGCCGTGCAACCAAGCAGCGAACGGATTCATCAGCCGACCCAACACAGGCAAGGACAGATAACGCCGAAAATCTTTCGGAAAGATCTGCGCAATCATCAGAGTCTCCTTGTTGAGATTGATACCGATAGGTATCGGCTCTGATGCTACTCACATATGTGCAGTGGATTTTGCTTCCCGCTTTGAATGATCGGCTTGAAACGCAGTGACTCCACATTCCTGACTACTCAACATAAGTCCCATTGAACTAAACCGCTGCGCGGTATGAGCTGGCGCAGACGTTTGTTGCCCCTGTCTCGTTCCTGTTTCTGTTTCGAGTAGACACTTCTCGCCCTCTCGTTTCTTTTCTCCGCAGCCTCCTTTGCGAAACCATGGAACGGCTGCTTGCCAGCACATTCTATTTTCGCAAAGGAGTTCCCATGACAGCACTGCGACAACGCATGCTCGAAGACATGAAGATCCGCAATCTTGCGCTTAACACGCAAGACTCCTACTTGCGGCAGGTCTCTCAGTTCGCTCGCCACTTCGGTAAGTCACCCGACCTTTTGGGCCAGGAAGAGATTCGCTCCTACCAGATCTATCTCACACAAGAGAAAAAGCTCGCTCCCGGCTCTGTCACCATTGCCGTATCCGCTCTCCGTTTCCTCTATAAGGTGACCCTCCGCCGAGAGTGGAACCTCGACGACATCATCCCCGCTCCCAAGACGCCCAAGAAACTGCCCGTCATCCTCAGTCCCGAGGAGGTGTTGGAGTTCCTCAGCTGGGTGCCGGAAGGCAAACACCGCACCATCCTCACCACTTGCTACGCCGCGGGCTTGCGCATTACCGAGGCCGTTTCTCTCCAGGCTCACCACATCGACAGCCAGCGCATGGTGATTCGCGTCGAGCAGGGCAAGGGGCAGAAAGATCGCTACGTCATGCTCTCCCGCAAACTGCTGGACATCCTTCGCCAATGGTGGCGCGTAGCGCGGCCCCAGATCTGGCTCTTTCCCGGTGATCGCCCGGAACAGCACATTGGCAGGAATGCGGTCGAGTTGGTATGCAAGCAGACGCGACGTCTCTACCGTATTGCGAAACCGATCACGCCCCACTCCATGCGCCACGCATTCGCGGCTCACCTCTTAGAGCGGGGCGTTGACATACGCACGATCCAGCTCCTGCTCGGCCATCGCAGTCTGGCCACAACTGCTCGTTACTTGCGCATGGCCACCAGCAAAGTCTGCGCGACCCCCAGTCCTCTGGATCTATTACCGCAGCCGCTACCGCCAGCACCCAAGCCGACTCCACCTCAAGTGTTTTGAGAGCTGGCCTCCATGGAGCGCCCTGCGCTGGAAGTAGGAGACGTGTTTCGTCGCTACGGCGATGCCTATCGCCAGCAGCATGCCGGATCTTTGTCCCGTGCCCAGCTCCGGGTCATGACCGCCATCGAACGCTGTCGTACCTCCGCCCTCGGCGGCCATATCGAACAGTGTGATCAGTGCTCTTATCAACGCAACGCTTACAACTCGTGCCGCGACCGGCATTGCCCAAAATGCCAGTCTCTGGCTCGAGCCCAGTGGATCGAGGATCGGCAAGCTGAGCTCCTCGATACCCAGTACTTCCACGTGGTCTTTACCGTGCCGGAAGAGATGGCCGCCATCGCCTACCAGAACAAAGAAGTGGTGTACGGCATCCTCTTCCGGGCCACCTCAGAAACCTTGCGCATCATTGCCGCCGATCCCCAACATCTCGGCGCTGAGATTGGCTTCTTCGCCGTCCTGCATAGCTGGGGACAAAACCTCATGTTTCATCCCCACTTGCATTGTGTCGTGCCCGGGGGTGGACTGTCTCCCGACCACACCCGCTGGATTCCGTGCCGGCGTGATTTCTTCCTCCCCGTACGCGTGCTCTCCCGCCTTTTCCGCCGCTTGTTTCTGCAGTTGCTGGAAAAGGCTTTTGCCGATGGCCAGTTGCAGTTCTTTTCCGTCCTCCAAAAACTGCAGGATCGCAAAATCTTTCTCCGCTACCTGGAGCCCCTACGCAACCGCAAATGGGTGGTATACGCCAAAAAGCCCTTTGCTGGACCCCAGCAAGTACTCGATTACGTGGGTCGCTATACCCACCGCGTGGCCATCTCCAATAATCGTCTGCTCGCCATCGAAGACGGCCAGGTTCAGTTCCGGTATAAGGACTACCGCGATCACAGCCAACAGAAAACCCTGCCCTTGTCGGCTGATGAGTTCATCCGCCGCTTCCTCCTCCATGTGCTGCCCGAAGGCTTTCATCGCATCCGTTACTACGGTCTGCTCGGCAACCGGTACCGAAAAGAAAAATTGGAACACTGTCGGCGACTTCTGGGGATGGTTCCTCTGGAAGAAATCATCGAGGAAGCACCGCAAGATTATCGCGACCGTTACGAGGCTCTCACCGGTTCGTCTCTGTGGGAATGCCCAGTCTGTCACCGAGGGCGCATGATGGTGATCGCAGTGATCGAGCCTTTCGCCCGTCCGGCGTTAACCGACACCTCATGAGGACTGCCATGGCTTTCCATTCCGCTATCCCCCAACTTGGATCCGCCAAGGCGGCGGCGAAGTGTTCTCTCAGCAGTCTCCGATGTTCATTTACGAGTTCATTCCCCCATCCAGATTACTCGGCAATAACTGCCCCGCCAGCTTCTTACCCTTCCCTGACTTCCTGGCGAACATTCAATACCCATAAAAGGACCGCGCAGCGGTTCAGTTCAATCCATTTTTAGCCCACCGCCGTGGCTCTCAAGTTTCATCGCGTACGCCCACGTTCACCATGCCACGGCGCTGGGCTAAAAATGCTCTGCAACATGTGTAGCTGCACATGTTGGGACGGAACAGGACTCTGGGTGTGCGCGAAACGATTACCGAAAGGGTGCTTCACTTGGCCGCAGTCTGGCGATGCACAAGGCAAGGTAGTGTTGAGTCACGAAGAACTGTCCTTATTATTGGGTGGAATCGACCTGGCGAAAACGAAAAGCAAACAGTGGTACCGCAAAGTAAACGCCGAAGGAGATGCTGCCGCATAAAACACTTGTAATCCACAAGCCGCTCCATTTATCTAAGAACTCATCGTGAGTGAGGCGGTTCATCCATCGTCGGGGTCCAGGGCCGCAACTTCTTCGTCGTCTTCCGAGCTTGAGCTGATCGAACAACTGAAGCAGCAACTTGCCGGGCCGCTGTTTGCAGCGGTGAGTGATCAGTTCAGCCATCTTCAGAACACTGTCGTCTCGTATCAAAACAAGCTGCAGTATGCGGAACTGAAGATCCGCGTGCTGGAGGAACGACTGCGGCTGGTACGCATCGCGAAGTACGGGCCAGGCAGCGAAAAACTCTCGGATGCACAACTGGAGTTGCTGGAACTGGAGCCGGGAGTCAGCAGTGTGGAGGTCCAGGCGGAGAGCGAGCGCCCTGCGGTCCAGCCCTCGACGAAAACGAAGCGCCAGCATCCGGGACGGCAGGAACTGCCCGCAACCCTTCCGCGTGTAGAGCGGATCCTGAAGTGCACGCCCGAGCAATGTGTCTGCCAGGGCTGCGGCAAAGAGACGGTGGTGATCGGCTACGAGGAGAGTTCCCAACTGGATGTGGAGCCGGCGAAGTACTTCGTGTTGATCAGCAAGCGCGAGAAGCGCGCCTGCAAGTCATGCGAGGAGCAGGGTGTGGTCTCGGCTCCGCTGCCCCCACGAATCATTCGAGAAGTGCCTGGTCAGTGATCAGATCGTGATCGACACGGTCGTCAGCAAGTATTGTGATCATCAGCCGCTGTATCGACAGAGCAGGATGCTGGAACGGGACAGCGGTGTGGAACTCAGCCGGGCGACGTTGGACGGCTGGGTGCTGAAAGTAGGCGAGTTGCTGATCCCCATGGCCTCGGCGATGAGGCAAGAGTTACTCCGCGGCACTTACATCCAAGCCGATGAAACCCCGGTGGACGTGCAGATGCACGATGGCCGCGGGAAGAATCATCAAGCCTATCTGTGGCAGTACAGCCGACCGGGAGGAACGGTAGTGTTCGACTTCCGTCTCGGCCGAGGGCGGGATGGACCGAAACAGTTTCTGGGACAGTTCGAAGGTCTTCTCCAGACGGACGGCTATGCGGCCTACGATCAGATCGGGGGACCGAAGATCGTTCATGCCTGCTGCTGGTCGTATTCGGAACGATACTTTTCCGAGGCTGTGCAGTTAAATCCCCAAGATCCGGTGGCGAGAGCGATCGTAGCGCGGATCGATGAACTGTTTGCCATCGACGCCGAAGCCCGCCGCCAAGCACTCAGCCTTGAGGCACGCGATGCTCTGCGTCAGCAACAATCGCGACCGCTGCAGTGTGTGATCCAGAAGCAGATCGAAGCGGCACGCTCCACGGCACTGCGTGGGGGCGCACTGTCCAAGGCCTGCAACTACACGCTTACCCTGTGGCCAAAGCTCACGCGCTTCCTGGAATATCCCGAACTGGAGTTGAGCAATAACCTGGCGGAGAACTCGATGCGTCCTGTCGCAATCGGACGAAGGAACTGGATCCACATCGGAAGCTCGCAGGCGGGACCGAAGATCGCGGCGATTCTTTCGGTGGTGGAGAGTTGCCGCAGATTGAAACTCCCAGTGCGCGACTATCTAGCCGCGGTTCTTCCCGGTCTCGCTGATTGTCCCATCCAACGACTTCCTGAACTCACACCCGCAGCGATGGCAACGCAGAGGTGCTGAGTTCAATGGCCTGGTTTCGTCAACTGACGAAGGACGGCGCAATCAAAGCGCTGAGAGTTTAGAATTGACCGATCACATCCTAGGGAGAGACCCATGCTTTTTCTAGCAGCCCTGCCTCTGGGTTTGATCCTCCTTCAATCTGATCAAGTTGTGTCCTCGACAGATGCGCTCACTCTGTTGAGCGAGGTCGGACAACGCTATGCCGACGCGAAGTCTTATCACATCGAAGCGGTCGAAGAGGAGACAAGCAGCAGTGAGCTCCTTCGAGACTGGCGCAAGACGTTCATGACAGCTATCGTGATGCCGGGCGGGCGTTACCGTTATGAAGGGCGGTTCTTCGGCGGAGCAGCAGTCCTGATCTCCGATGGAGTCCGACAGTGGGACTATCTTCCCGAGCGAAATGCCTATACCCAAGTGCCCGTTCTGAGCGAAGAAGCGGAAAAGAAGCACGTCCACCAGCAGGACGAGTTAGCGGCTATGAACGCGAGATCGATCGTCACCAGACTGGCGCTCCTCGCCAGCGGCTTGAAATCGGCCGAGTTGATGCCGGACGAAGTTATTTCGATTGGAGGAAAGAGTGTCGCCTGCTTCGTGGTGCGCTTTGCCGACAATAGGGACGATTTCAAAGTGCGGAAGCTTTCGCTGAACCGGGAGTCGACAATCTGGATCGACAAGTCGCAAAGAATCATCGTCAAGAAGGTGGAGCGATCGCAATCATTGACCAGGCTTCCCGCAAGTGGCCAGGTTCGCTCAACGACAGAAATCGTGGTCACCTACCCGGTCGTGGAACTTAATCAGCAGGAGCCCCCAACCTCGTTCACGTTTGTTGCGCCCGGCGATGCGCAGTTGGTGGAAACATTCTCAAGTCCGATCGGCTCAGGAGCTCGGCCTGAACTGGTGGGAAAACCTGCGGCGGAACTGCAGCTCAAATCCAAAGAGGGTGCGACGACGAGTCTGAGCAGCCTACGTGGCAAACCTGTTTTCCTGGATTTTTGGGCGACCTGGTGCGGCCCTTGCAAAGGCATGGTTCCTGATCTAGTCAAACTGTATGACGAAACCGCTCCTAAGGGACTTGTGTGGTTGGGAATCGACAATGATGAAAATCCCGAAGCGGCAGAGAAATTCATCTCACGAGAACACATTCCCTGGCGCAATTACCACGACCTGGATGGAGCAATGGGAGCCGCATTCCAACGCAACAGCATCCCTCTGGGGGTATTGATTGACGCGCAAGGCACGATAAGGTTTTATGCGGCCGGATACGAAACGAAGGATCTGCAGTCGGCGATTTCGAAGCTGGGCCCGGAGTTTGGATCCCTTGCGGGGGCGAGCGCGAACGCCCACTGATTGCCTGTCAGCGCGATTCCGCACGCTGCTCTTTCTTCGCCTGACTGTCGCAAAATCGCGTTTGCGCATCAACCAAATGACCACGTCGCAGACACGATTGAGAACCTCACCAATCGCGGCGCTCGTCAACCGTGTAGTTCCTCTGACGTTTACATTAAAACTTGTTGAATCAAAGAATTTTAAATCAGGATGTGTTGCGCTTCGTTACTTGAAACAGTGACAGGAAAACCGGGGACAGACGGAACGTCTCCCAGTTTTTCGAACGATTGGTGATTGGTGAACGTAGGTTCCGTCCCCGTTTTCTTCTATTCACTCGCCGACGGCTCCCAAAGCTCGATCTTATTCCCATCTGGATCTCTGACCCACGCAAAGTTCCCGTAAGAGGGGTACTCCGCGGTCTTTTCGATGGCCACGCCCTTGCTCTTAAGATGGTTGAGAACTTCTTTCAAGTTCTTCACGCGGTAATTGATCTGACCCGTTCGCGGCTTATCTTTGATGTCTTGATCGGTGGGCATAATCGCCCACGCTAAGGTTCTCTTGATCTCCGGATTTTCAAGATCCCGATTTGGACGAATTTCGCCAATCACTCACCGCATCCGAGCCGCCAGCCGGACTCACGCTCGCCCTAGCCGGAATGTGGTGGGACGCAAAGGGCGATTGGACGCGAGCACACGAATCCGCACAGCGGGACGAAGGGCCGGATGGATCGTGGGTGCATGCCTACCTGCATCGTAAGGAAGGCGATCAGGGCAATGGGTGTCACGACTACCTCTAGAAAGAGGCCGTACGCCTGTACCCAGCGTCGTATGGAGTTCCTACCGCCGCTTGGCCACAGCACGCGTTCGCGGGTGGACTTGTCATATTGAGGCAACACCAATGACGACTTTATGCAATTCCAACGGACTTCTCGGAGAAAGCCCTCGGGAGGCATTCGTATTCGCGATTAAAGCTTGGGCAATGATGGACCACGTCTCAACTCATGAGAAAGGCGGCGCTATAAGATCGAGTTTTCAGAACTCTCCAATTCGCCCAAACCCCAGTGCCATTCACTGCGGGTCCAACTGAATAAGCATCTCCTTTGTGGATTCTTGGCGGAGCTGTAACACTTCAAATTCCTGATTTGGATTCGGTCGGCCGAACATCCACGGCCGGTAGCCTGGCGCTGTGACCTGAAGTTTGAAAGGACATACCGGAAGCACCAGCTCGCAAAGCTGCGAGAATCGGCTGGAGACTGCTGGCCAGTTGAGGAGAAGTGAGCGCCAAGACCGAATTGTACGACCGCTCGTCGTGTTTGACGGTCTGCTATGCTCACTGAACATGGATGATCCAGCTCAATTGACGCGAAGCCGGGAAACTCGTTGTGATAGTTGCACCCGCATCACACCGAGCTACGACATCGTCAACTACGGTTCCATGGAAGGCGGATATAGACAGCTCTGTAGCCAATGCTTCAACAAGGAAGTGGCGGAAACGGCTGGGCTGACAGGATTCGAAAACGCCAAGTTCGAGCCGGTGGGTCTCATTGATTCCACTGGAGAAGTCCACGAGTTTCACTTTCGCACCCATTTGTTCGGGACCGGAGTCGCGCTCGACGCCTTCGAGCTTTGCGATGGACATCCGGCTGGCTACCACTTCCAGATCATCGGTGATCCGACGGAAGATCTGCTGGTTCTGCTCGGGCGATTAATCGAAAAGATGCGCCGCGCCTTGTCCACAAAGCATCTCGCGAATGGCGAGCAAGGACTGCAAATCTCGGACCAACGAGTCGTGCGTGGCCGGATTGAGTGGGACGATGCCCGCAATGGCCGCGTGCCGCTTCTCATTATCGATGGTCGAGAGATCGACTGGGACGAGTTTGGCCGTATGTTGATGAGCTTTGAGGGTTGGCAGTTCAAACTGATTATTGGTGACAAGAGCGAAGAGTTGTGACCCCCATGCATCTGCACTCAAATCGGTGCGCCAACGCTCTTCTTCTACTGCAGCAACACGGACAGAACCGCCGAATGCCGAGTCGTCGGACATCAACCATTCCGCTGGAGTTCCTAACTAACGGGATGGCCCGCCGCCTTGACCCGCCAACAGCCGGGGTATAACTCTCTCCGCGAATCGGCTGTTGATATCCAACTTCGAGATGCAGGCAACGCCTATCGAGTTGCAGTGCCCGGTCATCACGGTTCCCGTACATGGCCGCTAGGGTGGTCACAAAGGCTGCCTGCACCTGTGAAACGCCCGAGCCGACCCAAACCCCATCCCGGCAGGCAAACACATGGCAAGGATGGGCTCGCCAGCAGTTTAAGTTGATTCCCTCAGTTTGCTTCTCCCTTTGGCGATGGTAGTTTTCGGTACGCCTCTCTAAGATCATCCTCAAAACTCTTCATAGTCTCCTCGCCCAACTCATCCTTGACCGCTTCGACCATGAAGAGGATGAGCGTGAGTATTCTGAGACTGAACGGTTGGCGCTGAAGCCATTCCCTCACTAGTTGAACGCTGGGGTCGGTCATAGTATCTCTCCTGTCTGTAAGGGAAATTCCCAACACATGATCTGCCCACCGGACATCCTGATGAGGTGCCTCGACTGCGGCGTTCGCGGGTTCCAGCCGAAACTCGATAGCAGCCAGACGCAGCACTTCGTCACCAAGGCAGAGAGGTCGGAAAATGAAGCCCTCGCATGAATGCGGCGATCTTTGCCGCTGAGAACGCACCTCCTCAACTAGCGTGGCGTTCTCAGCGAGACGCTTCCCGTCTGCGGATCGTGTTCTGGTCGCTCTCAAGGCATAGTCCGTTCAAAGCCTCCCCTTGCATTTCGCCAGTTGCCGTTGCGAAACTCACTAGCGAACCGCAACTTAGGCAATAATTGTCATAAATTCCTTCGACACACCGCCAGTCATTTGAATTGATCGCGTGGCCAAGATTGGAAAGGCGTTTGTTCAAATTATCAAAGACCTTCGAAGCCTTTCGAAGGACTAAGCGCGTGCGTTCAGCTTCTTGCTCCGGATCGGCCCCGACCTCACTGGTCTCGGCAATGGCTTCATCAGATAGCCCAAGCACGGACTCGGCCAACTGGTTCATGAGTCTCTCCAGACGCTCATCGTGATTTTTCTTATCTGTCATGTTTCTCACCCCTGCTCCCACCATTCTTTCGGCCCAGCAGTTT
Source organism: uncultured Acidobacteriota bacterium (assembly GCA_963720155.1). Taxonomy (GTDB): domain Bacteria; phylum Acidobacteriota; class Terriglobia; order Terriglobales; family Acidobacteriaceae; genus Sulfotelmatobacter. The sequence continues at coordinate 451,731 of CAVREP010000010.1, forward strand.
CAGGATTCGCTTCACCGCAGCCGCGTATTGTTTTTCGTCAAGACCATACTTCGACATAATTTCATTCTTCTTCAGGCCGTCCGGTAACCCCTGAAGCACGTGGGTCGCTTCGGGGTCATCTTTGAACATTGCGAGGACACAGCCTTCCTCCTCCTTTTCGATTAGACGCTGGTCTGCTGCCGCGTCCCCTGAAGCCACATTGTCGAGCGGCGGCTGTTCTTGTCCTTCAGCATCGTGTGTAGGGAGTGCCGGTATCAGATAGGCCTCCGTCTCCTTTCGTTGAACTGCCGCCTCGAACTGCCGCCTCCAGCAGCTAGAAATGCTCCGCATCGCCCCCGTGAGGTGCCACACGAAATCGACATGTTTGTTCCAGTGTCTGCCATCCCGTGTGCTCCCCGCCCCTATCAATGTCCGAAGCTGGGCTTCGCTAAGCAGGTCTTCCCCAGTCCTGCCGCATGCGGCCCTCCCGAGGCCCCCGACTCGGTAGTCGGCAAATTTCTGGAGTCGCTGCAACTCTGAACGCGTTAAGGCTTCGATAGCTCGATCAACCTCGATTTTCGCCAGCAAACGGCGCAACTGAAAATTGCTGGTGTCGAGTAGAAGGGGGATGTGCATCAACTCCGGCGGCCGTGGCACTTCTCCCGCATTCCGGTAGGACAATGCTGCAATGATCATCGGTTGCGAGGGATTGATCCTGAGGATCGACATTGCAAGCGCTGTCCCATTTCTCTGTGGTGCAAGATAGTCGATCGCGAACCCGTTCCCTCGTGGCACGCAATAGTCGATGAGCACCACATTGAACGGGGCACCATCACGGTACAAACGGAGTCCCTCCTCACTATTCGAAGCGGGATGCACCTCGTAACCCTCGTCCGTCAAGGACCTTCTCAAGAAATTCAACAGGCAAACGTCATTTTCGACCAGCAACGCTGATCTGGTGGGGGGAATTATGCTTTTGGTCGGCGGCAAAGGGGGTTCGGGCGGATTAGGGGGTTCAGGCGGTTTAGCGACTTCAAATTGCGGTGTCGTGTCGATGAAGGGGAGCAAGTGCGCCATTGTTTCTTCTCCGCTCTAAGAAACTTCTAATAAACTATTGCTCCCGGCGCGGCTTGATCTGCTGAGTTTTGTGGGTCGAAGGGATTACCGAAGTAATGGTAGGGAAGCTTTATCTTCAGCTTGTTTCCGGGGGAGCTTGACCGTCAGGTTGCCGAGGTAATCGCTCGACAGTGCTTAATTCTGGAGATGAATGTTCTGGTTTTTCGGGTTTTATGGTGATGCCGCGCAACTCCCCACGTACTATCTCTCCTCTGCCTTCGCGCTCGGCTTTGTGGCTCCTGAGACCGGATTCTGCTTCGTCGATGTCCGTTCCAACGCCATAGCTGAAATCCGATCCGGTGACGCTTAGAGTACTTCCATCAGCCCGTTCCACAAATATCGTACGATCCCGAAGAATGGCTCTGGCACGTTCGAGCTTAGCCAGTAGCTCTTTGATATGGCTCCCACGACACAAGAACTCATCGCCTTTGTCGTGATACGCTTCAAGACCTGCCTCGCGCAGAGCGTCGGCCTTCGCCTTGAGAACGGCGTTTCCCGCGTCGTACCCATATTTATTTAGGGCTTTGAGCCCGTCTACGTCGGACATGGCGACCGCAAGCGCTGGCCCTGCCTCACCAAAAGCGCGACGGTTCGGTAGTCCTGTCACTTCAGAACTGAGCAATTCTCGCCGCATCTCTTCCGGGGACATCTCGGCTACGTGCCGCCGTTTTTCCAGAGCCACTCGGCGCTCGCCGAGCAGGTGATTGACTGAGTTTTTCGCCATTAGCAACACCTGTTGTTGCTTTTGGTAAAGGTACAGAATTGATTCTCCAGCACCTTCAGCAATGCCGCGATATCGTCTTCGCGCATCCGCCCCAGCTTGCCTATTTCCGATTCGCTCAGTCGGCTCAAGATCAAACGAGCAAAGAAGGTGGATGTTTCAATCATCGACGATTGGTTAGGGAGTTCGCGGGGGAAACTGCCGTCCTCTTGGATTTGGATAGGAATGTGGCTTGGTGGATCGACAGTGACAGGCTTTGCGTCTGAAATATGTTCAGCGTTCTGATCGAGGCCGTATGCACTCAGAAATCGGTCCACGAATTCCAGCAACGTCTCGCCTTTGCATCGCGGAGGTACGCTTCTTCGCCGGAGAGCTTTATAACGCAGGGAGAAGCGGCTTCCGTCTCGTTCCGTAATGCGACAAATTCGGGAGACCGAAAGCGCACAACCTTGTTGCCTTGTCTCGCGTGTGCCGCCGCTTCCGCATATGTCTCAAAACACATCCATGTTGTCCAAGTCCAACGATCACCAACCCTGACTCTGATCATTACCCCATAGCGGGGATCGTCCACCACCCCCTCTGACACTATCGGGGTTTCAGTGCGAGGTGCACAGCGCAAACGGTGGAATTCTGCCTCCTCCTCTGCTGTCAATGAGCGCATGACACTATTTTCGACGGCAACAACATAGCCGCCAGCGCATGGAATGCAGGAATTGGCTTCCCCAATCGTTTCGTGTTCGTGCGAACAACCGAGGAGAAATCCAGAGTCGGTCCAAGCTGCGGAATAGTACACTGAATCCTCGCTTCCGAGAACTTATCTGCTGCATTTATCTAATGCACCGTTTTAAGCAGATTCCGACTAGAGGGAAGAATCTCCGGTTGGTGAACTTTTGACATCGCAGGCACTCCGAAGGTCGGGCGGAACTACCCGTGCCCCTGTGGCTCGGGGAAGAAATACAAGAAATGCTGCGCCGGGGCGACCGTGACTGATCCGTATTCCTGATTCCTCGAATGGAAGCGCCCCCATCGCGAGGTGCGATAATTGCCGCGCAAGGGGAGGCGTTGTCCAGCAGGCGCTAACGCAATGGGAAAATTCCTCGCCCACAACGCGAAAGGGCGACTGCGAGGAGATCGCCAACCCGTCCACCGCATACGGTCGTCGGCTCCGAAACTGGATCGAAGCCCACGGTGCTGTCCCTGCCGGGCAAGTTGTCGATGCGTCGTGCTGGAAGGTGAGAATCGACGTAGCTTACTGCACTTGATGCTTCTTAGGGTTCCCGTTCTCGTCCAGCCCCATCTTCAACCACGCCTCACGCTGTACTTCGTCCAAGCGGTCTTCAGCTTCCTGAATCCAGTGACGGTACGTCTTGCGGATTTCCTTGGACGACGTGCCCACCATGTCCGCCACGTCGTCAACATGCACACCAGCCGAAAGCCATTCAGTGATTCTGAAGTGCCTAAAGCCATGCGGAGTCGTCTTGACTCCTGCATCCTTGATGATTTTGTTGACGCGCTCACGCCACTGGGTATATGTGGCGGGGAACGCAGGTTCGCCGAGGGCCTCAAGCTGTTTCGCTAATGACTCGCTGATGCGCACCCGGTAGCGTTCGTTGGTCTTGGTGCGGTTGCCACGAATGACCCTGTCCTGAATCACCGGACGACGCTCCGGTTTCGACATCCCGTATTTCTCGGCGTCCTCCTGCGACATCCCGTACTTTATGGCATCGACAAGCGCCATTGCTGTCTCACGCATCAACTGGCACAGGAGCCGGACTTGCCCGGTGGCGGTCGCCAGAATCTTCTCGACCTGCTTCTTGGTTGGCGGCTTAACTTCCGCCTTCTTGTAGCGGATGCGAAACTGTGGATTCATCTTGGGGTTCGGGACTGGGGACTTCTCGATGTAGCCCATCGCCGCAGCCCACGAAAAGAATCCACCAATGACAGACCAGTGGACGCTCAAGCTACTGCTGTCGCCGCTACGGAACGGCAGCGTGAGACGCCATTTGATGACTTTCTCGGTCGTGAGAGCGGTCAGGAGCAGAATGTTGTTTTTCTCGCACCACTCCACGAGCTTGCCGCCCATCAGTTTTGCCTTGGTATTCTCCAACTCATTCTGGTCACGGAATTCGTACCACTCCTGAAGTGCTGCTTCGATGCTCATGCCTTTGGGCACTACTTTTCCTTCGGCGAAATCCTTCAGCCGCTTCTCCAACGCGTTCTTATTGGACTGCGCCTCAGACCAGCTTCGGGTGCCCAAAGACCATTTGTTTTGGTAAGTGAGTTTCTTGCCCTCGAACACCGCATCTCCATTTTTCCACACGAATTGCACATGCAATGGGCACCCGCATCGCGGGTCGTAGGGGTTCTTACTGTCGCAGTTTTCCCTGTTGTGACGCCGAAAAATTCTGGATGTCACAGTTCTCCTGTCCGGGTGACTTAGGGACAATCGTAGTGACAATTCGGAGAGGAAGTCAATGTTACGTAGGTTTTATGCGAGAAAAAGAATGGCTCCTCAGGTAGGATTCGAACCTACAACCCTTCGGTTAACAGCCGAATGCTCTGCCATTGAGCTACTGAGGAGTGTTTTGAGGCACCTGGAATCACGGGACAGAGTTGAAGATTCTGAATCGGGACGCCGGTGCCGCGCTAGCGTCATTATCATAGCATTACGGCACGCACGGTGAAAATGCTGCGCTCATCGATCTGAAAGCGCTTGCCCGGGTTTTGGTACTCTGAATGGTTCGGGAATGTGGGGATGCGCGCCTGGTGCAGTTTCAGCCAAACTTTTTTCTGGCACTCGCGCAACACATTACGCGCGTTTGAGGTGGTTATGGGTGGGGAGGGACGTTTGTTTTTGATTTTTTCTGGTTTGATTCTTATGGGTGCCAGTGTTTATGCGACGGATCGTTCCCAGCCTTCTGCGCCTTTGGCGCCACCCAAGGCTGAGGCGCGACCGGTGGCAGAGAATCTGCATGGGACCAAGATTGTTGATAAGTACCGGTGGCTGGAGGATGGAACGAGTGCAGACACGCAGAAGTGGGTTGCGGAAGAAATGGCTTATACACGCGGCGTGCTCGATCCGTTGGCGGGACGCGAGGCGATTCATAAGCGGCTTACTGAGTTGTTGAGCATTGGTAGTGTGGGGGTGCCTCAGATTGGGGGGAAATATTATTTCTATACTCGGCGAGAGGAGATGCAGAATCAGCCGGTGCTTTATGTGCGCGAAGGAGTGGATGGAAAAGATCGCGTCCTGGTGGATGCCAATCAACTTTCTCCTGATGGAACGATTGCTCTCGACTGGTTTGATCCTTCTGAACACGGGAAGTATTTGGTTTACGGGACTTCGCCTAGCGGCTCTGAGATGAGCACGCTGCACATTATTGAGACCAAGACCGGAAAATTACTGCCCGATACGATCGAACGGACGCGCGCGGCCAGCATCGCGTGGGATCTCGACAACTCCGGGTTTTACTACACGCGGTATCCCAAGAAGGGAGATGTGCCCGAGGGTCAGGAAGTGTACAACCGGCACGTCTTCTATCACCTGCTGGGAACTGACCCGGCGACCGACCCGCTGATCTTTGGCGAGGGGCGCGATCCGGAGGATTGGCCGAGTGTGAGTCTCGACAACGATGGTCGCATGCTGCTGATCACGGTGTCCCAAGGCTGGACCAAGACAGAGCTGTTTTTAATGGATTTGCGGAAAGGCACACCGCCCACGCGTATCACCACAGGCAAGAATTTTCTCTACGGTGGGTCTGTATACAACGGAAGACTTTACATCGTCACCAACGAAGACGCTCCGCGCTACCGCATGTTCGTGACCGAAGCCGGCAATTACGAGCGTGACGATTGGAAGGAAATTATCCCGCAGACAGGCGGAATCTTAACCGGCGCTGGAGTGTGGGGCGGTAAGATTTTTGCGCAGTATGAGCAGAACGCGACTTCACAACTCAAAGTCTTCGATCTCGAAGGCCAGAACGTCAGAGATCTCGCTTTGCCCGCGATTGGGAGCATTTTTGGATCGTCTGGTAAATGGAATCGCGACGAGATTTTTTATGGCTTCCAGTCGTTCACCTTTGCGCCGTCGATTTATCGTTACGATTTAAAGAGTGGCTCAAGCTCGCAGTGGGCAAAGGTAGATGCGCCCGCGATTGAGCCAGCAAACTACGAGGTGCAGCAGGAGTGGTACCACTCAAAAGATGGGACTCGTGTGCCCATGTTCATTGTGCATAAGAAAGGGTTGAAGAAGGACGGCCACAATCCCACGCTGCTGACGGCTTATGGGGGCTTTAATGTGAGCCTTACGCCTGCCTTCAGCCGATCGGCTTATTTGTGGATGGAGCATGGTGGAATCTATGCGGTGGCTAACTTGCGTGGCGGAGCGGAATTTGGCGAGGACTGGCATCGCGCCGGAATGCTGGAGAAAAAGCAGAATGTTTTTGACGACATGATTGCGGCGGCGGAGTTTTTGATCTCCGAGAAATATACGGACAAGGATCATCTGGCCATTCAGGGAGGGTCAAATGGCGGGCTGCTGATGGGGGCGATGATCACGCAGCGTCCCGATTTGTTTCGCGCGGTGGTGTGCCAGGTGCCGCTGCTCGACATGCTGCACTACCAGAATTTTCAGATCGCCAAGCTGTGGATTCCGGAATATGGGAGCGCGGACAATCCCGACCAGTTCAAGTGGCTCTACGCTTATTCTCCGTATCATCATGTGACGGCGGGAACGGAATATCCTGCGATTTTGTTTATGACGGCGGATACGGACACACGCGTCGATCCGATGCACGCGAAGAAGATGGCGGCGTTGATGCAGGCGGAGGCGAAGAACGGAGCGAGCCGGACGCGTCCTATTCTGTTGCGGATTGAAAGCAAGGCGGGGCATGGCGCGGGGAAGCCGGTCACCAAGCAGATTGAGGAGTTCACAGACGCTTATTCGTTTTTGTTTTGGCAGTTGGGGGTTAATCCCTAGAAGTAAGGGGCACAGCGCATCGAGAAGACCGCAGGAACTTCTTGAACCGCGAAGCAAAGCTTAAGGACGGCGCCGTCCCGAGGATGGCACCGTCCGTCAGTAACAGACTTCGAGAACAGGTTGGTTATGCAACTTCTTTCCTAGGCACCGACGTTGCATTCTTCGCAGCCGCTTTTCCAAGGAAATTTGCTAGTTCAGGGTTTACCTCATCCGCATGGGTCCAAGTGATGCAGTGCGGACCCTCCTTCACCACCACGAAGCGGGCTCCCTTGATCAACTTTGCACTGCGGGCTCCTGACGCAGTGATCGGGAGAATACGATCCGAGTCGCCATGAATGACCAGCGTAGGTATATCGACGCGCTTCAGATCCTCTCGGAAATCCTCATGCCAGGTCGGCACGCAAGCGAGACTGGCCGTGGCAGAGGCTCCGGCCGCTACGTTCCAGCTGGCCTGAACCGCCTGTTGGCTGACGCGCTTGCCCAGGAGTTGATCCGTGTTGTAGAAATTGTTAAAGAAATCGGTGAAGAACGCATAGCGATCTGCAACAACAGCTTTCTCGATTCCCTCGAAGACGCTGTTATCCACGCCCTCCGGATTGTCGGGCGTCTTCAGCAGGAATGGCGGCACTGACGAGATGAATACCGCTTTGCTGACACCTTTCGAACCGTACTTCCCGAGGTAACGCGCCACTTCACCTCCACCCATCGAGAAACCAACGAGAGAGAAATCGCGTAGTTTGAGGTGTGTCACGAGCTTGTGCAGGTCCTCGGCGAAGGTGTCATAGTTGTAGCCTTCTGTGGGCTGGCTGGATTTGCCGAATCCCCTGCGGTCATAGGTGATGACACGGTGGCCGGCTGCCAAAAGCACCGGGAGTTGCTTCTCCCAGGAAGCGCCGCTCAGTGGATATCCATGGATAAGTATCACAGCGTCACCCGAGCCATGATCCTCGTAATACAGTTCGATGTCCGTAGAGTTTTCCTTACCAACAGTAGCGTATGGCATTGAAATTCTCCTTTCTCTTACTTTTCTACGTAGAGGAATTGAGGTTGATTGTGGACGGGTTCTCGAAATTCTAAACCTGCTGAAGACTCATTGCCATGTAAATTCTTGAAGCACCATCCGCTCAACGGGCACTCGCAACCACGAAATATGAGCAATCTCGTTGCCAAGAGGAGTTTGGCCTAAGCTCTTCGCTGGAGTGATTGAGACATGGTTTCCAACCCTCCGAAGGTGAATCGATAAACGCTGGTCACCGGCACCGCCGGCAAAGGCAAAGAGCTATCTACTTGAACAGGACCATCGCCATCATCCCGCACCGGGGCCTTCAAAGTTCCGGCACTGCATGTTGCTCCTCGGAGCAAGACTTCAGGTTCTTGAGGTCCGGGTGTCAAAAGCTACGTACGTTGTGTGCGGATTCCTGCTTGTCTGATGAGGGGTTCACGACGTAATCCTGGTGGGCAATTGTCGGCGAAGCTCGTTGTGAGCCAGCAATTCAGCAAAGATTTGATTCTCAGTGACGTCGGACTGCAAGGGCTGAAACGGATTTGTGAGGTCGCTCTCACCGTCTTGAGTAAGCTGCGCTTTCGCGCCAATCGCGAACGCCATAATCGCAACGAATGTGGCGGCGACAACAGAGAGATTGATTTTGGATTTCGGCATTGTCATATCTCTCCCCGCAACGGCCGCGCCAAGCATGCAAAATTGGCACGTTGCGGAGTGAAATCCAGTTGCTGATTTTCGGCGCATGATTTGGTCCACAGTATGAGCCTACGAAAAAGAAACGCCGATCTGATCGGGCGGGCATCTGAGAAATAGAGGGGTATTTTGGAGAATAAACATGAAAGAGAAAACCAAGAAAGTAGCAAGTCTGTCGGCCACTAGCGCCGGAACGATCACACTGGGTGGTGAACTCACGGTTAACCGTCTTGGCTTCGGGGCAATGCGCCTGACGGGCGAAGGAATCTGGGGTCCGCCGAAAGACCGTGCGGCAGCAATAGCCGTTCTTCGCCGAGCCGTTGAACTTGGCATCAACTTTATCGATACCGCTGATTCGTATGGTCCCAATGTGAGCGAAGAATTGATCGCTGAAGCGCTGGCTCCGTACCCGAACGACCTTGTCGTCGCGACTAAAGGTGGATGGAATCGTCCCGGGCCGAACCAGTGGACCCACGATGCCAGCCCAACACACTTGCGTGAAGCAGTGGAAGGCAGCTTGAAGAGATTGCGCCTTGACCGGATCGACGTCTACCAACTGCATATGCCTGATCCGCTCGTGCCTCTTGACGCGTCTATTGAAACCCTCGCGAACATGCAATCAGAAGGAAAGATCAGATTGGTCGGGCTATCCAATGTCACGGTGGAACACATCGAGGGCGCACGAAAGATCGTCCCGATTGTGTCGGTTCAGAACCGCTACAGCTTTGCCGATCGTGAATGGGACTACGTTGTTGATTACTGCGAGCGTAACGGGATCGCATTCATTCCATGGTTCCCTCTTGGAGCTGGGTCGGTGGCCGGGAGGCTGTTGGAGAGGATTGCCAAAGTCCACAAGGTAAAACCAATCCAGATCGCGTTGGCCTGGTTGCTCAAACGCTCCCCGATTACGCTGCCCATCCCTGGAACTTCCTCGATTGCACATCTTGAGGAGAATGTTCGGGCGGCATCACTGCAATTGAGTGAGGAAGAATATTTGGAGCTTAACGGGATTGCCGCTCTAGCTTCCTGACCGCCCATTGTGCATGGGCGACAAAATTATTTCGCGTAAACGGGTCGCATTCATCGGAGTCTCACAGGTCTTACAATCCGCGGAGGTAGAGCAAAAGGCAAACGGCACAGACTATGGAGACGACCACCAACAGGGCGATGATTGCGGCGATGTCGCTCTCACTGTGGTCTGATTCTGGATCGAGGTAGCGAATGGCGGACCATACCTCGCGGTCTAAAATTCCTCCATGATCATCTGCATTTTTCTGTTGAGCATTCTTTGGCACGTCAAATCTCCGCCATGAGGTCGCCGGAAACGGAAGTTGGTAGGGTGCGTGAACCCATCAGTCGTCTTTTCATTCAGTCAAGCTTTTCACTCCATCAAACTTTCCCTGCTCCTCAACCGTTGGGTTTTGTGGATCTTCATCCGCAGGCGCGATAGTGCAACTAACACACCAACGACGGTTGGCTGCAAGCTCTTGAAGTGCTGACGCGCCGAACGTGATCAGGTGCCACTCTCACGCGGAAGTAGCCGCGTTTGGCGCTGCGGCGGATTTTGACGCGCTTCGTTTCGGGATGACGCACGGGATTTGGTACGCCGGTTCTTGCTAGGCGTGGATGCTGTTCCCCATGCTGTTGCCCCGCGGACATGGTCGCCACGGCTGCCGTGGCCGTCCTAATTTTCGCGAAAGGCTCGAACAGCCAAGGCCCCCCATGTTGGCGCCGGCGCGGCCTCGGCAAAGCGATACGCATTGTGGTCCCGCAGGGCGGAATCGCGTGCATGCCTACCGATTAGCTTCTGCAGCGATCTCTTCTGGCACTTGAGTCGACGCACTCACCCGGCTCAGCCTGCCAACTGCGGCGAAGGGCGAACCGGATCAGTCCTGATAAACGCTCCTGTGTCGACTCGACTGCAGTTTGTATTTTGGTGCTCTTAGGTGACGTTTGTCTGTAGTTCGATTCCATGTTTTCCTCAGGGGCAGAAGTCTTTACAAGTTATTGACAATATATTGACAAGATCGTTCGTCCATATCGGCGACCATTATTGACGGCTGTTCGACATTCATAGAATCCGGTTTGAGCCGAGACGTAGAATCTGCCCGCTTACACCGTTATGAGCGCAGGAGACTTTCTTTGCCAGGACGCCGCGACACCACTGTGTGAGTTTTACACTACTGCTGGCGCCATTTGCAGGTTGTCTACGAACTGCGAGCCTCTCCTTGAGGCCGCGCGCGAAAGCTTTCTACCAATCGAAGATCCACCGGGATACGTGGACTTCACTGTCCGATTCTGGGTGGACAACAGCAACTCGGTACCGCCGCCCTGGCCGAAGCCCCGTGTTAGAGGCCTCAACCATCTAGTGTTTGCAGGATTTGATTCCGGAAATTCGATGCTGGTGGATCTGCGCGCTCGCCGTGTGATAGGGCGTTTTTCGGCGGCCATCAGCAATGATCGGTCCTACTGGAAGACGGTCGTTTTTCCGGTACTGCTCACAATTGCAGGCGCCTCGATCGGAATTGTTGAGCTCCACTGCTCCTGCGTCGCTAAACGGCAGATGGGACTTCTTCTGATCGGTGCAGGTCGGAGCGGAAAATCCACTTTGGCGGTGGCTCTCGCACAGGAAGGTTTTGGATTTCTTTCGGACGACCGCACGTTCTGTTCCCAGCAAGAAGGCAGGCTGTGGGCTTGCGGACTGGCGACGACTTTCAAATTGCGTAGCGATGCCGGAAAACATTTTAAGGAGTTCGAACGTAAAAGGCCGGCAGATCTCCAAAACGGGGAACGGGGCTTTCGCTTCGAACCGGAGCTGGCACTCGGCCTTGAGCGCGTAAGACGTTGCGAACCACGATTGTTGGTCTTCCTTGAACGCCGCGAGAATCCAGGATTTTGCCTGTCCGACTTGTCATCGGAGCAAGCAACGGCCCGTTTGGAAGAAGATCTGATGGCAGAGTTGCCTGACGCGGCTTCCGCGCAGATGGAAATCATCGAGAAGTTAATCAAGCTGCCCTGCTGTCTGTTGCAATACGGTGGGCGACCCCAGATCGTGGCCGAGAAACTTGCCGCGCACTTTGAGCGACTTCATGATCATACTGAGCCCCGGAACGGCGAGCCGGCCATGAGACGAACGGAAGTGCCAGTAAAGAGGTCCGATTGTCTTGGCGAAATGGCGATGTCCTCGAAAGTTCCGAGCAAAATGAAGCGGAAGGATCTACTCCGTCGCTTCACGCCAACACCGAATACCATAGATTTGCTGGTTATGGGGAGAACGGTACGCTTAGAGAGCAACAGCCGCGTTGTTGTGGATAGTGCGATGGAATTCTTTGCGCGACACCAGGGTTCGTCACTTTCCCGTCCGGAGTTCCTCTGGCGAATTCTGAGTGAAGAGGATTCCAAAATCGAGTACGCAGGGGTGGCGCTGTCGGCGTTTTCGGATGGTGATCTTCGTTTCGCTAACCTTGGACAGGGAAGTTTTCTAGCGGTTGATTTAGAAGCCCGTGAGGGAATCGGTTTTATTGCCGAGCGATTAGTCGAGAGCGAACCCAAACTTCATTGTCGGTCAATTTTCGACACTCTCTTCTGCATGAGTACCGGAAGTTTGGGGATGGTGCCGCTCGCGGCGGCATGCGTGGGTAGAGGGGATAAGGGACTTCTCTTATTCGGCGCGCCCAACAGCGGCAAGACGACTGTGAGCTATCTAGCGGCTAAGCTCGGGCTCGAATTTCATGCTGATCAAGCCGCCTTCTTGGAGACGGAAGCTAGAGGCTTGCGGGTTTGGGGCGATCTCTTGCCGGCAATCTTTCGTCCCGAATCGCTTCAGTTTCTTCCTGAGCTTAAGGCCGCAACGCGTCGGTTCTCTTACCCAGGTTTGACCGTTTGCTATTTGCCAAAGCGTCCGTTTCAAGCCCTGAAAGCGCACTCCGTTGACCCGGTCTGCTGTGTGTTCCTAGAGAGGCAGGCCGCAACTATCCCCACCGTGTTGCCTATGGCTCGCTTCGATTTCTCTCGCCGCATTGCCGAAAGCATGCTTTTCAAGGACTATGACTGTGTCGCACAACAGAGCGCCGCGGTGTTCGAGGCTCTAGAAAGACTGCCCGCTTATCGTCTGTCCTTCGGCAGCGATCCAGCGGCCGCGGTACCTATAGTACGCCAGATGCTTGCGGATGGTGACGTCCAAGAGCCGCAACTTAGAGCGAATACACTGATGACTAAGATATGAAAAAGAGATTTTGGATAACGCTGACATTCTCCCTGGGCTATCTGGTCTTGGCACTCGCAAGTCTAGTCCGTTGGGGGAGCAGTGATCCATGGCTGCGAGTTGATTTTTTCTCGGGAGGGTATCTGACGTTGAGGTTCTTAGGTTCCATACACTCCTTGGTGTCGAGTCGAGAAGTGTTTGATTCGAAACCGGTGATGCGGGAGTGGTGGGCGCTCGAATCAAACCACTCAGCACCACCCTTGGTGGTTTTCCTCATGGTGGCCGACTTGGCTGTCGTTCTGGACTATGGACATTGGCGTCTGGTTCCCGCTCTTGAACAACCTCTGCTTCAAACTCTGGGCTTGGCGCTTTATCTGGCGGTCGCGATTTGGCAAATCTGGACGGATACCTACCTCGCCCGCTACTTCAGCCAAGAAAATCGTAAAGCTGTACCCATGGACCATGGCCCATATCTGTACGTACGTCATCCCCGCTACGCTGCTGCAATAGTTGCGAAGGCGGCAGTCGCATTAGCATTGGCTAGTGTTTTGGGATGGGTGCTTGCCGCAGCATGGACAATCATCATGCTGCGTAAGATTGCAATCGAAGAGGCTCACCTGAGGAATGTCTTCGGAACCCGCTACGAAGATTATTCCCAAAGGACAGCAAAGGTGCTCCCGGGAATCTACTAAGATCAGCTAAATTCCCAGGTTATAAATCCACAAAATGACGGAATGCAGAGCCACGGAACCGGTGAAACTCGCAGATCCCAAGGCAAGACCTCGAGAGGGTCAGCGTTTTGGTTGGAGCGCGAGAGGGGAATGGGTTCTCCTTGTAGTTCTCATCTTTATATTTGCTGTTACAGGATTTATTCCTGCCTGGAGGCACCTCAACTCGGATTTCCCCAACTACTATCTCATCGCGCGTCTCTATCGTGACAAATATCCCATGGAACGTGTCTATGAGTGGATTTGGTTGCAACGGGAGAAAGATCACCAGGGAATTGATCAGCGATTAGTCAGCTTTATTCCTTCCACGCTTCCATCGGCGCTGATGGTTCTGCCTTTTTCCTCACTTTCTCCGCTGAACGCGAAGCGATGTTGGCTCTTGGTGAACCTGGCATTCCTGGCTTTGACGGCTATCGTGCTCGCTGCTGTCACGGCGCTCAAGGCTAGGCGCATTCTGTTGTTGACCTTCCTGGCAGTTATTCCGCTCCGCCACAGTTTCCTCTATGGACAAATGCATATTCTCGTTTTGCTTTTGTTAGCCTTCGCTATGCTCCTGTATTTCAAGGATTACCTTTTTTTGGCGGGGCTAATTTTGGCGGCTGCCGCGACCCTAAAGATCTATCCTGCTTTGTTCCTCATCCTCTTTATATTCAAAAGGCAGTCGCGTGCTGTATTTGGTCTAACGGTGGGTTTATCGAGTGCGGCCATGATTTCACTCTACCTCTTCGGGAGAGATGCCTGCCTGTTCTACGTTCAGGAAATTCTGCCGCGTGCACTCAGGGGAGAGACGATCGATCCTTACGATGTCGGATGGAACTCGTTGAGCGCACTGTTGCGTCGTCTTTTTATTGCTGAGCCAGAACTAAATCCATTGCCGGTCGTGCATGCTCCAGTGCTCTACGCTTTTCTCCATCCCCTGATTCACGCTTTCATCCTTGTTGCTTTCCTGTGGGCGATCGGTTCAAAACTTCACGAGGGTGGCAGAGGAAAAATAGAATGGGCGGCCTTCCTGTTCCTGCTTTTACTTCTGTCGTCGCAGCCCGGTCCTTATCACTTTGTGGCACTGATACTCACGGCTGTGCTGGCCGTCGATTACCTGCTTGCGCATCAACAGAGGATCAAGGCCGTTGCGGTCGTTGCGATTTATGCCATGGTTTGCGGACCTCTGCTTAGACTTCCTGGAATTCCTGAAGCGGGTTGGAGTAACCTCATATTCTTCTCGAGGCTCGCATGGATGGTGCTTTTGGCGGGAGTATTGCTGTCGATTTTAATCGAGCTGTCGCCTGAATCCTGGGCAAGCCGCTTCAATCTTAGGATGTCGGTGATCGCTGCATCTGTCTTGGTCGCGCTGGTGGTGGCGGGTTTCATTTCGAACATTAGGCATCTCAAGGGACAATTCGACAACTATCAGTCACGCGTGGTCACGGTTGCGGACTCCGCCCTTGCGACGGACCCGGTAGTCACCACCGACGGCTTACTTTTTACAGCTTTAGTACCAAAATTGCTTCCTTCCGTTCCCAATACGTACTCAGTCTACGCACTCAGAGAAGGTTCGGTTAGCTCCTTGACCGCCGGACTCGATTGGTTCCATCCCACCGGTGGTGGGGACACTACGCGAGCGTGGGCTGAATTGGCCACGAGCGGTGGCTCGCGAGTGATGCGCTTTGCTCGTGCCTCTCCACCAAATTCCACGGATGGCGCAATGGTTGAGGCGGCAGATGCTGAACAACCGGCAGCATCGCCTGACGGAAAATTACTTGCTTTTATTCGTGAAGTGAAGGGTCGAAACAGCTTGTGGATTCGGCAGATTGGCGCATCTGTAGCAGGAACTATGGGGGCACGCCAAATTGTCGACTCTCTGTACGACGTGCGAGAAGCTGCATTCTTCCCCGACCATCAAATAGTGTTTAGCTCGAGGCGAGAGGGCCGCTTCCGGCTGTATGAGGTCGACCCAGTCTCTGAGGTCATAAAAGAAATGAGTATCCCGACTTGCTCCGCCCGCTATCCTGCGATTTCGCCAGACGGAGGATGGCTCGCGTTCAGTTGCGGGCAGCAGGGCGCCTGGCAGATTCACGTAATGGAGCTCCGCACTGGGGAACAGGTTCAGCTCACGAAAGGCGATTGCAATTCCGTCAGCCCTGTCTGGACGCTTGACTCTAAGAGTCTCATCTATGCAACGGATTGTGGGCGCGGGCTCGGATTGACAGCCCTCGCCGGATTAAACGTTGTTCGATAACGCTTTGTTCGCACGAGGAGGCCGCACTGAAGCGCTCTGATCAATTTGCTGACTCTGTTCGAGAGCGGACCCCAGACCTGAAGCATCAGCCCAAGCGTTGGATACTGCCGGTAATTTTGCTGGCCTGCGGAATTTTCTTGTACCTGCAGGTATTCCTTCTTCCCGCGACTCCGCGTTTGGCATCCGGCGATCAGGCAATTTACTTGCATCATGCCACGCGAATGCTTGACAGCCAAATCATCTACCGGGACTGCGATCACTTCACGCTGCCCGGCACGGACGTACTTTATGCCGTGCTATTCAAACTGTTTGGGGTTAGAGCTTGGATTCCGCAGGCGCTGTTGATCTCGATCGGGTTGTTCGCTGTTTGGCTCAGCATCAGGATTTCGAGAGCATTGCTGGCCGGAGGGCTGCCCGGAAAGCAGATTCTCCTTCCCGGTTTCTTGTTTCTTACGCTTCCCTTCAGCGGTTACCTTGACGCTACCCATCACTGGTACAGCGCGCTTGCCGGTATAGCGGCGCTTGCGGTTGCCATCGAGAGAAGAAGTGCGGCTCGAATCGCATGGGCCGGCACGCTCTGGGGCTTAGCCACATGCTTCAGTCAATCAATGGTGCTAGGGGCTCTGGGTTTTAGTTTGTTCTTGCTGTGGGAAGGGCGGCATAACGGCGAATCGTGGAGTTTGCTGCTTAAGAAGGAGGCTGGCCTTCTCGGCAGCTTTGTAGCAATCGTCGTCGCTTTCAATTTTTATTTTCTCTGGAAGGTAGGAGTGAGACAGTTCTTGTACTACACAGTGATCTTTGTTGCCAAGTATTATTCGGCCGATCGATTCAATACCTGGCGAGTTTATCTGCACGCGTGGCCTTCGATTCATTCGTGGCCCAACTGGGCCGACTTGGGGGCTTGGCCTTTTATTCATATCCTCATTCCATGGTTGTACATTGTTTTCTTCTCGCATTACTGGTCTGCAGCTCGATCTCGGCCCAAATTGCCCTGGGAACGATTGATGCTGGTTAACATCACAGGGCTATCGTTGTTTCTCGCCATTGCCTCCGCCCCTGCATACAACAGGCTGTATACAGTTTCCCTGCCCGGAATCATCATCCTTCTTGTCTGGTTCACGAGTTCGTCGGTCTGGGCTGGGAAGCTCCTTTCGCCCATACTTTGGACAGCGGTTATAGTTTTAGGGGTCGGGAAGCCGATCGTCACGCAAACACGATGGAAGGCATTTCTGGATCTCCCCAGCGGGCGTACCGCATTTTTCCAGCCTGCGGTCTACGAGAAGACCAAGTGGGTGGCGGAGCAGACCGAGCCATCGGAATATTTCTTCGGAGATCCGCTTCTTTGTTTTGAGCTTTGGCTCCGAAATCCAACTCGCGTACCATTCCTGAGACCGACAGACTACACCAGGCCCGAGGAGGTTCGAAATGTGGTGGAATCACTTGAAAATCACCAGGTACGCTTCGTGAGTTGGTACCGCGGGCTGGACATTCCTGACGGCGAGGGTAATCATCTCGCTCCCATAAGTCTCTACCTCCGCAGTCACTATCATGTCGTTGAAACGTTCGCGAATGAGGACAAGATCTGGGAACGCAATCATGAGTAAGCTTGGAGTCCGTCTTTGCAGAGTTCTCCGCGACTTTCGAGTTCTTGCCAGCGTCAATCATTGAAAATGACCCGCTTTTACGTTTTCCTTTACCGTATATATTTTGCCGCAAAAGATATCGGTCTAGGAAGCAGCTTGCGACAGCGGCCTTGGGTGGAGCGCTGGCTCAGGCGACTTAAGGGGTTGATCGAGCACCGTGCATTGCCGCACGCGGATGTCTGGGTTCAGGTACAAGCAGGCTTGTCCCGGGGGATCTGGATGCGACTTCGTCTGCCGGAGGAAACGCGCCACTGGCGCGGGGAGCATGAGACCCAAGTGCAGGATGCGATTTGCGCTGTGGTGCGTGCGGGGGCAGTTGTTTATGACATTGGCTCACATGTGGGAACTATCGCTCTCGGGACTGCGCGGCTGGTGGGGCCACTGGGCCGAGTGGTAGCGTTTGAAGGCGATCCCGACAATGCAGCGACGTTACGGGAAAGTAGTTTCAGGAACCATCTGGAAGGCTGCCTGGAAGTTGTGGAACGTGCTGTGTGGTCTTGCACCGCGAGTCATGGAATTCCTTTCCGGCGCGGGGGAACGCGAAGGTCACAGGGCGGAGTGGAGGTCAACGGCCAACGTCCAGTGGTAGGAACCGGCGAAATCATAAGGGTGCCAGCGGTTACATTGGATGACTACCTCGCTGCCGGCGAACTCTCACCACAATTAGTCAAGATTGACGTGGAAGGCGGCGAGTACGAAGTCCTGCATGGCGGCACAAACCTTTTCCAGAATCAAAGGCCGCTCATCATAGCCGAGGTTCACCATGATCAAGCTGCCAAGCAGATCGACACTTGGCTGGAACAGTATCGATATTGCGCACAATGGAAGATCCCAAAAGAGAATTTCCCGCGCTGCCTCTTCGCGTGGCCAATGGAATACGACGGGGCTGCGTGGATGCGAGACAGTGTCGGGGCCTGTAGATCCCGTCGCGTAAAGTATTCATCACAAATCAAGTGCAGCTAGGCGCCGTTTCGGGCTGCAACCTTTTGGCGTCCACACTCGGCTTTGGCAGTTTCACGATGTTCTTCAGCTGGCGATTAATCCACAATTCGACCGGAAAGCTGTAGAAGTCGTGATTCAAGCGCACCCGGGCGGGGTAAGCCGTGAGATGTTGAATCGCTTTAGCAAACCTGCCGTGGCCTGTAGTCGCAATGGGAGCGCGATCAAAAGCGATACGCAAGTAATCTCGCATGGTTTGAACGCGCTGATGATCTTTTCCCTGGAGCCATGGCAGGACTGTATAACGGGGGAAATAATCCACCCAACCTTCGAGGGATTTAGGCACTTCAATGCCAAGCTTTGCCGCCTGCTGAAAAATCGGTGATCCCGGATATGGCGTGAAAATGTTGGTCCAGAATTCTGCGCCGGGAAATTTCTGGCAAATATCCATCATGAAGCTGACGGTCTCGCGGCGTTCTTTAGGGCCCTCGCCCGGGAAACCGAAAATGATATTGAAGGATGGAATGACGCCGGCCTTTATGCAGCGTTCAGTTGATTGGTAGATATCCCCCAGAACCTGGAAATCCTTGTTCATCAACTTCATCACTGTGGGAGATGCGGTTTCAATACCTTGGCAGATCTGGTGCAACCCGGAGCGGCGAAGCAGAGTCAACTCCTCGATGGTAAGACGCGCCGTCAAATTGGTGGTGGCTTGCACGCTCCACTTGAAAGTACTACCGGCGCGAACCAAGGCTTCCGCGATTTTCAACGACCGATCAAGATCCACAAGAAAGTTATCGTCAGCCATCCACAGCAACTCGAGCCGGTAACGTTTGGCGAGTTCCATTGTCTCTTCTACCACTTGTTCCACCGGCAACGCATTCCACTTGCGTCCATACACTCCGGCATTGGTACAGTAGAAACAATTGAAGGGGCACGCGAGACTGGAAACATACATGGTCCACCGGCGCCCGCAGACTTTCTCGTATGCGTCGAAATCCGCCAGGTGATAAGCCTTGGCCGGCATCTTGTCCAGCGTCTTCAGAGGACGTTCAGGCGTGAGTTGCATTTTTCCGTCGCGCTTGAATCCGATGCCAAGCACATCGTCGAGAGGAGCATCATCACGCAGACGGTCGGCAACCTCGAGCATGCTGTCTTCCCCCTGTGCCCGCACGATGATATCCACGTAGGGAGCCTCGAGAGTCTGGCCGGGCAAAAGGGATGGATGCCATCCGCCCAAAATTATGGGGAAGTCACGGTCCCATTTCTTGATCATCTTGGCGACATCCACCGTCTCGCGGATCATTGGTCCGGTTACCACGGAAATACCCAGGCACAGTGCGTCCTTCACTTCTTCCATGATCCGCTTTTTGTAGTTGGGCGTGATCGTCGAGTCGATGATCCGAATATCGTATCCCGCATCCAGCAAGGGAGTAGAGATGGCAAGAATACCTAACGGAGCCGTCGCCTCAATGCTTGAAAAAGAAGCGACAAAGAATACGATCTTTTTCGACGATTTCACGAAAAGGCCTCTCAGTGTTACGTCTTTCCCCCACCCGCTCCCGCAACCTGTTTGTGCAGAAGGCGGAGTTCTGGGCAAGGAACCTAAGATGAAGTACGCAAAAGGTACCAACAGGGCTGACGCGAGTTGTCTCTAAATTGTCATAATTCTGCAAAATCCGGGTTACTGTTGCCGTCGACTCTTCACCAAATCCTACTCAACTTTAAGCTCGTTTGGGAAAATGACAGATTTTTGACAATCGCGTGACAAATAGGTTTTGCCCGAACTCTACTTTTAGTATTCCGGCATCATGCGATTGCATTCAGTAAAAATGCCCCGCAACAGAAAAGTCGTACTGTTCTATCCGCCGTATGACGGACCCCCGTTGGGGGCGCCGTTGTGCCTGCTAGCGCTGGCGTCTCCTCTGCTCGAAGCAGGATTCGAAGTCAAGCTGGTAGACAATCTAACTTCACCGGACTTCGAAAATGTGATCCTGCGCGAGGCCGAGGACGCGCTCTGTTTAGGTATCTCCATCCTCACCGGCCCCATGATCGGCTCCGCGATTCGAATCGCGAAAAAAGTAAGGTGGAGCCGACCAGGCCTGCCAATCGTGTTTGGCGGTTGGCATCCCACGCTGGTTCCAGAGCAAACGCTCAAGCCGGATTTCGTGGATGCCATTGTGCGCGGACCAGGCGAACTGACATTACTCGAACTGGCACAGCGACTGGCGGACGGCCAGGAGTTGCATGGTGTGCGGGGACTGTCATTCAAAGACGATGCCGGCATTCATCATGAGCCGGAAAGACCCGTTGCGAATATCAACGACCTGCCAGCTCCGGCATACCACCTGGCAAATGTGGATGTTTATGCCTCCGCTAGCGGCATCCGCCAGCTGGCTTATGCGAGCAGTGTGGGGTGCCCCTACGCGTGCAATTACTGTACCGACATGGTCTTTTACAAGCGCCGATTTAATGCTTATCGCGCCGAGCGGGTGGTCAGCGATCTGACGGAGCTTGTTCCGTGCTACGGCATTGAGGAGGTTGCACTGCTGGATTCCAATTTTCTGGTTGACATCAAACGAGCAGTCGCAATCGCTCGAGGAATTGTCGCGAGCGGCGTGAAATTCAATTGGGATTTTCAAGCGTCAACGGACTTTGTGGCGAGGATGAGCGAAGATGAGGTCCGTTTGCTTGGCGAGAGTGGCGTGAACCACATGGGTTTTGGCACTGAATCCGCGTCCAAAGATGTGCTCGCGTTGATGAACAAAAAACACGAGCGTGTAGAGGACATGGTGGACACGGCCCGAAAGGCTGAACTCGCCGGAATTCACGTTACCTTCAATGTGATTCTGGGATACCCAGGAGAAACCGAAGCGGATCGCCAACAAACGTTTCACATCATGAGCGAGATCGCCAAGCAATACTGGAACGTCAGCTTTTCTCCTAATATTTTCACTCCCTATCCTGGAATTCCAATATGGTCGCAACTGAAGGAGATGGGACTTCACGAACCACAGTCTCTGGAAGAATGGGAGACTCTGGCTTTGGGATTTAATGTGCTCCCTTGGCTACAAGGCGAAGAGCTCCGCCGGCTGCGACGTAGTCTCGAGTATTTCCTGCTGAACAACCAGATCCGCAAGGCGACAAAGAAGAGTGCCTGGATGCGACAGGGTTTTCGCCGGGCTCTCGGTGCGCCTGTACGGTGGCGCATTAGCAAGAATCGCTACTCTTTCCCTTGGGAGCTCTGGGTCTCGCGCGCCGTCGAGCGCGTAACAACCCGCCGTTCGCTTCTCACTGGTCAAAAGCTGAGTGACCGAATGCAGGAAGTTTGCTGAGCTCGTAATTCTTGATGGCGTGGGTTACCTCTTTCTGTCTTCGGTGTTTGATCACACACCCCTTATCAGTGCTTCCCACAGCTTTATGCCAGCCGGCCTCTTCGGCGCCAGGAGCGCCAAGGCTAATCCGCCACAGTACAATAATCCGCCGCATGCAACCTGAATGACCAGAGAGCCGTAATGATGGGCGGGAAACTCCTTCCTCATGAACAAGAGCACACCGACCAGCGGCACGCATAAAGTTAAAGGCAGCAGATAAGCCTGGGTGAGAAAAGTGCGCAAAGAAATGTCCAGCTCGTGGCAGACGTGTCGCGGGAGAAAAAACAGGCTTGTCACCGTCAACGGAATTGCCGTGCCCAATGCCACTCCGGCAATTCCGAAATGACGCGTTAACACGATGCTGAAGAATATAGCGATTCCGCCTTCGAGTAATAGCACGGTTGCCAGTATGCGGTGCCTGCCCATACCGAGAAGTATTTTTGTGGAGGTTGATTGCGCAAGGTAGAGGCTCCTCGGCACTGATAAAATCACCAATATGAGATAGCTGGAAAGATAGTTCGCGCCCACCCAGACCTCGATGATCGATCTGCCGAGGATCACAAGAATCGCGCAGAGGGGAAAAGTTATTAGCGCGCAGGCGCGGTTTCCTAGCACTAGGGTCTGCCGCAAACGCACGACATCTCCAGTAGCGTCCAGATGACTGGACATGGGGGTAAAGACGATTGCCATGCTTCGAACAGCGGAAGTTGAGTATTCAACTAGTTTGGATCCAATCGCGAAATATGCGACCGCGCTCGAAGAAATCATCGCCCCGACAAGTATCGGGCCTGTTTGGAAACGGAGTCTGTCCGCCAGAAGAATCATGAAAACAAATGCGCTATATCTCAACATCTGCCAAAACGATTTGGAATCGACGCACCGCGAGCTGAACCGCAAGGGGAACGCTCGGAACGCCAGCCACATGATGATCAGATAGCCGACAAGAGTCATCGCGATCGTGATAATCCCAAGCGCCACCAATCCCCCTCCTCGCGTGAGGGCGATCGCAATCAGCAGAGCGCGGAGCAGCGTGACTCCTATCTGGCTGAGATGCAGCCAAGAGAACTTCTGCAATCCCTCGAGGACCGCTGCAAATACGCCAAGAGGAAAAGACAGTGCCGCGGCCACCCCGGCCAAAACAAACAAGACCCGCGATGACTCAAGAAGATCGGTTGGTATCTTGAAAATCGATGGCAAGTAAAAAAAGCCCAAGCCAGTCAGTAGGAGCACAACCAGCGAAACGACAACATAGAATGCGACGCTTGTGCTGAGAAACTTTGCCAGATTATTCTCGTCTCCCGTCGCTGCAAATCTGGCAACATATCGAACGATCGACGATCGGATCCCTAGATCGAGAACTCCGTAGTATCCGGTCAGGGAGAATACCAGCACCCATAGGCTAAACGCATTGTCACCCAGCTTGTGGAGGATAAAAGGAGAGAGAAGAAAACCAACCGCGACGTGGACAAGAAGGCCCAGCCACGTCGCACTGACGTTTTTCGCGGCTTGAACTCTCAGCCCCATGTCAGTCTTCCAAGAAAGCATGCAACGGATAATCGCTGGAACTTCGACAACGCTGCTTCGTTAAGAGTGCCGAAAGCCGCCGTCGGTTTGTTCAATTTCCGCCAACGTGGCACTTCCCAGAGGTATCGGAGTCCTCCCGTCAGATGGAAAGTCAGGCGGATGAGCACTCGCTCGAGCTGGCGTCCGCGGCTCCCCGCATTGGCAGAAGAATTGGCTTTTATCGAACTAGCTCTCCGAAAGAGCTGCACCCCCGGCAACAGCCGACTGCGGAGGGATGTCTTCTCCCGTCGCCTTCGGAAAGGTATTGCTGATGAAGAAAGAGAACTACCGGAGCCGCTGAGAATTGGTCAACTCGATTTTTGGCAAATGTCCATGTCCACGCATAGTTCTGAATCCAGATGCGAACCGAGGGACGTAGCTCATCGGACCAAGTTCTGAACATTGACGGAATTGGTGTTCTATAAAAATGCCGGGATAACTCGGCAACCACGACGATCATCTGGCGCAGCAGCGGGTAGTCTCCCGCTGCGACACGGTGCTGGCCGCGCTCCCATAACGCGGGATGCAGGCCCGGGTACTCCGCTATTGCAAAAGAGCTAATCAGACACTCGAAGACGAAGGCATTTTGGACCGATTCAGCCACCACCACCGCGGAATCTCGAAAACGTATCGCAGACCTGCAAGAACGTGAAAGACGCTTCGGCCGACGAAAAGCTGTTGCTTCCACCAGCCTGCTTTGAATACGAGCGAAGGTTCACCTTTTATCGAGGCGGCGATCCGAGAAAGGCGCGTAAATCTCACAAGTCGATTCCGCACCAAGTGCTTCTGGACGCATGCATCTTCATATTGTCGATAGAGAAATAGAACCAGCTTAGACTTTGGCAATAAACAAAACTCGTGTGAGTACACTACGCAAAACGCACAATGCCGTGCATAGTTTTCAATCCATACCCGAGTCGCAGGTCGAATTTGTCGAGCCCAAACGTGAACCAGTGGCGGGACCGGCGCCGCAAAAAGGTTCGCCACCAACTCCGTTATTACTACAACGAATTCGCGCAGTATTAAGTTGTCGCCGACACGCTGCTCAACCAGGTTCCATAACGATGTGTCCGAGGCCCGCCGGTTGAGGAAAAAACCGATTTCAAACAAACTCGACATGCGGATCCAATAGGTAAATATGTGTTGGAAAGCATGTAACACCTGAAGAAGAAATGCATCTTCATCGCGCAGAACGGAAAACGCTCCTCCGTTCAACCGCTGAGTTATGGCCCTGTCCACACTGAACAGACGCGGCATTTCTGGAAGATTAAATTGCTGGCTGTCCCAAAAATCCAGGTGCAGCTCGACTGCATGAGGTGCTTCAGCCGCATATTGCTCAGGACCGCGTGAGGGGTCTCCTCTTCCCGTAATAAAAACAATATCCTGGTTGGACGATGAAGGCTTCCAGTTGTATCCGGCTTCGACCACGATGCGTTTAGCTATCGGAAGTGACTGCTCGTCAACGAGGTAATCGAAGTCGCTCTGATGGCGGAGATACGCATCGGCACAGAACTGGGGAACAATAGACAGACCTTTCACCACCACATAGCGAATCCCGGCTTCATTGAACTTCCTGTTTAGCAATTCGAACCGTTGCTCCATCTCGTCAACCCGCTGCCGGTTGGCGGTAAAACGCTGTTCGAGACGGGACATCACCCAAGCTGGAATCGTGTTGGCATATCCGCTGTCCTCAAGTCGCCGTCGGAAGTAGAACGCTAATCCCGAATCATCCAACCATTGCAGCGCACGTTCCCAGTCCCGTTCACGAAAGTCCTCGAATCCAGCCGGGGCGTGATTTGGCGGGCGAGACAAGCTGAGGAAATCAACGATCGATTCTCCTGGAGTTCGTCTCATCGTTGCACCTCCGTTCTCACAATTGAGAGGAACGCACTGAGCTCTCTGACACGCGTTTAAAGTGGCAGAAAAGAATAGCTGGCAACTGGCAAGCCTTTGCGAACAAGTGTGATTTGCCGGATCGATCGAAAATGGGCTTTTCCGGCTCCCCGAGAGATAATTCCACGTAGATTCCGCTCTCGAATCCGTTCGAACAAAATACCTGGACTACCTCTTCGGCTGTACGGGGTACCATTTCAATCTCCACCGAAAGGGTTCCATCCCGAAAGCCGACTCGCCAGCCACGCTCATAAGCTTTCGGGTGAAGATCGCTGACGAAGACATCCGCGTGCGGTCGTGTTACGCGCGCCAGTTCACGTACGGTTGATTGCAATTCCTGCAGATGCCCTAGAGCAAAAGAGCAGATGGCCAGATCGAACACATCGGCGGAAAACGGCAGATTCCCGCAAGTGGCTTGGGCAAGTCGTCCTGTGATGCAATTCTTTATTGCACCCATATTCAACATCGCCATCGAGAAATCGACGCCCACGCCTAACTCCACACCATGACGCATGAGTATTTCGAGCCACCGCCCGGTACCGCACGCTAAGTCAAGAGACCGCTTTTTGTGCAGGTTCGTGAGCAAGGGCAAGAGATGACGCTGTTCGCGAGCCAGGAGAGGATTAGGATTCTGGTCGTAGGTTCGGGCCCAGCGTTCATAGCCCTCGGCAATCGAGACTGCCAAGGATCTACTCGTGGCTGGATGCTCATCTGCATTCGAGGTGTGCAACTCCGCCAGCGTCGGGTTTGGGCTCACAGGCTCTCAGCTTTCGGCTTTCGGAGTTCGATCACGTGCTGCATCCATTTCAGTTCCAACGGAGTCGTGTAAACGCCGAGACGATAGCGCCAACTGCTCAACGCCTTGAGCGCGAGTCGACCCCAATTCGGCAAACGGATGTCCTGAACCGTTGGCCACCTGGAGGAAACTACCAGTTCAAAGTTATCGATCAGTTGCTTGGTGCGAGGCCGCAGCCAGGGCGTTTGCGGATCTTTCTGCGTAGCGAAGCGTTGCCAGGACTCCGTCGCCCACTCGTCGGGAGTGGTGGGAAACTCAAATGTGTCCTTTATATCTCCGTACATTCGCGCCCGCTGCGGAACTGGAGTGTAATGCTCAACAATGATTTCAGAATCAGGATTCAATCGCTTGAGTTGACGGATGAACTTGATGCACTCGCGAGTATCGCCCTCCGGATCTTTCGGATTTCCGAAGATAATGGAAAACTCAGGAATGATCCCAAAACGGCGTATTCGAGAAGCCAAGGCGAGGGTGTCCTCGGCACAGAGATCTTTATTCATTTCCTTCAGATTTTCGTTCGAACCCGATTCGGCTCCGAAGAAGATCATGGCGCAGCCGGCTCGGCGGATAGCTTCGAACGTGGCGTCCGAATACTTCATCATGATGTCGGTACGGCCTTCACACCACCATCGCATATTGAGCGGGGCCATCCGATCTACGAGTTCGCGCGTGTGTTCTTCTCGTAGAAAAAAATTATTGTCATAGAACTGGATGGCGTCGACACCGTAAGTCTGGGCGAGGTGGCGCAGCATGGCTTCAGTCCGGGCTGGCGATTCCATTTTTTCGCGGCTGCCGGAGAAATTGACCACTCCGCAAAAGTTACATCGAAAGGGACACCCGATGCTGGCTTGGTGAACCGCAGTACGGCGGCCCAGAAATGTAGGCAGGAGATACTTTTCCGCAGGAATGCGATGATACGGATACCAGGGGAAGTCGTCCGGACTTCGCATGGGGCGTGCGGGATTGTGACGAGCCACTCCGCCACTGTCTTTGTAGGAGAGCCCATTGATGCTCTTCAAATCGCGGGCTCCGCGAATTGCTTCCAGCAATTCTAGAAAAGTCTGCTCACCCTGTCCGCGGACCGCATAGTCCACGTAATCCGCATTGAGAACGGCAGCCGTATAGTTGGTGGCGAAGTAGCCTCCCCAAACGATTGGCAGGTACGGGAATCGGGTTCGCACTTCGCGGCAACTGGCGACAGCGCCCACGGTCTGCGGTCCGGGCATGACTGTGACGGCCAAGAGTTCGACCAGACGCTCTTTGATCAGCTCAACCAACGATTCGGTGGGATGAGGATCGATGTTGCCGTCGACGATGGCATATTCCTCCTTGCCCTCCAGAACGGCCGCAATCGCCAAAATTGACAGGGGTAAGCGACGGTTGCGACATTTGGTGGCCTTCGGGTTATAAAAGAGGATCATTTGCCGAGTCTCAGCCTCAGTGCCTGCCGATTGCGGTTCAGAGTCGCGGGGCGCACACAGCTTTCACAACGAAGTTCAGGCTGAACGGATAACGTAACAAGGGGCAAGCGCTGACTTGTCTCTAATTTGTCAACAATCTGCAAAATCACCGTCACCGTCCCATCAACTACCAGTTGAGAAGTGACATAAATATGACAACCTGCTGACAACTCGTGAGTCCCACTCTCCTAAGATTTGGCCGTTACTCCTGCAAAAACATGAGGCGCAAGTAACGTGGCTGACGTTCTGTTAACGCATTCTTACCACCTTTATTACGATCGAAAACAGACGCGGAAAATGCGGCCTTATCCTCCCCTCGGAACGCTTTACGCTGCCGCCTTGCTTCGAAGTGCGGGTCTATCGGTTGCAGTATTCGACACAATGCTTAACGATCCGGAACAGGGATTTCTGGCGGCCTTGGATGAACATCGTCCCCGCGTAGTGGTGATTTACGAGGATAACTTTAACTTTCTTACGAAGATGTGCCTCACCCGCATGCGGGAAGTCGCTTATCACATTCTAGAAGTCTCACAGAGGGCCGGAGCTACGGTGTTGGTAAACGGATCTGACGCTTCCGACCATGCGCTCGATTATTTGCGAAAAGGCTTCCGCTGCGTCTTGCTTGGGGAAGCAGAATGGACGCTGTTTGAAGCCGCTCAACACCTTCTCAGAGGAGATGACCGCGGACTCGCCGAGATTCCGGGAATCGCATTCTTGGATGAAGAAACCGAAACGCTTGTGGAGACGGCAGACCGCCCGCTAACCCGCAATCTCGATCTCCTGTCATTTCCTGCCCGCGACCTGATCGATCTTGATCGATACCGTACCGCATGGAAAGCATCTCACGGCTATTTCTCGCTGAATATTGTCGCCAGTCGCGGTTGTCCATATCGTTGCAATTGGTGCGCAAAGCCCATCTATGGAGACTCCTTTGCTGTGCGGTCGGCACGGAGCGTTGCGGAAGAAATGCGGCAACTAAAATGCGAGTTCGGCGCTGAGCACCTCTGGTTCGCCGATGACATCTTCGGCCTCCGCGCAAAGTGGGTTCGAGAACTTGCTGTCGAAGTCGAGAGGCTAGGCGCCGCGGTCCCGTTCAAAATGCAGTCCCGTGTGGATTTGATGACGCTCGACACCGTCCGTGCTTTGCGCCGCGCCGGTTGCGCCGAAGTCTGGCTCGGAATCGAATCCGGATCGCAAAGAATTCTAGACGCCATGGATAAGGGAACTCGGGTGGAACAGATCGCCAAGGCACGAGACAACCTGAGGAGTGAGGGCATCCGGGCATGCTATTTCCTGCAATTCGGATATCAGGGAGAGGCATGGGAAGACATTCAAAAGACCGTGAACCTCGTTCGGAATACTCGTCCGGACGATATAGGAGTCTCGGTTTCCTACCCACTGCCAGGAACAAAATTCTTCGATCGAGTACAGTCACAGCTGAGCGGCAAGACCAATTGGTCGGATAGCGAAGATCTTTCCATGATGTTCCAGGGCGCATATACGGACGAGTTCTACCGCGCCTTACACAATGCTTTGCACGCCCAAGTTGATTCCTGGAATTCATGCACTGAACGGGCGTCTAAGAAAAAACAGGATGCACAGGCGGACCCGGGCGAGCTGTGGAATCGGGTTGTGCAGCTTGAGAAATCTTGTCGTAATACAAGGCCCACCGTTCCGCCAAGCTTTGCGGGCCAGCAGCTAGTGCAGTTGCAAGCGGGCCCTGGTATGAGGTCGGGCGACGACTAGGTCTGCCGGTCAGGTCTGCCGGTCGGACCATCCACATGGACATCCTTCTCACTCACGGATATTTCCTTTACGAGGACCCCAAAGAGCTTCAAATTATGAAGCCCTACCCACCCCTGGGGATCCTGTACATCTGTGCGCACCTTAGAAGTAAGGGTCTGACGGTTGAAGTGTTCGATTCCACATTTTCTTCACGCCAACAGCTATTCGAAGTCCTACGGCAGGGACCGCCGTCCGTGCTGGGCATCTATGCCAACTTGATGACACGATCCAATGTGGTTGAGATTTTGCGTGTCGGCAAAGATGCCGGATGGCAGACGCTCGTCGGCGGTCCGGAACCGAGCGCTTACATTGACGAGTACCTCGAGGCCGGGGCAGACGTCATTGTGATCGGCGAGGGAGAAGTGACTCTCGAGGAATTGGTGCCGGTATTTCAATCACATTCAGCAGACGCGCTAAACCATGTCAAAGGCATTGCCTTCCGGGCTTCGGACGGAACCGTGGTTCGCACCGCTCCGCGGGATCAAATTCGGGATATCGATGCTCAGCCGTGGCCTGCGCGCGAATCGATCGATTTAACACAGTACCTCGCGGTTTGGCGCAAGCATCATGGCATGGGTTCTGTGTCGCTTATTACGGCTCGCGGATGTCCCTATCATTGCCGTTGGTGCAGCCACGAAGTATTTGGCAAGACGCATCGCCGTCGGAAGCCCGCGTCGGTGGCGGATGAACTCGAATGGCTGGTTGGGCGCTATCAACCCGAAATGGCGTGGATGGCTGACGATGTCTTTACCATTCATCACGGTTGGCTCTTTCAATACGCAGCCGAACTGAAGCGGCGAGGACTGAAAGTGCCTTTCGAGTGCATTTCGCGCGCCGACCGGCTCAATCCTGAAGTTGTCGAAACGCTGGCGGAGATGGGGTGCTTCCGTGTGTGGATCGGGTCCGAGAGCGGCTCGCAGCGCATACTGGATGCCATGGAGCGCGGCGTCACCGCCGAAGAAGTGCGATCTTCGGTAGCGATGTGCAAATCGCACGGAATCAAGACGGGAATGTTTTTGATGTGGGGATACGAGGGCGAGGAGCTTTGCGATATCGAGGCGACGATCGAGCACGTGAAGAAAACTGATCCCGATATTTTTTTTACTACCATTGCCTATCCCATCAAAGGCACGCCTTACTTCACCGAAGTCGCAAACCGCGTTGAGAATCTAAAGCCATGGAAGGTGGGATCAGATCGTGAGGTTCGCATTCGCAACCGGCATTCACGCCAGTTTTACAGCTTTGCGGATAAGTTGCTTCGCAGCGAAGTTGAGCTGGAACGCCTGCGGAACGACCCGACAGTCGACCGGTCCGCCCTTGCGGAAATGCAGTCGAAAGTGTCCGACTTTCGCGCCGGCTTGACTTCGACTGCCCATGAAGTGGAGGCCTGACCTCATGGATGTTCTTCAGGCCCAAGGCGGTGCAGCCCCGTTTGACGCCATCGCTGCGCGCTACGACGAGACCTTTACCACATCAAAGATTGGCTACGCTCAACGAGCATCGGTGTGGAAGAAACTTGAGAAGGCCTTTCGCCCCGGAATTAGTGTTCTTGAGATTGGTTGTGGCACGGGCGTCGATGCATGTTTCCTGGCGGAACGCGGCGTTACTGTGGTTGCCTGTGATAGCTCTCCTCAAATGATCAACTTGGCGATTCGCAGAATCAAGGAAAATGGAAGAGCTGGTTCCGTGCTCCCGCATTTGCTAGCCGCTGAAAACATAGCCAGCTTACAAAGCCGCTCCTTCGACGGAGCACTGTCGAACTTCGGGGCGCTTAATTGCGTCGAGGATCTGCATCAATTTGCAAGAGACTTGGCGATTCTACTCAAGCCCGGTGCGACCGCTTTGCTATGTTGGATGGGCCCGTGCTGCGTGTGGGAAATCGCGTGGTATCTCGCTCAGGGAAACCCGGACAAAGCATTCCGCCGCTTTCGTTGCGGAGGCGTGACCGCGCGGCTGGGGCAGGGAGCAACCGTGCGGGTGCACTATCCTTCGATACGTCTGCTGGCACGCACTTTCGCGCCTGCATTCCGTCTTGTATCCGTCAAGGGGATTGGTGTTTCGGTGCCGCCAAGTTACCTAGAATATTGGGCGAATCGGTTCCCACGCTTATTCGATTTGAGTATGCGAGCCGATTCACTTCTGGGAGGCTGCCCAGGTGTTCGCACGTTTGCCGACCATATCCTGATGGAATTTCGGCGTGAAAATCTACAAGTGTGAGCGTGGATGATGAGCGTTGTATCTATTTCGATCCCTCGCGAATCGGCCGACGGTACTGTTGCTGCACACCAGATCCACGCCATGCCGGTGGTGGTCATGTCGCCGCACAATCAATGCAACTGCCGGTGCATGATGTGCGACATCTGGCGGATTCGCAATCCTAAGCAAATCACGCCCGAACTTCTTGAACGACAACTGGCCAGCTTCCGCGAACTTGGTGTGCACTGGGTTGTGTTTACTGGCGGTGAACCGCAGATGAATGCCCAGATGATCCCCCTGGCGCAGATGCTTCGTGCCGAGACTATCCGTGTCACGATGCTCACGGCTGGGCTGTTGTTGGAATCGCACGCTGAATCCATCGCGGCAAACGTCGACGACGTTATCGTCTCTCTGGACGGACCGCCCGCGGTGCACGACCAGATAAGGCGTGTTCCCCACGCTTTCGAACAAATAGAAGCTGGAGTCGCGGCGTTGCGAAAGTTCCGGCCCGATATGATCGTGCAGGCGCGCTGCACCGTCCAGAAAGCGAATCTCCGCTCACTTTGTGAGGTGGTGAAATCGGCGAAGAAAATCCGCCTAAACTCGATTTCATTTCTGGCAGCCGATCTGACCTCGGAGGCTTTTAATCGTCCACAAGGCTGGATACCAGAACGCCAGGACCGAGTGGCTTTGAACCCTGAGGAGATCGATGCGCTGGAGGAAGAAATCGAGCGGCTAGTGGTCGAACACAGTTCCGACCTGGATTTGGGATTTGTGGCTGAATCAGCCGACAAATTGCGACGCATTGTCCTTCACTTCCGCGCTCATCTCGGCCAGGCACAACACGTCGCACCAAGGTGTAACGCGCCGTGGGTATCCTCAGTGATCGAAGCATCCGGCGAGGTCCGGCCATGCTTTTTTCATCCTTCGTTGGGCAACATTCACGATCAATCCTTGCGCCAGATTGTGAATAGTCCCAAGGCACTGAGCTTTCGAGCCACTCTTGACGTTGCAACTAACCCGGTCTGCCGGCGATGCGTGTGCTCTCTGCATATTCCGCGCCAAGAGGACTGAAAAACTTAAGGCTCCGGCGTAAATACGAATTCGAGGACCTTTGTCTAGCTCGTTCCGATATCAGTAGCGATGGGCGGCCAGAGCAACTAAAATAGCGATAGGAAAGAATCATCGATGGAAATTCCAAAACGCCTGTGGATAGCGATAGTAGTTCTGGGTGCGTATGCGAGGCTGGTTCCTCATCCGTGGAACTTCACCCCGATGATGGCCATCGCACTGTTTGCGGGAAGTCAGGCTCGAAAGGCTAGCACCGCCGTCCTGGTGACCCTGTTTGCACTCAGTCTGAGTGACACTGTGATGGGTTTCTACCCCGGCTTTTGGTACGTATATGCGGCGGCGCTGATTCCGGTGCTGCTCGGCAGGCTAATTCGTAACCGGAGCGGAGCAAGTGCAATTGCCGTGGCGGCCCTCGCTTCCAGTCTGTCGTTCTTCCTGATCACCAATTTCATGGTTTGGGCTACCGGCCAATTGTACCCACATACAACTGCAGGTCTATCGGCCTGTTATCTAGCTGGCATACCGTTCTACCGGACCCAGGTGCTGGGTGACGCGGTCTACACCGTCGCAATATTCGGCGGCTGCGCGCTTATTAACCGCGCGTGCCAACCCGCGCAGCAGGCTGCATAGCATGCGAATTGTTTCTCTGCTGGCGAGCGCCACAGAAATCGTCTGCGCCTTAGGCGCTGGCGAAATGCTGGTAGGACGTTCGCACGAATGCGATAACCCCGATTGGGTGAGGAGACTTCCGGCCTGCAGCACTCCCGCGTTTGACATCGCCGTTTCGAGTGGGGAGATCGACGCGGAAGTTAGGCGTCGCATGCGATCGAGCGAGCCGCTGTATCACATTCACTCGGAATTGATTCGCGAGTTGCGTGCCGATCTGTTGATTACGCAATCGCATTGCGAGGTATGCGCCGTCACTCCCGACGACGTTGAGCGAAGTGGGGCCTGTCTGCCTGCTGCCCGTCAACTGGCACTCTCCGCCTCGTCTTTGGAAGAGATATTCCAAGGCATTCTGCGAATTGGGGAAGCGCTCGGTCTGGAAGATCGGAGTAAGGCCGTTGTCCGTGGCGAACGGGAGCGACTGGACAAGGTCAGGGAAAAGGTCGCGCGTTTGCGTCGGCCAACCTTGGTCATGCTTGAATGGGCGGATCCGATATTCGCGATGGGAAACTGGGGTCCGGAGCTAGTGGAAACCGCGAACGGCGAACTTCTGCTTGGAAAAAAAGGCGAGTACTCGGCCGCCATTCCTTCCGAAGAGCTCCGCGATGCCGATCCGGAATACCTGATTGTGGCCCCTTGCGGATTTAATTTGCAGCGAAGCCTGCTCGAACAGAGGGTGTTGGAGCGATATGCGTGGTGGCGGGACCTCCAGGCCGTACGAAAAGGCAACGTTGCGTTTGCTGACGGAAATCTGTTCTTTAATCGTTCCGGAATGACAGTCTCTCGGACGGCAGAGATTATCGCCGAAATCCTGCACGGCGTTTCTTTCGGCGGAGAAACCGAAAAAGCCGGTTGGCGCCGGGTCGATTCGCCGGTCGAGCAAGTTCGCGGCTGATGACCGCGAGCTAACCTGAGCACGGTTGCCGGATTGTGGCGCGGCGGCCCCACTGAAGACGGCGCCTCGACTGCTTTTCTGCGCCATGGTTCTTGTCATTCCCGGGAGGAAGATATTTCGAGCCCTTGTCCGGCTTGTGATTTCGTTATGGTTTGAGGCTCGAATGCCAATCGGTACCGCTCTAATTTCGGCCACCGTTGTCATTTTCACCTCGTGCATCATGCAAAACTGCGCGAGGTCAGGCAACCGTGCCATATTCCCATCGTCCCAGAGAATCTCGCAAATAAAATCGGGTTATTCGAATATGACGGGAGCCTACACTCTGGACCAAGCCACTACTTGAATACAAACTCTAACTTCTGACCCTGGCCACCACCAACTGTTACCTTCTGGCTTTGCGTACCGAGTTTTCCGTGCCAAGCCGTGATTATGTAGGAACCGGGCGGAAGATCCTTCAACTCGAAACTGCCGTCCTTGCCCGTCACCGCGAAATACGGATGTTTGAAAACCGCGATATAGCCCCGCATCCACGGGTGCACGTTGCATTTGACCGGGATAGCGATCTCTTCCCGCGCAAAGGTTAATTCGAGTGGAACTCCGGGCGGCTGAATCATATTCGATTCTCGGTTGTTGGCAGGCATGGGATGAATGTTGTGGGTGGTGGGGTCACTGTTCACAACGTTGAGCTTTTGATTGGCCTGCAGCGCGACTACGTGCGGCCGATACAAGCAACCCTTCTGCTCCAGAACAGCGGGCTGCGCCGGCGGTTGAAAGGTACGATCTCCCAGGCCGTCTGCGATAAATACGACAACACCTTCCAGGCTGCCGTTGGCGCCAGCCACAATGTCTTCCGTCACCGCCGGAGAACTCGATTTACAGTTTGGATCGGAGGACATGTCGATCCGACTTGGTTTGGGCGCGGTTCCTTCGAACCTCACAACGCCAGTCACTGATGCTGATGCAGAGGTGTCTGCCGACGCGGCCGCAACGTCCGTAAGCCAACGCCCGGAAGTAACAGCGACAAAGACAGCAATAACGGCGAGCGAAACGTATCTAGTTTTCATGTCGGGTGATTCTCATCGGTTTCTATCTGGCGTTTCGATTGTCAATCCACGTCGTGCAGCCTTCATCTCCCATCCGCCAGTTTGGCGGCCGCGCGAAGCGTGGCGATATAGTGCACCAGGTCCCAGATCTGGTCCGGCTTTAGAGCGCTCGCAAATGAAGGCATCGGAGTTCCATCGAGGCCAGTGGTCAGGTCGCGGAATATCCCTTCATCGGAGTCTCCACATTTCAATCTTGTGCCGCTGGTCAAATCGAAAGGTCGAATCGGATAACCCCTGGTATCGGTCAGGGAAGCCGCTGATGGGCCATTGCCTCGTCCCTCTTTCCCGTGGCACAACCCGCAGTTCATGCTCTGGAATAGAGCCCCACCGCGTTTCACGCTTTCCGCGGACGTGAGAGGCTCTGGCGGTATCTGTATTGGAGCGACTGGTTGTTCCTCCTGGAATCGGGGAGAAAACGTCTTGATGTATGCGACCAAGTCGGCGCGTTCCTGCCGCAGCAAAGGCCTCCAAGAGGGCATTCCGCTGGCATGGACACCGCGGGTAATCGTGTTGTAAAGATCGCTATCGAGAGGCAGATCCCCACTCGGCGTAGATCGACATTTGAATGTGGCCTTGGTGAAATCGCGAGGTTTGGGATCGAGGTAAGGTGCGCTCGCTCCGTTTCCGTCGCCCTGAGGACCGTGGCAGAAAATGCAATAGCGTTGATAGAGCGCCTTGCCATGCTTGGCGTTCCCCACCAAATGGCCAATGTGGCTTTCTTGCGCGTAGCTGGTCAGCCCGGAAAATAGGATGATCAACGCCATCGTCGTATTCGTCGTATTGGCCGTCAGGCGCATGCGAACTCGTCGCTTTAGAAGTCAAAATCAAAACCCATCAACAGACTGCTACTGATGTCATCGCGCCCGGAAAGTGGTGCCGCTCCCGCGTTAAGTAAGCGGGAATACTCTTGCACCCAGGCTAAGCCGGCCCGCGGGTTCATAATGGGGTACCATCGATATCCTACTGCCCAATTATCGAGATTCCCGAGGTTGCTGCGAATCTCAGGGTTCGCTTGCCTTGACATTCGAATAAGCTCGTATTTACTAATCAGGATAAATCGTGGGTTGTATGTATAGTGCGCTTCTATAAACCCACCGTTCCAAGCTGGTCCAGCTGCTCCCACTGGCAGAGCTGAGGGCTGATTGGCAGGGACACCATTGCCAAGAAAAACATTATCCTGCCCGTGCAGGTAGAATGTGTCGAAATCGAATTTACCCACATACCACATCCCGTAAGCGCCCGCGCGGTAGAAGCTGCGATTTCCCAAGCCTGCTCCCGGGATCGGTGCCCCTCCGCTGGTTTGAAAATATGTGGGTGATTCCCCTAAATATGCATACGCGCCGAACCGCTGCAGCCCGAGTTTAGGAAGCTCGAAGGATTGGGTGAAATTCGCGTAAGCGTTGTAGGTTTGGTTCGGGAAAGTGCTAAGCAGCGCCACAGAGTAACGGGTGTAATCGTTTTCGGAATGCCCTGATAACTCTAGCCCCAGCTGATTTCCCCCCAGGCCAGCGAAGCTCCTATCGCCCGGAGGAGTGAAGAAATAGTTGTAGTAACTGCCCCCGGTGTTGCTCAGAAGGAGGCTCCGTTCTTGAGAGATGGGTTCATCCAATTCGAACTTGCCAAGCTTCACGTTCAGCCAACGCGTGCGAGCCAGGTTGTCAAAGCGCACCCAGGTTTGCGCTATGGAGCTGCTTCCATTATCGATAAATGGCTGGACAAAGAAAGAAATATTATTCGACAGAGTACCGCCGGTGAGAATGTCTATAGAGGACGTATCGAAACCAGAGGACGCCACGCTGGCTTCAACTTGCCCGCTGGATGCGTTGCCGGCAATCTTGTCGACGGCAACGCGATCGTTGCTTTCCCGGTGCCACTGTGGTGTCACGCGAAATGTAATGGGCCAATATTCCGGCTGTTGGTAGATCGGGGCGTCCTTCTCATTGCCCAATTGATATCCGTTGTCTTTGAAGGTTTGCCCGAAATTGTTCAGCATTGGCCACGCGGTGTGACAAGCGGAACAGGGGAGGCCGTATTTGCGTGCGAAGGCGGGAATCGCAAGTGCAAGGCGAACAGATCCGAAAACGACGGCCAGCAGCAGCAATGCACTCGCGTTCTTTATGCTCTCAGCTCCCACGTCCTGCGTCCCTCCCCTGATTAGTCCAGGACTTACAAAAGGATCACCGCATACTTTTTAGTCGACGTGACATTGTCCTGTTGTCACCGAAATGTTAAAGAAATGTCACTTTCTTTCCTGCAAAATTCCGTGAGCGGCCAAACCAACAACGATCGCGACTTCATCGCAGGGGAAATATTCTCGCGGTATTCAGCAGGCTTATGAGAACCCACGCAAGGCCGCGGATGCCCAAATGGAGATTGCTGCAGGATTGGCAATGACTCCAGTTGAGGCGAGAGAAAAATTCAGAATGTAACAGGGAGAATGGTCAAATATGCACTCGATCCACTCCCAGCTTCCGTTTGCGAATTTGCGCTCGGAGCCGAGCTACGAGCTCGCCTGCGTCAAAGGGCTCGTCAATATAGTCATCGACGCCAAGATCGAATAGCCCAAATTACAACCAACAACGGTTACACTCGGCATTGGGGTATCGCTCGCCGGAGGAGTTTGAACGACATGCGCAGTGCCAAAGTGGGATGGCAGATTCGAAGGGGGGCCACGCTCACTTTCTTCGCCAGTTCCGCTCAATTTTCTGCAGAGCTGCTGGGGAAGGGGACTCAATCGCCGTCCCCTTCCCCAGACCCCATCCCTGCTGAAGAAAATCATCGAGACGAAAACATGAATGCCAAATGTGCCAACGACAGATTGTCTCAATGGAAGGTTCAGAAAACGAAACTACAGCAGGGGTGCCAACTTAGTTTGTCTCAACCGAGGGGTTTACCCCAAGCAGGTGTGCCAGTTGTGCGCCAGATTTCAGCGATTGAGCCAAGCGGCGTGAGCCAGAAGGCTGAGTGGCTGTCACAGCAAGGCTCTGGTTGTCGCTGGAGGATTTCTGCCCAGCCGGGTCAACCAATGACCGATGGAGAAAAGCTAAGGAGGCTTAAGATGGTGGAACATCGCGGCAAATAATGGTTGGATAGCAGGAGGCAGGGTGCATGCGGTACACACGACGCGGGTTGCTCGCGGGTTTAGGACTGGCAGGACTCGACGCGGCGATGTCGCCTCTGGTCAAGAAAGCCGCTGCGTTGTCACTCATGAAATCGCTGGCGGCAGGCGCAGGAAGCTGCCCGTTCCGCTTGGCAGTCATCAATGACGAGATCACGCAGGACTTCGAGAGGGCATGTCAGATTGTGTCCGGTGATTTTGGGCTGGGTTGGATCGAGCTGCGTTCGATGTGGAACAAGAACGTGACCACGCTCGACCCGAAGGAAGTTGAGGATGCGCGGAAAATCCTTGCCGAGCACAACCTGCGAGTCACGGATATCGCAAGCCCGCTGTTTAAGACAGACTGGCCTGGGGCTCCGAGATCGTCGCAGAGCGAAACGCACGACCAGTTCCATGCGGACTTTGATGCCAGCGCGCAGGATAAGCTGCTCGAGCGGTGCATCTCCCTTTGCAAATTTTTCAATACGGACCGGATTCGCTGTTTCGACTATTGGCGGCTAGATGATCAGAAGCTGTATCGGGCAGCAATCAACGCCAAACTGCAACAGGCTGCGGAACGCTGTGCCAAAGACAACCTAATTCTTCTGCTCGAAAACGAAATGTCCTGCAATACGGCGACGGGCGAAGAGTCGGCCGTAGTGCTGAAGGCGATTCCAAACAAAAACTTCATGTTGAACTGGGATCCTGGCAATGCCGCAGCTTTAGGGAGTACGCCCTATCCGACCGGCTATGAATTGCTGCCCAAAGACCGCGTCGGGCATTGTCATTGCAAAGACGTAGTGAGGAAGCCGGAACACAAATACAATTGGGCTCCGGTAGGCGGCGGTATCGTGGATTGGGTTGGACAACTTCGTGCGTTGCAGCGTGATGGCTTTTACTACGGGCTAAGTCTTGAAACTCATTGGCACGGCGCAGGCACGCCGGATGCATCCACACGCGTCAGCATGGATGGACTCAAGAAGGCGCTGACAAAGGCTGGGATTTCCTGCTGATCATTATTAATAAGGAGAACTGATGGTTACAAGACGCGAGTTCATCGATGCACTTGCCGTAGGCACAGCGGGGCTGGCGGTGGGAACTACGGCAAAGAGCTATAGCCAGATTCTTGGTTCTAATGACCGCGTCAACTTTGCCGTGATTGGCCTCAATGGCCGCGCCTACGCTCATCTCGCTTCGCTCAAGGCGAACCGCAAGGCTGCTCGCATCTCATACGTGTGCGATGTGGACGGTAATGTTCTCAAGAAGTTCGCCGACCGCACGCAGCAGGAGATGGGCGAAGCTCCGGTGGCGGAGAAAGACTTTCGCGGGATTCTCGAAGATAAAAACGTTGACGCTATCACGATTGCCACTCCTGAGCATTGGCATGCACCTATGGCAATTGCCGGCTTGCAGCAGGGCAAGCACGTCTATGTGGAAAAGCCATGCAGCCACAATCCCGCTGAGGGCGAGATGATGGTGCAAGCGCAGCAGAAATATCGCAAGCTCGTACAGATCGGGACACAGCAGCGCTCCTCACCCCATACCATCGAGATCATCAAAAAGATTCACGAAGGAATTATTGGCAGGCCATACTTCGCGAAGGCCTGGTACATCAACACGAGGAAATCGATTGGCACCGGCAAAGAAGTACCCGTGCCGCCGCAGCTTGATTGGGACCTGTGGCAGGGTCCCGCCCCGCGCCGTCCGTATAAGGACAATGTGCATCCTTATAACTGGCACTGGTTCAAACTTTATGGCACCGGTGAAGCGCTCAATAATGGGACGCACGAGGTCGATGTCTGCCGCTGGGCACTGGGCGTCGACTATCCCGAGCGAGTCACTTCGTCTGGCGGTAGATACCATTTTAAAGACGACTGGCAATTCTATGACACGCTGGTGACCAGCTTCGAGTACGAAGACCAAATGATTTCGTGGGAGGGCAAAAGCTGCCAGGGCATGAAGTATTACGATCGCGATCGTGGTTCCACGATTATGGGAACTACCGGCACGGTGCTGATCGATCGCGGTGGATACGAGATCTATGACGTCAAAGGAAATAAGACAAGCGAATTCAAAGCTGACCATACGACCTCAACCGCTGACCTGATCGGCAGCGATTCCATGACAGACGCTCACTTCGCGAACTTTATTGCGGGAATTCGCAAAGGCCAGAAACTCAACGCCCCCATCTCAGTCGGCAACATCGCCGTCACCATGCTGCAGCTTTCCAATGTCGCGTGGGAAGTGAACCGCGAACTGCGTCTCGACACTAAAGACGGACGCGTCCAGCACGATCCGGACGCAATGAAAATGTGGGGCCGCGAGTACGAGAAAGGCTGGGAACCCCATGTCTGAAGAAAAGCGCGTTATCTCGTCGCGATCCATAATCACCGGTCTGAGGATGAGTTGTGGCATTCGCCGCTGGATTCCCGTTCAGACTTCTTCGCCTTGTGGAAGGACGCCGACCCTGACATTCCCATCTTGAAGGAAGCCAAGGCGGATGATGAGCCGATAGCGGTCCCGCCCTATAATTGACAAACAGTATTTCCAATGCAGATAATCCGATGCGCGAGTCCGCTCCTGTGCAGAAGTCGTTCCGCTCAGCCGTTCTAGGTCGATCCTTTCAACGCTCTCTTCCGTCCGCGGTGCGCGGCCGAGGCGCGTACGTGTGGGATTCGGAAGGCAAACAATATCTGGATTTCAGTGGTTCTGCCGCGGTGAATTTCATCGGTCATGGCCTTGCCGAAATCTCAGCCGCGATGGCCGATCAGATCAGCAACCTCGAATTCGCCCATAGCAGCCAGTTCACCACGCCGGTGACTGAAGAATATGGTCAGGAACTGTTGGACTTTGCCGGAGCAGAGTTTCGCGGCGGCTGCGCCTACTTCACCTCAGGCGGTTCTGAGTCAATTGAAACCGCACTTAAGTTGGCGCGCCAGTACCAAGTGGAGATTGGGCAAAGGAAACGCTATAAGGTACGTGGGGCAACAAGAGTATCGCAGCGGTCTTCGTCCAACTCCAACACGCATGAACGTGAGCAAAGCTCTTTCCAGTA
Organism: uncultured Acidobacteriota bacterium; assembly: GCA_963720155.1. Classification (GTDB taxonomy): domain Bacteria; phylum Acidobacteriota; class Terriglobia; order Terriglobales; family Acidobacteriaceae; genus Sulfotelmatobacter. The sequence goes on from CAVREP010000010.1 coordinate 492,925, forward strand.
CCACGTCCAACGCCACCGCCGCCATGAAGTAGGCCCAGAATAGCTTGCACTACAAATAGTTGCCGGCGGGACAGGCCGCGTCGAGGATTTGGATTCGAACCACAACGCGACTTCTGGACGATCGAAAAATCGCAGGGTCAGTTCTTCGAACGAATGGGGTTGAACATCCGCTCCTGACTCGTCCAGATAATAAAACATCGAAGTCGTGGGTTTATTCCCTCAAAACGACAACCTGTTTCTCATGAACGCCATAGTGACTGGCAGATCAAAAAACTCAAGATGCACTTTCTGAGAAACAAGCTATCCGAAATCGGCATTTCGCTCCTCAATACGAAGTCAGCAAGAGTTCCCAGTATTTGGGCCTTGAGGGTGTCAACGAAAAGTTTGCGGCTTGAAAGATCAGGTGCATAGGCAGAGGCCCACGATCTCCGCGACCGAGAGGGTCATTGCCGGCCGCGTAGGCGGAAATATTGAGGAGTAAGTTCGAGTTCTTAACTTGTACTTCCAAGGTTTTTCCTTCTGTTATCAGCCGATCAACTCTCGCTCCTTGAAGATAGAAAGTTTCGAAGTGATCGTAGCGGCTGGGAATGGCCAGCCAAAGACGACGAACGTCTAAAGACTTCGAGGCGGTCAGCGATTCACTTCTCTGAAGAGTGTTGCCCTGAAGGGTCCAAGTCACTTCCGAAACCAGGCCCGGATCCACAAAAACTCCGGCTTTCGCGCCGACAACCACCCAGCGTTTCCAGACCGCACTGACCCTTTTACCATCGGCGGCAGGCTCGATGTCATCCGCGCCGTCTGCAGCGGCGATCGTCCGTCCATCTTCCAACTCCAAGAACGGAATGAGACAGGGATAGAATTTCTCCATGGGGACCGCGAAGCCGGGAAACCCATCGGGCCCGGATTCATAGTCGGAAGTCGCAGCCGTTGGTCCCGTCACGAACGGCAATGTGAAATGTAGATTGCCTTGGCGAACAACCCAGACTCCGAACTTGCGTCCGGGTCCGTTGTGAAAGTACTGAAAACGAGCGACGTCCCTAAAGCTCGGTCGTGAAGGAAAGCTCTTCATTCCTTCTCTCTCGAGAGCTCCCATGAACCTCTCGTTGGCATTGATCACTTTTCCAAGAAAGGTTGTGGTCTGTTGCCACTCGCGTTCCCGGGTGATGTAGGCATAGTCGCCTCGGCCGAAAGCGAAAACTGACAGCAAGTGGGTCGGAGTGTTGAAGTCGTTTCGCAACCACGACCAAGCAGCAAAATGGGCGGATGCCAACTGAGGAAGCGGCGCCGGCCGGAACTCGGAGTGAAGCCCAAGAAAAGCGGCGGTCTCCAGAGTGTCCATATAGCTGATTGCCCCAAGACTTCGCCCCCAGGAGTAGCCGTACCATCCTTGGAGAGTAAGTCCCACCAGGCTTCATCTGTTCCTGCAATGAAGGTGCGACGGCCTTCATGATGTCCTGGCGGCCAGCGAGTTCCGCCGCGTCGTAGATCCCTCTCGTGTACTCGTTGGAGTAGCGATCGTACCGGCCCGTCGGCAGCGCGTCGTCAGCAAAGAGGGCTCCGTCCGTGAATTGTTTGGCGGCGCGGTTCAGCAGATCATCGAGAGCGGTGCGGTCGTTGTTGAGGCCGAGTTGATAGTCGATCGCCGCGATTCGTGCAGCCACACCGAAGTAATTTTCGGGAAGGTTGATTAGCGTATGAGTCGTTTGGTCATAGAACCGGCCGGGGTCTAACAAGCTTCGATACGATTGCCGTCCTTCGGGAGTCAGGCTCTGCCACAACGCGTTGCGGTTCAAGTCCGTTCCGAGGCTCTGCAAAGCCATGGCAGCGTAAAGCTGTGCCCAGGATTTTCCACCCTGGCTCAGTTCAATCTGAGCCATCTCTCCAATCATTTCAGGAACATCATGCCCCGCGATTGTCCTCGTCTCGAAATATTCTGAAAAGGCGCCGAGTGTGCGCATGAATGTTCCCCCAGGAGAATTCCCCGGTCGTCAGCGCTCCGACTACACGCTCCGGAGGAGGATCAAGAGTCTTGATGTCAACCACGTGTGCGGTCACCTCTCGTTGGAGAAAGCTTCGAATCTGGCGGTTAAGGTCGGCAACGTCGACTTGCGAGGGGGCGGCGGGCTGCGCTTGCGCGAACGAGCTGCAACATAGACCAAGGAGTCCGCAAAGAATCAAGACTATTTGCCAAGCAACGTAAAGTTTGGTTTCTCGCGAAAGAGAACGAAGTGCTGCTTCAGGCGTCGGCAGGGATGAACTTGCCCGGGTCACGGTTTCACCGAACTAAGGGAACTCTTGTCGCGCTTGTGCTGCGCCAGCCACAACAGATCCTCCAGCAAGTAGTACTGTCCGTAGATCAACATCGCGTCATTGGGGCGAAGGCCACACCCATGGCGCAACACCCCTGGCGGCGTTTGATCATTGTCTCCGACGGGGGTCAAGTATCGGTCGATGAGGGATTGCACGATTCGTTCTCCCGCCTCCCGATAATCCTTGGCGCGTGCGCTCTCGGTTGTAATAAGGGAAAGACGGAATAACCCTCCCGCGATAATCGCGGCTGCCGAAGAGTCGCGATTCCGAAAGCGGACGCCTTCGTCGTCAAAGTCGTACCACGGCACGGAATCGTCGGGCAGGTTTTTGATAGCATAGTCCGCGATTCGCTGGGCAGTCGCCAAGAACAATGGCTCATGCGTTTCCGAGTACGCCGCCGAGAAGCCATACAACGCCCAACCGAGTCCTCGTGACCATGTGGTGTCGGCGCCAAAGCCTTGATGCGTGTGGGCAAAGACCCACTGTCCCGGCGCCGCGATATTCACAAGCGGAAGGTCCGCATCCTTGGCCACCCCGCGCAGGACAAAGCCCTGCCTGTTGTCGCCGGGGTTGTAATGCACGGACTGGAAGACAGATCCATCTGGACGCACATACCATTCCGCAGTACGGAGCGCGTGCTTCCCGGCGATCTCCCTCCACCGTTTGTCTCCCGTTTTGTCGCTAGCCCACCAGAGCAACTGCAGATTCATCATCGTGTCAACGATCGTGTCATCCCCGTTCTCCCCCCACGATGCAATCAGCTGCGTTTTCGGGTTGAAGAGTTGTTCCAGGCGCTCGGCAGCGCGAAGGGCGCTGGCGCGAAGCGTGTCATCGTGGGTGAAATCAAATCCCATCGCAGAAGTGTAGTAATACAAAAATCCTGCATCATGATTTTGCAGTAACTCCTGACCGCTCAGCTTCGAACCCCACAATTCCGCCCATTTGCGATACTTTTCCTCATGGGTCGTGGAATAAAGCTGCCAGAGCTCTCCCGTCCAAAAACTTCCTGTCCAGAAATATCCGTTCTGCTTTTGCCACTCGCCGGTCTTATTGTCCGCTTCAGTGAAAAATCCCGGGCCGGAATGAGAGGTAAGTGGTTCGGACGTCCTTTGAAGAATGGGCTCCCATTGTAAAGCGGTGCGATCGATAGCCGCGCGCAACAATCCGAGGGCTTGCTCCGCCGTTTTCGTTTTGTGGGGAACCAAAGTATCGGCAGGCGCTGGCTCGCCGCTCGCCGCGTCCGACATGATGCGAATGCCTGCCGGCTCCGCCATGCGTTCGGCCTCTTCCTTCACTGCGCTCAGGAATTCTTCCCGGCTTCTGATGGCATCGGAGGGAAGAATCAGGGATTGATACGGCCCTTCCTCTTTTTGATTTCCGTGACCGACTCGGCGGTTCGCTCCTTCCTGATCCCAAGCGGCAATCGTGTACCAGGATTGAGAGCCGTCGCTCAGCTTGAAATCAATCAAGTGGTTCTTAGTGTCGTCCCTGAATACTGCGTGCGGCGCCAGCGTAACAATCGCGAGACCCAACTGCTGTCCAGGAACCGCTTCCGTCGCGGTTGGCCCTGGCGCGACGACCTGTTCTCCCCAAGTCGCCAGCCAGTGCGCCGGTGAATTTTGTCCGGAGGTCACGGGTTCGATTCCGGGCTTCGCGGGCAATCCGGTTACGAACTCGAAGTCATCGGCAGAGTTCGCAAAAATCGTGTGCGTGAAGCCTCGTTCTCCGGCCCACTGCGTGATTCGCGAGCGCAGGTCGACGATTTTTCCACCAGCGTTCCAGCCATCGTATTCCAACTCTACGATGGTTCGCACCGGCCCACTTGCAATGATTCGCCATTTCCGCTCTTTAATGTCGGCGACTTTAACGACCTTGCCTTCCACCAGAGCCGCCACTGACCCGATTCCGATGGCGTTGCCAACCTTATAAATGTCGCGCCCTTCCGGGGATTCATCGTGATAGGTGTAATCCGGCGATGCGTACATCGCCAGCTGTAAAGTGGGCCTGCGTTTGCCGTAGAGATCGATGGCATTTCGGGAATCGAAATAGACGCGGAAGGCGACGCGCTCCGATTCCCATCCGAGACCTTCAATTTTCCGGCTGAACAGCGCCGCGGTTCGTTGCGGATAATCGCTGCGCAAACGCCAGATGCGATCCTGATCGCCATAGGAGACGGTGACGATACGGGTCTGATACGGCGCAAGATCGACTTGAAACACTAGTTCGTCCCCTTTGCCGTCGCCATCCAGATCATCGACTTGTGAGGGAAGCTCTTCGGTCTGCAATGTGGATACGTCTTGCTTCAGCGTACTTGCATCGCTTGCGGTCACGATAAGGGCGCCCGGCGTGAAGTCAGGCGCTATTGTGCGTATCTGTGCGATGGGAATGACGATATCGGCGGCATTTCGCGGATGGTCGCCGGGGTTGGAGATAGCGATTTTGATGTTCTTGATTTTCTGGGCACCCTGCGCGGGAAGTGCGACGAGAAGCGGAATGATCCAAAGCACTGGCAACAATCTCTTATGCATAAGATCCGAAGTTCTCCAGTTGTGGCAAGTCAAAAAGATGCAGCTCAGGCAATGTAGTCCTCCCGGCACGGCGTAAAAACATCGATCACTCGCGAATCCTCGATCGCGGAGGCGCCATGTTCCACGCCGCCGCGCCACAAATGTGTCTCCAGCTTGAACGTCGAACGTGGTGCCTTGGCGGTTGACCCGCAGATGACCGTGCACGACATAGACAACCTGGTCGTGCGGGTGGCTGTGCACCTTACCAACCCAGCCTTTCACCATTTCGTGCTCGGCAACAAATACTTGTCGTCGTATGCGAGCACACGGCGCTTCAGGCCATCCTCCGGTTCCGATTGCTTGCCCTGGTCGTGCGCAACCACGACAAGGTCCGGAAATGTTTCTGTCCGCATTTGCATTTGCTTCCTCCATAGGCTGGGCTTTGAACAGCTGGCTGCGCTCAGGCCGCGATTCGATTGCGCGCATCCTTCACCAGATCGACGAACTTGGCTGCCAAGCCAGAAATGATCTCGGCTTTGCGCGTCTTCAGCGCGTCCTTCAGGATCAGCTCCCCGCCCACTCCGAGCGCGGCCGCACCAGCTCGAATGTAGTCTGCTGCCGTCTCGAGAGTGACTCCACCTGTTGGAACGAGAGGAACTTGCGGCAGCGGCCCCTTCACTGCCTTGAGGTAAGTTGCCCCTCCCACGTTGCCGCAGGGGAACTCCTTTCACGAAATCAGCTCCGGAGTTCCATGCGGCCATCACCTCAGTTGGCGTCAGAGCCCCAGCCATAACGAGCACGCCCAACTTCCCGGCCTCGACTACAGTCGGTTTATCAAAACCCGGGGTGACCAGGAACTGAGCGCCGGCGTCCGTGCATTGGCGCGCCATGGTTTTGTTGAGGACTGTTCCTGCGCCGATGAGTACTTCCAGCATGGTCTTGGCCAGTTCGGAAATTACCTCTAGCGCTCCGGGCACGGTCATGGTGATTTCCACGATCGGAATCCCCCCTTGGCAAACGGCGTCCGCAGCAAAGCGCGCTTCCTGGGAAGAAGAGGCCCGGATCACCGGCACGATCCCGATACCCTCAATTTGATCGCGCACATCCTGCTTTTTCATTGATTGGGCCATCCTCTTCAGCGAGCAATTCTGGCTCCCGCTCCTTTCATTACGTGAAGCACCTCGGCTAGTGTCGCCATGGACGTGTCGCCTGGCGTCGTCATTGCCAACGCGCCATGAGCAGCACCACAATCCACTGCCCACTGGGGGCCGTTTCCGGCGAGAAAGCCATAGATAAGCCCTGAAGCAAAGGAGTCACCGCCGCCAACACGATCGAGAATTTCGAGGTTCTCCCAGTGTTTCGCCTCAAAAAACTTACCCTCGCTATAACAAATCGCGCCCCAATCATTTCTGGTTGCGGTTGTCGCCTTGCGTAGTGTGGTAGCTACCACTTTGAACGGAAAATCCTTCACGACCTGTTGGATCATTTGCTTGAAGCCTTCCGGATCGAGACAGGAGAGATTTTCGTCTATTCCAGGAACGTCGTAGCCCAGCGCAGCGGAGAAGTCTTCCTCGTTGCCCAACATCACGTCAACGTATGCAGCAATGCGGCGATTGACTTCCTGCGCGCGTTTTTTTCCGCCGAACGATTTCCAGAGGGAGTCTCTGTAATTCAAGTCGTAGGAAACCACGACGCCATGCTTGCGCGCAGCCTGCATCGCTTCCAGCGCGACGTCAGGGGTGGTTTCGGACAACGCGCAAAATATTCCGCCGGTATGAAACCAGCGCGCGCCTTGGGAGCCCGCGCCCTGGGAACCGAAGATAGATTCCCAATCGATGTCACCCGGTTTTAGGGCCGACACTGCGGTGTGGCCTCGGTCAGAACATCCCAGCGCTGGGCGCACGCCGAACCCTCGCTCGGTGAAGTTCAATCCGTTGCGAACCGTCCGACCCACTCCGTCATAGTCTACCCACCGTACTAATGACGAATCGACTCCTCCCTGATAAATCAAATCCTGTAACAACAAACCAAGCGGATTCTTCGCAAACGCCGTGACGATGGCCGTATCCAACCCGAAGCAGCGCTTCAACCCACGCGCGACGTTGTATTCGCCGCCCCCTTCGGAGACTCTGAAATTTCGCGTGGTCCAGATCCGATATTCTCGCGGATCGAAGCGCAGCATGACTTCACCCAAACTGACCAAATCCCAACGGCACTCGCTCTTCGGCTTGATGGCAAGAGACATAGGCTCCTCAGCGTCCTAACCAGCCTCCATCCACGGCAAGAATATGACCGTGAACGTAGTCGCTGGCGGATGAACACAGAAATATTGCGGCCCCGGTGATGTCGTCGGCAGCGCCCCATCTGCCCGCAGGAATACGGTCGAGAATCTGGCGGCTGCGGACGGGATCGTTTCTCAGCATTTCTGTGTTGTCCGTCGCCATGTACCCCGGTGCAATCGCGTTTACGTTGATCCCCTTTGAGGCCCATTCGTTCGCCAGTGCTTTGGTTAGTTGTGCGACGCCGCCTTTCGCTGCCGCATAAGCGGGAACTAGAATCCCTCCCTGGAAGGCGAGAAGAGACGCAATGTTCAAGATCTTGCCACCCTTCCCTCTCTGAAGCATGTGCCGTCCGGCTAATTGCGACAGGCGAAAAACCGCCGTCAGGTTCACGGCAATCAATTCGTCCCAGAATTCCGCGGGATACTCCGCAGCGGGCGCTCTTCGGATCGCGCCAGCGTTGTTCACTAGAATGTCGATTGAACCAAACTCAGCGATTGTCTTCTCGACAAGGTCGGCGGGCACCTTCGAGTCTGCCAGGTCGCCGGAAAAATAGAACGTCTTGCGACCCGCTGCAAGAATTTCGTCGCACGCGGGACCTGGATTGGGATGTCGCCCGTGGCAACCTACATTTGCTCCAGCCTTCGCCAAACCTACGGCAATGGCAGCACCCAGCCCTTTGTGTGAGCCTGTTACCAGAGCGTTCTTGCCATTCAATTGAAATGATTGCAGGCTCATCAATTCAAGTCTCGCCTATCCGTACGGGTACGAGCTTGGGACTCAGAAGATGTATGAACAACAACGCGATCAGATAGGCTGACGCCGCTATGAAAAAAGGAACCATGTAGCTTCCTGTCCACTGCAGCACATGGCCTACGATTTCCGCGATGAGCATTCCGCCAATCGCCCCGGCCATGCCTCCAATTCCGACAACCGATGCCACTGCGCGGGATGGAAAAAGGTCGGACGAGAGCGTGAACAAATTTGCCGAAAAACCTTGATGACCGGCGGCGGCAAGCCCAATCAGAAGTGTAGCGGGCCACAATCCGGAAAGCTGGTAAACAGTCGCAATTGGCAGCACGCCCAGCGCGCAGAGAAACATCGCCCACTTTCTCGCCGCGTTCACCGAGACTCCTCGCCGAATTAAACTCGACGAAAACCAGCCACCGCCGATACTTCCAAGATCGGATATGACATAAATCACTAGAATCGGCAGGCCGATCTGCGTGAGATGCAAGCCGTGCGTTCTCTGCAAATAGTCCGGGATCCAGAAGAGGTAGAACCACCAGATGGGGTCAATCATGAATTTTCCGGAGGCAAACGCCCAGGTCTGCCTGTGAGGCAGAAGCTGGCTCCATTTGATTCTTCCGGCCGGCGCGACGGGATCGCTTTGAATGTACGCTCTTTCGCCGCAGGTGCAGTAGGGATGTTGTTCGGGATTTCGATAGAGCCACAGCCAGAGAATGAGCCAGGCAAAACCCAGCGCGCCGGTAAGCAAGAAGGCCCAGCGCCAGCCCACATGTACGGCAATCCACGGCACGACGAGTGGCGTGACGATTGCGCCGATGTTGGTCCCGGCATTAAAGATTCCGGTTGCCAGGGCCCGCTCCTTTTTTGGAAACCATTCCGCAACGCACTTGATGCTCGCCGGGAATACTCCGGCCTCACCGAAGCCCAAGGCAGCTCGGGCAGCAACAAAACTGGGCAGCGAGAACGCGATTGCGTGGCCCATCGACGCCAGGCTCCAGAAAACCATGGCCACGGCATAACCAATACGCGTGCCCAATCGGTCAATCAGGCGACCAACAAAAATCATCCCCAGCGCGTAGGCCGCCTGAAAGGCGAACACGAGGTTCCCGTAGTCGATTTCATTCCAGCCGAACTCGTGCTGCAGCGGCCCCTTGAGCACACCGAGCACCTGACGGTCCATGTAATTCTTGGTCACCCCGAAAAATAAGAGTCCGCAGATGACCCAGCGGAAGTTTCCCGCGAAGACGCCTCTGCTCTGTGAATCAGTTGGTGAAGATGCGGGAGCGTGAACGGGTCCTCCGGGCCCCGCTTCAACGATCGAGTTCTGATCCGCCATTAACTGTCCTTGGCTACACGTCGTTTACTTCCGTGCCGCATCCAGGCCCGAACCGATTTGTTGAAATCCCGGCTGGATGTTCACCACGCCAAACTGCCGGTCTTCGACTTCCCTGTGCGCGGCCATGGCCCAGAGAAAGGCGATGCGGTATCCCGGTACGGAAACATTAGGATGATAGCCGCTGGGCATCAACACGGCATCGCCGTCGCGCACTGCGGTCACCAGTTCTGGATATTCGGTGTCTTTATATACCAACTGAAGGCCATACGCCGGCTCCGGCATATCAAAGTACACGTACATCTCTTCCAGCATTTTGGCGTGCTCGTGGGGCGGCCAGCTTGTCCAGTTCCCAGGATCGGAAAAGGTAAAACCTGCAAGCAGACGGCCCGCCTCCACATTGTTGGCAATCAGCACGTTCAACTCGCGCTTGGAGCCGTCGCTCCCCGCGACAAACTTCATTCCCGGATCCTTCGCCACATCTCCGTAGCGAACGACTTTCAACGGGTATTTCCCTTGGACGTCGGCCGAAAACTCTGCGAAGTCCACCGAACTTTTCGTCGACACTTCAATGGCGGAATCGCGGGGAATGTAGATCGCATCGAATCGGCCCAAATTGAATTCTTCTCCCGCAATCTTCACCGCGCCGCTTCCTGCCAGGCAGATCAGTCCTGTTTCCTGCGCTCGGTTGGTGAAGGACACCCTCGGTTCGGAGGCGCTCAAAATGATGCGGCCGTAGGACAGATGGCGCATGCTGCTATTTGCTGGTGTCACCGCCAGGTGACGCCCCCTGTGAGCGTTGGTTTTGCGAAACACCATTTTTTCGAGTGGAACTGCAGACTGTGTACTCATCGAAACTCCTCGTGGGTTATACCGAAGTCATTGCAGGTGAGACGAGCAGAAACTAGCTCAATCTGCCGCGTCGTCCGAACCACCCTCGAAACTTAACGGTTCGTTTCAAAACGTGAAACGCACTCCGATCTGCAACTGGCGCATTGCGCTCGCGGAGGTAATTTCTCCGAATGTGGAAGAGGCAACAGTAGCTCCATTTCCCGTCGGCGGATTGAGGCTCACAAGATTGAAAGCATTGTAGGCGTCCGCCCGAAGCTGGAGGCTCATGCGTTCCCGAATGCGAGACAAGCGGAAGTCGCGGGAGATCGCCAGATCTACGTCCTTGAAAGTTGGTCCGCGTAGCATATTACGGCCGGAGTCTCCATCAATGGCGACTCCGTTGACCAGGGCGGACGGATTCCGCGAGAACGCGGCGGTGTTGAACCACTCTGCGGCATCGCGATAGCTCAAGACTGGGTCTTGCCCGGGTACGAGTTCGGCACGCTCCGTGGAGCTATTGCCGGTCAAGTTGGCATCTTTGCCGTTAAGAATGGTGAAGGGCAGACCGCTGTGGATGCTGACGATGGAGGAGAGCGCCCAGCCGTTCAGAAAGGCACGCTCGACGGAGTTTTCTCCGTTGTAGTAACGCAGCTGCCAAACCACCGCGGCCGCGAACTGATGGTGGAGATCGAAGTCGGCAGGACCGCGCTCCAGGCGAAGATTAGTCATGTCCTCGGCACCCCCTTGCAGGGTGTTGTTGTCCAGTTGGACACTATCAGACGTGTGGCTGAATCTGTAAAGCCCGTAGAGCATTAGGCCGCGAGTCATTCTCAATTGGGCCGTTGTTTGTAGACCGTTGTAGGAAGCAGTTTGGTTGGATTGCGCGAGAAAAAGTGTGCCAAACGGGCTTCCCGGCGATGCGCAGGTGGCCACGCCGGAATTGTCGATGGGCCGGCGTGCGGTGATATTTCCCGAAGCACTGGTCGCGCACGAGGGGACTAGGGCGCCGGTAGCGGGAGCGTTGATGTCCGGAGCAAAAGGCAAATCATGGCTCAAAGTTCCCACATACGCAGCCGACACCGCGAAACTCGAGGTGACTTGCCGCTGCACGGAGAAATTGAGCTGATAACTGTAGGGCCATTGGACGACTCCCGCAAAATTGCCGGTGCGTTCCGCCGCAGTTGGAACGGTCGCTCCGGTAAACAAAAAGCTACTGAGTTGCCGCAAGCCCTGGTAGGAAACAAAGGCGAAAGTTTTGCCCCTAATAATGGGACCGCCAAAGGTTCCGCCAAATTGATTTCCGCGCAGAGGAGGCGTGGCGAGAGTGGAACTCCAGTTGTTCGCGTTGAGCGCACTATTCCGCCAGTATTCGAATAATGAACCGTGAAAATTGTTAGTGCCCCATTTTGTGAGGACCGTTATGACCCCGCTGGACATCTTGCCGTACTGGGCGTCGTAGTTGTTCGTTTCTACGCGATATTCGTGGATGGCGTCCGGATTCGGAAGGATGTTGCCCGTGTTCCGCAATTCTGTCATGTTGATTCCGCCATCAAGGTAGTAACTCACTGATCCCGCACCGCCATCCACGCCGCCGTTGGTGAATGTTCTTTGCTCCGGATAACCGAGCGTGATCACCGGATTGGGCTGGCCAGGGTTAAAGCTGCTGTTCTGGACTCCTGGCGTGAGCTCGAGGAGTTGGTAGGCGTTGCGCTTTACAAGGGGCACATTCTCGATCTCTTCGGGCTGGATCGTGCGCCCGATTTCCGCACTGTCGGTGTTGACGAGCGGCGTGCTGCCCATAACTGTGACGGTCTCAGTCGTGCCACCCAAGTGCATGACTCCGTCAACCCTGGCTGGAACGTTTACTTCCAGCACGATTCCAGCGCGCAGAAGTTTCTTGAACCCCGTTTTGGCAGTCTCGACCTTGTACTTGCCGACAGGGAGTAAATCGATCCGGTATTCCCCTTCCGCATTGGTCCGCACCGTCCGGGTGATATTGGTGTCGGTATTGGTTACAGACACTTGGGCGTCAGCTACTGCAGCGCCGCTTGGGTCCGTAACTTGGCCATACATCGTCATCGAGGTAATTTGCGCCCTGAGCGCAAGCAGAACAAGATCGCTAATCCGAATTTTCCTCGCATCAGGTCCTCCTAATATCGCACAGGACATTTCTGCGCGTCTTCATCCTGGTTTCTCTCAGCTTGTACCATAATGTGAGATTTAGTCTCATATTATGATCAGCCCTAAAAAAACCGGCTTTCGCCGGAAATTCACCCGTGAAAATTTTTACCTGGTCACTCCTCGCATCAACTCCAATACTTCGGGCCGATAGCCGAACTCGTACGAGAGTTCCGTGGCCGCGCGCATCAGCGCCGCTCCGATTTCTGGCACCCTTTCCTGCGTCACCCGAAACGCGGGCCCAGAAACACTCAACGCGGCCAACATTTTCCCTGACTCGCCGCGCACTGCCGCACTGACGCAGCGCAGACCCGGCTCCTTCTCTGCGTTATCGATCGCATATCCTCGGCTGCGAATTGTCCTCAATTCCGCTTTGAGCACCGACATCGTTGTTATTGTGTTCGGCGTGACGGCCTTTAGCCCCCAGCGGCGAACGATCTCGTTCACCTCTTGGTCGGTCACCTCCACGAGCGTGGCCTTTCCTACGGCCGTGCAATAAGCACGAGCCCGACTGCCAACCGTGCAAGCAGTGCGCACGCGCTGCTGTGACTCGATCTTCTCGATGTAGAAAACTTGTCCGTCGTCGAGTATGCAAAAGAAAACAGTCTCGCCAAGTTCGCGCTGTAACCGGTCCATGATCGGTTTTGCGTGGCGGCGCAAATCCAGTGCACCAATAGCCTTCGATCCCAATTCAAAAAGTTTAAGCCCGAGCCGATACCGTCCTGTTTCCGGGTTCTTGTCCACCAGTCGTTGCTGTTCCAGCACCATCATCAATCGGTGCGCCGGGCTCTTATGAAGCTTCAACGTCCTGGAGAGCTCCACCAGGCTGCATTCGCTCGATCGAGCGGCCAGAACCTCTAAGGCAGCCAAAGCACGGTCAACCACCTGGACGCGGTACGGAGAACTCTCGGTCTTAGAATGCGGCACGCGTGCGATACCCATTCTATGTGTCAAGAGAAAAAACGATGGTTAGCAGCAAAAAAAACGCTCGTGCTCAAATCCTTGCCAAGTCGGCTTGGCTCCGGTTAACTTCCGACTTGCCCTCATCCGACGGCACTCTGCCTTTGATGAGGGGGCGTGTGGCTGTGGATTCAATCAGAGGCATCTTCCTGAGATATACTTCCAAAAACTTCACCTGCTCGCAGATTGAGGACTCCTCTGAATGGCCGTTGGCGTTCGCACTCGGGACCTACGCAAAGTCTATAGCTCTACTCCGCCATTAGGTGCTGTTGGCGGTTTTATCGCGCGCGCCGATGCGAAAGGCGGGAAGCAGCCGAGGGCCCAAATTCCGGCCCTCGACGGACTTTCGCTCGAGGTTCTTCCCGGAGAGATTTTCGGCCTTCTTGGCCCAAACGGGGCGGGCAAGTCCACCACGGTCGGAGTTCTAACCACTCGGGTACGGCCAACGTCCGGCCAAGCTTGGATTGGTGAGCACGACGTGTGGCGGGAACAGGTCCGGGTCAAGCACCTGATCGGCGTTGTGCCGCAGCGGCCCAATTTAGATTTTTCTTTGACTGCCCGCGAGATTCTCATTTTCCACGCTGCCTACTTCGGCATCGGATCAAGTCAAAGAAATGAGCGCGCTGAGGCGTTGCTCCAGAAGTTCAAGCTTACTGAGCGCGCAAACCATATGGTGCGTGGCTTTTCCGGAGGCATGATGCAGCGGCTTTCCATTGCTCGCGCGATGATTCATGATCCGCAAGTTCTGTTTCTCGACGAGCCCAGCGCCGGGCTCGATCCTCAAACCCGGATTCTCTTGTGGGAGATCATTCGCGAATACCACCAGGCGGGAAGAACCGTCCTGCTGACCACCCATAACATGGAAGAGGCTGACGCGCTGTGTCAGCGCCTGGCCATCATTGACCACGGCCATGTCATTGCTCTGGATACACCCGTGCAGCTGAAGGCATCGATCCCCGGGGGATTCCTGTTGCGCCTTCGTTTCGGGAATCAGACTGCGGATCTGCTTCTGCGCTTACAGTCGCTGGCGGGAGTCCGCGAGGTGCGCGCCGCGGACAGCACGGGTGCAGACGTTTATGCGGACCGCGGTGGTTCGCTCATTCCCGAAATCGCCAGTTTGGCTGCGAATTCAGGCGCGGAACTGTCAGACGTTCACATCTCTGAGCCAAGTTTAGAAAACCTCTTCCTGCACCATACCGGAAGGAGCTTGCGCGATTGAACTGGAAAACTTTTGGCGCGATGCTGGCCCGCGACGCTCACGTAGCACGGCGTAACGCGCTTCAACTCTTTCTGCAGACCTTCCTGCAGCCCTTGCTTTTTGTTTTCATTTTCGGCCGAGTGATGGTCGGCAGCGGTTTTCTGCCTATAGCCTACAAAAGCCTTCTGCTGCCCGGCATTATCGCGATCAGCATGGTCTTCACTGGAATTTGGGCAGTGGCCATGCCCCTCATCGCTGAGTTTCAGTGGACCCGCGAAATCGAAGACCGCTTGCTGGCCCCGATTGACGTTGCCTGGATCGCGATCGAGAAAGTAGTTGCCGGAATGCTGCAGGCCCTGGTCGCGGGGCTGATTGTGATCCCGCTGGCATGGCTCGTGCTTCGACCCGGAGTTGAGATCAGCATGGGCGCACCGCTGACATTCGCTGTGGTCATTGTGCTGGTAGCGATCTTCTCCGCATGCGGAGGACTGACCTTGGGGTGCAGCATCAATCAGCAGCATATTGGGCTGATGTTCGGCATGGTGATTACCCCCATGATTTTTTTTGGCTGCACTTACTATCCGTGGAGCGCTCTGAAAACCTTCCCTATCCTGCAAAAAGCTGTGCTCATCAACCCGCTGGTGTATGCAAGCGAAGGAATGCGCGCCACTTTGGTTCCGCAGTTTCCCCATTTATCAATACCTGCGGTGCTGATTGCGCTGCTTTTCTTTGACATTCTGCTGCTGGTCGTCGGGTTGCGGCTGTTCGATAAGAAGGCGGTCAGTTAGGCTATGGCCGATGTGCTCTTCTGCTCAGTAGCTCCCGGAGCAGACTCCCGGTTCCAAGGGCGGCCTGCCTGCCACCTCTTCCGTTCCGTATCTTTGTTCAAAATCCTTCCGCGATGGGCATCACAAATTCTTCAAGGATTTGAACGATTTCCTTTAGGGAAGAGTCTGCCTTGAGGCCAATCTTTCGCAAAAACGCCCGGCACTGCTTCCGCTTGCCTGGAAGTTTGTAGAAATCGGTTCCCTTTCCCGCGACAGTCGCGGTGAGTAAACTACCAGACAGGACGGCAAGTGACTGAGAAAAGCCCGATATGCCGGTAGCCTCCAAGGCCCAAAGCGAGGAGTGGTTCGGGCCTCGCGCGGCATTGTTTGCCGGTTTCGGAACCTTGCTAATTCTGATGTTGGTCATATCCATCGATTCGCTGTACACCGTGAGGGACCAACAAAAATCGAAGGACTTCTATGTCCGAATTCTTGGCGGGAAAGTGATTAAGCCGGAAAATCCCTGCTACATCAAGCTGGCTTATACCTGGATCATTCTCAACTCCGGCGGTGGCCCGACTCCCGACAAGCCAGAGGTGCTCCTCGAAACACAGTCGGATCTCAACAGAGTAAATAGCTTCCTTAACTTGCGTGTCGCCGACATCTGGGCCTGCTACCAACAATGGGGCGACAAAGGAGCGCGCTTTCTTACCGAACCGCTAGACAATCACGGCTGGGAATGGCGCTGCTACATGCGTGATCCCGACGGCTACCTCATCGAGGTCGGCCAATATACTCAAATGGCCCTCGACCGTTTCAAAAACGACGCCACTTAAGTTGCCAGGCGACTTCACTCCGTAAAGACGCGAGTATAGAGTCTGCAACCGCCTGGTGAGTCGGATCACCGGGGGGAGTCGAATCCTGTGAGTCTAAGGTTCTCATGTGCTTCGATTGCGCTGTTAGAATCGGGTAATCTGGAGGCAATCTTGAGCGCAACTCAGCCGCACGTGGTGATCGTGGGAGGCGGTTTCGGCGGGCTCTTCGCGACGCGCGCGTTGGCCGGGGCTCCCGTCAGCGTGACGCTGATCGACAAACGGAACTACCATCTCTTCCGTCCCATGCTCTACCAGGTGGCCACGGGGCTGTTATCCGCCGACGAAATTGCCGGGCCGCTCCGCTCCATCCTGAACCGCCAGAAAAATGTTGGGGTGTTGCTCGACGAAGTCAGCGGCATCGACACGGAAAAGCGGCTGGTTCATTTGAAACAGCACGTGGTGCCGTACGACTTCCTCGTGCTCGCGACCGGAATTCAATACAACTACTTTGGTTACGAGGACTGGCGGCGCACGGCGCCGGGCCTTGAATCGCTGGACGACGCCGACCTGATTCGCGGCAAGATCCTGCTGGCCTTCGAGCGCGCCGAGGAGATTGCGGCGCTCGACCAAGCGGACACGGAGAAAATTCGCCAACTGCTCACGTTTGTCCTGGTCGGCGGGGGGACGGTGGGCGTGGAAATGGCGAGCACTCTGGCGGAAATGTCGTGCATGGCCCTGGCGCACGATTTTCGTCACATCGATCCACGCTCGGCGGGGATCCTCCTGTACGAGGCGGCCCCGCGTGTGCTTCCCACTTTTCCAGAGGTCCTTTCGGCCAAGGCGCAGCGCCATCTGGAGAGCCTGGGCGTGAAGGTGTACACGAACACACGCGTCACGAACGTGGACGCCGCTGGGATCGTCGCCAATGGCGAACGCGTTCTGGCCGGCACGGTGTTGTGGAGTGCGGGCGTGCTTGCATCTCCCGCAGGCCGATGGCTAGGAGCGGCCATGGACAAGTCGGGAAAGGTTATCGTGAACTCAGACCTTTCCGTGCCGGGGCACCCTGAGATTTTTGTGATTGGCGACACGGCGCACGTCGTGGCGCAGGCGCGGAATTTGCTGGGCATGAAGGCGAAAGAGCCAATGGTCATGCCTGGAGTAGCGCAGCCGGCCATTCAAGAAGGCAAGTACGTGGCCGGCTTGATTCGGCGCCGCGTGCAAGGACAGGGGCCGCCGGCGCCCTTCTGGTACTGGGACAAGGGCGATCTGGCGATTGTGGGCCGCGCCTATGCCCTCGCGGATCTTCGTTTTTTACGCTTCACGGGATTTTCAGCCTGGATTGTCTGGGCGGCTGTACACATCTATTTCCTGATCGGATTCGCGAATCGTTTCTTCGTCATACTGCAGTGGGGAATTGCGTTTTTGACCAAGCGGCGCCAGGTACGCGTGTTCCCCGGAGAAGAAAATTCCGCAAAGGCGGCCTAGGTTCCGCCCATGACCGCGGAAGGTCGCTCAACTGAAGCCGGCAAGCGTGGGAAGTCCAATTAGTCTTAGCAGCAAGTTTGAACGTAACCATGGCGACTCGGTGACAGCTATGGCTCTGATTGTTTTCCTGAGGGGTGTTAACGTTGGCGGCCACAGGACATTTCGCCCAAGCATCCTGGCGAGAGAGTTGAGTGACTATGATGTCGTCAACGTGGGCGCTGCAGGCACGTTTATCGTTCGGAAACCTGGGTCGCGAGGAGAGTTCCGTGCTGAACTGCTCCGGAAGCTGCCATTCGAGGCGGAAGTTGTGCTCTGCGAGGGTCGCAATCTTATCCGCCTGGAGACTGAGAATCCGTTTGGAACCGAGCCGTCACGCCCCGATATCGTTCGATTCGTGAGCATCCTGTCGAGAGCCGGAGGCCTCCGCGCTACTCTGCCAGTTACCTTCCCTCCCGACGGGGAATGGTTGGTGCGAATTATCGCCTCGAACAAGCAATTCGTGTTCGGAATGTACCGTCGGCACATGAAGACAATCAGCTACCTTGGCCAGATCGATAAGCTATTCGGGGTGCCGGCCACGACACGCAACTGGAACACAATCCTCGGGGTCCTGCGGCTTTTGAAAGACGGGGAG
This sequence comes from uncultured Acidobacteriota bacterium, assembly GCA_963720155.1. GTDB lineage: Bacteria > Acidobacteriota > Terriglobia > Terriglobales > Acidobacteriaceae > Sulfotelmatobacter. The sequence continues at coordinate 510,972 of CAVREP010000010.1, forward strand.
AAAAGGCCACCGATTCACCGCGGATGACATAACCCCACAAACCCGTTATAGAAGGAACCGATTCTTGATTTTGCAGTAGTGGTGGGATTTCCGCGGATTGGGTGCGGTTCATCGTCGCATGTTGAATGCTGCAACATCCTGTTAGTACCAACTGAGTGTCGGGGCAATCGAGCTAAGAAGAAAGCGGTCGCCGTGAAGCACCGGATTCCATTTCGCGTTCAGCCCATGCTTGCTACGCTCGTTCCCGAGCCATTCGACTGGCCCGGGTGGGCCTATGAGGAGAAGTATGACGGCGTCAGGATCCTTGCATATAAAGAAGAGGGCCGGGTCCGGCTGCTCTCCAGAAATGAAAAAGACCGAACGGAAAACTTCCCTCGAATTGCAGCCGCAATCCGGATTCTTCAACCCGTCACTCTGCTTCTCGATGGTGAGGTGGTTGTCTTTGACAAGAAGCGTGTTTCCAGATTCCAACTGCTCCAGCAGGATAAGGGCGAACCGGTGTACGCCGTCTTTGATTGCCTTTTTCACGAAGGCAAAGATCTGCGGCGCCAACCGTTGTCCACGCGACGGGATGTGATGGAGAGATCCATCGGGTCGTCGAGCAAAGTGCTATTGCCATCTCACAGACTCGCAGCCGATGGTCTCGAGGCTTTCCGCATTGCAAAACGTCAAGGATACGAAGGATTGGTCGCGAAAGATCTTTGCTCTCCGTACGTGGAAGCGCGCTCCACTAAATGGCTGAAAGTGAAAGTTCACCAGGAAGATGAGTTTGTGATCGCCGGATTCACGAAGCCCGCCGGCTCACGCCAATATTTTGGCGCCCTTCTTTTGGGAGCATATGACAAGCACGGACTGCGCTATGTCGGCAAAGTCGGAACGGGATTCGATCGGAAATCTCTCGCCACGCTATATCGAAAATTTAAACTATACGTGAGATCTCGGCCCGCGCTGTGGGACCCGCCGCCCGAAAAGGGCGTAGTTTTTCTCGCCCCCCGGCTCATCGCCCAAATCTCGTTCCAAGAATGGACGGCTGACAGGAAACTCCGCCAGCCGGTTTTTCTGGGCCTACGGGACGACAAACGTCCTCTGGAAGTGCGATTACCGGATTTGCCAAGATGAAGAATACCAAGAGGGCCGAATCTGCGCGCGAAATTGGCGATCACCGTATCGCATACGGACATGGCAAGCTCGTTCTAGGTACCTGGCAGCAAATCTTCCATATCAAATGCGACGTGCGTGGGCGGGAGCGCACCATCGTCGTGACCGTGATCGGTGACGAGAGATAATCCATCCGGAACTAGAATAGAGTCTCTGCATGGTCAAGCGTGCTCCAGCCCGGAGACGTCCTCGCAAAGTCAAGCCCGGGACGAAGGGCCTCGTCCCAGCAGGATGCCGGCTCGAGCAGCCTACAGGAACTGCCGCGGAAGCTGCAGAGGCAATCGAGAAAGCCGGAGGCTGCGTTGTGGGATTGTACAAGGAACCTCTCGGCGGTCATCCGCTCTTGCTTTCGATTTTGCCGATCGATGCTATTGAACCCACGCCCTTCCAGCGAGATCTCTCCGATGCTCATCACAAACGGCTAGCTGACGTTATCAACAAGACAGGGAGTTTTCTCGACCCGATCATCGCGGTGGTCGCACCGAAGGGAGGCTTCTGGACTCCCAATGGTCGGCATCGCCTCGAAGCCATGCGCCGCCTTGGGGCGAAATCTATCACTGCGCTCGTCGTGGCAGACCGCGAGGTAGCCTGGCAGATCCTCGCGCTGAATACGGAGAAGGCTCACAATCTCAAGGAACGCTCGCTGGAGGTCATACGCATCTACCGTGGTCTGGTGGAAGAAGATGCCACGCGTTCCGAGTCGCAGTTCGCGTTCTACCTCGACGAACCTGCCCTAGTCACTCTGGGTGTCTGCTATGAACGCTTCCCTCGCTTCGGCGGTGGTGCTTACCATCCAATCCTCCGGCGACTCGAGAGCTTTACGAATGAACCGCTCCGTGCCGCGGTCAAGGATCACGAGAAACGCGCCACGATGGTGCTCGACCTCGAGGAGAAAGTGGCGGCAGCGGTAAAGAAGCTGAAAGAACGTGGTCTTGTTAGCCCGTACCTGCGCTCGTTCGTGGTAGCGCGCATCAACCCGCTGCGTTGGATTAAGGGCGAACCACCACCACTTGAAGAGGTACTCAAGACCATGCGAGAACGCGCGGCAAAATTCAATGTCGAGAAGATCAAACCGCAGGATCTGGCAGGAACTGGAGGACCACCAGACGACGAGGGCTAGGGCCAAGGTACCACAACCTGATCGCTGGTCGTTTCCGTGGCACCGGGCACACACCTGGCACGCAGAAGTGGGGTGAACCCTTCTGTTGAGACAAACTAGGTTGGCACACCAGCTGGAGTTCTGTTTTCTGAACCCTTCCACTGAGACAATCGGTCGTTGCACTTTTCGCATTTATGGATTCGTCTCGACGACTTTCTTCAGCAGGAATGGGGGTCTGGGGAAGGGGACGGCGATTCAGACTGTTACGAAACACTACGCAGCCGATGCAAACAATGGCAAAATGCCCTCACGTAAGTGAGGGCATCTTTTATGGGATTCATTCAAGGCGAGGGGCGGACGCAAGGAACATTGTTTCCGGTCACCTTAGACGAACTAATTCCGGAAGACCAGGTCTGCCGGGTGATCGATGCGTTCGTGGATGGACTGAACATGGAGGGTTTGGGCTTCCAGCGTGCGGAACCCGCCGAGACTGGCCGGCCGGGATACGACCCGCGCGATCTGCTGAAACTCTACCTATACGGCTACCTGCCGCAGGTCCGCTCCTCGCGGGGGTTGGAGAATGAATGTCAGCGCAACGTGGAAGTGATGTGGCTGCTCCATCGCCTGGTTTCCGATCACAAGAGCATCGCGGAGTTCCGGCGCCTGCACAGCGAGGAGGTGACGCAGACGGGGCGGAGTTGATTCGCTTTGCGCGTTCTCTGGGACTGGTACGCGGGGAATGGATAGCTCTGGATGGATCGAAGTTTCGGGCAGTCAGCAGCGTTGGCGGCGTGCGGGAGCGGGAGGCAATGAAGCGCTATTTGGAGACTTTAGAATCGGCGGACCAGGAAATGGTGATCGAGCCGAGCAAGGTCGCCGAAGCCCTGAAGAAACTGCAGGAGCACAGAGAACCGGAAGCCCACTTTATGCGCGCCACCAGTGGCCCCAAAGTGCCTGCCCACAATGTGCAGGCTGCGGTCGATAGCGAGCATGCGCTGATCGTGGACCAGCAGGTTGCGACCGAAGCCACCGACAATCGCTGCCTGCTGCCCATGGGCCGAAGCCGCGCAGGCGGCGGTGAGTGGTCCGGGACAAGTGTTGCACGTGGTACCTTGCCTCTGGGTAGCCCGTTGCTGCATGCGCTGGAGCGCCTCGTCATGCCAGTGGCGGGATACCATCCGCTGTGCTCCCACTGTGCAGCGCGACTTCAGAGGACAAGCTCCACCGATTTCGGGTCGGCCTGCGTAGTAAGCCGATGCGGGCTATTCAACGGAGAACAGGCGGAAGCCTGCGAAGTCAAAGGCATCCTTCCGCACGTGCCTGCCAATCGCGGCGTGAACAATCAGGGCGGCGGCAAGTGTTTGACCGCAGCGCATTCGTCTATCAGCCGGAGCAGGACAGGTTTCTCGGTCCCGCCGGACAGACGCTAAAACGCGAGCAAATCTCGCGGAAAGACCGTTCCGTGTACTGCGCCGATCAACGGTGGAGCATCCGTTTGCAAGTTTGAAATACCACATCTTCGGTCATCCGCGGTTTCTTCTACGCGGTCGTCAAGGAGCACAAGCGGAGATGAGCTTAGCAGTCATCGTCTACAACCTAAAACGGATGATGAACGTTCTTGGTCGACCCCGGTTGACTGCCGCCCTGGCCCTAGCCTGAACTGCTTTCCGATGCTCCCCTTCACCCCAGTACTCTTCATCGTAAAAAACACAAAAGCGATGCTCCGGAACTCGGAACATCGCCCTTGCTTTCGAATCACAAGTTGTTGGTTTCGTAACAGTCTGGATTGAGTCCCCTTCCCCAGCAGCCCTGTAAAAGATCGAGCCAAGCCGGTGAAGAAAGTGATCGTCGTGGCTTCGTAAAGTCAACTCGAAAAACCGAGGGCGTCTTGCGGTCCGACCATGGTATGCGACGCACTGTCAGGTTAATTACCACTATGCTTATAGACAAACAATAATATAGTGGATATACCTCTGATTGGATTGCCGCCTACAAGAACTATTTTCATACGGATCGACCCCTCGCCTCGCATTCGCGTTTCGACCTGGGCGGGGAGAAACAACTCTCTCTGGTAATAGCTGAGCGATTTACTATAATGTTCGCGAGTCGCTCATCGCGGTGAATAGGATTTTTAGTTCTGAGTCCAAGTTGGCTGAAGTAAGACTGGGTCCGCTTGAGCGGAGGATCCTCGGAGAGGTGTGGTTGCACAAGAGCTTGACGGTTCGCGAGCTGATGATTAATGGAAGGATTCCGTTCGCTTACACAACGGTCATGACAACCCTGGACCGGCTTTTTAAGAAAGGTCTGTTAGCCCGAGCTGAAGAGGGCAAGGCGTTCCGTTATTCCCCTACTTGTACTCCCGCAGAAGTGCCTCGTTTGATGGCGGTCGCCGGAGTGCGACGATGGATCGAGTCTACCCGCCCCTCCTCGCTGCCGCTGTCGTGCTTTGTGGAAGCCATCAGTGCACATGACGCGCGGCTGCTCGATGAGTTACGAGATCTGGTGGAACAGAAGCGTTCGGAACTGAAGGAGCGGAAAGGGAAACGTCTATGATGTTCGTCTTCCGCGGCACAATAGTGACGCTGGGATTTTTTGGCGTATTTTATTGCTTACTTTCGCTGCTAGTCGTGTGCGCATGGCGATTCGTGTCTCTATTGTGCCGACACTCTGCTGTCAGATCGGCCCGCTTACTTTTTGCGGTTCGAATCTTTCCGTTGCTGGGCTCAGCGCTCGTTACCCTGACTTTTGCTTTGCCGGCATTCGTTCTCTTGGAGGGTGGGACGGATGAGGACATCGGAACCGTGCTGTTCGGCGTAGGCACTCTTTTGTTGTTTGCGGCTGGTCTATTCCGCGTATTGAGTGCACAAGCTGGTGCATCGCGAGCAGTAGCGGAATGGCTCGAAGGATCACCTGCTCTGGACGCCGACGTAGCCGCGCTGAAGCTTCACGCACGAATTGGTCTGCCTCCGCTCCTACTGTATGGCGTTTCGACGCCCAGAGTGCTGATTTCCGAGGAAGCCGTTACGGTTTTGACCCCGGACGAGATGCGGGCCGCGGTCCGGCATGAAATCGGGCATGTGCGGTCGCGCGACAATCTGAAAAAGCTCGTCATTTACGGGTTGCCGTTTCCAGGTATGACCAGGTTGGAACAGTCATGGCAGGAAGCGGCAGAATTTGCGGCAGACGAGGCGGCCGTCTCGAATAGTGATGACGCGATTGACTTGGCAGCCGCTTTAATTAAGCTTTCCGCTTTGGTTCCATTGCAAGATCCGCCCGTGTTCACGACTGGACTGGTCAACATTAGAGCGCTAGTCAAGTTGCGAGTGGAGCGGCTGCTCGCATGGGATGAATCCAGTTCCCGAGCTGCGCAGCTACATTGGTGGAGCTTGCTTCCAGTGCTTCTCGTAGCTGTTCCGTATACCGTCGCTCACTACGGTCAAACCCTCTCGTTCACTCACCGCGTTACCGAATGGTTCATCCACTGAAGAGGGCGCCGCTTTCAGCCCGGGCGTTACGACACCGACATCGCTCCCCTTGCGGTTCACTAGTTTTTTCTGCCCAGCGCTTACGTCGCTACTCGCTATCTACGAGCCCGCTGGTAGTAGCCGGAGATGCCCTGCTATTTTCGCTCATCTTTGTCGCGCACACAGAGGCGCGGAGAAGTGTAATTAAGGGGGCGGCGGATGCGAACATGGACGAGGTGGAGTTTTTGCTGTAGTCGGCGAGCCTACAGGAAAGGTGGGCAGTTCGCGGGTTTGCTAGGGATCATGCTGGGTCTTGTGGCATGGTCGCCTGCGCAGGTGGACCGCGCCGGATTGGACGGCACGGTGACCGACCCTGCGGGGCGGGTTCTGCCACAAACGCATGTCACCGCGTTGCAGAACCTGACCGGACTGCGGCGGGAAACTACTTCCTCCTCCCGCGGAACCTATGACATTCCCGAGCTGCCGGTGGGAGTGTACACGGTAACGTTTGTCCACGATGGCTTCAAAACCCTCACCGTTACGGACGTCGTACAAGCGGTCGGGCGGACGCGCACACTGAATGCAAGCCTGCAGGTATCGGGCGGACAGGAGCGGGTTGAAGTGTCGGCCAGTTCCGAGCAGATGGATAAGACCTCCGACGCTCTGGGCACGCGTGTGGAGCAGGCCCAGGCCAAGGAACTGCCGCTGAACGGCCGCAATTGGGCAACGCTGACGGCCGTGGCGCCGGGCGCGGTCGATACAGGAGGTAGCAGCCAGCGTGCGGTTCGGTTCGCGGGCAGAGGCCGCGACGACGACAATTTTACTTACGACGGCATCGACGCTACCAACATCGTGAACCAGCCCCAGCAAGCTTACGTTCGCCTGGCAATTCCGCTCGACACAATTCAGGAGTTTCGCGTTGATTCTATGCTTGCGACGGCGGAATCCGGAGCCACGGGAGGCCCGCAGTTAGCCGTAACCTCGCCATCGGGTACCAATCAGTTGCACGGCGACGCTTTCGAATTTTTTCGCAATAATGCGTTCGATGCTTCGGAGCCTGTTCCCGTTAATACCGCGCTACAGCCTTTTCATTTGAATCAGTATGGAGGTTCGCTGGGCGGGCCGATAGCGCGCGACAAGACCTTTTTCTTTTTGGCATTCGAAGGATACCGGCAGATCTGGGGATTCCCGCTCCTCGGTTTCGTTCCCAGCGACGCATTCCGTGCCCAGGTGGCCACGGATTCCCCCGTCCTCATTCCAATCCTCAACGCGTATCCGGAAGGACAAACGGCAACCAGCAATCCCGATGTTGCGCAATTTGCGAGCGAAGGCCGGCAGGTGGTGAACGAGAATTCCGCGATGCTGCGCCTCGACCATGTTTTCTCGGACAAAACTACGGCCTACGTCCGGTTTAACATTGATCGAGCGGTAAACACCCAACCGCTCGCCACTTCCGGGAATTATCTTGCGGACCGGCAGCAGCTTACGTCTGCTCCGGTCAACGGCGGCATCGAACTGCTGCACATCTTTTCTTCCTCATTGGTGAACGAAGTGAAGTTCGGCTTTAACCGCGGTACCGCCGACACAACCGACATCAATCAGACAGGATTGCCTTACACCTTCGCGGTTTCCGGCGCCTTTACCACGCTCAATAACAATAAGGTCAGTACCGGCGTGGGCAATTCATTCTCTGAGATCGACAACCTGACGTGGATCAAGGGGCGGCACACGGTGAAGGCGGGGGTGGAGATTCGGCGCATTCAACTGAATCAGGGAAATACGGAGAGCGGCACGGTTGTATTTCCCTCCACGGCCGCCTTCGACGCTGACCAGGTAAGCACGGCCAGCCTTAACGGTGCTCTGCCCATCAACGGCTTGCGTAAGACGCAGTATTACGGATACCTCCAGGATGAATTCAAGTGGTTGCCGAACTTGACTGTGAACGTGGGGGCACGTGACAGCTTCTTCAATATTTTTCATGAAGTACAGGGCCGCGCCAATCCTTTCGATTTCGCGACGTGCGGACCACAAGGGTTTTGCGGAGTGGGCGCCAGCTTCGGTCAGCCCAATTATGGCGACCTTGATCCTCGGCTGGCCTTCGCGTGGGCGCCGACCAAGGGCGCAAACACGGTGATTCGAGCGGGCTTCGGTATCTACCACGAGGACGGCCAACTCGACGATCAGAACCTTCCGATCAGCAACGAGGTGTTCGCTTATTCGTTGTCGAATAAGACGATTCCCTCTCTCAGCTATCCGATCACGCCCTTTCTCGCCGATACGACAGGCATCATTTCACCGCGCGACGACGACCGGCGGCGCAAGGATACCTATGTCGAGCAATGGGGCTTATCGTTACAGCAAGCACTGCCAGGGGACTTTGTGGGAACGGTTTCGTACGTCGGAAGCAGGGGCGTTCATCTGCTCACGCTTTCCGAGGTAAACGTCGTCGACCCGCTTACCGGAACCCGTCCTTACCCGGATTTTGGGCAAGTGAGTTGGCGGGGCAACAAAGACAACAGCAACTATAATGGCCTTTCCCTCGCGGTGAAACGTTCGTTCTCGCACGGCTTCCTGTTGTCAGCCAACTACATGTGGTCGCATGAAATCGACAATGGGTCCGACGGCAGCGGCGACGGTGACTCGCTTGTGCCGGAAAATGTCGCCTGCCAACCTTGTGAACGCGCTGACGGTATTTGGGACGTGCGTCATGTGTTCAACGTAAACGCCGTGTACCAACTTCCTTTCGGGCCCGGCAAAGCGTTTTTGAACCAGCCAGGAGTCTGGCGCAGCATCGCCGGTTCCTGGGAACTGACTTCTATGGTCGTGGCGCGTATCGGTTTTCCGGTGAACGTTACGATTGATCGATCGTCGTCGGCTGTTCCAGACGGCAACACCACCGATCAACGCCCCGATATCGTGCCCGGTGTTTCACTCATGCCGCCGGGTGGCAAGACAATCGCGGAATGGATCAATCCGGCGGCCTTCGCAGCGCCTGCGGCAGGGACGTTCGGCGATGCGCCACGCGATGTGGCCCGCGGGCCGGACGCGTGGCAGATGGATATCGGTCTTGGGAAACATATCCCGCTGACCGAGGGTGTGCGGCTCGAATTTCGTGCGGAATTCTTCAATATCTTCAACCATCCGCAGTATGGGCTGCCACAGTCGGACATCACTCCATACCTTAACGGTACGCAAGGCGTCTTCGGCAGTATCATCCAGACGGTCAACACGACTACACCGGTTAGCCCCGTCGGGACGGGGACGCCGCGCGAGATGCAGTTCGTGTTGAGGGTAGCCTTCTAGGACGTTTCTTTTGGATCCGCAGCTATCAGGTTTCGGTGGCCGGGATAACGCCAGTGCTGCTGCCAAAGAAATTCTCAGCCAGCCCCGCCGGCATCCCGGCGTCAGAAAAGGAACTTAACGCCCAACTGAACGGAGAAGCTGCCTGCTGGAAAAGTCCGTCTTGTGCTCTGCGCGAACAAAATAGAGATCGATTCTTTATCGTGCGCATCTATCATGGTGATCTTCTATTTGCTGATGGGTGAAGGAGTTCACCCCTAACCGCTGTCCCAGGAGCAGCCCCAGCACCGGACAGATGATGACTCCTGACGGATACCTGTTGCAAGAGCCAGTCTCGGGACGGATTCCCTGCTTGAACATTGTTCAATTGTCGAGGCGAACGGTTCGCCAGCCTGTTTGCACACCGCGGCCCACCCGATTCCGCCTCACAGACGGGAGTCTGACACTATGGACTTGAAAACTTATGAGCAAGTCAAATTCGCACTGGCGGAGCTGATCCGTTCCGGACAACTCATCGCTTCTGAAAAGGATAAGGAGTCGAACAAGCGATGGGAGTATGAACAACCGTGGCGTAATCTGCTGGTCCGTCTGGCCGAAGACCGGTTCGCCCTGGTGGTCGCGGGCAGATTCAATCGCGGCAAATCTTCCCTAATGAACGCTGTCCTTGGAATGGATCGCCTCCCGACCGGCATCGTTCCTCTCACCTCCGTCATCACCAACGTACGTTACGGAAAAAGCGAACGCGTCCTACTCGATTATTACGGAAGTGGGCTGCGCAGTGAAGCTAAGCTTAGGATTTGCCCCAGCTCAAAAGGGGAATCCTGGAAATGTGAAGCGGATTCGCGTATCTGCTCTGCATATCCGAGGCTGCTTAACACCGTCGCATGAACTTGCGCGACCAGATCGCCCGAAAGGGTGAGCCTATCTGCATGCCCGAGCCCTTCGCGCTCGGCAAGGCAATGTTCTCCTGTCGGGGGTTGTACGATGTCTGTCGAGTTTGCTGCATTAAGGATAGAGTCGTTGGCAACGATGCCAGCGGTGATGGCAAGGTACTGGTGATGATCACTGGTGCTAACCGAGGCGGCAAGTCTACGTTCCTGCGCAGCGTCGGAGTGTCCCAGCTGATGATGCAATGCGGGATGTTCGTACCAGCCGAGTCCTTTGGTGCCAATCTCTGTGATGGTATGTTTACCCACTTCAAGGCGAAGAGGACACCAGCATGAAGAGCGGAAAGCTCGACGAAGAACTCGGCAGAGTCAGCTCAATCGTAGACAACGTGACCCCGAACAGCGTCGTTCTGCTTAACGAGTCATTCGCGTCCACCAACGAAAGAGAAGGATCAGAGATCGCGAGGCAGATTGTTCAGGCTCTGCTGGAGGCGGGCATCAAAGTGTTTTACGTAACCCACATGTTCGATCTGGCACAGGCTTTCTCCTCCGCGAAAATGGATGGCGCCCTGTTGCTTCGTGCGGAGAGGCTGCCCCAAGAACAGCAGGCGAACGTTTCGATTCGTCGAAGGCGAACCGTTACCGACGAGCTATGGCAAAGACTTGTATGAGCGAATTTTTGGAGCAGCTTGAGGGGTGTAAGGCGGCAGAATAACGCGCTATAGGCGGTACGCTTCGATCGTTTAACTTTCCGACATCCCAGGCAAGCCGAGTGCGCGCACTTCCCGTTCTAAGGAGTCGAGCCGTTGCAGTGCCGCTTGAACTGCCGGGGCACCCTCTTCTCGTACTTTTTTAGCACGCATCAATGCCTGCTCTGCGATGCGGCTGATCTCGTGCAGTAGCTTGCGAATCTCGGCTTCTAACTTGCCACGGCTTTCCTGAACACGGTTCAGAATATCGCTCTGCACACGGATGCTGTTCGTTTCGAGCAGCCTCACGAGGAATTGTCGGGCATCGTTCGTAATGATCTTCCGGGCCCCCACTA
>CAVREP010000011.1:0-3701 GCA_963720155.1 uncultured Acidobacteriota bacterium
CCAGCGGCTTCGTTCTAACGAGCAAGCCGGAACCTGACTTCCCAATTGCCGACCATACTCCCGCAAACTCCTAAAAGCTTGCTTCAGGCCAACGGCGGAATAATCTAGAAGAAGCCCAGAAGCGTCATACCTCGTCTCTCTATCTGCGATAAGGATATAATTGCGGTCGCGAATGACGGTCACGTCTGGCACGAAACTAGGCCCGTATGAGGTTCAAGCAGCTATCGGCGCCGGTGGCATGGGCGAAGTGTACCGTGCACGGGACACGCGTCTGGACCGGGTAGTGGCGATCAAAGTCCTCGCTTCCCATCTTTCTTCCTCCGCAGAGCTCAGGCAGCGGATGGAACGCGAGGCAAGAACCATCTCATCTCTCAATCACCCAGGCATCTGTCATCTTTATGACGTCGGATCGCAGGACGGCACTGATTACTTCGTAATGGAGTTCCTCGAAGGTCAGACGCTGGCCGACCGCTTGCGGGAGGAGATGCTCCCGCTTCCCGAGGTATACAAAATTGGAATTGCAGTTGCCGAGGCGCTGGCCTTTGCCCATCGCCAGGGCATTGTTCACCGCGATCTGAAGCCCGGAAACATCATGTTGACGCAGACGGGTGCGAAACTGATGGACTTCGGGTTGGCGAAGCCGGTGGGGGCTGCGACTGCAGCATCAGGTTCGGTTTCGGCTCCGCCATCGTTCACAGCGGCCGCTACGCTGAGTGGGCCGAGTCCGCTGACTCCGCTAACGACGGCGGGCACCATCATTGGGACGGTGCAGTACATGGCGCCGGAGCAGATCGAGGGCAAAGAAGCCGACACCCGATCGGACATATTTGCGTTCGGCGCTGTTCTCTATGAGATGGCGACGGGCAAGCGTCCATTTCAAGGCAAGAGCCAGCTTTCGCTTGCATCGGCAATCCTGGAGCAGGATCCGACTCCAATCAGCAACGTGAATCCGCGAGTGCCTGCGGCATTTGAGCACGTGGTAACGACGTGCCTGCAGAAGAATCCCGACGACCGTTTTCAGAGCGCGAATGATATCAAGCTGCAATTGCAGTGGGTGGCGGCGACAAAGCCAGCCGAGAAGGTTGCGGGGAATTCATTTCCGAGCGCCGAGGCGGGCGCGGCTTTGCGGGCGCGGCGGTCGCTGGTTTGGGCGGCGGCAGTGATCGCGGGGTTGCTGCTGGCAGCAATTGCAGGGTTTATTTTGCATCGGCCCGCCCCCGCGGCATCGATTCGCATGGTGATGAACCCTCCCGACAAAAGCCAGATAAATTTGACCGGCGATAACGCGGGGCCTCCGGTGATCTCGCCGGACGGTTCGATGATCGCGTTCGCCGCTACGGACCTGAACGGCAAGACGACGATCTGGGTGCGCCCGACAAATTCGCTGGATGCGCACCAAGTTAAGGACACCGATGGCGCTATTTTTCCTTTCTGGTCATTCGATAGCCGCTCGATCGCGTTTTTCGCGGACGGAAAATTGAAAGTGGTGGAAATCTCCGGCGGCTCGGCCCAGGTGATCGCCGATGCAGGATACGGGCGCGGCGGGGCGTGGGGAACGGATGGCATCATCGTTTACGCACCCGTAACTCAGGATCGACTCTACCGAATTAACGCCAACGGCGGCACGCCTACCCCCCTTACGACGCTCGACATCAATCAGCACACGTCGCATCGCTGGCCATTTTTTCTCCCTGACGGCAAGCATTTGCTCTATCTTGCGATCAACCACGATGCCTCGAAATCGGCAAACGACACGGTCTACTACGCTGCGGTCGATGGCAGCGTAAACAAACCCGTGCTCAAATCCAAATCCAATGCGATCTATGCTGATGGCTACCTGCTTTTCGCGCGCAACGAGCAACTGCTGGCGCAACCGTTCAATCCTTCGAGCGGCACATTAAGTGGAGAGCCGCAAACTCTGGCCAAGGACGTAGCGAACGATCCCACGACGTGGCACATGGACGTGGCCGCAGCGGACATCGGCCTGCTTCTCTATGGCACCGGGGGCGGGGACTACGGCACCTTGGAACTGTACTGGGTGGATCGCGGGACGAAGAAAAAGTCCACAATCGCCGAGGGGCTGACAAATGTGAACGCTCTTCGGCTTTCGCCGCAGGGCGACCGCATCGCACTTGAGATGGACAATGGTGTAAGCGACATTTGGGTGCACGATCTGGCGCGGGGCATCCGCACGCGCCTTACGTTTGGGCCGATTTTCAACAACACCCCGCTCTGGTCGCCGGACGGCAAATGGATCACTTACACGTCCAACCGCAATGGCAAGTTCCAGCTTTTTCGCAAACCCTCGGACGGAGGGGGCGCCGAAGAGGAATTGCTGAGCGACGATCAGTTGCTGTTTCCCGGTGACTGGTCCCACGACGGAAAGTACATCGTCTATGCGCGCGGAATACCGGGAGCTCAGGATATTTGGGCATTGCCTCTGGAAGGAGATCACAAGCCGTTCCAAGTCGTGCCAACCACACCGGGTACGTTTCGCAACGACCCAAAACTCTCTCCCGACGGCCACTGGCTGGCCTACTTGTCGAATGAGTCCGGTTCGGCGGGAATCTACGTTAGCGGTTTCAGGGGTGGCACCGGCAAATGGCAAGTCTCGGCGAACCAGGGGCTACACCCATTGTGGAGCCTCGATGGAAAAGAACTCTACTATGCGACTTCCGGGAACACGGTTTGGGCCATGCCGGTGAAAGAAGTAACCGGTGCCCTGCAGTTCGGTGTGCCCCAAACGTTAGTGGCAAATTGGTCCACGCCCGATCCTTTCTTCCAGGTCAGCCCTGATGGGAAGAAAATCCTGCTCTACCGTGTGTCTCAACAGGTGGGCGACGCACTGACTGTCGTTTCGAATTTCGCCTCCGCGCTAAAGAAATAGGCGCAGCAGTCAAGTACTCAAGCAGTAACATGCAGCGTTGACGGCTGCAGGCAGCCGAAGTTGCATCCCGCGGGTATGTAGGTTCGTCCCGAGGAAGTTGGCAGCGAATTTCGTGGCTGGATCACGCTAGTGTTTTATCGGAAGCGCGCACGCGAGAACGAGTGCGTGTGACGACAATGCTCTGCGCGCTTTTGATAAAACCGTTAGAAGGAAGCCGCTTGCGTTTGCGGCGGACGCGGTCTATGGGAATTCAATCGATTTGGAGCTGGAAGTCATTGCAAAGAAGGGAGTTGCGCGAAAAGCTTGGTTATTGATGCTCGTCAATGTACTGCTCCCGGCGTTCACTCCGGTGATGGTACGCCGCGGCTGTTCTTCTTTCAAGCGCAGATACGCTTGCACCTATACACGCGGCAGCGTCCGCCGCGCCAGCGGCTTCGTTCTGACGAGCAATCCGGAAGGTATCGAAACGCAATTGTCAGTTTCTCGATTGCAACCAGAACTATCGCATCCGTTTCGAGAATGATGTTCAGGCTATAATTGCGCGCACCCAATGGCTCTGACTCCTGGCACGAAGCTCGGTCCATACGAAATTCTTGCTCTGCTCGGTTCCGGCGGCATGGGCGAAGTGTAGCGCGCGCGACACGCGCCTCGGTGGCGACGTGGCGGTCAAGGTTCCCCGCTGGGTACATGAGTCGGAAGCTGTGACTCACGGTTATGGGTGGGATCTAAAATAACCAGATTTAATGGTGCTTCAATAACATAGAGAATACGGCGGGCACCGTAAAAGCGGTGGAAGTCAGTAGTAAGCAGTGCT
>CAVREP010000012.1:0-39274 GCA_963720155.1 uncultured Acidobacteriota bacterium
CATGCCTGCGCAATGCAGCCGACCGGACGATGGGGCTCATCGCCTTCGAAGATTTCAGAGACTTGGCCAAGTCCAGAGTCTGACAGCCGATCTTTGAAGGCGGAGAGCGCAAGATTCTGCCTGTCGCCGCGCTGGCTCACTTCTACCATGCACCTTTATGTATGCAGTGAGGAATGGACCCATCAACCACGGCCAAACCGTGCCTTGATGATAAGCGCCATCCCGGCTGGCCTGGTCCCCTGTGTAGCGGCCGCGATATTGAGGATCGCTTGGGGCGAGGGTTCGCAGACCGTAGGGTGTGAGCAGGTGCTCTTGGGCGACTTCTACGACGCGATTCGCCCGCGGCGGATTGAGCATGGTGTGAGGCAGGCTCACGGCAAAGATCTGGTTCGGCCGGATGCTAGAGTCCGGCGGGCCGCCATTCACGACGTCGAAGAGGCACCTACTCTTTTCGTTCCAGAAAAGTCGATTAAAGGTCCCGCTGGTTAGCGCCGCCATCGTGCTGTAACGGTGACTGCTGACTTCGTCTTCAAGTCGCCGCGCTATATCCTCCATGACGTGCAGAGCGTTGTACCAAAGGGCCTGAATTTCGACAGGCTTCCCACGGCGCGGCGTGACGACCCAATCGCCCACCTTCGCGTCCATCCACGTCAGTGGCACGCCCGGCTCGCCTGAGCTGAGCAGTCCGTCTGAATCAACCTTGATTCCGAAACGCGTGCCTCCTACATGCCACGAAACGATCTCGGTCAAAACGCCATAAAGCTCGTTGTCCACGAAGTCCAGGTCGTCGGTGTAGGCCAGATAGGAGCGAACGGCCTCAATGAACCACAGCGTTGCATCGACTGTGTTGTACTCGGGTGTTTCGCCGGCATCAGGGAAACGGTTTGGCAACATGCCTCGATCCACATGGCGGGCAAAGGTGCGCAGAATGCTGCGCGCGACGTCGTAACGGCCCGTCGTTAGGGCCAGGCCGGGCAGGGCAATCATGGTGTCTCGGCCCCAGTCGCTGAACCAGTGATAACCCGCGATGACCGTCTTCTGTTTGCCTCGCGCGACGATGAACTGGTCGGCGGCGGTAGTGAGCGACTCGACGAAATCGTCTTTCATCGGAGCGTGCATAACGTTGGAGCGTCGTCGGGAGATTTCGGCTTGGCGATACTCGTCCACCTTTGCGGCATCGCGCGGCTCAGTCGAAGCGATGATCACCGCTCCTGCTCCGGACGCAGATCGAAGCGTAGGAGGCAGGGGTTGAAGAGGTCTTCAACGAAATCGAGGCCACGTTCACGCTCGGCATCGTATTCGAAGTTGCGGTACCAATTCCCGCCGCTTTCAAGTTGCCCGGCGTTGTGCGCCAGGTGCAGAGATGGCAGGCCGGTATATGGAGTGATGCTCGCTAGCCCAGGCGCCGACTCCACGGTGGAATTCAGAGCACCGTTCTCATGAGTAGTGCTGTGGTAATCGCGGAAGGCGATCAAGGGCCTAAGTTCGAGCTCGACCTTTTGGAAGAGTGAGTTGGAACCGCTCTTATTCCCAAGTTGGTATTGAACTATCGTCGAGTTCTCGCCCTGCACCATGAAGACAGTCTTCTCGATCTCAACACCCTCAATCTCGTAGGTGAATATAGGGAAGGGATCGAGACTAAATCGCTTGAGATAGCGAAAACCCTGAGGATGCACGACAGATGGATAAAGGTTCGCGGAGAGATCGAATGCACGGCCGTCCAACAGAAGAGTCTCTTCTAACTTGGAAAGAAGCACATAGCGGCCGACCGGGGGTTTGGTCGCGGCCACTAGCAAACCGTGGTACCTTCGCGTATTCAGGCCAACAATGGTAGAGGAAGCGAATCCACCCAAGCCGTTCGTTTCCAGCCATTCGCGACGCAAGGCCTCATTCAAATTGTCGCAAACGTCTCGTCCAAAACGGATCATACTTTCTCTCTATATTTTCCGTGCGCGTATTTTCAATCTTTACTTGGTGAACGCAACGGGCGCCAACATTGAACGCCTTGTGTGTTTGGGAGACTCGCCACTCTGCTGCAGCAGTTTTGTGACGAGACCGGTCCAACCCGTCTGATGGCTGGCTCCGAGTCCCGCGCCAGTATCCCCGTGGAAGTACTCGTGGAAAAGCAACAGATCGCGCCAGTTAGGGTCGGTCTGGAATTTCTCCACATTGCCATGCGTCGGCCGCCGGCCTTGGTCGTCCCGCAAGAAAATCCTTGTCAGCCGCCGGGACAATTCCGCGGCCACCTCCCAGAGCGTGAGCGTGTTGCCCGAACCTGAGGGGAACTCCACCTTGAAATCGTCGCCGAAGTAGTAATGGAGCTTCTGCAGCGATTCGATCAGCAGATAGTTCACCGGGAACCAGATCGGCCCGCGCCAATTCGAGTTCCCCCCGAATAGGCCAGTGGTTGATTCCGCCGGTTGATAGTCAACCCGGTACTCCATGCCATTCACCGACAGCGTGTAGGGATGCTCGCGGTGATATTGCGACAACGCGCGGATACCGAATGGCGAAAGGAATTCCCGCTCGTCCAGCATGGTTTGCAACACCCGCCGCAGCTGGTCAGGGCAGACAATGGAGAGCAAACGTCTTTCCCCCATCCCGCGTGTGCGCATGCAGGCTACGTTGCTCACCAGATCAGGCCGGTTGTCGATGAACCACTGCAGTCGCCGCTTGAAACCGGGCAAGCGGTCCAGCAGTTCCGATTCGATCGTCGCGACAGCGAACAGCGGGATCAGGCCTACCATGGAGCGAACCCGCATCGGGTACTTGCTGCCGTCCGGGAACTTCAGGACGTCATAGAAAAAACCGTCCTTCTCGTCCCACAGACCGATGCCGTCGTTGCCACGATGGTTCATCGCGTTGGCGATATACATGAAATGCTCCCAGAACTTGCTTGCCACATCCTCGTACGCCGGATCTTCTCCTGCCAATTCCAGTGCGATGGCGAGCAGGTTCAGCGTGTACATTGCCATCCAACTTGTGCCGTCAGATTGCTCGATGTAACCTCCGGTCGGCAGCGGTGCGCCCCGGTCGAATACGCCGATGTTGTCTAGTCCGAGGAATCCGCCCTGGAAAATGTTCATGCCTTCCGCATCCTTGCGATTTACCCACCAGGTGAAGTTCAGAAGCAGCTTGTGAAAAATGCGCTCTAGAAACGCGCGATCACCCTTCCCCGTGCGCTTTTTGTCGATCTTATAGACGCGCCATGCGGCCCAGGCATGAACCGGAGGATTCACATCGCCCAAGGCCCACTCGTAGGCGGGGAGTTGTCCGTTCGGGTGCATGTACCATTCGCGCAAGAGGAGCACTAGTTGTTCTTTTGCGAAATCAGGATCAATAAGTGCGAGCGCCACGCAGTGGAACGCCAGGTCCCATGCCGCGTACCATGGATACTCCCATTTGTCGGGCATCGAAATGACATCGGCGTTGTACAGGTGCGGCCATTCTTTGTTGCGACCGCTCAGACGCTCGGCCGGCGGGGGAGGACTGCCGGAATCGCCTGCGAGCCACTCCTTCACTACGTAGTGATAGAACTGCTTGGACCAGAGCATGCCAGCGAATCCCTGGCGCATGACGTTTTGTGCGTCCGAGGAGAGATCCTGCGGAATCACGGTGGCGTAGAACTCATCTGCCTCACTCTTGCGGATCGATAAGAGACGATCGAAACCATCGAACGCAGCTTCGGCTACACCCGAGAAGTCGATATCGCTGAGGCGAAGTCGCACGGTCGCAGTTTGACCAGCGCCGATCTCCAGTCGGTAATGCGCGGCGGCCTTGGTGCCCATCGACTCGGCAGCGACTGCCTCCGTAATCCCTCGAACGATGTAGTCGTTTATGCCGTCCTTCACGCACGGGTAGCGGTTTTCCAGTCCGAACAGGCGTTTGACATTGGTTTCGTTTTCGGTGAAGAGCAGTTCCGGCGAGCCGTCATAATAGAGCCAGCGTTTGCCCAGGCTAGGGTGATCGAGTTCAATCGCGCCGGGAACTTGGCGCAGGTGCGGGTGGGCCGAATCTCCGACCCAGGTGTTGCGAAACCAGATGGTTGGCAACAGACGCAGACGCGCTGTTTCAGGCCCATGATTAGCAACAGTGAACTTTATGAGGATGTCTTCCACATCCCCTTTCGCGTACTCGACGAATACGTCGAAGTAGCGCTCCTCTTCGAACACGCCTGTATCGAGCAGTTCGAATTCCGGCTGGTCCTTGCCTCGGCGGCGATGCTCGTCCACTAATTGCGAATAGGGAAACCGTACCTGCGGATATTTGTACAGATACCTCATGTAGGAGTGCGTAGGCGTGCTGTCGAGGTAGAAGTAGTACTCTTTGACGTCCTCACCGTGATTCCCCTCGTTGCCGGTCAGACCAAATAGACGTTCTTTCAGGATGGGATCACGTTCGTTCCAGAGAGACAGCGCAAAGCAGACTAACTGGTGGCGGTCGCAGATGCCCGCCAGGCCATCCTCATTCCAGCGGTACGCACGCGAGCGAGCATGATCGTGCGGCAGATACTCCCAAGCATTGCCGTACGGACTGTAGTCCTCACGAACGGTGCCCCAAGCGCGCTCGCTAAGGTAGGGACCCCAGCGTTTCCAGTGCTTCTCGCGACGCTGGCATTCGCCCAGTCTGATCTCTTCTTTTGTCATGCGTTCTGCCCAAGCGTTAGAGTCGTATGCCTGCTCAGAAGTTACGCGGCGGAATTTCAGCGTGCCACGACCGTAAAGTCGCAACACGTACCAGTTCGTCGGTTACGCCTGTTTAACCGGTAGCTGGGCGATTTGTCGTGGGTAGCCGCGGAAACCTTCTGCCTGTTGGCGATTTTGCGGCAAGTGAGAGCCGATTTCTGATCGTCGCACGAAATACATCACTCGTGTGGAGAAGCGGTTGCAGAACCCCAAAGGGCGGTTTCAATGCAGCGCAAGGAGATTTCAGCGACGCGCCGCAACTCTGTCCTCGTTGCCCCGTTGGCGGCTTGAACGCCAAGGCCTGCCATGACCGAAGACAGATAACGGGCAAAGTCTGCAGGCTGGATTTCTGCAGGGAGTTCGCCTTCAGACTGTGCCTGTTGCAGACGCTTCTTCAAAGCCGCTTGACCGCTTTTTCTCCAATCGATCATCGCCTGCTTTACAGGTTCCGCATCCGTGCCGCATGCCAGCGCTCCTTGGATCAGAAGGCAGCCCCGAGGATTACCGGGTGACGAGAGGAATTCCGCGGTACCATAAATCAGCCCCGCTACGACTTCCCGCAGCGAGGGCTGAGCCAGAGCCTGCCTGATATAGGTCATCCGCCCCGCGCGGTAGCGCTCCATGACCCTGCGAAAGATTGATTCCTTGTCGCCAAAAGCCGCGTACATGCTGGAACGGTTGATTCCCATGGCTGCGGTCAGGTCGGCTATGGTGGCGCCTTCGTAGCTCTTCTCCCAGAAGACCCGCATCGCAGCTTCGAGCGTGGCGCCTTCATCGAATCCGCGGGGGCGTCCCATCCTCACTTCCACCGGCGTTGAAGTATGCATACCAGATTTGACGCACTTCTGGAACGAAAGGTTGAAAAATGTTGAAACCATTTCGCGTCGCGCACATCTGAAACGATAGTTCCAGAAGTTTATGTACACTTCGAATCGGAGAAGGAGATCAAATTATGCCCGCACTACAGGGAAAAACCGCCGTCATCACCGGGGGCAGCAGCGGTATCGGACTTGCGACCGCCAAGCGATTTGTGAAAGAGGGGGCCTACGTCTTCATCACGGGCCGCCGGCAAGCGGAACTGGATAAGGCCGTGGCCGAAATCGGCAGCAATGTGACTGCCGTCCAAGGGGATGTTTCCAATCTCGATGACCTGGACCGACTGTACAAGGAAGTGGGTGCCAGGAAAGGCAAGCTCGATGTGCTATTTGCAAATGCGGGAATTGTGGAGCCGACACCGACAGCAGCCGTGAGCCCGGAGCACTACGACAAGACTTTCGATGTCAACGCTCGCGGTGTGTTCTTTGCAGTGCAAAAGGCCCTGCCCCTGATGAAAGAGGGCGGATCGATCATCGTGAATGGCTCCGGGGTCTGGCAGAAAGGTATCCCGATCTATCCAACCTATGGAGCAACCAAGGCGGCTCTACGCTCGTTCGTGCGCACATGGACAGCGGACTTCGCAGGCAAGGGAATCCGCACGAACATGATCAGTCCGGGTGCCATCGAGACGCCTATTCTCGAAGGTCAATTTGGCAAGAACACGGATGCGATGAAGGAACGGTTCAAGACCATGACTCCGATGGGGCGCATCGGGAAGCCTGAAGAGATTGCTTCGGCAGCGGTGTTCCTGGCCTCGGACGAGAGCAGCTACATTACGGGAATCGATTTGCCGGTCGATGGCGGAATTGGGGCCGTATAAGCAATTCTTCTACCGCTGAACCTCAACGGCCCTGGAGTTCAATACACCAACCCGCCACTGTTTAACAGCACGGCATCAAGCGCTAAACAGGTAGAACGGAGCAAAAAGATGAAAGCAACACTCGATAAAGGGAGGTTCGGCCCCTGGGCACTTGTCACAGGCGCTTCGTCGGGAATCGGCCAGGAATTTGCGCGGCAAATCGCAGCGTCGGGGATCAACGTGGTGCTGGTGGCCAGGCGAGACGCATTGCTTGCCGAACTGGGACGCGCCATCTCACAGGAGTTTGGTGTTCAGTACCGCGCCTTGGCTATGGATCTCTCACGAGAGGGATTTATAGCGGGACTCGCGGACGCTACAAACGATCTCGACATCGGCCTTGTCGTCTCCAATGCCGGCACCGGAAATCCCGGCGAGTTCTTGAAGCTTGATCGGCAGTTGCTTCAGGCGACCTTGCGACTTGGTGCGATGGCTCATCTGGACATCGCCCACCACTTCGGTCAGAAACTCGGCGAGCGGCGCCAGGGCGGAATCATCCTCGCGGGGGCCATGGGTGCGGAAAACGGCGTTCCCTGTATGGCGAATGACGGAGCTGCGAAAGCGTATGTACACAGCCTCGGCGAAGCGCTTCACTATGAATTCAAACGTCTAGGCGTCTACGTCACTGTACTGGCAGCCGGGTTTACGAACACAGCGGTGCTCGAAAAGTTCGGCCTCGATCCGAAGACCATGCCGATGAAACCGATGAGCGTCGACCAGTGCGTATCTGAGGGCCTCAGCGGTCTGCGCAAAAACCGCTCCAGAGTCGTTCCAGGCCGGCTGAACCGGATCATGAACGCCCTCGTGCCCGCTTCTCTTGCGCGGAAATTAGAGGCGGACTTGCTTGGTAAAGGGCTTGCCAGCAAGGCCGCAAGCGCGAAGGCCCAAGACCTAATAACGGCCGGGTAAAGAATCGAGGCGCCGCTGACGCCATGCGATTCCGCCGAAATAGAAGGAAGGTGAAGGATGACTACACAGAAGTCGCTCGTCGACTCCGCACTCCGCGGATGGAAGTCCAACGTGGAACGAGCGGAGAAATTGTTTGGGGACTTATCGCCGGGAGAACTCGAGCAAGAAGTTGCTCCAGGAAAAAACCGCTTGATCTATCTCTGGGGCCATCTTGCGGCGTCGAGCGATCGGCTTTTACCGCTGCTCGGGATTGGAGAAAGACTTCATCCAGAATTCGACGCCATGTTCATCTCAAATCCGGACAAGTCCGTTCCACTGACTGTCTCGGAACAATCGCTCAAAGCCGCATGGCAAGAAATCAACCAGAAGCTGTGGGAGGGTTTCTCAAAGTTCTCGGACTCGGATTGGGCGCAGCGGCATACTGCGGTGTCGGAACAGGATTTCGAGAGGGAACCGCATCGGAATCGATTCGGGGTGCTGCTCGGAAGAACCGCCCACCTTGCCTATCACTTGGGGCAAGGGGCATTGGCGCGGCCAAAGGCGCGGGGTATTTGATTATGAATCTCACGAGCAATACGATTTTGATCACCGGCGGTGGCAGCGGCATCGGTTACGAACTCACCAAACAACTCACGGAACTTGGTAACACGATTCTTATCACGGGCCGCGATCAAGCCAAGATGGACCGTGCGAAAGCGGCCTTTCCAAAAGTTCATACCTTTCGAAGCGACGTTTCCGATCCGAAAGCGATCGCCACTCTTTACGAACAGGTCACCAAACAATTTCCCGAGCTCAACATTTTGATCAACAACGCTGGCATCATGCGTGAGATCAATTTTCACGACAAAGCTGGAAGCCTCGAAGACATCACTCGCGAGATTGAAATCAATTTGAGCGGGCCGATTCGCATGGTGAAACAATTCTTGCCGCATTTGAAAACAAAATCAGAGGCCGCAATCATGAACGTTTCATCGGGATTGGCATTTGTCCCATTGCCGATTTCACCGGTTTATTGCGCCACCAAGGCCGGTCTGCATTCGTTCACCGAGTCTCTTCGTGTGCAACTGAAAAACACCAAAGTGAAGGTATTTGAGCTAGCGCCGCCGGCGACACAAACCGAACTCTTGGGTGCCTTTAATCCTGAAGACATGAAAGGCGTTTCTATCATGAAAGTGGAAGACATGGTTAAAGTCGCCGTCAAAGGAATGCAAGCCGATCGATTTGAAATACGTCCAGGGCAGGCGAATCAGCTCAAAATGATGAGTCGCGTGGCGCCTCGATTTATTTTGAAACAAATGAGCCGATCGGTAACCACCTGGATTGAACGACCCAAACCAGCGGGATCTGGAGAACCCGGCATGTGATCGGGATCGTTAGGTACGACCCCGTCACAACTGCGACCGGTGTCAACTTCTTGAGACAGACAATCTCGTTCTCTACGCGCTCGATCATTTCGGCGTCAGTGAACGCGGGCGCAAACTTCTCTCCACGATCCACCTTCGCAATGTGCTCAATCTTTTCCGGAGTGAGACGGGGATCCAGCCGCGTCAAGGGAAAGCCGTGCCTTTCGATCAGCTGTTCGAACTCGCCTCCGTCGGAGATGAAATGAACATCGAAGACCTGGCTCGCGATCGCGTGATGTCTGACGCCTTTCGCGATCTCGACCATGCGGCTGGTTTCCGCCAGGTTGAATGCACAAGGGGCGAAGAGGAGAACTTTCCTCGACATTAACTTCCTCTAGGCGCGAGCCAGCGGAAAGCCTCACGGACAAAAGGCTTGGCATCTTTCTCGATGCAAGGCCCGTGGGCGATGATCAGTCTGTCGAAGTCCCACGAGAGCAGCTTTTCGAGCGATCGCCGCGGGAGCTTTCGATTCGTGAACGTCATCCTGATGTCGTGCGGCACGCCACCATCCGGAGATGCAACGCCCGCTA
Organism: uncultured Acidobacteriota bacterium; assembly: GCA_963720155.1. GTDB lineage: Bacteria > Acidobacteriota > Terriglobia > Terriglobales > Acidobacteriaceae > Sulfotelmatobacter. The sequence continues at coordinate 9,260 of CAVREP010000012.1, forward strand.
GTTTGAACAGAGCATTGCGAAAGGGCTTACCCTTTACGATCGGGTGAATTTGGATTAAATCATCCAGGATGACGGTGCGAGACTCTCTTTGAAAGAAGAGAACTTCTTCGATGAGCGGGTTGCCTTTGAACACCAGTTGATCAAGGTCGTCCGCCCAGCACTGTGGTGGCCCGTCCCCTAGAATGCCGGTCAGTGGCAGGTACCCTTTCTTCAAAGTAAATGGAGTAGATCGTGCGCCCACAGCTCTGCTTCGGGAAATAGAGTGTGCCACATTTCCAACCGCCAGACGTGCCTCGGAGTCGCTGCGACGAGGTATCTAACCGGCCCCAGTTGAGTGATACGCTGCAGCGTATCGAACGGCACCACAACCGGCGAATTCACCCACAGTGACCCGTTCGAGAGCTTCACAACTTCCATGCGGGTCGTAAACATGACTCCGAAGTCACGGACGCGCGGACCGTCGGCGATCCACACGTCTTTTGCGAACGCCTGAAGATCGGGCATTGATGAACTATTCGAGAATAGCAAATGTTTAGATTGTTGAGATCGCCACAGCCGAAATGGACAAATCTTACTTGCTCCTCGCTTGACTCGCATCCTAATGGGAGGAGACCCCTATGAAGAACTTCTTTCGAGGAATCGTGTTCGCGATTATCGCGCTGGCTTTGGGTGGCTGGCTTTACCTCCGTTTCGGCTTTGCGGACATCTGCGCCAACGTTCCGGTGTCGCGGTTCGATTCCGAGATTGCCAGTACCGCCTTGCACGCGTCGGCCGAACGCCATATGCCCAAAGAGAAAAATCCGATCCAGCCAACTGATGCCAATCTTTTCGACGGCGCCCGCCTGTACCGAGACAAGTGTGCCGATTGCCACGGCAGACCTGACAACCCCGATAGTGACTATGGCAAGTCTTTTTATCCGCAGGCTCCTCAGTTCATGAGAGTGCATCCCCATCTGTCCGACGGCCAGAACTTTTACGTCATCCGCTGCGGCGTGCGCAGAACGGCCATGCCGGCATGGGGCAAGATCATGGCGGACAGCGAAATCTGGCAGGTGGTCGCGTTTCTCGACCACCTGGATAACCTGCCGCCCGCAGTTAGCCAGGAGCTTCACCGGCCAGCTTTGAGCAATCCGTGACCTCCGTTGCTAACGTCGTACCCCTATCGAGCCGACGGCGCTCTGCTTGGCCCGTTCGGCCGATAGCGCGGATCGGTCGCAGGTCTCGTCTTCGGCTTCGCAGGCCAAAGTGTTCCGTTGGCGTTGGGCGTCGGCGACCAGCGTCGAGTCGCTTGGACTCAGGAGTGAGTGGTCGCAGTAACCATCCCCTGCCTTACATGCCAGGAGATTCCTTTGATACGAGATAGTAGCAACCTGCTTGGCTTCTGCCGGCGTGAGCAAGGACTGATCACACAATTGCGGGTCAGTCTGACAGGTAAGCAGATTGTGCCGTCGTTCAAGTTCATGAACCTTCGCAACCTCTGCGGCCGTCAGTAGAGAATAGTCGCAAGCACTCGCCCCGGTCTCACAATTCACCTTGTTCCGCTCTTTCTGGATTTGTGCAACCGTTTCGGCTTGAGATGGTGCGAGGAGAGCTTGATCGCATATACCGATCGTTGTTTCACACGCAAGAGTATTACGGCGCTGTTCCACCGTGGCGACATTCTTCGACTCCTCTGGACTCAGCGCCGAATGCTCGCACTGGCCATTTCCGGTGAGGCACACCCACAAGTTCTGATCATGTTGCAGGTCAGCGATTTGTTGTGCCTGTGCGTTCGTAAGCAGTGATCGATCACAGGTCCCGAATCCATCCAGGCAATCGCGAAGGTTCTGAACCCTGTTACTGGCTGTCGGCGATATCTGGCCAGACGCTGTATAGACAAGACTTCCGAAGAGTACAAAAAAGGTCAGCGAGCGCAGCATGCCACATCCTTTCGCATTTGGAAAACGTTTATGTTTATCTCTATGTTTGCCTCGAAAGCCCGCAGAAGGTGTTGTAGAGCCAAGCAAATAGAAGACCTGCGAGGGCTCCATCCACGAGTCCATCAAGCGTGCCCGTCAAGATCCCCGCTATCGTATGCGACGCATGGAACCAGGGGTATACGGAACTCATCATCTGCAAGAAGCTCAATCCGTAATCGGGGCGCGCGTGGTTGATCAGCGAGACCATGAGAATCGCTCCGCCCCAGAGAAGCCCACCCGCAAGCATCGTAGCTCTAAGTGAAAGTCTCATTCTTTTGCTCTCCTTTCGAGAAGCTGGCCAACTCGAAGCTGTTACCTTCCAGTCACGAATTTAACGAACGACCGCATTCAGTTCTTCTTGAGTTCCGCGTGCAGTGTTGCGCCAGTGCCGGAGTTAGCGGCTACTTCGACCTTTTGCAACCTTGGTTGGGAACGCTGCCATAGAATCCGTGCGTCGGGCGCGTCACTTGGAAATGCCTTCATCGATTGCTGCCCGGAAGGCTCTAGAACGATGTCGACCCGGCGGTTGTACGCGAGCCATGTAACTTTCGGGTGATACGTCATCCATTTGTCGGGCTTCTGTGCGTCCACAAGCTGGAGCTTCAGAACCTCGCTTTTGCTTAATTCCTCGCTCTTTCCGTCAGCCCGAATCTGTATCTTGTTCGCAGGAATGCCCTGTGACACGAGATAGTTCTTGACGAGTTCAGCTCTCCTTTCGCTTAGTTTTGTGTTGTATCGTTTTGAGCCGCGAACGTCAGCGTGTCCAATGATAAGGAGACTCGCGTGATCGTTGTCATACTGCTCGTGCTGCTGGAAGCGGTTCGCGGCGTTCGCGAGCACCGCTCGCTCGCTGGCCACTAGTCCAATCTTGGGGTGATGTGCAGTCGGATAGTTAGTCGGGTAAAAGAGACTGGCCAGCGTAACGGAGGGGGCCGGATCAATCGCACCTACAATGTGCAAAGCAGCCGTGCGTGTAGTCGTTCCCCCGCAGCCATTGGACGCAGCGAGCGTGTAATCGACCATCTCATTGACGGGACCGGTACTTGTCTGTTTTGGTTGGACTTCGATTTTCTTACTTCCGGCCAAACTTTCGGTTCCGAACGGCGTGATTTTCACCTGGTTAGCGTTCGCTGCCACCCAATTCAAGGTCGCGAGTTCGTCTTGGACCACCTTGTCCCCAATTTTGTGATAATGCACCTCGGGCTGGCTTAAGCTCAGAGTGGCGGTAGGCTGCACATTGACTTTCACCGTCGCCGATTGTGAAGCTTCGCCACCCGGACCCTTCGCGATCAACTCATAGTTTGTCGTTTTTGTGGGATTAACTGTGCGGTCCCCGCTCGCCGATACGCTTCCAAGGTTGGTTATAGAAACGTCGGCTGCATCGGCAGATTTCCAGTCGAGTTGAGTGGGTTGTCCGCAATCGAGGGAAGTTGAGTGCGCCGTCAGTTGGGCTGTCACCGGAGCGATTGGCACGACTGCACTGGCGACTCCTGCGTGGAAGCGTGGCTGGGGGCCTAAAGTGTCGCCCAGAGGCCAATCCTTCGTTTTGATCTTGCCGTTCTGATCTAGGTTAACGATCACCCGCTCACCCGCCTTGACGTCTACCGGCCCCGACCAGATCGTGTTTCCCTTGCGAGCAACGGCAACCTGGTACGTACCCGGCTTTACGAGAAGGCGCTGATGCCAAATCCAGTTCCAGTCGAACTCATCGACGTGACCGACGAAGTAGTCTGGAGTCGCCCCGTTGAGCAGGACTGCTGCTCTTGGATGACCCTTGAATTCGATGTCTCCGAACGGTCCCGATACCTTGTCCCCCGAGTTCTGCAAGGCCACGGTGATGTCCGTAGTGGTCCTCGGATCAATGTGCACCTGGCGGGTGTTTGAGGTATATCCGTAGTTGCGAACACTGACTTCGTGGGGGCCCGGCGATAGAACGATCGTCTGGCTGCCATCGCGAATGGCCTTTCCGTCCACGAAGACGTAAGCTTGCTTTGGGCTTACACGAATCTTCAACTTGCCCGTGACGCTCTGCGCGGAGGCCGGCGGAGTGACGAGTGAAAACACGACGAAGGTTAGAAGCGCGAAAAACACTGTGTGCTTAGGTAAGTTCATTGAGATCTCTCCTTCCTCAATCTTTGCCGAAGATGGAAACACGAGCGATTGTCGAAGTTGAAAGCGCGGGCCGCACGGTAGTCGACTCTGCGAAGGTTTGTTTTTGACTCGATTGTGTTCACGACTGCGACTTAACAGCCACCTCCAACAACTTAGATTCTCGACACTCAGATTCTCGTTGTATCGCACCACGATATATCTGGGTTCCTCTCTTCTGTGCTTTGCAAATGATCAGAACATCGCCTCCACCAGCGCGAGCCAACTCAACCGCGCAGAAGGCCATCACATTCTTTAGAGAGGCAGTGGGAAATCGCGACAATGAAAGGGGAATTAGAGGAACACATCCGCCAACTCGCCTATCGCCTGTACGAAGAGGGTGGCTGCGAGGGTGGCCATTCCGTTGATGACTGGTTGCGCGCAGAACGCGAGGTTCGAGGGTTCGCTTCAAGGAGGGGAGAGATGGAAGTGGAATCACGCCACACCGACGCCTCGCCGAGTAGAGATCCGAACGATGAGTGCCACTATTCTTAGTCAGCACCGATTTCTCCGCTACTTGCGTCACTGAGAACACTCGAAACCTCGTACGCATTGGACAGTACGAGGTGCGCCATCGGCACCTTTGCCATGACGATAGTGCCGGTGTTGTCCGACGCGATTTCGACGTAGCCTCCCAACTCGCGTACCCGAGCTCGCATACCAGCAATGCCAACACCGGCACTTCCTCCAGTGCGGCTCAGATGTGTTAGACGTTCTTTCGAAATCCCGCTGCCGTTATCCGCCACTTCAAGGTTGAGGTGGTCCGTATCGAGCCAGAGCCTAACACTCGCTATCGAAGCACCTGCATGGCGATGCACATTCGTGAGGCTCTCTTGCAGGACGCGAAACAGGACAAGCTCACAATCACGGGTCGGGCGTTCAATTCCTTGAGCTATCTCGCAGGTCACTTGAATGCCGCTGCGCTGCGCGAAGCCCTCAACAAACCATCGCGCTGCAGAAGCAATGCCTACTTCGTCGAGGAGAGGTGGGTGTAGCAGGTAGGAGGTAGTACGTATTTCCCGCAGCGCGTCATCCACGAGGGCATTAACACTGTCCAATTGACGTAACAAGAGGACGTTTCTTGGATCTGAAGATTCGAGCGACGCGACCGCCATCTTGATTGCTGCCAGGGTTTGTCCTGCGCTGTCATGCAACTCGCGCGCTATCCGGCGGCGTTCCTCATCCTGCATAGTCATTAAGCGGACGGACAAATGGCGTAGCTGTTCCTCACGTTGCGTACGCATCTCGGCTTCAGACTCTAGCCTACGCAGCGCCTGAGACAGGGCTATGGTGCGCTCCTCGACTCTCTGCTCCAGTCCGTCGTGCGCTTGCCTGAGCTCTTGTTGGACGCGCTGTCGCTGTGCCCCTTCAATTGTCAGTGCAAGAACCGTCTGATCGAGTTCCAGGCGTTTTCGGCGGTTTGTTGCGCCTAAGGTGATCAGGACGAGGCACACAAGAACAGATCCGACGACGCCATGAATCTCTGAGGGGCGAACCACGAAGAGTGAGTGGCGTGGATCCACAAACCAGTAGAAAATTCCCAGGAAACCAACCAAGCTGCTCAGAGCTGCCGGAGCAGCGCCGCATACCACAGCGTTGAACGCTACTGCCATGTACAGCGTGACATAGAAGGCCACGTGCCCGAGAACTGGATCAAGAACTCCTCGAAGCAAGACAGCCAGTACAGCCGTCGCCAGGGCAACGGTGAAGCGTTCAATTCCGCGTTGCCGAGGTAGTGGAGAAAAAATTGCCAAAACGCGTGTGAGTGCTGGGTTCGTCATACTAGTGCCACTCCTGAGGCGTTGTGGTTCTTACTTCTGTGTCTTATGGGGATCTAACGAGATGGAAATCCGCTGACTAAACCGAATCTCCTGCGAGGCCGGTCCGAAGTGTTCAGCGAATTTCGAATCGCTCAGTTCCGCCTCTGGATTAGCAACGAAGAACGGCTGGATGTTTGGAATCAAAGGCTGCCGGAAGGAAAGGCCCGTCTAGCGAAATTCGGAGTACGAGCTGGCACACGGCCACATAACGTGCGAACAAATGCATAGCCGCCAACAGCAGAGCTAGACAGATGAAAACTCTCGCTTTGAAGGAGAGCAACGCAGTAACGGGTCCATGCACAGCGGAATAGGGGCCCTGGACCGCGGGAAAGAGGAACAGGGCAACGGTACACAGAATTGCGACAACCGCGAATTCATAGCTAAGCTGTCGGGAGAGTGTCAATCCAGCTCCTCGCTCTCAGGAGGGTCTGACGACCCTATTAGCAACGATTCATAGTCGATGCAGAAGGTTGTCCGCCCCCTCGGCCAAATAGCAAGATTATATCGTGCAGCGATACAACGAAAGTCGTCAAGCAAAGAATCTATAGACATTGAAACAGCGGGTCAGTTCCTGTGGCGGGTGGCATCTCGGCCAGAGCATCTGCCAAATGGAGGAGACTGCTTGGGGAAGATGATTGACACCGCATTCGCTGTCTGTTTCCTGACTGCGTTGCTCGTGCTATCAACGCTTGGCATTATGCTAGCCTTTCGCAAGAAGCCCAAGGGCCAAGGCAAACCACCAGCGCTCCCCGACAGTTGGAGTCGCTGGATTCTAGAAGAGAAGAAACCGAAGCACTAGCAGTGTGAATTGAGATCAGACGACCGACTCGGATGGCTGAGATCGGTACCAACTTTCAGGACTCGCGGGGACGGGATTGGGTGGTACGTCCTCTGCGGCCCAGCGCTGTGGCCTTGTACTCCGGCCAGGCCTCAGTCGCGCGATGTTCCGCGGCCTTGCGAGAGCGACGGCGAGCGAATCCTCCCTGGTTGTCTTCCCCGTGAGGCTGCGGAGCCTCTTCGCTGAAAAGTTTGACCGACCATGTTCCATCGCTATCTAGTTCTGGCAGATTGCGTGCTGTTGCTGCACTTGGTCTTCGTTTTGTGGGTGATGTGTGGAATCTTGACGACGCGGCACCGGCCGGTCCTACGCTGGCTTCACATCTCCTGTCTCGTCTGGGCTACGTGGCCTTGCCCCTAACGCTCCTTGAGACCTGGCTCGAACTAAACGCGAACGTCGAGACCTATGTAAGGTACATTTCTGCTGCACTACCTAGGAGTGTGTCCGAGTATTCAACCGTTAACCGCTGATTTAGATTGAAACTCACAGGTGCGATATGCCAAGTTTCAGAGCATGGGAAAAACCTACCGCGCCTATCTGCCAGAGCAAGATTTTCTGTTACCGCCGAGCTTGGGCGACTGGCTGCCGGAAGATCACTTGGCGTATTTCGTCTCCGACGTGGTGGAGCAACTGGATCTGAGTGCCATCGAGTCGGTATACGAGGAAGAAGAGCGGGGTCAACCACCATACCATCCGCGGATGATGACCAAGATCTTGATTTATGGGTACTGTGTGGGAGTGTTTTCTTCGCGGCGGATGGAGAAGAAACTGAGCGAGGATATCGGATTTCGGGTGTTGGCAGCGGGGAACCAACCGGATTTCCGAACGATCTCGGACTTTCGGAAGCAGCATCTGGCGGCGCTGCAAGGGTTATTTGATCAAGTGTTGCAGATCGCGTTGCAGGCGGGGACGATGAAGCTGGGACGGGTGGTGTTGGATGGGAGCAAAGTGAAAGCCAACGCGAGCAAACACAAGGCGATGAGTTACGGGCGGATGAAGGAAGAAGAAAAGCGATTAAAAGAAGAGGTGAAGCGGTTATTGGAGCAGGCCGCGGCCACGGATGCAGAAGAGGATACGCGCTACGGACGGGATCAGACCGGAGACGAACTGCCAGCGGAGTTGGGGCGACGGGAGACGCGACTGAGACGGATCCAGGAAGCCAAGCGGGTCCTGGAAGAACGCGCGAAAGAGGAAGCCAAGAGTAAGGGCAAGCCGGAGGAGAAGGCCCAGCCCAAAGCCAAGATGCAATATAACTTCACCGATCCGGAGTCGCGCATCATGCCCGGGGCAGACGGATTTGTGCAAGCCTATAACACGCAGATTGCGGTGGAACCGGATTTCCAGTGGATCGTGGGGCAGAAAGTGACGCAGGCCACCAATGATAAGCAACAGCTGGTGCCCACAGTGAAAGCGGTCGAGGAGCAAGCGCGACAGAAGCCGCAGGCAGTCATGACCGACAGTGGGTATTGCTCGGAAGCCAATCTGAAGTATCTGGAGAAGAAAAAGATCGAAGGCTTCATTGCCACCGACAAGGAGTCTTATCGAGACCGCCAGCAGCCGGGCCCGCGGGGACCGCTACCGCAGGGAGCGACGCGGGTGGACCGCATGCGACGGAAACTGCAGACCAAGGCGGGAGCGGCCATCTACTCCAAGCGTAAAACGGTGGTGGAGCCAGTGTTTGGACAGATCAAACAAGCGCGGGGCTTCCGGCAATTTCTGTTACGTGGTCTGGAGAAAGTGCAAGGCGAGTGGGCCCTGGTTTGTCTGACGCACAACATTCTGAAGTTACATCGGCTCTGCTATGGATCGAGCTAGAAACGACCAAGAAAGGCCACTCATAAAGATGAGGGCTGCGCTCGGGAAGCCCTTCTCCAAGCATTGCCCCGAGCTTCATGGGATGAACTCTGACGGGCTGTGTCTCACAATTCGGTTCTCGGTCGCTGAAGCAGCTTTCAAAAAGCAATTCTCGGACGGACTCCTAGACAAGCTTGTCTATCCGGACGTTTCTCCGACGCTGCTTGCGGTCGTCGCCGTAACCTTCTGTTCTTGGAATCTTGCGGTCTCCATGGGAGTCTTGGTTTCCACGTATGTTCATAAACGAGACGCCCGTTCAAGCTGATTCGCGAAAGAATTGATTGCGAAAGCCTGCCCCTGCGAATGGAACTCACAACGTCTGCTTTACATGCGTAATTAAGTTCCGCACACTCTTTGCAAGATCTATCAGTTCGCCCTCTCCGCGCAGTTCAAAATCAATCTGATAGTTGCCTGATGCGGCATTATCCACAGCTTCCCTCAGGTCCACCAAGGGTTTCACAACTTGGCGTGGGAGTACGAAGCTGATCCAGATACTCAACAAAAGGGTTAGGCCCGATACGATGCTTAGCACCCATTCCGCCCGATAAAGAAGACGTCGAGCTTCAATGTGGTCGCGCTGCACCCGATCCCAACCGCGGGCTTCGAGTTCAGACGCCACTTGCAGGACTTTCTGGCTGGAGGCCTGCAATCCCGGTGTGACTTGTCGCAACGTGGGGTCTCCAGCCTCAGCTGTACTCACGATCTTTGTATCGAAGGAAGCGACTTGGCTGCGGAGGTCCTCCACTAACCGAGTGCGTGTCTTCCGCGTGGCCTGCTTCAATAAGTCATTTAGATCCTTTTCATAGGCTCGCACCACTTCCTGAACCCGCTGTATGGCTGTTCCGCCGGGTTTTTCGGAGAGCGACACAGCCGCCGCAAATTGCCGCTCATACAGCGCCAGGTTATCAAGTCCCTCTTGCGTAACGTGCTGCTCTGGCGCGAGCTGACGAATCTTCCCAAATATGTTTCTCAGTTGGTTCAATGATTCACGGTTTGCCTGAAGGTATTCTTCATCTCGGAGAAGAAAATAGCTTCGCTCGGCCCTGCGCGCATCGAGCATTTGGACGGAGGCCTGCTCGGCAAGGGTCGCCACGGGAGCGTCGACATTGACGATGCGATCGACGATCAATCCCATTTCGAATAAGTAGTAAACCGCCAGAAAAATGACTGGGACGAGGACAAGTCTTACGATGGCTAGGCTATAAGCCACTCTTCGTCGAAGCGAACTTCCCGGTGCAAGAATTTTCAGTGATTTGCGGAGTCCCAGTTCCATGGCAAACCTCTCTACCTTTACCCACAGGGCGAACGCCTCTTAGCTTACATTGGGTTTAGGCGCGGGTGGCTTAGCTGCTGGGAATTGCGCGACCGGGAAGAACAATGCCTATGCTGCCTTTGGCAGACTCGGCGAGCGCGCCTGAACCACCTGAAGCAGGTGAGCGCGAGTGACAATACCCTCCACTCGTCCGTTGGACACGACGGGAAGTTGATTAATGTCTTCACGGGCCATCGTCTCTAGTGCTTCCATTGCAGGCATCTCAGGAGGCACCACGTGAATCCGGTACCCCGAGCGCATTACCTCACGCACCCTGGTATATGGCCATGCTTGCGGTTCGACCGCCCGTATTTCATTGGGCGTTATGAGGCCGAGGAGGCGCGAATCGTCGATCACTAGGAAGCATCTCCGGCCTGTGGGCAGCAACTGTTTGTGGACGAAGTCTTGCAGCGAAGTGTCAGGATCCACGGACCGATAGTCAGTAGACATAACCTGCTTCACCCGCAGTCCGCGAAGAAGTGTGCGCATCCGAACTTGCATGTAGGAGGCGCTGGCCGCCTGTAATAAGAACCACCCGATGAACGCGATCCACAGTCCGCCGAGTCCCGCGCCTTGAAAGAATCGCAGAATTCCAAAGCCAATGAACAAAACGGCGATTATCTGACCGACGAATGCCGCTGCCCGAGTTGAGCGTTCAGCGTCATCCATCGCCCACCACAGGATGGCATGCAGCACTCTCCCGCCATCGAGCGGAAACCCGGGAATCATGTTGAAGGCAGCAAGTCCTAGGTTGATGTAGCCCAGCCAAACCAACAGCGCGGTCCCAGGAGTCGTGGCTGAACTCCAAAGGAGCCATCCGGAAAGCCGGGCCAGCGCAAGCAGTATTAGACCCAGCACGCCGCTGGTAAAAGGTCCGACGATAGCCATCCAGAATTCGGTTTTAGCGTCTGACGCCTCTTTCTCGATCTGGGCCACACCTCCGAGAAGGAACAGCGTGATTTTGTGTACGGGAATGCCGCGGGCCTTTGCGACCACAGCGTGCGACAACTCGTGCGCAAACAAGCAGGCAAAAAACAGCACGCCTGTGAGAGTGGCCGTGGACCACACGAGAACGTCGCTCCACTCGCGGTTCACTGCGTGGAATTGCGCCACCAGCGAAAAAGTAATCAGTAGCGCGATTACGAACCAGCTGTAGTGCAGGCCCAGTTCCACTCCGAATACCGTGCCAATCTTGACTTGTGATTTCATGATTGTCCTATTTCATCGACTAGAGACTCGCGTGACCCGCTAAACCCAATGATTCAATTTTCTGCCCAGCCGTTGGCTTGGATGATTGGGCCTGAGTTGCGGCTACAGCCAATCATTTAGTGCATGTCTACTAGATGTGCTCCGCGAGTCTCCTGTTCGCGCGGCTTGCTACCCGCCGATAGTGCCGTCCAAACACTTTTTCTTATAAAACTAGTGAGAAAGACATCTCCTGACCGTCGGAATGTGCTCTTAGTAATTAAGGCTGTCGCCTGGCGTAGGAGTTATCGTCCCTTACCTCTGCCTCCGGACCATTTCTCGAAACTGGGCCAATCTTACAGCCTGTGGAGGAGTGTCATGCACGCGAAGGTGACAACGTTTGCCCTGACAGCAGCTCTCTTGCTCACCGGCAGTCTCTTTGCCCAACAAAAGCACCAGACAGCAACAGCCATGCAGAGTATGCAGAATTCCGCCGACCGGACTTTCATGAGCACTGCGGCGGAAGCAAACCTGGCAGAGATCGACACAGCAAAGATGGTGGGGCAGAAGTCTACCGATCCCGCGGTGAAAGACTTTGCGAACCGCATGGTTACCGATCACACACAAGCGAGCCAGAGTCTGGCGAGTTTGGCCGAAGTGAGCGCTATCAAACTGCCCACTGAGCCAGGCCTAATGGAGCGCAATCAGAAGAATGAATTGCAGAAACTCTCGGGAGCTAAGCTGGACGACGCTTACCTCCGTGACGAACTCCAAGGCCACAAGGAAGCGATCGCGGCGTTTGAAAATGAGATTGAGAATGGCCAAAACCAAGAAGTCAAAAACTATGCGGTAAAAACCCTTCCGACGCTGCAAGACCACATCAGGATTGCAGAGGATATCGCCGGGAAGTTGGGGCTGTCAGGTAAGACCGGCCTGAGTGACGAAACCAAAGCGATTGCCGTTAGATAGGCTCTCAGCGAACAGGGCTGGCACTGCGTTACGAATAACGCGACAGATAGGTTGTTGGCGGTCTATAAAGGGAGGCCGCCAACCCAACCCGAACGAACAGAGGCATTGACCATCCCTTCGGGACAGTGGCCAATAGTCATAAACAAATTGCTGAGGTGTTTCAGATATAATCCTGACGTGACACTTCGATGATCCTGAGCCGAATGGGATGGGAACTGGCTGTTTTGGCCGTTCTGTGCGTCGTGGCGATTTTCTTCTTTCCCGCCATGCAGGGTCCGTATTCCGCAGTTAATGGGCCAGTTACTGCGCTTCAGTCTGCTCAAGCGGCCGCGCGTCTGCGGGTCGCCATAATTCAGTCGGCTTTTAACCTGATTGGGAATTCCCATATTCCACCACTGGCTTGGATGAGCTCGACGAGAGTCTTAGGCACCCAAGTCCAGCTGCCTGATTACGCCGATTGTAGCGCCATCCTTCGTTGCTGATTCTCCTCAAGCTTTTCCTCTGAACAATCGCAAGTTCTCTTTGGAACTCAAGGAATCTGTGTCTCGCTCACAGCGACGCATTGTTCCGTCGTTCCGCAAATGTTGACGAGAATTAGTGTCGGATGCCGTAGCGAAGTCGCGCCTACTTCAGCAAAGGGAGGATTCAAGTGAGAAAAACAAGATTGAAGACATCGATTCTGGTGTTGTTCGTCGCGATGTTGTTGTTGGCAGGCTGCAACAAGAAGGTGGCCACAGCCACACCACCTACACCGCCTCCACCACCGCCAGCACCTACCGCAACTCTGGCCGCCAGCCCCAACGTAATTCAACAAGGCCAAACAACAGTGCTTTCGTGGCAAACCACAAATTCCACCGACATAACGATCGGAGGCTTGGGTACTGTCCCGGCGTCCGGTTCTCGGTCTATCGTGCCGGAATCGTCTACGACCTACACCCTTGAAGCAAAGGGTCCAGGAGGCACGAAAGATGCCACCGCGCGTGTCACAGTGAACGCGAGGACTGCAAGCGCGACGCCTTCACCGACAGATATGGATTTGTTTACTAAGAACGTGAAGGATGTCTTCTTCGACTACGACAAATCCAACGTCCGTCCAGATGAAGCATCTGTGGCGCAAGACGACGCGTCTTTTCTCCATCTGCATCCGAGCATCAAGGTACTCGTCGAGGGCCATTGTGACGACCGTGGATCGGATGAATACAACATAGCGCTTGGAGCCAGCCGGGCGGAATCGGTCAAGCAGTCGCTTCTGCAACAGGGCATCTCCGCTAATCGCGTTAAGACGATCAGCTACGGAAAGGAGAAACCATTCTGCACTCAAGAAAATGAGCAATGCTGGCAGCAGAATCGAGTGGACCACTTCACAATCGCGAGGTGAGTTGTTCGGCTCCAGAGTAAGGCGGCTCCGGAGCAATGAGCCGCCTTACTTCTCGACTTCATTACCCACACGCAGAGGTGAATCATGGCATGGCTGGAGCACCGAATGGTCGTGGTATCCAACCGGCTCCCTGTCACGATCGAGCAGAGTAAACGTGGCTCACGGCTGGAATTGAGCTCGGGAGGTTTGGTAACTGCACTCCGTCCGCTTCTCAACGATTGTGCAGGCGTCTGGATAGGTTGGCCGGGCACTGACGCATCACCGGAGATCGATGCGCTCCTGGAAGATCATTCCCAGAAAAGCAACTTCACACTCAAGCCGGTTTCTATATCTGCTGAGGAGCGATCGCGGTTCTATATCGGTTTTTCCAACGAGATTCTGTGGCCTCTGTTTCATGACCTGCAGTCGCGGTGCAATTTCGATCCGACCTACTGGGACACTTATCTAACGGTAAACCAGCGGTTCGCCGAGAGAGCAGCCTCAGAGATTCGTTCCGGGGATGTTGTCTGGGTGCATGACTATCACTTGATGTCCGTTGGGGCCTCGATGCGGCAGCTTGGAATCAACGAACGTCTTACGTATTTTCACCACATCCCGTTCCCAAGTCCGGACATCTTCGAAAAACTTCCGTGGCGGAAGGAAATCCTGACGGCTCTCCTGGACTTTGACGTTTTGGGCTTCCAAACACTTCGAGACCGCCGGAACTTTGTCGCTTGTCTTCGCAAGTTTTTGAAGCATGTAGAGGCGAGAGAATACGGTGAGCACCTCGTAGTGGATTCTCCGCGGCGCACAACTTTCGTGGGGGCCTTTCCCATCGGTATTGACTACGAAGAGTTTGCTCACGGTGCCTCGGATCACGAGGTCACCATGCGAGCAAACGAGATCGTTGAGCGATTGAACGAATGCCGCGTCATTCTAGGTGTGGATCGATTGGACTACACAAAGGGCATCCCGGAGAGGCTTGCCGCATATCGTTATTTGCTGGAGTTCCATCCTGAACGGCGTCAACGAGTCGCGCTTGTTGAGGTGGTCGTTCCGAGTCGTGAGGACATTCCGAAGTATCTGGAATTGAAGACACAAATTGAGCGACAAGTGAGCGAGATCAACGGAGAATACGGAGAGCTTGGCTGGGTACCGATTCACTACATCCACCGCTCACTCGATCGACCCGAACTGCTGGCCTATTATCGGGCCGCCCACATAGCTCTAATCACACCGCTCAAGGACGGTATGAACCTGGTCGCCAAGGAATATTGCGCCGCGCGTGTCCACGATGACGGTGTACTCATCTTGAGTGAGTTCGCTGGCTCGGCATTTCAGCTAAATCGCGGCGCCTTGCTCGTAAACCCGTATGACACTCGGGCCGTGGCGGAGGCAATAGAGATCGCCTGTGATATGCCGCCGGCTGAGCAGAAGAAGAGGATTCGGAAACTGAAAGCGCGCGTTCGCCAAGAGGACATCTTTCATTGGCGAGACTCATTCTGGGGGTGTGGAGAGCTTGCCACGCGGAATCCGCAACTGGCACCGGCGCGTTCTGTGGAACAAAAGAGTGTGGATGTGTAACTGGGGAAGAGGAGGGAGTGATGCACAAACTTATGATGACATCAGTATTGTTGTTCACCCTGATCGGTATGGCGGGAGCCCAGAACGATCCGAAGAGCATACCGACTGCCTCTTGCAGCTTCCAAGACGGAAAGCAGATTATGGTTCGTTACACCAACGAAACATCCACGGGCCGCGATCTCCCATCGGGGAAGGTGTGGACACCTGGGGGTCAACCGATGTTGCTTTTCACGCAGGCGCCTCTAGTCGCCGGCAATACAGACATCCCGATGGGTGCGTACAGCATGTACATCGTGCGCGAAAGAGACGATTGGACTTTGGTTGTGAACAAGAATGTGAGCACCGGAAACAAGTACGACAAACATCTCGATGTAGTACGGATCGGCATGCTGATGGGTCAGCTCAGCGAACCGCAGAAGGAATTCACGGTTCTATTTGGGCATACGGAACCAAAGCAATGCAACATGCGCATTTACTACGGTAAGAACGGCACATGGGCCGAGTTCCAAGAGAAGTGAAACGTCCGCCGATTTCGGGTCACAAGTGTGAGGATGGAGTTTATGAGTTGGACGGTTCTGTGCGTCGGTGACGACCCTTCCGGAATCTTGCTCTACCAATCCATGCTGGAACTGGACGGGCATTCCGTGTTGGTCGCCTCATCGGCTGTAGAAGCTCTTAGAGCCAGCAAAGCTAGAGCAGTTGACTGTGCCGTAATCGATCACGAGAAAGATGGGATGTCCATAGCGAGACAAATTGCGCGCGCCTGGCCGGGGCTTCGAATCCTCTTTGTGTCAGATCGAGCAGAACTACCATTCCAAATCTATGCAGAAGCGGGGATGTTTATAACCAAAGACGAGGCAATCGAAAGGATTTCGGGATGCGTTCAAGAAATGATGCAGCGGAATGTGAATGAATGCAGTAAAGGGTGCAGTGGGATGCGGACTCACACAACGGATGTCGGGTCTCGACCTCTGCACCAAGGAATCGTCAGATGGATATTGCCCTGGTGAATCGAGGAGCAAGGCATTCTGCTCACCTTGAGCCCTGGAGAGAATGGCTCGTGGCAACGAACAAAAATGCCAATGAAAAAAAAGACTATTGGACAACCAAGAGTCTCGTATATTCATCAGCCGTAGTATGGTCCTGTAACATGTCGCCTAAACGACATATTCGCGCAACTAGGATCGCGACGATCTGGCTCGGGACTTCTGCGGTGGTAGCGTTATTGGCGTTCTTGGTAGCGCAGAACGTCTTCCGGCAATTTCCACAGGCGTCGTCGTCTCACCACTCTTCGATCCGGGCGATTCGGGCTGATGGTCCAAGAACTCGCTTCGATTGTGACGGATCGCAGTGGAGCGCTCCTGTTGACATTGCTCTGCCCTTTCCACCAGCAACGGAATCCGTACCTCTGACGTTCACTCCTCGGCTGCACTCGGCACTACGGGTTGATGGCTTCCATTACAACCGTCCGCCTCCTTCCTGCTAGTCCTTCCCGTTCGAGGCCATTGGCAACACCTTGTGCTGAAGAACGTCACGACAAGGCAATGCTGGTCGTGGCCAGTTCATGGTTTGCTTGCAGCGAGTGCGCCCATACCACAAACGGGCGCCCGGCAGCTCTCAACTCTGTGCCAACAAAATAAGGAGTTCTCGATGAATGATCTCGTGAGACCCGCAAAGGTCGCAGGTGCTCGTCATTCCATGACGTGGAGCCTTAGTCCTCGCGCCAAAATCGTATCTCTCGGAGTGGGGCTGACCTCCTTCTTGGTGACTGAATTCATGCATTACTTGCTTGTTCCAGATATTGGTCGCCTCTGGGAAAGACTGCTGGCTGAAGGCCTTTCGGGAATTGTTGTCACCGTATTGACCGCGGGACTAATGCATGTAGCGAATCAACGAAGGGAAGCTGAGCTGCTGCGCATGCAGGTAATTGAAGAGATGAACCATCACATCCGAAATGCGTTGGCGGCGATCTCCCTAACAACCGACTCGATCGAGAACCATCAATGCATTCGTGTGATTTCTGACAGCGTCAACCGCATCGAATGGGCTCTGCGAGAGGTGTTACCCAGGAGCGCGCTGCTTCAAAATGAAGATCGGTATTTCCAGCCACGAATGGAAGAACAACGAGTACCGGGAGATGCAAGAGCTGTACCCCAGACCGTTACGAAAAGAAGGGACTATGAACCGTACAGACATTAAAGCGATCAGACAAAGACTGCAACTCCGGCGTGACGAGATTTTGGAGTTTCTGCGACGCCTGGAAAATGAAACTCGTTCGCTCGATGTTGATTCGGGACGGGACGTCGCTGACTTGTGCGCTCTCAGCATGTCAAAGGAGTCGTTATTTGATCGGAGCAGCCAGCAAAGATTAGCTTTGCGCCTCATTGAAGGCGCGCTCGGAAGAATCGCCGATGGGTCGTTTGGAGTATGCGTAGCCTGTGGCGATGATATCCCGGATCGTCGGTTAGAGGCTTTACCTTGGACGCAATACTGTCTTCGGTGCCAGGAGGCGGTTGAGGACCAGGTTGGCAGCAGGCTATCAAGCCAAGCTCAACTGACGGCCACGACCTGGCGATCCGATGATCTCTTTTCCTGAGTCGCGGGTCCACTGTGCAATCGAGGAAAGAGGTCCAAAATGTCCAAGGAGACAACAGCGGAGCCGAAGCAAGGCGAAACCCGGGCGGATTCACAGGTTCCGAGAGCCAGCGACAATATTTCCCAAGCGCTGCGCAATGCATCGACGTATGTCGGGACACCAGCTCTTGGCACTTCAAAAGCCGTCTCGGCAGCTGGGATCCCCTCGGTCGGCCCCCCGAACACGCTCGTGAACAAGCGAAGGCGCAGGTTTGCGTGGAGTTGCGTCGCAGCATTCTTATCGGCTTGGCTCATCGCCTTCTTTCGATTCTTCTTACCCCGTGTGTTGTTTGAGCCGGCCACGATTTTCAAAATTGGCTATCCCGGGGACTACGGGCTGGGAATCGACGAGAAATGGCTGCAGAAGTATCGGATCTGGGTCGATCGGACGCCTGACCGGCTGTTCATCATCTATGCGCGCTGCACTCATTTGGGTTGCACCCCTGATTGGAAACCAGCGGAGAACAAGTTCAAGTGCCCCTGCCATGGCAGCGGTTACGACAGTGAGGGCATCAATTTTGAGGGTCCGGCGCCGCGACCGATGGATCGTGCCCGTGTGAACCTTGGCCCTGACGGCCAGATCGTCGTCAACGTGGGTCGGCTCTACTCTTGGCCGAAGGGGCAAAGAGATCAGTTCAATGATCCGGGAGCCTACTTGTCCGCATAAACTTGACTGGGCGTCGGAACAACGATAGCACGATTTGATAGCTGTTGGATTGATCAGCCCTAAGGGTCCGGCTATTCCTTAAACGCGACGCATGGCCATGCTGGTCGTCCCATTGCCCTTGGAATCTCCTATCGACTGACTGACATTCGCGAGCCTGAGACGCTTCAATAGGGGCTTGATCGTGAGACCCTGAACGAGAATCGAAAATGCGACCACACCAAACGTGAGGTCGAGCACGCGAGCGCGGTCCGGAAATGTGCTGTCGAGACTGAGCGCCAGCGCGAGTGCCAGTGCACCGCGGAGGCCTCCCCAGACGATCACATGTTGCCAAACTAGAGGAATCTTCTCCGTTAGGGCGTTGCTTACCGGAACCAGGAGATACACAGACAATGCGCGACCGACAAGGACAGCTCCGACCGCTAGGAGTACGGGACGCCAAGAACGCAGGAGCTCATCGACGTGTATCTCAAGCCCGATCAGCAGAAAGACAAGAGCGTTCATGATGAAGGCCACGTACGCCCAGAACGATTCCAGCGCGGTTTTGGTCTGCGCGCAGCAATTTTTCGTACCCAGATTGCCGACAATAAGGCCCGCCGAGGCAGTCGCAATGATCCCCGACAAGTGCAATTGATAGGCAAGCAGATAGCTGCTGTAGGCAACAACAGCGGTGAGGGTGATTTGCACTTCGGGGTCATCAATGGTTCGCGTGAGTCTGCTCCCGGCGTAGCCGAGGAAGGAGCCAAGTACCACTCCTCCGAGTACTGCGAAGAGAAACTGGCCCACCCCCTTCGAAACGCCCAAGTGTCCTGAGATGATGCCGGCGAGCAGGATCTGAAACAAGGCGGCTGCTGTGCCATCATTCAGAAGGCTCTCACCCTCGACGATGAGTGAGAGCCGTTTGTCCATCCGCAGGTCTTTGAAGATGGCGAGGACTGAGATGGGGTCGGTGGCCGAGATAATCGCCCCAAAAAGCAACGCAATCTGCACCGGCAGGCCCGTTGTCCAATGCACAAGGTACCCGGTAACCAGAGCCGCGAGAAGAACACCCAAATTTGCAAGAAGTAGGAGCGGTGCCGAATTCCGCAACAGGTCGCGCACGTTTAACTTCATGCCGCCCTCAAACACAAGTGCGGGCAGGAAGACAATGAGGATGACATCGGGAGTCAACCAGTCTGGACGTTGGCCGGGATCGAGCGGCGACAGGCGGGGTAAGCGCAGTGCGCTTAGCATCAACCCACCTGCCACGAGTGCCACGGTGTAGGGAGCCCGCAAGCGTTTAGCCAAAATCGCAATGGCAGAGGCGGCGATGAGCAGCCAGATTAGAAACTCTACAGCCGAGGTTGCGGTGATCGGTTTCATCGCTTTTGAAGTGCTATAAGATCTTCCAGTTTATAGTCAGGGGATGAATTGCGGGGACAAGAACGAAGACAACAGTAAACCGCTCGGATTCGTTGCGATTGGCGTTTTCTTATTCTTTGGCGCGACGATGGCGAGTCTCGCAGCAATAACTTTGCTCTTTCCTGGAACATCACTTGACCGTGCTTGGAAGCTGAATCCAACGGCGTACAAGCAGCTTTCTCCTCTGGGAAGCAAGATCGGCATTCTCTTCCTGCTCCTCGCTGTCACCCTCCTCGTGTCGGGAGTCGGATGGTTCCAACGCCGTCTCTGGGCATGGAGACTTGCTCTCGCTATCATCGCAACGCAAGTGCTTGGAGACATCGTTAACCTGGTGAGGGGTGATTGGCTGCGCGGCGGCACAGGCGTCATAATTGCTGGTGCGTTGTTGCTTTACCTCTTAACGCCACGAGTCAGAACTGCATTTTCTAGAATGATTGTTTGAATCGGAAAACAGAATGTCTTGCGGATGAACGCGTACGTTCGAATTGTGTTACATAGAATCCGAGAAATGGTTGCTCGACGTGGCCTCTGGGACGCGGGAAGGTGCCTGCTACTTGGCGGAAACGTTCGGCTGAAAAGCCACTGGTATCAACCATTCGACCCATATGGTACAGACGGCGAAGCGGAAGGCAGAAGAACGCGGGCTGACCGTTGAGTTTAAGAATGGGGATGCCCATGATCTGCCCTTCGTCGCCGAGACTTTCGACCTCGTCTCGGAATGTACGACATGTGCTTTAGACTAGCGGAAGCCCATAGCGGAAATGGTACGGGTCACCAGGTGCAGAGGCTATTTTGACATCAGCGACCTCTTCTGAAAGGTAGGCGCTCCAGAGCGTCTCAAATCAAGGCTCGTCGAGCTTAAGAATGAGCTCCCCGAAACGTTGGCGGGCTGGGTGCATTTGTTTGAAAGCGGAGGTTTGCAGGAAATTCTAACGAAGGATATGTCCGGCGCGATCGCCACGATGACTCGGGATATCAGGGTACAGTTAGGAGTCGTGGGCCAGTTGAAACTAATCCTGAGGATTATCAAGCGCTGGGGTATTTGGCCACTCGGAAGGATAGTGGCGACTGAGCGGATCTTTAGCAATAAGCACCTAGCATACGCCATTGTCGTTGGTCGCAAGCCTTGATGAGTCGAGGTTGAATCGAGCTCGACGAAGTCACCTCGGCTAGGCGGGGTAATCGTGAAGTTTATCCAGCCGCGCTACGGATTACGCTACGGTTGTGATTCGGCTACCGGAGATTTCCAACGACTTAGAGGTCGTCCGCCTCTTGTAAGTCCTTTAAAGTCGTGTATGGGCCGTTCTTTCACGGCGTAAACACGGGTTCAAATCCCGTCGGGGACGCCAACTTTCTCAACAGCTTGGCCGGGGCTTAGTTTTTAAGCGCTACGGTCATCTACAGGCAAAGCGCTATCGCCCTGAGACTCCAAGGGATGTAGCTTCGTGAAAGATGATGAATTTGAAGGGGCAGAAACAAGCACAGAACGGCTTAAAGGTGATGTTACCGCCGCTTTTGGACGGCGCCGGGTGTGATGAACTTGTCGGAGGATCTAACTTCCCCTCTGCGGACCGAAACCTGCGGCGCAGACAGACTGCTAGCGCTAAATTCCGTCGTAGCGGGAATATCCACGCTCGGCCCAGTAGTCTCTCGGCTCTTCCGCGACATACGTAATCCTGGTGACAGCCTTCACATTCTTCAAACCAAGTTTCACGGGCACCAACAGACGGAGCGGTGCACCGTGATCGACGGCAAGGGGCTGGCCGTTGAAGTGTGTGGCGAGCAGCGTTTGTGGATGTCGTGCCGTCGCCAAATCCAGCCACATAAAGTAAGGGTCAGGATTACCCGAAGCGTCGAGATTGACCGACGACTCCACACACGCCCATTTCGCTTGCGACATCGGTGGGTAGGCCCGAAGCAAATCGTCGAATCTCAGACCAGCCCACCACGCGATCGCACTCCAGCCTTCAACGCAAACCAACCTCGTAATCTGCTCATAGACCGAGAATCGAGTCATGAGATTCCGAATATCGAGAGAGATGCTAAGGCCAGAAGCGAGTCCATCCAGAGTCAGTTTCCATCCAGAGATATAGCTGGGATCAGGAGTGACGCCGTTGTAGTTATTCTTGAGCGAGGTAATCTGCGATTTGGTGTAGGTGGGCACCCTGCGGGTTCCAGAGTAGAGAGCTTCCGCCACATCGTCGTCGACACGCAGTGCTCTGTTCAAAAACCACTCCTTGCCTGGAGTGTCCAGATTTCGACGCACACCCATGCGACTGAGCGTATCTTGTGGCAAAAGAAACCCAGCGCCTGCCAGCGCCGCAAGCGCGCCAGCTCCAAACACCAGAAAGTCGCGCCGGCTCTGATAACGCAAGACTCGGGGAGCTACCTCAATTACCGGGAGAGGTCGCTCTCCAAGAAAGCTTTGCAGCCTTTTCACGGAGACAGATTTAACTTCCGGTTCCACACCCGTCGAAGTTGTGTCTTTCCCTTGCAATGAGTCTCCCTTTTCCTCACTGTTCATGTACGACGACCTCGGACCGCTCTATTCTTGTTGACCAGCCTACGATCATGCTGCGCAACGTATCCCATCCGTGGGCGAAAACCAGAATCACATGCGGCACGACGAAGAATATGTAGATCCACATCAGCCAGAAATGCCAGTTATGCGCTGCGTTGTACCCTCCAAAGAGCGCTGCGAGCCAATGGAGCTGCATGGGCTTGTGAATCGCCCAACCTGTAGCGACCGAAAGCAATCCGGCGACTGGAACAGAGAAGTAGGCTGCGCGCTGGAGCGCGTTGTACTTTGTGTTGAAAACGGGATGCGGCCAATTGCGGCGTGCCAGTTTAGCGAAGGGAAATCCCAGGTAGTATCGAAACATCCTGAGCGCGTCAAGCAGATCGGTCGGGCGAGGCAACAAGGAGCGCCAGCCCCCTCCGATGACCAACCCTGCAACGTACACAATGCCATTCAGCATTAATGAGTACGCGCACAGCCAATGCAGACGCAGAGCCGCGGCTAACATATACGGCCCGAGGCTCATGTGGTTGTAAATCCAGTCGGGTGGACTGCTGTAGTGATGCTGTCCGGGCACATGGGCGCATATCCAGATTCCAATGTCCGCCGCCACATCAAAGTTTCCAGTATTCGGATCCGCCTTGTGTTGATAGATCGGCGAAGCCCAGTAAATAGAGATGCCACTCAGAATGAGGCCAAGAAGGATCGGTACATTCAGCCAGTGACTCAAGCGCACCAACAAGTGGTGTTTCCTGAGGACGAGCACGCTCGGCTGTTCCGGCAACGTGCTCGTAGAGTTCGGTTTACCATCAGGAAGTGTTGAATGGCTCATCGCTCAGAACCAATTATTTGGTGTCGCTCGACGCCGCTGGGATGAACTGGAAAATCTTGTCGGTCACAAGCGTTCCGTTTGGCAGCTTTTCAGTCTTCGCGTAGACGACATCGCCAGCGGCGAATGTGACTTGTTCAGGTGCGACTAGCGTCACAGGCGTATTTGCAGGCACGGAGATCGTCTTAGAGCCGTCCTGATACTGGACTGCCAGGGTGGTGCCACTGCCTTTCTCCACTGTGCCGTTCGTCATGCGTGAGTGCGATACGGCAGGGCGAGAGACGGAGCCATTGATCGCTTTTTCTGGGATCTTTGCGGCCTAGTATTCAAACCACTGGCTGAGCGCCTTGACCTTTTCCTCCGTGTACGGCGGGAACAGGTGTTCGATGGCCACGTCGGGCGGCGAAATGAGAACCGATTTCGCGTGCGTGAGAGCATCAAACCCGGCCTTGCCGTAGTAGTGACCGATGCCGGAATATCCGACGCCGCCGAAGGGCATGGTTTCGATAAACAAGTGAATGTTCACCTGATTGATCGCACCCCCTCCGAACGACAAGCTCGCGAGAAAGTGATCGATCGCCTTCTGATCTCGGCTGAAGAGGAAGCCGGAAAGAGGTTTCGGATGCTTCTTCACCTCGCGAATGGCCGCATCCACGTCCTTGTACGTGAGGATTGGAAGAATCGGTCCAAAGATCTCGTCCTCCATGATCGGATCGTCCCAAGTCACTGGATAGATGACCGTGGGATCGAGATAGCGTGCGTCCGGGTCGGAACGCCCGCCTATGACAACTTTCTTTTGATCGATCAGGCCCGCCAAACGTTCGGTGGCCGTTGGGCTGATGATGCGGGAGTAGTCGTCCGGTCTGCTCTTGGGGTCAGTCCCGTAGAGCTCGACCATCGCCTTCTTGCACTCCGCAACAAACTCCTCTGCGATTGATTCGTGCACGTAGGCGTAGCCGGGCGAGGTGCACCATTGGCCGCCCCAAGCCGTCGCACCCCAGACAATCTTCTTGGCCGCATCCGGGATATTGGCGGTCGCATCGACAAAGGCCGGATTCTGGCCCCCGAGTTCGAGAAGAACCGGAGTCAGATTTTTTGCGGCCGCTTCCATGACGATCTTGCCAACCTTCACGCTGCCGGTGAAGAAAATGAAGTCGAAGGGCAGCTTGAGCAGTTCCGTCACCTCGTCCTTACTTCCCGCGACGGCAGTAACGGCCCCAGGATCGAAATATTTTGGAACGAGATCGAGCAAGACCTTACTGGTGGCCGGCAAACCCTCGGAGAGTTTGAGAATGCACGGATTGCCCGCCGCAAGAACTTGGCACGCCGGGTCGAAAAGCAGGGTCAATGGCCCATTGAACGGACCAATCACCAAAGTAACACCGTACGGTTCTCGATAGACCTTGGCAGTATGCCCGCTCTCCCGAAAGGCTTTCGGCACGACCACATCTACAGGCTTCATCCACTCTTTCAGCTCTTGCTTCGCGAAGGCGGCGGTTCCAACTGGCGCCATAATCTCGAAGACTTTTTCCTGGCTGGCGGTCTTGAAGTCGCTGCTCATCGCAGCCTCAAGAGCCTCGGCGTTCTCATTACACAAGTTCTCAAGGCGTGTCAGCTGATCAATGCGCCACTCGTAAGACTTGGTCGCGTCCGAATCGAAATATGCTTTCTGCTTGTCGAAGATTTTCTGGAACTGATTCATCTGAGTCTCCTTCGCATATCGGTTTGTCGACGCCGTTTTTCAGCGGCGTCGTGATGTTTAGGCCATTGTGAGAACCATGCGGAATCGCGCATCACCAGACATCATGCGTCGATACGCTTCTTCGGCTTTCTCCAAAGGAAGTGTTTCGATCATGGGCCGAACGTCGGTGAGGACGCTGAAATCAAGAGTGTCCTGGGTCTCGATCGCTCTTCCCGTCAGGCTCCCAATGACCGAGCGCCCGCCAAAGATGAGCGGAACCCCGTTGACGGGAATCGGATCACCCGAAACACCAACTACCACGAGCTTTCCGCGAACTGAGAGGCCGGGAAGCAGGCTCGCGATTGCTGCTCCGCTGGGGGCGGTTGCCAGGATGACGTCGGCACCTCCCAGCTTCTGCAGCGCGGCTCCCGCATCCTCAGCTTTGGCGTCGATGTAAACGTGAGCTCCCAGTTTGGGTGCAAGATGTTCTTTGTCTGGACCGAAGCCGATTGCAACGGTGCGAAAACCCATCTTCTTGGCGTACTGCACGCCAAGATGTCCTAACCCACCAATGCCCTGGATAGCGACGGTATCGCCTGCACGTCCGTTGTTACGGAGCGCATTGAATGTGGTGATGCCGGCGCAAACCAACGGGGCCGCATCTTCTGATTTGAGCTCTTCAGGTATGAGAGCCAGTGCGCGTGCCTCTGCGATCATCATTTCCGCATAGCCGCCATCACTCGTCACGCCAGTGATAATGGGGTTCTGGCAATATGCCGAGTCACCGCGACGACAGGTCTCGCAGGTTCCGTCTTCACCTCCAAAGAACCCGACTCCTACACGCTGGCCGACCTTCCAGGTCGTGACGCCCCGCCCAACCTCTTCGATGCGACCAATTGCCTCGTGGCCTGGCACTCGCGGATACACGACGCCGGGCAGTTGTCCTTCAATGGTGCCCGCGTCTGAGTGACATACACCGCAAGCCTCTACCCGGATACGTACTTGTTCCTCACCCGGCCCGACGACAGGCTTCTCGACGAGGCGAAAAGTCCCGGGTTTGGTTATCTCGACTGCCTTATATGTTTTTCCCATTTTCGTCTCCTATCGATCTGGAAGAACTCATGTGTCGTCGTTGACAAGAATGCGGACAAGCGGCAGGTTGAAACTTCACCATTGCTCGCGATCCTGGCTCTATGTCGCAAGACAGAGCTGGGTCAGAGGACGCCTTCGTGACCAACTCGCCTGCCATTGTTTTGGAAGTTTCAATCCTTGTCTTGATTGAAAGTGCCGCAGTTTGGCGTTTCTGTTGGGCTCTAGTGGGCGGGAAACGCGAGCACGACCTTTACTTCTCTTCAGGCGCGGGGAGGTTCAACGCCTTCGGCATCGGTGCGTTTGCTCTTCGCCACCGCCCTGGCGAAGTTCCAACAATCTCAAGGAAGCTTCGATTGAAAGCTGGCTGGTCAGTGAATCCGACCTCCAACGCGATGGTTAGTAAAGAGTCGTTCGAGTGCAACAAGAAAGACTTTGCGGCTTCAACTCGCTTATAGAGCAAGTAGCGCCGGACGGGAACACCAAACGACCTTTTGAATGCGCGCATGAAACGACTCGCCGATAGCGCACACTCTTTTGCAAGATCGGCAAGCGCCAGATCACCATCCAGATGTTCGTTCAACATCTCGATCGCTCTATCCTGTTGCCAGATCGTCAACCCCCCGGTAACAACCTCCGGCGGTTGGCTCCGGCCCTGGTATGTGCGGCTCAGATGAGCGCAGAACATCATAATCATTTCGTCGATAACTAAGCGTGGAAGCTGAAGCGGACGATCAGAGAACTGCAACATCATCCGGGCCCAATGAAGAATCACGTCATCCTTGGTTCCCGGGGGGCAATGCAAGTTGCGAATGCGCTTTTGCTCGTTCTCGTCACTGAATCGATCGAGAACCAACCGCGGAATGTAGACGTGCACCGAATCAAAGCCAGAAGTCCGCAGAGCGACCGGTTCCGACTCCATGTCGAATATCTGAATTCCGCCGGCGTCCCATTCGGTGACAGGATGAAAGCGACCATCCAGCCACGTTCCCCACCCCTTGATACTGTCCGGACGACGCAGGTGCACCGATACCGAAAAGGCCCGTTCTGGCGGGATATGGGGGGTAGGTCCAGGAAAGCCGTTCGGCATTCGCATACGTGTCAAGGCAACCTGAGAGTTTCCCTCGGGACCAAACACAAGTGAGGAAGACTCCAGCAGAGAAAAATGCTCCGCCAATCTTTTTCCAAACATGCCTTGAAGCATATGTTCTGCCTCGCACCGCGCTAGAACTTACCGTTGCTATTTTTCCATTGATCGCGAGGTGGAATCGCTTGGAGAGTATCCCAGTGCTCGGCGATTTTACCCTTTTCAATGCGGAAGAGATCATAAATGCCAGTGGGCACGCCACCGAACGTAGCCTCGGCAACGACCAAGACGAAATTACCTTCACCAAGTACCATGTGCACGCGCTTGTAGACGACTGCCTGTCCGTTGGCGGCCAGAGCCTGTAATCCCGCAATCAGCCCCGGGATTGTATCGGCCACCCAGGGGTTGTGCTGAATGTATTGGGTTCCGTTGAAGTAGCTCGGAAAGGTCTCGCGACGGCCTGCGAGAAGGTCGTCCATGTAGCGTTGCATGAGCGCCTTATTCGCCTGTGTCTGGTCGAGATCAGACACCGCGGTGGGGCCGTCGATCATCGTGTGGCCACTGGGGCTGAGGGCGGTTGCGGTTTCCTGCAAGTTGTCCCAGTGCTCGACGACCAGACCATCTTCGAAGCGAAAGATGTCGAAGCCAACTTTTGGCCCGAAGAAGTTGTATTCAGTGTGAGCGAAGACATGGTCCCCATCTTCAAAGACGCGGATCGTATTGACGGACGCATTGGGCGGCAAGTTCTTGATGAGGGCGGCGACACCTGCAGGGCCAGGTCCCACTTGCAAGTTGTGCTGGATGTACTTGTTCGCGTTGACATACACGAACGGGGCTGGATTCTTAGTCTCAAGCGACTTCAGGAGATCGATGACCTGTTGTTTACGGCTGGGCGCCATGGGTCCTCCGGGACAATCTCTTTCTTTGTAATAATGGACCATTCGGTCCTTTATTTGCAAGCCTCGCAGTCGAATTGACCGATAATGTTGCAATGGGACGACGAAAACTGTTTACACGAGAGGATGTCCTCGATAAAGCAATCCCAGTCTTCTGGAAGCATGGCCTCGCTGAGACGAGTGTTCAGGACCTTGAACAGGCCACAGGCGTGCGCAAATCTGGCTTGTATACGGAATTCAAGGACAAAGAAGACCTGTTCGTGGAGAGCCTGCGCAGGTATTTCGAAGTCCTGATGGCACGCGGACACCTGACGAAACAGCCTATGGGTTGGACCAATGTTGAGAGTTTTCTCAAGGTCTGCTATGGGAGTTGGGGCCAGAAGGGCTGCTTCTCGGTCAACTCTATGCGCGAGTTCGCAGACCTCCCCCCAAAAGCCCGCCAGATCATGGTCGCGAGCGTAATGAAAGCCCATCAACTGCTCATCGACAATCTAGCTGCAGCTCGTGGATCTCGTGACGATAATGATTCCCTCGCTGGCTTGATCGTCACGTTCTTTAGCGGAATTTGCCTGGAGCAGAACCTCGGTCCCGACCGGGCGAGAATTACGAACAAGATCGACGCCTTCATGCGCCTGATTCGCGCAATCTGATCGTCGAGTAAGACGAAGAAGGAAAGAATCCTGAACCATTCATCACCTTGGCGCGGTTCGGATTTTCCTGCTTAATGTTTGCTGCTTCTTCACTTCGTCTCAAAATCGGTGGAGACGCTGAGTTTTTTCCAAATTCGTGCTTCCTCTAATCGCGCAAGATCATTCTTCTCCGCAGCGGCGTACGCATCGCTGCCGAGCAAGAGTCGCAACGGAGGGTTCCGTTCTTGCGTCAACTGGACGATCGCCTGAGCTGCCTTTTTGGGGTCACCAGGCTGCTTGCCGTTGTAGTTCCGCTGAAATCTTGCGGTAGCTCCAACCGTCGAATCGTATTCAGGATGACCTTCGCTGAGTTCGGTGGAACTGCCCGCGAAGTCTGTGCGAAAGCCACCGGGTTCCACGATGGTGACCTTGATGCCAAGCGGTGCCACTTCGCGCGAAAGCACCTCGGAGAAACCTTCGACACCCCACTTCGCCGCCGAATAAGGACCACGTCCCGGAGGGCCAATCCTTCCGCCCACCGATGAAAACTGAATGAACCGGCCTGCTTTCTTTTCGCGAAAATACCTAAGAGCCGCCTTCGTCACAATAATCGTTCCAAAGAGGTTCGTTTCGATCTGTGCCCGGAATTCCGATAGAGGCGTGTCTTCGACGGACGAAAGATTGCCATATCCCGCATTATTAATGACCACATCCAGCGAGCCAAATACATCGACCGCCGCCACTACCGCGTTTGCTGCTGCTGCTTCGTCGGTCACATCCATTGCGAAGAGCTTGACCTGATCTCCATATCGTTCCGACAGATCAGCCAGCGACTTAATATCCCGAGCTGTCGCCAGCACTTTATTGCCCGCAGCGAGGCCCGCTTCAACAATTGCGTGACCCAGACCGCGAGAGCTGCCGGTGACTAACCATACCTGCGCCATTCATCCTCCTCTGTCAAGCCACCCCCAAATATTCTGGAGAAGCTTATCAAACTCAGGATTGGATGCGCGATGGGTATACGAACGGACTTGTTAAGTGTCAAAGCAAGCCGCGATGGCCAGCGTAGTTTTCGTCCACGTCCAGACCACGCTGCTTGATAACCTCGGCAGCCGCCGCCAGTGCTGTTGCGATGGCAGGATAGCCAACATATGGCAGCGCCTGGATGAGAACTTCCTCGATTTCTTTCAATGTGAGACCGTTGTTGAGCCCGGCCCCCATGTGGATGGCGAATTCATGGGGCTGACGCATGGCAATCATGACGGACATCGAAACTAGGCTGCGGGAGCGCCTGTCCAGACCGGGACGAGTCCAGATATCCGCAAAGACCTGGTCGACCGCGTAGGCAGCGATCGGGGCACCGAAGGTCTTTGAGTCAGCGGAAGAGCCGAGTTTTGCGGCCGCCTGGTCGCCCATCATTTCGCGGACTACATTGATTCCGGCTTCTCTATTCGTCATGATTGAGTCCTTTTGTAAAGCTCAAGTGACCTCTCTACCCCAAGACTACCCGAACGGCTTGAGGACAGGTAAGTACCGTAAAACGTTAGTGCTGTATCGGAAGC
>CAVREP010000013.1:0-491627 GCA_963720155.1 uncultured Acidobacteriota bacterium
TCACCACCAGTCGTTAGCAGCAACTCCTTACCATCAACGCGGACATCGGTGTGTTGAGCCATTAATCGCCGGTTCCTTTCTTTTCTCAGGCCGGAAGCAATGCATGGACTAGAGATCTCCCGTGAGGAATTGGGCGCGCCCTTCGCTCGTCCGCTTCTTCGTGATCCACTCGCGGATGTAGGCCGGGCTCTGATATGAAGGCGGTCGATCCTGCAAGTGGATTGTGGGCGATTCTGAGTCTAGTTTTGATTGCTCCGATCGATACTGCTTTGTACTGGCTTCTTCAGCTAGGCGGCCACGAACTGCTGTCCGCCGTCAATGTCGTAGGTTGCGCCCGTGAGGGCGGTATTGGTCATGATGTGTACGGCGAGCGCGGCGACATCCGCCGGCCCGACTACGCGTCCGATGGGAAGCGTGGTGCGAAGCTGGTTACGACGCTTTTCGAGCTGATCGCCCAGCAGTTCCGCAGATAAAGGCGTGTCCACGAAGCCGGCGGCAATAAGGTTGACTCGCACAGGTGCGATCTCAAGCGCCAGGCTGGCGGTCAAGGCGGGAAGCGCAGCTGTCATTGCGGAGGCAATGCTCAGGCCGATGGCTGGGCGTCGGGCACCCGTGCCGCCCATGAAGATCAGCGTTCCTCCCGGTCTCACTTTATTGATGGCGCTGCGGGCGACGTAAAGAGCCTGTAGGAGGTGCTGGCCGACAACCTCGCGTACCTTCGTGAAATCCATCTCAGCCAAGCGACCGTAGTAAGGCCGGCCGGCTGTCACCATAATGTGATCTATCACTGGCAAGTCTCGAAAAAAACGCTCGATAGCAACCGGATCTGTGGCATCGAAGGCCGCGGTGCTCAATGCGCCAATCTCGGTTGCAGCATGCCTGAGACGCTCGGGATCACGCGCGGTGAGAATCACCTTGGCGCCTTCAGTATGTGCACGGCGTGCCGTTTCGAATCCGATGCCAGAGCTACCGCCGATCACAACAAGGGTCTGGCTAAGAAGAGCCGGTTCGTGGTGCATGGGAGGGGGGATAGTTACGGTGCTCATGGTTCACCTCTGATCCGGGAATTAGTCATGGTGGGTTCATCTTGGACCAGCTGCCGTTTGAAAAAAAGCCCAGATCAGGTGAGAACATGGACTATTTTGTGGGGGCAAAGCACGCTCTTTAGAAATATGGAAAAAACCCTTTTTAGGGTGTAATAGACTGCGAAGTTTTTACGGCTACAGACGCTCGATTTTATTTTCGAGGGTAACGGTATGACTCTTTCGAGTATTTAGGATTGGATGATCCCGCGCTTTAAAATCAATCTTGCAGCATGAGTTCGGTCGTCTGCGCCGAATTTGGAGAGAATGTTCTTAACTCTGCTCTTGACGATTTCTCGGATATTGAGAGCTGCGTGGCAATCTGTTTATTAGCGATTCCCGCTATTGCGCGCGGGCATCGCTGTCGAAGTAACGAAGCGACTCCGGGTTGACTGCCGATTGAACGGCATTGTCGACGAAATCTCTAAACGTAAGGAAGGAACGATTGACATCAGCCGAGTGGGTCCGCGCCGAGAATCGGCCATCAGGCTGCCGACTCTCCGGTCGGGAGATCTCGATGGGTAAAAAGGGCTCCGCGGTAGCGCTGCCCGAATTGCTCGATCTCATTGAGCACTGTCGCGAAGCGCTCGACCCCGCCTTGTGGCGTCTCATCGAAAACGGGGCGGAAAGCGGAGACGGCGCGACCGACGCGCGGTACCCAGTTCTTGATCCAGCCCTCGACCGCGTGCGCCGACTCCGGCGTGTCCCGAATGGCGGTCACCATGAGTGACTCACTCCAGGCCCGATGCCAGGCGCAGTCTTCGTTCAGAGAAAAGAACATCCGATCCAACACATCGTCGCCGGCTGCGCGGGCAAGTCGCCCGAACTGCGTCATGAACAGCTCGTCGAAGGCGGGCTTCAGCACGAACTGGAGTGCAACGAGGGCTTCGCCCCAGTCCCATGTAACCAGGAGCGTTTCGATGACTTCGCGCAGCGGTTGCCAGATCGGGTCGTCCTGCCAGGTCTGTTGCGCCGTACGCCCGAAGTCGGGATGAGTTACCTGCAACTGACGCATCCGGTATGCGAGCCGCTGGACGCGCCGCATTTCGTCCGCAGCCTGGAAGGTGGCGGCGATGGTGATACGTGCGGTCGGGGCCATGTTCCCGACGTAAGCTGCGACCATTTGCAAGCCGTGACCGGGATATCGAAGGGGGGCGAGTACACGGTCGAGCAAGGCTAACCACTGCGGCGAAAGACCCCGGTCGTAGTCGTCGCCGATCGAGTCCAGGAGCCCATTGACAAAGGCTTCGCGGGTGCGCTGCATCGTCGTGTAGGTTGTGTATGTCGTCTGCCGCGGATCGCCCCACTCTTCCCAATCGCGGCAGCGGAGTTCAGACCCCCGCTGGTACCGCTCGTACCACTCGCTGACCGGTACCTTGACCTCGAAGCCGCGGGCGGTCCAGTAATGCAGCCGGGACGTAGCGATGTCGTAGTCTGTCGGCTTGCGACCAAGATCACTCAGATGCCAGTACGTCCTCTTCTGGCCCGTCTCCTGGCGGCTGCGTCCTGTCGGGCTGGCGGTTGCTCCGCTGATGGCACTGGCCTCAAACGTACTGACCACCTCGTCGTCGCTGCCGCGCACTGTGTCTTTGAAGGATGGCATCGCATTGGGAATCATTTCGGGATGGCTGCGCAATGTCGGGCTGGCAGTTGCTCCGCTGATGGCGCTGTCCTCGAATGTCCAGACCGCCTCGTCGTCGTCGAGGCGCATTCTGCCCTTGAAGGATGGCATCATGATTTCC
Source organism: uncultured Acidobacteriota bacterium (assembly GCA_963720155.1). Classification (GTDB taxonomy): domain Bacteria; phylum Acidobacteriota; class Terriglobia; order Terriglobales; family Acidobacteriaceae; genus Sulfotelmatobacter. The sequence continues at coordinate 2,825 of CAVREP010000013.1, forward strand.
AGTTCGGCCCGAAAGTCGAATGGCTGCCTGAGAATATCTTCAATAGCGCTCCGCGTCACCAGGCAGCGGCGTGGCGCGAGCACGCGGATATAAGAGCCGCGGTTCTGGATTTCGATGGACGGGTTCAGCCGCCGAATCGCTTCGAGCACGGCCTGGGCGCGGGGATGGCCGGTCAAGACCGGCCCCACGCCATCACCGACATCCTCAACGTTTGGGAGGTCAGGACTGGGCGCGTGGACATCCACGAAAACCTTGCCATCCTCGATCTTGACCGCGAAACGTCTGAGGCAGGCCGTCGCGGGGTTGACCCCGCTGCCGCTGCGGACGTCATACTGCCAGTGGTGGGCGCGGCAGGTAAGTATGTATCCGTCCAGCCGCCCCTCACTCAAAGCCACGCCCTGATGTGCGCACCGATTCTCGTAGGCGTAAACAACGCCGTTGTGCCGAACAAGAAGGAGGTCGTGACCATCGACGCGGCGCGCGGTCATGTCACCATCCCAAAGTTCAGCATCCGCGATTATGGGCTCGAAGGGCATCATCCCTCCTCGGGAACCACGTCGACGCGGTCTAGCGGTGTGAGGCCTGCCTTCGATACTGTAAGCTGTGGATCGAGTCGCTCACCTCGGAAGTACACTTGCGCATGGGCTCGCGGCGCGACCCGAACACACGCGGCCAACTGGAGCTGCTCAGCGATCGCATGGATCCGGTCGTCGTCGTGGACCAGCACGAGGAGCCCGAGCGTGTCCCCAGCAAGAAAGCCGTAAAGCGGCACGAGCAATGTGTTATACCTCCAAACCTGAATCGTTGCGATGTGCCCGTAGCCACGGGTACCGCCCACACAACATGTCCTTGCCCCGGACCTCTGGGGTCACCTCGAAGTATGTTCGTGTGAGCTCGACCAAGTTGGCGGGCGCCTCGCCGGCCAGCATCCGATTCACGACTCCCTTGTGATCCGCGTAGCGGTCCGGCTCCCGCGAGAAGATCCAGGCACATGGTTCCGAGCAGAAGATGTATTTCCGGCCCAGGTGCTCGACCACGCGTGCAGCATTCTTGCGCGGGGTACCATTCGACAGGATGATCTGGCACAGATTGCAGAACCCGGGCATGGTTGCCCCTTGCGTGGACCATTCCATTCCGGGCCCGCTCGTCCGCCAGCGTTCCGTAATCCGCTCCCACACCGGGTCGAGCAGATCCCACGTGTGTGGATACTTCTCGCGAAGCCACGCGCGTTCCTCCGGACCGGGAAGCGCGAAGTCGAACCACATTGTTGCACGGTAGGTATAGGTACTCGCATAGAGCATGTGGTGATAAATGTCGAGCGAGTCGATGAAGCTGTCCCAGTACCACGGCCGCTTCAACCCGAACGCTGTCAGGGTCCTCTGGAACTGGTTGCTGATCCACTCCTCCATGAACTCCTTGAAGGACAAACTCCGATGCGCGAGCGGCGTTAAATAATCCATGGTGAATCCGGTGACGACGGCGAACACGATCCAGCTCCGCCAAAACCACTTGTCGACCAGATACTGAGCCCGTTCGGGGTCATGACGGATCAGTATCGCGAGCACCGAATGACCGATCTGGGCGTGACGTGCCTCGTCGGTCTGGATGCTCGTGACCATTTTCTCGAACATCCGGTCGCCAACGTCGTGGGCTATCGCCGAAAGCCCGATGAACTGGAGGTTGGTAAAGCCCGTCTCCAGCACGAGATTGGTAGCGATGGCGAATTCGAGAGGGTCCGTCCCCACGCACATCTCGTCGACGAGGTGCCGCAGGGCGATGGCCATCCAGTTGTTGGTGTGGAACAACTTGTGCGTCCAGTCGAACTGGGGATCCCAGCGGACCAGTTCGTGCATGAGCAGCAAAGGAATCGTGGTATGGCGGAACTCATCGAGCGCGCCGAATAGTGCCATCGTGCGCCAGGCGCTGTCTCGCCCGAAACGGGCGCCGCGGATGTCTCCGATCCCTGCCGTAAACTCTGTGAACGCCATCGTTGCTGCGTGGAGCTTCAAGCCGTTGAGCCAAGACCGATCCAGTTTCGCGAAGTCCTCGACGCGGCCTACGGCTTCCCGGACGCCTTGGACGATAGCGTCTTTGTCGGCTTGGGTGTCCACGTACTCTGCATAGCTCGTGCGATACGGCTCGTCCCAGTGCCGCCACTCTGCGTGAGGAAGCCAGGGACGACCACTCAGAATCTCGGGAAACACGTCTTCCTCGCGGACGTACGAGTAATTCCAGTCCAGCTTGCGGGCCAGATCGATCCAATCGTCACGGTTGAGCTTCGGCATTCGGGTTTCCCTTCGCGTACTCACCGCTAACGGCTGCGGCCCACGAGATTCGCAATCGGCAACACGATATCAATACCAGGGGCGCGGCAAACCGAAACGTGGCGGTTGTGAAGGCGGCCAAGCGCGATTGCCCTGCTGTGGCGCTACTCTTTTTGATTGCGCCGACCGAGGTGCATAGAGACTTCACGTCCGATGTTCATGTGCGCCGCCACTTTTGCCGAGAGTCTATCCTAATTCACTGCTGCTGTAAAATTGCATATTGTCCTGGGGGGGCAGCTTTGTCAACGATTCGCCAATCGCCCCATCGCGGTCGCGGTGGAACAAGTGAAGGGAGCTCTGGTGTTCATGCTCAGCAAGTATGAGCCCTTGCATCTGTTCCCGGTGCCGTCGGCGATGTCCGCCAACATGCGAGAGGCGCTGTATCCGTCGGGGGCCAAGGATGATCCCCGGGATGCGGATCTGCTGCTGGATCTGTTGTTGCAGCATCGCGACAAGCTGCGCCGTTTGTCGCCCGATAGTGAAGCCACCCGTCGGGTACAAAATCTGGTGGAGGAGCGGCGCAACCTGGTGGATGAAAAGACGGCGCAAAGCAATCGGTTGACCAACCACTTGAAGATTTATTTCCCGCAGATGCTGGATTGGTTTGACCGGCTGGACACGGAGCTGGTGTGCACGCTGCTGGAGCGCTGGCCTACGCTGGAGGAACTGCAAAAAGTTCCCTCCGCCAGGCTACGTGCCTTCTTTGTCAAGCACCACTGTCGCGATCAAGAACTTATCGAGCGCCGCCTGGTCGGAATCCAGCAGGCGATTCCAGCGATTCGGGATCGGGCGGGCTAGTTACAGTGCGGTAAGGTGTATTATTCGTGAGATATTTGACAGCCGGTCGGACCGTAGAAGACCACCGGCCTTGGCCAAGCTGCGGACGACCAGCGGCGTCCCCGATGCAAGCTTCGACGCGCACCTGACTCAGCCGCTCCTTCAGACGCGATTCGAGGCCCGGCAAATCAAGGAGGTCAGCTCCCAATGACTACGGAGGTTGCCACTACTCCTTCGACGCTGCTTGCAGCGATCGTCGAATCATCCGATGACGCAATCATCAGCACAACGCTGGATGGGCTCGTAACATTTTGGAGTCCTGCGGCTGAGCGAATGTTCGGGCACGCCGCACCCGAAATGATCGGCCGCCCGGTCTTCACGATTATTCCGCCCCCGCTCGTCGATAAAGAGCGCGCATTAATCAGCAGCCTCGCAAAGAACGGGAGGATGGTCAGGAACGAATCGATCCGCGTGCGCAAGGGGGGGCAGCAGATCAAAGTTGCTGCGACATTCTCTCCCGTGCGCGATGGGGCGGGAACGATCGTTGAGATCCTGAGTATTGCGCACGACGTCACCGAAGCGCAACCTGGGGACCTTGTTCGACGTGAATCGGAAGAGCGTTTCCGCGTTATGGCGGACGCCACACCGGTGATGATCAAGTCGGCTGGCCTCGATGGCGAGTTGAATTTCGTCAACAAGGCCTTTCTCGAGTTCACGGGGCGCCGGATGGACGAGACGCTCGGGATCGGCTGGGCCGAGGACATCCACCCCGAGGATTTGCAAGGCTGCTTCGAATTCCGCGTCACCGCCTTCTGCGAGCGGCGGCTGTTTCAGCACAAGTACCGACTCCGCCGCCATGACGGTGAGTATCGATGGATTGTCGACACTGACGTGCCGCGCTTCGACTCCGATGGTAAATTCATTGGCTACGTCGGCTCAAACGTAGATATAACGGACCGCAAGCGTACCGAGGAGCTGGAAGCCCGCGTTAACGAGCGAACACGCATAGCGCGCGAACTTCACGACACTTTGCTTCAAAGTTTCCACGGGCTGTTGCTCCGCTTTCAAACGGCTTCCAGCCTTCTTCCATCGCGTCCGGAAGAGGCAAGAGAAATGCTGGAGAAGGCGATCAATGCGGCTAGTCAGGCGATCATAGAAGGCCGGGATGCAGTGCAAGCGTTGCGCTCGTCCACGGCCGAGATTAATGATCTTGCCGCGGCCATAAAGACGTTCGGTGAAGAACTCACGGCCCGTGAAAGCAGCTCGATCTCTCCCGCCTTCCGCGTAGAGGTTGAAGGCAAGCCGCGGAATCTGCATCCGGCTCGGCGAGAGGAAGTTCACCGCATTGCTGCTGAGGCCTTGGGAAACGCCTTCCGGCACGCGCTGGCGCAGAATATTGAAGTGGAAATTCGATATGAGGAACGGCAATTCCGCCTTCGCATCCGGGATGATGGGAAGGGCATCGATCCAGAAGTCCTTACCGCAGGCAGGCGCGAGGGACATTTCGGCTTGCATGGCATGAAGGAGCGTGCTGAAATCGCGGACGGCAAACTTGAGATCTGGAGTCGAGACGGGTCCGGCACAGAAATCGACTTGACCATTCCCGCCGCCAGTGCCTACACGGCAGTCCGCTCTGCCCAGTTCGCTCCGAAGTTCCTCAGTACGGCGACTGAGGTGGAATAAGAGATGATCGGATGGTGAGTGCAGGTCGTCCCCCAATTCGGATTCTCGTCGCTGACGACCACCCTGTTGTCCGCGAAGGACTCCGCGGGCTCTTTGCTGTTCAACCGGACATTGTGGTCGTAGCCGAAGCTTCGAATGGACGCGAAGCGATCCAGCAGTTTCGTATTCATCGCCCGGACGTCACGGTGATGGACTTGCAGATGCCCGAGATGAATGGTATCGACGCGGTTTCCGCGATCCGTGTCGAGTTCCCCGGTGCAAGAATTATCATGCTGACGACGTACGCTGGTGACGTACAGATTTTCCGCGCTCTCAGAGCCGGAGCGCAGGGCTATCTCCTGAAGGCTGTAATGCATAAGGAACTGCCGGACAACATCCGCGCGGTTTATGCGGGACGCAAGGTTATGGCTCCGGAGGCCGCCGCCCAGGTTGCTGAGCACAGCGGCGAAGAATCGTTGACACCCAAGGAACTGGAAGTTCTGCGGCTGATCGCCGCGGGCAATGCCAACAAAGAGATTGGGGTACATCTCTCGATTTCGGAAGAATCGGTCAAGAGCCGCGTAAAGAACATCCTTGACAAGTTGGGGGCACGAGACCGGACACATGCCGTCACCGTCGGACTGAAGCGCGGAATCATCGAACTGTAATCCCTCGAAAGAGTGAAGGTCCAGCCTTGTATTAGGGTTTCGAACCCCCTCGCCGAGCGCCTATGCTCGATGAAGAGGCAATGCAACGCCTATATTCGACCTTCGCCCGTGGATGGCCTGGAATTGGACTTTTGGTCCTCCGCGCGACTGCGGCAATTACCGCTTTCCACTTTAGCGGAAGCGCTTTGGCTTTAAATTGGTCCTTGTTGACGACGGTGATCGAGGGCGCTGCTGCCTTGCTCCTTTGCGCCGGTCTGTGGACACCGATTGCGGGCAGCATGATGGCTGGCGTCGCAGTCTGGACCGCATTTTCTCGAACCGGCGATCCTTGGGCCCTAATCCTGCTGGCCGCAGTGGGCGTTGCGCTCGCTATGCTCGGCCCTGGTGCCTGGTCAATCGATGCCCTCCTGTTCGGAAGAAGACGCATGATTCTCTGATCGAAGAAGCTGCATCGCACGCCCGTTAAGCACCTTTCAGATTGTTTTTCGGGCAGGTTGCCTGGAGTCGTGAAAACGAAAATTATCTCCGCGCCCTAAGGGCAGAGGTCGACTCGTTTTTGCTCACATTTGGAAGGTAAATGGACTGTTGTTGGACTTACAAACCTAGCGCTGCGTACTTGCGCGAAAGCAAGCCGCCTGCAACTCGATGGTTAATCGAGCCTTGTAACAGATTCAACAAAACCCCGCACGGCGGCACTCGGCCTTCACACGGCAGAGGGCGCTGCTCGGTCGCACAAACAACTGGTATCAGCGTTGCGGCCGAATTTGAGAATTTCGTGTAGTCCGACCCGGGGAAATGAAGGTGGTCTTTCGTGTTCTGCGAGAAGCTGTTAGGATATTTCTGTGACAAAGATTTGCGAAAGTTGTGCTGGTGGTTTTGCCTGGGTTGGCAGAACTCTGGATCGCCCGCCGCAGCCCGTAGAAGGTGTTTTGCGCATGCAAAACAGCAGGGAAGGGGCCGAACTTTATGGGCGGTTTATGGGCGGTTCGGACCGGAATACAAGCAATTCGGGTCGCTTTGGGCAATCTAGGCATTTTATGCACATGGCGCAAGGCCGCATAAACACTGGTTATTTCGCATCTTGTTGATTTGGCAAGTGGGGACGTAGTTCAGTTGGTTAGAACGCTGCCCTGTCACGGCAGAGGCCGCGGGTTCGAGTCCCGTCGTCCCCGCCATTCTTTTCAATGGCTTACAGATTGGCACTTTTGGAATCTGGGTGCAATTAGGGTGCAACAACCGCTTCTGCGGCTTTTCGCACCCGCAAATGCGCCGGAAGAATGGCATCCACCAGCCTATCCTGGGCTTTCCGCTTCGTATTCGATGCCGCTTGCAAATACTTGTTCGTCACACTGAGGTTGCTGTGACACAAGTAGTCGCGGATCGTCAACTGATGCTCGCCCAGTTCAGCCAGTACCGTTCCGACCGTGTGCCGGAACGTATGCCATCCCACACCGGTGATCCCAAGTTTCTCGAATGCAGGCCGAATCTTTCTTTTTAAGACCGCCGCGAGATCGAGAGCTTTCTGCCCCCGGTACAGTCGCGAGGGGAACACGAAATCCGTGAGCTGCGTGCGATGACTCTGCGTCTTCCATTCCAGCAAAGCTTGCTTCAATGCTGGATGCATCGGGAGCGGCTTCGCGGAGGCCTCTGTTTTCGTGCTCTTCAGAATGCCGCCCCGCCGCCAGTAGTAGGAATGCTCAATCTGAAAAGTGTCGTTTTCAAAATCGCAATCCTGCCACCGCAGAGCCGCAAGCTCACCACGGCGAGTTCCCAATGCGCCACCCAAAAGAACCAACAGTTGATCCCGGAATTCAAGCTTGGTTAGACCGAGCTTGACCTGTTCCGGCGATAAAACGGTTGGTGCTCTTTGCCGCTTTGCGCTCACGCGAACACCGACGCTGGGGCCGCGCTTCCCACCCGACCCTACACGAATTCCTGAAGAGATCGGATTGGTTGAAGCGAACTCCCAGCGAACAGCATGTGAGAACAGAGCCGACATGACGCACTTGATCTTGGCCCTAGTGCCGTTTGAAACCGTCGCTTGTCGCAACCAGCGTTCGACATCGACTGTTTTTACTTTCAAGAGTAGCTCGCGACCCCAACGCGGGAGAATCCAGTTCTTGGCATACGAAAGGTATCCGTCCTGCGTGGAGAAGTCCTTGAAAGGTAGCTCCTCACGGTAGTAATGCTCCCAGAGGGACTGCACAGTCATCTGACTTACGCCATTGCGGTGCGACTGGTTATTGATTGTCAACCGAAGAGCGTCGATTGCGACCTTGGCCGCCGTTTCGCTCGGGTACTCGCTGAGATCCCCGATTTGCTGCTTGCGGTATACGCGTTTGCCATTGGCATCGGCATCCCACCATCGGTAAACCCAGACGTGTGGCCCTCGCTTGCGCTCTTCGAGCTTTAGACTGCCTTGCTGATACGTCGTCCGCTTAAACAATAAGCCTCCTTGTTTAAACGACGTCGATCGCCTGGGCACATCATAACGCAAATCGCGCTCAGGTTCGCTATTTTTTCGCCTTGGACGCATAGAAACTAACTTGCAATTTTTTCTAGCCATCGGTTGAGCGCCGACGCGCGAAAACGCCAGAGTTTTCCAATTTGGATCGCGTCTATTTCGCCGTTACGGGCTAGTTTCTGTAAGGTCTTGGGATGGATCTTCAAGAGCGCGGCGGCTTCCTCACTGTCGAGCAGTGGTTCGAAGTCGAAGGTGGGGGAATCAACGTTCGTTACGGGTTTATGTTGTAGGTCTGACATGAGTCCTCCTTCCACGCTACCCGCCGAGCAATTGGTCCCAGCCGAACGCGATTGGCGTAGTCGATATAGCCTGGCAGGCTGGTTCTGAGAAAGCTGTCTTCGAAGCCAGCTCTTCGGAGTATTACGAAGACAAAGCAGCAGGCGGGAGTGAGGGCTATCCAAGATCCAATTGCAAGAGCGCTGGCGGGGACGGAAATGGACATACCGAGATAGCCGGGATGCCGCATGAATCGGTAAGGACCTCTAGCAATGAGATGGTGATCTCGTTCCGTCTGAATCCGCACGACGGGTGAAAAGAAAGGATTAACGATCATGGCCCAAGTCTGAAACGCACCACCGAGCAGGAATACGGCAAGTGCCAAATGGCGGATCGGCGAAGGCACGTTGAACGCTTGGCGCCAGTGCCCCACCGAGAAGCCGGCAACGGCCAAGGTAAGCAGGAAGAGTAGACCTGTGGCGATTCGTGAATCGTCGGTGTCCGCAGCCTTGGGGTTGGCTCGCTCTTGAGCCAAGCTAGGGTCTACTGCGAACATCGTAACCAGTAGCAGAATGGAAAATGCGACAAGGTAGTTTCGGATTGAGGCGAGGCGGACTGTTCCCGCGGACAAGAAGAGGAGTGCGGCGATTGACGCTGTGATGAGTACCCAGCGGGTGAGAAGACGTGGTGTTCGAATTCTCATTGCTCCTCCCCTTGCACAAAGAGCTGCTTGAGTTCGTAGCGATCGATGTCGGAGTTGTATCCGACGATCTCCAGAACCTCGGAGACGAATCTCCTTCCGGGTCGCCGCTCGACATGAACCAAAAGGTTGAGAGAGTCGGCGATGTTGCTTTTAATCGCCCGATAAGGCAGTTCGACATTGCTTTGCAGGACGCAACTGGTGAAGCGGTTGATCGCCTGCAGAGCGGAGTTGGCGTGAACTGTCGAGAGCGTTCCTGAATGCCCCGTATTGAGAAGCTGTAACAAGTCGAACGCTTCCGCTCCCCGGATCTCTCCGAGCAGAATTCGATCTGGACGATGGCGGAGGCTCGCTTTAAGCAGCTCCCGGATGGTCACGGCGGGAAATCCGTTCTGCGCGACTCGCGCCTCGAAGCGGACAAGGTTCGGGGCGCTGATCTGAATTTCTGCGGTGTCTTCGATGATGAGAATGCGCTGGTGTGCGGGAATAAATTGCGCCAGTATGGTCAGCAGAGTCGTTTTTCCTGTGCCAGTTCCTCCTGAGATAAGAATGTTTTGACGGCTCACGACAGCCCTTTGCAGGATAGCTGCAAGTTCGCGGGTGATGGTGCCAACGCGGATCAGGTCATCGATCCCGAAGTGCTTTGCGTTGAACTTGCGGATGGTAAGCGTGATGCCGTGCAAGCTGCAGGGCGGTATGACAGCGGCAACCCGGCTGCCATCTGGCAAGCGCGAGTCGAGGACTGGCTTTTCCTCGGAGATGTCATCTCCCAAGCGGCGGGCGATATTTCTGACGGCCACTTCGAGGGATTTGGAGCTGAGCGTCAAACCTGGGATTGCTTCGACCTTGCCCGAACGCTCGATGAAGACATGCTCCGGGCCGTTGACCATGATCTCGCTGATCTCTGGGTCCAGGATCAGGTGCTGAATGGGTCGAAGAAAAGGCAAGATCAGCTCGAAGCCAGTTGTTGTCATTAGAGTTCTCCATCGGCCAACTGCCGGAAATAGGACTTGTTCACATCGTTGTAGTAGGGCTTCAAGTACATAAAGGTCGGTGGTAAGGGATTTAGCCCGTCATAGGCGAGAGTCACGCACTGTGCGTTCTTCAACTCGGTAAAGGTCTTGAAGTCGAAGCGGAAGTCGCTCAGCGTGTTGTAGCTCTTGGAGGTCGTGACATTGGCTTTGTGCGCGATGGCCTTGCCAGTCCACAGGCTCACGCGAGCGTCGTGACCACTTTCGGAGATGTTGTAGTTCACTTTCCATTGGTCCTCCCTCCCGCAAAGCTCGCTGGCGATCTTGGCTGAGAACTCGTCCGATAGGGCCAAAAAGATCTTCGTTCGGAAGGTCTGCATGAGGGTTCGCCAGGTCTCTCCCGGCAGTGTCGAGCGTAGCGAGCTGATGCTCTGGGTGGCGACGATGGGAATGCACTTGGGCTGACGGGAGAGGGCGAAGAATTTCTCATCGCCGGTCGGATCGTTCTCCCCGACTGTGGCGAAGTGCTGATACTCATCGCAGATGAAGAACACTTGCCGGAAGTGCTGCGTGGGGTTCGCTTCGATGTGGGGGATGCGGTTAATGACGGCCCGTTGGAAGTCGAGCTTCATCATGACGCCGATAGCCTTGGCCAGACCCGGATTGAGCGAGATAGGAAAGTTGAGAGCGCAGACCTTACCAGCTTCGATCAGTTCGTGGAACGGAGGCAAGGGTCGCCCGTACTTGCCGTCCGCGTTGAGCTTGGGGTCGTAACACTCTTTCGGCGGGCAGAAGGTACGCTTGACCATTGGGTTGTCGTCGAACAGGGAGAGGAATACTGAGATACCTTCGACAATTGACGTGCGCAGCTTGTTCTCGATGCGCCGCCAGTCGTTGTAGAACCAGCGTTTCACGGCTTCGAGGATTTCCTCCTTCAGCGGATCGGTGCCTCCGGGCGGAGGAACAACCCTGCACTCGTACTTCGCCGCTGCCGTGCGAAGGGCGTCGATCAATGGCTTGGACTCAACCGCTTTGTGGTTTCCGCTCGGCCCATCTGGCACAAACCCGAACGCTTCAAGTTCGGGATGGGCACGGAAGATGACATCGTCAATCAGCACGAAGCGTTCTCCGGCGATGCGCCGCTCGGCTTCTTGAATGCGAGATTCCAGCAATTCGGGATTGATGGCGCATTCGTAGACATCGAAGAGGGTTACGTAGTCGTATGCGACCTTGTGCAACTGGATGATGAACTTGACGAGGTTCGTGTAAGCCTGCTGCCAGAAAGGTTCCTTGCCCTTGCCGAAGAGGTTGCTCAGAAGCGATGCGATGTTGTATGCGAGCGCGTAGGCATCGAGGTTGTTATACAGAGGGTTGTAGCGGTAGTCGGCGTTCAGGTTGACTTCGACGTAGTCGCTCTCGCGTCCGTGGCGCGTGAGGATGTCCTTGACCTTGCGGCAGAAGTCACCTTTCACTTCGAGCACGAGTCCGCCGATGCGCTGGTCGGGGTCGCTGGCGCGGTAGGCGATGAGTTGCTCGGCGTATGGATACATACATCCGCTGGTCTTTCCCGTGCCGATCGCTCCGAAGATGGCAATGCCGGTGAACAGGCCCCGTTCGGGAATGGCAAGCCAATAGGGTTCTGCCGAAGGAGCGGGTCTCCTTGGGTCGTGGATCTCACCGAGCACCAAGAACAGGTCGCTACGGGCAGCCGCGTCGGGATAAGGCGGCAGTTCTTTGGGTTTCAGCTTGCGAGATGACCGGTAGGCGAAGATGTAAAGACCGGACAAGACAAGCGAGTATGCGATGTACGGCGTGGTGAAGAGGAACAGGGTGTAGGTGTATTTGAAGCCCAGGTAGATGGCTGGCGCCCGCAAGGCGATCAGATGCAGCATGAGGTCATCGGCGGGGAAGGGCCATCGAAAATAGAGAGTCAGCCCGGTTGCGCAAGCGAGTACATAGGCCACCAGACCCTTTGAACCGAGGACGCGCTGAATCATACGGCCCCCTGTCGGTCGGAGGTATTGGGCGCTTTTGCTGACTCCCCACGTCGGGTTGCATTTGCCTTTCGCAAACTCGGTTCGGAACCCCGCATGGGGTTCTTCTCCAGCCACTCGCGGAAGTCGCTGTCCTTTTTGAAGACGAACTCCAAAGCCTGGCTGATGACGTGATCGGCGGTGTGTGCGCCGATGAACTCGGCGTAACGCGCCATTGTGACTGCAAGCGGTTCATCGAGCCGGATGTAATATTTGCGTTTCGCAACGGTTGGCTCTGGCGGCTTAAGCAGCGGCATGGCAGCTCCTTTTCGTGGTCGCTCGATCTGTGGCAAGAACTGCCAGGAAGTTCTGGCAGAATTTGCCCGAAGGTTCTGGCAAGAATTGCCAACGAATGTTGGCAAGCACACGTCCGTGAGAGACGCGGCAAAAAACCAACTGGAGACAGCGAAGCCAGTTCACCGTGGCCGGGAGCGACCCCCGAAGCCCGAAAGGATTTTGGCGTGATAGCAACGCCAAAAATGGGGTCGCTCCCGGCCACAAAATGTTTTTTGCCGCGTCGGAATTTGGTTTCTTGAGCATTGCACTTGGTTCCTTTTCAATGCCTTGGTTCATGCGCCGGTAGGACGATGCACCCGGCAAGCCGGATCGGGACAAACCTTAACGATGCGTCCGCGCTTGCCTCCGTCAGTCACGATGGCCTCAGTCATGCTGGCGCAGGGCTTTTGGAATGCCGACAGCTTGGCACGTTCGCCGTTTGTCCTTGCTTTCCTGATTTGCAGTTCCACGTAACGATTGCGTCCAAGCGGCGCACCTTCCCGGCTGTTCCACGCGGACGAAATCTGAACCAAAGTTGGTTTGGTTTCCAGAGCCTTGCTGACGTGGGCGTCAATTTTGGCCCGGAAGCACTGCGGATCGGTGCAAGAGTCCTTGCGAACACCGCTGAAAAGCAGCTTGTTGAATCCGGTTCGCTTCGGACAATTCGCACATGATCCGGCCCCGCTAACCAGCGTTTCATCCTGTTTGTCGAACGGCGCTGCGTCCAGTTCCAACAAGATGTTCGACTCAATCCACGCAGCCAGTTCCCGAACGGGAATGAGCACTTGCGTGTTACCTTCGCTCGTCCACATGCTGCGGAAAGATGCCGCAAATGCTTCCTGCTGTTGGGCCGCCGGGAGCTTGGCAATCAGCAGAGCGTGGCCCGTCGTGATTTTGTCGTTGAGGAACGCTTCCGCAACGGGGGGCGTCAGATCGGTTAGTTTGACCCTGCTGTACACATAGGCTTCGCTCTTACCCGCTCTGGCCGCGATGCTGGCGACGGTGTAGGTGCCGTCCTTTAGTTCCAAGAGTGACCGGAAACCCAAGGCTTCTTCTAGCGGGTGAATGTCCTCGCGTTGCAAGTTTTCGACCACCTGGGCTTCAATCGCCTCGGCGTCAGATAGCGTCACAACCCGAACCGGAACGGCCTCCAATTCGGCGATCTTGGCAGCACGCAATCGCCGTGCTCCAATGACGACCTGATAGTTTCGTTCTTCAAGTTCTCGAACCAAGAGCGGCTCCAACACGCCTTGCGTCTTGAACGTGGCTGCGAGTTCTTCAAGAGCTTTCTCGTCAAACCGCTTGCGTGGGTTGGTGGGTGACTCGGTGAGAGTGGCAAGGGGAACATTTCTGTACTCCCCATTCATTACTGTGCTTTTCATGTTCTTCTTCTCCTTTTCAGTTTGAAGTTGCTGCGTTTCTGTCGTAGGCACACGTCACTTGTGCGCCAAAAAATCACGCTTGGGTTTCGTGCTTCGGTGTTTAGGCGGCAGCCGCTACCGGCTCCGGGGCGATTCCCCCAAGGATCACGGCAGCGGTGTGCTGAACGACTTCCAGACTTTCTTGCAGAAGTTTGGCGTCTCCATGCCAGAGCCGGATGTAGTCCGGCGCGGAGGTTCCGTTGTCCAGTCCGACCGCTTGGCAAACCACAAACGCCACGGCCTCAGCCTCGGTTTCCCGCACAGGCTTGGTGGTCAAGGTGCGGCGTTCACCCTGATGCAACATTTCGTGAGCGATCTCATGCACCAGCGTGGAAAATTCCTCGGCGGGTTGCATCCCAGAAAGCAGGGTAATTTTTCCGCCAAAGGACAAGCCTTTGGCGGGTGCGATCCGCTCCGAGTAGTTGAGGTTTACGCCTCGGGCCGCTACGAATTTGACAAGCCGTTCGCGGTATCCGCTCACGTCGCCCTGCACTTCGGTCAGCATGGGCAATTCCTTGCCTTCGGTCTGGCTGATGTCGAACACATACACGGCCCGGAAGCCAACGAGTTGCGGCTCTGTCCTGCGCTCGTCCACTGCATTGTCGGTGGGTATATCGGTCGCAACTTCATCGTGGCGCGGCTTACGGTAGGCGACCATTGGGGCAAGAATCAGGATGCCTTTCTCGCCTCTTTTGACGAAGCGGCCAAGCGAGTTCCATGTGCGAATCCCTGCGACGTTGGTTGCCTGTGGTTTCTGTCGTGCGATCAGCATGATGTTGCCAAAGCTGTAGTGATGAAACCGGGCCATTGCGTTGAGATACTGGGTCAACACTTCACTCTCACCCGACTCCAAAGCTGCCACCAGATAGCTGACTGCCTCGTTGGTTTTGTTCTTGATCTCTTCTAATTTCATTGTTTTTTCCCTTCTGCCGGTGTCGGCTTGTTTTTTCTTTCACTTGGAGCGGCAGCGAGGAAAAACAAGGCGACACGGGCGAAGGGACGAAACGGAGCGCGAAGGAGGGTGGCAGGGCGTGAGTGAAAGCGCGGCGAGTGCCAAACGCTTTTGGTTCATGTTTGGCGCGAAACCGGCGCAGGGCGAAACGCCCGTCCGAGCCGCGGCCAAGCGGCGGTCCACCCGGAAGAGGGCGCAGTGGAAGGAAGACGCACAGCCCCCGACGCACTGGAAAGTCGGTTCTTCTGTAGACTGTTGATTCTGTCGGCAAATCAGCTGTGGACTTTGTATCCTAGAACTGGGATAATCGAGTGGCACGATGGACGAGGGTTCCCGGAGAAAAACCTCTGTTTTGGGTGGGGTCAGCAAAAGGTGATCTGCTGGCATTCCCCGAGGTCGTACAGGACGACATTGGCGTGGCCTTGAGCGTGGCGCAGTTCGGTGGAAAGCATGCAAGGGCGAAGCCTTGGAAAGGAGAGGGGCCGGGGGTTCTTGAAATTGTAGAGGACCACAGAGGGGATACGTACCGTGGGGTGTATACCGTGAAGTTCGATCAGGCCGTTTATGTTCTTCATGCTTTCCAAAAGAAGTCGCCAAAAGGAATAAAGACAGCTCAAAGGGACGTGGAATTGGTTTCCCGAAGGCTCAAGTTGGCGGGCGAAGATTACGAGGCGAGATATGGCAAACGGAAAAAATAGTGAGGCGGTGGTCCCGAGCTCCGGGAATGTATTTGCGGATCTTGGCCTACGCGACCCCGAGGAAAAGCAAACACGAGTGCGCCTGGCAGTCGCTATCAATCAGATCATTGAGGCACGGCACCTATCGCAGACCGCAGCGGCGCGGGTCCTCGATATCAATCAACCTAAGATTTCTGCTTTGGTGAATTATCGGTTGGAGGGTTTTTCCGTGGAACGGCTGATGCATTTTCTCAATGCACTTGACCGCGACGTGGAGATCGTGATCAGAAAGAAGCCGCGGTCGAAAAGATCGGCAAGAATTGTGGTAACGGGTTCGCAGTTGTCCCACGTGGTCTGAACCCTTTTTCCGCTGGTTATCCGCTAATCGCAGTGAGAATGCCGGATCGGATCAATGAGTGTCAGGTTCAATGTCGCGGAACTGGCGGGCGTCGTCGCAAAGACGCTGTCGAGCATTCAACATGCGAACCGCATCAGTCCTCGTTGATGGTAAGTGGCAAAATGTCATGACGGTTATCCGCCTCTTGTGCGAGTCCACCGTTGAAGCATCAGCCAATGTGGAACAGATTTGCGGCAAACACGGGCCTGTTCACACTGATGAATTCAGGATTGATTCCAGGGTTGTGGCTTTCACGGAATGGGGAGCGCTATCGGCAGAGTTTGATGAAGGACGAATACGGTCCGCGGAAAGGGAAGTCGAATTGGGGCGTGCGGTAGATGTTGAGGTAGCCCTCGGATACGTTCAGACCAACTACAGTGCGATATGGCCCCAGCCGGGTTTGGCCGACACTGGAGGCGTCGGTTAACACGATCTCAACGTCGGATGCGTCAAAAAATCCTCAGTATAAGATCAACGCTGAAAGTATCCAGCGAGCAGTAAGCAAGTTGGGGTATTCGGGTACATTGGACGCAATGGCTGGACTGCTCGGGATCAAGATTGGCCAGGGGACTCCGGGCTTCGACGTTTTTGTTGCGGCACCGGTCGTAGCGAAGATCACGGATGCAGCCATATTTCCTCGGGATGGCATTGTAGAAGCAACTGGTGTTTCCCACCCATCTCTCGGTTCGTTCCGCATGTTCGGCTCGTCTTACGGTAGCACAGGAGAACCGAGAGAACGGATTGCCTTCCAGGTCGAAGATTCGAAATCCAGCGATACGTTGCGAAGATTCACAAGTAGAGGTCGAGTCCCGATGTCGAAGATCTACGACCATTTGGAAGTCAAACTCGTTCACGATGAGCTAGGGGAGGTTTATTCTCACACTTGGCGGACGCGGGACCTAATACCAGAGCAATATGCGAATTGCGTTACAACGTAAATTCAAGAACATGCAGCGCACTGGCTGTGCGTTTTAGGCATGTAAGGCTATGGTTGGTCGCCTAATTGTTGTGTAAGTGTTGTGTACTGCGATCTGAGGACCCACTGCTAAGAATTGTATTCCGATGCGGCTGCAATGTTGCCAACCGGGACCATCACAATCAGTTAACGATCAAACGGCCCGCATGGACAGTGCTCGACAGCATTGAAAGAGTTGGGTGAAATCGAACGGCATCAAGCTCAGGCACAGCCGGAGCAGACTAATTCTTCGCATACACCGGGCCTGCATTGCGGTTGGGCGGATCGGAGATTGCACGGATATAGGTTATTAGCGCTTGAATGTCGGATTTGCTGAGAGTGTTGCCCCATGCCGGCATGAGCGCAGATTTGTTGAGAGCGGGACCGCCGTGGCTGATGATGGCAGTGAGATCGGCATCGCTGATCTTATTGAGCGTGTCTCCCTCGCCAAAGGGATGGGGCTTGATTTCGAGGTTGTCGAAGTTCGACACCCGCTCCACAGTCGACTCGGGATTGTGGCAGCACTCGCAGTATTGATCGTTAAGCTGGCGCCCCAGAGTCTGCTGATAACCGAGAGCGATCTCTTCGATTCTTAGTTCAACTTTCTTAAGCGCCTTTCCCGTGGTGGAAGCGGTGAGTTGATAGCGGCCCGCCATACCTCCGAGAGTAACGTTGGTCGTGAACTGGCCGCTGGAATCGGTGAGGCCGTTGGCAGGATCGAAAGCCACACCTGGTGCGGCACTGAATTCTACGAGCGCGCCGGCAACGGCAGCTCCCTGTTCATCATTCACCTGCACCACCAAGGGCTGCGGCAGCGCCGTACCTGCCTGTGCGATCTGCTTTCCCCCGCTCGATTCGACGATGACCGTACCGAATGCGGTTGGCTTGGGCGTCGGCGCCAACGCGGTCTTGTGCGAACAGGACGTGACCAGCGCGGCAGCGAGTAATGTGAGAATGGTCAGCGAGTGACGGATCATTTGTTTGGGACCTTCGATTTGCCACCTTTCTGCGAGATGAGAAACGCAGTCAGGGCGCGAGCATCTTCGTCGCTCATGGCTCGGTTGGGCTCAGCCGTCCCGGGGCGCAGGGCCTGTGGATTCTTCATCCATTCGAAGATCCAGGCGGCAGTGAGACGCGACCCGACTTGCGTCAAAGTTGGGCCGATGTAACCCTTGTCGGTCTTCGAATCCACGATGTGGCAGCCCTGGCAGGCGTACTTCCCGTAGAAGAGCTCTTTGCCCAACTCGACCTGGCCTTGCGGATACCCGCTCAGCGGCATGGAATCGCGATCGAGCGCCGGACTCTGGTACACGGTCATGATGTAGTCCGCAAGTTCGTTGGCTTCGCCATCGGTGAGATTGAATCTCGGCATACGTCGAATCAGCGACGGGCGCAGCGTGTTTGGGTTTTTCAGGAACTCCACCAGCCACGCACGCTGTACCGAACTGCCTTCCCAAGTGAGATCGGGTGCCATGTCGCCGCCGTGGCCATTGATCCGATGGCAGCTGAAGCAGGCCAAATCGGTCATCAGCTTTCCAGCTTTGCCCGCGGGCTGATAGTCCGACTCGGGCGTCGCTGCAACTGTCAGCGATGGAGGCAACGTGGCAGCTCTATCGTTGAACGCGAGCAGGGCAGTGGCGAGCGAATCAATCTGCGCCGGCGTGAACGTGTACTGCGGCATCTTCAAATTTTGTCCGAAGGCACGCGGCTGCTTGATTTTGGCCGCGATGTAATCGGGGAGCGTGTGTTCCATGCCGGGCAGGAACACAAGTTGAGTGACGGGCTTGTTTCCGATACGACTGAGTTCGGGCGCAAAGTTCTCCGGCTTCTTAATGCCGGCGATCTCATGACACGCCGCGCAACCGTAATCGGAAACCAGACGCTTGCCGTGCGCGATCTGCTCGGGCCTCGCGGCCTCCAGATGGACATTGACGAGCAAATCGGAATCGGTTTTAGCCAATAAGAATCCGGAGAGGGTCGCGACTTGAGGATCGCTGAAGCGATAGTGCGGCATCGCGGTCTCCGCATCGTAGGAGCGCGGATTTCGCAGCCATGCCTGCAACCATTCGGGTTTTACCTTGTTGCCTACACGCGTCAACTCTGGGCCAACATCGCCACCAACCAGATTGCTGGCAGCATTCTGTACCGCGTGGCATGAGGCGCAGAAGGATTCTCCGTACAAGGTGGCGCCGGCGGCGGGATCGGACGATGCCTTCGCCGAAAGCGAAACAGCGTCGCCCGGCTGCGGAGTGCTGTTCGCGATCAAGAACGCGGAGACATCTCGCGCATCGTCATCGTTCAGCTTGAAATCCGGCATCGTAGCCGTGGCCGCGTAGGCTTGTGGATCTTTCAGCCAGGCATAAATCCACGCGCGCGTAGTCTTGTCGGCGATGTGCTCAAGAGATGGCGGATCGTCGGTCGGCTTCACTATCTTTCCGTCGGGCAGCTTTACGGTGTGGCAATGTACGCAGCCATAGCGGGAAAGCAGCTGCCGGCCTTGATTCAGTTGAGGTGCGCCCGCAAGGGGCTCGCGATGGCACTCGCCGCACGAGGACTCGATGTATTTCGCCGGCAGAATCGGTTGCTCCCATGCCAGCGTGCTGTTGTGCGCTTCGCCTACGGTGGTCGCTGGTCCCTGACCGCGATGGCACATTGTGCATCCGAATTGGTCGAGCTTATGCGGAATTGCGGGATGCGGGCGGAAGGGCTGCACGTTTACGTCGGCGAGGCTGGCTTCTTTCAAACCAACATGGCAGCTCGTACATCGGTCGACCACGCCGAGGTCGGGCAACCAGATCTGCTGAACCCCTCCCTGGAAGTGGCGCTGCAGCGTGACCGCATCGCTGCGGTTGCGAATCATCTTCAAATAGCCGTGCTGATAGTGACGCCATTCGCTGAAGTGGTTTTTCGCGGGCGCGATCGCGAGCGAAACCAGAAACACTAGGCTGACCACGCCGAACGCGCGAACGCTGTTCCCGAACAACTTCTGCCAGAGCGATTTGAGTTTTTCTTTCATGAGTGCTTTAGGACCCTTGCCACGGCCAGACCCAGGCCCAACCCGGCCCGCGGAAAAATGTGCCGATCGCGGTCAGCACCAAGAGTTCGAATAGAAACCATGTCATAACCCAATAGGAAAGCGGCCTCGCCGCCAGATATCGGCGGAAACCCGAGGACGATTGCGGAGAACTCTGGGCAGCGAAGAGCATCACGGCACCCATAATTAGCGTTGGCATGAGAGCCGCGTACACCTTGAAAAACAAGAGGAACAACGACAGCGCCGTCGTGACTAGATAGAAGATTCGTAGCCGCCGTTGCCGGTCCTTCAGGAAGAGTCCTTCCGCCTCGATGTTGACCCTAAAGTACGGAATTACGATCAAGGCCATCACCACCAACCCGGGCACCAGCACGCCCGCGACGACCGGTGGAAAATAGTGCAGCATCTCTTGCAGCCCGAGAAAATACCACGGCGCTTTCGCCGGGTTGGGAGTGTGGGAAGGATCGGCCAGGCCTTCGAGCGGTGCGTTGAACACAAGTGCGATCCATACCAGAGCAATGGCAAGCACTTGAATGGCGACGGCCGCACGAAACAAGACCTCGGGAAAAGCCTGTATCTGATCTTCACTGTCAGCCTTCACCTGAGCCGAAGTGCGGCGGGTGATGAAAACGATGCGGCGAGGGGACTTCTTCGCGTTGGAATCGACGCCCGCGCTGAAGTCTTTGGAGTCGACCATGATTATTGCGTCTCCTTCGCGGTGGGGTCGCCACCCGCCGTCTTCGCCCGCGCTGTTGCGGGTTCGCTGGCGTGCGAGTAGAGGCCGCCGTCTTTGCGGATGCGCCAGAAATGAATAGCGACGAAGAACATCGCCGTCAGCGGCAGAATCATGCAGTGCAACACATAGAAGCGCAGCAGCGCGTTAGCATTCACCGCATTCCCACCGAGCATTAGGAAGCGAATCTTGTTGCCCATGAGTGGCACGGCAGAAGCGATGTTCGACCCCACGGTGATGGCCCAGTAGGCCAGTTGGTCCCAGGGAAGCAGGTACCCCGTGTAACTGAGAAGCAGCGTCATCAATAAAAGAATCACACCGATCACCCAATTGAACTCGCGCGGAGCCCGGTAAGCGCCGCGGTAAAATACTTTGAACATATGCGCGAAGACCAGGAAAACCATGGCGTGCGCCGACCAGCGATGTAGATTGCGTAGAAACAGTCCAGATGAGACTACGAACTGCAGGTCTTTCGTGTCGGCATACGCCTGTGGCGCCGACGGGTGGTAGTAGAGCATCAGAGGGATTCCGGTCGCGACCAGAATCAGAAACGTCCCCAGCGTCAGCGTGCCCAAGTACCACGTTGCACTAAAGCCCAACATGCGCGTGCGCACCTTGGTGGAGAACAGGTGCAGAAAAACGTTCTGCTGAATGGCCAGTGCGCGCTTTAGCGTGCTCGATCCCGTGCCGCTGCGGAAGATCGAGCGCCACACCCGCGTGCCGCGTAAGTCGTCGAAATATTGGTCTACCGTCTTAGCCATTTCCTAGACCCTCACGAAGGAATCCCGCTGCAGAGGGGGAACGTCGGTAGACCTGTCTACCAGCAAATCTCCGTCGTCGTTAAGCCAGATGCGCTTCCACGGCAGCGGCCTGGGCGCCGGGCCCTCAATTTTTTCGCCATTCTGTTTGAACTTGCTGCCGTGGCACGGACAGGCAATGATGCCCAGTTCCGGTTTCCAAGCCGTGAGGCAGCCAAGATGCGTGCACACGGCGCTAAGCGAGAAGTAGCCTTCCTGCGAGTGAATGATGTAGATTCCCGAGTTCACATCGAGCGTGACGGAATCGAGCGGATAGCGGTCGGGATTGCCGGCGTTGACGACGGGCGAAGGTTCGTACAGCACATTCGGCTCCAGGAACTGATACGCAAAGGCCGCAGTGCCGGCAGCGGCGATGCCGAGCGATCCCAAGCCAAGTTTCGCAAAGAATTGGCGGCGGTCGACCGTGTTGTCAGGGTTTGCGGGTTTGGTTTCGTCTGGCATGTGTATCTCCGTCCCCTATTTCGACTGCAGCCCAGCTCCAATTGCGGCCACCGAGATCAACCCTGTCGGTTCGGCGGGAATGAGGTTGTATGACTCCATGGTGATTGTGCCTACGGGACAGCGCATGGCGCAGAGGCCGCAGCGGATGCAGCGCGTCTCATCTTTCAACATGGCGGAACCTGTGACGACTCCCAGTTCGTCGGCCGCTACTTCGTCGAATTCCACGCCGAAACATTCCTGATGGTCGCGGATGTGCTGCACCGTCTCGCGTTCGAACTCGATGCGATTGAGCGAAACCAGTTCCAGACATTTTTCCGGGCAAACATCGACGCAACCGCCGCACAAAATGCACATGCTGCCGTCTTCCGGCGTACCTTCAAAAATCGTGTTGATCCAGCAGTGCAGGCAGCGTTGTGCTTCCGCGATCACGGCGGGAGCATCGTAGCCAACTTCCACTTCAGTCACACCGGTGCGGCGCTCGAGAGGAAGCATAGGCACCGGCTGGCGGTTGATATCCAGATAGTCTGGCGGCATGCTATGCCGCTTCAATATTTCGACCTCGACAATGGGCTCGGGATGTTTGTTCTTGCGAAGGTATTCGTCGATTCCGACTGCGGCGCGTTTGCCATCGCCCACGCTGTCGATAATCAGGCGCGGGCCGAAGACGCAATCGCCACCGGCAAAGATTCCAGAAGCCGAGGTCATCAGCGTTTGTGGATTAACTGCGATCAGGCCGCGCGGAGACAGTTCAACTTTATCTTCCGACGTGAGGAAGTCGAGGCGCGGGGCCTGGCCGATGGCCATGATGACCGTGTCACACTCGATCTGGCTTTCGCTGCCCTCGAAAAACGCTGGGTTGAAACGTTTGTTCTGATCGAAGACACATTTGGTTTTGAGCGTCTCCAGTGCAACCACCTTGCCATCTTTGCCCACCATGCGCTTTGGGCCGAGACCCGGGTGCATGCGGATGCCTTCCTGTTCGGCTTCCTCAATTTCTTCGAGAGCGGCAGGCATTTCCTCGCGGCGTTCCAGGCAAACGAGATTCACCTCGCGCGCGCCCATGCGCAGCGCGGAAAGTGAAATGTCGACCATTTCCTTTGTGGCGACCGCACTCATGTTTTCCGCGGAAGGTTCGGCATCCAGCACGCCGCCTGCGTGTTGACGAACCACTTCGCGCGCAGCCGAGCGCGCCACGTCCATGGCCACGTTACCGCCGCCGATCACGATCACTTTCTTGCCGATTGTGAATTTGTAGCCCAGGTTCACATTCAGCAGAAAGTCGATGCCCTTGTGCACGCCATCGAGATCGACTCCGGGGATGCTGAGATCGCGGCTGCGATGCGCTCCCACAGCGATAAGCACGGCGTCGAATCCCTGGCGGCGCAGATCGGAAATCGTGAAGTCACGACCCGCCGCATGATTCAACTTGAGCGTGATGTCGCCGGTCGCAAGGATTTCTCGAACTTGCGCTTCCACCACGTCACGAGGCAAGCGGTATTCGGGAATGCCAAGGTAAAGCATTCCCCCCGCAACAGGAGCCGCTTCGAAAATCGTGACCGCGTAGCCCATGAGAGCTAAGTCGTGCGCTGCCGATAGTCCTACCGGCCCGCCTCCAACCACGGCGACTTTGAAAGGCAGCTTGTTCTGACCTCGTCCCGCATTGATGTCTACAGGATGCTTGGATTCAGGGCCGTGGCGCTCGGTCAGAAAACGCTTGAGAGCCCGGATTGCTATGGGGCGATCGATCTCTCCACGGCGACAAGCGGTTTCACAAGGATGCGCACACACTCGTCCGCAGATGCTGGCCAGAGGATTGGGATCGCGTGCGATCCGGTAGGCCTCTTCGAAGCGACCTTCGGCAATCAGGCCGACATAGCGCCCGGCGTTGGTGTGCGCCGGGCACGCCATCATGCAGGGAAAGTTCGTGTTTAGCCAATCCCCATCGACCTTTTTGTTCTTGTATCGCTTCAGCATGAGGGCACTTTGTAATCCTTGGAACGGCTGAGCGTCAACGTCGTTCTGCATTGCGACTGGCAATGAAAAGCGTGATGAAAAATACGGGGAGCAAGGGTCGATTCCGCTCCCCGTTGCTGTCGCTTCATTACTCCCTACTTGCTCAGGGTGAAATCCGACTTTCCTCCGCCTGCTACCGTCACCAGTTTGGACTGGTTTTTGGCGCCTTCGTGCCATGCAGTCACGGTGTAGCTGCCGTCAGATACGTCTTTGATCTTATAGTTGCCGCTGTCATCGCTTTCGGCAAAATAGGGAGTTGGACTGACAAGGATGTATCCCGCCATGTCCGGGTGCACATTGCAGAGCACCGGCACGACGCCCGGCTTATCGAAGGTAAAGGACCGCTTTTCCCCCTTGGGCCACGTACCGAGATTGTGTCCTGCTTTCTTATCGCTGCCGATCGCGGTCCAGAAGACATTGTGCTGCACGGTGTCGCTATTCAGGAACTCAACCGTTGTGCCCTGTTGTACCACCATGATGTGCGGCGCAAAGACGAGCCCTTTTTGATCCATCACCGGGTGCTCTTTGGGAGCGGGAAACGTCTTGCCCGCAATGGCCTCGACGTAAACCACCGAGTGCCCCTTCATTCCGGTAACTTTGCCCTCGATGTCGCCCGCCCACGAAGCGCTGCATAGCCCCGCTGTCAGTACCATGAGTACGAATGGCTTGCACTTCATTGTGATGTTCTCCTTTAGAGTTGTTGATATCTGCTCACGTCCGTGTCAGAAAATGATCTTCGCATCCAGATAAATTGTGTTGTTAGCGCTGGCATTGCGACCCGAACCGTCGTAGTTGGTTGTGCCGCCATTGAAGCGCGTGTACGCCGTGTATTGCGCTGCCAGTTGCAGATTCTGCCAGGGCCAATACGAGACGTTCGCAATGTATCCTGCGCCTCTCGGGTCTCCATTGGCGCTGCCGGTCACTGGATTTGGCGCATACAGCGCCGGATTGACCGTGCCGCCTGTGTTGAAGACACCGAGTGTGCCCGTGTATTTATTGCCGATGTGGTATTCGGCATTGGCCAGGAAAGTATTGAGATGGTTCGAACGAAAACCACTGGCCAACAAATCAGAGTTTTCACGAATATACGTGCCCCGGAACGAAAGCACATCTGTCCGGAAGAGCGTCCGGTCGATCTGAGTGTCAAAGGCAAAGTCAGTGTACTCATCCTCAGGGCCGGGGCCGGTGAATGCGGTGTTCCGCACATGGATGCCGTAGGTACCCACCTCATACTGCGTCTTCGCTGTCAATTCTTGAAAAGCGAGGCGCCAGTATGGTGCAACGCCGCGAATGTTATTCGTAGAACCATCTCCTGGATTCGGCTGAGGGCCGCCTACATGTTCCGAGCGATAGATTGCTGCGTCCAGATAAAGATGGTTGTCCCACATGGCAAAGCCGCCGAATCCTGCAACATCCTGTGCCAAACCGCCATTAATGATGGGGCTGGCAGCAGGCGTCGGAGCAAAGTCGCTGGCGATCCACGGGAAACCCCATGCCGGAGTGCTGTTCCACAGGTCCTCTACGGTTGGATTGTTGTTGAGGTCCAGGCCGTAAACCAGTTCCTTGCCGCCAAGTTTCGTCTTATTCGCGTAGCGGATATCCGTATTATCGCTGGTGAAATGGTCGTCCTGGGTGTCGTAAGTCACCTGCAGAAAGCTGCCAACGTTGCTGGTCCATGCCCCGGAAAGGAAGAGCGAAATGTCTTGCGGAAATTCGAAACTGCCATTCTGGCTCGTCGGTAGCGGAGACTTGGTCGAGGTAAACGAGGTCTCAAGCATTATGGAAAGAGGCAGTGAAGACAAAAGATCAAGCGCTGCGCGCTTCTTGCCGCCATCCGTCTTGATGACTTTGGTCTCATCCGCTCTATCGACGTAACCCAGCAGCTTGAACCTTCGTCCGGCAGGGTTGAGTTCAGGAGGCGCATAGTGGCAGCCACTGCACGCCAAGCCCGTCTGCCGAGCATAACTTGGAACCGCCGATACGGTGGGTGGATTCACTGCGGCAAAGAACAGCAAAACCATGACGGGAACAGCTACAAGCAAAGAGACCGCCACTTTTCTTATCTGGAATCTCATTCTTTTCTCCTAAGACAGCGCTGATTGGGTTATTCACTTCACTTAATTAAGGCCCCATTCGAGGGTATTATCGGGGCAGCTTTGGAGGCTTGCAGCGTCCGGCGTCACGAACGCATGTGATTACAATCACATTTTCGGAAACGGCTGACGTTCTCGTCGGATTGGGTTGTCGAGACCGACCGAGGCGCTTCCACCGAAGACGCCGGCGACCTGGTGCTTGGTTCTGCTGAACACCGTGGAATGAACTTACACTCTTGACCCTCCCTTCCCGTGCGCGCATGTTCCTTGGTACGGCCCTTTGGGCCTCCATCCTCTACCCGATGGCCTCGACCCCTGCGATAATGTGGAAATGGCGGGTGTTTTCTTAGAAGAACGCTGGCTCCCGAAGTCTGTACTCTGTCTGCGCGATTACAATCGCCGCAAATTTCTGCTCGACCTGATCGCCGGAATCACCGTCGGCCTTGTCGCTCTCCCGCTGGCCATGGCCTTTGCCATTGCCTCAGGACTCTCGCCGCAAGCCGGCATCTACTGCGCGATTGTCACCGGCTTCCTGATCTCCGCCCTCGGCGGATCCAGGACTCAGATCGGCGGACCTACTGGCGCCTTCGTCGTCGTAGTTGCCGGCATCGTCGCCGCTCACGGCGTCGACGGCCTCTTTTTGTGCACCGTGATGGCTGGCATCCTTCTCGTCATCATGGGCGTGACCGGACTGGGAACCGGCGTAAAATTCATCCCGCGCCCCGTGGTCATTGGATTCACCAACGGCATCGCCGTCCTCATCGCCAGCACGCAGATCAAAGACTTCTTCGGTTTACATCTCGACAAAGTCCCCGGCGTATTCTCGCTGCGTATGGAAGCGCTCGCCCGCAATTTTCACACGATCTCTTACGAGGCTACCGCGCTCGCCGTGTTCACGTTGCTGACGCTGATTGTCTGCCGCAGCGTTTCTGCTCGTATCCCAGGGGCAATTGTCGCTCTGCTTCTAGGAACGCTGGCCGTGTACTTCTTTAAGCTGCCGGTGGAAACGATTGGAATCCGTTTTGGCGGAATACCCAGCGGCCTGCCGCACCTGGTGATCCCCAAGTTCCGAACCGATTTGATTCACGGCCTGCTTGGCCCCGCCTTCACCGTGGCCATGCTAGGCGCGATAGAATCGCTCATGTCGGCCGTCGTCTCCGACCGCATGAGCAACGACCGCCACAATCCGAATGTCGAGTTAATCGGACAGGGTGTCGCCAACATCTTCTCCCCAATGTTCGGCGGATTGCCCGCTACCGGAGCCATCGCCCGCACCGCCACTAACATCCGCTCGGGCGCACAGTCTCCGGTCGCCGGCATGATCCACGCCGCGACGCTGCTCTGCATTCTTCTTTTTGCCGCGCCACTGGTGAGCTACGTGCCGATGGCCGTGCTCGCCGGAATCCTGATGATCGTTGCTTACAACATGGGCGAGTGGCGCGAAATCCCGCAGCTGCTCAAGCTCACCAAAACCGACATCAGCATTTGGCTCGTGACTTTCGCCCTCACCGTCTTCGCCGACCTCACCGTCGCCGTCGAAGCCGGAATGATTCTGGCCGCGCTGCTCTTCATCAGCCGCGTTGCGGCCACCACCACCGTCTCGCAAGTCACCGACGACTACATTGAAGACGGTCGCATGCACATTCTCCAAGACAAAGACATCCCCTACTACGCCACCATCTTCCGCATCCACGGCCCGTTCCTGTTCGGCGCGACGGACAAAATCTCCGTCGTCACCGAGAGCCTGCATAAGCTGCCGCCGGTCGTGATCCTGCGCCTTCGCAACATGACAGCCCTTGACTCCACCGGCCTCTTCGCTCTGGAAGAAGTCGCCAAACAACTGCACGCCAGTAAACGGACGCTGATCCTCTGCGGCGCCCGGGAACAGCCCTCTCAATTGATCCACCAGGCCGAGTTCGCCGAGGTAGTCGGAGAACAAAACATCTGCGACAACGTGCAGGAGGCTCTGCGCCGGGCTGAGGAAGTGTACGAGAGGGTGGAGGCGAAGTTCGTCGTCGCCAAGAACTAGAATCTTCCCTAGTAACTGCCCCGGTACTCGATGTAGAAGAATGGTCTTCAACGGAGTTATTTCTGCTCCGCTGTTGTTGCCACGTCTTCGTGAAGTGTTGCTAAGACTTCCGCTAATTTGGCTTGCTCTGCTTCCAATTGGGCCCAACGGCGGCAAAGCCTGGCGCCTTGTACGAATGAAGTGCCATGCTTCGACTCCATGGCTGGGAATGGTGGTTTCTTCTCGTAAATTGTGGCCAATTCTTGGTGCTCCTTCGAGCTATTCGTCAAGCGCTCGGCCTGTTGCCGGTAGTACTCAGCGATCCTCCGGTGCTCAGGAGGCTCTTTTGCAGTTCTCAACAGAACCTTTAGCTCCTTCTTGCTTAGGGTTGGTTTCTTACCCCCAGCTACAGAGTAGGTTGGAGCGAAGGACAACAAGGTTAAGAAAGCGACTGTTAGAGTTATCAGCAAGTGGGTACGCGCGGTTTTCATAATTGCTCCGGGGCCGCTCGGTTGCGCCGATTATTACCACGGAGTCAGGGACGAACAAGGCGTCCAAATCAGAACCCGCTCCGGATTCCGCCGGCTTCTCCGCAGCAGTCGGCGTTTGCTCAGCCAGACTCCTTTTTGCATTTAACTGACAAAACCGTCCCCGCCAAGGTTGAATATCATTGGACATGCCGCTCGTGATCTTAGACTGGTGAATGCTTGTTGATCTCGACCCTGGTTTCGAACTTCTGTGCTGTTGCTAGTGCACGCGAGACCAGACACAGCTCCTTGGCTTTTTGCAAAAGATTGATCGCCTGCTCCCGTTTGTCTCCATTAGGAATCGTCAGGCTGGGTCGAATGACAATCTCGCTGAAGCTGTAGCCGGTGCCCGCCTTGCTCACGGTCCCCTCTGCTTCGACTTCCAAGTCGGTGTATTCGAAGTTCGAGTACCCGGCGATAGCGTGGAACGTCGTTGTAAAGCAACTCGCGAGCGCAGTCATCAACAAGTC
This sequence comes from uncultured Acidobacteriota bacterium, assembly GCA_963720155.1. Taxonomy (GTDB): domain Bacteria; phylum Acidobacteriota; class Terriglobia; order Terriglobales; family Acidobacteriaceae; genus Sulfotelmatobacter. The sequence continues at coordinate 31,515 of CAVREP010000013.1, forward strand.
TTCGGGTGTCCACCTGCCTTCGAGACCGCCGAACTGCGGGGGCGCGGCGAAATGAATCGCATTAGGAGCTGAATCGGACTTGGCGATACCCGTCTGGCCAGAGCTCCACCAAGCTACGACGTGGTATTTATGTTCATTTTCCATTCCGTACTCCAAGTCGTGATTTCGTTTTCACAGGTCGTTTGCAACTCCAGCAATTCATCTCAGAATGGGGAACGTCACGGGCACGCATGTTGCCTTGTTGCCGGTTCGCCATTTGGTTAGGAATGACCGGCAATTGGTTCCTGGTCATTCTGTCCCAGCAGACTCGTCAAATCCGTGCCCGAGATCACGACTCTTGGTGATACCAATCACATGTCCGGGTGTTAGAATATGCCCAACTGGAGGGTGTGAATGCGCGCCCCTTACGGCTTAAATATCATCGATAATTGCTTGTCCTGCCCCGTGCGTGAGGAGCATTTATTCTGTAATCTGCCTCTGCCTGCGCTAAAGAAACTTAATGAAATCAAATCCACTGCGGTATATCCGAAATCGACGACGCTGTTTATCGAGGGCCAGCAGCCGCGTGGGGTGTTTGTGCTCTGTGCGGGAAAGGCCAAACTCTTCACTTCTTCGAGCGAGGGCAAAACCATCATTACGAAGATTTCGGAGGCTGGGGATGTCCTGGGTCTAAACGCGACCATTTCCAATCGGCCTTATGAGGTAACAGCCGAGATGACGGAGCCAGGCCAAGCCAATTTCATCGCGCGCGACGCGCTACTGCAATTCCTGCGCGAATATGGAGATGTGGCACTGCGAGTTGCGGAGCAACTCAGCCGCAACTACTACGCGGCATACGAAGAGATCCGGACACTCGGACTTACGAATTCACCCTCGGAGAAGTTCGCCAAGCTGCTGCTCTCGTGGTCACCCAATACGGGGAACGCGAACGAGCCTTCGCATCTGACGTTGACGCTGACCCATGAAGAGATCGGGGAAATGATTGGCACTACGCGCGAAACTGTCAGCCGCTTGTTCTCTGATTTCAAGAAGAAGCAGTTGGTGCAATTGAAGGGTTCCACCTTGATCATTCGCAATAAGCCTGCCTTGGAGAAAATGCTGAATTCTTGATTCCGTGGTGTGGGGCGTGCCGCTCTCAGCGAACTGGCAGGCGACCTGTTTCCTTTTAGGTCTCGCGAGCTTTGAGAGTTCTTCGTTTTCCGCCAGCAACGACCCTACTGATGTCGCAACGTTGGATCTTCATCCTTCGCAGTTTTTCAGGAACAAACTTCATCAAACAGAGACTCACTCTGCGGATGCGTACGGATCGGGCCGTTCTAAGGAGTGTTAATGCAGTCGGCTGGCTCGGCCTTTAAGAAATGCGTGCACAGAAACCGAGTACGTGAGAGGTAGTCGTGCACGAGTTCTGCGATTGCTTCTGGATCGCGCCCGTTGATGAAAAAGCACGCACCGAGACGCGCGTATCGAACAGTCAGGTCGTCCGAAGGCGTCCCGCTCTGCACCACCACGACCGGCGTCCCAGCGCCCGCACTCCTGACCTCCCGCATAACCTCTTCGCCGCTCACGTCAGGCAAGTGGTCATCCAGCAGCACGAGATCGAATGCGCCTTGGCGCAACAGCTGCAGTGCCTTCATCCCGCTTTGAGCCGTGGTGGTGTCGTAACTCGCCTCTTCCAGGAGTCGCTTTATGGTGATGAGCACATTCTCATGGTGACCCACGATGAGGACCCGCCTGCCACTTTGTTTCTCATCTGGCAGCCGTTCCGCAATCGGATTTTGAACAGGCGCACGCCTTATGTTCAGAACGTCTAGTATGCTGCGCTCATCTTGCCCCATATATGCCACCTTTGAGATGCTGTGCTGCTGCCAGCCTCTTGATCCCACAAACCCCTGTTTTTGGTTGCAGCCGGTTCTCCAATGCAATCGCTTATTGGCGAGGCGACGAGCATTTCGCCGCGACATGCTCAGCATTGCGATCTGGATCCGATATCTCCGCACAAATCCCCTTATGGTGCTCCTCCGACGACGGCTCTGTTCCAGACATTTGGTGTTGTTCAATTCGGCTGATCTGGCTGCGCAGCCAGCCAGCGAGGGCTTCTTCCAGTTCCGGCTGCGTGCCGCAGCGATAGAAATAATCAATGGTTTGCCCTTTTTCATTGAGTGGGATAAAGCGGCACGTGAAGTTCTCATTCCGCTGTTCATCGGGAACAAAATTCGTCAACTGGCACTGACTGCACGGATGAGGCCGAGCGGGGTCACCCAGGTTTGGACAACTGGGTGAGTCTTCGAAGATGAACGGAGGGCGCCAGGGTGTGCGGGGAGAGCGCCCGTAACCTCCATCTTCTACGAATTTCAGCTCAAACTTGAGCAGTTCCAGCAGTTCGCGCTCATCTTGTGCCATAGGTCACCTCTCGATATGAGATAGCCTCGCACAATGCAGCTTTGGGCTGCGATGATTGCAGTCACGTGCTTCTGTGACCTGAATCACAAACGTGGGCGGGAGCAGCTGGGCTGCGAGCGTTTTGATGTGATTACAGTCACAGTGTCCGGTGCTAGCCCGCACAGCGCTTCCGTCGTTTTCCACTTACTATTCCGGGCATGCAATACACATCTGCGTGCCAAACACTTTGCGAGGTTGCCAGCGGCAGTCCCTCGCACGGGAAAATTCACCCGAGCAGCGTTAAAGAGACTGGCAAGGCGTCATTCAAATCTCGCGATTTCGACGTTCGCCCATTGTTAGTTATCTGGGAGATGACACAGGCGTGCGATCTAAAATGCATACACTGCCGAGCTTGTGCCCAACCGCACCGTCATGCTCTGGAACTTTCTACCGCTGAGGCCTTCAACCTTGTCGATCAGGTAGCCAACATGCGCGTCCCGATGTTCGTGCTCACTGGCGGCGATCCACTCAAGCGTCCTGACTTGCAGGCGATAGTCCAGTATGCTCACCATCGGTCGGTGAAGACCTCATTGACCCCGAGTGCTACTCCGATGCTTACCCGCGAGGCGGTCTTCCAACTGAAGGAGAGCGGCTTGATGCGTCTGGCGCTGAGCTTGGATGGCTCCACAGCGCAACTGCACGATGGTTTCCGGGGCGTCCCTGGGTCCTGGAAGCGAACTTTGGACGCGGTTGAATGGTCTCATGAAGCCAAACTGCCCGTGCAGGTGAACACCACGGTGACGCGCCACAACCTTCACGATCTCGACAACCTGGTCGTATTGCTGACTTCAGTCAAAGTAGTCCTCTGGAGCGTGTTTTGTCTGGTGCCCACTGGGCGAGGACAGATTTCCGACATGCTTTCACCCGAAGAGCATGAGGCTGTCTTCGCCAAACTATATGCGGCCTCGAAGCGCGTTCGCTTCCACATCAAGACCACCGAAGGGCAACACTATCGGCGTTATGTCCTACAGCAGCATGCCCAAGCTGCGCAATCCAGGACAGCAATTGCAGATCTGATCGCGCATGCTCCTCCAGGAGTTAATGATGGAAAAGGCTTCGTTTTTGTCAGCCACACGGGTGAAGTGTATCCCAGCGGCTTCTTGCCGCTTTCAGCCGGGAACATCCTCTGGGAGCCGTTGGCTGACATCTACCGCAACTGCCCATTGTTCTTGTCCCTGCGCGACAGCTCGCAATTAAAAGGCAAGTGTGGGCGTTGTGAGTTCCAAGAGGTGTGCGGGGGCTCGCGAGCCCGCGCTTTTGCACTTACTGGGGATCCACTGGCGGAAGAGCCCTGCTGCAGCTATATCCCGGACACGCAGGGCGGCCTGACTTGAATGAAGAAAAGTAGACTTGCGCAAATTTCTTCAGAGTTTCAAATAATACGACGAACATTGGGAACGAACTTGCAGCGGCACCGAACCATGCAGGTCGTGCGCTAAATCTTGAGGCACGCACGCATCCGGCCACTTCCAAAATTAACTCGCGGACTCTGGCAATTCTGGCGAATTGGCGGGATTCCTTTTCGGAAGGGGTTTTGTGCTCAAAAGCACGCACTCGTTGCTGCTGCCCGAAACTGGCTCTTTTGCAAGACTCAAAGCCGAGCAACGGTGTGTTTGGAATCACAGCATGGTGTACGTTGCGTCACTGACTTCTGATTTCTTATGACCTATTCTGGGATCGTTTGATGATGTTGACTCGTAAACGATCCGCTCCCAGGGTCAGCTTGCGGGTTGCACCAATCCTCAAGAAAGGAAAGGAGAATCCATCATGTTTGCCCGCATTGTTGAATTTATTCCGAAGCTGGAAGAGAAAGAAGAGTTTGTGAAGGTTCTGCGCAACGAGGTACTGCCGATCCTGAAAAAGCAACCGGGATTTCTGGAGATCCTGCCCTTCTTCCCGGAGACCAAGACCGAAAAGATGATCACCATCACTCTCTGGGCCGAGAAGCGGGATGCAGAGCGCTATGAACGCGAGGTGTATCCCAAGGTGGAAGGAATCCTCAAGCCCTATCTGACCACCCCGGTCACCTTTGAGCACTACAACGTGGAAACCTCGCTTTGCCAGCACTTCGTGGAGGCCCTGACGGCCTGAAGCATAGGCCAAAAGGACCCGGCCGGAGCAGCGCGGCTGCTCCGGCTTCTTTTATTAGGGCGGCGAAGTGCGCTTGTGGTTGCGCGGCACCATCTTAAGACCCATGACGTACGCCGGCAACCAAACCGCGAAAGCACGCATTTCTGAAGCTGGAGTTCTAGTTGTTGAAGGGGGAAGTCTTAGAGGAAACGAGCGAATACAGGAATAACAGGATGCCTGACGCGAACAACAAGCCGCCAAACACCACAAAGGACATAAAAGAAAACGTATTGTTCCAACACAGGCTCAGCGCCTCAACAACCAAGCCGAGGATCACTAGAATTCCAGAGATCCGCAAGTTACGTAGCATGGCTCTCTCCTGTCTAATCTCTCGTCATTCCAAGGGCTTCCAGAACTTTACCTGGTCGAGCTTGTCGACATTGTGGAAGGTGTCATGGCAGCCACTCGTAGTACAGGAAATCTTGTTCGATTTCAAATCATCCATCATTGCCATGTGCGTGGGATCTTGGAACGAGCGCGCACCGGCGTGGCAGTGCAAGCACTCGCGGTTGTTGTAGGGGTGGTAGAGGCGAATGGGATGCATTGGGGTTCCGAACCAGTAGACGTAGACGTGGTGTAAGCCCTCCAGCTTGGCGTGAATGGTGCCGAACATGGCGTAATCGGTGTGGCAGGTGTAACAAGCCTTGTCTGGGGGAATCCGGTGATTCTGGAAATGAGCGGCCGGAATATAGGACGGATCGTCCACGTACAGACTCCGCCCGTAGGGCTCCATGATGTGGCAAGAGAGGCAGAACTGTGTCTGTTCCGAGCGTTCCAAGTGTTCTGACGCGCCAACACCTGCCGCTACTACCGGCACAATGAAGAGCGCAAGGAACGCGATGATTTTGCCCTCGCCGGAAGCCGTCATTGAGGGCCGGATCACCACCACTAGGATTAGCAAGATACTGGCGCCAATCAATACAAACACGAGAGTCTGGGGACCTATCATTTGATGAATGTTCCGCGATTTATCACGCCACCCGCCAATTGTGGTTTCGCCGCCGTTAGCATTTTCGTTTCACGCTATTTTTGCTGGCTCAGTTCCCGAACGTACGCCACCAGATCCTTAATTTCCGTATCTTTCAGGCTCTTGCCATAGCTGGGCATTTTGTTCTTGCCAGCCGTGACGATATTGATGAGATCCGCGTCACTCATTTTCGTCACTTCGTCGGAACTGAAATCATGTACTCCGAGTGCCTTGCCAGGAGCAGTGTTTCCCTTTCCATCCGCACCGTGGCAGCCGGCGCATTTGGCTTTGTAGGTTGCCGCCGCACTCTGCGCGCGAGCTGATGACGGAGCCAAAAGGACAGCCGCCAAGATCGCTGCGACCGCAAAAAGTTGGATATTCATATTTTTCATTTCGAGCTCCATTCAGCGAAAAAGTAGCGACTCTCGATTCTCGGTCCACCATTTAGAAAGCATAGCGCAATGCGAATTCGGCTGTGCTGCCGTTGAAATCCTGGATGGGAATCGCCGCCAGCCCCGGTATTGCGTTTGAAGCCTGCCCCTTGCCGTTATAGCCGTAGTAATTCCATGTCATTCGGTAACTGAAACCCTTGCCCAAGTCGAAAACCGCCCTCGCATAAGGCTTCTGATAATTGAAAGCGAGGGTTCCGGGTACTTGGAGCGGATCGATTGCGAGCGTATTTCCCCCAACAAAGGTCCCCGCGTATCCGACGCTAGCGGTGACTCGCGGCGCGGGCTTCCATGTGATGTCGCCATACAGGAAGTGCTGCTTACTGGAGTAGGTCCCGAGGCCGGGAATCGCGGGTGGCGTATAGCCCAAGCTGGCTGGGCACTGCGTGGCGGGCGGGGGGCCGAAAGCATTGTCATAATAGCAAATCTGCGCTTGGGTGTAGATGTCCGTGTAGGTATAACCGAGATCGAAGAATACTTTTGACTTCGGCATGAGGGTGGCAACGAAACTATAGGTCCGGTCGTGTTCGATATCGTTAACCGTAGAGACGTTGTCCCGGTTCTCATGAATATCGACTGCGCCGTCGAGGTTGATCCAGGCACGGGCTTTGTAGTTCGCATGGATCTTGTAGCTCTGCACCTGCCGCGGACTGATCCGGGTGAAGGAGTAATCGTTGTAACCGAACTGGAAGGCTCCGGTGATCCGTAGCGTGTCCATGGGGCGCGCGGTGAAGTCCGCCAACAGAGTATTTTCGCTAATTCCGATGATGTTGCGAGATGTATCGTTGCCTGCTGCGGGCCCGGAAAAAGTCAGCGCAATAAGCTGGCCGGTTGTGGGGTCCACGGTCTCGGTACAGGCGGAAGGCGTAGCGCAGTCTCCCCGCGCGGCGAAATAATCGTTCGCGGCAGTACCGCCGGTCCCTCCTGGGAAATAGGTTTCCCCCGAATAGAAAGTAGCGCTGAAATCGGCAATTGTGCGATTCGTATACTCATAACCGATTCGGCCAGTCAGATGGGGCGTGAAATCGTACTGGAGTTCGAACGTATTCGAGCGGATGTTCTGTCCCAGAAAACTCGATGTGGGGCCGTTGACGATGTCGGCGGACGAACTCGCGGTGTGGTTGGGACAAGTAGCCGCAGTATACGGCGCCGGGCAGAGGGAAAGAAACGTCGCAGTAGAGAATATCGCCTGCGGTTGCGCTAGACCTACGAGCCCAGGCTGCATTTGCCCGAATATATTCGTTTCAGATGTATCCCAAAGGCCGGGGGTGCGCCAGTTGTCATAGCGAAACGAATCGAGGATGCGAAACTTGTCGGTGACTGAATAAAGTCCCGACCAGTCAGCATTCACAGACACCCGCTTGGCATCGGCCGGCCCTCCCGTAGTACTTCCCCGCGAACCGTTTCGGGTAACGTAATCGTTTACGATCTCATTGAAGTTTGCGATCGAGTTGTTAGCCGTGCTGTAACCCAGCGATCCTGAGGTCTCAAAGTTCTTGAAATAGTTTGACTGAAACCGCAAACGCTCCGTGGGCATGAAATTTCGCGGCTGGCCTGCCTGGCTGTAGGACAGATAACCGTTGCAGTTGGGATTGAATATGTTTGGTGCGGTCACAATCGGCGCGGTGCACGGCAGGATTTCAACCGGCCCATTGGTACTCCAAATAATGCCCGGATCCACGGGCGTGCCGTTGGCGAGTTGGTAGCCAGAATTCTGTGGGTTGTCCGTGACTACGTTGTCCTGTTTGTAATAACTCAGGAACTGATCATAAGAGATTGTTGTTTTGGGCAGAAGCCGGAAGTCTACTCCGGGGCGATAGGAGTTGGTCGTATAGCTGTAGTTTTCATTGAACGCGGAGATCGTGCCGCCGTCGGTGGTAAAGAACCCCGGTCCCTGGTCCCGATCATGCGAAAAACCAAGGCGGAGTTTCACGCGCGATTGCGGCAGCAAAGTTAAGTTGTAATCCTGCATGCGGCGAACCAGATCCAGTGAATGCGGCGAGTTTGCAATGCCCACAGCCGGAGTAGAAGTCGAGGGGTTCAGCGGATTTGCCAGTAGGTTGTAGTCCCAGAAATTCTTGTCCCTGCGAAACAGCACTCGAAAGTCGTACCATTTGTTCTTGTCGAGGCGCAGGCGGGTCACGTCATTCGGATCACCGCCGTAGCCAAAGTTTCTGAAGCTGAGATTGTCGAATAGGAAGCCGTTGTGGTCGAGCGAGCGCATATCCAGCGTGTAATCGAAGAGACGAAGGCCCTCACCGAGATTCACGAAGGTATCGTAGGTGTCGGTGTTCCCGTTGATGTAGGTAGTCCGGTAGCCGACCTCGATGGACTGCTGGACGTTGTAGTTTCCCGACTCGATTCCCTTAGTTTCTGCTGGGCCGTTCTGTGCATCAGATAACGGCGAAGAAGCCAATAGTGCAACGACGAGAATTAGAAAGCTAATCCCCCTAGCCGCAGGACGATATCTCATGATCGTTCCCTCCGTTCTGAGGCTTGTTCCCTTTGCCGGCTGTGTTCTGCGATGTCAGGATGAGGTTCATGGCGGTCTCTACTTGAAAAAGGTTGGGTCGAAGTTGGAGCCGTGAATCTGGTTATGACACAGCGTGCACGACTTGAAGAAGGTTTCCTGGCTGTGAAACGAAGGAGCGGCCGGCGCCGTACCGGTTTGTGCGTTTGGAGCGGAGTTCGTGTGGCATTGCAAGCACAGCAAGTTGACGTTGCTCACTCGTAGCATGTGAACATTCGCTCCTCCATGGGGAATGTGGCAGGACGAGCACCCTTCGACCTTTACGGGCTCATGCTCGAAGACAAACGGTCCCTGCTTGTCGGTGTGGCAGGTAAAGCAAACGGCATCCTGCGTCGCCGAAGTGCGCACTTGCTTTGGCCCAACCGTGCCGTGCGGATTGTGGCAGTCCGAGCACTGGACCAAGCCCTCATTCACGCGATGATGAAACGGCATTTCGAACTGGGCCTTCTGCTGCAGGTGGCATGAATAACAAAGCTCAGGTTGTGCCTTCGTCAACAGAAACTCTTTGGTTTGGGCGTGGTGGGGCGAATGGCAAGAGATGCAGCTGACATTGTTTTGCGTGTGTATCGAGTTGATGGCATTCATGTGCTGCGTGCCACCGACGTGGCAGCTCATACAGCGGGCGTTGATTTCCTTCGTCGAAGCGTTCCCGAACACGAATATCTTGGTTTTGTCGCCGCCACCCGCCACATGGTCGGCACCCGGCCCATGGCAGCCCTCGCATCCTCGGTGCGATGGACCACCTTTCGTGTCGAGCGTGGTCTTCCAGTGCGGCGTTTTCTCCCAGCCGTTGTAAATTTCCTCGTGGCAAGTCTTGCAGGTCTCCGAACCCACGTATTTGGAAGTTTCGGACGGAGGCGCGGTGGCCGATGATTGGCTGGGCTTTTGCTGAGTTGTCGCGCTTGTGGACAGCAGCGCTGTCAACAAGCAGACCATGGCGGGTACACGAACACTGCGTGCCTTGAATTCCCGCATTCGTTTTGCCTTCCGCAGTTAGTTGATTTGCCGGGGTTTAACGCCCGACGCCCGAATTATCTATCTGCAGGGTTTGGCAGTTCTGTGATCTTTGTCACAAACAAACGTGTTTGGGATCACTCGGAATTCCAGAAGAGTAAAGACTTCAGAATCGAAGAAGGTTATGCGAGCAACGCTCGAAGACCGGCCTTGTGTGCGATGAGCAGCCTGGAACCTTGAACTTCCACGAGGCCTTTGCGCTTGAACTCGGCAAGCAGGCGTGTCACAGTCTCGCGCGAGGTGCCAACTACGTCAGCAATTTCTTCGTGAGTAAGGGTCAACGCCGTAGCTCGCGGGTGGCCATTATCACGATCCTGGGTCGCAGACAGGTCCAACAGGAAGCGAGCTAGTTTTCCTTCCGCCGTCCCCGAAAGCCCGAGAAAACGAACCTCGCGATAGGTGGCATGATAGATATCGCTGAGTATCTCCGCGATCGTCAGACCCACCTCGCCATGAGCCCGCACAAATTCACGAAAGGGGACGCGAGGGATGAAGTCGGCCTGGATCGGCTCAAGCGCTTCGGCTGTGGTCTCACAACGTTTTCCAGAAATCGTTGCCGGCAGGCCCACAATTTCTCCTGCCGCTGCCATTCGTAGAATCAATGATTTGCCATCAGGTGAATTGGCGGACAGCTTCACGCGGCCTTTAAGAATGAGAAAAACCCCACAGGCGGTCTGACCTTCGGCGAATAGGATCTCGCCTTTGCGATAAGCGGTAGACGACGATATCGCACCCAGCTTCGCCCTTACAGCTTGGGGCAGACTGCGAAAGAGATAGTCTTTGGGCAGCGCATAGGTTAGGTGATTCTCAATGACTTCCAAGCCGTACGGCGTTCTCATGCTTTCTGTGGGGCGCGTCATACGCCGCTTTTTCCTGGGAATGACGAGCATCCGATCGGTCACTTTCCTAGCTCCTGGAGTCCCGATTTCTGCGGTCCCCTGTTTCTATTGATAGACGTGCCTATGGACTTTGCCTGTGATCCCACTCACGGCCATCGATGATCTGGGACACGGCAGGCACTCCAGTTGAAGGTGCAGGATGGTTGAATAGGCAAGTGACCCGCAAGGCTAAGGTAAGTAGAAACGAAGGCCAGTACCCCCAGTTGTTCCCCCGTGGTGCGAGTCTTTTTTTGCGCTCGGGAACGCATTCGTGCATTGTGATTCCCGTCACTTATTCAAGCGACCCGGATCACTGACCCATCCTGGCGTTTCGTTCTCTAATGAACAACAGAGAACGCGGCATTCTGAGCGGCACGCGAACTCAAGATTTCCTGACCATGAGGGTGGCAATGATAAACGACGACGTTGTGAAATGTCCGTTGTGTGGCGGATTTACGCATATCGCGAAGTCTGAGTTGCGGGCGGCTTTGAATCAACCCAGAATCCGCGAACAAGTTGAGAGATTCATCACCGATCTCCTGAACTCTCCCTTGGAGGAGCTTACCGAGGTCCACGCCGGACAGCCGGACAGGCCCGACTTCCAGAAGGATGTTCACGGCTGGAACCCCTTCGTGCCCATGTGGCGAAGAAGTCCGAAAGAGTGAGTTCGTAGTGCGAAAAATGACGCGTAGACGCACTCAGCTACGTCTCTACAAACCGCGCTGGTACCGGCTGCGATACAAGCCGTCAAGCAGTGGCGCTACGGGCCATTCCTGCTGAATGGCGCACCACTGGAAGTGGGAACCACGATCACCGTAACGTTCCAACTCACTGGCTGAGTTCTCGATGCGTGTTCGTGAGTATGAAATGCAGGAACACGAAGGTGCCACTGTGATCTGGATCACTGGCACTGATGATGCAGCGCACAGTGGCCTGCGACCGAAAATGGGATATTGGAGCAAATCGTAGGAGGTGCTTTATGAAAACCTTGGAAACCGGAAAGCGAATCGCACTCAACAATATATTGTTTGCTACGGATTTTTCTCCTCATTCCAACGCGGCGTTGCCTTACGCCTTGGCGATCACTCATCAGTACGGGGCGAAGTTATACGGTGCCCACGTCCTGTCTTCGGGTGATTACCTCTTCGTTGCGCCGGAAATCTGGCCGACTCTTGCTCAACAAGAGGAACAATTGCGGCAAGAAGCAGCAGCGCGTCTTGAGGAACAGCTCCGAGGAGTGTCGCACGAGGTACTCTCCGGACTAGGCGATGTCTGGGATGTGCTCTGCCGGCTTATCGACGAGCATGACATTGATCTGCTGGTGGTTGGCACTCACGGCCGTACGGGCGGTTCGAAGCTGTTAATGGGCTCCATCGCCGAGAAGATATTCCGGCAGGCTTCCTGCCCTGTCCTCACGGTTGGGCCCAATGTCGTGCGCCAGGAGAAGAGTGTGGCCGAGTTTAATCAGATTCTTCTCGCGACCGATTTTGGTGAGGAGTCCGTCGCAGCCGCTCCTTATGCTATCTCTCTTGCTCAGGAACACCAGGCACGCTTGTCATTGCTCCACGTTTTGGAACGGCCTCATGCAGGGACGGTAGATCTCGAATCCAATTCAGATTTCCTAGTCCGCCGGCTACAAGAACTGGTGCCAAAGGACGCTGAGCTGTGGTGTCATCCGGAGTACTTTGTTGAGTTTGGCCCTCCGGCAGAGCGGATTCTACAATTCTCCGCAACCCACGGAGCAGACTTAATCGTAATGGGTGTGCGTCCGACGCATGGAGCAGTGGGCACGGTTACCCATTTGACCCACACCACGGCGCAGCACATTGTGGCGCATGCAACGTGTCCCGTGCTTACGGTGCGCGGTTAAGACGCATTCCGGCACCTGAAGCTCTGAAGACTTGAAGAGAATCTATCCTTGTCGTCGCGGTTTTTACCATGCGGCAAGATTGAGGATGGGAGCCTTTGTGAGTTCAACCGATGCTGATCTCGTGGAACAGGCGCCGAAGGCAAAGAAACAGACAACACCAGAGATGTACGGCCTGGACGCAATGTTCGCTTCAAGTTCGGTGGCCGTCATCGGCGCGACCGACCGTCCCAGCACCGTAGGACGAACCGTTCTGGAGAATCTGCTGCACGGTGCCTTTCAAGGCAAAGTGTATGCCGTCAACCCGAAGCATGAGGAAGTGCTGGGGCTTAAAGCCTACAAGAGCATTCGCGACATCTCTAGTCCCGTCGACTTGGCTGTAGTTGCCATACCGGCAGCGACGGTCCCGCAGGTCATTGCAGAGTGCGTCGATGCCAGCACCAAGTCAGCGGTGATTATTTCCGCTGGATTCAAGGAACGTGGCGCGGAAGGCGACGCACTCGAAAAGCAGATTCAAGAACAGTTGCGGCACAGTTCCATGCGCTTGATTGGCCCAAACTGCCTGGGCATTATGAACCCGACGATCGGGTTAAATGCCACCTTCGCCAAAGATGCGCCGCAGGCGGGCAACGTCGCGTTCCTGAGTCAAAGTGGAGCGCTTTTGACCGCGATCCTCGACTGGAGCCATCGTGAAAAAGTGGGCTTCAGCGCGATTGTTTCGACTGGGTCGATGCTTGACGTAGGCTGGGGCGATCTGATCTACCACTTTGGCGACGACCCGCATACCAAGAGCATCCTGCTCTACATGGAATCCGTGGGAGATGCGCGGTCGTTCTTGTCCGCGGCTCGTGAAGTCGCACTCACTAAGCCGATCATCGTTCTCAAAGCCGGCCGCTCGGAAGCGGCCTCACGCGCTGCGGCCTCACATACCGGGGCGCTCACGGGCAGCGACGAAGTGCTGGACGCAGCCTTCCGCCGGTCGGGAGTCTTGCGGGTACACAGTATCGCGGACCTTTTTTATATGGCGGAAGTGCTCGGCAGGCAACCCCGCCCCCGGGGTCCGCGGCTTACGATCCTGACCAATGCTGGCGGACCCGCAGTCTTGGCCACGGACTCGCTGGTGGCCAATGGTGGAGAACTGGCTGAGCTTTCCTCAGAGAGCCTGCACCGCCTGGATGAGTTCCTTCCGGCCCACTGGAGTCACAACAACCCGATTGACGTTCTCGGCGATGCTGATTCTGAACGCTACGCTCGCGCCCTCGAAATTGCTTCGCGGGACCCAAATAGCGATGGCCTTCTGGTCATCCTTGCCCCGCAAGGGATGGCAGACCCTGCGCAGATTGCAGAACGGTTGAAACCTTATGCCAAAGAATATGGCAAGCCCGTGCTCGCCAGCTGGATGGGAGGGAACAGCGTGGCTGCCGGCGAAGCTGTTCTGAATTCGGCGGGCATTCCCACCTTTCCTTATCCGGATACCGCAGCGCGGGCCTTCACCTACATGTGGCGGTACACCTACAACCTGCGCGGACTATACGAAACTCCCACACTCGCTGAACATTCTGAGCTGGAGAGCACGTCCCGCAATCAGGTCGAGCAAATCATTCAGAATGCCCGAGACCATGGCCGCGTTCTGCTTACGGAGCTTGAATCGAAGCAGTTGTTGTCGTTTTACGGCCATCCCCACGGTTCAAACGCGCGTCGCGGCGAACGAAGACGAGGCCGCAAAGCTGGCTTCGGAAATTGGCTTTCCGGCTGTGCTAAAAGTCTTTTCCGAGACCATCACGCACAAGACGGATGTTGGCGGAGTCAAGCTGAATTTGCAAAACGAAGAAGCAATTCGCTCTGCCTACCGCGCCATTAAGTCGTCGGTGGCGGAGAAAGCTGGTCCGGATCAGTTCTCCGGGGTCACCGTGCAGCCGATGGTGAAGCTCGATGGCTACGAATTGATCCTCGGCAGCAGCGTGGACCCACAGTTTGGACCAGTCATCCTGTTCGGTTCTGGCGGCCAGCTGGTCGAAGTCTATCGAGATCGCGCCCTGGCGCTTCCACCACTGAACACAACGCTTGCGCAGAGAATGATGGAGCAAACGCGAATCTTCACCGCCCTCAAGGGAGTCCGCGGACGCAAGCCGGTCAACATGGCCGACTTGGAGCGCCTGTTGGTCCGCTTCAGCCAGCTCGTGCTCGAACAGCCGTGGATTGCAGAGATTGACATCAATCCTCTGCTGGCTTCACCGGAGCGCTTGCTGGCTCTCGATGCCAGAATCGTGCTGCACGGCCCGGCCGTAAGGTCAGACCAGTTGCCAAAGCCCGCCATCCGTCCATATCCCATGCAGTATGTCGCGTCCTGGACAATGAAGGATGGAAATCAGGTGACCATCCGTCCGATCCGTCCTGAAGACGAACCGCTGATGGCTAAGTTTCACGAAACGCTCTCCGATCGCAGCGTCTATTTGCGCTACTTCTACTCCCTTAGCCTGAGTAGGCGGGTGGCGCATGAGCGACTGCTGCGCATCTGTTTCGGTGATTACGACCGCGAAATGGTGCTGGTCGCCGAGGGCAGCGATCCTCTCACGGGAGAGCGCCGGATCATCGCCGTTGGGCGTATGAGCAAACTTCACGCTGGGAATGAAGCGGAAGTCGCCGTGCTGGTTTCCGATCAATATCAGAACCTTGGGCTCGGAAATGAATTGATCCGCCGGGTGATCCAGGTCGCGCGGGATGAGAAGTTGAGCCGGGTCTCGGCGGAGATGTTGCCTGACAACCTGGCCATGCAGGCCATCATTAAGCGCCTTGGTTTTCGTCTGCGTAGAGGCGGGGATCCCATGTCGATCAGGGCTTACCTGGACCTCTGAGGAATTACGTGATCGTTAACGAGCGGTCTCTATTCGTCTGTCTCCAAGTCTGGCTCAGGATGACGCAAGTGGCTCAGAAAACGGCATTTTGACGACTCCCAAGTTTCCCGCTTCTCATTTCTTCCCGTGCTTCCCGTTTGTGATTTGAATCACACGCATCTGTGAGCCGGGTTCCCGACAATAACACCTCGTTCCAGCATGCTTGATGTGACCGTTTCCTGACCGCGGTGCGTCTGGGTTACGGACAAATCCGAAAGGGGATGTCATGAAGCGTGAGTTCAAGACCATGGACGCCAACGAGGCAGTCGCAAATGTTGCTTACCGCCTCAATGAGGTCATTGCCATTTATCCCATTACGCCATCGTCTCCCATAGGCGAATGGGCGGACCAATGGTCGTCGGAAGGCGTGCCCAACATTTGGGGCACCGTGCCCCACGTCGTCGAAATGCAAAGCGAAGGCGGCGCTGCAGGGGCCGTTCATGGCGCGCTGCAGACCGGAGCCTTAGCAACTACCTTCACTGCGTCGCAGGGCCTGCTGCTGATGATCCCCAACATGAACAAGATCGCAGGTGAACTCACGCCCACGGCATTTCACGTCACTGCGCGCACTGTGGCCGCCCACGCGCTCTCGATTTTCGGCGATCACTCCGATGTGATGTCTTGCCGAACAACTGGATTCGCGATGCTCTGCTCCAACTCGGTCCAAGAGGGGATGGACCTCGCCCTCATCGCGCACGCAGCCGCACTCGAATCCCGTATCCCTTTCTTGCATTTCTTTGACGGCTTCCGGACGTCGCATGAAATCAACAAAATCGAGATGCTCACGGAAGACGACATGCGCGCGCTGATCAACCTGGATCGTGTCTTCGAGCATCGGCAGCGCGCGCTTTCTCCGGACCATCCGGTGTTGCGGGGGACCGCGCAAAATCCCGACGTCTACTTTCAGGCTCGTGAAGCCAGCAATCCTTACTACGCGGCCTGCCCGGATAAGGTCCAGACTGTAATGAATAAATTCTCCCAGTTGGTGGGGCGCTCGTATCATCTGTTCGATTACGTGGGAGCGCCCGATGCCGAGCGAGTTATCGTCATCATGGGCTCCGGTGCAGAGACCGCCCATGAGACGGTGGACGACCTGAACCGGAGCGGCGAGAGAATTGGCCTGCTGAAAGTCCGGCTCTACCGGCCGTTTTCCGTCAAACGATTTATCGAGGCTCTCCCTCCGACTGTGCGTAAGATTGCCGTCCTGGATCGGACCAAGGAAGCTGGTGCCGCCAGAGAACCGCTTTATCTTGACGTGGTCAACGGTATTCAAGAAGGAATCAAGCTTGGACACGGGAAGCTAAGGGTTACGCCTGAAATCATCGGTGGACGCTACGGTCTTTCCTCCAAAGAATTCACACCCGCGATGGTTAAAGCTGTTTATGACAACCTGGCGACAGCGCCAAAAGACCACTTTACGGTCGGCATTCAAGATGACGTGGGCCACACTAGCCTGAACTACGATTCCGACTTCTCGATTGAACCCGAGAGTGTAATCCGCGCCATGTTCTACGGCTTAGGTGCTGATGGCACGGTTGGCGCTAACAAGAACTCTATCAAGATCATCGGCGAAAACACTGAACACTACGCGCAGGGCTACTTCGTCTACGACTCTAAGAAGTCCGGCGCAATGACCGTTTCACACCTGCGTTTCGGTCCCCAGCCGATCCGATCGAGTTATCTGATTTCTAAGGCCAACTTCGTGGCCTGCCATCAATGGATATTTCTCGATCGCTATGACATGCTCAACGCCCTGGTTCCGGGTGGCGTTTTCTTGCTCAACAGTCCTTTTGGGCCGGACGAAGTTTGGGAACACTTGCCTCGCGAAATACAGACACAACTGATCGCGAAGAAGGCCAGGTTCTACGTCATTGACGCCTATCAGGTGGCCCGGGACACCGGCATGGGCTCGCGCATGAACACGATCATGCAAACGTGTTTCTTTGCCATCTCGAAGGTTCTGCCTCGGGAAGAGGCTATTGAAGCCATTCGCAAGTCCATCCGCGACACTTACGGCAAGAAGGGTGAAGAGGTCGTACAGCAAAACCTGCGCGCCGTGGATGAGACTCTGACGCATCTATTCCAGGTCAGCGTGCCGGAGAAGACCACTAGCCAAACCGAAATGCCAGCCCCTTTCTCTCCGGAGGCACCCAAGTTTGAGCGCGATGTGCTCGGCGTGATCTACGCCGGCCACGGCGACGAGATACCCGTGAGCGCTTTCCCAGCCGATGGAACCTTTCCTACCGGCACCGCCAAATGGGAAAAGCGTAACATCGCGCTCGACATTCCTGTGTGGGATACGACGACCTGTATTCAGTGTGGCAAATGCGCTATGGTGTGCCCACATGCCGTGATCCGCATCAAGGTCTACGACTCAAAACGGCTAGAGGGTGCGCCCACCACTTTCAAGTCTACCGACGTGCGCGATAAGGAATGGCAGGGGCTCAAGTACACCATCCAGGTCGCGCCAGAAGACTGCACCGGATGTGGCATCTGCGTCGATATCTGTCCCGCAAAGAACAAAAGCGAGGCCCGCCTGAAAGCTATCAACATGGTGCCGCAGCCGCCGCTGCGCGCCCCTGAGCGGGAGAACTGGGAATTCTTCCTCAAGATTCCAGAGCTTGATCGCCGAAAGATCAAAATCACGAACATCCGCCAGCAACAGGTGCAAGAGCCTCTGTTTGAATTTTCCGGGGCCTGTTCCGGGTGCGGCGAGACGCCATATCTCAAGCTGGTTTCCCAGCTCTTTGGGGACCGGGCAGTGATCGCCAATGCGACTGGCTGTTCTTCGATCTACGGCGGGAACCTGCCGACCACGCCTTGGTCCAAGAATGCCGAAGGCCGCGGGCCGGCTTGGTCGAACTCGCTGTTTGAAGACAACGCTGAGTTCGGTCTGGGGTTCAGAGTTTCGATTGACAAGCAGACCGAATTCGCCCGCGAGTTGGTGCGCCGTCTGGCGGGGCCAATCGGAGAAGAACTCGCTACTGCTCTGTTGACAGCACCGCAGAAAGACGAGGCAGACATTTTCGAGCAGCGGCAGCGCGTCGACCTGCTGAAGGAAAAGTTGCATGGTTTGAACTCCCCTGAAGCCAAACAACTGCTTGTTCTTGCGGACATGCTGGTGAAGAAGAGTGTTTGGATCGTCGGCGGTGACGGTTGGGCTTACGACATCGGTTACGGAGGCCTGGACCACGTGTTGGCCAGCGGTCGCAATGTGAACCTGCTAGTGCTCGACACTGAGGTTTATTCCAACACCGGCGGCCAGGCCTCCAAATCCACGCCCCGCGGGGCCGTCGCCAAGTTTGCGGCTGGCGGTAAACCGGGCCCGAAGAAAGACCTGGGACTGATGGCGATGAGCTACAGCAATGTCTATGTGGCAAGCGTTGCCATGGGCGCAAAGGACGAACACACGCTCAAGGCGTTCCTTGAAGCGGAAGCCTACGACGGCCCCAGCCTCATCATTGCTTACTCATACTGCATCGCGCACGGCATCAACATGACGACGGCTATGTCAGACCAGAAAGTCGCAGTCGAGTCGGGTCAATGGCTGCTCTATCGCTACCATCCGGAACGCGCCCTTACTAGTGAAAATCCACTGACACTTGACTCCCGCAGTCCCACGCGCAAAGTCCGGGACTTCTTGCAGCAGCAGACGCGCTTCAAGATGTTGCTCAAGAGTAGACCTGAAGACGCCAAGCGGCTGTGGCAACAAGCGCAGCGCGATGCTGAGATTCGCTATCGCATGTACGAGTATCTGGCGCAGCGCAAACCAGATCAGGCCACGGCTCCAGCGGGGATGCGCCACGATCAGTCTGCGCCAGTGGAGGCTGGAAAATAGCGGCTCACACTACGAGGAGGAAACATCATGGATCTAAGCACGAAATATCTTGGCATGCAGCTTCGCACGCCGCTGGTCGCCTCCGCATCCCCGATTTCGCAGGAAATCAGCGGAATCCGCAGCCTCGAAGATGCCGGCGCCTCCGCCGTCGTGCTCTATTCGCTCTTCGAAGAACAACTGCATCACGAGAGCCTTGAGCTTGAACACCATCTCAACGCTGGGACGGAGAGCTTCGCCGAGTCGCTCAGTTACTTTCCCCACTCCAGCGAATTTCGCACGGGACCTGAGGGCTATCTTAATCACATTCGCAAAGCCAAGGACGCGGTGGACATTCCGATTATCGCCAGCCTCAACGGTGCGACCCTGGGCGGTTGGGCCAAGTATGCCAAGGAGATCGAGCAAGCCGGAGCCGATGCCATCGAGTGCAATATCTACTTCATTCCGACAAGCATGGACATCTCTGGTTCCGACGTGGAGAAGATCTATATTGACATCCTCCGGGAAGTAAAGATTTCGGTTCACATCCCGGTAGCGGTCAAGCTCAGTCCATTTTTCAGCAACACGGCGCATATGGCCAAGCGGCTGGACGCCACCGGCGCAGATGGGCTGGTGCTGTTCAATCGCTTCTACCAGCCCGACATCGACCTCGACGAACTGGAAATTAAGCCCAACGTGCTCCTTAGCAGCTCACAAGAGTCACGTCTGCCCTTGACTTGGATCGGCATTCTCTATGGCCGTATCCAGGCTAGCCTGGCAGCAACCAGTGGTGTACATGGCCCCGAAGATGTGATCAAGCTGCTCTTGGTCGGCGCCAATGTCACTATGCTGTGCTCTACTCTATTGCGAAATGGACTCAGCCATCTCCGTCATATCGAACATGGCGTTCGGGGATGGATGGAAGATCACGAATATGAGTCTGTGCACCAGATGGAAGGCAGCATGAGCCAGATCCACTGCCCCGATCCGGCAGCTTTCGAGCGCGCTCAGTACATGAGAGCCGTGAAGGGGCTGCAGCACGTTCTGGTGACCGGTCGAGAGGCATGGAGTGTGTTGAGTGGCGAATAGACTGAAGATGCGTGCGCTGTTTTCCAATCACAAGCAGCGAGAAAAAGCGGCATCACTGCCGCTTCAACTTGGTTAAGGAAGCTGTCGGTAAGGTTGGCAGGCACAAGAGAAACAGAGGCAGCGGGCGTTCGGTTGTAGAAGGATTTGTTAAGGGTAGTACCTCAAGGCCCGTAAACACAGGATCCATCGGAGCAGGTAGCGTCAATCTTTGGCTTCGAACACATCCGCTCCTAAAGAATCTCTTTGACACGGGCCTGCAGCCGGAGCCTTTGCCCCGTCTTCATGAGCACTGGTCAGTGCTCGGGGATAAGTCTCTGAGCGAAGCGATTGGTTATATGGAACAACAACAGCGAGCGTTTAAAGATGTCGCCATCCTGGGCGTAACTGTGCCGGGGCAATTGTGTGTCGTAGCATTGCCGCTAGCCTTCATCGCTTCGTTTGGCTACTTGTACCTACACTTGCGTATGGCGGTGGTGACTTCGCCGGGTGTTGCGGCATCCTTCCCGTGGATCGGCATCTACGACGACTGGCTAGCGGCCATTGTCACATCGCTGAGCCTAACTTGGGTCCCTTTCTTACTGATGGTGGGGGATTGTCCTCCGTTATTGGTCTCGGCTCGGCACGCTGTCGGTGATTTTGAGTGTAATCCTTGATATATTTGCGATCTTGATCGGAATTCTCGCTGATCGCAAGACGCGCGAGCTCCGTTCCGTGACCCGCGAAGGGAAGTGATGGCGATTGGGAAATTGTGAAAGTCTGCCGAGAGAAAAGGGAGTCAGACTTTTGGGTGCAATTAGGGTGCAATAAGGCTTCCCCACGATTACTTTGGGCGCTGAAACAGGCGATCGGCGCCGTTAATTGTCAAACAGTTACCTCTGAAACATCCTCTGTCACGGCAGAGGTCGCGGGTTCGAGTCCCGTCGTCCCCGCCATTCTTTCTAAAAGAGTTATCGGACGTGACACCGGAAACTCCTACCCACAATCCCACCCACAGCTTTTACTGAACGCTCCTCGATTCGAATCCTACGGCGTCCAGAAATTTTTCCTGAGCCGTACTGATACTTAGTCAACACACGGTGGTGGGCGCACTAATAGCTAATCTCGCTATTTTCGATTATCATAGATTGTGAAAATAGCACGAAACGCTATTTTCGACCCTAAGAAGGCGGATGTGGCCCACAGTACCAACATTCCCGGCAAGAAAATATCGCAGGGCAGCTATTCCGCCTTTGTGCCAGCGCCCCTGCCTCCTGAACTGGAGTGGACACCGCCGCTGATTGGGGCACTCTCGGATGCAGACCGGCTCGTCGGAAGACTAGCGGGCGAGGGTGGTCGGCTTCCCAATCCTCATATTTTGATCCGGCCCTTCATACAGCGTGAAGCCGTTCTGTCGAGCAAGATTGAAGGTACAGAGGCCACGCTGGGTGAACTGCTTGCCGCTGAGGCGGGAGTGATCGTGGATCGAAGTCCCGAGGATCTTCGGGAAATTGGCAATTACGTAGTTGCTCTTGAGCATGGAATCTCGCGCCTCAAGAAACTTCCCCTTTGCGTCAGGCTTACCCGCGAGTTGCACGAAAAACTCATGACGGCGCAGGGGCACCAAGCAGCGCCCGGACGTTTTCGCAAGATTCAGAATTGGATTGGCAAGCCTGGCAGCACGATCGCAACTGCTTCTTACATCCCACCCCCACCAGGAGAGGTCGAGCCGTGTCTCGCGGCCTGGGAAAAGTTCCTGCATGAATCGACCCTGCCGCCTCTCGTGACCATTGCGCTGGCGCACTATCAGTTCGAAGCCGTTCACCCGTTTCTCGATGGCAATGGTCGAGTCGGACGCCTACTCATAACCTTGTTCCTGATCGAGCGCCAGATCCTCCCGACACCGCTGCTTTATTTGTCGGCGTTCTTTGAAGCATCGCGGCGAGACTACTACGACGGTTTGCGCGGGATCAGCGAGTGCGGGGGATGGAACGATTGGTTGGAGTATTTCCTGCTGGGAGTCGCTCGCATGTCTGAGGATGCTTTGAGCCGAGCCATGCGCATCAACGGACTACTGGCCGAGTGGCAGAAGAAAGTCTCCGGAGATTCAAGCAACAACCCATTGCGTGTAGTCGAACTCTTGGGGGCAAATCCTTTCATCACTACAAAAGGCGTGGCGGACAAATTGGCGATCGCGTTTACGACCGCGCAGCGCGCCATCGAACGACTAGAACGTGCGCGTATCGTAAAACGGGTAGGCGATGCGAAGCGCGACCGAGTCTACTGCGCGACTGCGCTCCTCGATATCCTCGAAGAGCCTGCCCGCCTAAAGCCAGCCGAGAACAAATAGCTCCGAGTGGTTTCAAACCAGGAATGCTGGAAACGTGTTAGCAAGAGCGGAAACCATCGGAGCACTTTATCCGAAGCCCGTTATGAACGAAGCCGCTTGCGCGGCGGACGCTGCCGCGTGTATAGGTGCAAGCGTATCTGCGCTTGAAAGAAGAACAGCCGCGGCGTACCATCACCGGGGTGAACGCCGGGAGCAGTACATTGCCGAGCATCAATAACCAAGCTTTTCGCGCAACTCCCTTCTTTGCAATGACTTCCAGCTCCAAATCGATTGAATTCCCATAGACCGCGTCCGCCGCAAACACAAGCGGCTTCCTTCTAACGGTTTTATCAAAAGCGCGCAGAGCATTGTCGTCACACGCACTCGTTCTCGCGTGCGCGCTTCCGATAAAACACTAGCGTTTCTGGCTAGTTTCCTGTCTGCCGACGATAGGGCCGGTGATACCGATTCGGGTTCGAGTGCTTCGCCAGCACAGGAGCAACCGCGCCTTCAACAGCGTACCTCTGCAAAACTCCCGGAAGTGAGCCAATCTTCCAAACGGCCTGCTCGATGATCGATGCTGCGGGCTTCCTCGATCAGTGGTGCGTGCGCCGTGCGGACCAAAGAAATGTCACGTATCCTCTCGATCCCCGCAGCCGTATTAACTGATGAAAGGAGTTAATAGGAGAAGGATCAGATAGGCACACATATGTTCCTAATTGCACCTTTTCGCATCAGGCGGGAAACTATGAACACAATAAAGGGATCGAAAGTGATGAAGCCGATCTTCATCGGCAGGTGGACGCCAAAGGTTTTGTTTTCGCTTCAAGAAAAGCCTTATCGACATGGGGAGTTGCGCCGCCGTCTTCAAGGGGTCTCACAGCGGATGCTTACCAGAACTCTACGGAGCCTCGAATCTTCAGGATTGATCGCCAGAAGCGCGACCAGCTCAAAACCTCTTGCTGTCGAATATTCATTGACCCAGCCGGGGAAGACAATCATCGCTCCGCTTCGCGGTATGTGCCGCTGGGCCAAGCGATTCCGCATGAAGGTAAGCGCTGGCGTGCACCTTCAAGAAATTTGACTCGGACGTATCCTGGCGTCGCCGGCAGCCGTAATAGCTGCAGTAAGAACAAATTGAACAAACCCGGAGGACAATATGAACATCGAAAACAAAACAATCTTGATCACCGGCGCCAACCGTGGCATCGGCCGGGCACTCGTAGAAGAAGCACTCAGACGAGGCGTGCGAAGAGTGTATGCGGGAACTCGTGGCCCACTGCAACACTCTGACAGTCGCGTAACGCCCTTAACCCTCGACGTGACCAACGCTGCGCAGATCCAGCGGGCTGTCGGGCAGGTTGACAGTCTCGACGTCCTCATCAACAACGCCGGTGTCGCTATGTACGACGATCTGAGTAAGTCCGAGGTGATCGAACAGCATGTGAAGGTCAACTTGTTCGGCCCCCTGAATGTGACTCGCGCGTTCTTGCCGCTGTTGAAACGATCGAAGGGCGCCATCGTCAATAACCTTTCAACGTCGGCGCTTGCGGCCCTGCCGATCATACCCGGTTATTCGATTTCGAAGGCCGCCATGCTCAGCATGACTCAGTCTCTAAGGGCGCTCCTGGCCGGCCAAGGCGTGACCGTTCATGCCATTTTGACCGGACCTGTCGATACCGATATGACCCGAAGCGTCGATTTCCCGAAGGCCGCGCCCGAGTCCGTCGCGGTGGCCATCTTCGATGGCGTGGAAAACGGCGAAGAGGAGATTTTCCCTGATCCAATGTCCCAATCCATCGCCGAGGGCTGGCGCAACGGCGTAGTCAAGGCCCTCGAACGCCAGGTCGCGGTTTTCGTTCCGGAGAGCGTGGCTCTCTAACGGAGCCTCATGGAAGCAGACCGAGGACGCAACTTAAGGCCAGAACCTCACGAAGGGAGAAAAGACGATGACGACACAGGAAATGCATAGTAAGGAGAGAAAAATGGCTCCAGCACCGGTAGTAGTTTCGAACGAAATCGAAGTGCTTCGGCATCAGGCTCGAGTGACGCAGCGTGTTATGCGTTTGAACGTCGAAGGAATTTCTCATGAAGAAAGTTTGATTCAGCCTCAGCCGGCGGGCAACTGTTTGAACTGGGTCATCGGTCATCTCGTTTTTGCATACGAGTTGATTTTTCCTTTGCTGGGACAAAAGCCGGTGATGGGAGAAGGACGGCTAAAGCCCTACGCGCGCCATTCGTCTCCGCTCAAGGATTCAGCCGAGGCCGTGCCCTTGCAGGAACTTTTGGCCGCCTTAGGCAAAGCGTCGGAGCGCGTGGATGCAGGGCTGGCCGGTCTGGCGACAAAAAAGCTGGATGAGTCGGCGCCGTACTCGCCGACAAACGATCCGAAGGAAACGGTGCGCTCGCTTTTGGCGAGTATCTCGTTCCATCAGGCTTATCACGCGGGGCAAACGGGACTTCTTCGCCGAGTCGTTGGCAAGCCTGGGGCAATTGCGTAAGCGTGGCGAGGCTCTGAGGGGCGGTCGCCCTATTCCGACCTATCGAGGAGGGACATATGTGCCCAGCATGCATCGAAAGCACAGTAGTAATGGTGGCCGGGGCCGCATCCACGGGAGGAATTCTGGCGGCGTGCATCGGCAAGTTCAGGAAATTCTTCAAAGCGAGTGGTCTCAGTCTGTTTCAGGAAAGAAAGGAGAAATGATATGGCAATAAGCAAAGATAGGGACATGGCACAACCAAAAGGAAATATCGCGATGAAGACATCGCCAGTGGTGTCGCAGCAGGAGTGGGAGGCTGCACGGCAGCAGCTCCTCGCGAAAGAGAAGGCCTTGACCCGCTCCCGTGATGCGGTGGCCGCCGAGCGTCGACGGATGCCGTGGATGCTGGTGGAGAAAAGGTACGAGTTCGATGGACCGAAGGGAAGAGTTAGCCTGCTCGACCTATTCGAGGGCCGCAGGCAGCTGATTGTGTATCGCGCCTTCTTCGAGCCCGGAGTATTTGGCTGGCCCGACCACGCCTGCCGCGGATGCTCGCTGGGCGCCGATCAGGTTTCGCACCTGGCCCATCTCAACGCTCGTGACACTACCCTAGCCTGGGCCTCACGCGCGCCCCAGGGGGACATCGCGCGTCTGAAGGCGCGAATGGGCTGGGAGATGCCCTGGTACACCATGACCGACAGCTTCGACAAGGACTTCGGCGTCGATGAATGGCACGGCCACAACGTGTTCTTCCGCGACGGCGACAAGGTCTTCCGCACATACTTCATCAACAGCCGTGGCGACGAGGCGATGGGCAGCACCTGGAGCTACCTCGACATCACACCGCTCGGCCGGCAGGAGACTTGGGAGGACTCGCCAGAGGGTTACCCCCAGACTCCACCATACAAGTGGTGGAACTGGCACGACAACTACGACGCCGAAGCCTCACCTCACCCGAAGTGGGTCGATATCATAACCGACCCTCAAGGAGCTGCCATCCGCAGGCGTGAGGAAGAGGCGAAAGCAAGCTGAACCGGCGATTACCTCGTCGCCTGGACCTAGCCGCTGCATACGTAACTGGAGAGAATGATGACAGACGTCATGCGAAAAGAAGCTGGAGCCCCTAAAGTAGTCGATCGAACTACCTTCGATGCGCAGTTGGACGCATTGCGGGTTCGAGAGAAGGCTCACACGCACGAAGGCGACGCCATCGCAGCCGCTCGCCGACGGCTACCGATGGTAGAGGTGGATCCCGCCATCACACTGATTGGCCCGCGTGGCGCGGTGAAGCTTCTCGACGTGTTCGAGCGACGTCGACAGCTCATCGCGTACTATTTCATGTGGCACACGGGCCACCCCGCGCCGGAGCAGTGCGAAGGATGCACCTGGGTTACCACGCAGGTCCGCGAGCTGTCTTATCTTCACTCTCGCGACGTCACCTTCGCCGTGTTCTGCCAGGGGCCGTACGAAGAGAGCGCCCGCTATCGCGACTTTATGGGCTGGGAGATGCCCTGGTACTCGGCTCTAGGCTCGCTCGAGACCTTGTTGATTGGACGCCGAGTAGGCAGGATGCACATCGTGTGCTACCTCCGACAAGGATCCAAGGTCTTCGAGACTTACTGGACAACTGCGCGAGGTGTCGAGGTGATGGATAACAACTATCACCTGCTCGATTTGACGGTCTACGGGCGGCAGGAGAAGTGGGAGGACTCGCCCTCCGGCTGGCCGCAACAGTGCACCTACACGCGGTCCAGCAGCGGCTCGCCGACTTGGGAACCAGTCTGGCCGGGTGGACGTCCCATCGCTCAATGGCCGCGACTTGAAGCCGGACGCTTCGATGATCTGCGCACCGGCAAGTGCTGAGCCCAGTCGCCACAGTTGGCCTCAGTGGCCGGCCTACGTGGTCAGCAAATTCCATCTATAGTCGTGCAGTGGAGGTCAACGGAGGCCTGATGAATAGCGTGGATAGCCAAGAGTATCTGGATGGCTCTGGTCGGGTCGAGGCGCGCTATCTGGCTTTTCTTGAGACGGTGACCACGCTTCGGCCGAGCCTGCACCGCTACTGTGCGCGCATGACGGGTTCGATCATGGACGGCGAAGACGTCGTGCAGGAGGCCTTGATCGAAGCGTATCGGAAGCTGGACAAGTACGATGAGAGCCGTCCTCTGAAGCCGTGGCTGTTTAGGATTGCTCACAATCGCTGCATCGATTTCCTGCGACGAAAGGGAGTGCGGGACGACGCCGAGGCGGCCGCTGCCATGTCCGAAGCAGTCTCACCGGCCGAACCAGCCACACTGGGGATCGGCAAAGCAATGGAACACCTCGTCGCATCCCTGCCTCCGAAGGAGCGCGCATGCATTCTTCTGAAGGACGTATTTGATTACTCGCTGGAAGAGATTGCAGAACTTGTCGATTCCACCGTTGGTGGCGTTAAGGCAGCGCTCAACCGCGGCCGGACGAAATTAGCTTCGTCTCCGGCTTCATCGCCTTCAGTTCGAAGTGCGGATCCCGAGCTAGCACAAATCATGCAACTTTATGTGGATCGCTTTAATCGACGCGACTGGGACGGAGTGCGCGAATTGATCAGCGCCGACGCCCGGCTCAACGTTCTCGATAGGTTTGCAGGGAAGTTTGCCGATGCTGCCTACTTCTTCAACTACGACCGCTGGCCGTGGCCCTGGAAACTCGCGCTGGGCGAGGTGGATGGGGAACCGGTGCTCATTGTTCTCCAACGCGGGGCTGACACATGGACCTCATACTCGGTCATTCGTATGAGGGTGGTCGGCCAAGAAATCGAGCAAATTGTGGACTACATTCACTGCCCATGGATGATCCCGGGAGCCACCTCCATCTCGCTCGTTGGAAGTCGCGAGATGCGCGATTAAACCCTGATGCCCTCCGCCGTAGAAGGCAAGCCTAATGGCTAAAACAATTATGAGAACCGCGTTTAGGAATTCACCCAGCTCGGCGATGACTTCGAGTGCTCGGCAAGAACCGGCGTGAACACACCCCAAACGGCCAAGATGGCGGATGACTTGTTAGAACGAAGCCGCTTGCGCGGCGGACGCTGCCGCGTGTATAGGTGCAAGCGTATCTGCGCTTGAAAGAAGAACAGCCGCGGCGTACCATCACCGGGGTGAACGCCGGGAGCAGTACATTGACGAGCATCAATAACCAAGCTTTTCGCGCAACTCCCTTCTTTGCAATGACTTCCAGCTCCAAATCGATTGAATTCCCATAGACCGCGTCCGCCGCAAACACAAGCGGCTTCCTTCTAACGGTTTTATCAAAAGCGCGCAGAGCATTGTCGTCACACGCACTCGTTCTCGCGTGCGCGCTTCCGATAAAACACTAGCGTAATCCGGAAGTAATTCCCTGAATGGACTCTCAAGGGCGCGGCCAGAAGTCCTAGTGTTGTATCAGAAGCGACCGCAGAGGAGAAATTGGTAGGCTCATCAGAGTCTGCGGCGGTCGCTTTTGATACAACGACTTGAAGGAAGCCGCCCCGCGGTGCGGTCGGGCGCCGATGGCTATGGGTTTTCAATAGGGTCGATGGTTGGCATAAGGTAGACGATGGACCGGTGTGCTTGGTGGGAGAAGAGCAGGGTGGCTTGGAGAGGGGGATTGAAGTAGAAAATGATCGCGGTTGGAACAGATTCTGGGTCAGGGACAGGAAGTTTTTTCGGCCGCAAGGCGCACGAATGCGGATCGAGCCGAAAGAGGGATCGAGGTTTGCGGTTTTGGGAAATTGGTTTCATGCGGCGACTCCGGCGAGAGAGGGCGGAGAACGGAGTTGGATCTGGGCCACCGTAAGTCTCTCGATGACCACCATGCGGCCGCTACATTTGGGACAGAGCCAAAGTGGGCTCGGTTCCTGGGCAGGAGAGGCTTCTGGTTCGGTGTGCGATGGCTGTACGGCTTCGAGTAGTTGAAGGCAAAGCGGCAGGACAGTGGCGCGCCGCCGGTGGGCGAGGAAGCCAAAGTGGCGAATGCGGACAAAGCCTTTGGGAAGCACATGCAAGAGGAAGCGGCGCAGGAACTCATCGCGGGATAGGGGCAGCAGTTTCTCTTGATTGCTATGAGCGCGGTCGCGCCAGCGAAAGGTAACTTGGTCATCGACCAAAGAAACGAGTCGATGGTTGGAGATGGCAACGCGATGAGTGTAGCGGCCTAAATAGCGTAGTGCTGGTTCGGCTCCTCCGAAGGGGCGTTTGGAGTAGACGTGCCAGCGGTGTCGGTATAGGGTTCGCAACCAGGCGAAGAAGGCTTTGGGGTGAGCGAGGGGCTTCAGAGTGCCATGGAAGCCAATCTTGCCCTGACGGAAGTTGCGTTTTAGAGCGCTGACAAACTTGCGGCGAAAAACCTTTCGGAGCACGGGGATGGGGAGAAAGAAGCGAGAGTGCGATGGAACCCAACGAGAGTGATCGAGCGACAATCCGCCGGCGGGCACCACACAATGAGCATGCGGGTGATGTTCGAGTTTCTGATTCCAGGTGTGGAGCACGCTAAAGAAGCCGATCTCGGCGCCGAGATGTTTGGGATTGCGAGCGACTTCGAGGAGGGTTTCAGCACTGGTTTGCAGCAACAGACGGTAAAGGATTTTCTTGTTTTGCAAAGCGAGTGGCGCCAGTTCATGGGGTAGGGTGAAGACAACATGGACGTAGCGCGTAGGGAGAAGTTCCTGACGACGCGCTTGGAGCCAACGCTCGCGGGCGTTGGCTTGACACTTCGGGCAGTGCCGGTTGCGGCAGCTGTTGTAGGAGATGGCCGGACGGTACGCGCAGTCGGTGCACTGATCGAGATGCCCGCCCAAGGTGGCAGTGCGACAGCGCACGATGGCGCGCAGCACCTTGAGGTGTTGCCCGTTGATCCACCGGCGGCTTCGTTCGATGAATGCGCGTCCCGCGGTGCGAATCAGATCGGCCACCTCGAGTGGCGGCCGGTTCATCTATTCGCTCTGCTGTACCTTATCTTTCAGCTGGAGCGAGTCCAGCGGACTCGCGGTTGCGTTGAGGTGCCGTTGGGAGAGATGGAGATAGATGGTCGTCTCTTCCAAGTCACGGTGGCCTAACAGTACCTGGATAGTGCGCAAATCCGCACCCGCTTCCAACAGATGAGTGGCAAAGCAGTGCCGCACAGGGTATGCGGATGGATTTTCTTGCGGATGCCCGCCCGCTGGGCAGCCTTTTGGCAGGCATCCCAGACTACCTTGGAAGTAATGGGGTGATTAGCAGTGTGCCAGCGACCGCCCGGGAATAACCAGGTTGTGGGTTTGCGCCTCAGCCCCCGCCAGTACTCTCGCAAGGCTTGCAACAGCGTCGGGCTGAGCATCACGTCGCGATCCTTGCGGCCCTTCCCGCCTTGGATGTGGATAATCATTCGTCGACTGTCGATATCGGTGATCTTCAGTCGAGTCAACTCCGCGCGCCGCACTCCGGTGGCATACAGCGTCATCAACACAATGTGATGAAAGGGAGTGAGAGCTGAGTCAATCAGTTGTGTGACTTCTTCCGGACTCAGGATGATCGGCAGACGTTGTACTTTTTTGGGGTACGGAGTCTCGGCGATGCTCCATCGCCTCCTCAGTACCTTGATGTAGAAGAATCGTAAAGCTGCGAGGCGCTGCGTCACAGTGCTCGGTGCTAGCTTTCGTTGGCCGAATAACTGAGCTTGATACTGTCGGATGTGCTCCGGTCCTAACTGGTTCGGAGGGCGGTGAAAGTGAAAGGAAAACTCGGCAACTGCACGCAGGTAACAGTCTATGGTAGTCTGAGCGTAATTACGACGCTCGAGTTCTTCGAGCATCATTTTGCGAAGGTGGGTCATAGGTCATCTCCTTATGACCCAACCTTATCCCTATCCCTTCACCCACACTGCTGACACCTGGCACGCGAAAGCGTCTGCCGCAACGCGGCTTCGTTCAAGTCGGCTTCGAGGAAACCGCTACTGATCTCCTCCAAGCGCGTTTGTTGATTTAGTGATCCGCAGGTCGGCCAACTTCCACACCTGCATTGACTTGCCCGAGCCCCGGTCCTAAGATTTCAGCCCAATGATTGGCGAGACCATCTCGCACTACCGCGTGGTGGAGAAGCTCGGCGGCGGCGGGATGGGTGTGGTTTACAAAGCCGAGGACACCGATCTTGGGCGCTTCGTCGCTCTGAAATTCCTTCCTGACAACGTTGCCCAGAACCCGCAGGCCCTGGAACGCTTCCGCCGGGACGCCCGTGCCGCTTCCGCGCTGAACCACCCCAACATCTGCACGATCTATGAAATCGGCCGTCTCGAGGACCGCCAATTCATAGCCATGGAGTTTTTGCAGGGCGTAACCCTGAAACATCGCATTGCCGGGCGCCCGCTAGAGACAGAGGCTTTGGTGCCGCTGGCCATTGAAATCGCTGACGGACTCGATGCCGCTCACGCGGCCGGAATTATCCACCGAGATATCAAGCCAGCGAACATCTTTGTCACTCAGGCAGGCCATGCCAAGATCCTCGACTTCGGACTGGCGAAGATGCTAGGCAAACCCGCCTCGGCTGGAAGCGATTCGCTAACAGTTTCGATCGATTCCGACGCCTCACAACTGACGAGCGAAGGCGCCTTGTTGGGCACGGTGGCTTATATGTCGCCGGAACAGGTGCGAGCGAAAGAACTGGATGCCCGAACCGACTTGTTCTCTTACGGAGCGGTGCTGTACGAGATGGCAACCGGCAAGCCGCCGTTTGAAGGGGCCAGCGCCGGGGAGATATGCGGCGCGATTCTTCACCAGGAACCGGTTCTGCCATCACAAATCAATGCAAAGGTTGCACCGGCTCTGGAAGCAGTGATCGTCAAGGCGCTGGAAAAGGACTGCAGTCTGCGCTACCAGCACGCCGCCGACATACGTGCGGATCTGCAGCGACTGAAGCGCGACTCAGAGTCGGCGAGGGTAACTGCGGCGCAGAACTTGAGCGGAGCGAAGACAAGTCTGCATCCTTGTCCGGGCATCCGCAGATGGATGATCGTGGCGGCTGCCTTCGTGGTCCTGGTCGTAACCGGTGTTGGCATCTACAAATACGGCTCCCGCTCACTTCTGCCCGCGAATGGTCGCGCGCCGCTTTACGTCGCGGAGTTTACCAACTCCACCGGTGACGCCGTCTTCGACGATGTGCTGCGCGCCATTGTGGCCAGTGAATTGAAATCGTTCCCCTGCTGTTCAGGTTGTGGGTCCCTCCGACGAAGATCGCGTGAAACTCTTGCAGAAGGCTGGCAAGGGTCCGGATGACTCTCTAACCACGGAACTCGCCAGAGAGCTGTGCGAACGCGATAAGGGGCGGTTCTACGCGGATGGAGAGATTAGGCCGCAAGGTGATGGTTACACCCTCGAACTCTCTGTGCGGGAATGCAACTCCGGCAGAACTGTGGCCCAACAGCGCGGTGACGCAAGAAATAAAGATGACGTGATGCAGGTGACGAGTCAGTTGGCTGCTGGCATCCGTCTCCAACTTTCCGGCAATCCGGCCAACTCTGCCAGCAGCAAGCCGGCACCTTTGCCTACAGCATCGTTGCCAGCCTATAGAGCTTACCTTGTGGGCGAGAGGCTCTACGAACCCCAGCTCAAGCAAAGTGCCGCCATGCTCCGCCGTGCTACCCAACTCGATCCCAGCTTTGCGGAGGCTTGGTACCTCCTGTCGTTGGCAGATTACAACGTGCGCGAAAGAAACCGAGCAGGCGACGACCTCAGGCATGCCTTCGCCTTACGCGAAAGATTCAATGACAACGAAAGGGCGAAGGTTGAAGCGGATTACTACTTGGAGGTTACCGGGGAGATCTATAAGGCGATTGACGTTTTGCAAACCTTCGAAAAACTACAGCCGGACGAGTTTGCACCGCACAATCTATTGGGGCTGGCCTATTCCGATCTCGGTATGTATGAAAAAGCGACTGTCGAGTTTCGCAAGAACACAGACCTTTTTCCCACTAACCCGCACGCAATCTCCGCCCTGTCGCTCGAAGGAGCATCGTCGGCCGACCTCGTCAAATCAATGCGAGCCAAGAGTGAATCTGTCGCTCGGAAAGGAAAAGTCGCATGAACCGCATGGAGAGCACGTCAGCCGCTCACCTAGTTAAGATGACGCAGCCGGAAGAGTTCGATCTCGTGATTCTCGGCGGCGGCACCGGTTCCACAGTCGCCCCGCCGGGCTCAATCGCGCACTTCGGCACAACCCCGATTCGCGACTGCTGCCGTTCAATTGACCCACTCATCCTCTTCGTCGTCATCCTCGCCGATAGGGTCTTCAGCTGCCGCCATGGCCTCGCTGACGGCCTCAGCGATTTCTTCGTCGTCTGATTCGGCTAGGTCTTCAAGAATATCGCGCGCCTCCGCGGGACGGATGCCGCTGAGAGCGCCGATGGCGGCGAGCAGTAGGGGTTTCGAGGAATGAGCGTCTTTGACGAGTTCAACGATGTGAGGCCATGCTCCATCCAGTTCCCAACTGCCCGCCGCGATGACGGCCTGGTAATTTATCTCAGGGTCTTCACTTTTCAGGGCCTGTAATATCTGATCGTCAAAACCGCGAACCCAGCGCATCGAAAATACAGCCGTCAGCATCCACTCTTTGTCTCCGCTGGAATATGCACGCGAAATCGCATCCTGATGCCAGGTTTGGGGTGCGCGCACGGAGGCTTCCAAAATTCGCCGCCGCACCTCCTTGGGAGTGCTCTTATCGCTATAAACCTTCTCGAGCGTGTCCTGGATGTTATGAAACGTACCCTCGGTAATGGGTACATCATCCGGATCGTCGAATCCATCTGTGTCCGCCTGTTCCAGGATCGGCCCAAGGGAAATTGCCGCCCTGGCGCGCAGTTGCTCTGGCTCATCTGTACTGCCTGCGATCGTCAGTAGCACATCGGCCAACTCGTTGTTGATCACGGTAAAATCACCCGCGAGCTCGGCGGCGACCAGGCGGTCGGATTCACTGGCTCGCTGGTCAGCCAGAATCCTCCAAAACGTCTTCCCGGCATCTCTTGGCCAGTCCCATGGCGGTGTGTCGAGATAAACTTTAAGGTCCATTACGGTTTCCTCAGTATCGCGATCAATCATGTTACTCCCACCGCCGGCGCGGTCACAGACCCTCCACCAACATGGTATAGCGGGCAGAATTGGTGTTCTCCGCTTGACCGTTGCTCAACGCGCGTAATCGGGATTTAACCACAGTGCGGAGGCCGATTGGCTGCCATGACAAAAGAAGAGAAGAAGCGCCTCTCTGCTGTTCTTCGTGCGACCGAATACCTGTTTCTTGAAAACATCGCACTCAAGCCGTCCGTCCTTGATGTCTTCTTGGGAGGACTTCCGGCGGCGAAGAAGCCGCATTAGCCTCGATAAGCGTAATCGCGATTTATCGTCAATTGACCCCGTTTGATACGTTGCCAACTCCCCCGCTTTTCGTTGACTTCCTCCAAATGGTAAGCGGATTTCCCAACACCAAACTTAGCAATTCCCAGGTCTCGGAGAACACGAGACCTGGGGCGCTGATCAGTTGCAGACGTTCTTCAGCCAGGGGAACTTGTCACCCAGAGCGTCATCGTGGGCGTTGCAGGGGACCGCGCTTAAGTAGGTCCAAATGGCCGTAAGTTGATGGTCTGTCATGTGTCGGTACAGGGGCCAGGGCATGACTTGCAGCAGCCGGCCGTTGACGGGCGCGGAATAGCAGTTGTCGGTGACACTACCTCCGCAATCCGGGTGCAATTTGTCGAAGTCGTGACCGGTCCGCATGATCGTCATGAAGCGGCGGAGGTCATTGCCGCCTTCGGGGTTGCCGGTGTGATCGGGTGTCAGGTTGCGGGATATGATGTTCGGCCCAAGGCCGGCGCCGCCGAACAGCGGGCTGTTTGGGTCCAGGACGATTCCCGGGCCGGCGGGACCGAAGTTTTGCCCGCCATTCAGGTAGGTCGCCCGGTTGTACTTCGCAGGACGATTGTTGGGCGGGCGGAAGTATGGATTGTTCGTAGGCAGATATTCGTTAGCCGGATCCGACGTATGGCAGCCGTTGCAGTCCGCTTGCGCGTTAATGATGAAGCTGCCCAGTCCTACCAGTTTTAGATCCTTGCCTTTCAGGTTGAGGAAGTCAGGCGCGATGCGCAGGCCGATTTCTACCAGATCATCGTCCGAACCCTGTTCATTCGCCTGCACCTTCACTGAAGGCGCGTACATTGCAGCGATGGCGATGATTCCTGCCGCGGACATAACCAACGTGGCTTTGACAATGCGTTCGAAGTCCATTTGCCACCTCCTGATCCTCAGCATGATATATGAAACGGCAGGATCCCGGAAGCACCTGCTCTTCTGCCTCTTGTGCAGAGCACCGCCTCGCACCCGTTGAGAACAGGCGATTACAGTGCGCCGGGATAAACCGGCATGAAGTAGGGAGCAGCCGACAAGGCTGGGAATCTTGTGAGGTGTGCTTGGCGGTCCCAACGACAGGCGCGGGCTCGGCTTGATAAAACCGGGCACACCAAACCGTAGCCAGGGCCAGGGACGAAGCAGTGAGCAAACCAATGATCAGGGGGTGGATGCGAACTAGCGCTTGAGCTCTGGGGCGATTTGGAAAGGCTCATTGACGATAGGCCAAGACTTCGAACCGGACCTGAGAAACTCGGCCGTCCGGGATCATAGGGGGGCCGCGGGAAACGTGGCTACGGTGGAATTGTGAACCCCTCTGGCATACCGAAAGGGCCAGGATGGAAACCCTCCACCTACGGCTGGCGCGCCCGCGCTCTATCCCAATCGAGCAAATTTGGAGGCCTGCCTCTCCTCTCCTTCGGCCGTGGCCTCGTTCGAGGAGTCTTTGCAGCTTGCGATCAGCCCCTGCTGCCAGCGGGATGTTCCCGATGTTATCTCTGAGAATCTTTCTTCAGATGCCTGATCCCATGCCACGGCGGTCCCACGGAGTGCACTTACCTGTTTCTTCCTTCGTGTCATCGGCCTTCCCCAGAAGTAGAATGGGTCAGCTTCCCGCTTCCAACCCGCGAACACGACTTTTCGCGGACCGGCTTTTCGAGGCTGCAGATATTCCTTTATGTTGGTGCAATCGCGTGACTGACGCGCCTGAATCTCCTCCCATATCGTGGGCTCCCCGTCCACTGTGAAGGCGGGACTCGATGCCCTCGTCCGGCGCACGGGGGCGGACGAGATCATGATCGCCACCATCATGCACGGGTACACGGATCGGCTGCGGTCATACGAGCTTATCGCGGAGGCATGCCTGCCCAGGAACTCGGTGCAAGTGGGAAACACGCCAGAGGACTCGTCGCCGACCGCTGGTGTCGTCGGAGAGCTCAGAAACAGATGAGTTCAGAGGCTGACACGTTGTTCGCCAGCGCAATTGGCAGAGATCAGCCCGGCCACCGGTTTGGACCGGATTGAATAATCTGTGACTTTCGGCAAGGTCAGCGGTATCGTTGGAGCGAGCGCGACCGCAGCTAAAACCCTGTTTTCATTCGTGCATATGCCGCAAAGATCAGCATGGTTCCAGGAAGGCGATTGTACCTTGGCGAGGCTTTCCTAAGTTCTCCCCTAGGTCAGAATCCACAAACGGCCAGCCTGGGCGGGCGTGCTCAGAAGGGTGGGGTAAAGAGATGACAGGAAAGCACGAGATAGAGAGCTCGGAAGGCAACCGAAGACAACTCCAGGGATTGCCGGTGATTCGACGGAACGTGGCCGGGATCGATCTGGGGAGCGAGCGGCACTGGGTATGCGCTCCGACCGCGGAGGGGAGCGCTCGAGAAATCGCCAGCTTCGGGGCGACGACGGCGGAACTGATACGCATGGCGGAGTGGCTGAAAGCGCGAGCGGTAGAGTCGGTGGCGATGGAGAGCACAGGAGTTTATTGGATTGCTCCGCACGAGGTGTTGGAAGCGCAAGGTCTGCAAGTGCTGCTAGTGGATACACGGCAACTGGCGCGGGTGCCCGGGCGCGACAAAAAGACAGACCCGAGGGATTGCGAGTGGATTCAGCGGCTGCACAGTTGCGGATTGCTGCAGGGTTCGTTTCGACCGGAGGAAGCGGTCTGCATGCTGCGGACGCTGGTGCGGGATAAGGCCAACCTGGTGGCGGAACGTGGAGACTGGTTGCGGAGGATGCAAAAGAGCTTGGACCAGATGAACGTACGCGTGCATCGTGCGGTCTCCGACCTCGATGGCGTGACGGGAATGGTCATTCTGCGCGCCATCGCGGGAGGAGAACAGGACGCCCAAAAACTGGCAAAGCTGCGCGACCCACGCTGCAGCAAAACTGAACAGGAGATTGCCGAACAATTGAGGGGTCACTGGCGGGAGGATCACTTGTTCAGCTTGCAGCAGGCTCTGCAGATGTACGACGCGGTCGAGGAGCGAATCGCCGCCTATGAGAAGGAGATCCTGCGGAAACTCGGGGACATGGAACGGGAAGAGCAGCGGGGACAAACGGCGCCGCCGCTGAAGAATGCCAACACGGCCAACATGATCAAAAAACGCGGGCAGGAGCCGATACGGCAGGCCTTGTACCGAATGAGCGGGGTCGATGCAACCCACATCGATGCTATCGGAGTGGAAACGCTCGAAGTGGTACTCAGCGAATACGGCCCCGATTTAAGTCGTTTTCCCACGGAGAAGCAGTTCGTCTCCCACGTTACCTTAGCGCCGCATGTGCCCACCAGCGGGGGCAAGCCGCTGAGGAAGAGAAAGCGGAACAGCACGAGTACCCGTGTCGCAGCCGCTTTGCGCATGGCGGCGCTTTCCCTGCGCCACAGCCAGACCGCCCTGGGAGCGTACTATCGCAAGATGGCCCAACGGCTCGGCGGAGACATTGCCGTGTTCGCCACCGCGCGGAAGTTGGCCACGCTGATTTACCGGCTGCTCCGATGGGGCCAGCCCCATGTGGACGAAGGCGCAAAGGCCTACGAAGCCCGCTATCGCCAGCAGCGCATCGGACGCTTGGCGGCCACAGCCAAACAACTCGGCTATCAGCTGGCTCCCATAAATGCTTGAGATCGCGTAACAAACGGAGAAAAGTCACAGGTCAGCCGTATCGCGAATGAGTTTGGGCTGGTGCTTGATCGGACCTAATTCGCGAGGTAGAGGAGGTATTACATATGCGCGCAATAGTTTTCGACAGCTACGGTGAGCCAGATGTCATGAGTTTGAGGGAGGCGCCGGTCCCCGAACCGCAAGATGGTGAAGTATTGATCCGAGTCGGCTATGCGGGTGTGAATCCATCCGACTCGAAAGCACGTTCGGGCCAAGCCACACGCACGGGCTATCGGATACGAGGCTTCGATTTTCCGTTCGTCACCGGCATGGATACTGCCGGTGTTGTGGAGCGAACGGGGTCTAACGTCAACGGATTCAAGCAAGGAGATCGCGTGATCACTTGGAGCGCTGCGGACGGCAAAACGTGGGGCAGCTATGCCGAATTCATGCGAGTTCCGGTGAGGAATGTCTCCCCGATGCCGAAGAGCCTAAGCTTCGCTCAAGCAGCCGCTGTTCCCGTTGCGGCGCTGACCGCCTTCCAGACTCTCTTCCATGCGGGAAAGGGCGGTATGATACCGGGCCAGAAGGTGCTCATACACGGAGCCGCGGGTGGTGTTGGCAGCTTCGCGGTGCAATTTGCGAAGAGCGGAGGGTTGCTGGTGGCAGCGACTTGCGGCACTCCCAATATGGCGTATGTGAGAAGCCTAGAGGCGCAGACCGTGTAATTGACTATAAGACCGAAGACATAGGCCGAGCGATTCGACACTGGTCTGCTGAGGGCGTTGATGTCGTTCTGGACGTCATAGGGTCTACCACCTTGCCTCCCGCGTTGGGCCCGGAGGCCGGCTGGTCAGCATCCTCACAGTGACCGCAGACGGTGACATCGAACGCGATCGGAAGGAAGCCGAGGGGCGAGGCTTCCGCAAGATCACCTTCATTATCGACTTTGAGCGAGCTCAGGAGTCAATGCGAGAGATCACCAATTTGATTGATGCTGGATTAGTGCACGTACCGCCGATCAATGTGCTTGCGCTGGGGGACGCAGCCCTCGCCCATCAGATGATAGAAATTGGCCTCGTCCGCGGCAAGCTGGTCCTCAAGGTTGCCGAACTTTCGTGTTGATGCACGTCTATCCGGTCCCAACAGTGACAACGGCAATCTAATTCTCAAATGGTGGCGAGTGCAGTAGCAGAACAGTTTTACCTGGGATTCCGGCAGCGACACGTAATGAGGGCTATGAACGCGAACGTCAAATCGAGGAAGTCTCGGCAGTTGCCACCTGAGACAGCACGGAACGTATTAGTGATTGACGTAGGTGGCACTCATATAAAGGTCTATCCAATCGGTCGCCGCCAACCGATAAAGATCGACTCCGGTCCTGCCATGACACCGAAGAAAATGATTCAGGCTGTTCGCACCGCAGTAGATGGCTGTCGGTACGATGTTGTATCCCTCGGCTACCCCGGCCCGGTCGTGCATGGGAAGCCACTTCACAATCCTGTGAATCTTGGCCCTGGTTGGGTTGAGTTCGATTTTCAGAAGGCATTTGGCCGCCCCACTCAAATCATCAATGACGCTGCCATGCAGGCACTCGGCAGTTATCGCGGCGGACGTATGCTATTTCTCGGCCTGGGTACCGGGTTGGGATCAGCTCTGATTGTGGACGGAGTACTCGAGCCCATGGAGCTGGCACACCTGCCATATAAGAACGAGAAGACGTTCGAGGCCTACATCGGCAACTCCGCCCTTAAGCGGCGAGGACAGAAGAAATGGATCAAAAGTGTGTTCGATGTGGTCGCAAAACTGAAGAACGCGTTGCAAGCAGACTACGTGGTACTGGGCGGTGGAAACGCAAAACGGCTCACTACTTTTCCGCCACATACATTTCGAGGAACGAACGAGAACGCGCATCAAGGTGGTCTTCGGCTCTGGCAGCCACGAGGCAAACGGCCGGAGGCAACCACCTCGCACGCGAACTGATCTACGCAGTTGCACTTCATTAGACTGTCAAGTTGCAGCAGCGTCTCCAGGGAAACTGCCGGATGACCTTCGAAGCCATTGAGGATTACGGCGTCATCGGTAACATGCAGTCCATCGCGCTGGTCGGCATGAACGGCTCCATCGATTTCCTCTGCTACTCGGATTTCGATTCGCCGACCGTATTTGCTGCTCTACTTGATGATGAGAAGGGGGGACGCTTTGCAATTCGGCCGCAGCGGTCCAACATGCGCGTGCGGCAACTCTACTTAACTCGACCGAACATTGTCGCGTAACAAAAATGCAGCGTGGCGTTAGATCCTTCCACAGTCGGGCTGGCTTACTCGGATCGTTCGAAACGACACCGCAATTTTCAGAAAAGGAGTCTTTATGCAACTTGGAATGATTGGACTTGGCCGAATGGGCGCCAATATGGTGCGACGGCTGATCAGGAAAGGGCACAGCTGTGTCGTGTTTGATAGGTCGCCGCAAACTGTTGCCGAGCTCGTGCAAGAGCACGCTATTGGAGCGGACTCTCTGATTGATCTCGTGAAAAAGTTAGCAGAACCACGCGCAGTGTGGTTGATGGTTCCGGCCGCGGTTGTTGATCAGACCATTGCTGACTTGCTTCCGCACCTCGCACCAGGAGATATTCTCATCGACGGCGGGAATTCCTACTACGTGGATGACATTCAGCGGGCAAAACATCTCGCTGCCAAGGAGATTCTTTATCTCGACGTTGGCACAAGCGGCGGCGTCTGGGGTCTGGAACGTGGTTATTGCATGATGATTGGAGGCGAGAAAGAGGTCGTCCAGCACCTCGATCCTATTTTTTCTGCACTCGCTCCCGGAATTGGCGACATACCACGCACGCGAGGACGGGAGAAGCTCGATGGCACTGCTGAGCAAGGCTACCTGCACTGCGGCCCAAATGGAGCAGGCCACTTTGTCAAGATGGTGCACAACGGAATCGAATACGGAGTCATGGCCGCCTACGCCGAAGGACTGTCCGTGCTGCGCTCAGCAAACGCTGGCAACCAACAGCACGGTGTTGATGCCGAAACCACTCTGCTACGCGATCGGGAACACTACCAGTACGACTTCAATCTGCGAGACGTAGCCGAAGTATGGCGGCGGGGAAGTGTGATCTCATCGTGGCTACTCGATTTAACTGCGACTACGTTGGTTCAGGATCCAGAGCTTTCGAAGTTTGCCGGCCGAGTATCTGACTCCGGCGAAGGCCGCTGGACAATCAAAGCCGCAATCGACGAAGCGGTGCCCACCCCGGTTTTGACGGCCTCGCCTTACGAACGCTTCAGCTCACGCGGCGAAGGCGACTATGCCAACAAACTCCTGTCCGCAATGCGTTTTGAATTCGGCGGACATCTGGAAAAGCCAAAATCTAAAGCTGCTTGAAGGGGGTGACATTCATGGCCAATTTCCACTCAGATGGACTCGTTTTCTTCGGCGCCACAGGCGATCTTGCGTACAAGAAGATTTTCCCCTCGCTGCAGGCAATGGTGAAGCGAGGACATCTGAATGTTCCCGTCATCGGTGTCGCCAAGGCTGGATGGAGTGTCAATCAACTTCGCGCTCGCGCGAAGGACAGTCTCGAGAAGCACGGTGGACTCGATCCCGCTGCTTTTGAGAAATTGACCCGCCTATTGCGCTATGTGGATGGCGACTATCAGGATCCCTCGACCTTCACCGCGCTTCGCAAAGAACTCCAGGATGCAGAACGTCCGGCGCATTACCTGGCGATACCGCCGGTCTTGTTTGAAATGGTGGTGGAGCATCTTGCTGAATCCAACTGCGCCCGAGGTGGCCGAGTTATTGTGGAGAAGCCCTTCGGGCACGATCTTGCCTCTGCGCAGGAGTTGAATAAAGTTCTGCTTGGTGTTTTCGAGGAAGCCGACATATTCCGCATCGATCATTACCTCGGAAAACGCGCAGTGAACAACGTGCTCGCATTCCGTTTCGCCAATACTTTTGTGGAAGCCTTCTGGAACCGCAACTACATCGAGAGTGTCGAGATCACCATGGCCGAGGACTTCGGAGTACAAGGACGTGGAGGCTTCTACGATCAGACCGGGGCCATCCGCGACGTAGTTCAGAACCACTTATTTCAGGTGTTATCGAACCTGTCTATGGAGCCCCCCGTTCAATCCGACAGCGAGTCGATTCGCGACGAGAAAGTGAAAGTGCTGAAGGCCATTCCCCCAATCGAAGAAAAGGATCTGGTGCGGGGTCAGTTCAGTGGCTACCGCGACGAAAATGGAGTAGCCAAGGACTCGCAGACCGAAACCTTCGCCGCCCTAAAGCTGGAAATTAATTCGTGGCGTTGGAAGGGCGTACCGTTCTATATTCGTGCCGGCAAGTGTTTGCCCACGACTTGTACCGAAATTGTCGGTAAGTTCCGCAAGCCTCCAACCCTCGTTCCCGACAGTCTGCTCGTCGAAAATCATTTGCGGCTGCGATTGAGTCCGGACATTACGATCGCGATGGGGATGATGAACCTACTTCCAAGCTCAGAAGGATTTGCGCTTCAGACAGGCGAAATGGTGGCCAGCCACTCTCCAGTTGCGGACGAAATGGATGCATACGAACGCGTGCTAGGAGCAGCAATGGCCGGAGACAGCACGTTGTTCGCACGCGAAGATTACGTTGAACAGGCGTGGCGTATTGTAGAACCCGTGCTGAAGAGCAACACGCCGGTCTATGAGTATGCGCCCGGGACCTGGGGTCCGGAGCAAGCGGCGCGCGTAAGCCCGCCCGCAGGTTGGACCTGCCATTTATAGAAACCTCGGTGGAGGCCGGCAATGACTCTGAGCTTCATCCATCTGCCGGGGAGCAATATTGTCTTGCGACAGACTGCAGTCGAGTGTTCGGACACCTAGTCGAACCGTTCTTCGTCTAGATCGAATCATCGGGACGAGGTAAGTTCATTTCGAGGCAACAGGAAACGCAATGTCGTATCAGCCTATCGAAAATTACGGAATTATCGGCAACATGCGAACTGTCGCCCTCGTAGGCATGAATGGTTCGATCGACTGGTACTGTTATCCTCACTTTGATTCGCCCAGCATTTTTGGGGCAATTTTAGATGATAAAAAGGGGGGGCGGTTCCAGATTTCTGCTGGCCCTGACGGCGTGCGGTACAAACAGTTTTATTGGCCTTCCACCAATGTCTTAGTGACTCGATTCCTGCTCTCAGACGGAATTGTCGAACTTGAAGATTTCATGCCGGCGGGGTTGCCTTCCAACTCTCTTGAGTACCATCACATTTACCGCCGCGTCCGCTGCGTTAGGGGAGCAGTGCGCATTTGGGTCGCTTGCCGTCCGGCTTTTGATTACGGACGGCAAGTTCACAAGACGGTGATTGAGACTAACGGGGCGAGATTCAAGTCAGACGGCTTGACCTTAGTTCTTTCAACTACCGTGCCGCTCAGCGATGACGGGCAAGGTGGGGTGTCCGCCGAATTCGCGCTCACCGAAGGAGAATCGCAGACCTTCATTCTTGGGGAAAACAGCGACGGGGACGGTGCTCCCACTCCGCCGTCGGAAGAAGGTGCTGAGCAACTGCTGCGGAGCACCGTGACATTTTGGCATAACTGGCTCTCCGGCTGCACGTACCATGGGCGCTGGCGGGACCAAGTCCACCGGTCGGCGTTGGCGTTAAAGCTTCTTACGTTTGAACCTACTGGGGCGATTATTGCTGCGCCGACCTCGAGCTTACCCGAGGTCATCGGAGGCGTTCGCAACTGGGATTATCGCTACACCTGGATGCGCGATGCCGCCTTTACGGTCTATGCATTTCTGCGCATCGGTTTCCGCGACGAAGCAGCGGCCTTCTTGGGTTGGCTTGAGGATTACGCGTCCAAGCACGCCCGCCGGAACGCGCCTAGTCCGGTGATGTTCACGATCGAAGGTGAGACTCATATTCCCGAGCTGACTTTGGACCACTGGGAAGGGTACCGGGGATCCCGCCCGGTCCGAATCGGCAATTTGGCGGTCTCGCAGTTTCAAGGAGACATCTATGGCGAACTGATGGACGCCCTGTATCTATCCAATAAGTATGTCAGCCCGACGCCGTACGATATGTGGGTAAAGATCCGTAATCTTATGGAGTGGATCTGCGAGAACTGGCAGCTTGCGGATGCCGGCATTTGGGAGATGCGCAATCGGCAGGAGCATTTCGTCTTCTCGAAGGTCATGAACTGGGTAGCTCTCGATCGTGGCATCCGGCTGGCCGATAAGCGTGCTCTTCCAGCCGACCGCGCAAAGTGGATCCGCGAGAGGGACCGCATCTACGAAGAAGTAATGACCCAGGGCTGGAACGAGA
Organism: uncultured Acidobacteriota bacterium; assembly: GCA_963720155.1. Taxonomy (GTDB): domain Bacteria; phylum Acidobacteriota; class Terriglobia; order Terriglobales; family Acidobacteriaceae; genus Sulfotelmatobacter. The sequence goes on from CAVREP010000013.1 coordinate 75,674, forward strand.
AGCGCAAATCATTTACACAGTTTTACGGTAGTGAGGACCTCGACGCATCCCTCCTTATTATGCCGCTCGTCTTCTTCATGGCTCCGACCGATCCCCGGATGCTCAGCACCATAGACGCTATCCTTGAGAGCCCCAGTCACGGGGGCCTTGTCAGCGACAGCCTCGTGCATCGCTATCCTCCGCAGCCCCGTATTGACGGACTCCCGGGCGAGGAAGGTACTTTTAACATGTGCTCCTTTTGGCTTGTGGAAGCGCTGACACGCGCAGGCTTGGCGTATCCCGAAAGACTGGATCAGGCCAGATTGCTGTTTGAACGGGTGCTGGGCTATGCGAATCATCTTGGGCTTTATGCAGAGCAGACCGGGCCGCAGGGCGAGGCATTGGGCAATTTCCCCCAGGCCTTCACTCATCTCGCATTGATCAGCGCCGCATTCAATCTGGACCGCATGTTGAGTAGCCAGGTTTGACCAAGTGTCGCAAGGCTGCGCTCCGACTAAGATTATTCGCAGTCGATCGTTCTTCCCGCAACTCTTGCCGCAGAACCGTCATGCGCCTCCACCCCTGCGAAGACGGTTGTCGCTACTAGCTAAGCTAAGCTAACTAGCCGCAATTTCTCACGCGGAGTCAAAAAAGAGTGGCGAAAGATAGAAGCGGCCGGTGCAGGACGTGCAATCGTCACACACGTGAGGAATTGAGCTGACGCAACTCTATTTTTTGAATAGTACCCGGGCAGCGGTTCCTTTTCGAGAAACACCTCTCCCTGAGTCGCACCTCGGCGGCGATCTTCAGCAAGCGCTGGCCGGCACGGAATGGGCGCAGGCTCAGGTACATACGATTCGCGAGTACTCATTGTAGTAGCCGTGAAAAAAGCGATCTTCCTGCTGGCCATAGAGCGGCGTGTCGGTCACGTCCAGATCGAGCACAATCTGCCGCGGGGCCTTCGCGTACGATTCCAAAAAGATGTCGACCAGCAAGCCATCCAGAGCTGCGCTCGAGTAGGTGATCTTGTGATAGCGATCCTCGAGCGGTGAGTCCGCCGGGGTTAGCTCCAGTCGATTCAAGGTGCTCTTGCCCGCCAGCGGTTCTTCCAGCTTGCGCTTGCCAGCCATCAAGGCCAGCAGGGGATCGTGACGCAACTCTTCATGATCATTTAGATCTTCGTAACCCAGAGCCAGTCCGTAAATGCGTTGCGCCAGCAGTTCCCCGAGCTCATGCTCAATGAATACGGGATTGCGGTAATCGGAAAAGCACTTCCTCACCCGGGACAACAAGCCGATCTTGCGGTCGGTCTCGCGCAACAGCAGCGCTCCACCCTCCGTGCTGAGCTGCCGCTCGCTAAAACGGGCGCTCACCTGTCGCAAAAAATGTGGTGCAAATGTGAACTCATTCTGGTTACACTCTGTCATTAGAAAAGGCCGCCTTTCTCGGGACGTTAACTACGAGTTGACAACGCAGTTATGCCCGAAAAACGGCCTTTTTTCTACTCCTAATTTTGCGTGGTGACTCTTTCTTGTTCACCCGCGTGAGAAATGCGGGCTAGTGGAACAGTTTTAGAGGCAGACTTCCTTGTCTTGGGTGTGGGCGTGCGGCCGTCGCTGATTTTGGCCGAGCAAGCTGGGTTCGCCGTCGATCGTGGTATCGAAGTCAACGAATACCTCGAAACCAGCGTGTCTGGAATCTTCGCTGCTGGCGATGCCGCCCGCTGGCCCGATCCGCACACCGGCCAGCGAATTCGCGTCGAGCACTGGGTAGTAGCTGAACGACAGGGTCAAGTCGCAGCCAGGAATATTCTTGGCCGTCGCGAAAAGTTTGACGCTGTTCCACTTTTCTGGAGTCAACATTACGACGTGGCTATCAATTACGTGGGCCATGCCGAGAAGTGGGAGGCTATCGAGATCGATGGGAGCATCGATGCGCGCGATTGTGTCGTGGCGTACAAGAAAGGCGGCCGCATTCTCGCTACTGTAACCATCTCGCGAGATCTCCAAAGCTTGCAGTTGAGGCCGCCATGGAATCTGCAATACGACCTCAATGACGAGAGGTCGCCTGAGCGGCTCCGCGCCGAGTTCGACAAGATCGTCAGCATGTGGCAATGCTCTCCAAATCTGTGTCCGATTTAGGTCTGGTAAGCGGGGTCAAAAGACTGGCGTACTGGATCGAGCAGAACTTCTCGACTACCTAGGGGTCTCCGACGCTCAGATTGTGAAAGCAGCCGGTCGTCTCGCCGCAGACGGCAAGTATGCAATGGCAGCGAAGCCTAATCGAATTCGTAGAGGTGAAGTTTCCCGCTGGCGATTCTCTCAAACACGGCTTGTGTTGATTGAATTTTTTGGCTCTTTAATTCTGGGGACGTTAAGGGGACGATAACAAATGCTGTCCGGTATCATTGTGAACCAAACGACGTCCGCCGACACCGTTTGATATCAATAAGTTACATCTCGTTGTTGCCCTGTCCCCGACGCCCAGCACAGCCTCCGCCGTTTCCTCGAATAGCACGACTTTAGCACGGTAATTCTCTCCGACATTCGCACAGACTGCTTCACTCATATTGGAACGCCGGCCTGTCGCAGAAGGCCGCGGGTTCGAGTCCCGTCGCTTCCGCCAACTTTCCGCTTACATTGCCGTTTCAGGGTCGCGAATAGTGGCAAAACAGTCGCTCCGGTCATTCCGGTTTTCGTCACTCGGAACTGCAGATACAGTACCCGCGGAATCAGCCACGCACGTATTTGTTGAACCAGTCGATCGTGCGTTGCCAGGCCAGATCAGCCGCGGCTTTGTTATACCGTTCCGGCGTCGCGTCGCAATTGAAGCCATGTACAGCACCCGGGTAGATATAGCCTTCATGCGGAACGTGCGCCGCGTTCAGCGCCTTGTCGTAGGCCGGCCACGTCGCTGCCAGTCGCGTATCGAGCTCCCCGTGATGCACCAAGATCGCCGCCTTAATTTTCGGGATGTCCTCTGGGGCGGGAGGACCGCCATAGAACGGCGCCGCTGCCGCCAGGTCGTCTCCCAGCCTCACCGCCAGCATATTGGCGGTGGAGCCCCCATAGCAGAAGCCGGTAGCGCCGATCTTTCCCGTGCAGTCAGGGCGCGACTTCAACCACATGGCCGCGGCCACCATATCTTCAGACATCTTGCTCTTGTCGATCTTGTTGAACATCTGGCCGCCGTTATAGTCATCGCCAGGATATCCGCCTAATGATGTGAGTCCGTCCGGCGCGAATGCCATAAAGTTGGCCAGGGCAAACCGCCGCGCAATGTCCTCGATATGCGGATTCAGACCCCGATTCTCATGGACCACGATTATGCCGGGCAACTTCGTTACCGTCTCGGAGCGAGTATCGGCGCTGATAGGCCGCACGAGATATCCCTTGATGCTTCCGTTGCCCTTCGGTGAGGGTACGGTCTCGTAAGTGGCCTTGATCCGGTCATCGGTGCGGGAAACCTGCTGGCCAAGCGCATAATTCGGCATCAATGCATTGATAACCCTGGCTGCCGCCAGACCGCCTGCTAGTCGTTTCACGCCATCTATGAAAGCGCGGCGACTAATCTCACCGTGAATGAAATCGTTGTAGAGCTCGATGGCTTCGCTCGGAAGTTTGGGTTCTGTCGGTTCCACTGGTTGACTCCCGCCGCGATGATACCATCGGTTTCTGGCCACCGCCCTTCTAGATCCCTCTGTTTGCCGTTTGGGCGGGTTGAGGGAAACACCGAGTCACTACGGTGAGCCAGATGTCATGAGCTTGAGGGGGCAAACACCATTGCGCGCATCTGAATCGGGTCAAGAACAGTGGTGAACGAACCATCCGTCCTGCGACTCTCAGGCAGGTTGCGCATTCTAATCACTGGGATTCGCCCGCAGCGGAGCAACCAAATCAGAGAGGAGAGTACGATGCAACTTCAAAGTGACTACTTCACTGCTTATCACAACCTAAAGCTGACCCGAGACGACAAAGGTGTGCTCGTTGCTGAGTTCCACAGCAACGGCGGGCCGTTCATTATGTCCGCGCAAACTCACACGGAACTTGTCGATGCCTTCTACCGGATTTCGCAAGATCGAGCGAACAAGATCGTAATCCTCACGGGTGCAGGTGGGGAGTTCATTACTGATGTCGATTGGTCCTCTTTCGGCGATGTCGCCGATCCCGGCGTTTGGAGCCAGGTTCACGACGAAGGCGTTCAGGCTTTGGAAAACATAGCCAACATACGCGTTCCGGTCATCGCGGCTATCGAGGGACGTGCCCATGTGCACTCAGACTACGCGCTACTTGCAAGTGTAATTGTGGCAGGGGAGGGTGCGACCTTCCAGGATGTGGCCCACTTCGGCGCGGGGGTTGCGCCCGGCGACGGAATCTTTACCACTTGGAGTTATCGCGCGGGAGCGGGACGAGCGGAGGCGTTCCTGCTGAACCCGCAGCCGCTGCCAGCGCGTACTGCACGCGAATGGGGAGTGGTTGCCGAGGTTGTGCCGAACGGTAAGGCGCTCAGTCGGGCGCGGGAATTGGCCGAGCTGTACCTGAAGGCTCCGGAGGTGACCCGCCGAAACACACGCATCCACTTCATTCAACCGTTGAAGGAGCGCATCGTGCGAGAAGTTGGCTACGGATTGTCGCTCGAAGGAGCATCGTCGGCCGACCTCGTCAAATCAATGCGAGCCAAGAGTGAATCTGTCGCTCGGAAAGGAAAAGTCGCATGAACCGCATGGAGAGCACGTCAGCCGCTCACCTAGTTAAGATGACGCAGCCGGAAGAGTTCGATCTCGTGATTCTCGGCGGCGGCACCGGTTCCACAGTCGCCCCGCCGGGCTCAATCGCGCACTTCGGCACAACCCCGATTCGCGACTGCTGCCGTTCAATTGACCCACTCATCCTCTTCGTCGTCATCCTCGCCGATAGGGTCTTCAGCTGCCGCCATGGCCTCGCTGACGGCCTCAGCGATTTCTTCGTCGTCTGATTCGGCTAGGTCTTCAAGAATATCGCGCGCCTCCGCGGGACGGATGCCGCTGAGAGCGCCGATGGCGGCGAGCAGTAGGGGTTTCGAGGAATGAGCGTCTTTGACGAGTTCAACGATGTGAGGCCATGCTCCATCCAGTTCCCAACTGCCCGCCGCGATGACGGCCTGGTAATTTATCTCAGGGTCTTCACTTTTCAGGGCCTGTAATATCTGATCGTCAAAACCGCGAACCCAGCGCATCGAAAATACAGCCGTCAGCATCCACTCTTTGTCTCCGCTGGAATATGCACGCGAAATCGCATCCTGATGCCAGGTTTGGGGTGCGCGCACGGAGGCTTCCAAAATTCGCCGCCGCACCTCCTTGGGAGTGCTCTTATCGCTATAGACCTTCTCGAGCGTGTCCTGGATGTTATGAAACGTACCCTCGGTAATGGGTACATCATCCGGATCGTCGAATCCATCTGTGTCCGCCTGTTCCAGGATCGGCCCAAGGGAAATTGCCGCCCTGGCGCGCAGTTGCTCTGGCTCATCTGTACTGCCTGCGATCGTCAGTAGCACATCGGCCAACTCGTTGTTGATCACGGTAAAATCACCCGCGAGCTCGGCGGCGACCAGGCGGTCGGATTCACTGGCTCGCTGGTCAGCCAGAATCCTCCAAAACGTCTTCCCGGCATCTCTTGGCCAGTCCCATGGCGGTGTGTCGAGATAAACTTTAAGGTCCATTACGGTTTCCTCAGTATCGCGATCAATCATGTTACTCCCACCGCCGGCGCGGTCACAGACCCTCCACCAACATGGTATAGCGGGCAGAATTGGTGTTCTCCGCTTGACCGTTGCTCAACGCGCGTAATCGGGATTTAACCACAGTGCGGAGGCCGATTGGCAGGTGCCACTGCGTTAGACTGTTCTTGCTGCCATGACAAAAGAAGAGAAGAAGCGCCTCTCTGCTGTTCTTCGTGCGACCGAATACCTGTTTCTTGAAAACATCGCACTCAAGCTGCTGCTCGAACATCGTCAGGTTGCAAATTGGCAGAAGCTGCTCGATCACCTGCTGTGGGACAAAGAGATAATGGCTGGAGTACGCCTAAAATTTAGCGACCTTTACCGAGAACTTGAGGCGTCAAAAGACCCCTCGTCCGTCCTTGATGTCTTCTTGGGAGGACTTCCGGCGGCGAATAAGCCGCATTAGCCTCGATAAGCGTAATCGCGATGTTACGTCAACAGCCCACTCGACGCTTTTCCTCCTGTGAGTCCGCGTTCGCCGTCAAGTGGCCGGTTATGGGATGACTACCAGTCTGCGGCGTTGCTCATCGCGTTGCCAAGCGTTCTCAATATCTGCGAGGGGAACACGTTCCGTTTCTATGCGAAGCTCCCCGCTGGCAGCATGGGCCATGACTTTTTGCAAGGCATCGACGAGAACATTGCGAGGCGGAATCCCCGCAGTCCCAAAAATGGTCAGCGCTGTGCTACGCAGCACGGCGGCTGGAAGTGAAATAGTCGGCCCAGCGCTTTCCCCAACTTGAACGAAGCGAGTCTCGGATGTGATGACGCCAAACTCTTTGCGTGTTATCGCAGCCAGAAATGCTTCTACCGGGCTACCCCACACGTAGTCAATCACGACTTGAAAGCCTGCCTGACCAGCCTCACGAACAAAAGCCTCGCCGAGTTCCTTCGCTGATGCATCGAGGCGAATGATGGCGTCAGCACCAAGCAGATGCAATGTGCTCAATGCTTGTTGGTTGCGTCCCGCAGCGACAACGCGACCTGCACCAAGAAGTTTTGCTACTTTTACAGCCAGCTTACCCGTCACTCCGGTCGCACCGAGAATGAGTACGTTCTCACCGGGCACCAGCTTGGCGCGGAAGGCAAGTGTGAGCCAAGCGGAGACGCCGGGATTGGGCAGGGCAGCAGCGGTCTCGTCATCTACTTCTTGAGGGACCGGAAACGAGAATGCTCGGCGCACGACCGTGCGTTGTGCCATCGCACCGTAAGGGGCTCGGGTTCCACCGAAGAACACCCTTTGCCCATCGCTGAGATGCCCAACTCCATCTGAGCCGCAGACGAGGGGGAAGTCGTGCGGACTGGCATAGTGTGAGCCGCCAGCTAGTTGTTTGTCGATAGGTTTCAGCGACGCGGCGTGAACATGCACAATCACTTCGCCGTCACCAGCGATTGGCTCGGGGAACTGTTCGCACCGGGGCGGTTTTCCGAGAGCGTGCAGAACAGCAGCATCCATAGTGGCTTCCTCGCGATCGAAGGCCTGTAGAAAACTTCCCCCGCGCCGTTCGGCCTACCGATTTTGCCTCAACATTTTACGCGAGGCGACGTTGAATAACTGTCGCTAACCTACTAGATGGGATGAGAAGGTCGACCCCCGATCACGGATCGCGTTAAGCTACCAGTGATCAACGCACTCTATGGTGCAATCACAGTGGATAAGGAGATCGACCTTGAACAAGCATAACAATTCTGGAAAGAAGAGTGAACCGACAACGAAGCGGGTGAAATCGCGAGACCCGATGCGGCGGGATACAAAGGAAGTGCTGGCGGAACTGGTAGGAAAACTGAAGGAAAAGCTGGATCCGAAAAAGCTCGCAGCAACGTGTGCCGGGAAAAAAAATAAGCGGGGTGAGCTTCGCCCCAACCTCGATCGTCTGACGGTGGGTGTGGATCTGGGGGACCAATGGAGCAACTACTGCATTCTGGATCTAGAGGGGGAGACGCTGGCGGAGGGACAGTTGCGTACGACGCAGGAGGACCTTGCCGAATTCTTTCAAGCATTGAATGCGGCTCGAGTGGTTTTCGAGGTGGGGACACACTCACCGTGGGTGCAGGAAGTGATCGGCGGTTGCGGACACGAAGTGCTGGTGGCCAATCCGCGGATGATGGATGGGTCGAAACGTCGCAAGCGGAAGAATGATCGGATCGATGCCAACAAGTTGGCGCGATTGGGGCGAGTGGATCCGCAATCGTTGCACCCGATGCAGCACCGCAGTCGGGAAGTGCGGCAAGATCTGGCGGTATTACGAGCCCGAGACGCGTTGGTGGCGGCGCGGACCGAGCTGATCAACGCCACGCGAGGACTGGTGAAGAGTATGGGCACACGGCTTCCCAAATGTTCTAGTCCGAGCTTCGCGGAAAAGGTAGAGGGGACGATTCCCGCCGAGCTTCGCGACGCACTATCGCCGCTGGTGCGCATGGCGGCGGCGTTGAGTGATTGCATCCAGGAATATGACGAGAAGATTGAAAAGTTGGGCGAGAAGTATGGACATACGGCATTATTGCGGCAGGTGAAAGGGGTAGGGCCGATCACGGCGCTGGCCTACGCATTGACCTTGGAGAATCCGGACCGATTCGTGAAGAGTCGAGATGTGGGGCCGTATCTGGGACTAGTAGCGAAGCAGGAAGACTCCGGGGAGAGCCAGCCGCAATTAGGAATCAGCAAAACCGGCGACACGATGGTGCGCAAGCTGCTGGTGGGAAGCGCGCACTATATCTTGGGACCGTTCGGACCGGACACGGACTTACGACGGTATGGGCTGCGACTCTGCGAGCGTGGTGGGAAGAATGCAAAGAAAAGAGCGGCGGTAGCGGTGGCGCGGAAGCTCGCCGTCTTACTGCACTGCCTCTGGGTGAGTGGAGAAGTATATGAGCCGCTGCGCCAGGGCATGTCCGCGACGATAGCGCCGGCGGTAGCTGCCTAACGACAAGGTGAGCCCCAGCGGGAAACACGCCCGCGAATCCGACAGATGACGAGGCCGAGAGATTGCTGTAGAAGACGAGAGCAAGGGAGCAGAGATGAGTTGATGGCGCAATAACTGAGAGCTATCTGGAAAGTTTGGTAAGCGACGACATCCACCGCCTTGTTCGGGTGACTGCGTTAGAGTCCTCGGTCTATAAAGACCGCAAACTAGATGGCAGCACCCAACAATCCCAGGTTCGTCACGGTAGTGATGAACCTGGGCTTATGATCGAACCCCAACTTGCACCGGGCTCAGAAGGGCCCATTCAGAGTGCGGATAGAAGCACGGCAACGGTGGTTGGAGTCGACCAGAATTTCTCGAAGACTTGGTTCGAAGCGGATCCATCATGTTCTGCGACCGAAATGAAAAAGATGATGATGGCGAATGTCAAAGGCAGCGCGGCTTGGCTGCCGACAAGGGTGCTCCAGAAAAGCGGAACCCCCTCAACTAAGGAACGAAGCTTCACTGAACTGCGTTTCGCTTCGTTCCGAGCTCGATTGTGAAGTGCGTTGCGAGGCTGTCAAGGGTCAAGATGAACGCCGCCATTCAGCGGCGCCCTTGACAGCCTCGCAACGCACCAGCCGAGGTCTATGCAGCACGGAAAAAAGCTAGCAAGGTTTCGCGAGAAGACAGACAAAAGGGGGGATGCTGTGGGTCGTCCGAGTTGCCAATCGTCGCTCCTGAGCGATCCTAACGCAAACTTTTCTGTGGAAATGTGGCGGAGGTCAAACATAAGGAGGGCCGCCACGTCGGCCTTGACTTTTATGACCTTCTCATAGAAGGACTCTATCGCTAGCTAGTGCTCAGGCCAACAGGCTGTGAGGGATTGCGCAGATCTTCACGCCTGGGCACTATTGATCTCTGCATAAATAATGTAATGCTTTACCGCAAAAAAGAAGGGAGATCGGATTGCACTATGCAGCCACGTAGCTTCCGGGGCGATGTGCGGATGCCGTTGATGGAGCGGATGATATCTTCCATCAGTTCATCCACATGATCCGGGCAGCTATTGGCCAGTTCGCGCTTGGCCAGAGACCAGACCCCTTCGTCGGGGTTGAGCTCCGGAGCATAGGAAGGAAAGTGCTCCCGATGGAGACGCGGGTGCCGGTCCAGGAGCTTCTGCAGGGGTTCCCCTTGGTGAGTGGAGGAATTGTCCAGCAGAACAATCACCGGGCCACGTAAGTGCCGCAGTAACTCCTGCAGAAACCTACAAACCTCCTCCTGTCCGATGTTATCTAGGAAAAGTAGATAGTAGAGGCCCAGGTGGTGTCGTTTGGGGCTTACCGAAATCCCGGAAATGACAGAGATCTTGTCCCGCCGCCCTTGGCGATGGCGATGAATGGGGGTCTGGCCTTGCGGGGCCCAGGTCTGAACCACGTTGGGAATCAATTGGAAGCCCGATTCATCGGCAAATACTATGTGGGCGCCCAACCGCGCAGCGTTTTTTTTATCCGCGGCCAGTCTTTTTGTTTCCAGCGCGCGATGGCTTTTTCATCCCGTTCCAAGGCCCGCCGTTCTGGCTTCTGGGGACTCCATTGCAAGCGGTGCATCAAACGACCGACATGGTCGCGGTGATACTGGACCCCAAACTTACGTTGGATTACTTCGGCAATGCGGGCGGTGGTCCATAGATTGGTGCGATAGCCCTGCGCCATCGCGCCTTGCAAAAGCAGACGGACCAGGCGTTTGCGTTGGGCTGGGTTCAGCTTTAACGGGCGGCCGGGAGAGTAGCGTACCCGCAAACCCTTCTCGCCTCCACGTCGCCGCGCATCCCGCCAGCGCATCACCGAACTGGCGCCACATCCCATACGCCGTCCCACTTCGTTGAGTGAACAACCGGAATCCAATAAGGCCAATGCTCGCCTGCGCCGGTCTTCCAGTAGATCGGCACTTCCTTTGGGTCTGGGCATAGCTGTTCAGACGGAGAACAGAGCATCCCTATTATTACATTATTTATGCAGAGATCAATAGCGATAGAGTCGGTTGAGCGAAGCCGCCACTTGGGACTATGTGTTTTGAATGCGTTTTGGAGATCGTGTGGGGAGGCGAGTGCGTGGAGCAGGGTGGCTATGGGGAAGACTGGACCTGGAGATTGGGAAGAAAAGGTCGTGGCGGATCTTTGCGGAGAGCCGGTTATGCCAGGAAATAAAGACAGAACTGGCGCCGGTTGGAAGGATGGCACACACTGGTGTATCCGCCAGAGCCAGAGCTGGTTGAAGAATAATGTGGATGCCAGGGCAAGAAAGCTGGGAATCATGAAGAGTTCTCCACAGGAGGATCAGGGAGCCAGGCAGAAAGTTGGGTAGGAGAAAGTATTTCCGCCACTCGCATAGTGCCGCGATGACAGTGTTGACAGAGATGTCCCACACCCACCGCAGCCTGCGGTATCGCCGTGCACTGCAGATGAGAACGGCACAGCTTCAGCAATTGGGTACGCTGGCGATTGGCGAGCAGGCCGAAGTCGGTTCGACACTGCAGTCGTCGCGCCAGGCGCTGGCCCAGATCAACGCCGTTCCTCGCCTGCCCTCCACTCTCGGCGACGACCGACTGCTCTCCTGTCGGCGCCAAAATCTACATGGACGGCTCCGGTGGCGCACGCACGGGCTGGGTCTATGACGATTGGCTGCGAAACGCCAAAACTCCAGATGTAACAAGTTCAGGCGCGGGCAATCGCGGCTATCCGCAAATCGACCCTGCTGTTTATCGAGAAATGGTCCGCCTCTTCCATCAGAACGGCGTCCCAGTTGGTACCCACGCCGTCGGGGACCGCGCCATGGACTGGGTCGTCGATACCTACGCCCTTGTCGAGCAGTAGCAGCCCCGCTCTGGCCTGCGCCACAGCATCATCCACGCCAACCTGCCCACTCCGCACGCCCTCGACGTGATGGCCAACCTGCAAAGGAAATACGACGCTGGATATCCGGAAATGCAGCCCGGATTCCTTTGGTGGATCGGCGACATCTATGCGGCCAGTTATGGTCCCAAGCGCGGCCAGCGCGCTGGAGCCCTTCAGGACCCTGCAATCCCGAGGTGTTCTGTGGTCCGGCGGGTCGGACTACTTCGTCACCCCGGTGGCGGCCCGTTTCGGACTCTGCGCCTCCGTAGTGCGCCAAACCGCCAAAGGTACCTACGGCCTGCAGCCCTTCGGGAAGACCGAAGGCGTGGACATCCACACCGCCTTCCGGAGCTACACCGCCTGGGGTTCGCGTCAGATGTTTCTCGAAGATAAGATCGGTACCCTCGAGGTAGGCAAAAGAGCCGACATTGCGGTGTGGGACCGCGACCTCTACTCCCTCTCCAATGAGCAGATCAAAGACCTGAAATGCCTGATGACGCTGCTCGATGGCGAAGTAATTTACACTTCGCACGACTCATCCGTAACAACAGAAGTCCGCTAACGCGTCGCAGTCCTGGTCAAACAGCCAGGAGCGCAATCACTATGGAGAAGGGCTTGTTGGCTCCCGAGTGACGCTAGTGCGTCGCCAGCGAAGTTGAACTCGCCCGAAATTTGCGGCGCGATACTTTATCTAGGTTATGCGTGCTGCTAGATTTCATTTATTAGTCCCTGTCTTTAGACGTTTTTGAACGCAACCTCCGTGATCAACTCGGACGCATGCTTGGTAGTGGGGGATTCGAGTCTGCTCGCGACATCCAGGCCGTAACTGTGAACCGATGGCCGCAGGGTTATGCCTACGAGTACAACCCGCTCTTCGAGCCTTTGGACCGTCCGGACTCCGAGCGTCCATGCATCATTGGCCGGCAGCCTTTCGGACGCATTCACATTGCCAACTCTGATGCCGATGGCCACGCCTACACCAACATCGCGATCGACCAGGGTTACCGCGCAGTTCGGGAGATTGCGGCGGGTGGGACGCACGAAGCTGCGGGTGCCGGTGCCTGATCCATTTGCGTCCCGCATGACTGCCATCGCTCTAAGCATCGCAAGTGTGAGCACTCTAGACTTCTCCAAGTTCCGCCGTGGGTGCGGGTGACAGACATCCCGCTCACATGCCGGTCAATGAGGAATGGCCGTGGATATCAACAACCTTTGGGAGTTGAGCGATCAGGACAAGTGGCTTGATGCACTCGATCGCTATTGGACAAACCCGACGGTTTGCAAGAACCGCGACATAGAACAATTCATGCACACGGTGGAACTGGAATATGTCCAAAGCCTTGATATGGTATGACTTCCTTAACAAATATTTCCACTGGAAGTTCACGGGCAACCATCTCCACGAGAGACTGATGGACCTTGAGAAGAGCAGCTTGAGCATCTTTTCTCCGTGAAACGCAGTCTCGTAGCCATCGATGGACTTGACCTAGCGGACTCTCGAAAGTGCCTCAACCTTGTGAAATCGCCGCGAATAAGGGTTTTGGACTATCCGGGGGCATCGGGTCTGCTAGCACTGATATTCAAGGAATGGTTCGGTATCGTTGAACGGTGCGTTCTTGAGTCCTTGTGCAAGATTGAGTCCTTGCCGGAAAAGCAGAGGATCGAAGAGATCCGTGCATGGGTGAAGATAAAGAAAGACTGGAGAGAGAGTGACGCTGTGCTCGTCATTGACACAATGCGAAGAAAAGCAATCCAACTAAACCGTTGGTTCGCCACAAACAAGTGGACTCTCCACAAGATCGCGATGATTCTCTAGACGTGCAACAGGGCGGTTTGGGGAGAAAATCACGTGGTGCAGATGGTAAGGAGGAGGATCGATGAACAAAGAGCGCCACAGTCGTAGGGAATTCCTGGGCCTGACCGGAGCCGGCGTGGCTGGCGTTGCGAGCGGTAGTCTTCTGGGTACGAACGTATTTGCCGAAACGCAGAGCGCCGACACCGATCCGCACCATGCCGACCTAGTCGTATTCAACGCCAAGGTTTACACCATCGATTCCCGCATGCCGAAGGCGGAGGCTTTTGCCGTTAAGGGTGGACGATTCTTCTACTTGGGGAGCGCAGCAGAAGCTAAGGCGTTCATCGGTAGGGGAACGCAGACCTTCGATGCAAAGCAGATGACCATCGTGCCCGGATTTATCGATTGCCATAATCACGCGGGCGGCAACACTCTGCTCTACGAAGTCATCGTCGGCAACCCCTATGAGGTCGAGTTTGTAACCATCGCCAGCATCATCGATAAACTCCGCTCCAAGGCCCAGAAGACGCCCGAGGGGTTTTGGATCGATGGATACTTCTTCGACGACACAAAGGTGAAGGACAACCGCCAGCTCAATGTGCACGACCTGGACCAGGTCTCAAAGGAACATCCGGTAGTGGTCCATCATCGCGGAGGCCACACGTCCTACTACAACAGCAAAGCGCTGGAGTTGGCTGGCATAAACAAGGACACTCCTAACCGGATGGGCGGAACTTACGACCACGACGAAAACGGCGAACTTAACGGACGAGTCACCGATCGCGCGCGTGACGTATTCAACAACGTTGGTAAATGGGAGACCTTCACGGCAGAACAGAAGGAGCAGCGTGATCGCGACGGACTGGCATACATCTCCAAACAATTCGTCCGCTATGGCCTGACCAGCGTTCACCACGAAGCCGGCGATTTATTTGCGCTCCAGCAAGTGCGGGCACGCGGCGAACTACTGCACCGGGTGAGCTTTGAGACCAGCGGGGATATTTTGGAGGCAATGATCAAGAACGGGATCAGCAGCGGCTTCGGAGACGAGTGGATTCGCTTTGGCGCTACCTCGGAGCACACCGCCGATGGCTCATTCTCTGAGCGTACCATGGCGCTGAGCCAGCCCTATGCCGGCACCAATCCTCCCTACAGCGGCAACATCACCGAGACGCAGGCGGATCTCAACTCCTGGGCAGAGCGCGTGCAGCGGGCTCGCATTCAACCGAACTGCCACGCGAATGGGGATGTTGCCATCGACATGGTGCTCACCGCGTACGAGCGGGCGCAGCAGGCGGCACCGCGTCCCGACGTGCGCCCCAAGATCACTCACTGCACACTGATCACCGATGATCTTCTGCGGCGTATCAAGGCGCTCGGCGCAGTTCCTGCCCCCTTCACCACCTATGCCTACTACAATTCCGACAAGTTTCATTTTTATGGGGAAGAACGCATGAAGCGGAGCATGGCGTACCGTTCCTTCTTCGACGCCGGAATTCGAGCCGCGGCCGGCTCAGATTTCAGCCACGGGCCGTTTGCCCCGCTCATGGGCATTCAGGGCATGGTGACGCGTACCGGCTGGAATGGAGAGACCTGGGGAGCCAACCAACGAATCAGCGTAGATGAAGCCCTGCTGGTGAACACCATCAACGGTGCGTACAACTCACATGAGGAAGTGATCAAAGGATCGATTACACCTGGCAAGCTGGCGGACTTCGTCGTGCTGGCAGACGATCCTCACACCGTGAACCAGGAGAAAATCAAAGATATCGAGATCGTGCGCACCGTCACGGGCGGCTCAACGGTCTACGAAAAGTAGCGTTTGTTACTTCCCTTTTCGTATGTATGACCTGATGCCGCTTGGATCCCTGCGAATCTTCCCAAGGCGGCCAGCCTAATCACGCGCTCGCTGCGCATGCATTGGGTGCTTGGAATCGTGGCCTCAGAGTGACCGCGTCCAGAGCTGTATCACGCCGGTCCGGCGCAGCAGGATTCGGAGCTTTTTCATCATTTCGCAAGTGTACCTGTACCCATGGAGAAGCACTGAACCTCTGGCAACAGCCGAGAGGGCGACTCCAGAGCGGTTGAGCTGAAGAATCATCGACTAAAAGCCCGTTTCTGGATAAGTTCCGGTTTGCCGACCAGAACGAAGCCGCCGGCGCGGCGGACGCTGCGCGTGAGATAATCCGCGACGTATGAGGTGGTATCTGCGTCTCTTCTCCGCAGCCTTGAACGTGCCTGCATTCACGTTTGGCGCCGAACAAAAGGCAAAAAAAACACTCATTCAAATTCCATAGCCGACCGTATCTCCCGCGCCCGCCGCAAACGCCCGCGGCTTCCTTCTAGCCTGCTCATCGAAAACGCCTCGGATCAACCACAAGAACTTCGCATCGGACTTTGCCCGAGGCGTTTCCGATCAAGCCTAGCGACAATCCAGAAACTGTGGAGTTGCACGCTTAAAATTGTAGGATTTAGATCGCGACTCCTCGCTTAATGTCCTTCGCTTTTTTCTCCCTGGTTCCACGGCGGAGATGCTTATGGGTTTCGCGGAACCAATGATTCGAAGGGAGGAATCGAGAAGGACGTGGTAAAGGCGTGTTCCGGCGGTTGGGTTCCGTCTTGATTGGCTTTTTCGAGAATCTCCATCGCCTGTCCCGTAAGCGGTGGAATGTGGATCGTCGCCGTGAGCCATTTTTCGCGTACCCAGGCTTGGCCCGTCGCCGGCTGACCATCACATCCGGTAAACGGTAAACTCAGCCATCGCGACCGCTCGGCTTCGTTGGTAATCTCCTGAAAAGCTTTGCGAGCTCCTAGGGCCATCGAATCGTCCTGCGCGCCGACCAGGCTAATTGACGCACTTTGTGAGGTGGCCATTTTCAGCCAGGAACGCACCACCCGCCAGGCACTTTCCTCTGTCCAGTGTGCCTTCAGCATCTTCACTTCAATGTTCGACGGTTTCGTCTCCAGCATCCCGGACTCGCGTTCTTGGGCCGAGGAACTCTGTGAAGGTCCTTCAATGTACAAAACAGAACCGCCTCGGGGCAGCAACGCTGCGAATTGTCTTCCTTGAATACGTCCAATCTCGAAGTGATTGGAACTAACAGCAAACATAGGTGCGGTTGCTGCCTTGCGGAGATCCGACAAGTAATCCGGCCTCCGGTTCAGGACCGCCCAACCGATTCCTGCAGCACTGGCGGCCCGGGCTACCTGCGGAAGAGCCGTGCCTCCAAACGGTTCTACCACAATCGCATCGGGTCGGGACTCAACTCGGCTTTGGATTGCCTTTAGGAGTTGCGTGCTCTGATTCACGGCGTCGTTATCGGCAAACACTATCTCCACATCGCTCCCCAGTTTGTGCGCGGTCTCTTCCGCGGTCTGGGCTTGTGCCACTTGGAAATCGTTCTCGCGGGTGTGAAGAGACACCAGGAATCGGAGCTTTTTCATCATTTCGCAAGTGTACCTGTACCCAGGCATCTCTGAAATGCTTCCACCGATTCTGGGCGAGTGGAACAGACAACATGTCGTCTCCAGAGAAGGATCGGTTAGCTGCTGAGGCGATGCAATGCTGGGCCGATTTCCAGGAACGCCTTTCCTCAGGCAAGCAGAAATACCCCGTGCAACGCCTCTTAACCTTCGCGAGAAGTATCCTAGCAGCAGACCAATACTGACGTAGTTACCAATTGACAGTGTGGGCGGAGTTGTTGAGAGTTCGCCCGCCTTTCAGGGACAGCGCTGTTTTGACAATCACCGCGTACGAGAGGCCGGCTCTACTCCCAAGATTGGTTTGCTGCGGGGAAAGAAAGAGAGATAATACGGCGGCGAAAAGAAAGATCTTCGCAGGAGGTCTGCATGGCAATCCAGTTTACGTTGAACGGGAAAACGCAGAGCGTGGACGTTGATCCTCAGATGCCACTGCTGTGGGTATTGCGCGACACGTTAAATATGACGGGAACGAAATTTGGGTGCGGGATGGCGCTGTGCGGGGCGTGCACAGTGCATATCGATGGTGAGGCGACGCGATCGTGCATCACGCCGGTTTCAACAGTGGCCGGGAAAAAGCTGGCCACGATCGAGGGGCTCTCGGCCGATGTGAACCATCCAGTGCAGAAAGCATGGATCGAGATGGACGTGCCGCAGTGCGGCTACTGCCAGTCCGGGCAAATTATGTCTGCGGCGGCGCTGCTGGCGAAAAAGGCACGGCCTACCGATGCGGAAATTGACGACGCAATGAGCGGGAACATCTGCCGGTGCGGTACTTATCAACGCATTCGCGAAGCGATTCATCACGCAGCGCAGATGCAGGCGGCGACTGCGCGGTACGAAGCAATGCCGGAGAAGGATGCGAAGAATCCGGGAAACACAGCAGCGATGAAACCGCATGAGCCGACCACGGTGGGCTCGACTGCAGGAGGTGCGGAATGAGCAGCGCGACAGTGAAAGTAGATCGCAGGGAATTCTTGAAAGCGGCAGCGGCGGGAGCTACCGGGCTGGTAATTGGATTCTATCTGCCCAATCGCCTTGAGGCACGCGCTGCTGCAGCGATGCCATTTGCACCAAATGCGTGGATTCGGATCGGGACGGACGATACGGTCACGCTGGTGATTGACAAATCGGAGATGGGGCAAGGAGTAATGACGTCGCTTTCGATGCTGATCGCCGAAGATCTGGAGTGCGACTGGAAAACGATTCGTACGGTGTTTGCGCCAGCGGCGAAGGAATACGCGAACCCCCTCTTTGGAATGCAGGGAACGGGCGGAAGTACGAGCGTGAGGGGAATGTGGACGCCTCTGCGGAAGGCAGGAGCGCAGGCACGAGAGATGTTGATCACAGCGGCTGCGGAAAAGTGGGGTGTGGATAAGGCGGTGTGCCGCGCGGAAGACAGCCAAGTTATCAATTCGCAGACAAAAGCGCGACTGAGGTACGGAACCCTGGCGGAAGCGGCAGGAAAATTGCCGGTGCCGAGCGACGTAAAACTCAAGGAGCCGAAGCAATTCCGGATTCTGGGCAAGCCGATGAAGCGGCTGGATTCGGCAGACAAAACTTGTGGGCGCGCGGAGTTTGGGATTGACGTGCGCCAGCCGGGAATGCTGCACGCTGTGGTAGCGCGGTGTCCGGTAATCGCCGGCAAAGTGGCAACCTTTAATGCGGAAAAGGCGAAGGCCGTGCGCGGCGTGAAGCACGTAGTGCAGATTTCCACCGGAGTTGCCGTCGTGGCGGACAACACTTGGTCGGCGATGCAGGGGCGGGACGCGCTCGAAATCAAGTGGGAGGAAGGGCCGAACGCCTCGCTGACCAGCGCGGAAATCGGCAAGATGCTCGAGGAGGGAGCGAGCAAGCCGGGCGGAGCCGTGGCGCGCAAGGAAGGCGACGTGACCGCAGGATTTGCAAGCGCGACGAAGAAAATCGAGGCGGTGTACCAGGCACCGTTCCTGGCGCACGCGACCATGGAACCGATGAACTGCGCGGCCCACGTGCGCACCGACGGGTGCGATGTTTGGGCGCCGACGCAATTTCAAGGCATCAATCAGATGGTGGCAGCGAAGATTGCCGGTCTCAAACCCGAGCAGGTGAATATTCACACGACCTATCTTGGTGGAGGATTCGGGCGGAGAGCGGAACAGGATTTTGTCATCGAGGCAGTGGAGACCTCCAAAGCCATGGGCGTGCCGGTGCAGGTGACGTGGTCGCGCGAGGATGACATACAGCATGATTTCTATCGGCCAGCGTCGTACTGCCGGTTCGAGGCCGGGCTGGATGTTGAAGGTTGGCCGGTCGCGTGGTCGAACCAGATCGCCTGCCCTTCTATTATGTCGCGGTTCTTTCCGGGCTCGGTGAAGAATGGGTTGGATGACTCGAGCGTAGAGGGAGCGGCAGACTTGCCGTATTCAATTCCGAATATTTCCGTGAACTATCAACTGACGGAGATAGGGATTCCGGTCGGCTTCTGGCGGTCGGTCGGACATTCGCAAAACGGGTTTTTCAGCGAGTGCTTTGTGGATGAGCTGGCGGCGGCCAGCGGAAAAGATCCGTACGAATACCGATGGCGCTTGCTTCAGAAAGCGCCGCGGCATCTGAGTGTGCTCGAACTGGCAGCAACGAAAGCGGCCTGGGGTGAAGCACTGCCTGCCGGGCAATTCCGCGGCATCGCAGTGATGAGTTTGTTCGGAAGCTATGTGGCGGAAGTAGCCGAAGTTTCGGTAGACAAGAAGAGCGGGGAGGTGCGAGTGCATCGCGTGATTTGCGCGGTGGACTGCGGCAGGACGGTGAATCCGCTGACGATTGAAGCGCAGATGCAGGGCGCAATTGTTTTCGGGCTGACGGCCGCGCTTAAAGGCGCAATCACAATCAACAAAGGGCGTGTGGAGCAAGGGAATTTCGACGATTACCAAATGCTTCGCGTGAATGAGATGCCGAAGATCGAAGTGCACATCGTGACGAGCGATCAGCCTTCGGGCGGGATCGGAGAGCCTGGAACGGCCCCGATTGCACCGGCAGTGTGCAACGCGATCTTTGCAGCGACCAGGAAGCGCATCCGCCGGCTGCCCATCCGGCCAGAAGAGCTTGTGTGATGGGTGCGAGCTACCAGGACTAGTACGAAGGGAGACCCCCCGGCTCTGCCGGGGAGGCAGTAGAAGTTTGACAGATCCAGGAGTCCATCGCGGAAACTCCCAAACGTGATCCGCCAAGCACACGAATAGGAGTTTCACGATGGACGAAATGGAAAGCCTAAGGCATACGAAGTGGGAGTGCAAATACCATGTTGTGTTCATCCCGAAGTGTCGCAGGAAGACGCTATACGGGGAGTTGCGACAGCACATGGGGGAAGTGTTCCGCAAGCTGGCTGTACAGAAGGAGAGTCGAATCGAAGAGGGGCACCTGCTGCCCGATCACGTGCACATGATGATCGCGATCCCGCCAAAGTACGCGGTGTCGCAGGTGATTGGGTTTATCAAGGGGAAGAGCGCGATTCACTTGGCACGTGTGTATGGGGAGAGGAAGAGGAACTTCGTGGGCCAGCATTTCTGGGCGCGCGGGTACTACGTGTCCACGGTGGGGCGGGATGAGAGGGTGATTCGAGACTACATTCGGAACCAGGAGCAAGAAGACAAGCGCTTGGACCAGATGAACCTATGGCGCTAATCGGCCACCGTATCGGTGGCTCCAGAAACTCGGGGCCGCGTTAGCGACCCCGCATAGCCGCTTTGAGCGGCTCACAAACTAAAGCCCCCGGCTCTGCTGGGGGATATTTACTGGCTTGGTAGGTGACGATCGGCGGAATCTGCACCGTGAATTCGAGGGACTGCGCGTTGGTTTTCTTGAACGGATCGGAATTTCCTGAAATCTCCCAGCTCATCCAGCGATAGATATGCTCGGGAAATTGTTTCCTTTTGGCGAAGTCACTAGATCGACGATGACACCTGGGCCACCGTCAAGATCTTGAAATGGATTCTTGTTTTTCTTATACATTCCAGTATCGTCAACTTAAGTGTTGGACTAGCAGGCACAATTCTTCAAACGGAAGCCGAAGGTGAAGACCCCGAATCAATCCGAATTCTACAACGCCACTAACGACCTGCTTCAGCGGAACATCGATGTCGGGCGGGGCGACAGGACCGCCATCATCGACGATGACGGGAACTACACATACAATCAGCTTGTCGATAGGGTTAATCGTTGTGCGAATGTGCTGCGCGAGTTCGGACTGGGGTGCGAGCAGCGAATCCTTCTGTGCCTTATCGATTCGATCGATTTTCACACCAGCTTCCTGGGGGCTATCAAGGCCGGAGTCGTTCCGGTCCCGCTGAACACATTGTGGACATCGTCCGACTATGCCTACGCACTGTCTGATAGCGGGGCGGCCGCGGTGATTGTGTCCGAGGCTCGACTAACGGTTCTTCTCGATGCAGCACAAAGTATCGGGTGGAATGGGCGCATTATCGTGTCGGGGAGCAAGACACAAAGTAATCTACCTCTCCTTCGGATCTTGCTGGACGCCTCATCTCCACAAGCGGAGACGTTTTGTTCCCGCCCAAGCGGCGTGTGTTTTTGGTTGTATTCCTCTGGGTCGACCGGCAAGCCAAAAGCAGCCGTGCACCTCCAGGCCAGCATGGTGAAGACCGCGCAACTGTTTGGACAGGGCGTCTTAGGCTTGAAGGAAAATGACGTCATTTACTCTGCGGCCAAACTGTTCTTCGCCTATGGGCTGGGGAATAGTCTGTCATTTCCCCTGTACACCGGCGCTACGGTGGTCTTGCTCGGCGGACGGGCGCTACCCTGTGTAGTCAACGCAATTGTTCGAGAAAGACGTCCGACGATCTTCTGCGGCGTCCCAACTCTGTATTCGTCGCTTCTGGCGTCCTCCGATCTGCCTAGCGCGGGCGAGCACAATCTGAGGCTGTGCACATCCGCGGGAGAACCTCTGCCGGAACATGTGGGGCGCGCGTGGCAGCAACGGACGGGAGTAGAGATCGTCGACGCCCCCGGCTCGACCGAAATGCTGCACTGCTTTATTTCAAATCGGCCGGGGGCCGTGCGTTACGGCACCAGCGGGCGACCGGTGCCGGGATACAAGGTTAAATTGGTGGGTGACAGCGGGTCTAAAGTCGGTGCCGGCGAAGTTGGTGAACTGTGGGTAGCGGGCCCAACATCCTGTTCTCACTACTGGAACCACCCAGAAAAGTCGCGGAGTACGTTCGTGGGGGAGTGGACCCGGACTGGCGATAAGTACCGGCAAAATCCTGCGGGTGACCTTGTGTACTGCGGGCGGGCCGATGACATGATTAAGGTTGGTGGAGTCTGGGTATCGCCGATGGAGGTTGAATCGGCTCTTGCCTCCCACGAGGCGGTGCTGGAAGCGGTGGTCGTGGGCTCCCCAGACGAAGATGGACTTCTGAAACCGAGGGCGTTCGTCGTTGTGAAACCAGGAATTCCAGCCGACGGAGAACTCAGACAAAAGCTGAAAGACTTCGTCAAAGGTAAGCTTGCTCCCTACAAATATCCACGCTGGGTGCAGTTCGTCCCGGAGTTTCCCAAAACGGCAACCGGGAAAGTGCAGCGGTTCCGGCTGCGGAACCTGCCGCGCGAAGAATCCTAGAGTCAAATTCGGCCGGCTTAGTTGTTTGGTCCTCTGGCGGATTGGTATCGACAACCGCCCTTGTGTTCCCAAAACAAGATCAATTTTCGGGTAGTCGCTAGTCGGAAACTGAACCGAAATCATTCGTCATTCCGGCAACTCCCTTAATTAGGGTATCTGCGGTAAACGAAGCCAGATCGCTGAAAAGTCTTTCCAAGGTCCCTTCTCGGTCAACTTCGGGCAAAGCCAGTTGTTGTTCCACCCGTACTTCCATCTCACGAAGCCGCGCCTCCGGCGCTTTTCCCTCAAGATGCTGGAACAACAATTTGTGTGCGCTCTTGCGCTGCATGACCTCCAGTCCATCCAACATCTGGCGATGCGACGTCCCTTCCCAGATTGCAAGGATCATTGCCTCACGAAGCCATCGTTCCACTCGATATTCTTGCAGCGTTCCCAGCCCGCCATACACTTCCATGGCCCATTTGGCCGTTTGCACAGCGAACTCCGCCGTCCCGTACTTGGCCAAGTGAGCTACTAACCGAAACAGATGATAGTTCTGGGAGTATGGCGGCTTCTCCTGCCATACCTTGTCGAGCAGACACACAGCTTCCCAAGCCAGCCGGGAAGCCGCGCGTAGCCGATGCAGACGGTCTGCGAACTGCCGCTTAAGTAAAGGATGTTCGATGATCGGTTTACCGAAGGCGGTGCGCTGTTTAGCGAAAGAATAGGCATCGGAGATCGCCCGCTGTGCCAGCGCTACGCTGCCCACACTGTTGGCCACACGCGAAAGGTTCAGTACTTCGAGAATCAAATAGATTCCAGGCTCCGCTTGCCCCAGCAGCCAACCCTCGCTGTTGCGCAATTCGATCTCCCCGGTTGGTACCGAGCGAGTTGCGATCTTGTCCTTCAGACGGCGTATCCGATAATTCAGTTGTCCATCTTGACTGCGACGCGACACCAGGTACAGACTCAGGCCGCGCACGTTCTGCGGTGCGCCCTCCTGCCGAGCGGCTACCACCGCCAATTCGGCCCCGGCATTACTCGCGAAGTATTTGTCGCCAGTTAGCCGCCACTTACTCCCATCCCTTTGCGCCACCGTCTCCACCGCAGCGCCCAGGTCGGACCCACCCTTGATCTCCGTCATCCACGTTGCTCCCTGCCAGACACTGTCATCGCGCTGCAACATCCGGGGCAGAAACTGCGCCTTCAATTCTGCGCTTCCATATTTAGAGAGCGGGGCAACGGTGGATAGAGAGACGGTATAAGGACACGCCAAGCCCGGGTCATAGAAACCAGTGACGTAGAGAAGAAGGTAGGCGGGAATCAGCGAATTCTGCTCAAAGACTCGCCAGAGCACGCCAGCGCGGTATCCACGTTTCAACATGCGCCAGTACTCGGATGGGTAAAGGATTTCATCCACCCGCGCGCCCCACTGATCGAACATGCGCAACCACGGTGTGCCCGCGCGGTCCACCGCGTCTGAGATGCCCTGCCCGTCGCGTTCGAACCACGCGGCGTACGCGCGCAGCCAGTCGTGATCAGCACAGATCCCGACCTGTTGCAGAAACGGCACCGGAGAGCACAAGACGTCGAAGCTCATGGCTAGAGTTCTCTCACCTCGACGCGAATTTTGCAAGACGCGCGGAGATGCCCTTTCGCAACTCCCGAGTCGTCGGGAACTCTTACTCTGGGACTATGTCCGGTTGCCCGTGACTCGGGACCAATCGCGCGAGCATCGTCGATCATCGGTTGCGAAGGTCACTTGTTGTGCCGCGGAGCCTTGGAAGTATCAAGACCTTGGGCTGTTTTAATCTGATCGTTGGAATTACTCCAGCTTCGCGTACTCCTCTTTGGCTTGCTTCAGGATGGGAATGTCGGGATCGGCGTCTTTCCAGAGAGCAAAAAACTCTTGGTAGTTCCCGCCAGCCGTTTTCGAATCTCCCGCCAGCACATAGGCCCGAGCGAGTTGGAGCCGTGCCAACGCCGCTAGAGGGCAATTCACCGCAACCCCTCGCTGGTGCAGAAACTTTTGAAACTCACCCACCGCCGCCGTGCCCTGATGCAACAACAAATAGGCCTGGCCCCGGACATATACGGGATAGAGCGTGCCGCCAACCTCGAATTGCGGAAGAGGAGAGCCGAGCTCGTACTGCGCTGTGGTTTGGAGAAGTTCCACGGCTCTCGCCGGATTGTTGCGCTGAATCTCGATCGAGGCGTAGATGGTGGGCAGCCAATAACGATTTATCACAGTGTTAAGCGGAAACCGTCCAGCTAAGTCGTCCGCCATGCGCTTTGCCTGGTCGGTGTCTCCGATACGCGCCAATGCCAGAGCCGCGAGAATACTCACGTCTCGCGTGGAGGCGGTAGCGAGGGCAGAGGTGGTCTCCTGCCGGGAGAGCGCGACATTGTTAAACTCGGCGTCGCGTAAGGCGACGTCCATCTGCCATGCTGCTGCTGTTTCTGGTGAATCGTTGCGCAGCGCAGAGTCGGCCGCGCGCTTGGATAGGTCCCGTGCTCTTGCGAGACGACCGTGGAATGCTTCGGTATCCGACTCGAACGAAAAAAGCACATCCTCCCCCAATTTGGCGCTCGCATCGGCGACTTGTCGCTGCATCTCGGAAGTGTCGCTTTCAAGAAAGGCAACTCCGTAGCGATTCCCATGCAGGAAGGGATTGTTAACCTTGTGCGCGACGGCCTGCTCGTACTTCGCTTTCGCATCATTGAGGCGGTCCAGGGCGGCATACAGACCGACGAGGTTGGTAAAGGCAGCTGCGCTACCCGGGTTGAGGCGGAGATCTTCGAGGCTTGCTTCCACTCCTCTTTCGTACTGTCCCAAATAGGTGTAATCGACCCCTAAGTTGCCGAAAGGTTCACTGCTACGCGGGTAGGTTTGGGCCCACATCTCATATGTCTGAACTGCTTTCTCAAGTTCACCCGTGACCAGAAGATAGTAGGTAGCGGCGATCCGGAATCTTTCCCGCTCGCTCACCTTGTCGCGCAAGTCATAGGCCTTTCGCAAGTTCTCACTGGCTCGACCGGGCTCTCTGAGATTAGAGTACGAGATTCCCAAAGCCGCGTAGCCAGCGGCGAAATTAGGGTCGAGTTCGATGGCGCGGTTGAAAAACGGAATCGCCGCGGCACTGCCTTGCTCCTGGAGGGTTGTCCTCCCCAAGGAAAGTGCCTTCAGGGCTTCGAGAGAAGGCGTCGTCGCTTGATCCAGGGGAATGTCAAACTTTTCAACCGTGCTCAGGGATTCGCCCAGTTTCGCCCGAAGGTTGGTCGCCGCCTCGCCCAGCGCTCGTAGGACGTGTTCCTTATTTTCCGCCGTTACCTGCTCCTGTACCAAGGGATCCCCCGTCTTGCAATTGATGGCATCAAGGCCAATTACATACTGGGTGCCCAAACTCCCAATCGCCCCTGCGACATAAGCTTTCGCGCCCGCGCGTTGACAGAGATCACGCGCTATGTCCGGCGTAACTTTGGTACCAGATGGCTTCGCCATCAACTTCAGTGTGGCGTGAGCTCTTGCATCCGAAAGTATGTTCAGGAAGGGAGACTGGCCCAGTTGCACCGAAATCGCCTGCTTCAGGGTGTCGTCGAAGATGGGGTCGCCGGTGGTGTTTTTGAAGTCCGCCAGCACCAGGGTGTCCTGGTCAGTCAGTTTCGGTGCAAGGTGCGAGCGCCAGTAAACTCCACCAGCAAGGATTGAGGCACACAGCAAACAAGCCGCCGCAATCATCTTCCACGAAGAAGCACGTGATCGATTAGGGATATCTGGCCGATCGGTGGACTCGTTCAACGACGCGACGCGGTTTTTCGTACTGGATGCCCCGGTTGGAGCAACAACCTGCAACGCCTGCGTTTTATCGTCTGCGGCAACAACGACGGAATTCTGCGATGAGTCCATGTCGCGCTTAAGACGGCACAGTTCGGCTCTCATGTCCGAAGCGTTTTGATACCGCAGGTTGCGGTCTTTCTCCAGCGCACGATTGATGATGCGTTCCAGTTCAGCTGGTAAATCGGGATTCAGCCGCACAGGCGCTACCGGAACTCGGTTTAGGATCGAATCGAAGATTGTTGCGGTACTGTCCCCTCGGAAGGGCAACTGGCCGGTGGCCATCTCATAGAGGACGGCTCCAAACGAGAACAGATCAGTGCGAGCGTCCAACTCTCTTGCTCGCGCCTGCTCCGGCGACATATATGCGACCGTACCAAGAGTGGCGCCGGGACTGGTCAAGTGCTCCTCGTCCATCGTCGTCTGCGTGTGCGTGGCTGCGAGCTGGCTGGAAGAATTGGCAGCGAGCATAACCTTCGCTAAGCCGAAGTCAAGAATCTTGGCATGACCGCGCTTCGTCACAAAGATGTTCGCAGGCTTAATGTCGCGGTGGACTATGCCTTCTGTGTGTGCTGCGTCGAGTGCGTCCGCAATCTCGATAGCGAGAGAGAGGATCACCTCGGTCTCCATCGGACGCCCCGCAATGCGGTGCTTCAGCGTCAGTCCGTCTAGAAACTCCATGGCGATGAACGCTTCGCCGTGGTGGTCATCAATCTCGTGGATGGTGCAGATGTTTGGATGATTCAGAGCCGAGGCAGCCTTGGCCTCGCGCTGAAAACGGGCGAGTGCTTGCGGGTCTTTGGCTACCTCGTCGGGCAGGAACTTGAGGGCAACAAACCGGCCGAGCTTCACATCTTCGGCCTTATAAACCACACCCATCCCGCCGCCACCCAGTTTCTCGACGATGCGGTAGTGCGAGATGGTCTGGCCAACCATTGCGGTGAAATCTTAGGACTCGGACCAGACCAAGTCAACGAAACACGGCAACTTTGAGGTTTGTAGACGCGGTGGTTGGCGAACGTCGCCATATCACTCAGAACTCCAGAATCGTGCGTCGGCCACTTGGAGAGTCGTCGGCAACCCTTACCTTACCGGATTAGGGAACATCTGCCCGCGATGTTGTCTGGCGTACTCGCCTTGACACAAAGGGTTCCAGTCGCCTACGCTGCGACCCGTAAGCTGACTGACAACGCAACAGAGGGGGAAGAATGACAAGAGCGACGGTTGCCGAGCGAGCAAAACCTACTCGGGCACATTCTCCGCTGCTGATCGCTTCTTGCTTGGTCATCCTGTTGGCCTGCGCACCGTATGCAGCTAGGGCGGCGGATAGCTACGACGTAACGATCGAGCACGACCTGCCCCTGGAGATGCGTGATGGCGTCACGTTGCGCGCAGATGTTTGCCGTCCCAAGGGGGATGGGAAATTTCCGGTTCTGTTGACACGCACGCCTTATGACAAGAAGGGAGTCATCGATTTTTGCCTGAAGGGGGCAGCGCGCGGCTACATCGTCGTCGCGCAGGATGTTCGAGGCAGATTCGCCTCGGAGGGTGATTGGTATCCGTTCAAGTACGAATCTCAGGATGGCTACGACACGGTGGAGTGGGCAGCGGCGCTTCCTTATTCGAACGGAAAGGTCGGAATGTTCGGTGGCTCCTACGTTGGCGCGACGCAGTATCTGGCGGCGATTGCCCAGCCGCCTCATCTGGCGGGAATTTGCCCCAACTACACCGCATCCAACTATCATGACGGCTGGACCTATCAAGGTGGCGCGTTCGAACAATGGTTTAACGAGTCGTGGACAACGGGTCTGGCACTAAACACCATCAGTCGCCGCGCATACGCCGCAAGCGACGCCGTCCGCTGGACACAAAAGTTACCTATATCGTCGTATCCCGTGCTTGAAACACCTCCGGCTACAGGACTGGCGCCATATTTCACCGACTGGCTCGCGCATCCTGCTTATGACGAGTTTTGGAAGCAGTGGTCGATCGAAGATCACTACGCACAGATCCAGGTCCCGGTATTCAGCTTGGGCGCGTGGTACGACATTTTTCTAGGCGGGACTTTAAGAAACTACACGGGCCTTAAGAAGGAAGCAGGCACTGAGGCCGCGCGGCGTGGCCAGCGGCTAATGATCTACGTCGGCGGGCATGCTGGCGGATGGACGACCGAGAAAGTTGGCGCGGTCGATTTTGGCGATAGGTTGCCGTTCGATCTAGGCGAAGTGACCCTGCACTGGTATGACAGCCTCCTGAGAGGAATAGCGAATGGCTTAGACCACGAGAAACCGGTAAGAATCTTCGTCATGGGCAACAACGACTGGCGCGAAGAAGATGACTGGCCGCTGGAGCGAGCAAAACCCACGCGCTATTACCTGCACTCGACCAAGCCGGCGAATGGACTTGAAGGAGGCGGTACTCTGACCACTGCCGCGCCTGAGGAGGAGAAGCCCGACCAATACGTATACGATCCGAATCAGGCTGTGCCCACCATTGGCGGGCCCTTGTGTTGCGGGCCGCTGCCGACAGGGATTGGTCCGGAGGACCAGCGCCCAGCCGAAGCACGAGTCGACGTGCTCGTATTCTCGACACCGGCGTTTGCGCAGAACGCCGAAGTTACGGGTCCGATTTCGCTGGACCTGTATATCAGTAGCTCCGCCGTCGACACAGACTTTACTGGGAAACTGGTTGACGTTTGGCCAAATGGCTTTGCGCAAAATCTGACGGAAGGGATTCTGCGCTTGCGCTATCGCAATTCGCAGGAGAAACCGGAATTTGCAAACCCCGGCGAGATCTATCAGATCAAAATAGATCTTTGGGCGACCAGCAATGTTTTCCTGCCTGGACACAAATTACGGCTCGAAGTTTCCAGCAGCAACTTCCCGCGATTCGATCGAAACCTGAATACCGGCGTGGATCAGGCACGTGGAGCGCACATGGTCCGAGCAACAAACATTGTCTATCATGATAAGTCTCGACCTTCTGCTCTGATTCTTCCAATTGTCCCTTGACTCGATGGATGAGTAGGAATCGCGCGAGCAAGCGCAGTTCATTACAATTCGAAAACAATTCGAAGACGGGAACTACTTTGTCCCAGTCCTGTAAGGAGTCTTGCGTGATACGGAACGTTAACGGCAAATCCATCTCCGACTCTTGTTCTTTTTTGTGGCTATTGCTTGCGCTTACCGTTGGCATCCCGCTCCGCGCTCAGACCAAGGCGGCCTACGGTGTTGACGAGACGAAGAACGTGATGGTCGCCATGCGAGACGGAGTAAGACTAGCGGCGGACATCTTCCGGCCGACGCAAAACGGTCAATTGATGGAGAACAAGTTTCCGGTGATTCTGCTGCGTACGCCGTACAACAAGGATAGCGCGGCGTTCATTGCGACGGACTTCGTGCCCCACGGATACGTAGTCGTGCTACAGGACGTACGTGGTCGCTACAACTCGGAAGGGCACTGGCGTCCGCTCATAGATGACCCGAACGACGGTTTTGACACAGCCAAGTGGATCGGCTCGCAGTCCTGGTGCGACGGGGGCATCGGTACATTGGGCTCGTCGTACGCCGGGGCGACGCAACATGCCCTCGCGATTGCCGGCGCTCCTTATGTGAAGGCGATGGTTCCGCGCAACGCCATGTCGGACTTTGGGCGTTACGGTGTCCGCCATAACGGAGCGTTCGAACTGCGTTTCTTGAACTGGGTTTTCACCCTCGGCAACGCCACCGGAACTCCAAACGCGCTTCAGGCAGCCCAACGCGCCGCCTCCGATCCCGCCTCTGTGAAAGCACTCGTCGATCTGGGCACGCAGGTGCGCGAATACGTACGAAGCCTTCCGTTGCGGCCCGGGACCACTCCGCTCAGGTTTGCTCCCGACTACGAAGCTTGGTTGATTGAAGCCATGAGTCACGGGGATTACGATGCCTTCTGGAAAGACTCCGGTTCCAGCGTCGTCGACCATCTCTCCGAATACAAAGACATCCCGGAGTACCACACAACCGGTTGGTACGATTCCTGGGGCACGCAGGTCGCCAACTTGAATTATGTCGAGCTACAAAAGAACAAGAAAAGCCTTCAACGCCTCATCATAGGACCATGGATCCATAGCAGTGAGAACCTGAGCTACGCAGGGGAAGCGCAATTCACGGAGGACGCGGCGCTCGATCTGACGGCGTTTCACCTGCGCTGGTTCGATCACTGGTTGAAGGGCATTGACAATGGAGTGGATCGTGACCCCCCGGTGCGGATCTATGTGATGGGGGGAGGCGATGCGCACAAGACACCCGAGGGCCGCATCTTCGTGGGAGGCCACTGGCGCGAGGAGCACGAGTGGCCTCTGGCGCGAACGGTACCAACGTCCTACTACTTGCACGCGAACGGAGTGCTTTCGCCGGACAAGTCAGCAGAAGATGCGCCCATCACATATCAATTCGAGCCTCACAACCCAGTACCGACATTGGGTGGGAACGTTTCTTCGCAGGGAGCGTTGATGTTCCAGGGAGCGGCCGACCAGCGCTGTCGGCTCGATTTCTGGCTGTGCTCCGACACGAAGCCTCTTTCGGCGCGAAATGACGTGCTGGTATTCCAAACGCCTCCGCTCGCAAACGACATCGAGGTAACAGGTCGGCTGATCGTGAAACTGTGGGCATCTTCGAACGCGCTCGATACCGACTTCACGGCCAAACTTGTCGATGTTTACCCTCCCAACACAGACTACCCGGCAGGCGTGGATCTCAACGTCGCTGATAGTATCGTGCGCGCCCGATATCGCAATGGCTTCGGCAAGGCCGAACTACTGAAGCCCGGACAGCCCTATGAGTTCACGATCGAGATGTATCCAACATCGGTCGTGTTTAAGCGGGGCCACCGGATTCGACTCGACATTTCGAGCAGCAATTTCCCGCGGTTCGACGTCAACCCCAACACCGGTGAACCGCTCAACAATAACCGCCGTTGGCAGATCGCGGATAACACAGTTTATCTGGACGCCAAGCACCCATCACAAATCGTCCTGCCGGTGATTCTGTCGGACATGTCTGGCAGTTCCATGCATCAATGAACAAGAGCCAGCGACTCCGAGCCAGTCCGGCACAGGACTTCTCCCGACTGACGGCGTCGATGCCGCTGATCGCTCTGTGTTGCGGATTGATCTTCGGCTTAGCGAGTTCTGCTCAGACTCAGCTTGCAATTTCCAGTAGCACCGATGCACGAGCGCCGTTGACGATCCCGGCTATCGTGTAGTTGGATTCCTCAGATTGAGCGTCACCCTTCGTCCGGACTCGGAAGCAAAGACCTAAGAAACGTTCTTTAGCTACAAGAGTCTACGAATGAACGTGGAGAGTATCCCATTGCGCTTAAGTACAATGTTTACAAGGGATTATGCTCAACAGATGAATCACCATGGGTGCGAGTCTCGTTAATGTCGTTGATGGTCGATCTATTGCCTTGCAAGGCCGGTCGGATGTCACCCGCTCTATACGCAAATTTCTACGGTTTTTCCTCGAGGGCTTCAGAGATCGGAGCTACGTCGATTGGGAACGGGGCTACAAATGGACGGCGCATCAAGAGTGGCAGACGCTGCTCAACCGGGAGCATACCGTTCCAAATTATCGCAGGGAAGGTTTCTGGAGATCGGAGCCCAGGCGGTAAAGTCGCGCACCAATCTTCTTTTTTCTTTCGAGAAAATGGCCATCCGCGATGCCGTGAAGTCGAAACATGGCGCGCGTGTTTTCGCGCAAGGGCTCTACGAATTTCTTTATTCGGACGCAAGTCTCGAAAGTAGATTTGCGAGCTGGTGCGAAACAGTCGCAGCTCTTCCACGAAAACAAAGCCGCGTGCTTACCTGGCCGCTGGTGACTGTGTTTGGATTCATTGCCCAACCCGAAACTCACATCTTCCTGAAACCCACGGTCACGCGACTGGCCGCCCGTGAATACGGTTTTGATTTTAACTACCGATCCGGACCATCGTGGAAAACATATTCCAATCTGTTCAAGTTTGCCAAAGAGATCCGTCGCGACCTTAGTGATCTTCGGCCGCGAGACATGATCGATATCCGGTCATTCATCTGGGTTCTGGGATCTTCCGAATACGAGGAGTAAGCAGCTTTCGCCAACACCGATCGAACGTGAATTTCCGCGATCAGTGCCTGACCCGGTGCTAACTTTTCTAAAACGCTCACCTCAATTCGCTAGCTTCCAGGTGTTGGCCTGCTTGGTTTATTTTCCGGCCTCCGTTTGCTTCAGCATGATTGCCGGGACTTCCTGTTGTTTCACCAGATTGTTGTAGGCTGCCAAATCTGTGGAGACGATCGCTTTCCATTTCGTCAGCTGTTCATCCACCTCTTTGCTGACCATATCGAATACCTCGTAAGACTGCTTGGTGGGAGCCGAGTCGGCGCTGCCTACAACTCCACTTAAGGCAACCAGATGGTTGTTCAAGCGGACCGGAAAATTCAGCACATCCTGACCACTCTTGGCTTTGGTCTGGATGAGCGCCTCTTCCACCGGGGTCATCTTCGTATCGAGCGCTTTGCCGGCATCGGCGATAACCTTGGCTCGAGAGTCGTTTTTCAGGCGGGTATCGATTGCTTTGATTTGGTCGCGCACATCGCGAATCTGAATGATGGCATCGTCAGTTTCCGTGATCTTGTCGCGGATCTTCAGCAGCAGATCGAATTGTTTGGACAAGTCCTCCTGACTGATCTGCAATCGTGGATCAGCCTTGATCTCAAGGGGCGCGGTGTCACTCTTGCCCAGCACCGTCAACCGCACCTGATAGGTGCCCGGGAGCGCTTCCGGGCCGTCGGTATTGCCACCCCAGAGCGGAGCCTTGGGAACCTTGGTAGCGCCTTCGTAGCGAAGATCCCAGACGAAACGATTCAGGCCGGCGTCCGCGGGGAGGTTCTCGGACTTGTGGTCGCGGCTATATTCTTCCTCGTCATCACCGCCTGGCTCTTCTTTCTTGGGATATTTGCGAATTACCTTTCCTGAAGAGTCGAGAATCTCCAGGGTGATTTTGGGAGGTTCGTCGGCATCATTTTTCTTTGCTTCGGAAGCGGCAGGAGAGCCTGCGGCGTTTCTCTCCGACGTGCTATCCGCGCTGGCGGAGGAAGCTGGTTTTACCTCGTCGGGTTTCTTCAACGAAGTTTTCAACCAGTAGTCGATGATGGCTCCAGCCGGAGGGTTCTTTCCAACATTACCGGTGGGAGCAAAAAATGAACCGCGAAAGACCGAATGATTGGCCGCGGCAGGAGTGAACAGGTGAGCCTCTTGCTGAGGAATCGAAGCTTCGTATTGCTCAAGCGGAGTGATGCCGTCGAGCACCCAGAAACTGCGCCCGTGCGTTGCGACCACCAGGTCATTGTTCTTGAGAACGAGATCGTTGACCGGCGCTGGAGGCAGATTCAGTTGCAGCGGCTGCCAGTGCGCGCCGTCGTCGAAGGAAATGTAGACGCCCTGTTCCGTTCCGGCGAAAAGCAAGTTCGGACGCCTGTGGTCGACCCTTACGGCATGGACATAATCGTTTGGCGGCAGCCCGTCAACCAGCTTAGCCCATGTTTTGCCAAAATCCGTTGTCTTAAAGACGTACGGCGCGAAATCGTCAGACTTGTGGCGCTCAACGGCGAGATAAGCGGTTCCGGCGTCGCGCCGAGAGGCCTCGATCATACTCACCGTACCCCACTCGGGCATGACTCTCGGGGTGACATTTTCCCAGTGCTGTCCGCCGTCGCGGGTGAGTTGAACCAATCCGTCATCAGTGCCTGCCCAAATCAGGTCTTTCTGCACTGGTGATTCCACCACCGAAAAGATCGTGTCGTAAACCTCGACGCCAGTGTTGTCCTTGGTGATGGGTCCGCCGGAGGATGCTTGCTTTGATTTGTCGTTCCGCGTTAAGTCGGGACTAATGATGGTCCAACTCATCCCGCCATCGGTTGTTTTGAAGAGTACTTCTCCAGCGAAATACATTATCTTGGGATCGTGGGGCGAAAAGACGATGGGCTCAGTCCACTGGAAACGGTGTTTGACATCCGCCGCGGCCCATCCGATCGGATTCACCGGCCAGGGGTTGATGGATTGCTCCTCGCCGGTGCGATGATCATGGCGGGTGATATCGCCGCCATAGGAACCTGCATACACAATCTCAGGATCGGTTGGATCGGGGGCGATGTAGCCGCTTTCACCACCGCCTACGTCATACCAGTCTGGGCGGTCGATCGCGCCTTCGGCGCTGGCACTTGCGATGCCCACAGTCGAGTTATCCTGTTGGGCGCCGTAGATGTAATAAGGAAAGCGGTTGTCGGTCGTGACGTGGTAGAACTGCGCTGTCGGCTGGTTGTACTCGCTGCTCCAGTTGTCGCCGCCGTCAGTTGAAACTGTGGCGCCGCCATCGTTGCCATTCATAAGACGCTTGGGATTCGTAGGATCGATCCACAGCGCGTGATTATCTCCGTGGGGCACACGCACTCGGCTGAAGGTCTTGCCTCCGTCATTGGAGCGATACACTCCCGTGTTCAGGATGTAAACCATATTTTCAGACTTTGGATCGGCGAAAATGTGAGAGTAGTACCACGCGCGCTGCCGAAAACGATGGTCGTCGGTCATCAGGTGCCAGGAATCGCCACCATCGTCGGAACGATAGATTCCGCCTTTCTCCGCCTCGATCACGGCCCAGACCCGGTTGGGATTTGCGCCGGAGACGGTGACGCCTATGCGGCCCAGAATACCCTCGGGAAGCCCGTGAGCTTTGAGTTCTTTCCAGGTTGTTCCGCCGTCGATAGAACGGTAAAGAGCGCTTCCGGGGCCGCCGCTGTCGAGGCTCCACGGAGTCCGGCGGGCTTGCCACAGCGCGGCAAACAGAATGTTCGAATTGCTGGGATCGAAGACGACGTCGATGCCGCCGCTCTTGGCGTCCTTATAAAGGACCTTCTGCCAGGTCTTGCCACCGTCTTGGGTGCGGAAAATTCCGCGTTCTTCGTTATCGCCAAAGGGATGTCCGAGGGCAGCCACGAAAGCGATGTCAGGATTTTTTGGATTCACTGCGAGACGACCAATGGCGTGCGTGTCGGCAAGGCCCACGAACTTCCAAGTTTTCCCCGCGTCGATGGACTTGTAGACTCCGTTACCGCCGACGATGTTGCCGCGAATGCATGCCTCTCCGGTTCCAACGTAAATGACGTTCGGATCGGATTCGGAAACGGTGATAGCTCCGATGGCTGGGGATGCGTCTTTCTGCTTGTCGAAAATAGGTTTCCAGTTGAGGCCGCCATCGGTCGTCTTCCATACGCCGCCGGCAGTCGATCCAAAATAATAGACATTATCCTGGCCGACAACCCCCGCCACCGCCACCACGCGGCCGCCACGAAACGGGCCGACCAGGCGATACTGTAGATTCTTCCAGGGCCCCTTGACCTCGCCTTCTTCGTTGTCTTTTTGAGTATCATCGGCGGGCGTTCCCGCAGTATCCGACTGCTTCTGCTGAGAAGTCTGCTTCTGGCTGGAATCGGGAGTTTGCTTCTGTGTGTGTTTCTGCGCGAATAATGAGGTAACTAGGGATACCACCAGAATGGCGAGGGCGATCGTTCGCAAGTTTTTGTTTCCTCCGGAGACGTACACAATAAATCCGCAGCCCACAAATACACAACTGGAAACATATCTGTTGCCCAGTTTTGTGTAGTAGGATCGACTTCTGGAGAGACCATTGCCAGCGGGCCGTTCCGTCCCGTACCCTAGCGATCTATGCCACTGGCCAACCTTCGGTTCTACATCGCTTCAGTTTTGAACTTCTTTGTTTTGATCTTAGTTTCGACCTTGGGCCTTACAACCGCATGGGCGCAATCTCCGTTCATCCTGGAGCAGGTCATGAGTTCGCCTTTTCCGAGCGAACTGGTGGCAGCCACGCAGGGCCACCGGGTGGCGTGGGTCTTCGATGCCAAAGGAGTTCGCAATATATGGATAGCCGACGGCCCGGACTTCGTTCATAACGCCCACCAAGTGACGCATTACAGCGCGGATGACGGCCAGCCGATCGCGAGCCTGAGACTGACGGCTAATGGCAAGACGGTGGTGTACGCACTCGGCAGCGAGTTGAACTCAGCTCAAGAGAGCGCCAATCCTAAGAGTGGGACGAAGGGAGCCAAGCAGCAGGTGTTTGCGTTGGACGTCGATACCAAAGACGCGGCGCCTCGGCTATTGGGCGAGATGGGCTGCCCGGAGGAAGGTTGCGAGGACATTCAGATCTCCTCCGATGGCAAATGGGCGGTGTGGTCCGCGAAGAAAAAGCTGTGGCTCGCCAGTACGGACGGAACACAGACGGCCAAAGAACTGGCTTCGGTACGCGGAAGCGCGGTGCAACCTAAGTGGTCGCCCGATGATAAACACATCGCTTTCGTCAGCCAGCGCGATGATCATAGCCTGATCGCGATTTACGACTTTAATAGAGACTCCATTCGCTACCTCGCTCCGAGCGTGGACAAAGACTCCATGCCGCGCTGGTCGCCGGATGGGAAGTGGATTGTTTTTGTGCGGACTGCCGGAGATCGGCAGAAGCTGCCACTGATTCCGGTGCGCGCCGAACCGTGGTCGCTGTGGATTGCCGATGCCGCCAGCGATTCAGCTCGGTTGTTGTGGCGTAGCGGCGAGAAAATGGAAGATTCTCTGCCCGAGCTGACCGAAGATGGTTCGCTCAACTTTGCTAACGAAGGACGAGTGGTGTTTGCCTCCGAGCAGGATGGGCGCAATCATTTGTATTCCGTTGCTGAAGGCGGCGCGGTCACATTGCTTACGCCTGGCGACTTTGACGTGGAGGACGTCACGCTTAGCACGGACAAGGTGTGGGTTATTTACTCCTCAAACCAGAACGATGCGGACCGGCGACACTTGTGGTGGGTAAAGGTAGCGGGCGGAACCCCACCGCAGGCGCTGACCAGTGGTGAAACCATCGAATGGTCTCCGGTTCAAACCGACGCCGGCAAGAGCATTGTTTGCCTCGGCTCTACGGCAACGTCTCCCGCTATGCCGTATGAAGTTACTGCCAAGGGCCGAGAAATGATCGCGAGTCAGGCTCTCCCGACTAATTTCCCCTCTGCCTCACTAGCGACGCCAAGGCAGGTCATTTTTCAGAGCGAGGATGGGCTGACGCTGCACGGCCAGCTTTTTCTACCGCGTAACACGAACGGAAAAATTCCTGGACTGGTTTTTATGCACGGCGGTCCCATCCGGCAGATGATGCTGGGCTTTCATTACATGGACTATTACCACAACGCTTACGCTGAGAATCAGTACTTGGCCAGCCGCGGGTACGCCGTCTTGTCGGTGAACTACCGCCTCGGAATTATGTATGGTCGCGTCTTTCGAGAAGCGCCCAACACCGTCTGGCGCGGAGCAGCGGAGTATAAAGATGTTGTGGCGGCGGGACGGTATCTGCAGTCGCTTCCAGAAGTTGATGCGGAAAAAATCGGCTTATGGGGTGGTTCCTACGGCGGCTTTCTGACCGCGATGGGCCTGGCGCGTAATTCAGACCTCTTCAAAGCTGGGGTGGACTTCCACGGAGTGCATGACTGGAGCGTGTTTCTTACGGAGCGGCCCTACTTCGGCAATCTGGCCCTGCGACCGCCGGACACAGACGCCGCAATAAAGATGGCGTGGAACTCCTCTCCCGATGCTTACGTGGACACCTGGAAGTCGCCGGTGCTGCTGATCCACGGCGATGATGATCGCAACGTGCCCTTCGGCCAGACGGTTGACCTGGTGCAGCGGTTGCGGGCGCAACACGTAGCTTTTGAACAACTGATCCTGCCTGATGAGATTCACGGCTTTCTGATGTGGAAGGACTGGATGCGAGCCTACGGCGCGACTGCCGAGTTCTTTGACCGGAGTTTGAAGCGCGGCGAAAAGGTCGGAACCGGCGACCAAGAGCACTAGGCTAAATCCTGACAAAGATGCAGTGAGAAAGAGTCGGCGCGCGTGTTGTCACGGATAAGGCGTCGTTGTTTGATTGGCGGTTGCGCGGGGCTTACGGTAGGACAAGCGTAACCTTCCCCGGCACAGTGTAAACTTCCTAATGCAAGAATATCCTTAAGCGACCAACGAATGAAAACTGCCAAACTGGCTAAATCCTACCGCATTGATGACGGCAAGCATTTCCGTCTGAAAGACTTCGATCCAGCTGAAACCGGCCATTGGGACTCGCCAGAGGAAGCCGGCGATAAATTGCAGAAAGACATTGCTCGCATGGCCGATTTGCAAGCCAAGCTTTATGCTCAGGATCGTTGGGCGTTGCTGCTAATCTTTCAGGCCATGGACGCGGCGGGCAAAGATGGCACAATCAAGCACGTCATGTCCGGTGTGAATCCAGAAGGCTGCCAGGTGTATTCGTTCAAAACGCCGTCAGATACGGAACTGCAGCACGATTTTTTGTGGCGCACGACGCAGCATCAACCGGAGCGCGGGCACATCGGGATTTTCAACCGCTCTTATTATGAAGAGGTGCTGGTGGTTCGGGTGCACGCTGATGTACTCAAGAACGAGAAGCTTCCATCGTCGCTTGTCACGAAGCACATTTGGGACGAACGCTTCGAGGACATTCACTGCTTCGAGCGGCACATGGCGCGCAACGGCACGGTGATCCGTAAATTCTTCCTTCATTTGTCGAAGAAAGAACAGAAGCGGCGTTTCCTGGCGCGATTAGAAGACCCGGAGAAGAACTGGAAATTTTCCGCGGCGGACATTCGCGAACGCGAATTTTGGGACGACTATCAAAAAGCTTACGAAGACATGATCCTCAATACTGCGACCAAGCACGCTCCATGGTATGTGGTTCCCGCAGATAATAAATGGTATACGCATCTGGTGGTTGCGGCGGCGATTGTGGAAACGCTGGAAGAGCTAGGCCTTTCCTATCCCAAGGTCGACGCCGCCAAACGCAAAGAAATTCAAGAAGCGAGCAAAATATTGCTGAAGAAATGACGGCTGGCACAGTGGAGGCATTTTGCCTCCAGTTTAGCCCCGCCAACAGAACTAAAAATCCACTTCTTTACACAGGGGGCACTCGAACATGGGCAGTCTAACGTTTTCCGTGAAGAAATCTGGCAAAGGTCCAATTACTTGGCTGCCATTGCTCTTCGTCATGGTCGCTCTCGGGCTACATAGCGCGGCATTTTCCCAGACGAAGCCGGAGCGTCAATCAAAAGCCGTAAAGCCCGCGCAGTCGGCGCCGTCTTCAAACGCGTCTGCCTCTGACCAAAAACCCACTGCTGAAAACGACAAGCCGGAAGATAAACCATTTAAAGGAATGAAGTACCGCATGATCGGCCCTTTCCGCGGCGGACGTTCGCTGACCGCTGCCGGAATTCCGGGCGATCCCACGACCTACTATTTTGGCGCGACTGGCGGCGGGGTGTGGAAGTCGACCGATGGCGCGATGACTTGGTCGCCAGTTTTCGATAAAGAGGGAACTGGCTCGATTGGCAGCCTGGCCGTGGCGAATTCCGATCACAACACTATTTATGTCGGGACGGGTGAAGCCTGCATACGCGGCAACATTTCTCAGGGGGATGGAGTCTACAAATCTCTCGACGGGGGCAAGACCTGGAAGAACATCGGATTGCACGATAGCCGTGCTATCGGCAAGGTCATCATCAATCCGACCAATCCGGACATCGTTTTTGTAGCTGCGCTCGGACATCCCTATGGACCAAACACCGAACGCGGTATTTTCCGCACAGTCGATGGCGGCAAGAGCTGGGAGAAAGTTCTCTATAAGGATGAGAACACTGGAGGCATTGACGTCGCTTTCGATCCTCACAATCCCAACATTTTGTTTGGGGCGCTCTGGCAAGCGCGCCGCAGTCCGTGGAATATGACGAGTGGCGGCCCAGGGAGTGGACTTTATCGCTCGAACGACGGGGGCACGACCTGGAAGCGACTCGAGGAGCACGGTTTGCCCAAAGGTCCCTATGGACGCATCGGTATCGCTGTTGCGGCCAACTCTGATCGTGTCTATGCCCTGATTGAGGCACGCAACCCCGATGGCGGCTTGTACAGGTCTGACGATGGTGGCGAAAACTGGGACTTTATCAATCGCAGCCACAGCCTTTGGCAGCGGCCCTGGTACTACATGCACATCTTCGCCGATCCGAGAGACGAAAATGTCGTCTACGTCATGGATGTGGAATCTTTCAAATCCACCGATGGCGGCCACCTGTTCAATAAGATTAAAGTTCCTCACGGCGATAACCACGGGCTGTGGATTGATCCCAGAGACACACGGCGCATGATCGCGTCCAACGACGGCGGAGTTACCGTAACTTTGGATGGCGGCAAGAACTGGACGCGCGAAGACAATCAACCGACCGCGCAGTTTTACCACGTCATCACCGACGCCGCTTTACCATACCGCGTTTACGGCTCACAGCAGGACAGCGGAACAGTGGCCATCGCCAGCCGCAGCGATGATGGCGACATCGACCGCTCCGACTGGTATGACGTGGGCGGAGGCGAGGCGGGCTATATCGCCCCGTACCCGCCGGATCCGAATATTGTCTACGCCGCCGATTACCAGGGAAACATTACGCGCTTCGATAAGCGTATCGGGCAGATGAAATCTATCACCGAACAACCTGAGCTTTCTGACGCCCACGGAGCCGCCTCCGTGGAGCATCGCTTCCAGTGGACCGCACCCGTGCTTATTTCCCCACACGATCCCAACACGCTTTATCACGGTGGCGAGCGTCTATTCAAGACGACCGACGGCGGCGTGCACTGGCAGGCGATTAGTCCCGACCTGACGCGCAACGACAAGAGCAAGCAGCAGCCTTCGGGCGGCGACATCACCCTGGACGATACGGGCACGGAGTTCTACGACACCATCTTTGCGGTCGCCGAGTCGCCCATCACGAAGGGCTTGATCTGGGTTGGCACCGATGACGCTCTGATCCAGGTCACACGTGACGAAGGAAAGAACTGGACTAACGTCACACCCAAAGATCTGCCAGAGTGGAGCCGAGTCAGCCAGATCGAGGCTTCGCCGCTGGATGCAGGCACGGCCTATATCGCCATCGATCGCCATCAGAACGACGATCTTCGGCCCTACATCTATAAGACCAGCGACTACGGAACGACATGGTCGAAG
Organism: uncultured Acidobacteriota bacterium; assembly: GCA_963720155.1. GTDB lineage: Bacteria > Acidobacteriota > Terriglobia > Terriglobales > Acidobacteriaceae > Sulfotelmatobacter. Next base: position 117,038 of record CAVREP010000013.1, read on the forward strand.
TTAACTAACGGCATTCCAGATGGATCATTCGTGCGGGCGGTTCGCGAAGATCCAAAGAAACGTGGACTGCTCTACGCGGGTACGGAGAATGGCGTCTATATTTCATTCAATGACGGTGCCGATTGGCGGCCGCTCAAACTGAATCTGCCGCCTACGCCAGTGCACGACCTCGTGATTAAGGATAACGATCTCGTAGTGGCTACGCATGGGCGCGCGTTCTGGATATTGGATGACATCAGCCCGTTGCGCCAATTCAGCGATGACTTACAGAAAAAAGACGTTCATCTTTATACTCCGGGACCGGCGTACCGGATTCAGGCGGGTGAAAGTGGGGAGCATCATCCTTCGAAGCGAACGGGGCAAAATCCGCCCGCCGGCGCTGTCATTTATTTCTATCTGAAAGATGCGCCCAAGGAGGGCACGGAGACGAAGGTTGAAATCCTGGATGCGTCGGGAAATCCGATTCGGAAGTATTCCAGCGCGGAAACGCACCCGCTCGATGAACCTCCCGATCCTGACGACAAGAAACCAGAAAAAGAGATCAAGCCCGAAGCTGGACTCAATCGCTTTGTATGGGACTTGCGTTATGAGGAAGCGCACCGGGTTCCTGGTTATTACCTCTGGGAATATGGCGGTGGAGCGCGCGGGCCGGTGGTTGCACCGGGGCAATACCAGGTGAAACTAACCGTGGGCGGCGAGAGCCAGGTCGCGCCACTGGAAGTGAAATTGGATCCGCGGGTAAAGGTCAGCCAGGAAGATCTGGCGCAGCAATTCAGCTTGCTGATGCAAATTCATCAGCAACTGAATCGCGTTTATGACGCGGTGAACCAGATCCAGGATGTACGTTCGCAGGTGAACGGGCTGAAACGGCGTTTGCCGGAGAATGCGAGCGCGAAAACGGTTGCTTCATCGGCCGATGAACTCGAGAAAAAGCTCGTCGCCGTGCGCGATCAATTTGTGAATCTAACGATCAGCGCGAATGAGGATTCTCTGGCTTACCCGCCGCAGATCGACGCCAAGTGGGCCTTTCTTGCCATGGACGTCGGTAGTGCCGACTCGGCTCCTACCGAGGCCGAACAACTTCAGTTCGAAAAGCTCAAACGGGAAAGCGGCGAAATGCTCACCCGTTGGGATGATCTGCAGCGTCGCGATCTCGCGGACTTCCGGAAGCTGACTTCAGAAAACAGTCTTTCCACAGTCGTGGTTCCACCAGCAGGTCGAGCTGGCGAAACCGAAAACGTGGATGCTCACTGAAAAGAGGGCACTTAGAAAAGGTACTCAACGTTAGGTAACATTGTTGCGGACTAGACCCTGTTACTTCCGTGCCAGCTAGATGGCACGGTTGGGCCTTGTCCGTCGGTGTTCCCACTGCTATTTTGCCGATAGTGATGCTGATCCTCCCCTGAGGTGATGGCGATTTGGAAGTTGGGGGTGCCTATGAGGTTCATGCATCTGTGTTATGCGGCTTTGGGCTTTGCGGTGGCCCGCTGGGTATTTCGGCGGCAGCCAGTAGCTGATCCACTCTCTCGTATGCGGTCTTCGGGTCTTCTGTAAGAGTTTGGGCGCGCGTCCCGTTGCGTCTCCATTTCGTCAGCGCGCGCCCGAATCCTTCTTTCTGCTCGGACGTTCTAGCCCTAAGGTGTGCCAGGGTGATCTGCGCTTCGCTGCCTGCTCTCGCTACAATCTGGGTGGACAACTGCTAAACCGGTGGTAAAACCCCGGTCCTTGGCGACTATTGCCGCCGTGCAACTGCAGCAGCATGGTTCGCAAGTTATTGCATTCTTGTGCGAGTGCTTACACCAACCCGACTGGCGTTGCTCTCAGCGTTGGTTATTCTGACGCTTCCGCGATACGTTAGCGCACAGGAGGACACAGGCGACGTCCCGCTGGGAGACGTGGCACGCAGCTTTCGGAAGAAAGCTCCTTCGCCCGAAGCGGTCGTCGATAATGACAATTTATCGAAAGTGGTGGACGAGGCCGAAAGCCGACGCGCCGCCGGCTCTTCGCCCGTGTTTTCGCTTGACAGTGGCGCCAAGAGCTTTCACGTCTCCTCGCCTGACGTTACCTGCAGCTTGTCGTTTAGCGCGAAGAGCACCGCGCTGCTCTCCGATCCACTCGTGCTCAACGAGTTGCCGCGCAACGAACAGGCCAAGTTGGACGGTCCCGCGACCATCGACGGAGACTCATTGCAGGTTTCGATGCATAACGGAACGTCGTGGGAAGTGCGGGAAGTTGTCATCGGTTTGACCATCGTAAAGCGCCAGGATGCTGGCGGAACTGCCTCATCCTACGGACAGGCAAGGATTGTTCCCGCAATGGCGGGCACCTCTCAGCCGATGCAAGACTCATCCCAGAAGCAACCCGACGTTACACTTTTGTTGCGCGTGAAGGGATCGGCTGCTCCATCGGCCACTGCAATCTTCCGTACAGCTTTGAATTTCGCTCTCTTTCCCGACCAGGAATGGCATTGGGCGATTGTGAAGGCGAGGGGGATTCCACCTCAGGCCTCACCGGATATGATGCAGGCTGCGAGCCCGCCTCCGCCTGGGTCGCCCGATGCGAGCCCGCAGATCCAGCCAACGAATCCGACCTCATCGAATACAGTCCAGGTGAGTCCGTCCGCAGCCGCCGTGACGCACTGACATATTATTTTGGTCGATAGACGTCTCAGCTCTCGCCGAAAACTCACTATGAATGCGGCGCGGCGCACCGTGCTAAACTGACCTCAATCCAACATTGAGGACAGGCGATGAAATTTGGAGTCATCATCTTTCCAGGCTCAAACTGCGATCACGACGCGTTCTGGACGGTTCAACAAGTGGCTAAGCAGCCCGTGACCTTTCTTTGGCATGAATCGCACGATCTGGAAAATTGCGATGCCATCATTGTTCCGGGAGGATTTGCTTTTGGAGATTACCTCCGCACCGGAGCGATCGCGAAATTCTCACCGGTGATGGAGTCGGTGCGCCGCTTTGCCGATGGCGGCGGTCTTGTGTTAGGAATCTGCAATGGTTTTCAAATCTTGTGCGAGTCGGGGCTCTTGCCGGGCGCTCTCATGCGCAACACGGGGCTAAAATATGTCTGCAAGCCGGTGCAGGTGCGAGTCGAGAACGCGTCGACCCCGTTCACCAATGCCTGTTCACAGGGAGAAGTTTTAACCATCCCTATCGGTCACATGGAAGGAAATTATTTTTGCGATCAGGCGACATTGGACGAGCTGCATCGCGACAACCGCGTAGTGTTTCGTTATGCAACACTGACGGGTGAGATCTCGTCCTCAGCCAATCCCAACGGCTCGCTCGATAACATCGCTGGCATCAGCAACGCGGGCGTCAACGTAGTTGGCATGATGCCTCATCCGGAAAGAGCTTCCGAAGCCGAACTTGGCGGCATCGACGGGATAAAGATTTTCCACTCAATGGTAGGCGCCATGGCCGGCAACGCTTCGTCTTCCGTATAAGCACTACTTTTTTCCACACTTTCCATCCCGCGCGGTGATAATTCTGTTTGATAATTTTGCAGTACGGTGATACTGTCTCGGCGAAAGCGGCTTCCCCGTCGCCCGAACCTGGAAAAAAACGTTCAAGCAAGTACAGGGAGGAGTGTATCTGATGACGGCGAAGCAGATTCTTGACGCGTTTTCCGAAACGTTGATGCAGGATGAACGAATTCTGAGCCCGCGCGAGCGGGAATTGCTGACGAGCCTCCTGCAAAACTCCAAGATCGTATCCAGCAGCGCCCCAGAGATTCAATCCGCGGTAACTGCGGCCATCGCGCGCCCGAAAAACCTCGCTATGGCTTGGCCAGACATATGCCGGAGGCGGCCTCGCGGGCAGGTAGGAGTGTCGGCCGATTACAGTCAATAACCGAATTGTGCCAGGTCGCCCCACTTTATAGTTCCCGAGATAGTGTCGTGCTATAATTTCTTTTCGCCTGCGTACTTTCGAGGCAGCCGGTGCACTTTCTACGGGCGAATCCCGCGTTCAAACGAGATTATTCGATCGAGGTCTAGCCATGTCCGGCCATTCAAAATGGGCCACAATCAAGCACAAGAAGGGCGCGCTCGACGCCAAGCGCGGAAAGATTTTTACCCGCCTGATTAAAGAAATCAGTATCGCCGCGAAGAACGGCGGCGGCGACCCTGATTCCAACCCGCGATTGCGTGGCGCCATCGTCGCCGCCAAAGCGGAGAACATGCCCGCCGATAACATAAAACGAGCCATTCAGCGCGGCACGGGAGAACTACCCGGCGCTACGTATGAAGAATTTTCTCTCGAGGGTTACGGTCCGGGAGGCGTCGCGATTTTACTCGACATCAACACCGACAATCGCAATCGTACCGTCAGCGAAATTCGACACTGCTTCGGCAAGAACGGTGGCAACATGGCTGAAGCCGGCGCCGTCTCGTGGATGTTTCACAAAAAGGGCGACATAATTATTCCGAAGAGTGCTGCGAAAGAGGACGACCTCATGAACATCGTTCTCGAGGCTGGTGGAGAAGACCTGAACGATGACGGCGAGAATTGGGAAATACTGACTGAGCCCTCCGCTTACGAAACTGTGCTCGAAGCCGTGAAGAAAGCTGGAATCGAGCCAACATCGTCCAGTGTTGCCATGATTCCGCAAAACTACATCAAACTCGAAGGTCAGGCTGCCAGTACTATGATCCGCCTCATGGAGGCGCTCGAAGATCAGGACGATGTGCAGAATGTGCACTCGAACTTCGACATTGACCAAAAGCTATTGGAAGAAGTGGCCGGCTAATTGCACGCTTTAAGTTCATTTGAGAGCCGCCCTTGTGGCGGCTTTTCTTGTTAAAAAAAACGTCGGCAAAAAGTTTTCAACACAACCGTGGATAATTCTGTGGAAAAGTACGGCTGTATCTTTGTAAGTGTTTCAGCGAGAGATGGTTTAGCATTTTGCACCGGAGCGAGTGCTGGCACTTTCGTGGTGCTGCCGCTGAGGAAAACGCGTAGCCTTACGCCATCTCCGATTTCGAGCCAGCCTTGAAACTCAGACTCGACAAACTTCTGGTCGAACGCGGACTCGCTGCCTCGCGAGAGCGCGCTCACGCTCTTATTCTTGCCGGGAACGTGTTGGTCGACGAGCAAAAGTTCGACAAAGCTGGTGTGGAAGTCGCCGCGGACGCTTCTATCCGATTGCTTGGCGAAGACTTGAAATACGTCAGCCGCGGCGGACTCAAGCTAGAACACGCTGTCGAACATTGGCACATCGACGTAAAGGGCAAGCTCTGTCTTGATGTAGGAGCTTCTACGGGTGGGTTCACGGATTGTCTCCTGCGGCACGGTGCCGCGCGTGTGATCGCGATCGATACTGGCTATGGGCAAATGGATTTCACACTTCGCCAGAATCCTCGGGTGCGACTTCTCGAAAAGATGAATGCCAGGTACTTAACGAAAGAGGTCATCGGCGAAGAAGTGGATCTCATCGTGATCGACGTAGCATTTATTTCCGCCACTTTGGTTCTCCCCCCTACAGTAAATGCCGCCTTGCCGCGTTCACTCGATGAGCGCCGCGGCCGGCAGGCGGTCGTCCTGGTTAAACCCCAATTCGAAGCGGGCAGGGAATTCGTGGGCAAGGGAGGTATCGTGCGCGACCAGGCTGCCCAGTTAGCAGCCGTCGACAAGGTAAAGAAAAGCCTGCTCGAACTCGGCTCCACTCGCACCGATTTCATCGAATCGCCGATCCTCGGCGCCAAAGGGAATCGCGAATTCCTGCTCTGGGGACTGTTCTAGTTTCTCCTTCCTGTGTTTGCGGTGGTTAGAGCTTTTTCGCTCGTATTCTGTACAATCTTTATTTCCTGCTCTCAAATGGCAAGGTTGCCCTCACCTACTGCGGAGAAAGTTGCAGCCATCGTCTCCCGTCCGGCACGGCCGGAGGTTGCGCGCATCCTTCCCGACTTGGTGGCCTGGCTGTGCGCCCATGGCTACCAGGTTATCTTCGATCCGGAGACGTCCAAATACTTGCAAGGCCAGGAGGAAGTGCAGCGTTCGCAAATGTCCTCGCGCCCGCTTGACCTGGTTATCGTGTTGGGCGGTGACGGAACGTTACTCTCGGCAGTCCGCGCCACGGCTGCTACCGATGCTCCGTTGCTCGGAGTGAATCTGGGTTCACTCGGTTTCCTCACAGATGTTCCGATCGCGTCGTTATTCTCCATGCTCGATGCGATCGCGCAGGGCCGTGCTCCCCTGGAATGCCGTTCCTTGATGCGGTGCGACTTAGTGCGAGGAGAAACGATTCTGGGAACTTACCTCGCGTTCAACGACGTGGTTGTCAATAAGACGGCGCTGGCTCGCCTGAATAACTACGACCTTTTTGTGGACAAGGCGTTTGTCTCAAGTTATCGGGCGGATGGAATGATCGTAGCCACGCCGACGGGTTCGACCGCCTATTCCCTTTCCGCGGGCGGTCCGGTGGTCATGCCTACAGTGAAGGCTTTTGTAATTACCCCGGTGGCTCCGCATTCGCTGACGCACCGTCCGTTGATAGTGCCAGATTCGGCGGTGATCGAAATTGTGTTGCGCAGCGACGAGGAAGTCGCATATCTCAGCCTCGACGGTCAGCCCGGCCTTGATTTGCGGGACGGAGACCGGGTCCGCTGTCACCGCTCCGATCACAAGGTTGGCCTGTTTCGCAGCGATACCGATTTCTTCCACGTGCTGCGCACGAAGCTGAAGTGGGGAGAGAGATAAGGCGTACTTCGAACGGTTACAACTCCGCGGAGTACAATTCCCGTAATTTTTCGCGCCGTCGAATGAGCTTCACTGATTTTCCTTGAACCAGGACTTCTGCTGGCCTGGGACGCGTGTTGTAGTTTGAGGCTAGCGCCATTCCGTAGGCGCCGGCATCAAGAATTGCCAGCAAATCACCCTCTTCAACGCGAGGCAACTCCCGATCGCGGGCGAAAAAATCGCTGGACTCACACACGGGACCCACTACATCGACGATCTCTTTGTTAGTGGCCGAGTGAGCTCGCCGTTTGCTGGGCTGTATCACGGGAACGATCTCATGATATGCGCCATACAGCGCAGGTCGAATCAGATCATTCATGGCCCCATCCACAATCAGAAATCGCTTGCCGTCGTTTTCTTTCTTGTAGAGAACAGAGATGACCAAAACTCCAGCAGGCCCCACAATCGCGCGCCCCGGCTCCAGCAGCAGATGCACATTTAGGCCTCGAAGAGGATGAATTACGACCCGCGCATATTCGGCGACATCTTCTCCAAACTCCGATCCCAGTTCCTGATACGCGATCCCGAGCCCACCACCAACGTCGACAAAGTTCACAGTGTGCCCGTCGCTGCGCAACTCCCGGACCAGGTCGGCCACTCGAGCGACAGCTTCCGCGAAGGGCGCAACCTCGTTGACTTGTGAGCCAATATGAACGCTGACTCCCGCAACTCTCAAACACCGTGCACCGGAGGCCTTGGCGTAGAGCTCGCGCGCATCCTGGATTGGCACGCCGAACTTATGCTTGCGCAGGCCCGTAGATATGTAGGGATGAGTATCGGCCGCGACATCTGGATTTACACGAAGAGCCACATTCGCAACCGTGCGCAATCGCGTCGCACACTCCGCCAAAGCCCAGAGCTCCGATTCGCTCTCCACATTAAAAAGCAGAATTCCGGCTTTCAAGGCCGCAGTCATTTCGTCGCGAGACTTTCCTACGCCGGAGAACACGATTCTCTTTGCCGCATGTCGATCAGCGGCCAACACGCGCTCCAATTCGCCTCCCGACACCACGTCAAAGCCGCAGCCTTGCCGAGCTATCAGGCGCAGAATGCTTAAATTGGAATTTGCCTTGACCGAGTAGCAAATGGTGTGTGGGATATTGCGAAATGCATTCTCAAACGTCGCCAACCGTTCTCGTATCGCTGTTGCTGAATAGACGTAGAGCGGTGTTCCGTACCCTTCTGCCAGTTTTGCTACGGAAACACCCTCGCAGTGAAGCGACAAATTTACACTGCGGCGAAATAGACCTTTTCGCTCCTCATGAAAAACGAATCCTGGCGGTCTCTCCAGTACCGTGACTGCGCCGTGCCGGGTCATTTTCGTTTAGAAGATCCCGAAGCAGTGCCGTCTTTTACCTTGATTGCCACCACGGTTTGGTCGTCGAACGTCTCGACCCCAGCGGAATGCTCGGCCACAGCCTTAAACAGAGAGTCGACTATGCAGTCTGCCGAGGTCCCCCCGCATTCCCCGATGATCTTCTCCACACGGCCGCGGCCGAACAGTTCTCCGCGACGGTTGCGCGCATCAAGAATGCCGTCGCTGAAGAAAACAAACACGTCTCCGGGCTTCATTTTGAATCGGAACTCGTCGTAGCTTACGTCGTCGAAAAGCCCAAGGGGCAAACCAGTGGCTTCGATGACAGTGTTTTGTCCATCGCGCACTAAGACGGGACGTGGCAAGCCCGAGTTCGCCACCAGGAGGGTACGATGCTCATCATCCCAGAGCGCGTAGATGAGCGATACGAACTGGGCTTCAATGCGCCGCTCCGCCAGCGACAAATTCACTGCCGAGAGCATCTCGGCGGGTCCCGGCTCGATTGGCGCATGCGAGCGCAGGATGCCGCTTACCAGAGCCGCGTAGATAGCAGCAGGAGCTCCTTTGCCGCTGACATCGCCGATCACGATTCCCAGCCGTGATAAAGAATACGGAATGAAATCGTAGAGATCGCCGCCGATAGCCCTCGCCGGAATAAACTTTGCCGCTAGCTCCAGATGCGCCATTTTCGGCAGCGTCTGGGGAAGCAATCGCATTTGCAATTCGCGCGCGAGCGCCAAATCCCGCTCCAAACGGCGTTCCTGGCGCGCAATCTCCTCATACAGGCGTGCGTTCTCAATGGCAATCGCAACTTGCGCTGCCAGAGTCACGATGGTGCGTCGGTGCTCATCGGTAAAAAAACCGCGCCGCGTGTGCTCAAGATCGAGCACTCCGATCACTTTGTCTTTATAGATCAATGGCACGGCCAGTTCAGATCGCGTCTCTGGATTGCTCTCGATGTAGCGGGGATCTTTGCTTACATCCGGTACCAGAATGGCTTGCCTCGTCTGCGCCGCCTCTCCGACCAATCCTTGCCCCAGCGGAATCTCTCGTTTCGTGTGAACATTTTCGTTGAATCGCAACGAAAAACGGTGTTGCAGCTTCTCGCCGGACGAATCCAGCAACAGGAGGCTGAACATCTGATAGTCAATCAGCCGGCGTAGCAGCTCGGCGATCCGGCCCAATAGTTCGTCCAGATTTAAGATGGAGCTCAACTCGCGCGCGATCTCGTTCAAAAGCAGGAGGATTTTCGCCTGCCGGGTAGTGCGCGTGTAGAGTTGCGCGTTCTCGATACCGGCCGCTATGCGCGACGCGATGAGCGTCAACAGGCGCTTGTGTTCTTCGTTGAAATAGCCGGGATGCCTAGCCTCCAGATCAATCACTCCGATCACGCGATTCTTGGTGGTCAGGGGCACGGCTAATTCTGAACACACGTTAGGTATGGCAGCGATGTATCTGGGATCGCGAGTCACATCATCGATCAGGATTGCCTGCCGCAACTCGACGGCTTGTCCGGTCACTCCCTGGCCAACCTTGACCCGAGCGCGCTCTGCGAATTCCGGCGGATACCCCACCTGGAAGCGGAAGCGCAGCTCCTGAGTCTTTTCGTTCAGCAGGAGGATCGCGAAGATTTCATAATCGATGACTTTGCGCACTACCTCCGCGACCCGGCGTAGGGTCGTATCCAGATCAAGCGAAGTCGCCATTACGTCGGCAACTTCCAGTAAGAGCGGCTCAACATGCAAATGTTTTTCGTGCTTGCTCAGTACATCCCCCATTGTTTTTCCATGATAGCAGCCGGTTCAGAGCACCCAGTACCGTACCTGGTGCCGAGAGCTGCGTAAGAGGTGTCATTGGATTGACCGCGCTGAGGCGAGCTGCCCGCTACTCGGTACGAGGTAGTCAGTACTTTGTTCATTCCCGCGGCACAATACAGATGTCAGAGAGGTTGCGGTAGCGTTCGGCATAGTCCAGGCCGTAGCCCACCACGAACTCATCGGGAATTGTGAATCCAACGTAGTCACCTTGCAGAGGCAATTTGCGTCGTGAAGGTTTATCTAGAAGCGCCGCGATCTTCAGTGAGTGAGGCTGATGTGCCAGCAGTAGTTTCTTAAGAATGGTGAGCGTCAAGCCAGTGTCGAGAATGTCTTCAACCACAATTACATTCTTGTCCTTCATGGACTGGTCAACATCCTTCGTCAACTTCACTTCGCCGGTGGAATCCCAGCCGCTCTTAAGCTCCTGCGGCGGACTGGGACGGTTGCCGTAACTGCTGACGCCGATGAAGTCGAAGGTCGCGTCCAGCTTGATCTGCCGCGCCAGATCAGCGAGAAAAATCGCGGAACCTTTCAATACTCCGACAAGGATTACTGGCTGCCCGGCAAAGTCACGCGTGATTTCCGCGCCCAGTTCGACGACTCGCTTCGCAATCTGCTCCCGCGAAATCAGCACCTTTAGTTCTGTCATGGCGTTTCATATTAAACTAAAGTCCGGTCGCAGCGTCGATTGATTGGCCTTGCAAGGAAGTCCACCGACGGGGATTGCCGGCCAGAGGAGATATTGCTCGATGAATCTTAAAGGTATGCAACTTACATGGCTAGGCCACGCCACATTTCGGATCGTAACGCCCAGCGGCCGCACCTTTATTATCGATCCTTGGATTATGAATAACCCGGCGTGCCCTGCCTCCGAGAAGAAGGTAAAGCGCGTCGATATTCTCCTGTGCACGCACGGCCACGGTGACCACATCGGAGACGCCGTTGAAATTGTTAAACAGCATAACCCGCAGATCGTTGGCATGCCCGAATTGTGCGGATGGCTGGAGAAGAAGGGCGCAAAACAAAATGCCATGATGAACAAGGGTGGGACGCAGAAGATCGGCGATATTAAAGTCACCATGGTGCACGCCGATCACTCCTGCGGCATCCAGGATGGCGACCAGCTCATTTATGGCGGCGAGGCTTGTGGTTACGTAATTGAATTCGAAAGCGGCCTCAAGATCTACCACGCCGGCGACACCAATGTTTTCGGGGACATGGCCATGATCCGCGAGCTGTACGCGCCTGAAATTGTTATGCTGCCGATCGGCGATCATTTCACAATGGGGCCGCGCGAAGCCGCCTACGCTTGCAACCTGTTAAAGCCGAAAACGGTCATTCCTATGCATTTCGGTACATTTCCCGTGTTGACGGGAAGTCCCAGTGACTTGCAGAAGCTGGTGCCGGCGGTAGAGATCGTTACTATGAAGCCCGGCGTAACCGTCGGCAGTTGAAAGAGGCTGACAGACACTATTCACATTTTCGAGGAAAGCAAGTGGCACAACAGAAACCGAAAAAGGAAAACAGACCGAGTTGGCGTCACTATAACTTCACAACTGCCGGACCGGTCGACGATTATTTGTACTCGCTGCTCCCTAAGCGCGATGCGGTGCTCACGGAGATGGAAGATTACGCCTCTAAGAACAATATTCCGATCGTCGGCCCTGCCGTGGCCCGCGTGCTGCAGCAACTCGCCACAATGATCGACGCCAAGACGGTCTTCGAGTTGGGCTCGGCGATTGGATATTCGACCGTCTGGTGGGCTCGAGCGGTGGGCGAAAAAGGCCGCGTGATCTACACCGATGGCGATCCTAAGAATGCCGAGCGCGCCCGCCGTTACTTCAACCAGGCCGGTGTCGCCGACCGCATCACGGTCCACACGGGCGATGCTCTCGAAATTCTTTCCGAGCAGAAACAGCAGTTCGACGTAATTTTCAACGATGTCGACAAAGAAGATTATCCCCGCGTTCTGCGCCTGATTGCACCGCGCCTGCGCAAAGGTGGCCTTTTCATCACTGACAATGTTTTGTGGAGTGGCAGGGTCGCGCGGAAGAATCCCAAGGAAGCGCAGACCAAAGCAATCCTCGAATTTAATCGTCTGCTCTACGACTCGAAAGATTTCTTCACCACCATCTTGCCGATTCGTGATGGCCTGGCTGTAGCAGTCAGGCAGTAAAATCCGGGCGCTCTCGACGTGCTGCACCTGTCGCCGCCAGAATACTGGAAACCTTCGCTTGTCCTCGATCATCTATGTGGTATTCCGACTAGGCGGTATCCCGTCCGCAGAAGATGATTCATGACCAACAACGTGGCAGAGTTGACACGCAGAAGATTTATTGGCGTAGCATCCACGGCTCTGGCGGCAACCGCGGCAGCCGCAGGGCAGTCGCAGCAAAGCAATAAGCCGCTGCAAGTTCCGGGTCATACAGCGCCGAATGAAGACCAACTGGCCCCTACAAACGCCGCCTTAGATACGGAAAATCCGAACTCCGTATGGCCGCCCAAGACCGATAACGGAACCGTACCGCCGTTCAAGTATTCGTTCTCGCTGGCGAGAAAGCGCATCGAGAGCGGAGGATGGACACGGCAAGTAACAGCTCGGGAATTGCCGATTTCAAAGACCATTGCCGGCGTGCAGATGCGCCTGACCGCGGGGGGTGTACGCGAATTGCACTGGCACGTATCGGCCGAGTGGTCGATCATGCTTTACGGCAACGCCCGTATCACGGCCGTGGACCAGAACGGAAGGAGTTTCGTGAGCGCGGTGAGCGACGGCGACCTGTGGCTTTTTCCTCCAGGCGTTCCGCACTCGATTCAAGGCCTGGGGCCGGATGGGTGCGAGTTCCTGCTCGTTTTTTGACGACGGTAATTTTGACGAGTTCCAAACCTTCCTGATTACCGACTGGATGACTCATACGCCGAAAGAAGTGCTGGCCAAGAATTTTATTCTGCCGGAGTCTACCTTCGATAAAGTGCCCAAGAAAGAGCTCTTTATTTTTCAGACAGGCCTGCCCGGAGATTTGAAAGAAGGAGCAAAGCGAGGCCGCCGAAGCAACAGGCACCGTGCCGAAGCGCTGCGATTTCAAGGCCAGCGAAATGAAACCAATCAAGGTCACGGCCGGCGGCGACGTTAAGATTATCGATTCAAAGATTTTCCCCATGACCCCTATTTCGGCGGCGATCGTCAGGCTGAAACCCGGCGGGCTGCGCGAACTGCACTGGCATCCTAATCAGGACGAGTGGCTGTATTACATCAGTGGCAAAGGGCGAATGACGGTTTTCGCCGCCGGTTCGCGCGCCCGCACGATGGATTTCGAGGAGGGTGATGTAGGTTACGTTCTGCAATCGAATCCGCACTACATTGAGAACACCGGCGATGCGGACCTCGTATTTCTCGAGATGTTTAAGAGCGATCACTACGAAGACATTTCGTTGGAGGAATGGATGGCGCACACCCCGGCACTGTTGGTGAGCCAGCATCTGGGAATCGACCAATCGACAATCGAGGCACTTCCCAAGGAGGAAGTCGTGATTGATCCTCGATAATGATGGCTCTTTGTCACTTCTGGGCAACTCGCGAAAAAGGCTGCAGAAAGGCTGCCACTCAAATCGACTTGACGGGGATTGCCAGCAGATCGTCAACCAGCCCAACCTCTTTCTGTAGAAGCGGCTCGGCGTAAGTGACGCCGCCCAGCATGCCGTAGAAGCGCGCCATCGACTCTACCCGCGCATGGATCTCGTCGTGAGCAGGGAAGAGATCTTTGCCGGCTTCCTGATCGCTGAACTGCGACGTGTAGGCGAGGATGGATGCGAATTTTCCCTCGAATTGTTCGCTGATATCCACCACAAACGTTGGACGCACGTCGTAATAAAGCGTGGCATAGATAATTTTGTAAGGTCGGTGGGGAAGAAGCTTCGTATCATGTCGGCTGTTCGCGGAGCGTCCCGCCTGGACGGTGCCGCCGGGATCAAGTTTCGCCAGTCCCGCCAAGAAGCACGCTTCATATCCCAGCACAGACGTTGTGTAATGATCTGGATGGCGTCCCTTCCAGTAAGGAAGAATTACTACGCGTGGGCGCGTCTCTCGGATCACGCTTGCCACTTTCAACCGATTCTCCCAGGTATTTTCCACGCGTCCGTCGGGAATATCGAGCGCCCGCCGCCAAGCCACGCCCAGAATTTTTGCCGCGTCTGCCGCCTCACGCGCGCGATCTTCGGCCGTGCCCCGCGTGCCCATCTCGCCTTGCGTCAAGTCGAGAATGCCGGTCCGCTGCCCGCGCTGCGCCATCTTCAGCAGCGTGCCGCCACAGGTTTGCTCCACGTCGTCGCGGTGCGCCGCAATCGCGAGAATGTCTAAAGTAGTCGAAGACATGTCAGTCGAGATTTCTGTGCCCTAACACGACGCGCGGCCAAAGGATAAGACCGTGCGCCGTTTTGTTTAAACAAGCCAAATCTATTTCTTCCGCTCCACCAAATACCGCGCCAACTCCTTCAGCGTCTCCGCCCGATCGTCGAAACTGTCCAATTCTTCGATTGCCGCGCTCACCAACGAGTCCGCTCTGCGTTCGGATTCTTCAATTCCAAACAGGGCCGGGTAAGTGGCTTTCTGTGCGGCTGTATCTTTGCCAGCCGTTTTGCCCAGCTGCTCCGAAGTTTGCGTCACATCGAGCACATCGTCCACGATTTGAAATGCCAAACCCACCGACTGACCAAAAGCCCGCAGCTTTCTCACTTGGTTGTCTTTTGCCCCGCCGTACAGGCCACCACTGACCAGGCTGGCAGTGATCAGCGCAGCGGTCTTGGCGCGATGGATATATTCGAGCATCTCCGCCGCAGGCTGGGTATGCTCGGCTTCAAGATCCACGACTTGCCCGCCGATCATGCCATCGAGTGTGCCGGTAGCCTGGGCGATCTCTTCGATGATCCGCACGCGCGCGTCAGCCGGACACTCTAAGCGCGAGAGAATCTCATAGGCTCGCGTCTGCAGCGCGTCTCCAGCCAGGATTGCGATCGCCTCTCCGAATACCTTGTGGCAGGTGGGACGGCCGCGCCGAAGATCGTCGTTGTCAAGCGCCGGAAGATCGTCGTGGATCAGCGAGTAGGTGTGCAGCATTTCCAGCGCCGCACCCAATTCGTCGATTTTCCTGGGTAGTGACCCTGCTACCATGCGGCCGGCCTCTATGCACAGAACCGGCCGCAGCCTTTTGCCTCCGGCAAACACACTGTGCCGCATGGCTTTGTGAATGGAAACGGGATGCTGAGTTTCCAGCGGAATCAACCGGTCCAGCGCCGCATCCGTCAGCGACCGTCCTTGCTCGAGAGTCTCTTGCAGCATTGAGCAGTGAGTATAACAAGGGGAAAGCAGGCAAAGCACCGGGGCAAAAGAATGAGGACGCCGAGAGGCGTCCTCATTGGCGCAATCTTCGAATGCGATTATGCTACCGCGGTCTCCGTCTTTGCGACTGCCACATTCCGGAGAACGGAAGTCAAAACATTTTGCACATCATCAGCCCGGCAAACATCACTGGCACCCGCGTCGAGGGCGGCAATCCATAACTCCTCATCTGGAATGCGATGAGTGCAGACGATGGGCAGTGATGGGAAATCGTGGCGCAAGTTTCGCACATCCGTAAGACGAGAGTGTTCCATATCAAGAATCACCGCTTGCGGGCGACTGGTAGCGACTCGCTCGCGAAGTTCATCCCCGGAGCGGGTCAAATGTATGGCATGGAAGTGAGAAGAAAGCCCACCAGCGAGCGATTGGGTGCCCCCAGCATCACTTTCTACAACCACAACACTAAAGCCCATAGATCCTCCTGACCAACAACCGTCAACAACGGCGGACTAGGGCTGCGGGGAAGGGTTCGGCACCACTACTCCACAGACATTACAACTTAACAAGCACCCATGACGGTCGGCGCCTACCTGCGGGCAGGTTGCTTCTCCGTCAAGGCCTCAAACGGCTCAGCCTGGAGCCTCCCGTTCTTCTTCAGCAGAATTTCGACCTTGCCCTCGGCTTGCTCCAGCTCTTTGCGGCAGGCAGACGACAAGTGCATACCTTCTTCAAAAAGAGTAAGACTCTTTTCCAGAGGCACGTCTCCCTTTTCCAGTTCCTGGACAATCTTTTCCAGTCGCTGAAGGCACTCTTCAAATTTGGCCAACGGGGTTTTCGCTCCTTCTCTATTGTAATGCTACTTTCTGCGCTGGGTGTCCAGTCCTTTTTTGTAAAAAGTTGTGTCGCTGGACCAAGTTGTCTCCGCGAATGGGAATCCTACGCAGGAGCGGAAGCCCTCGATCCTAGTGCTTCAAGCACATCCACCGCCGAACTGTAACGTCCCTGGGGCGCGCTGATTTGCGCCCCCTGCACCGCGTCTCGAACGGCAAGCAGCATCTCCCGGGCAATGGCTACACCCTCGGCTCTTGCGGCCTCCGGCGTTTGGCCCCGCGCCATGCGTTCTAGAATCGAGTCAGGCACCGAAACCCGCAGTTCATTTTTCATGAACTCGGCGTTGCGCACGCTGACCAGCGGCCATATTCCGGCAACCACGGGAATTCTGCAATGTTCGATTCTCCGCAGGAAGTTTTCCAACAGGCGAATATCGAACACCGGTTGAGTGACCGCATACTCAGCTCCGGCGGCAACCTTGTACTCGAACCGCCGGATCTCCTCGTCGAGGTCGGTAAGTCCAGGATTCGCGCCCACGCCGATCACAAAACTCGTGCCGGCTCCAATCGGGTTCCCACCGATGTCCAACCCTCGATTTAAGTTGTGGACAATATTTACCAGGCCAATGGCGTCCACATCGAACACCGCCGTGGCGTCCGGATAATTGCCCATCTTGGGTGGATCGCCCGTGATGCAGATCAGGTTCTTAATTCCCACTGCAGCCGCTCCCAGAAGATCACTCTGGATGCACAACACATTGCGGTCGCGGCAGGTGTAGTGCAGGATAGCATCGATTCCCGCTTCCCGCTGAACCAGCAGCGAGAGGGCCTGGTTGCTCATACGCGCCGAGGCCCGAGGGCTATCGGGAATGTTGACCGCATCCACGCCGACCGATTTCAAGAAGCGGGAACCCTCTAGCTCCTTCCTGATGTCCGTTCCCTTTGGAGGAACAATCTCCACCATGGTGACGAATTCTCCACGCGCCAGCTTCGCCCCCAGAACCGATCGTTCTTCTAAAGGCTGGGCTGGTATAGCGGCTGGCGCCGCCGTGCTCGTAACATGACTAGAGGCAGCCTTTCCGCGTGCCTCTCCAACGCGCAGCGCGGATTTCATGACCCGGATGTGATCGGGAGTGGTTCCGCAGCATCCGCCAACGAGGCGCGCGCCCGCAGCCACAAATTTACGCGCGTAACTCGCCATATACTCCGGGGAGCACAGGTAAATGTTTCTGCCTTCCACTGAGCGCGGAATACCTGCATTCGGCTGTGCCGCCAGCGGCAGGGAAGAGACCGCGCGTACCCGCTCTATGGCGTCGAGCATGGCCACGGGACCGACACTGCAGTTACAGCCGATCACATCGGCACCCCATTCCTCAAGTCGAGGCGCAAAGGTCTCCGGGTCGGAACCATCCAGGCAGTTTCCGTCCTCATCGATCGTGACTTGCACGATCAGAGGTAGCTTTGCCCCTATGTCCTTGGCCGCAAGTACCGCCTGATGCAGTTCCTCAAGGTATCCGAAGGTTTCAAGCATTAGCAGATCGACACCGCCTTCGGCCAGCGCTTCGATTTGTTCGCGAAACGCCTGACGCGCTTCTTCAAAAGAAGTTTTTCCCAGCGGTTCGATTCTGGTTCCCAAAGGGCCAACTGATCCCGCGACCCACACATCGAAGCTCTTAGCAGCTTCTCGGGCCAGTCGAGCGCCTGCGCGGTTGATCTCATGCACCTTGTCGGCGAGACTGTGGCGCGCGAGGCGGAACGCATTCGCCCCGAAAGTATTGGTTTCAACAATCTCAGCCCCAGCTTGCAGATAATCGTGATGAATACCGCGAATCAGATCGGGCTGGGAAAGATTCAACTCATCGTAGCAGCGGTTGATGAACACGCCCCCGGCGTAGAGCAACGTGCCCATGGCTCCGTCGCACAGAGCAGGGTATTGCTTGATCCGGGTAAGAAAGTCAGCTGGCATGTCAATCAGAATACAGGATGAGCATAGTTTCTGGCATCTTGGGAACAACATTAGGTAGGGATTCAGGCAGCCGTGCTAAGGCCCGCAAATTGGTCTTCCGAAGCTCTGCTATAATCTGCTACTTCGCGCTTAAATCTCTGGTTTTCCTGTAGTTAGGAGCCCCACGTTTGAAGAAATTCGCTCTCTTGTCTGCCGCGCTCGTCACCAGTTTCAGTCTTCTCTGCTGTGGCGGGGGAACCCACATTACACTACCTCCCAGCGCGCTGACGACCCGCGTTCTTGCCTCTCAGAGTGTGTCCAGCCTGACCTCGTCGCCCGGTCTCATCGTTGTCAATGGAGAACTCGACACGCTGGCGCATGCGTCTGAAATCGGCGCTGGCAGTTCTCCGGGCCTGATGGCTATCTCCCCGCAAAGAGCCACTTTGCTCGTTTTTGATTCAGCTACCAACGCTATCAGTATTGTTAATACCAAGACCGAAACAATGACGGGGACGATACAACTGCCGGGATCAACCACGAGCATGGTTGCGGTTTCAAACAGCACTGGGTATGCGGCGGTGCCAACAGCCCCGCTGATCGGATCCGCTCCCGGAGCCGTTGAAGTGATGGATCTTCCAACCGATCTCATCACAGCCACGATCGGCGTTCCCAGCGCGCAAACTGTGGTATCGAGTCCGAGTGGAAATCAGCTTTTGGTTTTCAGCAACGACTCCAATATAGTGACCGTAGTATCGCCTCTTGTTCAGAATACCGGCGTACCGCTCGCGTCCACGGTAGTTGGTTTCGACCGTCCGGTCTACGCGGTCTTCAGCAGCGACGGCAGCACGGCTTACATTCTGAATTGTGGCGCCGAGTGCGGCGGCACGCAGGCCAGCGTGCAGACGCTAACCCTGGCAACCTTGACGTTGGGCACTCCTGTACCCGTCGATGCCGCGACCGTCGCCCTCTTGAACGGTTCCACGCTCTACGTTGCGGGCACTCCTGCCACCAAGAATTCGTGCACCGGGCAAACGACAGCCGCCACAACCTGCGGACGTCTTGACATCGTCGACCTCGGTTCGATGGCAGTGACCGGCAGCGTGGTTATCACCGATGGCTACCACGACCGCATTGATATCAGCAACAATGGCCAGCTTTTCATCGGATCCCACACTTGTACGAATATCGGCAATGTTAACAACGTGACAGGAGAGGTGCGAGGTTGCCTTTCTATTTTCGATACAACCAAGCCAGGCAATACCACCGCGGTTATCCCGCCGGATAATGGCGATGTAACCGGTCTGCAGAGCTTTAGCACTCGCTTCGTAGAATACGTGGCGGAGGGTGGCAACCTGCGCGTTTACGACACGACCATCGATAGTCTGCTTCTGAATTCCTTTATTTCCACCGGCACCATCACCATCACGGGCCAGATCATCGACGTGAAAGCCGTCGACTTCTTCTGATTCTTCCGTTGGACAGACTACTTCGCAGGTTCCAGCACCAGTCTATGAGCAGCCATTCCATTCACCGCCTGGGCTGTGAACGGTAACGTAAAGGTTGAGCCTTCATACCAGGCTTGCCATTGATCCAGATAGTAAGGGCTCAGGAAATTTCCGCCCTGACCAGTGACGGTGTTCAACGTTGATTGATCAAGGTCAGCTAGATTTGCCGTAAATCGTTCGGAGGGTCCGTGGTGGCGGGTGACGGCTTTCACTGTATAGCCGCTGCCCGATTGCTCCTTTATTCCCGGCGCAGCCCAGTGCCGAATGAAGGGAATTTTTCCCAGCACCGGGTGTTCAATTTCAACCGCGTTGGAGCTGCCCCAATGCCATGCCGTCAGATCCTTCGGGACTGCTGGACCATCCACTGCGGCTTCGACGGCGGCCGTCAGCAGTTCATCGTAATTGGGAAAGTTCCCAGGCAGCCAGCGCTTGGGTTGATGCAGCAGAACATTCTGCAGCCACACCGTTCGCATCTCCCAACCGTAAGTCTTCCAGCTTAGAGCTTTTTCCTGTTGCTCCGGATCTTCCGATGCCGGTCCGAGCCGAGGCTCGAGTAGGAGGCGAGTTAGTTCCTGAGCGGACCGCACCGCAACCGTTGGCGCCGCTGAAGATGCGGACATTCGCCCATCCCAATTACGCATGAGATCGGCAGCCTGTCTGGCCCGTGCCGAGGGCTTCGAGGCGTGGTCGACCGCATAGACGAAACGTTCAGCGGCAAACAAATCATTTTCGGAGTGAATATCATTTTCCAGCGCCAGCATGTCCGTGGCTGCAAACTTGCCGCCAGATTCGAGCACATGATAAATGCGCTCGGTGCGCCACGGCGCCTCCCACTCCGCGCTGATGGAATTGGGATAACCATCGGGCGTGATGCGCCCGTTGGCCGTTGCGATTACTCCGGAAGGAGGGTTGTAGATACTCGGCAACTTGTCAAAGGGAATGTAGCCCATCCAGTCATGGGCGTCGTCGGCCCCACTGACGGGCAGACTGCCGTTGCCCGCGGCACGAATCGGAATATGCCCCGTGCTCTGGTAACCAATGTTGCCGTCCACGTCGGCATAAACGACGTTCTGCCCCGGCGCATCCAGTTGCGAAAACGCCTTGCGAAACTCAATCCAATTCTGTGCTGTATCGACATCGAAGAACGGCATGCGAAGGCCATCATATAGGGTCCAGCGCAACGCCAATTGTCGCGTTTCTCCGGGCATAAGATCGGTGACGATTGGGCCGTGCCGCGTAATGCTGACATCCAGCTTCACATCCGGCTTGCCCTTAACGTGAATCACTTCGGCGCGGTGCTCGGGCTGTCGCCAACCCTGCGGCGTCTGGTAGGCTCCCTGCGCATTGAAGGTTTCGATGAACGCGTCTGCCACCGTTGGCCCGACATTGGTAAATCCCCAGGCAATTCGCTGGTTGTGGCCAACAATTACGTAGGGCATTCCGGGCAGAGTTACTCCTGCAACATCCAGATTGCCCGACTTGAGATGCGCTTCGTACCAGAGGTTCGGCATCTGGTGACCGAGATGCATATCGTTCGACAACAAAGGCTTGCCTGTAACTGTGTGGATCCCCGAGACGACCCAGTCGTTCGATCCGTTGACCGCTTCCGGCGTCGGTTGAAAAGCTTGCTGTGCCCAGGTTTCCGCGCCCGCGCTTCCGCCCTTGAGTTGAGTTACGGAGTCGTCAGGACCTTCGTCGTCATCTTCATCGTCGGAATCGCCCTGGTCATGCTGGTTATTAAGATCATCCGGCATGACCGTGGGCGGACGATCGTGCCAAGAGCGGTTGACGTATAAATCCGCGGTCAGTTCAGGGCCCAGCTTGGCCAGAATCCTTTCGCGCGATAGTGCGTCCCGAAAGGTGTAGTAGTTGAGGTCTTTCACCATCTGGTTCGCGATCACGACGGAGTCTTCAGGCTGCCACGGCTTCGGCCGATAGTTCAAAATGCGGAACTCGATCGGAAGGCGGCTTCCCTGGCTTTCGATGAATGCATTTACCCCACGCGCGTAAGCCTCAAGGTACGAATGATCTTGAGGACTCGCTATGTCCAATGATTTCCTGGCCGCCGCCCGCAGTCCAAGGATGCGTTGCTCGCGGTCGATCTTAAGAGTGTCTTCGCCCAGAATCTCGGAAAGGTCTCCGGCTCCGAACCGCCGCATCACGTCCATCTGCCAGAGCCGGTCCTGCGCCGTGATAAAGCCTTGGGCAAGAAACAAATCTTCCATGCTTGCGGCCTCAATCACCGGGACGCCGTGCTGGTCGCGCGTCACCTTCACCGGCGCTGCAAGACCTTTCACTTTTAAACGTCCGTCAAGCTCGGGCAACGCGGAGCGGGCCACGAACCACGCATACAGTGCCGCACCGCCGACCAAAATAAGCAGGACAATTACCAGCCAGAGGAGAATGCGTACCTCGGTTGAACGCCGCGAGGCAGGAACGCCGGTTACGGTAAGAGTGCTCATGAGCAAAATCGATTCTAGGGGAGAAGGGCATGCGGCACAATGCAATAGCGACGTTCCTGGGCTCGGCTCTACTGAAAATGAATTTCATTTTCAAGATGTTGGGTGTTATGCTGACTCTTCACCATGGGCGCCGCGGTTTCTTGCATGCCATCCGCTCGCCAGGATTATTTGCCTGTCTTTTCCCACCGCTATGCTGCAGAAGCGAATCGATGATCAGCCTTCCATCTCTCGAAAAATGGTGCGGGAGGCCCAGGAGATACTTCACCGGCATCTTAAGCGTGTCGGCCTGAAACAGACGGCACAGCGTGACACGATCTTGCGCACATTTCTCGAAACGCGCGACCACCTTTCGACTGACGAACTTCATCGCCTGGTTCAGAAGAAGGATGCGGGTATCGGCTACACCACCGTTTATCGCACGCTCAAGCTGCTAGCCGAGTGCGGGTTAGCCAGCGAAGTCGCTTTCCACGATGGCATTGCCCGCTATGAGCATCAGTACAACCGGCGGAGCCATCACCACATGGTCTGCACCGAATGCGGCAGTTCGGTGGAATTCTTTTCCCGGGAAGTGGAGCAACTGGAGCAGGAGATCGGACGCAGACATCACTACGCAACCACCCGTCATACTTTCCAGATTTATGGCGTTTGCGAGGACTGTCGCAAGAAAAACACTGCGGCGCGGCCGGCCTGAAGAATTCATGCCCATCTCTTGCCCAGACTGCGCCGCATTGATGCCCGATGCAGCCGCTTTCTGTCCAGGCTGTGGTCGCGCCATGCGCCCTCCTGAACGCGCTCATGGCCGGGTGGGCATGCTGCCTGAAGCGTTGGCCGGCGCATTGGCTTACTTCCTGATTCCGGCGATTGTTTTTCTTCTCGTGGAACCGTACAGCAAGAATCGCTTTGTGCGATTCCATTCCTTCCAGTGCATTGGAGTCTGGCTGGCCGGCGTCGTAATTGGGGCGATGCTCAGGATTGTGGGCGCCGTACTGTATTTTATTCCGGTAGTTGGCCACCTGCTCATCTGGCTGGTGTCCATGGTAGTGAGCCTCGCCTTTTTCATGATTTGGATCGTGCTCGTGGTAAAAGCTTTGCAGGGCGAGACGTTCAAACTTCCCCTCTTAGGCACCATCGCGGAACGTCAAAGTTTGTAGCCAGCTTATCGCTTTTCCTCTCAGTTATCGATTGCTTCCCATGTGGTTTTCTGATACTTTGCCGCTGCGCCTGTCGGGACCGACTTCGTAGGACCTATTGGGGTTTCAGCTTTCAACAAGAGAGGGGAGATTCTATGGCGTTTTGCAATATGTGTGCTGCGCAGATTGCCGACGGCATGACCACCTGCCCGGCGTGTAGCGGCCGGGCTTCGGTCGCGTCCGCAGGTTCTGCCTCCGGACTAGCTGATAACGTGGCTGGAATGCTCGCCTATGTGACCTTCATTCCGGCGATCATCTTTCTCGTAACGGCACCTTATAATCAGAGCCGGTTTGTACGGTTCCACTCCTTTCAAAGCATTTTTTTCTGTCTGGCTGTCGTTGCGATCCAAATCGCGCTTTCGATTCTGACAGTCGTGCCGTTCCTGTTTTTCGTCACCGCTCCTCTACATATGCTGGTCGCGTTAGCAGCCTTGGTACTTTGGATCATTCTGCTGCTCAAGGCGAATCAAGGCCAGATGTTTAAGCTGCCTGTGATCGGCGACTTGGCGGAGAAGCAGGCTGGCTAGGTTCTTCTCGAGAGATGAGAATCATCACTGGCTTCCGTGGCTCACCCGCGCCTTTTCGGAGCCACCTTGTCACGCACGTTAGGCTGCCCCTTGACTTTCTTCCTCTAAGCTGTCAAACCTATTAGCCTTTACGCCGATCGAGATGGGCCGCATAAATCTTTCGGTTGGCGGGATTCCTGATCGACTGGGGCATGCATTGAAAGTCAGAGTTTTCTACCACGACAAGTGTTTCGATGGAGCTTGCTCGGCCGCGCTCTTCTCTCGTTTCTATCGCGAGCGGATTCGCGAAGATGCCGACTTTACCTTTTCCGGCCTGCTGCATCGCGCGGGAGCCCTTTTCGATGAATCTGATTTCGACGGAGACGAAAATGCGATCGTCGACTTCAAGTATTCCACTTCGCCCAAGATCACATGGTGGTTCGATCATCACGAGAGCGCCTTTCTCTCGCCCGCCGACGCTGCCCACTTCGAGCGCGACCAGAGCAATCGAAAGTTTTACGATCCAGACTTTAAATCGTGCACGAGTTTCATTGCGATGATCGCGCAGCAGCGTTTTGGATTAGATCCCGCTCCAGTAGCCGATCTCGTACATTGGGCAGACGTCATCGACGGTGCCCTATATCCCGACGCCACTACTGCGGTTGAGATGAAGGCTCCGGCAATGAAGTTAACCATGGTCATTGAATCCGCACCGGACCAGCGGTTCGTTCCGAATCTCATTCCACTGCTGGCAACCAAGCCGCTGGCGGCCATTCTGGAAGAACCGTTCGTGGCCCCGCTCTTGCCTCCGCTGCTCCGGCGCCACGAGCTCTCGGTTGAAATCCTCAAGCAGCGAACCCAGTGTGTTGACGGAACGATCTTCTTCGATGTCACCGATCACGATCTCGAGGGCTACAACAAGTTCGTCCCTTATTACCTTCATCCCGAATCGATCTATAGCGTTGGACTGAGCAAGAGTAGCTTCCGCGTGAAAGTTTCAGTGGGGTCTAACCCGTGGGCTCCGCAAGAGCCGGTTGTCAATTTGGCCAAGATTTGTGAGCGTTATGGAGGTGGTGGACACGCTCGCGTGGGCGCCATTTCTTTCAACCCGGACCAGCACGCGGCCGCGATCAAGGCATCGCGCGAGATTGTGAACGAGCTTCGCGCTGCAGTTCGTTCGCAAAAGAGTTAAGAAAACAGTAACAGCTCGGGCGCCACCGGACTAAGCTGTCACTGCGCCGGACTGCCACTGGCAAGGCAAGTGGCAGCGTGGCCATCGGCCGAGTAGCGAATCGCTCCCGCCTGGTCCGAACAGAAGGCGCGCCGTCCAAACCCGTTCCCTGCTGGTGCGGCCACAAGCTGGAAACGTGTTGCGGGGGTTCCAGTGCATCCCGACAAGGTGAATACGTAGCCGTATCTTTTCCCGCTGGCCAGACCGCTGGCGATCAGCATGGCTTGGTGTTCATTCGGCTGTCCGCCGCCGAAACCATCCAGATCGGAAAGCGCGCAAGTGAATCCGACCGTTGGATAGGTATTGAAGTAGGTCATTTCAGCCGTAAGAACGGTTCGCATCGCCGCCTGTATCGAAGCGTCACCACCGAACGTAGTCGTCGAGGTCTGCCCCTGCGTGGGCAGGGGCGCAGTCTCCGCGCTTCGTGACTTTATCCCCTCAGTAATGCTGTTAAGGAAATCCGGGTCGGCCAGTGGCAGGCGCACCGTGACCAAAATCTCGTTGAGCTTCCATACACCGGATTCCGTTTTCATGGCAAACGTCATGCGAGGCAGGAAGGGAGTCCGCTGAGGTTGTTTGTCCTTGTACGTATGAAACGAAAGCTCAATGTTGTCTTCTTGTCCCTGCAAAGAGTCATTTTCGACAGTAATTTCAAATTTTGTTCCGGCCTGAGGATCGGTAGCTACTAGCAATACCGATCCCGTCTCGAAGGTTTCGAAGGTCTTTCCTTTCGTCTGGAATTTCCCGGCGAGCAGCGAGTACTGCTGCATTGTGGTCATTGCGCCCGACTTCTCCATCGCGCTAAGAGTGACCACCGGCAAGTGCTTCGCGAAGGTTCCTGGCGTTTTACTAAAAAACATTTCGATCAGCGCCTGTCGCGCGGTTTGCGAAGGGGTTGACGTCTCCAACGATTGTGCCGACGCCGCCGCGGACGCCAGTGAACACACGGCCAGCAAAATCGCAAGTGTTCTCACAGTGATTCTTCTTGCCATCCCACGATATTGACATCCGGAGGGAATCTCCTCTAGTTACGGACGTAAGGAAGGCTTACATGCCTAATTCCGCACGAGTCACAAATAGGACAGCTGAACTGCGCCGCGCAGATGACCGTGATACTCTGAAAACTGTCTGCTGCAGCATGCTCTCGCCGTCTAAGATCGACTTGCACCGCGCCCAGAAAAGTCTGCTGCGGGCGGTTGCTACCTTCGAATTCATCAAGGGAATCTTCGTTCTCCTTGTCGGCATATTGGCTGTCGTCCTCTTGCACAAAGACGCCTGGGTGATGGCCGAGAGCCTGTTGGCTTTGCTGCACATCAGCACCGATCGGCGCTCGGCGCAGCTTTTTCTCGACTTCGCTGATGACCTCACGGATGCCCGGCTGTGGACAGCAGTGAAGCTGGCTTTTGTCTATTCTGCCTTGCGTTTTGCCGAGGGTTACGGTCTCTGGAATGGGCGAACCTGGGCGGAATGGCTCGCCTTTGGTTCTGGCACCCTACTGCTTCCACTTGAAATCCGGGCGCTGCTGCGCGGCATCACAGTGCTCCGGTCAGTCGTATTTGCGGTCAACATTGGGATCATTCTCTACATGTTTTTCCTGCTGCGTGCGGGACGCCAACTGCACCGGCAGTTACAGTCGCCTCAGGCCGAGAGCCACGACAGGAGCGGCATCTAGGGTCGTATGACCGTTGAATGACTATGGACGCGTAGCCTTTTTTGCATCATAATTACCAGCACGACCGCGCACCCCGGAGGTCCTATGCGCTCTCCCGTCTCCTGCATGTGTCTCGTGCTTTTCACTCTTGGAGCGGCTTTTGCCCAAGAAACTAATTTCCCGAATGGTCCGCAATATCTGATCACTTTTGGTTCGCCTTTGTTCGCCCGTCCAATTTCCACGCCATCAATGTCGCTGACCGGCCCATCTCCTGATGTTGGTGCCAGCGACGCTACCGAAGTTCTGATTCCTGGCGCGAGGAACCGAACCGTCTTACCGCCCCAGGCGGTTGATCTACCCCCTGTGGATTTTCTTCCCATTTATTACGGCTACAGTCCAGTCAGCTTGATCGATCTCCTCCTTTCGAATACATCAAGTGAAGCCCAGTTCCTCAATACTCTTACTGCCAGCAGTTTGGATACAGGTGTTTTGCAAAACACTACGGCGCAGTCGCTGCGCGAGCGGGGCTATGGCGTCACCCTGCCTGAGGCGGTTGCTCATCAGAAAGAAAGACCCCATCCCGCGAGGCGCGTCTACACGAATGATGACATTGATAAATTGCGCTGAGGCGGCTAACCAAGCAGTCAGGGCTTAGCGGGACTGACAGGGTCATCCTCACGGCATAAACCGAGACAGATGAGGGCCCCGACTGCGGCGATTCCAAGTCCTTCGGCCACCCGCGTATTCAGGATGGCCGCGTTAGCGGTTTGCGTGGGCGTAGTTGGCCCTCCACAGTGTTCCTCGCGAGTGGCTTGCTGGCCTTCACGTACGAGAGCGTCGGACGATGCGGATGGTTTTGGTCGCCGAAGGGCTCCGCCGTGTGACTGGACCTTGACGTCTTTCTTGAAGGCGACGATTCTAACCCTCCCATCGACATCTGTCACATCGTATTGGGTTAGGTCGGAGTTATTGGGAATGATGCTGATACAGCCGACGATCACCTCCATTTCGCGCGCTGTGTCCACTCGCAGGCTTCCATGGTCGAGCACAAGTTCGTGACCCTGAAATTGCACCATGGTTTCGGGACCTACGAGGACGGTTGATCCTTCAACGTCTATTCTCGCGACGTGACCCTTCTGAGTTTGGACGAGGGAGTCAGGGAAAATCGCGGCAGAAGCGGGCGCTGGATTTTCATTCAGCCAAGTTCCGCCGTCATTGTAGAGCATCCCACGATTGGCATCCTGGGCCAGCAATGACGTCGGCAAGATCACAATCATCACGCCACAAACGAGATTGCGCCATTCAGGCAAACAGGGTTTCGCCTCCGCACAAGCTGCTTGCGCAAGGTTACCCTTGCGGGTTTTCGTCGGCTATTGACTTGCGTGATGACCGGCGATCAGGAATGATCGGCGATTCGGAAATGACTGGCCGCCATAACCGCCAGACTGAGCTAGACCCGGGCGAAGTCGAGATAGCCGTGCTGCACATCGGTGCGGATCAATTTGACGCGCAGCTTGTCTCCGACATCAACTCCCTCTTGTCCTTGAGCGAGCAACCCTTCCACCCCGGGGCGTAACACGCGAACAAACGTTCCATGCGGGGTATCACCTGTGACAATGGCGTCGAAGATCGCGCCAATTTGGTTCTGCATCGCCACCGCGGCCAGTCGCTTCGACATTTCCCGCTCAACTTTTCGCGCGGCATTTTCCTTGGCTGTGCAGTTGGCCGCAATCGCGGAGAGTTCGTCGTCCGAATAAGGATTCGGCCTGCCTTGCAGCACAGCCTTGACGAGCCTTTGTGTCACGATGTCGGGAAAGCGCCGATTGGGAGCGGTCGAGTGCGTGTAATCCTGAACTGCCAGGCCGAAGTGGCCTGGTGCGGGATCGCCTGGACGTTCCAGAACGTATTCTCCGGGCCCAATGAGCTTGATCACGGCCAGCGAAAGGTCGGCAAAATGATCCGGGTCCGCCGTCTTGCGCTTGATCAGAAAATCGTTGAGCGCCTTCGAATCGGGATCGGTCGGGAGCTTCTCACCATAGTTCGCTGCCAGTTGAACGATGCGATCCCAACGCTCAGGTTGTTTCACAATGCGCCGCAGTGACGATACGTTTTCCAGCATTCGCGCCACCACCCCGTTCGTGGCAATCATGAAGTCCTCGATCAATTCGGTGGCATGGTTTTTTTGCTGCTTCACCACATCGACTACCCGATCATTGAACACAAGGGGTAGCAGTTCTTCGGTCTGAAGGCTGAGTGCGCCATTTTCATAACGTCGACTCCTCAACTTTCTCGCTGCTTCATCCTGCAAGCGCAATTGCGCCTGCAGGTCGGCAGAAGCTGCAATCTTTGCTGGTGCGGCTGCCGTGCCCTCCAACCATGCTCCCACCGAGTTGTATTGCAGTTGAGCCTGGTTTCGAACCAGAGCGCGATAAACGTCGCTGGAGGAAACGAGTCCCTTTTCGTCGACGACGAATTCGATAATTACGCTCGACCGGTCTTGATTTTCCAGCAGGGAAGTCTTGCCGGTGGAGAGTTCCTCGGGGAGCATCGGAAAGTTTCGAACTCCGGCATAGACCGTCGTGGTTTCCCTGGCGGCATGTTGATCGATCGCGCTCTGCTTGGGGACGAATACGTCCAAGTCAGCAATACCGACCAGAATCTTTACGTCACCATTTACCAAGCGTTCCGCAACCTCGATCTGATCCAGATCCCGCGACGTGTCATTGTCGATCGACGACCACAACAGCTTTCGCAAGTCGCGCACATTTCCTCCGGCTGTCACTGCCGGAGGATGAGCTCGCAGCTGTGCCAGTTGCTGCTGCACCGCGGGCGGAAAGTCCGGTTCGAAGCCGTATTGCCGCACGATTTCTTTGGCCACGGCTTGCAGATCGACATGAGAGGAACTGATATTGGGCATGGACTCTCTGCGGATATTGAATCCAACTAACGGACGCTGCATAGAACTTCAGGATTGCTCAATTAGTGGATGGCTGATTTTCACTCGGTAACCACTGCTTTCACTAAGTTACGCGGGCGATCTACGTTGTATCCCTTTTTGGTGGCCACGTGATAAGCGAAGAGCTGCAAAGGAATCACCTCGACGATTGGCAGCAGGAGTTCGGGCGCTGCAGGAACATAGAAAACGTCGTCAGCAACGCTGGCAACTTCCTGATCACCTTCAGTTGCCACCGTTACAATGCGCCCATGCCGTGATTTAACCTCTTTCATCACCTCGAGGGTGCGCCGGTAGCGCAGTAGAGAGTCCGGATCACGCTCGTCGCAGGTGGCCAGAACAACGACTGGGAGTTTTTCATCGACCAGCGCGTTGGGTCCGTGCTTCAGTTCCCCGGCTGGATAGCCTTCGGCGTGCGCGTACGAAGTTTCCTTGAGTTTGAGCGCTCCCTCACGCGCGATCGCATAATGTACCCCTCGTCCCAGGTACAAGAACTTTTCTGCGTGAAAATGCTTCTGTGCAAATTGTTCCGCGAGTTCATCCCAGGAGCGAAGGTGCGTCTCAATCGCTTCAGGAAGCCGCAAGAGCCTTTGCAGATAAGAGCGCGTGACCTCCGAAGTCATTCGGCCTCGTTTTCGCGCCAGAAATAATGCCATCAAATAGAGGACCGTGACCTGTGTGGTGAAACTCTTCGTCGCCGGCACAGCGAGCTCCGGCCCTGCTCCTGTGATTAAAGCTGCACTTGCTTCTCGGGGAATCGTGGCTTCAGCCACGTTTGAAACAGCAATGGTCTTTACGCCGCGGGTTAGCGCCTCGCGTTGCGCCGCGATCGTATCCGCGGTTTCACCGGATTGAGTGACCACCATCACGATCGGCTCTACCGCCGCGTGGGTCGAGCGATAGCAATACTCGCTGGCGTATTCCACATCCACGGCGACGCCGGAAAGGTCTTCGATCATGATTTCACCGGCTAGTGCTGCGTGGCGGCTCGATCCGCTGGCAGCGATGATGAGCTTTTCGAAAGTCAATAACGCACTTTCAATGGCGTGCAATTCGCCGGGAAAGAGAATGTCGTCTTTGAGTTGCTGCTCAATGGTTTTTGCGATGGCCTGTGGTTGTTCGTAGATCTCTCGACGCATTGCGTGCGAAAAACCGTCTGTCGCGGTATGGGAGTTACGCTTTGGTAAGGTCATGGTTGACTGCGGCTGAGAGTAAATCATTTGGCGTACCCCGAGCAAACCGCAGAAAGGTGTTCATTCGGTCGCAAGATCAGTCTTTTCCAATCGAAGGATGAGTCTGGGGAAGAGCCTGAGCGGTGGTGGTGGAGGAAGCTCCTTTCGGTTTAGATTCGGAACCAATCTAGCAGCCGGGGCGGTGGGAATGTGGAAAGCGCGCCTTTGTTGTTTGCGCTTTCCAAGGAAGAGAATAATCCCCCGCTCTTGGGGTTGGGGGATTATTCTCTTCCGTCATTTCCACGGCTCTCTCACGGGCAGCCGCAATTATCTGCTTTCGGGTTTCGCCTTCGAACCGGATCTCTTCGCTGGCGTTTAGAAAAGCCTCGATTTGTTCCAGGCTCAGTTTCTCGGCTTCGTGCACGTGGATGGTCAATCCTCAGCATGCCATCCCCTTCAGGCTCATCTTGTATTGGATAAGACTAGATCTTGAGAGAACTGCGGCTCACCTGATAAGATTCGCGATTCGACCTTCGCTTCGGAGGACTCATGCGAGTTTGCTTTATCTTCGTTTGTGTGATGGGCCTGGCGGTTGAGGCGCTAACGCAACAACCCACCATGCCAACGACTTTCGGTGAGGGCGGACCATCCGGCGCCATTTCCGACGAGTCGAAGCCGAAAGAGATGTTTGAAGCGAAGATTAAAGTAGAGTGGGAGGCGCTGAAGAATAAGGACAAGAGGGCTTATGGCGATCTGTTGGCCGACGATTATCAGGGTGTCGAAGTCGACGGCAGAGGCGAGCGCAATAAGGTGCAGGCGTTAACGGAACTGGTAGAGACCAACGCCTTCAACTATACCCTGTGGGGGTTCAAGTTGATTCCGCTCGGGCCCGAGGCCGCCTTAGCCATCTACGAGGTCACCATGCAGTTCCCCCCCAAGTCCCAGGTACGCTATTCGCGCGTATATATCAGTGAACTCTGGGTGAAACGGGCCGGGCAATGGAAGGAAGTGCATTATCAGGAAACGCACGTCAAGTAGCTTTCAGTTATGCCAAATTGACGCCAACCCTCGCAATGAGATTGCCATCCCATTGTCTTCGAGGAGAAATCCCATGAGGAAAATGTATTTCGCAGTGCTGCTGCTTTCGGGCAGCTTTCTTCTAGCACAAAATAGTTACGCTGCCGGCGCCGGCCCGCAAGATTCGAAGGATTCCAAAGGGCAGGTAACCATCCGAGGTTGCGTGAGCCGGTCCAGCGGCGATTACATCTTGATGAAGCAGAACCCCCCCGTGACCTACGAGCTTCAGGCCACCCATAAAATAAGACTCAGCCACTACCTGGGGCAGCGCGTGGAAGTGACCGGTACCGAGTCGCCCACCCTGAGCACCAGTTCCGACGCTATGAACAAAACTGGTTCGGCCGCCCCGGTGACTCTGAACATCACATCGATTAGGACCATCGACAAGGATTGTCCGGAGCGCGCAGTCCCTTGACGGCATTATTTCACGTCTGCTGAGTTCGGAGTAATGCCATCAGTCGCAGTCCGGCGGCATGGCCATGATTTCGGCATTGGAATCGCACAGCGGCTTCTTCTTGGCGGGCTCCAGAAACGACGGGTGATTGTAGCGGAGAATCCACAGGCCCTCGTTGTTCGTGAGATAGACCAAGCCATGTCCACTATCCGGAAGAATGCTGCTGACTTTATTGAAGGTCTCCAGGGTTTTTGGATTCCGAGGGTCGCTCAAGTCAAGCACGCGGACGGTTTCGGTAGGCCGGTTGCTGCTGGTTAGAGTGGCCGGTGTTTTCTCCGGAGCCTCCGCAATCGCGATGTCAGGACTAACCATCTCTAGGTTTCCGGAAGTAGCCTGATTGGATTCGGCTGTTCGCTTCAAAAGGCTCGGCTTGTCGGGATGGGACACATCGACCACCATGAAACCTTGTTTGGCGGCCTGTTGCACGTACAGGTACTGTTTGCCTTTTTCCTTCTGCAGCAACATTTGACTTCCAGTCGCCTGGGGCAAAAGCAGATGGGCGATCACAGTTGCGGGAACGTCTGTAGGTTTTTGCGCTGGCTTCTCGCTGGCTCTTGCCAGGATGGAAAGGAACAGCAGGAGCGACGACAGTAAGACAAGGGGGCCCTTAGCAAAAGTATTCATAAATAACTTCCGATGCGCGACGCGAAACCTGCTTGGGTTTCGCGTCTCAGGTAAGCGTCTCACGTAACTATAGCACTGGCGCGAGCGCTTCACTGTTCTGCGTAGACCCCAACGCACCCGTTGGCGCTCTGCGTGGTGCACGTGGGTCCAGCCTGCAGAGGCACAAAAGCGTGGTTGTCGCTGGGATCGACGGCAATGCTATGGGAATTGGGGCCGGTCGCAACATTTTCCAACCAGGTGTTTGTCTTGGCGTCGATAACGCCCATAACCGGTCCATTCGGCATATCGCGCGCCGCCAGATAGTATCTATTGTCGCCCGGGTTATACCAAGTCTCGTCCACGCCGCCCACGTTCGTGATGGTGGCCAGGATTGCGCCGGATGTTCCATCAATCACGTATTCGTTGGGAGGGAATGCCTCGCCATCATGATCGGCGCAACCGATAAGAAAGTTGTTCCCCGGTCCCTGAGTCACGCTGGTGGGCATGCA
Source organism: uncultured Acidobacteriota bacterium (assembly GCA_963720155.1). Lineage (GTDB taxonomy): Bacteria > Acidobacteriota > Terriglobia > Terriglobales > Acidobacteriaceae > Sulfotelmatobacter. The sequence continues at coordinate 150,345 of CAVREP010000013.1, forward strand.
ATTCGGCATTACGAAGCTGTTCACCACCACCGGCCCGCATGAGACTCCGCCACAACTGGTGTCAGTCAGCCTAGGATCAATCACGTCAATGCTCCCAATGTTGGTGATCGGAATGGAATTCTCATTCGCCAGCAGCAAGTGACCGGTGTTAGGATTCCAAGCCATTCCTCCCAAACCGGCCGGCGCTATGGCGCCAGCGCATGTGCCACAGGGAGCTGCTTGATTAGCAGTGGTGAATGTACCAAGGCTTTGGTCAAGAATGGGGCCGTGATGACAGGGGATGGTGTACAACTTTCCGCCCGGAGTCATCCCCACTCCAGGGACAAGCGAAGCCGCTGCCGAACCGGAGACACCGCTGAACGTCTGCGGATTGGTAGGATCCGGACACGCGAAGGTCGCCCCGACGTTGTCGACCGCAACGCCCGCACTAAGTCCAAACGCGGCTGGCGTTGTTCCGGAGGAGTTCAGTCCCCCCGCGCCGTCGTAATAGATTTGTCCAATGATGCAACTGGGGGGATTGAAAGAAGCACCTGCGGCTGGAGTCACTGCCGTCGTTGCTGATCCTTGAAAGGGATAGGTAGCAGGGCTAGAACCCGGCGGAAAAGGTCCGTAAGGTGTAGTTGGATCGATGGGGAGACAATGTGTCGTCGTGATATTCGCCATGCTGATAAAGGTGATGAACGGTAACCCAGGATCGCCGTTGATCACCGCAAGAACCTGATGCGTGGCGTCGTAGGACATCTCGTCCGCTCGATCATCTCCGCAATCCGGATTGGATCCAGCTTCGCCGTTCCAAGAAGCGACGCAAGGAGCGATGCCTAGCAGTCCATCGTAATCGGCCGAGACGCCCGTCGGAATATCAGCAACCACACCGGGCGCGGTGGGCGGATTCTTTGTCAAGTCCATCGTGGTCAGATCGAACACGACAACCGAAGAACTGCCATTGCCGACGAACAAAAGTTTGCCGTCGTCACTTACTTCGAGGCCATCCGGTCCCGACATGGGATTGATGCCGTTGGCGCGGGACGCGCAGCATTGTGCTCCCGGAAATCCCCCAAACTTACCATTAGCACCGAAGCCCGAAGCAAGGTGAAAGGGCGCATTTCTGCAGCCGAAACGGGTGAAATTGCCAAATACTGAGACGATTGGCGGGATGCTCGGATCACAGGCACTGGCTCCATTGCCAGCGTTTGTTACAGCGTTGACACCTTGGATAGCGTTCACCGATACGTTATTAGTGGTATCGATCACGACTATGGCTAGGCCGATACGGTCGGATACGTAATCCAAGTGACGGTTGGGATCGACCCAGCTAATGTCGAAGGAGTTAAAAGGACCGCCGGGCTCGCCAGTGGGGTTGTGCTCCGGCACGGGGACAACGTCGATGACGGCATACCCATCGGCCGTGGTGGTGCCGCACACGGGGCAGCCCTTCACACTCCCGCATCCGCTGACAATCACAAACAGCGCGGTGAGAAAAATAGTAAGCAGGATCCTCGATCTCATCGAATTACCTCCGGCGATTCCCTCCGGAACCAGTTGCGACCAGCCCCGGTGTCTAACAACTTTGTTAACCCTCTTGCAATGCCATGGACACTCGCGAACTGCCTAGAACCGGAACTGCAAGCGCTGCAAGATTACAAAGAAATTCTGTGGCTCCTGTCCTGTAACGCTGGGCTGATGAAGCTGATCGACACCGACGTTCACCATGTATTTCACCCAATAATTCATGTACCAGTTGATGCCAAACGTGATTTCATCGGTGTGGTAGTCGTAAGTCGGAACGAACCCCGGAGTGTAAATGTTGAAGAAGGCTTCGCCAGGGGCATCCGCCTGAATACCGGTGTAGCGAAGAGCTACTTCAAAAGCTCCTATCCCGCGGCCTTTGCCACCAGGAGTATCAGGACCAAAGAGCGGGCGTTTCACACGTGGGGTGCCGTTTTCCGGTCGCTTTTCACCCGTCAGCAAATAAGTCGAGCTGATGTTCCACGCCTTGGCACCCACGCCAGGAACAGAGAGAAATCCCAAGCCGCCAGGGGTTTCTGATCCAACCCCCCAACGTTGCTCTTGCATCTGGACGTACTCCCCGCGCAGCGCGAATGGTCCCTTGAGGTAGGTGAATTCGCCTTCGTAGCGCCAGATCGGGCCGTTGATGCGCAATTGAGGAAAGAACGTATAAGCGGCGTCTGGCAGGGCGGCGTTGAAACTCACGTCGTTGGAGAGACCGCGAGAGCGTGCATGATCGATCGATCCGCCGAAAGCGAATTCCTTCAGCCAACCGCCCTTGCTCTTGCGGAAAGGATAGAATCGCAACCTGCCCACGAAGTCGGGCTCATTCGTTACATTGGCGGTGACACCGCCGCGACCGTTGAATGCTCCAGCCCACCACTGGATGACACCTCCGGAAATGTCGCCGTGTAAAGCGATGCCAGGACTGCGAAACGCGGTTACGGTCGAGGGATAGAGCAGAGACTGCAGGCCTCGTTCCACAAAGTCCAGGTTTGTGGCGCCGATTCCAGTCTCTTGGGCGAACGGCTCTTTGAACTGACCAGCCTGGAACTGGAATTCTGGTCTGATTCGAACATTCAGATAAGCATCGCGAACGATAGCCCCGGTGGTGGAATTGGCATCGGTCAACAGAGCGAAGTCGAAATGTGAACCGTAGTTGCCCTGGAAGCCGAAACGGGCGCGGCGGACAAGAAATGTATCGGAGGGCGCGCCATCACCTTGGTAGGCTCGGTAATCGGTGTCCAGGTAGCCGTAGGGGCTGATGCTGAACTGTCCGTCTGGACTTCTGATAAAAAAGTGTTCTCCGTTCCACCCGGCGGTCAGCGGAACATCTTTCTTCGGAGCGGCGGCCGGAGGAGCCTGATCTACCACTCCAGCCTCAGCCGCAGGATCGGGCTGCACGAGAATTGCGTTCTTCAGCCGGGCACTATCGCTAGAAGCACTGACCGGTTGCGGAGTGCTTGTGGCCGAAGGGGCATCCGCCACGGGCCGAATCTCGGCCGGGTCACTGCTGGGCGCCTGACTCTTTCCCTCCACGAGCTTCTCGACCAAAGCCTTTAGCTCCTCAATAGTCTTCCGCTGCGCGGCAACTTCGCCGCGCAACTCATTGACCTCCTCCTTGCTTGCCGCGTTGGAAGCCGGTGCGGCAGCCTTGTCGTCAGATTGCGAGCCTTGGGCATGGGCGAGTGAGCCTTGCACCATGAGAATTACTAGCGCGAAGGAAATCGTTAGCGAACGCATGCTGTTCCCCTCTCGGAGTGACATGTAAATACATCTAAGTCGGGCTCAGCGGGAGCGCAGCAAACGCACCCCAGCCTGCATCAGCCCGACACAAAGAATTGCCTGGCTCAAAAACTTTTTTGAACTAGAACACGTCTGATAAGCGGACCATTCCAGCCCGCCCGTTTTATACACTAGGGAACGGCACTGTCAAGCACAATTTCGTATGGTTGAATACGATTCGTGCACGGCAACCTGGGAATCGCCTTCTCGGCGGGACACCAAATTCAAGAATCACTGTTGGGAGGTATCCTTCACGACGGAGCCAATCGTAACGACTCACGGCAAGCCCTCGCGCCTCGTTGACGCCATCGGACGCCCACGGCATCGTCCTGATTGCGTATTGGGCGACCGTGGCTATGACGCTGAGTCAATCCGGCAAGGTCTGCGTGACCGACGCATCATCCCTTTTCTTGCGAAGCGCAACACCGAGCATGGCAGCGGGCTGGGGCGATGGCGGTGGGTGGTCGAACGGACCTTCGCTCGGCTGAACCAGTTCCGGCGACTGCGGGGTACGTTACGAAAAGCGGGCGGACATTCACGAGGCATTCTTGTCCTTGGGGTGTGCTCTGATCTGCTGGCGCTTCCTGCGAGCCAATTGAGCGGCGAGTTGAAGGTTGAAGTTTTTTAGCTTTGCCCGCAATGAATTGACTTGCCTCAGTTTGGCCCTCTACTATGATTGCTCACGGAGCGGCCTTTTCCGGTGGTCGGCCAGACAATTTCGCACTATTGCATCGTCGAGAAGCTGGGCGGCGGCGGCATGGGCGTGGTCTACAAGGCAGAGGATGTCAAACTTGGCCGCTTTGTGGCTCTCAAGTTCCTTCCCGATGATCTTGCCCACGACGTACAAGCCCTCAGCCGCTTCCAGCGGGAAGCCAAGGCTGCGTCCTCCTTGAACCACCCGAACATCTGCACCATCTACGAAATCGACGAGGCCGATGGGCGAACCTTCATCGCCATGGAACTGCTGGAGGGGCAGACGCTCCGGCACCGGATCGCTGGCAAGCCGTTGGAAATCGAAGCGGTGCTCGATCTGGGCATTCAGATAGCCGACGCGCTAGACGCCGCGCACTCGAAGGGCATCGTCCATCGGGACATCAAGCCCGCGAACATCTTCATCACGAATCGAGGTCAGGCGAAGATCCTCGATTTCGGGTTGGCGAAAGTCTCCCTGAAGCCCGAGAGCGTTGCCCTGAGCGCCCCGACCGTCGAATCAGAGGAGCATCTGACGAGTCCCGGCAGTGCGCTGGGAACCGTTGCCTACATGTCGCCGGAGCAAGTCCGTGCTAAGGAATTGGACGCACGCACGGATTTGTTCTCGTTCGGTGCAGTGCTGTATGAGATGGCTACAAGCACCGTGCCGTTTCGGGGCGACACGACGGGTACGATTTTTGATTCGATCCTGAATCGAGCGCCTGTACCGCCAGTTCGAATCAACCCTGACACTCCGCCGAAGCTGGAAGAGATCATCAGCAAGTGTTTGGAGAAAGACCGAAGACTGCGGTATCAGCACGCTTCGGACATTCGCACTGATCTGCAACGGCTGAAGCGGGATACTGATTCCAGCGATGCGCGAGCAGCTCTTTCCAAGGTGTCCGCGCCGAAGCGTTACACCTGGTTGCTGTGGACTCTGGTGGCATTGCTGGTGGCGGGATTGGGCGTGTGGTTTCTCGCCAATCGCCCCGGGCCAGGGGTCCAAAATCCACTCTCCACTGCCCAGTTCACACGGCTTACCAACTTCAATGGAGCCAAAAGCAACCCTGCTATTTCGCCAGACGGGAACTTCGCTGCGTTCATTTCCAACCGGAGCGGCACGTTCGACATCTGGCTGATTCAAACGAACGGGAACAGCCTGACCAACCTTACCCAGGGCCGGATCGGGGACGCGCGTGCGCCGCTCCGAGGGGTGGGATTCTCCGGGGACGGATCAGAAGTGTGGAGCGCGGGAACAGAAGCCAGGAGGCTCATGCTGTGGTCGCTGATTGGCGGGGCGCCACACAATTTTCTAAACGAAAGCGCCGCCGAAGTTGCCTGGTCTCCTGATGGCACCCGACTGGTCTATCACACCTGGCAAGCAGGCGATCCGACATTTGTGGCGGACCGCAACGGCGCCAATCAACGCCTGATCCTGCAAAACGAGCCCGGATTACACAACCACTATCAGGTCTGGTCGAAGGATGGGCGCTGGATCTATTTTGTGCGAGGCCGGCCCGCCACGCGTGAGATGGACCTGTGGCGCATTTCGCCGGACGGTGGAGAACCAGAACAAATCACACATCTCAACACTGATATTGCTTACCCGACACCGATCAATGAGAGGACGGTTCTGTTTGTAGCCCACAACAAAGACGGGGCTGGCCCATGGTTGTGGGCGTTCGATGGAAAGAGGCGAACTACAGACCGCGTGAGTTCAGGTTTGGAACAATACCGCGGACTGGCAGCCACAGCGAATGGCCGGCGTCTTGCGGCAAGTGTCGTGAACGCTCAGGTCAACTTGTGGAGCGTTCCGATCACCAGCCGCCTTGTCGAGGAACGGGACGTCAAAGCTTTCCATCTACCTACGATGCGCTCCCAAGCGCCGCGGTTCGGGGGCGGAACGCTATTCTATTTGTCTTCGAGAGACGGGGCTGACGGAGTGTGGAGCTATCGCGATGGAAAAGCGCTGGAGATCTGGAAGGGCTCCGAAGGTGCACTGCAGACGCCTGCGGCGGCGTCTGCGGACGGGAAAGGCGTTGCATTTGCACTGAGGCGAGACGGGAAGCAACAGATGCACGTAATGGCGGCGGATGGAGCGCAGCTCCGTCTTCTTTCGAGCAATGTTGATGTTCGGGGCGCGGCTTCCTGGTCTCCGGACGGCAAATGGATTGTCGTGGCGGGTAGCGACCGCAATGGACTGGGCGTATTCAAACTTCCCGTTGACGGCGGCTCACCGATTCGGATTGCAACAGGACCGTACCTCGATCCTGTCTGGTCTCCACGTGGAGACCTAATTGTGTATAGCGGGCCCCAGGTGTTCACGCTCGCGCCGCTACTGGCCGTGCACCCGGATGGCACGCCGGCGAAGCTGCCAGAGATCAAAGTGCAGCGCGAAGGTGAGCGGGCCCGTTTTCTGCCCGATGGCACGGGCCTGGTTTACATGCTGGGAGATACGATGGCCGAGCAGGACTTCTGGCTGCTCGATCTTGGCACGATGCGCTCGCGGCGTTTGACTCAATTGAGCAGTTCTGCGGTAATGCGGACCTTTGATATCACTCCCGATGGCAACCGAATTGTATTCGATCGGTTAACCGAGGATTCGGACATATTTCTCATTGATCTTGCGACGGATCAAGGTCGACGGTAGCCGGGCCGCATATTCACAACGAAGTTATCTGCATTTCCTACTAACTCCGAATCGTCGGCTGCGCGATTATGTCGTTTTTTCGCTCGCTATGAGGAAGGTAGCGAAACTGAGCCCAAGTGGGAGATTCCTACTCTTACGTTGCTCCTTCTCTTGCCTCTCGGCCTTGCTGAGTGAGTCTTCGTGAAAGCTGCCTACACGAAATGTGTACGGGCAGTTTGGGCGGCGGGCGGAGGCCAGCGCGTGAGCGCGCCTCCTCCGACCCGAGTAACCGCGCGGTGCACCGGCCTTCAGGGGTGGCTTGCGTTTCTTGAGAGGGTTTTGTTACACGCTCTAAGTACCTTTGAAATCAATGTTGACGGAAATCCGGTAGTGGTCCATCCAAAAAAAGACCTCGCATGATACGATGGGGGAATCAGTGCTCCAACGCATTTGGCTGGGCGCTTTTGTTCGGACCTGGGACCAAGGAACATGAAGCGATTCAGGAAACTTGATCTGTGTCAACACAAACAAAAACGCCCAACGAAGTGGCTACAAGATTTCTTACCCTATTGACACCCCTCAAACCGGCTTGCAGGTGAACACCCTGTCTGAAGCAAGTCGCCTGCCAAACCAGGTTAACCAACGGGTAATATTTCCTTTGATTTGTGTTGTGACTGTAGTAATGATTACCGCGTGGTTACTGCAAAGATTTGCTGTTTTAGGGACCAAAATAAGGCAGGAGCAGCCGACAACTGCCTTGTGACTGCTGGTCGGCTGGTATAGTGCTCGTAAGTTATTGATAATAATAATATAGCAGCTATATATTGCCAGGGGAAGAGCAGAATACCAGCCGACATCTCCCAGGCATTGTATTGGGCTCTGTCGTGTGCTCAGTCCTAAACGTCCTACCTTGGCCCGAAATGTGAAAATAGTTGCAAATGTGCGTTCCGCCGTCGTACTCGGGGCGCGTAGGTTCCTGCGGGTCAGGCTCCGCCAGATACGCGGTTCGCCGTGGGGCCCAAAACTCAAAATCAGCTCGTTGGCCATCCGTCAGCGCACCCCCCCGCTCGGCATCCTTGAAATCAGGCTTCGTGGAGCACGGTGGGAAAACGCCTGCGCCAAGGGCCAACCCAGGTGCCGCTCCAGTTCCCCCCACCCCGACCGCCAGTACTGGGCAGTCGATTCCATCCCCGCCTCTTCTCCTCCCTGTTCCCGCAACCCCATCAACCGGCGGTGCAACTCGCTCGCCAGGGTGACCAATCGCCGCCGCGCTGCTTTCTCTTCCAGCATACTCGCGTCCACGACCACTCCCATCCAAACTTTCTTGGGTACGTCAATCCCCTCGACCTTCATCGCTGCCGCCTGGCGTGGAAGCGGCAGAACCCACCCGAACAAGGTTACACCCCGTCACGTGCTACCACCCCTGTTCCAGCCTGGAGTGGGGCGACACAGATTGGTTCAAAACGCGCGTTCCCGATCAAACTCAAAAACGGCTTCACTTCATCCACAGTGCAAACAGACCCTCGCCGTCCACGCTCCATCAGCGTACACGCACAACTCAACCCCATTTTCATGTCAATGGGTGGGCCCCTGTTAGCCCATGCGTAACTCAAAAGGAGTTCAACTATGGCACTACGTAAGAATGACCCCCATTACGAAAAGTCACTCAAGAAATGGGCACGAATCTTCCATTGCACAATCGAGCAGGCCGAAAAACGGTTGTACGGTACTAAGTTACCGGAACAGCCGTCAACGAAGCGTAGCCTAGTCTTGTGACTTGCTACTACGAAGAACGGGGGAACGGATCAGGTAGAAGCTTACGAAAAGCCGCTACAACTTCATCCTCGCGCAGTAATGGTTTATTCTGTTCATCAGCCATTTGCTAGGGCCTCCCATTTGCCCTGTATTTGGTTAGGTCTGTGGGGCGTGCTTGCCGGGCAAACCCCACAGATCGTCATTGTTTGAGTGCCCTGACTTCCGCAGCCTTCAAAATCCCTTCATATTTACCCATGCCTGTCCTGCCTTGCTCTTCATCTCGTTTGGTGTACGTCTTTGTTGCCACTTCCAGCGAGTTTCTTAACATCTGATAAACCGCCCTCATGTCGCCTGTCGAGTTATAAATTGACGTGGCCGCGCCATGTCGTCCGCTATAAAGGCACAGTAGCGGGCGCACGCTTTCTTCGCTAACGGCTTGATGTGGTATTTGTTAAAACCGTTGTGATCCATAGCCCCGCCTTTACCATTCGTGAACAACAGACCAGAGACAGGATTGCCCATCTTTTCGTGCCAAGCCGTGAGGAATGACAAGGCCGGTTCAATTATCGTGACATCGCCTCCGGATTGTTCTGTTTTGGTTAAGCCTAGCTGGCCATAAGGCGCGGCTTCGCAGACGTGGTAAACGTTCGTTTTCCAATTGACGTGTTCCCACTTCGCGGCGGCTGCCTCTGATGGCCGCATACCCATCACAGCGCACAGTGCAACGAAAAGTTTGGCGTCGGTCCTGTCGAGCGCGTTCAAAATGGCAACGGTTTCCTCTGGCGAGTACGAAATTCGCGGCTTGGGTGCTCGTACCTTCGCCAATACCTTCACATCACGAAACGGATTGCGGTCTATCAATCCAAGGCTGGTAGCGTGCGAGAAAATGCCGCTGCAAAGACTGCGGACGTGCGCGAGGGAGTTGCGGTTGAGGCGGGCGGCTAGGCCGGTTAGAAATTTGCTGCCATCCACGGTCCTGTAAGACCCCTGTTAGCGCCAATTTGAGAGTGAGCCATTCTGGCCGGTTTCGAGGGAGCCAGTTCGCTTGCTGGCTGTCCGCACGCACACTTGTCCACCCGCCGCTACGTCGGAACGTGAGCATCCACAATTTGCGAATTCCGTGTCCGGTACGAACTCAGTTCACACATGATCCTCCCGCGCCGTCCCTCCGAACCCGTACTGCGGAATTCCCGTGGCGTCGATATTCGTCTCGACGGATTGAGGGAGCAGGTAGTAATCCTTCCGCCTTGTGAACCTGCCCCCGAGCGCACGCAGGAACCTTGTCCTGAGCGTTGATCTGCGGGAGGGGATGCGAAGCTTTCACAGCGGTCACCCAGCGATCTCTCAAAAGCGATCTATCGACGAACACGATGTGCCGTCCGGCGTTTCCCTACTACCTGAGCAGGAGAAGACTTCTTGGCGCTGTCGCAGAACAAATGCGTGGATAAACATTCAGAGCTAGCGTTCTCGCACTGCACGTGCGGTCCGCAAGACTATTTAGAATCTGCTGTAAAGTTCTTACCGCGTCCCCGCCAACGGGGACTCTTTACAAGGCGGGGCTGGTTTTCACACACGGGTTATACGTGAAGCGCGGTTACATGCGCAAGGCAATTTAGAAACTTCTGTAGAGTACTTACTGCGTCCCCGCCGACCGGGGCTCTCTCGGGTGGATCACTGGCTCCGGCCCAAACCGGCCAGAATGGCTCCCTTTATCACCGGCGCTAACAGACCCCATTTGAGATATTGTTCCCACATCTTCGAATAGCCTCGATGGGTGCTCCATCGCCTGTTTTCTTTGACCCAGCGCAGGTAGGTTGTCAGCACAAAGGCCCCTATAGTCATTGGTGGGGGTTCGGGTAATGGGGCTTGGGTTTTGAGTGCCTGGTGAGCCTCTTGGTTGATTGCGGCCATGCGGGCATCACGTAGTAGCTTGACAGGCATACTGTCTGCCGAATGGTGACGTGTGTCACGGTCGCACAGCTTCTCTGTGATCTTTACCCGTGCGCCGTTATCCCCGTCGCGGTAGAATCGAAGCCAGAATGAACCATCACGCTCTACAACCGTGCCTCGCTGCTGACGGAAGCGCCGTTGCCGTTTCGATTTCAAAAGAGGCACAAGGGCTTGAATCTCTGCGTTCGTCATGTCTGTCAATTTACCTTAACAGCCATAACAGACACGATGGCCCGTTAAGTAATGTACAACATAAACGCTTTTGTTTGAATGAGATGGCCCCGTAGCTCAGTTGGATAGAGCAGCGGTTTCCTAAACCGTTGGTCGGCGGTTCGACTCCGCCCGGGGCCCCCAGATTTAAGGGTTTGTTTTCAGGAGATTACGAATGTTCTCCTACTAGGAGGACTGCTGCAATTATGGTGCACTGTAATGAAAAGTGTAATGAAAAAAGAGCTTTTTGAACCATAACTGTCCTAGTTTATTAAGGTTGGCTTTCTTGCCGAGGTCTCCTCGATCACATCGATTTTCGACCCTACGGACGCTCTGCTCTAGCGCTACGCGCTTTCTCCAACAGATTGATGGCGTCTCGGAGATATTCGGGGACTGGCGCCGTATAGAAACGGAGCACGCCTCGTGGCGAATGCCCGAGGAGCTGGTCGATAATCCTGTCCGACACACCCAATCCCACCCAATCCCGACAGTCGGGTTGCGAAAGTGTGGCGACACTGGTAAATGGGGAATCGAGGGATCCCCGCCAGTTTCAGAGCATTGTGCCAAGCAGTTTTAACGCTGTGGATATGTGTACTCGGGCGTTGCGGGTTGAAAAAGACGTACTCCGATATCCCCTCTGTGGCGGCGTGCCAGTTCTGGAGTTCGGACGCTACAAATTCTGTCATCGGCAGAGCCCGCAGCCCAGCTGCCGTTTTGGATTGCGTGACTGAAATTACCGCTTCTTCAAAGTCAACGTCTGCCCACTTGAGTCTAAGAGCTTCGATTCCGACGCGCATTCCCGTGTAGGCAGCGCACGCCTTCGGGCCAGCGGAGATGCGTTAGTGCTTCCCGGCAATGCTCATCTGTGCTGTACTTGTCTAGGAGCGACATCAAATTTACAGGAGCGGAAGTCATAGGTTCACCATGAGCAAAGTAAAGTTCAAGAAACACCCTGCGAAGATGACCAGCGGGAATTAGCTGAGGGAGTGTTCCATCACCAAGGTGCTCAAAGCTGTGCGCGAACACCTTGACAAGGCCAACTCAGCCAAAAAGCCCGTAAAGTCATCAAAGCAGGATGAAAGGCATATTGAGTAAAGTACATAATTACGAGTGCGTTAGATCAAACGTGGAAGGATAGTGCACAGCCATTAGCCCACGACGTCGCGCCTGTCTTCTGACCGTCTGCATAAAGGCGCTCCTGTTCGCTAGGTTGGCGATGCGAACAATCTCAACCTACTGCAAAAGTGGGCGCCTTTTTATATTGCGTGCAATCGCGATCTTTCGATCTTTCGCCAAACAATCCCTTCAAGGCTCAGCCAAACCCACCGCTTTCGTTGACTGGCCCTCGCATCCCACCTACCATTGCGCGATGCCATGATCGGCCAGACCATCCTTGAAATGCCCCCTAAACCTGTAATCATGTAATCAATATCTTAGCGCGGTAGAGAGGCGGGATTTAGGCGGATTTGCTGTGCATTATGCAACGTGGTATGCAAGGATTCTGCAAGGATTTCCGAACGCGAGTCCGCGCTTATTTTCCCTTTGGGTGATGCGGTTTTGCTATCTCTGAGAGTGTTGGCTTTGAAACCCCGCAGAGGTAGCAAAACCCACCAACATCATCAAAGAGCATGCCCCAGTTCTGATCCACTTGATCCGAAGTGAACTCGGCGTAGATAAGGCCGCCTCTGCTCGTTAAGGGTTGCCGCCACCGTCGCGACCTACTTAAAGCCCGTTAAGTTGGTGTTTCCGCCACTAACCCATGACCGCGTTTCGAGCTATGAGACTGAGGCAGAGTACTCTGACGTGTGGCAAAACACGGTGAAGGTCAGAGTTTCCACCCCGCAGCAGAAAAAGAACGGATCTACTCTGGGGAGTGGGAAAGCCGCTTGGAAATCGTATTCGCGTGAAATTCCTTTTTGTCGTACGAGCCCAGGCAAATCACATAATCACCTTCCTTGACCTCGCTGGCGTCAATGGCGTTCATCTTCTGATCGCCGTGATACTGGCTGACCCACTTGGTGGAAGCGTCGTAATAAACCGTTCTCTTCCCCACTTCCTCCCGGACGGTGAGTGTCGATTTGTCCTTACTGATAAGCTCGACCCGGCCCTCCACGCGAGCCTTTTTCGCGGTACCCTGGGCGAACCCGGGCGCCGACACCGAGAAGACAAGCCCGACCATGAACAACACAGCTGCCACTTCCTTCAACATGTGAATTCTCCTTTCGCAGTTAAAGAGTCCAATGCTTGGCGAGCAAGAATAAGACTGCGCAAGCGAAAACAGCAAGCCCAATAAAGACTTTTGCCCCCGAAAGCGCCCCCTCCACATCGTGAGGCTGCCCATAGCAAGTGTTAATACAGGAAAGCTCACCTTTCTCACTGACCAGCTGCTGGAAGCGGGCCACGATCTCGTCCCGCCGCGCCATCACCGCCTTCACGTCATCCTTGGTCAGGTAATGCTTGGTCTTTTCTGCCAACTGGTCACCATCCAGGGTTCTCAGCTTCGCTAGCAGCTGGCGGTCACAGCGTACCAGATTATTGGGCCGGGATTTCCGTTTTAGCTTCCGAGACCCCCACACTATATACCCATCGAAGCATTCCGGAGCACTATTCTCTCTTCGGCTGGGCCCAGCGTTCGGGGCATGGTTCGGTCTGTCCCAACCCGAGTCCCGAAACCACGGCGTCCCCATCCGGTTTTGTCAGACACCTCTCTGTCCCCTTTTCCGCCCTGAATCGATTTCGCAGCCCCACAGCTTCGGCTATCCCGACCGGAAGCGACAGCCCACGCCGGGGCGCTCTTTTCCGTTTTAACGCGATCTGCGCGGTTGCAAACGTAATCGTACCCACTCCCCTCTGAGCGCGGAGGGAATTTCCCACTTCGACGCCGTCGGCTCGCCCACGGCTGCCAACCCGAACCCTTCCAACTGCTTCCGTCCCGCTTCCCGCCACAGCCCTTTCTTGCGTCGTACTCCTTCATTGAGCCACAGCTTGTAACTGATTCATCAACCGCATGCGCGCCTGCACCATTCGGTGGCAATGCCATAGCAGTTGTCGCACATCGCGATTTTCCCAGCTCGGTACCCAGATCCGCGGAAAGCGATTCTCCAACAACAATCGCAAAAGCAGTTGCGCATCCCGGCGAATCGGTCTTCTGCTTGCGAACGCGCTTGGTCCGAATCTCGGCTGCATCCCCGATCCATAACTCAAACTGCAACTCGGCCAGCAGACGCTCGAACCAACGAGCCTGCCCGCTCGCTTCCATCCCCACCCGTACCTTGTGTTCTTGTTCTTTCAGAGCGCGATAGAACTTTTCTGCTTCCAGGCTGTGTTCCTGTCGCTGCTCCTGAAATTCTCCTGTGTCTGTATCGACCCATGCAATTTGTTGGAAGCCCGGGTGATAGTCACAACCTTGTATCTTGCTTGTAACTGTCAGATCTCAGCGATCCCGTGTTAGTTGGGGATCGGATGAGGTTTCGGCGGGAGGCCGTTCATCTCCTTAGGCGCGGAGAGCTAGCAGCCTGGATTATAGATAAGCCCCCCGCCCTCCTTTCCCACGCCGTGGAGAATCCTAGGCCGCTTGAGCCTGCATTCACAAGGTCGGCGCGAGAGGTGGTACAGGGTCGGGGAGCCGGAACTCAGTCTAATCCCATCGTGAGGAAGGTTATGGAAAAAAGTGCTAAAGCTCAGGCGGGCCAAGTCTTCGCCGGCATCGATGTAAGCGCGCACGAGTTGAGCGTAGGTATGCGACGCGGCATCGAGGACCGGCCCACGGTCACAACGTTTACCAACAGTGCGGCTGGACATAAGGCCAATTTGGTGTTCCTGCAAGGCAAAGCGCGGGTCCGCGTGTGCGTGGAGGCCAGCGGCAACTACAGTCTGGACCTGGCTTTGATGTTGCAAGCTCAACGCCAGGTGGAGATCAGCGAAGTAAATCCTCGTCGCGCGCCGCTTTGCAGAATCGCTGGGGGAGCGAGCAAAACGGACTGGGTCGATGCCCGAGTGCTTTGTGAATATGTCGCTCGCATGCCCTGGGTGCCTTGGCAGCCGGCGGTTCGACTCCGCCCGGAGCCCCCACCAACGGCAATCACGAAAGCGGCGGCGGAAAACCGTTTTGCACCCAATGTCTCTTGGTTGCGGCCAATAATATATCGCGGCAAGTGAGGCATTTGGCCGGGTTACTATCGATTATTTCTCTGCGGTTGCCTCAACGCTGCTCGTTACTTCCCTGTGCTATACTAATAATCAACGCTACTGCCACGGTTTGCTCGTGACGCGGTGATCCTGTCGGATCAGATCCATCTCCGCTTTTCCTGCCCGCCGTTTAATTCAGCGTCAATTCAAAAACATACTAGCGGCATGGGGATTCACGACACGTGTCTGAGCTCCGGATAGCCCTCCAGAAAGAACAATAAGAATGACAAGCTTTACCGAACTATCGCTTTCTTCTGCCTTGCAGCAGAGGCTGGCGAAATCTCAATTTATTATCCCTACGCCGATTCAGGCGCAGGCCATACCATGTGCCCTCGAGGGCAAAGACGTGCTGGCTACGGCGCAAACCGGTACCGGCAAAACGCTGGCGTTTCTGATTCCTGTAATCGAGATGCTGCAGCGAGAGCCTTCGCAGAAAGTCCGAGTGCTGGTATTGCTGCCCACACGCGAACTGGCCATTCAGGTCAATGAAGAATACGAAAAACTGCGCGGTAAAGGATTGTCCAAAGCCGCGCTGGTAATTGGCGGCGTCTCCGAGAAGGCGCAGATTCAGGCAGTACGGGGGGGCTGCAACTTAGTTGTGGCAACGCCCGGTCGCTTGCAGGATTTCATTAATCGCAAACTAATTGATTTGCGCGAAGTCAAAATCCTGGTCCTCGACGAAGCCGACCGTATGCTCGACATGGGTTTTCTGCCAGCTATTCGACGCATTCTCGCAATCTTGCCGCAACGCCGGCAAACGCTGTGCTTCTCGGCCACTTTGGAGCAATCCGTCGCCGGTTTGGTGAATGATTCCATGCGAGATCCCGTACGCGTGGCGATCGGCTCAGTACTGAAGCCGGTCGAAAGCGTCCGGCTGCAGGCCTACGAAGTGCGTCCGGCTGAGAAGGCCGAGGTGCTGCGTCAGTTGCTCTACGCCGAGAAAGGTCAGACGCTGATCTTTGCCCGCACCAAACGAGGCACGGAACGTCTAGCCAAGGAACTGGTGCGCGAGGGCTTTTCCGCGGCCATGATTCACGGCGACCGCTCGCAATCGCAGCGCAACGCAGCGCTCAGTGGATTTCAGCAGGGAAGATTCAATATTCTGGTGGCCACCGACGTGGCCGCGCGCGGCTTGCACATCGATGATGTGGCACACGTGATCAACTATGACTTACCTAAGATGGCGGAAGATTTCATTCATCGAGTGGGGCGGACGGGGCGCGCCGGATCGCAAGGACTCGCTTCGAGCTTGGTGGCCGGTGCCGAAGTCATTGAACTTCGACATATTGAGCGCGCTTTGAAGTTGCGCATTGAACGGAAGCAGGTGGATTGGGCAAATGCGGGGCGGTCGGAGCATGTCGTCCAAAACACACTGGCGAGCCGGACTCTCACGAGATTGCCTGGGGAAGTGTTCGCGTAGCCGCGAAAGGGAACTGAAAACAAGAATTGGGGCGCGTCTTGAATACGTGCCCCAATTCTTTTCAATTCGATCTTACCGGTTTGACCGCCTCGTCATTGAACCTATGATTCGCTGTCTCCCCTGCTTGGTTCGCGGGGGATGCTGGAAATATCGCCGTCGTCGGCTCCGATTTGAAACAGCGCGGCCTGCTCGGCAGCATGCTTTTGCAGCTCATCTAAATCCAGTTGGCTTGAATCAGCTGAGGTTCCTAACGGTTCTTCCGTTTTGCGCTGGCTTCGGCGTTCAGCTTTATCGCGCTGCTTTTGTTGGCGCGTATGTTCCTTCTGGCGTTTGGTAAAACTTGATCGACCTCGTCCTGGCATACCCATCTCCCATCGTCAATTTTGGCAATAGCGGCTGGCCCTTTGTTTTTGCATTTCAGTCAATTCGGATTTCAACGACCATCTGCTGACCGTTTCCCGCCAGTACTATCATCGCGAACCGCTACCAGCGTGGCTCCCGAGGTTGGCGAGCGTGTCCTTGATAGTCGTCGCGACCGCCGCCGCCTCCTCCGCCGAAGCGCTTTCCGCCGCCTCCGCCACCGCGCGGTGAATCAGTCTTTGGTTTCGCCTCGTTGATCTTCAGCGCACGGCCGCCGAGTTCGCTGCCATGCAGTGCCGCGACTGCCTTATCGGCTTCGCCGGCATTCGTCATCTCGACAAAAGCGAAGCCGCGGGCGCGTCCGGTCTCGCGGTCTGTGACAATGCTGACGCGCTCCACCGCGCCATGCGCCTCGAACAAGCCGCGAAGCTCTGGTTCTGTAGTAGTGTGAGGTAAGTTGCCGACGTATAGATTCTTCATAGTAGTTCTTCTCTCTCTTTTGTAATTACGGATTCTGTGAACACGGCCTTTGCAAACAAGGACGGTAGCGGGCTGGCGGCTTCGTACGTGGAATGCTGCTCGATTGCTTCCGCCCACCGGGATGGCCTCGGCGTTTCGCGTATCGCGCGCGAGCGAGCCTCGCTTACCGAGCGCACGCTCGAAATTCGCTTGCACGCCTCCAGAATTCCCCACCGCTGATGAGATGTGTTTGCAGATGCCTGAGCAAGCAGCGCGCCAACCGTCAGGGATTCGGCGACCGCCTCTGCAGGCATTTGATCGGATTGCGGCGCCGCCGCAAGATACTCCGGACCGCCTACGAAAAATGCAACCCTTTGCGGAGGATTCGCACTGCGGATGTCGCTGCAGAACTTATCCCGGCTCTCGGCGTCGCCCGCCACGTTGATTAACACCAGATTGTACAGATCGGCGCGCCACCAGCAGCGTGCCTCAAGGACGTCCGCCGCACAATCAACCTCGATCCCGAGCTTTCGCATGACATCGGCACGCAAGTCGCGTTTCGCCTGCGAGGTGACCAACAGCAGTACGCGCTTCTTCCGTATTGGACCGCCATCCGGAGGCAAAAGCGGCAACGCGATGACTGGAGTGGTCATGCTGACTTTTCCTTGGAACGTTTGTCCGTTGCGGGAGGTACCATGTGCCTTTCCGCCATCGCTTTCAACATTCTCTCGTTGCGCTGGCGGCGACCGATCTTCTGTCTGCGCCGCCGGTTAAATCTGGCTTTGTCTCCGTTGACTGAGGACATAATTTTATCTCCTGCTTCGGGCCGGTTAACGGCAATCGTAGAGCTACGGGATCACGCCCCATACGCGAACTCCGTGCACATTGCTACGAGCGAATCATCAAATCAGCCACAGTGGTGCCCGTTCCGCAAAATCAAAGGCTGTGGACTGAAGAAACTGATTGTTAGAGTTTTCAGAGTCCACACGTCACTCGCCTTTCAAGGGAATTTCTCAATCGCGAAGGCGCAACGTGCTGTTAGGGTGTCTTCGAGGTCAAGACCTTCAGTATACCCTGCATCCATAGATTCTGCTCAGCTTTTGCGGGATCGGAAAGTCATCGAAGGTATCTGCCATCAGAGTTATTCGAAGGAAGTTGCACTGCGATGAGGTGATGGCGGCGCTTAGGGCTGGGAAGGGCTCACGCTATTGGCGCCAGAACTTCTGCAAAAAATGAGGCAGAGCACCAGAGCGCCTGCCCCTGCGCCGCCAATCTCGATCCATTTCGGATTCAGAGGATTCATAGCATTCCCGCCCGCCCCGGGACGTGGGGCGGCTCCGCACATAGCCGATTCATCACGCCTTGCCTGCTCGCCTTCCCGCACCGTGGCGGATTGAGATGATTCGCCTTCCTTCGCTGCCTTTTTCAGAAGGCCACCTTGCTTGATATTCACGTCGTTCTTGAGCGCTGCAACTTGAATCGCGCCGCTAGTGTCTGTTACATCGTATTGCGTCCGTTCGCTCGTGACGGGCTCGACATGAATGCAGTTGACATGCACGCTCATTGACCTTGATGTTCCCACCGCTACGCTACCGTGCTGCAAAATGAGGAAATTGCCCTGGAACTTCACGACTGACTCCGGCTTAATCAGCACCGACGATCCTTCGGCGTCGAGATTGGCCGCGAAGCCGGGTTTGGTCTGTAGAAAATCACCGGGAAAGATGGCCGTGGAGTCCACTATTTCCGTACCATTTACCCACACGCCACCTTTGCTATGCACGACCGCTGCGCCCGTGTCAGTCGCCAGCAGCGACAGCGGAAACAGAACGATCATCGCCCAGGAAAGAAAATTGCGCGTACCAGACACACTCACACCCAAGAGAATTTTCACTAAAAATCCAGTAAAGATGGTAGCGCGAAGCATCCCTGTCGTCTATTAGCTCGCTGGATGCCACGCACGCTGATGTGCTTGGCAGGCACTGCTCGTGCTTTACTGCCCCCGACGTTCGAACTCCGGTATGCTTGGCGAATCCGGCATTCCGAAAATGGGTTCGGCATGGGTTCTTGAAGAACATGGAAACAAATCCTGCAGCTAGTCCAGTGATCGAATTCCGCAACGTTGCTTACACGCTGCCCAACGGCCGGCCACTGCTTTCAGGGCTGAATCTGCAGGTCCAGCGTGGCGAGACTCTGGTGTTGCTCGGTCGCAGCGGTTCCGGAAAAACTACAACGCTGAAACTGATCAATCGGCTGTTGACCGCGAGTGCCGGGGAAGTGCTGGTGAATGGAGCCTCCACCTCTGCAGGTGATGTTATCGCTCTGCGTCGCAGCATCGGTTATGTCATCCAGGATGTCGGCTTGTTCCCGCATTTCACCGTGGAACGAAATATAGGCCTGGTCCCTCGAATCGAGGGATGGTCCGCGGAACGAATTCACTGTCGCGTCGAAGAGTTGTTGCAGCTGGTAGGGCTGGAAGCGGATCTGGCCTTGCGCTATCCGCACCAACTCTCAGGCGGACAGAGGCAGCGAGTGGGCGTCGCCCGGGCACTCGCAGCGAATCCCGCGATCTTACTAATGGATGAGCCCTTCGGCGCGCTGGACGCACTAACCCGCGACCAATTGCAGCGCGAATTTCTTGCCCTGCAACAGCGGCTAAATAAGACTGTGGTCTTCGTCACCCACGACCTGCTCGAAGCCTTGCGACTGGGCTCGCGTATCGCTCTCATGGACGCCGGCCGCCTGGTCACGGTTCTTCCCGCGGACCAGTTCGTGCGATCCAGCGATCCTTTGGCGGCAGCGTATGTGCGGGCTTTCGCGGACGGGTTGGACTTTCTGGCCAAACGAGGCGCTTCATGAACCTCCTTCACTTCTTCCTGGAAAACCGCCAGCAGATTCTGGAACTCACGCTGGAACATCTCTGGCTTGTGGGAATCTCAACTCTGTTCGCGGTTCTTATCGGTATACCGTTAGGGATTCTGTCCGCTCATAGGCCAGTGTGGAATAAGCCATTGCTGGGAACGGCAAACATCATTCAGACCATCCCCAGTCTCGCGCTCTTCGGCTTTTTGCTGCCGGTGCCCTGGCTCGGGGAACGTGCCGATCGCCTTGCGATCCTGGCGCTAACTCTCTACGCGCTCCTCCCCGTCATTCGCAACACCTATACCGGAATCCGCGGCGTCGACCCAGCAGTGCTCGAGGCTGGTCGTGGCATGGGGCTCACCGGCCGCCAGCTCCTGTTTCAGGTGGAGTTGCCGCTCGCCTTGAGCGTAATTCTTTCTGGCGTGCGAGTCGCGGTTGTCGTTTCTGTGGGATTGGCCACTATTGCGGCTGCGATTGGCGCGGGAGGTTTGGGCGAGTTCATTTTCCGCGGTCTCGCCATGGTGAACAATAAACTCATTCTAGCTGGGGCAGTTCCCGCCGCGCTTCTTGCGTTATCCGCGGACTTTGGTTTGGGATGGCTGGAGAGGCGCTTACGCCCGCGATGAACGGGAATCGGCACGAACGGCAGCGGGGCACTTGCGAAACAAGGCGTTGCGTCTCCGTTGGCTTGATTTTGTTGTTCCTTGTGTTGTGCTCTTGTGCGCCATCGCACTCTGACCGCATTGTAGTGGGCTCAAAAAACTTCACGGAATCGTTGATGCTGGGCGAGCTTCTGGCGCAGCAGATCGAAGCTCATACCCATTTGAAAGTGGAGCGTCGTTTCTATCTTGCGGGAACCTACATCTGCCAGCAAGCGATACTGGCCGGGCGCATCGATATCTATCCCGAATACACGGGCACCGCTTTAGCCGCCATTCTCAAGCAGAAAGTTGGAAGTGGTAAGACGGAGGTATATCAGCGGGTGAAGAAGGAATATGAAACACGACTCGGCCTTACGCTCTCCCCGCCGTTCGGTTTCAACAACACTTTCGCCATGGAAATTCGTGGCGATGATGCGCGGAGCTTGAATCTTAAAACCTTATCGCAGGCCGCCAAGTACGCTCCGCAATGGCGGGCTGGATTCGGTTACGAGTTTATAGAGCGTCCTGACGGGTACGCCGGGCTGGCCGCCGCTTATGGCCTGCACTTCGCCGAGCGGCCCCGCATCATGGATCTTGGGTTGCTCGCCCCCGCTTTGAAAGATCATGCAATTGATATCGCCGCGGGCAACGCTACCGACGGCTTAATTCCAGCCCTCGATCTATTTGTCCTGGAAGATGACCGCCACTATTTTCCTCCTTATGAAGCGGTTACAGTGGTCCGGCAACAGACCCTGCAGCAGCATCCCGAAGTTGCTCAGGCCCTGGCCGAGTTAGGCGGCAAGATTAACGACCAGGAGATGCAGAAAATGAATTACGCGCTCGATGCCCAGCATCGGGAGGCGAAAGATGTGGCACACGAATTCTTGCGCTACAAAGGATTGATCCCCTAAAGATCCTCTGCATCAGATTGTCAACTCCCCTCGCAATGTAAGAACCGCATTCCCCTTAACAACGACTCTTTCCCCTTTAAACTCGCACCACAGTTCGCCGCCACGCTCGGAAACTTGTCGCGCGCGCAAGCTAGTCTTCCCCAGTCGCTGCGCCCAGTATGGCGCCAACGAGCAGTGGGTCGAACCGGTAACCGGATCCTCGGGAATGCCGTAACTAGGAGCGAAGTAACGAGAGACGAAATCGGAGTCTTTGCCCGGCGCCGTGATTGCGACCCCCGCAGGATGAAGTTGCTCTAGCAAACGAAAGTTGGGACGGATGTTTTTTACATCTTCTTGCGATGGATACACCCCGAAATAATTGTCTTCAATCTGCAGGACCGCAGCAGGAGGCTTTCCCAAACCCTCAATCAACGCCGCCGGTGGATTCGGGCAGGTCCACGGCACCAGCGCTGGGAAATTCATGGCCAGCAAATCTCCGTCTCGGCAAACCGTAAGCGCCCCGCTGAAGCGCGTTTCGAAGCGTACCGAATCGCCTCCACTCGCCAGAATCTGCAATATGACAAAGCCTGAAGCCAGTGTCGCGTGTCCGCATAACTTTACTTCGCAACGGGGCGTGAACCACCGCAGTTCGTAATGATCGCCGGTCGACACAAAAAACGCAGTTTCCGAAAGATTGTTTTCGGCGGCGACCAAACGGAGTAAGCCGTCATCTAACCATTGGGTAAGGGGGCAAACTGCGGCCGGGTTGCCTGAAAAAGTGTTGCCTGAGAAAGCCTTGGTCGTAAAGGCATCGACGTGAAAGACCCGTAGGTACATCACCCTATGTTACTAGTGCGGGCCGGGACCCTAAAATTCTGGGAATGGTGCCGGGTTTCGTTGATACTAGTTCGCCCGCTCATCGCCGCTTTTGGAGGTCTTGATGCCAGCCACGCAAAGCGATGTTGTCCTCCGTCACGATCTTATCAAACAACTCGCGGACGCTCGCCAGCGCAGCGACGAGCTTTTTGCTCTGGTGAAGCCCGACTCTCTCTACGAGCGTCCGATTGCCGAACGTCACCGCATTGTTTTTTATATCGGACATCTTGAAGCCTTCGATTGGAATCTCTTCCACGAACGCGCTCTTGGACTGAAAAGGTTTCATTCTGAATTTGATCGCCTGTTTGCCTTCGGCATCGATCCGGTAGGCGGGGGACTTCCTACCGATCAACCCTCTGATTGGCCTTCCATAATTGCCGTGCGGGATTACGTAAAACGAATCCGGAATGTTCTGGACGAGAAACTCGCGGACGCACTCGCTGACTCTGTCCCTCCCACGCCCGAGGGCTTTCCTCTCAGCACTCTGCTCAACGTGGCTATCGAGCATCGACTCATGCACGCGGAAACGCTCGCCTACATGCTGCATCAGTTGCCGCTCGATCGGAAAGTTCCGCAACACGAATCTATTACCCTTGGCACTTCTCCCCTGACCCACCGCAGTATTGAGATCCCTGCGGGTACGGCTACGCTGGGACTCTCGCGTGCCGGCGCCTTGTTCGGATGGGATAACGAGTTTGAAGAGCACAGCGTTGATGTGCCGGCATTCGCCATTGAACAATACAAGGTGACGAACCGTCAGTTCCTCGACTTCATTGCCGCTGGTGGTTACGAAACGCGCGCATTCTGGCGCGACGATAGCGGGGACGACTGGAACTGGAAATCGCAGAATGGTATTTCGCATCCGGCTTTCTGGAGGCGAGAGGGGGATCAATGGCTGTATCGCACGATGTTCGAGGACGTCCCCTTGCCATTGGATTGGCCAGTCTATGTGAGCCAGGGGGAGGCGAAAGCATATGCCAATTGGGCCGGGAAGTCGTTACCCACCGAAGCCGAATGGTACCGTGCGGCATATGGAACTCCGTCCGGTGACGAACAAGCATACCCATGGGGCGGTCAGACCCCGGACGCCACATTAGGCAACTTTGATTTCGCGCGCTGGAGTCCAGTGGCCGTGAATGCTTTTACCAAAGGCAAGAGCGCCTTCGGAGTGCACGGCATGCTGGGAAATGGATGGGAGTGGACTTCAAGCACCTTCGCTTCATTCCCAGGATTCGAGCCGTTCCCGTTTTACCCGGGTTACTCCGCCAATTTTTTTGATGGCAAGCATTTCGTCATGAAAGGCGGATCGGCGCGTACGGCCGCGTGTATGCTGCGTCGAACTTTCCGCAACTGGTTTCAGGCACATTACCAGTACATCTACACAGGATTTCGCTGCGTCAGCCGCCCCCTCGTCCAAAGATCGATCTTCAAGCTAGAAGATCGTCACAAGGAGCTGTCCCATGCTCGTCCACGCCATTACCGCCAACGTCAGTTACGAATTCGCAGCCGATGTGCGCGCCGGTCTGACCACGCGCGGCCAGAAAGAATTGCCGTCCAAATATTTGTACGATGACGTGGGCTCAGCCCTGTTCGAAGTGATCTGCCATCTCCCCGAGTACGGCCTGACGCGTGCCGACGAGCGCCTGTTGCGGCGGCACAGTGACGACATCGTAGAGCGGCTAGCCACTCCCATCTCCGTGGCCGAACTCGGCAGCGGCAGCGGCAGGAAGACTCGCCAGATTCTTGAAGCTCTTTGCCGCCGCCAGCGCACCCGCTACTATCCCATCGAGATTTCGCGGTCCGCTCTCGTCATGTGCGAGCGCGAGCTCAGCGATATTGATTCCATCAGCATTCTGGGCTTCGAGCGCGAGTATCTTGACGGACTGCTTGAAGTCGCCGCCCAGCGCCAAACCGGCCAGCATCTTCTCGTATTGTTTCTGGGCAGCACCATCGGGAATTTCGATCGTCCTGCGGGCATGCAGTTTCTGGGGGAGGTCCGGCGCATTCTTCAGCCCGGAGATTCACTTCTCCTCGGTACCGATCTCCTGAAGCCCAGCGGGCAGTTGTTATCTGCCTACGACGACGAACTTGGAGTCACCGCTGCCTTCAACTTGAACCTGCTGGCTCGCATCAATCGCGAACTCGATGCCGATTTCGATCTGGCGCAGTTCGAGCACGTGGCAAGAATCAATCACCAGGCCCGTAGCGTGGAAATGCATCTGCGATCCATCTGCCGCCAGACCGTGCATATTCCCGCCGCGGAACTTTGCGTCGAGTTTCTGGAGGGCGAAACCATCTGGACCGAAAGCAGCCACAAGTACACGCCGAACGAAGTGTTCCATATGGCTGGCACTGCCGGTTTCCGCTGCGAAGCGCAATGGATCGATGAGCAGTGGCCTTTCGCGGAGAATTTGCTAATTGCAGAATAGTCGCTCCGAGTCACCGACCTTATTTATCTGTTGCCCGCCGCCAGACTCGCCCGCCTTCGACTCGGTTTACCCCAACTTGGAGTAAAACTTTGTAAATCGCGCCTTTTGTGCAGTGTGGCGATGTAAATTAGCTAATAGATGAATAGCAAGTGGATCAAGAAAGGGAGCATGGCGCCCACCGGCCTCCGACTAATGGCCATCGCCCTCTGCGCAGCCGGCACTCATTTTGCTCCCTCGTGCTATGCGATTCCTGCAGGCCAGCAAACCCAACAGCCCTCTGGAGCGAGCACCGTCAGCCGGCACATCGGCACCATCAGGTCGATCAACGGAGCAGCGATCACGCTGACTCCAGATTCCGGTCCTGACATGAATGTCACGGTGCAGCCTGCAAGCCGCATCGTCCGTATCGCTCCCGGCGAAAAGGATCTCAAGAATGCCACCCCCATGCAGCTGCAGGATCTCCAAGTCGGCGATCGCATCCTGGTCGGGGGGAAGACTTCTGAAGATAATCAGACGCTGCTGGCGACAACCGTCGTAGTGATGAAGCAATCCGATCTTGAAGCGCGGCACGAGCAGGATTTGCAAGACTGGCAAAAACGTGGAGTCGATGGACTCGTCACTGCCGTGGATCCGGCAGCGGGAACCGTCACAATCTCGGTGCGCAGTAAGAATGTCGTCGTCCATGCTTCGAACAAAACGGTGATTCGCCGCTACGCGCCGGACTCCGTGAAGTTCGACGACGCCAAACCCAGCACGCTCGCAGATATCCATTCCGGCGATCAGGTGCGTGCTCGCGGGGAACGCAGCGCCGATGGGACCGAACTGGCAGCTGAAGAAATTGTTTCCGGATCATTCCGCAATATTGCCGGCACGGTTAACGCCGCTGACGCAAGTTCGTCCACCCTCGCCGTTCACGATTTGTTGTCAGGGAAGACTGTGACGGTGAAAATCACTCCAGATTCACAGCTCCACCAACTCCCCCCTGAGGTTGCACAGAGGTTTGCCATGCGTCTAAAACGAACGGCTGGCGGAGCGGCGCCCGAGGCAGCACCTGGCTCCGACGCTTCGGCCAACGGCAATACCGGCCATTCAGCAGGAACTTCTGGCGCAATGGCTGCCGGGCAAGGTGGTGCCGGGCAAAGTGGCGCCAACAGGCGTCCCGGTGGCGCGCCTGATTTGCAGCAGATGCTGAAACGCATGCCGGGGGTCTCGCTGACTGACCTGCACAAGGGCGATGCAGTGATAATTCTTTCGACCGAGGGTACGGCCGGAGTGGGGACTACGATTACTCTGCTCACCGGTGTAGAGCCAATTCTGCAAGCTGCACCGAATGCCAGCGGCGCCTCCATACTCACGCCCTGGAGCTTGAGCGCGCCCTCCGGCGACTCTGGAGGTCCATAGCATTCGCTCGCGACGCGAGTTTATCTTGTGTCAACCGCTCATACCGAGGATTCTGATCTCGATCACAGAATGGAATATTGGATGAAAGCCGGGATGTGTTTCTGTTTCGCGCTGGTCCTTTGTTCGTTGCAGCTGTGCGCGACTCTCGCGACATCGCAAACAACCGCCGCGCCGTCCAACCCGACCCAGTCGGTCTCCGGCTCCGGCGCTTTGCGCGGGCTAGTGACCGATCCATCTGGCGCAGCAATTGCGAATGCTGACGTCGTCCTGACGCCGGCTGGTAGCCCCTCATCACCCGTCAAAGCCCAAGGCAACGGACAAGGGCAGTATGAATTCAATGGTCTCGCTCCGGGCCATTACACGCTGAACGTTGATGCCCCAGGTTTTTCGCCTTACCAAAACAGTAATGTTGTTATCGCTCCGGGTCAGCCAATGCGGCTCAACGTCGCCATGGCCATCGAAGTCGAAGAGCAGAAAATTCAGGTCTCCGATACAGCGCCCACGCTGGATGTAAATCCAGAAAACAATGCTGGAGCTATCGTGCTTTCCGGCAAAGAGCTAGAGGCCTTGCCCGACGATCCTGACGAATTGCTCACGGACTTACAGGCGCTGGCTGGGCCTTCCGCCGGGCCTAACGGCGGACAGCTCTACATCGACGGCTTCACCGCGGGCCAGCTTCCTCCCAAGTCATCCATTCGCGAAATCCGCATCAACCTAAACCCGTTTTCCGCCGAGTACGACAAACTTGGATACGGCCGGATCGAAGTATTCACCAAGCCGGGCACGGACAAATTTCACGGCCAGCTGTTCATCAATGGAAACGATTCCGCCTTCAACTCGCCTAATCCTTTCGGCGGCGCCAACCAGCCGGGTTACGATTCCACCCAGTTCAGCGGCAACATCGGAGGACCGATCAACAAGAAGGCTTCGTTTTTTGTCGATGCTCAGCGCCGGAATATCAACGATCTTAACGAGGTGAATGCTTTAACGCTTGATCCGACCACTTTCGCCGAGACACCGGTCATTGAGGCGGTGCCGTTTCCCAGGCATCGAACCAACATCACGCCCCGTCTCGACTATGCGCTCAGCAAGAACAATACCCTGACTGTCCGCTACCAGTACTACCGCGATACCGAGGATAACGAGGGCGTCGGCCAATTCAACTTGTCCTCTCAGGGTTACAACTCAGACTCCACCGAGCACACTCTGCAAATCAGCGACACCCAAGTCTTGGGCGCGAAGATCGTCAATGAAACACGCTTTCAGTACTTGCGCGAACTCGACAATCAGTTCGCGCTGAATACCCAGCCGACTCTGAATGTGCTCGGATCGTTCGGAGGCGGGGGCAACAACCAGGGCAACATTCTCGACCACCAGGACCACTACGAGCTGCAGAACTACACTTCGATCATCCACGGAAATCACACCGTGAAGTTTGGCGCGCGGCTGCGCGGCATAAGAGATGCAAACAGCTCCATTTCCGGATTTAACGGCTCGTTTACATTCTCTTCTCTCGTCGATACACCAGACGAGATCGGTTGCGTGCCCACTCCCGGAGCAAGACCATGCCCCATTTCGTATGAGCATGCGCTTCTGAACAACGGAAACGTTACCACGCCAATCGCAACCCAGCTTACGTACACAGTCGGAAGTCCGCCTCTGGTGGTGGGCAATTTCGACGCGGGACTTTTTTACCAGGATGATTGGAAGGTGCGCCCCAACATCACTCTCAGCTATGGCCTGCGCTTTGAGACTCAGACTGGCATTTCCGATCATAACGACTGGGCACCCCGCCTGGGTTTTGCCTGGGGTGTCGGCGGCAAGTCGGCACCCCCGAAGATTATTCTGCGTGGCGGTTTCGGTATTTTCTATGACCGCTTTCAGGAAGCCCAAATCCTCGAAGCGGAGCGCTTGAATGGCATTACGCAGGAACAGTTCGTCATCGATAATCCAAAGTGTCCGTCGCTCACCGATTTCTCTTCCTGCATCGGCGCGGCCGTACCCGTTACGCCCACTATCTACCAGATCAGCCCGCGTCTGCACGCGCCTTACACCTTGCAATCGGCGATCAGCGTGGAGCGGCAGCTCACTAAGTTCGCAACCTTGAACGTTACGTACTTGAATTCTCGCGGCTTCGACCAACTGCTGACCATTAACGCCGATGCTCCTTTTCCCGGAACTCCATGCAGTCCCACATGCGCAATTCCCAGCGAAAATCTTTACCGCTATGTCTCAGAGGCTGTGTTCCGGCAGAATCAATTGATCGCCAGTACGAACTGGCGGCTTGGATCGAAGGTCCAGCTTTTTGGATACTATGTGCTTAACTACGCCAACAGCGACACTTCCGGGGTTTCCAGCTTTCCTTCGAACTCCTACAACATCAGCGCTGACTACGGCCGCGCTTCCTTTGACATTCGCAACCGGTTCTTCTTGGGTGGCTCGTTCGCTCTGCCCTTCAACTTCCGCTTGAGCCCATTCATCGTCGTCAGTTCCGGTTCTCCGTTCAACATCACCACAACCGACGACCTCAACAACGATTCCATCTTCAACGATCGCCCCGGTCTGGTCTCCACTGCAACATGCCCCTCTGTTGTGACGCCGACGCCACCCTCAACCACTTATTGCACGCCGCTCGGAACCTTCAATGCTTCGCCTGCTGCCGGCGAAAAAATCGTCCCAATCAATTACGCCATCGGTCCATCGCATGCCGTGGTGAATCTGCGGCTTGCTAAGACTTTCGGCTTCGGCCCTAAGACCACTCGTCCCACTGCCACCCCCGGAGGGGGCGGCCAAGGAGGTGGAGGTGGAGGCGGTGGAGGCGGCGGATCTCGCGGCGGCGGTGGGCCGCGTGGTGCTCTCTTCGGCGGCGGACCTGGCGGAATGTTCGGCGGCGGCTCGGACCGCCGTTACAGCCTCACTTTCGGAGTCTACGCTCGTAACGTTTTCAACAAAGTGAACTTTGCTAACCCGAGCGGTATTCTGGGGTCACGATTTTTCGATACTCCGAACGGGGTTCCTTTAAACGGACCTTTTCAGAACTCCGGCGCCAACCGGCGCATTGATCTGCAGGCCACTTTCACCTTCTGATTCGAGTGCGAAACATAAGGGTCTTCTGGTTTAGCTTCTTCTGGGCGTTCTATCAATCCTGACTATGGTTTCGTTCTGCGCGGAAACAACAGCTTCGGTTATGCTTGAGGAGCACATATGCCCTCAATGCTCGGGTAATAACTTCTCGTTTGCCTTTTGTCCCAATCTCAAGACGCCGATTTCTCCGTGTGGCGATGACCTAGCGCCGTGGGTATGACAATCGCAGACGGCATCCTCTCGGGCAGCCAAGCTTGACCGCTAAGCCGCCCTCAATAGGGGTGACGGGTAAGGGGAGTTCATTTCGACAGAGCAAACAGGGAAAATTATCCGCGCCTTTGGAGCAGGAATCGTCTTACTGAAGGGTCCTCGGCCAGGCCAATCGCTCTGTCGAAAGCATCCACGGCCTCAGTTGTTTTCCCTAGCTGTTGCAAGAGGTGAGCGCGAACCGCCCAGTAGGGCTGATAAGCGGAGACAAGGCCCGGGTCGATCCCATCGAGTACGGCCAATCCTGCTTCAGGTCCATTCGCTTCGCCAACCGCTGCCGCGTATCCAGTTCGCGTGCCAAGCGTCGGGGATATGCGAATCAGCTGTTCGTAAAAAACATGATCGCAACCCATTCGGTTCGGCCGCTGCGCGCCCGCTCAGCGTGCACGGACTGAATCGCGGCCTCGAGTTGAAAGCGGCCGGAGCGACCGCGACTCCACGCTTCGACGAGATGGCTTTCCGCCTCTTCAATTAATGGCAGAGACCACCGCTGTGAATCCTGCTCCGAGAGAGAGAAATATAGCGACCGTCCGGCCCTCGCCGCGCCGGTCTGCGGGCCTCGCAGTGGAGCATGAGAGCCAGCAGACCGCGAACCTCTGCTTCCCTGGGCATCAGCTGAAGAAGGACGCGAGCGAGCCAGATTGCTTCTTCCGCCAGATCCCGGCCACGCTGGTCAATGCCCGCCATGTCGTCCCAGCCGATTCCGAAGGCGGCATAAATAGCTTCAAGCACCGCGTCGAGCCGTAGCGGCAGCTCACGCTCTTGCGGAACTTCGAATTGAATACCCGCGTCGCTGATCTTCGTTTTGGCACGCACCAGGCGCTGCCCCATGGTCGCCGGTGAGACCAGGAATGCGCGGGCGATACGCGCCGCATCCAGACCCAGAACGGTCTGGAGCATAAGCGGCGTGTGCATGGCTGGATCGATCGCCGGGTGGGCGCACACGAAGAGCAGTTTCAACCTTTCATCTGGAAACTGCGGCGACAAGGTCACCTCCTTGGACTCCTCGCTGAGCAGCAAGAGAGTGGGCCCGCGCGCTTCAACTACTTGCCGATGACGCACAAGATCGATAAAGGAGTGGCGCGCCGTTGTCAGCAGCCAGGCCTCGGGATTTTGCGGAACGCCGTCTCGCGGCCAAGCTGTGAGTGCTGCTACCAAGGCGTTGCTGAGGGCGTCCTCAGCGCTGGCCACGTCGCGTGTGTGCGAGGAAAGGTATGCCACCAGGCGACCGTACGACTCGCGGGCCACGCGCTCGATCGCCCGATGTGTGTCCTGTTGCCCGTTCATCCCGTGATGCGCCGCTTGGATTCTGGCGCGAGGGGCCGGACCTCTACGGCCCCGACCGAGGTTGCTGGGCATCGCGCTGCCCAATCGAGGGCTGCGTCAAGCGATGGGAGTTCCAAGATTATGAATCCCGCCAGTTGCTCCTTGGTATCAGCGAAGGGGCCATCCTGGACGCGCCGTTTTCCTTCCTTAAGTCGCACGGTGGTCGCTGTCTCCGGCAACTCAAGTGGGTCGCCGCCAACGTAGATGCCGGCCTCGGCGAAAGCCTTGTAATACGCTCGCCAGGCACCGAGGTTGCATCAGGTTTTCTCCTTTGGTAACTATTGTGGGCGCCTTTGTGCCCCTGAGTGTATGACGAATGGTAGGCGGCCCATTCGACAGATTTCACGAAATCTCCAGGAATTTCAAGCCTCAGGTTCAGGGCAGCATGCTCCCAATAGACAAATGAAGTAGTCGGCGCTGGAGTGAATTTGCAGTCGTGGACTTCCAAGGTTTGATTCTTCTCTTACTTCCGAAGTCGTATCCGTGCCTTCAACGACAAGTGAACTTGGTTGTAGGTGTCATCTCGGAGTTGTGTGTGACGCTGACGGGGAGTTGTCCACGACAAACTCGATGATTAGGATGCAAATTGGCTCTCCAAAGCGTAGGAATCAATAAATCGAGGGTGCCTGAATGGTCAGCACCAAAACCGCAAAACAAAAGACGCCTGTGGCCCAGCTGACCATGAAGGCTGCGGCAATCGACCGCTTCGGTCCGCCGCAGGTGCTGAAACTCCACAAGCTGCCCATACCAGAGCCCGGGCCTGAGGAAGTGCTCATCGCCATCCAGGCGGCTGGTGTGGGCGTATGGGACGCATCGGTGCGAGACGGATCCTGGCGGCCTTACGGACGTCCCATGTTCGCTGCAAGGCAGTGGTACGATGATGCCAAAGCTCACAAGCCAAAACCGACTAACACTGTACCCGGCATCACCTACATGCTGGCGGGCGCCACTCAGCGCAGCGATTTAGATCCCCATGACACGACCAGTATGCCCATCGAGATAGGGCCTCACTGGATGATCATGTGGCAGTTCGATCCGAGAACTACCGGACTGCCGACCACGCACAAGCCGACCGGTGCCTACATCATGTGGGCCGGATCGCCGTATGCGCATTTGCACATCATGGGGAGCCCATAGAAGTATCGACGGTGAAATAATCCAGCTCTCCCGTTCAAAGTCCACCATGCCCGTCAGGGGCGTTCCAAAACCCCTCCTGTCCTCACCGAATCCTTCCCACTCATTGACGGTCCGACTCTGGATTGGGCTCGAACGCCAATAAAATTAATGATTGATGAAGGGAAATGGTGGAAAATGCTAAACTTGCCCGATCAGTCAGCCACATCCGCGTCGTCACTTGCAAAATATCTTGTGCAGTGGCGGCAAACCTAAGTAACGTCGAAGACGAGCGCCACCGCTGCTTTTCGCAGCGACTTCCTGTAGAAAATCCTTAGAACGAAACATCGCGCCGGGAAGAAGTCGCGCCCCGCGTCCGCTCCGCGGCCAGGCCACTGCAAATTCCGGCACGCTTCAAACTAAATAGGACGGACTATGAGACCTATCTCAATTTTAGCTCTCGCTTTAGTGGCTTTATTGCTGGCGTGCAACCGCCAAAGTGACGGTGAAATGCGCGTAACGAAAACCGAACTCAAAGCTGACCGCGATCCCCAGATCGACCCGCAAGTTTGCTGGATTACTGCCACAGGACGGCAAGGGCACTCACGCGTTGAATACAGAGCCGTAAACTGGAACGGAAGCTGCCCTGAGATTGACGCGATAGTTGTGAACCACGATGGCATGTTGATAAGGAAAGGCGACTCAGCTTTCTCGTCGGGTGACCCTTCCTTTTGGTCTGCGGCAATCCAGTCAGAACGGGTAATTCAGTGAAGCTGGCGCCCCAATGCATTGCCCAAACTCTCGCTGTCGTTGTCAACGGCTGGCCGCAGACCTAGCCGGAACTGCGGTAGGAGCTGAACAGCTGATACCGTCTGAAGTTTTCCGCCCCCAACAACCCTCACATTCCTGTCCTTGGCGGACGAACGCGGTCTTTCGGAATCATTAGCCACGCGACTTCGGTACTTGCCAGAGACAGGCCCGCGCAAATCAACATCACAGTGCGGAATGCGAATACGAATGCTTCCCCAATGGATTCCTTTATGGCAATTTGCGTAGCGGGATTGACGTCGGCAGGCACCTGCAAGCCAGCGAGTTTGA
The DNA here is from genome assembly GCA_963720155.1 of uncultured Acidobacteriota bacterium. Classification (GTDB taxonomy): domain Bacteria; phylum Acidobacteriota; class Terriglobia; order Terriglobales; family Acidobacteriaceae; genus Sulfotelmatobacter. Next base: position 183,281 of record CAVREP010000013.1, read on the forward strand.
TCTCGTTTGTTTGAAGATCATGCAGAATCGCTGGCGACAGCGAGAAGCGAGCAAGGCTGTGGTTTAGCCGAGAACTAAAGACTTTCACCATCACAATCCCAAGGACTGCGATAGCAAGGACGCCGGCTACCCGCGCGACTGCGTTGTTAATTCCAGAAGCAGCGCCGATCCGCTCTTGATTGACTGACTCCATCACAACGGTAGTGAGGGGAGCTATCGTAACTGCCATCCCGAACCCCAGAAGAATGAGCGCCGGGAAAAACGATTTCCAATAACGATCTCCGACAGAAGGCAGCGCGAACAGGACGAAACCTAAAGCGACGATGAAAGGACCAATGATCAGCGGGACTCTTGGGCCATAGCGGGCGACAAGTCCGCCCGACCAGCGGGAAAGAAAGAACATGAGGAGAATCAAGGGGAGGACGGCAGCGCCGGTTGCGGTGGTGGAGTATCCCTGGACTTGGACCAGATTCAACGGGAACAAGAAAAAGAAAATTCCGATCGCCGCATACAGAAACAGCGTAAGCAGGTTCGCGCCACTGAAGCTGCGGGATTTGAACAGCGTGAGAGGGAGCATCGGGGAACTGACACTAGCCTCGACAAAGACGAACGCAATGAGACATGCGAAGCCAGCGAACAAACTCCCGAAGACGAGAGGGCTTCTCCAACCGAGGTTGACCGATTCGATGAACCCGTAAACCAGACCGCCTAATCCGACGGTGGCAAGAATTGCTCCTACCCAATCCAGGTGCCCTGCAGTGCTGCCGCGGCTTTCTGGGACAAACCAAAGTGAAATGACAGTCACGGCTGCCGCGAGAGGAAGATTTATGAAGAATACCCACCGCCAGGAAGCATGCTCGACTAGCCATCCCCCAAGAACCGGTCCAATGGCGGCGGTGATTGCCGTAAAGCCCGACCACGTGCCGATCGCCTGGCCACGACTCCTCTCGTCGAAAGACGTGCTGATAATCGCAAGACTGCCGGGCACAAGGAGTGCAGCTCCTATGCCTTGAATGCTCCTCGCAATGATGAGCTGATGAATATTCCAGGCAAGGCCACAACCAGCGGAAGCCACGGCAAAAATCGCCACACCCAGCAGGAATATCAAGCGGCGACCGAACAGGTCGCCAAGGGAGCCTCCGACGAGAATCAACGCTCCCAAAAATAGTCCGTAAGACTCGACTACCCATTGCACATCCACTAGCGTTGTGTGAAAAGTGGCTTGGAGCGCAGGCAGCGCGACATTGACGACCGTGCTGTCTATGAAAGCCATACTGGAACCGAGGATGGTGGCGGCAAGAATCCAGATTCTCACTGATGCTTTGCACGGAACCCTGGCAACCTCTGATTGGATTACGACTTCATCGCAAGGCGCTCGCATGCAGGTATGGATGCCATTCAGGATGCGTTAGGTTCTCAAGATCGGCGAGCAAGGTTGCGGACAACCGGCGAGCCACATTCCTTCCACCTCACATTCCTGGGTAACCGAAGAGAATTTAGGTTCTGCAGAGAAACCTTTGACAGCTCGCCAACTAAGCGAAATGGGGATGGTGCGATAGCAACTCCCCACGTTTCGTTGACCTGCCTATCTCACAACCGTAAGATTGTGCGCTAGTGATCGGTCAAACCATCTCGCACTACCGCATCACCGAGAAGCTGGGCGGTGGCGGCATGGGCGTGGTCTACAAGGCCGAGGATGTAAAGCTTGGCCGCTTTGTCGCCCTCAAGTTCCTCCCGGATGAGGTAGCCAAAGACTCGCAAGCTCTCAGTCGCTTTCAGCGCGAAGCCAAGGCTGCATCTGCACTTAATCATCCGAACATCTGCACGATCTACGAAATTGACGATCAGCACGGCGAAGCGTTCATCGCCATGGAGTTTCTGGACGGAAAGACGCTGAAGCACTGGATCGCCGGGAGTCCCATTGAGACGGATTTGTTGCTCAGCTTGGCAATCGAGATTGCAGATGCCCTCGACGCCGCTCATGCACAAGGCATCGTTCATCGCGACATCAAGCCCCCGAACATCTTCGTCACCCAGCGCGGACACGCCAAGATTCTCGACTTCGGGCTGGCGAAAGCGATGCCTGCTCTTGGCAATGTTGCGGGAGATGGGGCTGGAGCTCAGTCAACTGTCACCCTGGAAGACCGTCTGACCAGTCGCGGAGCGGTGGTGGGAACGATTGCATACATGTCGCCGGAGCAAATACGTGCCAAGGAGTTGGACGCCCGAACCGACTTATTTTCATTCGGCGTAGTTCTCTACGAGATGGCTACAGGCACACTGCCCTTCCGTGGGGAAAGTGCAGGAGTGATTTTCGAGTCCATCCTGAACAGGGCCCCTGTTCCTCTCGTGAGGCTAAATCCCGATGTGCCTGCCGAACTCGAACGGATCATTAGCAAAGCTTTGGAAAAAGACCGCAACCTCCGTTACCAGCATGCCTCTGAGGTGCGCACAGACCTGCGACGGGTCAGGCGGGACACTGATTCGGCGCGGATAACAGCAAGTGCGGAGCCCGCGGCCGTCGCCGGCATTGCTAGACGTTGGAAGGTAGTTGTTCTTGCTGCTATGGCCGTGCTGGCGTTGTCAGTCGGTGCTTACTTCTATTTCCACCGAAGCCCAAAACTCACGGACAAGGACACCATCGTCCTTGCCGACTTTACCAACACGACGGGCGATCCTGTGTTCGACGGCGCTCTACGGCAAGGGCTGTCTGTACAACTGGAGCAGTCACCCTTTCTCAGTATTGTGCCTGAACAACAAGCTCAGCAGACCTTAAAGATGATGGGCCAGAAGCCGGATGTGAAGCTAACGCCCGAGAAAGCGAGGGAACTCTGCGAGCGCACAGGAAGCGCCGCCGTACTCGACGGTTCGATAGCACAGATTGGCACGCAATACCTTCTGACGGTCAAGGCAGTTAACTGCTCCAGTGGCGAATCGCTGGCGAGCACGGAAGCTCAGGCAAGCGACAAGAACCATGTACTCGATGCACTGGGAAAAACAGCTTCCGAAATTCGGAACAAGCTTGGAGAGTCGCTTAGCACGGTGCGGCAGCTTGATACCCCGCTTGAACAAGCGACTACACCGTCGCTCGAAGCGCTTAAAGCCTTCAGCTCGGGCCATAAACTCTTGTTCACAACAGGGGAAGCGGCCGCGATCCCATTTTACAAGCATGCCATCGAACTCGACCCGAACTTTGCACTTGCCTACGCATGGTTGGGGGTTGCGTTTACCTCTATTGGAGAACCCAGCATCGGTAGCATCTTCACACGCAAGGCATACGAACTCCGCGAGCGAACGAGCGAGCCCGAGAAGTATTTCATCTCGGCTGTATTCCATAAGGAGGTCACGGGGAACATTGAAAAGGCGGAACAATCCTGCAAACTTTGGATACAGGCGTATCCGCGCTCGGAGATGCCGCATGGCTACTTGGCTGGGGCGATCTATCCGGTTATTGGACAATATGACAAAGCAGTTGAAGAAGCCAGGGAGTCAGTCCGCTTAAAACCGGACAATCCCGTCTTCTACGCCTTCCTCATGTTCAACAATCTCTCTCTGAATCGCGTCGATGAGGCGAAGGCCGCCTATGGGAAAGCTCTCGCGCGCAAACTGTATAACAGTTACTACCCTCCTGCCCTTTATCAGATTGCCTTTTTGCAAGACGATGCCGCGGGGATGGCGCAGCAGGTGGCAATATCGGTGGGCCAGCCCGGAGTGGAAGACGAACTGCTGGGCTTGGAGGCGGAGACCGCGGCCCATTCAGGGAGGCTCAAGGAAGCCCGAGAACTTTCCCGCCAAGGGATGGACTCTGCCGAACGGGCAGGAGAGAGGGAGTCCGCCGCAACCTACTCTGCCCTATCTGGTCTACGAGAAGCTTTGTTTGGGAATGCAGAGGAAGCACGACACCGTGCCACTTTGGCACTGGGTCGCTCTTCCGGCCGCGATGCACAATACGGCGCTGCGCTCGCCTTGGCGTATGCGGGAAAGTCGGAGCGAGCGCTAGCACTGATAAACGACTTAAATAAACGGTTCCCCGAAGACACTATTGTGCAGTTCAACTACCTGCCGACCCTCCGCGCAAAGCTTTCAATCAGTCGGGGCAATCCTTCTGAGGCCGTTGAGAATCTCAGGGCCTCTGCACTGTATGACTTAGGAGAGACGACCTCAAGCACCTACGGGTGGACCGCCTTGTATCCCGTTTTTGTGCGCGGCGAAGCCTATCTAGCAGCGCATCAAGGCAGGGAAGCCGGCATCGAGTTCCAGAAAATCCTCGACCATCGTGGGATTGTTTTGAACTCGCCCATCGGAGCGGTCGCACATCTCGGACTCGGTCGCGCCTACGCCCTGCAAGGCAACATTGCGAAAGCTCGCGTTGACTACAAAGATTTCCTCACGCTCTGGAAAGACGCCGACCCCGACATTCCCATCCTGAAGAAAGCTAAGGCGGAGTATGTCAAGCTGCAATAGCAGGCAAGCGCCTTCTTTCCAACGGTAAAGCGATCTTACGACAGCGATCTCCTACCAGAAAGACTATGTTCCCTTCCAAACAGCCTCAACCCTCTGCAACTGACTCGATAGTCCAGTGTTTGCATGGGACGAACGTGACCAGGCCAATTGGCAGTTTCTGAGCCACAATGGTTTTAACGCCTGAAGAGTCCGCCCCGCCTGTGACGCTGCGGTTCTCCGGTAAGCGTCCGGGGCCAAAGGAAAAGCAATGAAAATACATCGCCTGGTCCGTTGGCTGGTGTTCGCAGCCATGATGTTGTCCCTTTCCGCGAGCGCCTCGTTCGCGCAGATCGTTGTCGGAATCTCCGTTCGTGTCGCTCCGCCTGCGCTACCCGTTTACACTCAGCCTATCTGCCCCGGCCCGGGCCATATGTGGACGCCCGGCTACTGGGCTTGGAACGACGATGCTGGCTACTATTGGGTGCCCGGTACTTGGGTGGTCGCACCGGTAGGCTTGCTGTGGACTCCCGGATACTGGGGGTGGTCCGACGGTGCTTACGGATGGCATCGTGGCTATTGGGGCCCGCACATCGGCTTCTACGGCGGAGTTAACTACGGCTTCGGCTACGGCGGCATCGGCTTTGGCGGCGGAGAATGGCGCGGAGGGTCTTTCTACTATAACCGCTCGGTAACCAACGTCACGAATGTGACCACTGTCTATAACAAGACTGTGATCGTGAACCAGAATCACGTGGCCTTCAACGGCGGTGAGGGTGGCGTTGCAGCCCGTCCCACCCACGAAGAAGAAATCGCGGGGCATGAACACCACACCGAACCGCTGGCAGAGCAAACGCGGCACGAACACATGGCCAGCCAGAACAAACAGAACTTTGCATCCGAAAACCACGGACGACCAGCGATTGCGGCCACAGCCAAGCCCGGCGAATTCAAAGGGAAGGGTGTAGTGGTAGCGAAGTCCGCAGGCGCTCCGTATAAGGCGCCGGCTATGTCTCCGAAGCAGGCACGTGGCCCGTCTATACCCGCCGCGAAGCATGCATCCGCCTCGGCGAACACGAATAACAAAAGCAAGCCGGCGAACCAACCGTCCGCCCCTTTGAACAAGAACAATACGGCAAGCAACAAGGCAAACAGCAACCATGCAAATAAGATGAGCAACAACAAGGCGCAGCATACTGCTCATCCGAATGAGACTCATGCAGCCAAGACATCCTCTGTTACGGCGAATTCGTCGCATCCGGCGTCGCAATCGCACCAGAGTGCGCCAAAGTCGAGCACTGCACTCAAGCCAGTTGCACAACACCAAAGCACACCAAAGCCCGCACCGCAACAAAGCGCGCTCAAAGCTGCGCCTAAGCAAGGCAAAGGACGGTAGTAACCCAGTTATCGAGTATTCCGTAGCGTTGATTTGGGGGGAGCTACCAACAGTGGTGTGTGGAGGCTTCGGTTTAGGTTGTAAGATCCCGTGCTCGATCGGGGTCAGTGGTTAAAGGTTTCCGGTTGTAACCAGGCGCTCCGATTCACGATTCGGGTCGATGAGTGCAAAGGCGATATTAGTGCGCCGGGATAAACCGGCATGACCTAGGGAGCAGCCGACAAGGCTGGGAATCTTGCGAGGTGAAAGTCCTCGTACCGTCAATTGCCTGTATTCGGACGGTTAGTAGATCCGGTGCGTGCGGAGGCAACGAAGCACGTTCTGCCCGGATGTCAAAACCTCGGCCGCCCTGTGGCTGTGGGCGCAGCGGTGGGAACGATCTGGGAGGGGAGCAGTCGACAAAGCTGCGAACCTAGCAAGGTGCAAGTCCTTTAGCGCGACTAGAATTATCACTCCCCAGATTCGAAGGCGACTGGGGGCTTTAGCACTTGCCGCTGGCATCCGCGCCGACTCCGTATCCCGCTTGAGCCGTTGCAGGTCGGTGCGAATGTCGGAGGCGTGCTGGTAACGGAGGTTGCGATCCTTTTCCAGACACTTCTCGATGATTCGTTCTAAGTCAGTTGGCACATCGGGATTGAGCCGTACTGGAGGAACCGCATTTCGGTTCAGAATGGCGTCGAAGACAACCCCGGTGCTTTCCCCGCGGAAGGGCAATGTTCCTGTCGTCATCTCATACAGCACAGCACCAAACGAAAACAAATCAGTGCGAGCATCCAATTCCTTGGCACGGACTTGCTCAGGCGACATATAGGCGATGGTTCCGACCGCTGTCCCCGGACTGGTGAGGTGCTCTTCCAACGTCACAGTCGATGGTGCGGTCGCGCCAGCGTCTCCTACGTTGCTGAGGACTGGCACAACTTTCGCTAACCCGAAATCGAGGACTTTGGCGTGACCGCGCTTGGTAACGAAGATGTTCGCAGGCTTGATGTCGCGATGCACGACGCCCGCAGAGTGTGCGGCATCGAGCGCATCTGCGATCTCAATTCCAAGCCACAGTACTTCCTCGACTTCCATCGGCTTGCCGCCAATTACGGTGCTTCAGCGTCAGCCCTTCGAGATACTCCATCGCGATGAAAGACTGGTCGCTGTGCTTTCCAATTTCGTAGATCGTGCAGATATTCGGATGATTCAGAGCGGACGCGGCACGCGCCTCACGGCGAAAGCGTTCGAGAGCCTGCGGGTCATGGGCAACATCTTCGGGCAGGAATTTCAGCGCTACAAAGCGACCAAGCTCTATGTCCTCGGCTTTGTAGACCACACCCATTCCCTCGCCTCCCAGCTTTTCGAGGATGCGGTAATGCGAAAGGGTCTGCCCGATGAGTTGGGTGGATGCGCCCATTGGCGGGAATGTTATGACGCAATCTTGGCTGGGTCAATTGGAACAGTTTAAGCACAGAAACAACTGTTGCAGCTTCGCGTACCGTGGACGATGAAGTTGGCTCGTGATCGGCAGCTTTCTTGAAGTGAAAAGGGAAATTCCGGTCTAATGGAGGCTTGGTGTGTGTCTCTTCGCTAAATAGACAGGAGAATCTCTGTGGGTCATGCGAGCGTCAATCAATTGTCAGGAGCAATCAAGAGTCAAGACAGCCTCATTCCGGTTTCAAATAATGCCAAGTCGCGAAACGACCTCATTGAGCGCGGGTTCAGTCGTCAGCCGCTCAGAATTGATGTAGACATAGCCCGCTCGCTGGAAGCGTTAGCCCATGCGGCTTGGTCCATTCCGAAGGACAAGTACTATGACGGGGGCGACAGGTATCGTTCCTTAAATCGTCTCCGGGCCGAGATTGTTGAGGGCGGTGTACAGGTTTGGTCCAGCGAGGAGAACATGCCCTACGTGCAGTTGAAAAAATACAACACGACACTGGGCGGCCAGCCGCGAGAGTATGCTCCGTTGCCCCCAGCAATCGCTGCCTCCATCGGCGTTCGCAAGATGGTTGCTCACCACCTTCATTATCTGCCGCTCTCGGCGGTGGGTACGAGGTACTTGGTCAACGTCCACCTAATAAGGTTCACGGCTACGCTGGGTCGACCGTGCGACACGAGTCCACCGGGCTTACATAAAGACGGAGAAAAGTACATCGCCACGCATCTATTGGGGTGCTGCGGCGCTCGCGGTGGCGAAGTCATCATCACCGACAATGACAAACACGAAATAGATCGCTTCACGATGCGAGAATGCGGTGAGTGTTACGTCTTCGATGATGACCGTATCTGGCACATGTTGACGCCAGTAGCAGTACTGGAAGGCAATGAGTACGCCTACCGTGACACGCTGGCATTCGATATGCTGCCAGAAGGCTGGGAACCAGTGAGGTGATCCACGGAGGCAGGACTGGTGCCCCTCTGCCTCGCATCGTCGAAAACGGCGACTCAACTTTTAGGAATACGACAAGGCTGATTCAACAAAGTGCGCAGGAATCTGCGGCTTGTTGGCACGATAAATAGGGGACTTCCGAGAGCCAGAATCTCGCATCTGAACCAGCAAAGCGAGGAGAAGGTCTTATGAACGCTGCCCTGCTCTACTCCTACGGTGATCCGGAACAATTGCGGTACGAAGAAACCGCCATGCCGAAGTATGGGGATAACGAGGTGCTCGTGAAGGTGCGTGCCACCAGCATCAATCCCATCGACGTGAAGATACGTAGTGGTGCCGCGAAGTCCCGCTTTTCTATCGAATTTCGAGCGATCTTAGGACGAGACCTCTCCGGTGAAGTGGCGGAGACGGGTCGCGACGTTCAGGGTTTTCCGAAGGGGATGCGCGTCATGGCATTGGCGAATGGCACCTACGCGGAATACACGGTCGCCAAAGCTGACGTGCTCGCTCTGATCCCCGATGCTTTGAATTGCGAACAGGCGGGCGCACTTCCTCTGGTCACCACCACGGGCGCTCAGTTAATCGAGCGAGCCGTAAAGCCCAAACCGGGTCAGACTGTGCTCGTCACCGGAGCATTGGGAGGCGTAGGACGAACGGCGGTGCATGTCGCTCGGAAACACGGAGCGCGTGTGCTGGCAGGTGTGCGGGCGAAGGAGAAAGAAGAGGGTCAGAATTGAAAGTTGACGGAGTTGTGGCCATCGACACCGAAGAAGAGATTGAGCACCTGCACGATCTGGACGCAATTGCCGACACGGTCGGGAGCACAACCATTCAGCGGCTACTCAAAACGATCCGCAAGGGCGGCGTCCTTGGTTGGTGCTTGCGAGCGATAGAATCAGATCGGTCTCCATCGGACGCCCGGCGATGCGATGCTTCAGCGTCAGTCCATCCAGAAACTCCATGACGATGAACGACCGACCTTCGTGTTTGCCAATTTCGTGGATGGTGCAGATGTTCCGGTGGTTCAACGCCGACGCAGCACGAGCATCACGCCGAAAGCGTTCAAGCAGCTGTGGGTCATCGGCGACATCGTCGGGCAGAAATTTCAGAGCGACAAAGCGACCAAGCTCGGTGTCCTCGGCTTTATACACCACACCCATGCCGCCTCCGCCGAGTTTCTCGACGATGCGGTAGTGCGAGATCGTCTGCCCCACAAACTGGGATGTGCCCATTGGCGGGAATCTTAGGTCGGAAGACGGGTAGGGGTCAAACTAGAGACTTGGCACAGATACTCGTGTTTTGGCTGCTTTGCAAGCGATGCCCGGTTCGGCATCGTTCCACTGTTTCAAGAACCGTCCTGTGTGGCAGAAGCAGCGCGACATAAGAATCGTTAGACTTGCTGATCGAGTCAGGAGACCACAATGAGAGTCTCTGTGCTTTATCGGATCGCTTCTATCCTACTATTGCTTTTTGCTATCGGGCACACGCTTGGCTTCACTAAGACCGATCCCAAATGGGGAGTAGATGCGCTTGTTGGCTCAATGCGTTCAATTCATTTCGACGCACAAGGCTTCAGCCGGAGTTACTGGGATTTTTTTGTCGGTTTCGGGCTGTTTGTCTCCATGTTCCTCTTGTTCTCAGCGGTACTCGCATGGCAACTGGGCGGTCTTCCACAAGAGAGCTTGGCGTCCATGCGCGGCATTGCGTGGGCGTTCGCTGTTTGCTTCCTCGTAGTAGCGTCCTTAAGTTGGAGATTCTTTTTCCCTGCGCCCGTCATTTTCTCGGTGGCGATTGCGTTGTGCTTGATTTCCGCCGCGTGGCTTTCGAGGCGAAGAAGCTAATTGCGGCACAGTTCCAACCGACGCGTCCATGAAAACACCCTCACACATTGTTTTCTCGCGTTTGGAAGCTGGTGGTCAGAAAGGCTTCCGCTGCAGCTTCGGCTTTCAGAGGTGTTTTTCCCTCGGCTTTTACCGATGTTTTCGGATGCCCCAAACTGGTCACCGGGTATAGGTTCTGAGGCGGGGTAGGGCATCTGAGGCTCTCGCGAAAAAAGATCGCGCCACTACAGGGCATCCATTGTCAGCCAGTGCTCTAGCCCGTCTGAGAGTGCGGCAAGTTGCTTTCCGAGAGTGGGCACTGCATCCACGACAGTCCCGTCCGCGAAGACAGGTGAAGAATAGCCCCATTGCGCTTGCTTCCTGTACAACGCAGCCAAATCCCACAGTGTGCCTTTGCGCTGACAGCAGCTAGGCTCCGATGAAAGCTGCTGGCGCAATTCTCCAGCGACAAGATGGTCGTGATCCCAATACTGGATGACCCGCCTGTCTGAGATTCGGGATTGAACCATTCCCCTGGGTCGCGACCAATCTGTTGGGAGGACTGGCTCCTACACCACAAAGACACGGATCGGCAGTGCATGCTTCTGTTCCAGTAATTTTTCGATTGCGGACGCCCCCGCAAGCAAGTCGCTCAGGTCGGCGACAGCAGCAGCACCAATTGGACTTCGTCGACTGCGTCATTGAAGTCGTGCCTAAACTGGTCGAGGCTATTCTCTGTCAGTGATGCGAGCGCGGGTTGACCGGGCGGCGCTCCCTTCGACAGCCACAGATACCAGACAATTAAGAGCACAACAACGATCCCGACCAGCCAAAACGCGTATTTGACTCTTCGCGTTGGCATGTCTTACCCGGCAAGCAGGCTTGCTATGACCTGTGGGAAAAGGATCACAAGAAGGACGATCAAGGCAGCGCCCCAGAACAGGACGATGCTCAACGGGCTTCGCTTTTGGCATTGATTGCGCCGAACGTACAACTGAATGAAACCGATGCCGAGCAGGATGGCTGCACCGCCGAGCAGCCAAGGACGCATTGACTGCAACCGGGCGCTCGCTCCTGCCAGCCCCAGCGCTCCCAGAAACGTGAAGGGCAAACAGCAAGCTAGGGTCGATAGCACGGCGATCACCGCTGCCAGGGGCGTTGCTCTTTCTGCCACTCGCATACGAATTTTGACTCCCTCCGCTTCGCATCTGAAATCGCTACTCGTAACAATTCCTCTGGCGGAATGCCGCTCCGATTTTCATACAGCCGACACGCCAAGCTGGGTACGCTCGTCTGATGTGGTTCGACATCCTCACCGTTGACGCGAACGGTGGGGGAACCGGGGAACAGCAGAGCCTCCGCTTCAACTTCGGTGGTCACAGGTATCTCCTGAATTCCAGTCTTCACCGCTTCGGATACCAAGACCGCTTGAAGCCTCTCGAACGTGGGCTGGTAGTTCGGGCAGCCGGGAACGTAGAGAATCTCAACCCTCATTGGCTTACCCCTGCCACCTCGTCGAGCACGGGGCAAGCGCAAGCTGCATGCCGCCGACGATGGCTCAGTTCGCGGTTGCACTTTCGAAGGTCCATTTCTAGCTCCGACTCCAGACGCCGTAGCTCTTTGAGCTTTGCACGGACATCGATCAGTTTTGCCCTCAGCAACTGTTTTACCGATTCGCAGGCGTCCACCTTCCGCTCTCGAAGCTGGATCAATTCCCAGACCTCGCGCAATGAGAAGCCGAGTCCCTGCATTTGCTGGATGAAGTGAATTCGCTCGATAGTGCCCTGTCCGTATAGGCGGAACCGACCTGCGCTGCGAACCGCCTTGGGCAAGAGCCTGCGCTTCTCGTAGAATCGGATCGCGTCTACGGTTAGGGATGTGCGTTTCGCGACCTCGCCGATCTGCATCGCTGTACTCTCAGTTTGGCGACTGGTCGCCATGACAAAATCATACAATCTGGAGTGCAGTCCAGAGTCAAGGGTGCGATGTGGCGACGGCTGTGCGACCGGGAGAGTCACCAACGAAACGGGGATAAGATGAGAGATTTTGCAAGGCGCTATTGTTGCTGCTTCTCGCTGGGCTGAGCGTCGCCCAGACTGTCACCATCCAGTTAAAACACGACACCGATGCCGAGCAGCGCGCATTCCTGATCCACCGAGGCGGAATATTCGCCCGGAACTTCAAATAGCCGCGAACCACGGAACCTGCGCTCGACGTAAACAGCCTTGCTTCTCTAGGAGTGTGTCCGAGTATTCAACCGTTAACCGCTGATTTAGATTGAAACTCACAGGTGCGATATGCCAAGTTTCAGAGCATGGGAAAAACCTACCGCGCCTATCTGCCAGAGCAAGATTTTCTGTTACCGCCGAGCTTGGGCGACTGGCTGCCAGAAGATCACTTGGCGTATTTCGTCTCCGACGTGGTGGAGCAACTGGATCTGAGTGCCATCGAGTCGGTATACGAGGAAGAAGAGCGGGGTCAACCACCATACCATCCGCGGATGATGACCAAGATCTTGATTTATGGGTACTGTGTGGGAGTGTTTTCTTCGCGGCGGATGGAGAAGAAACTGAGCGAGGATATCGGATTTCGGGTGTTGGCAGCGGGGAACCAACCGGATTTCCGAACGATCTCGGACTTTCGGAAGCAGCATCTGGCGGCGCTGCAAGGGTTATTTGATCAAGTGTTGCAGATCGCGTTGCAGGCGGGGACGATGAAGCTGGGACGGGTGGTGTTGGATGGGAGCAAAGTGAAAGCCAACGCGAGCAAACACAAGGCGATGAGTTACGGGCGGATGAAGGAAGAAGAAAAGCGATTAAAAGAAGAGGTGAAGCGGTTATTGGAGCAGGCCGCGGCCACGGATGCAGAAGAGGATACGCGCTACGGACGGGATCAGACCGGAGACGAACTGCCAGCGGAGTTGGGGCGACGGGAGACGCGACTGAGACGGATCCAGGAAGCCAAGCGGGTCCTGGAAGAACGCGCGAAAGAGGAAGCCAAGAGTAAGGGCAAGCCAGAGGAGAAGGCCCAGCCCAAAGCCAAGATGCAATATAACTTCACCGATCCGGAGTCGCGCATCATGCCCGGGGCAGACGGATTTGTGCAAGCCTATAACACGCAGATTGCGGTGGAACCGGATTTCCAGTGGATCGTGGGGCAGAAAGTGACGCAGGCCACCAATGATAAGCAACAGCTGGTGCCCACAGTGAAAGCGGTCGAGGAGCAAGCGCGACAGAAGCCGCAGGCAGTCATGACCGACAGTGGGTATTGCTCGGAAGCCAATCTGAAGTATCTGGAGAAGAAAAAGATCGAAGGCTTCATTGCCACCGACAAGGAGTCTTATCGAGATCGCCAGCAGCCGGGCCCGCGGGGACCGCTACCGCAGGGAGCGACGCGGGTGGACCGCATGCGACGGAAACTGCAGACCAAGGGGGGAGCGGCGATCTACTCCAAGCGTAAAACGGTGGTGGAGCCAGTGTTTGGACAGATCAAACAAGCGCGGGGCTTCCGGCAATTTCTGTTACGTGGTCTGGAGAAAGTGCAAGGCGAGTGGGCCCTGGTTTGTCTGACGCACAACATTCTGAAGTTACATCGGCTCTGCTATGGATCGAGCTAGAAACGACCAAGAAAGGCCACTCATAAAGATGAGGGCTGCGCTCGGGAAGCCCTTCTCCAAGCATTGCCCCGAGCTTCATGGGATGAACTCTGACGGGCTGTGTCTCACAATTCGGTTCTCGGTCGCTGAAGCAGCTTTCAAAAAGCAATTCTCGGACGGACTCCTAGGCATAACCTAACCTCCTGAATCTCGCAGAACCTCGCACGAGCATCTAGATGGTTTCCTCGTTCTTAGCACGCCAGAGTTCATCCGTCCCAGACTTGGAAATCAGCATCGCATTCGCGCTCGCGATCCAATAGCTATCGGGACCCGATCAAGGGAGACTCCATCTTTACAGTGACCCGATGCGCTCCCAACCACCGGGATAGGCGGTTACCAAGCCAAAGTCATCCACCACGATCTCAGCCGAGAACCCGGTGTTGCTTTCGTACCTATAGGTGTCCTTCGACAGCCGCCTGTAGCGTTGGGACAGCGGTTGAATCGTAAGGTCTGGGAATTTGATCCAAGCGGCGATGACCGATTCGCTGGCACCGACTTGCAGGTTTAGACGCCTGAGCGGAAGAGTATTGGTCGCAGGCGTCAACGTGAGATCAACGTCGTCGCAACCGCGCAAGCCGGGCAACTCCTCACCCGAAGTGCGCCACATGCCACGGCTCTCCACAGTTAGGCTGAGGGTCTTCACGTCGCTTCCGATTGTGCACTCGATCTCAACCCGATGGGTCAGCCAGCTCTCGTCGCATTGGATTTCGTAGCTCGCCAACATGGGTCTCTGATCCTTGAGGACTCCGACCACCGTCCCCTTCAACAGCCAGCCTTCTGCGGTGCGCCAGAGACCGCAATAGTCCCTGCCGTCGATCAGAAGGTTCTTCCAGACAACTACACGTTTCAGATCGTCTGCCATTTCGTGTTTCCCTGCTGCGAAATTGTACAATTGCGGTCGTGCCGCTTATCGCAGCAATCGTCGCGGGTTGCGTCGCTATGAGCGCGTGATCATCCTGCCGAATGAAAGGAGCCGAGGATGAATATCGCTTACCTTATCGGAAGGATCATTTTTGGCGGGTATTGGTTGATGGCGAGTTTCAACCACTTCAAGAACCTCAATTATATGAGCGAGTACGCAAAGGCGAGGGGAACGCCGTCTCCCAAGCTGGCGGTGGCAGGAACGGGAGTGATCCTGCTGGTGGGTGGTCTCAGCATGTTGCTGGGCGTCTATCCTGTGGTTGGGATCATTCTGCTGATTGTCTTTCTGCTGAGCGTGTCGTTCCAGATGCACGCCTACTGGAAGGCGGACGACGCGCAAATGAAGCAGATCGACATGATTAACTTCACGAAGAATATGGCGCTTGTGGGGGCACTCTTGATGTTCTTGCTGCTACCGCATCCGTGGCCGATGAGTCTGGCGATCGGGTAGCGGCACACGGCATGTGCGGGAGGTCTTTGACCGCGAAGCATGCGAGTACAGTGCCATAATGTCGTGAATGGCTTCGATGCTGCAAATAGCTTCTCCAGACGCCATCCGGCGAATCCAATGCGTGCAAGCCATCACGATCACGTGGATGAGTGTGGAGGCTGTGGTGTCCCTCTTCGCAGCGTGGCGGGCGCGTAGTCCTGCACTATTCGCCTTCGGTGGAGACAGCGCAGTCGAACTTCTCTCGGCGCTAGCCGCAACTTCTCACGCGGAGTCAAGAAAGAGGGCGAAAGGTAAAAGCGGCTGCTGCTGGTCGTGCAATCGTCACACAACTGAGAAATTGAGCTTATGTAACTCTACTCTTTGAGTAGTACCGAGGCAGCCGTTCCTATTCGAGAAACACCTCTCCCGGTGGTGAAATTAGGTTGTGGATTTTTTTGGCAGGTCGTTGCCTCAACAGCGTAATGCAACCCAAGCAGCAGCGAAAATATTTTTCCAGGGATAGGCCTTGGAAAAACTCACCGAGATGCGACGGACACTGAGTCGCACCTCGGCGGCGATCTTCAGCAAGCGCAAGCGAATCGTATGTACCTGAGCCTGCGCCCATTCCGTGCCGGCCAGTGCCAGGCGACGCAGCGCATGGATCAAGACGTAGGCCAGCGAGGAGAAGTACAGACGTAGCTGGTTGGCGCGCAGCGATTCCGTGCTCATGCGATCGGCAAACAAGCTCAGCTGTTCCTTTATGCGGTTCTCCATCTCGCCACGCGCGCAATAGGTCTTCTCATAGAGCGCCGCGGCTTCCCACGACTCCGCCGGTAACGAGGTCACCACGAAGCGCGGATTCTCACCTTTCTCCAGATACTCGGCTTTGGCCACCACCCGTCGCGAGCGGCTCCAGCTGTTTCGCGTGCGATAGGAGAATTCCGTAAACACGCGCGCCGCTTTGCCCGTTCTCTGGTGTTCCTGTTTTGCCTCCCGCAGCGCAGGCGCAATCTTGCGCTGCAGCCGCGAGTTGCGGGCCAGCCCCAAAACATAGTCGACTCGGTTCTGCTCGCACCAAGCCATCAGTTCTTCCCGACAGAAGCCCGAATCCGCACGCAGAATTATGCGCACTTTGGGCCACCGTTGGCGAATCTGCTTCACCATGCGCTCGACCTCCTCCCGGCAGCCCGCGCTAGCATCCTGATTGGAGGCTCGCTGCCGCGCACACAACAGGTGATCGCCGCAGAAGATATACAGCGGCAGATAGCAGTACTGGTTGTAGTAGCCATGGAAAAACCGATCTTCCTGCTGGCCCTAGAGCGGCGTGTCGGTAACGTCCAGATCGAGCACAATCTGACCCGGAGCCTTGGCGTACGATTCCAAAAAGATATCCACCAGTAAGCCATCCAGAGCTTCGCTCGAGTAGGTGATCTTGTGATAGCGATTGTCGAGCGGGGAGTCCGCCGGGGTTAGCTCCAGTCGATTCAAGGTGCTCTTGCCCGCCAGCGGTTCTTCCAGCTTCCGCTTGCCAGCCATCAAGGCCAGCAGGGGATCGCGACGCAACTCTTCATGATCATTTAAATCTTCGTAGCCCAGAGCCAGCCCGTAAATGCGTTGCGCCAGCAGTTCGCCGAGCTCGTGCTCAATGAAGGCGGGATGGCGGTAATCGGAAAAGCACTTCCTCACCCGGGATAACAAGTCGATCTTACGGTCGGTCGCGCGCAACAGCAGTGCCCCTCCCTCCGTGCTGAGCTGCCGCTCGCTAAAACGGGCGCTCACCTGTCGCGAAAAATGTGGTGCAAATGCGAACTCATTCTGGTTACACTCTGTCATTAGAAAAGGCCGCCTTTCTCGGGATGTTAACTACGATTTGACAACGCAGTTATGCCCGAAAAACGGCCTTTTTTCTACTCCTAATTTTTCGCGGTGACTCTTTCTCGTTCACCCGCGTGAGAAATGCGGGCTAGTAGTGTTGTGGAGATTTCGTGGAAGGGTGGAACACAAGCACGCGGAGAGGTGGGCTGCCCGTGTCGTGGGAGTCTTGCTGTACGCGCTGGCTGCCTTTGTTGCCGCCTCTTCGGTGACGAGTCTGCTGGGCTATGGCCAACCCAAGCCAACGTTTCTGGGGATAGCCATTCTGGTTGCCGCAGCCGTCGCGATGCCGTGGCTTGCGAAAGAGAAACGGCGGCTGTCAGGAGCTACAGGCAGCGCAGCGTTGAGGGCGGACGGCGCTCAGTCGGCGCTATGCGCTTACTTGTCACTGATCGCCTTGGCGGGGCTGGCGATCAACTCGATTTGGCACGTAAAGTGGGCAGACCCGATTGCGGCTCTAGCGATTCTGCCGCTCATCGTCTGGGAGGGTCAGGAAGCCGTGCGCGGGAAGGCTTGCGGTTGTTGCTAGGTTCGCCCCCACTCGATCCCCAACTTGACTCAGCCCACCGAAGGCTTCTAGGTTACTCAGGATGGGTTTTGCGAGACAAGTTCTTCTGGCTATGCTCGCCGTCGCCGTCGCGGCGTATGGACGGTAACTATGAGCCCGGAAATTGTCGATGGGCTACCAAGAAAGAACAGGCCTTGACGCGCAGAAGCCTAGCAGGAATAAAACGTTAGGCATGTCGACGGCTCCTGACACAAGATTCACAAGATTGACTTAATGCGCCTTCGGCGGCACGGGTCTTGGTCAATTCGTCATAAACACTGTTCACCATTTTGCGCGCCGACTCTGAAACGGGTTGCATGTACAGCCCGGCAGTTATGTCTGGTGTTCTATGACGTAATACGCTCTGAATATCCTTCACGGACCCGGCGCTTTGTGCCAGGGTTGCTGCCGTACGTCTCAGCTCTTGAAAATTGAGAGCAGGGAGACCCAACTTTGTTTGCACAGGCTTGAAGACCCAGGGGATGTTTTCCTTATTCAGAAAGTTGCCATTTTCTAGGTTATGAAACATGAAATTCTCATCCTGCACATACCAGTCGAGGATCATTTTTTCTTTGTTTATTATCTTGTAGCGTCTGCCTCTGAATGATATTTCGTCTCCTTGGTATACATCCCCCCGATATTCGAGCAGAGCTTGCAACAAAGAATCTGGCACAGGCACTGTCAGCAGGGTCTGGTCTGTTTCGTCTTCTGAAGTTGTTTTCGTGAATGGCCTCAATTCACCACGGTAAATCGTTTCGCGGATTCGGAAGACCTTCGCCTCAACGTCCAGATCTCGCCAGCGTAGCGCCAGGAGTTCACTCGGCCGGAACGCACAGACCCCTGTGAGTACCATCAGATCAGAGGGAGGTTTCAGCTCAGCAACTACGAGGCGGAACTGTTCCGGCGTTAAAACATCCTTTGCAGTCTGCTTCGTCCGTGGGGATTCTAGTTTGTTGGCTGGGTTCTTTCAGAATGTAACCCTGTTCTTGGGCCTCTGCTAAAATGGACTTCAAGTAAAATTTAGCGTGCAACACAAGGCTCTTGCTGTGTTTCTCGGCCAGTTCGTTTAGCCATGTTTGCAGCTCAACTTTGTCCAAGCGGTCCAATGGCACTGAGCCGAATTTTGCAAAGATATGAGACAGCGTGTGCATTGTCGAAGCTTTGGAGCTGAGGCGCAGCTTTGCCTCTCTGAAAGGAAGCCAGCGTGTCTCCTTGAACTTCTGGAAGGTAACGGTGCCGTCCGGTCGAGCAGCACTGGAGCCTCCGGTTTGCTTTTCAATTTCCTTAGCCAGCTCTGCGACATCCCATTTGCTGAATTTGTCTGGGCCTTCAGCTGGGCCAATTTTCACCGAACGCTGTTTGCGTATTCGGTCTCCGGCATCGTTGTTGATGTAGGTATTGAAATAGCCGTAATAGGAACCCGATTCAATCCTCAGGGAGCCGCGTTGTCCTCGTTTGTGTTTCAAGTTGCCCCGCTTTCACTTGTGCAAAACTATTTTATGAAAGCTGGGACATTGCTACAAGGCACTGAAGTGGTCAAGAGTGTGATTAACTTCTTTGTTTTCAAAGGGGCGGTTAGCTCAGTTGGTTAGAGCGCCTGCCTTACAAGCAGGAGGTCGCAGGTTCGAGTCCTGCACTGCCCACCAACCCATAAATATGCCCATAAACTGAATTTTTCACAAGCTGTAACATTTCTGTGAACAATCTTGGGTCTCCTGATTTTGGCGGTATTGAGAATCAGGAGTCCCAAAACATGAGACGCACAGTTTCCTTATGGATTCGCACCAAGGGTAAATTCACCCAACCCACCTACCAAGATGCCAAGCACACCCGCCTGAAGTTCCAGACCGGAGAATATTACTTGCGGTATGCCGGGAAGTGGGAACCCGTGGGCAGCGACCCAATACTTGCCATCGATGCCAAAGCGGCGAAGCAAAAGCTGCTGCGGGATGTGGAGCGTGGAGTGGTAAGCGCCAGACAAAGCTTCGAAGACAGCTAAAAGAGCGTCTGCTGTGCTGCGAATCTTCAAGCCTAACGACTGGGGCGTCGTCGATTGGAGAGTGGCGGCAATGGTGAAACAGTTGCAACTAAATTAAATAATTGGAATGTCGATGAAGCCCTAAGCCGTCCGGCACATGATGAAGAGCCGTGGATCACCTACAACGAGATTAATGATTGGTTGACCCTCGATCTGAATGCGATCTACAGAACCAAACGAAATGAATGTCTGCAACGCACCGCCGATGTCGAGATGGCGATTTTCTCGCTGTCATTCAAGGTTCCACGCTGGAATAGAAGTTAGCTGTACTTAGATTGGCTCCACGAACGATCTGCCATAATCTTTCCCCATGTGCGGGCGCTACCGATTGTCGCGGCGAAAACAGATCATCGAGGAGCACTTCGACTGCGATCCGTGGGATGAAGACTGGTCTCCACGTTACAACGTCGCCCCCACCCAATCCGTAGCGGTCATTCGCCAGAATCCCAAGGAACCCGTCCGCCAATTGTCGCTGATGCGATGGGGACTCATTCCATCATGGGCCAAGGACTCGTCCGCGGCTGCCAGCATGATCAATGCGAGGGCTGAAACGGCGGCCACGAAGCCGGCGTTTGGCGATGCGCTGAAATCCCGCAGGTGCTTGATCCCCGCAGACGGCTTTTACGAGTGGATGCGAACGGGAAAAACCAAACAGCCTTACTGTTTTGAAGTCAATGAAGGGAAGCTGTTCGCGTTCGCGGGACTGTGGGAGCGCTGGCGTGATCCGGGTGGACAATGGGTGAAGTCATTCTCGATACTGACGACCACCCCGAACGCAGTGACCTCAGCCGTCCACGACCGGATGCCAGTTATCCTTGATCCCGACAACTACGACCTGTGGCTCGACCCCGGAATGCAGAACGTCGCAGCCATCTCGGAACTGTTGAAGCCCTATGACGCACGGCTGATGCGGTGCTACCCCGTGAGCAGTCGCGTCAACCACGTGGAGAACGATGACGAGGAATGTTCCGCGCCTGTGGAGCTTGCCCAGAACCAGCAAACATTGTTCGGGTAGGCTGTGCCGTGAAGCTGATCATGGGTGACTGATAAACTTCCTGCCATGTAACCGACAACTGGGGGTGGTTGCTATGAAGAGAATCCTGTGCGGCAACGTTCTTTTCGTGTGTCTGCTCGCCTTTGCAGCCTTGACTGTCGCTCAGTCCGAGGCGAATGCCCCCAAATACTTCTTTGTGCTCTTAAAGCGCCCGTCGAATGCCCCGCACCTGAGCAAAGAGGCTGGTGAAAAGCTTCAGGAAGAGCACATGGCGAACATCCGCAAATTGCATTCCGAACATAAGTTGCTAGTCGCAGGACCTTTCATGGACGACACATCTTTGCGTGGCATTTTTGTGCTGAAAGCGGATTCACTGGAGCAGGCTCAAGATTGGGCTGGTAGCGACCCAGCGATTAAGGCTGGGCGTCTCGAAGCGGAAATGCACGGACCTTGGGACATCGACCCCAGCACGATTCACGAACCAGAAACGACTCAGGGCATGGAGCAGTACACGCTTGTCCTGCTGAAGAGTGGCGAAAAATGGAATCCCAGCGCACCGGGGTTCATGGATGTGATAAGACAGCACCATGCAGTCCTCCAAGAAATGACCGAGAAAGGGAAGATCGCGGTTGCAGGACCTTTCCCGTTAAGTGATCCGGGCGAGTTACGAGGAGTCACCATATTCCGCGTTGGAGTGGAAGAAACTGCGAAACTCGTTCGTGATGATCCGCTCGTCAAAGCCGGACTGCTGAAGACTGAAATCCATCCGTGGATCACAGGTAAGGGCGTGCTGGCGTCGGGACAGCCAATGCAGTGAAGCAGAGAGCGTGCGAAAGGTATCTTTTTCGGAATGTCGAGGTCAGGTCGTATGCGCAAAATCATCGTCTACATCGCCACTAGCGCTGACGGTTTTATCGCCAGACTCGACGGCTCCGTGGACTGGCTGGAGCGCCCGCGTCCGAAGGGCAACTACGGCATGGGCGTCTTCTACAAATCCATCGACACGATCCTCTGGGGCAGGAAGACATGCGATATGGCGCTCGACTTTCAAAAGAAAGGCGTGCCCGGCACGGCATTCGATACCAGAGTTAAGAATTATGTTTTCACACGCGGTGCGCTGCCATCACCAGCGCCAGCAAGCGTGGAGTTCGTGAACGAACCAATCAAAGCGTTCATGAATCGTCTACGAAAGCAAAAGGGGAAAGACATCTGGATGATGGGCGGGGCTGGCATCATTGCGTCGTTCCTCGATGAAGGAGGAATCGACGAGTTCATGATTCACGTGATTCCCAAGTTTATAGGTGAAGGCATTCCATTGATCGCGCCCGCTCGTCGCACGGTGCCCATAAAGCTGATCTCCGGCACGAAGTTCCCAGACGGCGTGGTCAAACTGCATTATGCCGTTCAAGCGAAATGAAGATGGTGTTGATCTGGCCGCCGTAGCGCCCATGTTCATCCAGGGAAGGGAACAAATGCGTCTGCGGGAAAAGGAGCGCACGCCTGTGCAAATGGTGGCGGATGAAGTTTTCTGCTGGCTGCCTACCATGTCGGCCAGCAGAGGCATCCCGTTGCTACGAGTATCCCCATCAAACACTCGATGTTTGCTTCAGAGTCTCGAGCAGCGGGATGCGCTTTGCTCCAAACGAATACTCCGATGAGGTCGGGGTTAACCAGGCTCTCTATAAGGAGTTCGCCCGAGCCAAGCCAGCTTCTGTAATTCTGTTGCCAGAGGAGAAGTCACAATGTCAGAAGTTCAATCGGTTAGGCAGGAGCCGCAATTCGCGGCGTTCGTGGGTATCGATTGGGCCGATCAGAAACCTGTGTGGAGCTTGCAAGCCGTGGGCTCGGAGGAGCGATACAGGGGCTCGTACTTGGCGAGCATGTATACCAGAGCTCCCCGCGACTGCTCCAGCGATCGGACGATTGCCGAAACGTTTGCGGATGTAGACGAGAAGATCGAGGAGGCGGCGGCTGCGCATCCGGATTTTTGTATCTTTGAGTCGCTGCCGGGCGCCGGTGCGGGGATGGCGCCGCGCTGGTTGGCGGCGTTTGGCTCGCCGCGAGAGCGTGATGGCAGCGCCGATGAAGTGCCAGCATATACGGGGATTGCGCCCGTGACCGAGAAGAGCGGAAAAAAGAAATGGGTCCATTTCCGCTGGGCCTGCCCCAAGTTTCTGCGGCAAAGTTTTCACGAATGGGCGGGTCACTCCATTGCGCACTCGGGGTGGGCCCGAGCCTACTACCAGCAACAACGCAGCAAGGGCCAGGACCACCATGCGGGGGTGCGAGCGTTGGCGTTCAAATGGATTCGCGTAGCATTTCGCTGTTGGAAAGACGGGGTTGCCTATGAGGAGAGCAAATATCTGGCCTCGCTCGCCAGGCGCGGCTCTCCCCTGGCTACCGTCGCCGCTGCAGCGAAAACCCTGTGAACTTCTTGTGGATACTCAGTGGACTGATCTGGGAGGCGATCGAAAAAAATTTTAAAAAAGTACTTGACAGCTCTACTCAGAAGTCTGAAGCAAGCCAAAGCGGAGTTTGCGAGGCTGCAATAACCTGCAGGCGCTACCATGAGAACGTGCGCTGAAGGTCGTGCTGGTCGTGTTGGGATTGCTGTTTTGCGCTGGCGCTTATCCCCTGATCGGCTCTTTATTGCATCCGGCTGGCTCGGATATGGGCGACACCATAATGCTCAGCATCTATGTCGCGCTCGGCATCTTCCTGCTCATCGCGGTGCGGAATCCATCGGCGCATCGCAGCCTGATCGCCTTCGCAGCATGGTCAAGCTTCGCCCATGCCGTGGCAATGTCGATACTGGGACTCGAAATTCCGAACCAACGCGTCGGATTTCTGGTCGGTTCGGCTGTGCTTGTCGTCATCGGCGTAGCCTTGATCGCGCTGGCTCCGGGTAAGGAGTCAATCGAGCGGGTATCGGCAGCAATAGTGTAGGCCTCCCACTCAAGAGCGCCATGCACGCTTGGGTCAATTGCTCGAACCAAGGAGAAAGAGTATGAACACACCTGTCTTGTCGGAACGGATTGCAAAAGCCTCGCCGCGTCCCGCAGCGAGGATTACTGGTGTGGTTTACTTGCTTTATTTTCTGACTGTCGTATCCGGCGCGTTATTCAGTCGCGGGATTCTTGTATCTGGCGACCCTGCGGCAACCGCGAACAACATTCTGACGCACGAGCGATTGTTTCGGTTGAGTGTGGCGGTCGGTATTATCGCGACTGCGTTATACATCGCTGTAACGGTTCTCTTCTATGGCTTGTTTAAGCCTATGAACAAGACCATCTCCTTGCTCGCAGCGTTCTTCAGCCTTGTGGGATGCGCTATTCAGGCTTTCGGCAGCATCTTTCAAATCGCCCCGTTAGCCGTCCTAGAAGGCAGTCCGTACCTCAACGTATTTAAGGTGGATCAGATGCAGGCCGTGGCGCTGATGTTTATCAAGTTGAATGTTCAGGCCACCTACATCTACTTGGTATTTTTCGGACTGTTTAATCTCCTAATCGGCTACCTCATTTTCAACTCGACCTTCCTGCCTCGAATTCTGGGCGTGCTGATGGCGCTTTCCGGTTTGGGGTGGCTGACGTTTCTGTCGCCGTCGCTCGCAAACTATCTGCTCGCCTACATTGAGATTCTCGGCATCATCTCCGAAGCATCACTAATGCTATGGCTCCTTGTGAAGGGCGTGAACGTCGAACGGTGGAAGGAGCAGGCCAGCGCTGCATGAAAGCCGCCGCCTATCGCCGCAACGGTGCGGCTACGCATAAGGAGGAAAGAGCATGAGCGCAGCAGTAATGATGAAACGGATTGCAGAAGCGTCACCGCGTCTCAAGGCGCGGATTGCAGGTCTCCTTTATTTTTTCAGTCTCCTGACGGCAGGGTTCACCGAGACATTTGCTCGCGGCAGGTTGAATTACACAGGGGCTACGTCGCGATTCTGGGCATGGCCGCCATGACGCTGATCTCTTATGACATCTTTAAGCCCGTGAACCGAAAACTCTCTTTGCTCGCGGTGTCCTTCGCCTTCGTGGGACTCACCTTTGAGGCTCTTCGATTGCAGCCTCAGGGTCTAAACCTAGCCTTGGTATTTCACGGATTCTATTCCATCCTAGTCGGCTACTCGAATCTTCCGTGTTGGAGTTCGGTTTCCCTTCATTGTTTTGTGACAAAACTCTCCTGAGCAGATTCCGCCCGCTGGATTTCCACGACCTTGTTTTCCAAAGATGCGAACCAGAACACGCGGTCAAACCCAAATGGGAACTTCCACTCTTCGATTACATGCGGTATTGGAATACTTCGGGACACGGTGACATGACTGCAAAGAAGCAGCCAAACCTGTGCGCCCGTCGGCAGGTTTGCGCGATACCTCGGGAGCAGCTCGTTCTTCGCAGCAATCTTGCTGGCAATCTCGTTGCGAATCTCGGAAACGGTGATCCCGCCACATTCACCGCACCACCAGTCGTCTGACTCGGCGGTAATCAGAACATGGTCGAAACCTTCGGGTAATTCATTACCCTTCAAAACCACGGCAGGATTAGCCCTATGTCGATTTCGAGCCACGCAGTTCACGAGGGATTCAACTAAGCGAACCCTGTTTTGTTTTACTCCTCTAGCTCTGGAGAAATAAACGTTCACCCGCGTTGGCTCAGAACTCGTTTGCTGATACCTTTCCTGTGCCTTCTGAATGACGCTGCGATGAAAAGATTCGGCCTCGACTGGGAGAATTCCGTCATTTGTGCTCGCAGGACGTAGGGCTTCACAGAGTTCGATTCCCAAGATGCCGCTGGGCGTCTGGGATCTAAAGTCCGGCTCTTCGCCAGCTATCTCACCAATTGGAATGGGCGCTCCGGCTTTCCGCGCTGCCGACAACACGTGCTGTTCGATCTCCTTTTTTTGCTCATTCCTAGCCATTACGATTCGTCGGATCCCGTGTAACTGGCCACCGCCGATCAATCTCTTCCATTATCCGCTCTGCCCAGCGGATCGAATCGGCGATGGCGCTGACGGTCGCCGGAACCCTCTTTCCCCCCTCGTGCTGTGCTAGCTTACGTGCCGCCAAGATCGACGCAGCGATCAGCAGCACGCGCTTTCGACCTTTCGTCCTGTACTGCGACTCCCATCCTATACAATTAACCCCGCTGTAAATCTTGAGGGGGATTATGGCAAATCTAGAGAACGCGCTTCAGCAGCTTAGAGAAGAGCGCAAGCAGGCGCAGTTGCATATGGAGAAGTTGGATCAGGCAATTTCAGTGATTGAGTCGTTAAACCGTTCGGGTACATTCCGAAAAACAAATCAACCGAAGCGAATAATATCGGCAGCTTCGCGGCGGAAAATGGCGCTGGCTCAGAAGGCTAGATGGGCGCGGGCTGGAAAGCAATCGAAGCCAATACTGGTGGCAGCGAAAACAACTGCGTCGGCTCCTGTGAAACGCACCATGTCAGCAGCATCACGTAAAAAGATCGCAGCGTTTCAGCGAGCACGGTGGGCGAAGATACGGGCTGGGCAGAAGAAAGCGGCGTAGGGACGACGGAGCCTGCTGCGACTACGCACAAACGATTCCTCAAGCCAATGGATACCCGCAAGAGACTCAATCGAGACTGCAACGAAAAAGGCATTGGAAGAGCGACATGGCTGCTTTTGGGTTAGTCATCCTTGGTCTAGCATTTCTTGTCAGCATTCTCTTCAATCTGCTTCAACTTAAGTGGCGCAACGAAGAACGAGCGGCACGTGCCGAGGACAATGCTGAACAAAAACGCAAAGGCGACGGGAGGGAAGCCGAGCAACGACTGAAGGAACAGGCAGCTCCGCTGTTTTTCAACTTCGATGGGGCCCCCGGTCCGATACTGGTCACCGGAAGCCAGCATTCGTCGCAAGGGCCGTTCGTGTACTTATGGGGTCTTGTGACCGTCGTGAATCGTACGCAGTTGCCTATGAAGATCACGCCCCTCCGGCTCATCATGGCGGGCGAGGAATGGCCTGTTCAAAGTATTTCCTTCCACTTGAAATCCAATACCACGGAAAGATCAGACAGCATTAGCCTAAGGGGAAACGATAAAGAAGACTACGAACTGCATTTCAGGTTTCAAGATGACAAATGCGCTACTGGTAGCGGTGATGTTTGGTTTGCAAGCGACAACCGAGCCGAACAGTTCCCGGTTCCGGTCAGATTTCCATAACAGGGGTATTGGGAGCCTTAGCGTTCCTCCACTGAAAATCCCCAGCCTGATGCAGACTCGTGATCACAAGAAGGGGAAGTCAATTCTATCCCAGCAAAGCTTTCACGATGCCGAGCCATTCCACATCGAGCGGTTCTCCGCACACAGGCTTCCCCGCCCGACTGTACCAGTACGCCGCGTTGCCCTCATCGCCTTCCTTGCGGTGCAGGTAGGCATGAACCCACGAACCTTCAGGGCCTTCGTCCTGCTGAGCAGATTCGTGCGCCCGATTCCAGTCGCCCTTGCCGTCCCACCACAAGCCGACGAGGGCGAGTGTGAGTCCCGCAGGCGGCTCGGTGGCGGTGAGTGATTGTCGAAAATCGTCCAAGGTCATGTTGGGTATGTTCTCGGGCGCAATCCGGGCTGCCGCCCTCGTCAGCCTTTCCCAAACAGCTTATCAATCCCCCGCTTGATCCGCCCCTTCGACTGAACTGCTTTTACGATGTAGGAATCAGCTTTGGAGGCTCGGGAAAGTGAATTCAAGTGCCGTCCCAACAAGTCCTCGGATTTGTTCAAATCGGAGAGAGTCTGTGTAAGTCGGTACTCTGAACCTGCGATTTCAGCGCCGAAATACCACATCCCCTGATTTACTTTTCTGGCTCGTAGCTTCCGGTTTTCGCAATCTCTACGATAAATTTTGCCACAGCCGGATCGTCTCCAGTCGCACCGAGCAAGGAGGCCGACCGTCTGACCCAAATATCTACAGGCTGCAATAGCCACCGAGAAGTTGGGGGAAAAGCTCGAAAACGGAACGCCACGTCGCGCAAGAACAAAGACGCGATCTTCATATCGACTCCTGTAATCTCCCGAATCTTTGCATGAACGTCATCCGTTCGGTTTTCGTTCAAGCCGAGCACCACCCATTTCACTAACGGTGAGCCAACTGCATTAGCGACTTCGATTGCTGAGTACATGCTCGTCTTGAGAGTCTTTCCTTTCTTGGTTATACGGGTCGTTCCTTTCGGGGCAAGAGGATTGTTCATGATATTGAGACGGCGACCAACTAGCTTGTTACAAAACCGCAACCAGACATCAGCCGGGTCGAGTGCACCTGAACCCAACTCCGCGATGACATCGGCTGCCACGGCGGGGAAGTCCTCTGGCTTTCCCTGCCGTTCAAAGGCATAGCCCTCAAGGAACAGACCCAGAGAATCCGAATTCGAAGTGGTCACTTCTGGATAGCGAGCCCAGGGCGGGTCGCCAAACCTTCTCTGAGGAACCGTCTCTACACGCGAAAAGAAATTTAGATATTTGGATCGTTGTGCAGAATCCCTGACTGGTGATGGTACCGCAGATCGTGACTCGGCCCATGACGACGGACACTAATCGCTTTGCCTGCTGGACGGCCACCGCTCATCAATCGTCCGCATGATCTCCTCAGCCCAGCGAACGGCGTCGGAAATTGCGGCGACGGTCGCAGGAACCCGTTTTCCGCCGTCGTGTTGGGACAGCTTTCGTGCAGCCAGAATGCTCGCAGCTATCAGCAGCACGCGCTTTCGACCTTCGTCCACAAGCACCAGCCTAGCATATTCGCCTTTTGTTCGCTGTTATGGTTGTCGAGGCAAAGTCCGGAGCTTTGGGGTGCTCAGTCGGGTATCGAGTACTATTCTTCCGAGGGTGACTCGTATGCGTAAACACCAATCGGTGAAAGCAACAGAGAACATCCCCTTCCTTTTCGGTACAGGTTTCCTGCATGACCATGTGGGGCAGATTATTGATGATCCGGCCGTCGCGGTGGTTGAACTCATCGCGAACAGTTACGACGCCGGGGCCGACAAAGTGACCGTCGTGTGGCCTGACCTTCCGGGAAGGATTTTGTCCACTACCGATAACGGGACTGCATGACAAGTGGGAGTTTGAGAAGCGTTGGAAGACGCTTGCCTATGACCGTGTTGCCGAACAGGGAGCGCAGGTAACATTTCCACCGGGCGTCGGCAAAGCGAAGAGGACCGCTTTTGGACACAATGGCAAGGGTCGATTCAGCCCTTTATGCTTTTCTGACGAGTACCAAGTAGAAACTTGGACGAAGGGTTCCTGTACTACTGCCACAATTCAACTGGCGAGCGGGGGCGGTGTTCCGTTCCTGCTTAAGATCGAGAAAGAGAAGCCCAGTTAGGTCACGGTACATGTGTTTCCGCAGTGGCACGAAGAGGCGTCTAGAGTGACCCCTCTTGCTGCACCCAAATGGCACCCCGGAGTCGACCGCGTGCCCCTGCTCCGCTGGACCTTGACTACATGGTACGAAAGCCAGTCCATACCATCAGAAGTCTTTCGCCTTTTTCTCATTGTACTTGCCTATTGATCTTAACTGTGGTTAACTACGAAATATCACCTGTGGTTAATAATAAGATAGGATCCGTTGGAACGTATGATACGGGCAGGTCACTTTGGGCTTCCGTTGTTGATAGTGGTGTGTTTTCTTTCGTCGAAAGCGCTTGCACAAGGCGAAACCACCAGCGCCATCGTCGGCGAAGTGAGGGATGCAAGTAACGCACTACTGACTGGCGCCACGGTGACGGTCACAAATCACGAAACCGGTCTGAAGCGTAGTGCCCGGACCGATGACGCAGGCCGGTTCAACTTTCCCCAGCTAAAGCCTGGCACTTACTCGGTCAAAGTTGAATCGCAAGGCTTCGAACCGCAGCAAAACAACAACGTGGTTTCGGGCCTGGGCCAAAAGCAGATAGTAGATTTCACCCTTAAAGTAGCTCGATCCAACGAGGTTGTGGAGGTCAGCAGCGAAGCGCCCCTCATCAACCCGGCGAATGCCAACACGTCGACGACGCTGAATGCGCCGGCTCTGGAAGATCTCCCGAATCCAGGCGGCGACCTGACCTACCCGCTGCAATTTTCGCCTGGAGCGCTCATCAATACGGCTGGCAACGGCAATGATTTCGTGGGCAGCAGCAACGGGTATGGCAACGTGGAATTCAACGGACTGCCGGCGCTTTCAAACGGCTACATCGTTGATGGGCTTGAAACGAACGACCCGCTCACGAATCTGAACAGCGGCCTCTCGACCAATCTCGTGCTGGGCTTGAATTCGATTTCGGAAGTGACCGTCAACACTCTATCTTATTCCGTCGATCAGGGGCGATATGGAGCGTCTCAAGTCAACTATGTGACCAAATCCGGCACGAATCAATTTCACGGGAATTTGTACGAACTGTGGAATGGCGCATTGCTCAATGCGGCGGACTACTTCACCAATGCGACGCCGGGAAATCACAAGCCGGGTTCGACCGTGAATCATTTCGGAGGCAGTTTGGGCGGCCCAATTGTGCATAACAAACTGTTTTTCTTCTTCGACAGCGAATGGATGCGGATCGCGCTGCCCATTGTCACCCCGACAATCGTCCCCAGTCCGACCTTCCAACAATACGTCTTGCAGCAACTTCCGCTTGGCCTCAAGGACACGAACGGCAACGTTATTTACCCCGCCGCGCCGCAAGAAGTGCCGTTTTATCGGGCGATGTTCTCTCTCTATGAAAATACCGGAGGCACACCTACCGCGATACTCGGTTGTCCGATCGCAGCGGGTTGCGCCAAGCGGCAGAGCGTCTCGCATTCAAGCGATGACCACGAACAGGTGCAGACGGTCCGAATCGATTACAACATCAACCAGACGGATACGGCTTGGTTTCGTTTTCAGGCAGACACTGGGCTGCAAGCCGCGTGGACGGACCCAATCAACCCGCTGTTCAATGCGTATTCGCCACAGCCTCTTTATTCCTTCGCGGCGGGACACACGCACGTTTTCTCGCAGAATCTAGTGAACTACTTCAATCCGGCGTTCTCCTGGTATGAGAGCCTGTTTGGGCCAAGCAATTTCCAGAAGACACTCGCGGCTTTCCCGATCATATTACAGGGCACCGGCGTGAACCCCTTTACGCCCATCGGAGGTCTCGACAACACCTGGATTCAAGGTAGGCGCGCCTCGCGATTCTTTATCAATGACAACCTTGCGTGGAGTCATGGCGCGCACGAACTGCGTTTCGGAACCAATACCCGAATCTTCCGCCTCAACGACTTCGATTTCGCGGAAGGCACAGTTCCCACTGTGACTTACGCGAATCTGCAGCAATTTATTTACGGGGTAGCAAACACCGCATCGGAGTCGTTCCCTTCGAACCAAAACGAGCCCTTCAACTTTCTTAATCTTGATGTCTACGCACAAGACACCTGGAGAGTGACTCACAAACTGACTTGGACTTTCGGGGTGCGTGACACCTTCAACTCCAATCCGCTGAACCCGCATGATCAAGTCGCCCGTCTTCGCGGCTCGTTCAGTTCCATTTCGCACGATATCAACCAGCCGCTCGACACCGCAATTCAAACTCATCTCGGGACTCTGTTCTCGTCTACACCGCTGGCGATTCTGCAACCGAGAACTGCGATTGCGTGGCAGATTGAGCCGAATACCGTTCTCCGCACCGGCTTCGGCATTTTCAGCGACATCCTGCCAGGTAGTGTCGCTGACTTGATCGGCGCCAATCCTCCATACGACAAAACCTTCCAAGGAGGAGTCCTTGGCACCGTCGGTGGCACCGCAATCGCGCCGGGAGTACCCAACAGCGCAGTTGACGCAACCGTTGCCGCGAATCAGACTTTTGCTTCGGGATTTCCCCAGGGCGAGCTTTCATGCGCTTCTCCACAGGCAAATCCCACGAGCTGTATTCCGCCGGTTGCGATCACAGCTATTCCAAACGGCGAACTCCATGCGCCGTACTTCATGGAGTGGAGTCTGGGAATGGAGCATCAGTTCGGCACGACCGCTAGCCTAAAAGCGCAATACGTGGGCACGCGGGCCGTGAACCAGCCTTATTCAACCCAGGTCAACGGCTACCAAACCGTGTGTCAGGGCTGCTTTGTACCATTCCCTTATCTCCAACCGACCGATCCGCGATTCGGTCAGGTGACGCAGTTCTCTACCGGCGCGAATAGCCACTACAACGGCCTTCAACTCACGGCCATGAAGCGTCTCGGACACGGTCTGCAAGGACAGGTCAACTACACTTTCAGCCGTTGCATGGATACCGTGTCGAATGGAGGATTTCTTCAATTTTCTGCCGGAGGAATTCTTTCGCCTCTACCGGGAGACCTTGCGCGTGACTACGGGCCCTGCGATTACGACATCCGGCACAATCTTAACGGGCAGTACCAGTATCAGTTGCCGGTGAAAGTGCGGAATCATTCTCTAGGCTATGCACTTAACGGCTGGCAGATTTCTGGAACCATGTTTTGGCACAGCGGGGTGCCGTTCTCGGTGCTTAGCACCCCGTATTCCGCGGATGGAAACGGAATTGTGCAGGGCAGCGGGCCGCAGTTCGCGAGCGTCGTTCCTGGCGTTCGGTTGTATGAGCATCATCCGATTCCGGGCGTTACACAGCCAGGGACGCTTCAATGGCTGAATCCTGATGCTTTCGTGTCGGCCGTGGATCCGAGCACGGGGCAGTGCTACGGCGGGGACAACGCGCAGAATTGCCAATTCGGAAATCTTGGCCGAAACTCACTGCGGGGCCCTGATTTTCTCTGGAGTGACTTCTACCTGACGAAATGGTTCCCATTGACCGAACACGTGAAGCTGCGCTTTGAAAGTCAGTTTTTCAATGTCTTCAACCATCCGAATTTCGGCCTCCCAAGCGTAGTGCAGGCCGGCATTCCGGGACAGCCCTCGACCCAGACGGGATTCGGAGCGCTCACGTATACGACTTCTCCGCCCACCGGTTTGCTGGGCGTCGGTTTGGGTGGGGATAGCACTCCGCGCATGATCGCATTTCAAGCGCGGCTGGAGTTCTGAGCGTGAGCATTCTAACAGTGACGAGGACGCTGAAGGAATTCGGCCCATTGCGCGAGCGTACACGCCCGCACGGTTATCAAAGACCGAGCCACTGTATTGCATCGAACGACTCTAAGCCCCGCTTTGCCGCGTCTGAAGGCAAAGGCGCATAACCTAGGCCAGAGCATCTCCTTTGGCCTGACGTCAGCGCCCAACGAACGAACTGCGTTAGGACGTTCTTCTTGTTCTTATCATCTATCCGCTCAGGTCGGAGTCGCCATTTTTTTCCAACCTGCGGGTCCTCGCTTTCATGAAGAAGGCGCCGTGATCAAATCACTTTTGGATTCGGCGCTGTGGTTTGAGACTTGCCTGATAATGAGAGCCGATACCTCGCGGGCGGTAAACGAATTCGCAAGGGCATTTCTTCGGATATTCGCACCACAAGTTCTTCCAGCGAAGCAAATGGACCTACCTTTGGCGGCTTGAAGCGTCTTGATAATCGCCGAATTTGGAGGCCCCCGACGATTCGGAGAAGCAGCCCATCATGCGACAATCTTCTCAAGAACGACGCTGAATTGCTGTTTTCAAGTCGGCGTCGCATTATGGAGTACGATGCCAAATACTTCAAAACATTTAGAACCACGGTGGCCTGCAATGCTTGCTCTGCTTGCCGTGGGCGGATTGCGCTTTTCTCTGCCCGAATCCCTGTCAGCGGGCCCAGACTGGCTAATCATCGTTGTTGTCGGTGTGCTTCTGATCCCCACAGCATGGGCACGCCAGCGAGGTAAAGATAACCTAAATAGGTTTTTGGGCTATCTGCTGAGCTCCATCGTGACTGTCGACATGATCTGGTCGCTTGGACTCCTGGTCGCGGCTCTTCCCGCGCATCGACAGTCTCCTAAGGATCTGTTGCGTTCCGCAGCTGCCTTATGGATTACGAACATCCTGGTCTTCGCCTCGTGGTACTGGCGTTTGGATGCAGGTGGCCCGCGCGAGCGTGAGTTGCGTGGCGTACATACCGACGGAGCATTCCTTTTTCCACAGATGACTCTCGATCAGCAAGCCAAGCGCGAGATGGGAGAGCAATGCTGGAGTCCAGGTTTTGTGGATTACCTTTTTCTCGCCTTCAATACCAGTACCGCATTTTCACCAACGGACTGTCCTGTGTTATCAGCATGGGCCAAACTCCTTATGATGGTTCAATCGCTCATTTCCCTGACAACGGTGGCTCTCTTGGCCGCTCGCGCAGTAAATATTCTTTAGCGTCCTCGGTAAAGATTCAAGCTGCCGAGACCACATCTTTGCGGCGCTCCGTATGTAACAATTCATCTGTGTGTCCGACAACGGCAACAGTCTTGACAACGGAGAAAGCACTGACCAAGTCTTGTGCATTATTCATTCTCGTTGTTCTGGCTTTCGGACACCTTAGACTCGCGAAGGCGCAGGACAACTATGAGATCCAGGTCTACGGTTCCGACACAGTCGCGCCCAAGACGACGATGCTGGAGCTGCACAGCAACTTCACCGTGGAGGGCACGTCTCCGATACCCGGCTCACGCTTTACTGAGGAGGGGACCTATCCAACGAACCATGCCGAACACGAAACGGTGGAGATTACTCAAGGAGTGAATAGCTGGTCGGAGGTTGGCTTTTACATTTTTACCAGCGCGCGCAGTGGAGACGGCTGGCAATGGGTGGGCGATCATATTCGCCCGCGAGTGAGAGCGCCGGATAGCTGGCACTGGCCCGTTGGCGTAAGTCTATCTATGGAGTTCGGGTATCAACGGGCGTTGTTTTCGCCGGACACCTGGACAATGGAGCTGCGGCCCATTGTCGACAAGCAGGTAGGCAGATGGTATTTCACTGTGAATCCGACTCTGGAGCGATCTTTCCATGGGCCGAGCGTTCCGCAGGGCGTGGGATTTTCGCCAAGCGCAAAATTCAGCTACGACTTGAATAAATATATCTCTGGCGGCCTCGAATACTACGCTGCTTACGGATCAATTACGGACGTGTCTTCGTTACACAATCAGCAGCAGTTTTTCCCCACGATCGATCTGAATGTGTCCCCGAACTGGGAGATCAACTTTGGGGTCGGATTTGGAGCGACAGCCAGTACCGATCATGTAATTGTGAAGGGTATCCTGGGGCGACGGTTTGATTGGACGCTTCATCGTGCAGGCAGTTCGGAGAGCACTCAATAGGACAGAATGCAAATAGATCGTCGTGAATTTCTGATCGGAGCGAGTTTTGCGTTGCTGGGCGCCACGGCGAAGACAGAGTTGTGGGCTCAAGCGCCGGCCGATGTGCGGCTTGAAATTGCGCCCCTCAGCCTGGAGATCGCGCCAAAAAAGGTGATTCACACAATTGCCTACAACGGAGCGGTCCCCGGGCCTTTGATTCGCTGGCCGGAAGGCAAGCCAATCACGATTGATGTTGTGAACCACACCCACGTGCCCGAGATTGTGCATTGGCACGGATTGTGGATTCCCTCGGAGGAAGATGGCGCGGTGGAAGAGGGTTCGCCCTTGATTGCGCCAGGCGGACAACGGCGTTATAGGTTTACGCCGCGGCCTGCGGGCTTCCGTTGGTATCACACGCACACATTTGCCGGACACGATTTGAAACGGGCCACCTATACCGGCCAGTTTGGATGTTTCTACATTGAACCGAAGCAAGCCCCGGGCGCATTCGATCAGAAATTATTCCTCACGCTGCACGACTGGAGTGCCTACATGGGCGGCGGCGGGGATTCTTCGATGGACGCGTTTTATGACTATGCCACGATCAATGACCGCATGCTCGGGTATGGCGATCCCATTAAAGTACGCGAAGGGCAAAGGGTTCTCTTCCATGTGTTGAATGCCAGTGCGACAGCGACGCATTGGCTAGCACTAGCGGGACATGAATTCACTGTGGTAGGCATGGATGGCAATGAGGTTCCGCAGCAGGCGAAGATGCAGGCGGTACGCCTGGCTCCGGCGGAACGCATTGATCTGTTGGTGGAAATGAATCGCCCGGGAGTGTGGGTATTGGGCGAGACTCGGGCGGAAATTCGTAGGTTAGGAATGGGGATTGTGGTGGAGTATGCGAACCAGCAGGGAGACGCCAAATGGATCGATCCGCCCGAGACGTTGTGGGATTACACGCTGTTCGCAAAACAGAAAGTAGCTGCGCCGGAACCGGATGAGCGGATCCCTCTGGTATTTGAGTCGAAGTTTCGAGGCCATGGAGACTTTGACTATTGGATGATCAACGGCAAGTCGTATCCCAAGACGGACACGATTCCCCTGAAAGAAGGCAAGCATTACAGATTGGCAATGCAGAATAAGAGCAGCGATGATCATCCGATTCATTTACATCGCCATACGTTTGAGGTGACGAGCCTGGACAACAAGCCGCTCTCGGCGCTGCACAAAGACGTGGTGGTGGTGAAGGCGAAAAATAATGCGGAGATTGACTTTGTCGCGGCAAATCCGGGGGCCACGCTCTTTCATTGTCATCAGCAGAGCCATATGGATTTCGGTTTTATGATGCTTTTTCGCTACGGCTGACGCTGGTGTTTGCGACCCCTGGGGACGGTTATGCCGAGGCTGCGGGCCGTCTCTCCCAAGTAAGGAGGTTGTATGTTGATTCCTTCGGCCCCAAAATCGGGATCCGTCCTTCCGTATCCGCCAGCCTTCCTCCTTGTAGTGACCTTCGGTGATGGCGATCTGGAGTTCGCGCTCCGGTTTGCCATTTGCACGGCTTCGGCAGGGAGCTGATGGTGCAGGCGGGGCCTGATGGGATTCGGTTCCTGCTAGTCTCCGGCAAGCCGAT
Organism: uncultured Acidobacteriota bacterium; assembly: GCA_963720155.1. Lineage (GTDB taxonomy): Bacteria > Acidobacteriota > Terriglobia > Terriglobales > Acidobacteriaceae > Sulfotelmatobacter. The sequence continues at coordinate 219,585 of CAVREP010000013.1, forward strand.
TGAGGAACCTGTGGCCTGGTACGGCCCGATCGTCATGAATACGCAGGAGCAACTGCGCCAGGCAGTAGCCGAATTGCAAAGCGGCTCTTTCATCAAACATCGTTAAATCGTGGCCAAAGAATAGCTCCATGCAGACCGTCTGCGCGGAGCGTATCTTTGGTTGTCCCGCACTGGGGTAGTTGACCCGTACTTAAATGGGGTCGGACCAAGCGGTTAACTCGGGGAGCGACGTTGTTTCAGAGTCCTCTCGTCAGGAGCTTTTATGCGACGTGCTTTGAACCTTTTTCTAAGCCTAGCCGTATTCACTCCACTCTTTCTCTTTATCATCTTCTCCTCCACGGCCTACGGATAGGCTGCACGGGAAACCGTCATCTCGCGCACTGCGGAGATCGAGGGTGCCAAGCTGCACTACATGACCGCCGGCCACGGTGCGCCGCTCATACTTTTGCATGGCTATACGGAAACGTCGCGGATGTGGAAGCCAATCATTCCAGGTCTTAGCGGAGCGCTTCACCGTGATCGCGCCAGACCTGCCCGGCATCGGAGACTCGGACATTCCCGCGAACGGTTTGGATATGAAGAGTGCTGCCATCCGTATTCATGACCTTGCTAAATCGCTCGGGGGGCAGAAGGCTGAAGTTGTGGGGCATGATATCGGTCTCATGGTCGCCTACGCTTACGCGGCGCAGTTTCCTACGGAAGTTACGAAACTCGTCCTAATGGATGCTTTCCTCCCGGCGTGGCTGGTTGGGAGCCGGTTTACAACAATTGTCATATTTGGCATTTCCGCTTTAATGGGCCCACCCCCGAAGCTTTGGTTCAAGGCCGCGAGCGCATCTACTTTGACTACTTCTGGAACGACTTCGCAGCCGCCAAGAATCATTCAATTCCGGAAGCGGATCGGAAAGCTTACACGGAGGCCTACTCGCGGCCGGGACGCATGCATGCGGGGTGGGAATATTTTGTTTCATTTCTGCAGGCCGCGAAGGATTTTGCTCAACTCTCTCAGACCAAGCTCACCTTGCCAGTACTGACTATTGGCGGCGATAAGTCGTTAGGAGAAGCTCTAGGGGAACAAGCCAAGCTGGTTGCGACCGACGCAACGGTCGTCGTACTGAAAGATACCGGGCACTGGGTGCTTGAGGAGCGTCCTAAGGAAACAACTGACGCGCTGCTAAAGGTTCTGTGAGGTCGCGGCAGTTCAGGCTTTGACCGTGTACTTGTCTGAGCACGGATTCCGAATCGCCGAAATGAAAGGATTGCTCCATGTTTATTCGACTCGATTCGTCCGACCCGTAATCAACAGATTCGTGATCGCTGGCTTGCTTCTTGCGATACTCCGAACCGCCGACTGAGGGATTGAGTATGTGAGGGATTGAGTATGTTGTCGGAAGCGGGTCCTTCGGTTATCCTTGAACGCTACGCGAGCTAGGCTCGTCCGTGGCTCGGCACGGTGCGTCTTTTCCTGGTTCGACCATTGGGGTTCAAATGACTCTGAGCCGGTTTGTCACCAAGAATGCCTTCCGCAACAAGCGGCGCAGCGTCCTGACCGTATTGAGCGTCGCCTTCTCTCTCCTTCTGCTCACTCTCATGATGACCATCTGGCGGGCTTTCTATCTCGACGAGGGCAGTGCCGAATCCTCCGAAAGACTAGTGGTCCGGCACCGGGTGTCCCTAACCTTCACCCTGCCCGGTTACTATCGAGAGAAAATTCGCGCTGTCCCTGGAGTTGTGGCGGTAGTGCCGCTCTCGTGGTTTGGGGGTATTTACAAAGATCAAAAGCCGGAGAATTTTTTTGCGCAGTTCGGGACGGATCCTGAAGAATTTTTCAAAGTGTTTCGGGATATCCAGATGCCCGAAGAGCAACGAAAAGCGTGGCAGCGGGATCGGCAGGGAGTGATCGTTGATGACACGTTGGCCAATAAATACGGTTGGAAGCTAGGTGACCGGATCGTGCTACAAGGAACAATCTATCCGGTCGACCTTGATTTGTATGTTCGAGGCATCTTCAATTCCTACCCTGATGACAAATCAGTATATTTCAATGCTAAGTATGTGGAGGAGGCAGTTTCGTTTTTTAAGGGGCAGGCGGGCACTTTCAGCATTTTGGTGGCTTCTCCCGGGGATGTGAGCCGGATAGCCAGCGCCGTGGACGATATGTTTCACAACTCACCTCAGCCCACGAAATCAGAGAGCGAAAAGGCATTCGGATTGGAATTCGTTGCCATGCTGGGCAATGTGAAGGCGTTCATCCTGATAATTTGTTCGGCCGTAGTCTTTGCCACCTTGCTGGTTTCCGCGAATACCATGGCCATGTCGATCCGCGAGCGAACACGAGAAGTGGCCGTGCTCAAGACTTTGGGTTTCACGCGGCAGAGCGTGCTTGGTCTGTTCGTGAGCGAAGCGGTGGCGTTGGCAATCGCGGGTGGAGTAATTGGTGTGGGCTTAGCGTACTTGTTGATTTACTTAGTAAGCCACTCGCCCTACATGAGTTTTTACAACATGAAGGTGACGGTCGGCATGTGGGTGGCGGCTTTGTTCATCGCGGGGTTGGTGGGCCTTTTGAGTTCGCTGCTTCCTTCATACCACGCTTCGCAGATAAATATTGTGGACGGGTTGCGCCACATCGGCTGAAATTATGACCTTGAGCAGTTTTGTCGTCCGCAATACGTTTCGCAACAAGCGGCGCAGTCTGTTGACGATGCTGAGCATCAGTTTCTCGCTGCTGTTGCTTACGCTGATGGTTACCATCTGGCGCACGTTTTACATCGACGTGGGAGCGCCAGATTCGGCAAAGCGAATGATTACCCGCGACCGCGTTTCTTTGGCATTTCTGCTGCCCGGCTATTATCGGGACAAGATTCGAAGCATCCCGGGAGTGGTAGCAGTAGCGCCGATGACGTGGTTCGGGGGAAAGTATAAAGATGACCGTCCGGAGAATTTTTTTGCGCAGGTAGCCACCGACCCGGAGGAGTATCTAAAAGTTGCTTCCGACAAGATTGTTCCCTCGGACCAAGTAGCAGCGTGGCAGCATGATCGCTCCGGAGCTTTAGTGGATGTGACTCTGGCCAACAAATATGGGTGGAAAGTCGGCGATAAGATCACATTACTGGGGACAATATTTCCGGTGAATCCCGAATTGACGATCCGCGGGATTTATCACCGAGACCCGCCACAGAATTCCTTGTATTTTAATGCGAAGTATCTGGAAGAAGCCGTGGACTGGTTCAAAGGGCGGGCGGGCTGGTATTCCACTCAGGTGAACTCGGCTGAGGATGTGGCACGGGTATCGCGGGAGATCGACGGCATGTTCCGCAACTCGCCTCAACGGACGAAAACGGAGAGTGAGAAGGCCTTTCAGCTTTCGTTTGTGGCCACACTGGGCAACGTAAAGGCTTTTATTCTTGGGATCTGCGGGGCGGTTGTATTTGCGATCCTGCTGGTTTCGGCGAACACGATGGCCATGTCGGTTCGGAGCCGGACGCGCGAAGTAGCCGTGCTGAAAACACTTGGATTCACGCGGCAGCGCGTGCTGTCATTGTTCGTGTTCGAGGCCGTGGCGCTGGCAGTATCGGGTGGTCTTGTGGGAATTCTGGGAGCGGCCGGTCTGATCAGGTGGTTGACGCACTCGTCGTTCGCGATCGGAATCCCAGTGGATATGAAAGTCACGTTGCCCAGCGTAGCGCTGTCACTGTTGGTTGCGGCGACGGTTGGATTTTTGAGCGGATATATTCCCGCGTACGGCGCGTCACGCACCAATATTGTAGAGGGATTGCGCCACATTGGCTGACCACACCGCGGAATTGAGAGTTCAATTATGGCGATACCGATCGGCTATAACGTCCGCAATTTGAAGCTGCGTAAGGGGCTCACAATCATGACCGCACTTGGCATCGCGCTGACGGTGACCACGGCGATCTTCCTGATGGCGCTGCTGGCGGGGTTGAAGCGCGCTTTCGTATCGAGCGGCAATTCCCAGAATGTGCTCGTGCTGCGCAAAGGATCTGAAGCGGAGTTGTCGGGCGGCTTTGATGCGGCTCTGTTTCCTACGCTGAAGGTTCTGCCGGGCATCGCGAAAGATAGTCACGGCGATCCCATGGTTTCTGGCGAGTGGGTGGTCGTAATCGTGTTGCCGCGCGGGGACGGTACAGGAGAAGTGAACGTCACGGTGCGTGGCATGATGCCCGATGGTCTCGAACTTCGCCCGAGCGCCAAGCTGGTCGATGGAAGATGGTTCCAGACAGGGCAGCGCGAAGTGGTGGTGAGTAAATCCATCCGTCAGCGCTTTTCGCACGCCAATATCGGCGATAGCATGGACTTCGGCAAGGGGTCGTGGAAAGTGGTGGGCGTCTTCGACGCTGGCGGTTCCGCCTATGAATCTGAGATTTGGTGTGATGTAAATCAGATGGCCGCGGATTTCGATCGACAGGGCGGTTACTCTTCGGCTTATCTGCGCGCTACTGATCCTATTGCCGCCGATGCGCTGAAGAACCGCGTCAGTGACGACCAACGCCTCAAACTTGAAGGAATGCTGGAGACGGATTACTACGCGAAGCAGACGAGTTCGGGAGCTCCGATCAAGTACATTGGCATTGTGGTCGCGATCATCATGGCCATCGGTTCGAGCTTTGCTGCCATGAATACGATGTACGCAGCTGTAGCCTACCGCGGGCGTGAAATTGCAACGCTGCGAGTACTGGGATTCTCGCGTCCCGCGATTCTGACATCGTTTGTGCTGGAATCTCTTATGTTAGCGCTCCTGGGTGCGGCGGTTGGCATTCTTCTGATGCTGCCATTTAACGGAATGCAGACGGGAACGTCCAACGCAGTGACGTTTAGCGAGGTGGTATTCAGCCTGCGAATTACGCCGCAAGTTGCTGCGGCCGCAGTGGCATTTGCGCTAATCATGGGGTTGTTCGGCGGCTTGGCTCCAGCCTGGCACGCGGCGCGGCAGAATATTCTCACCGCATTGCGGGGTTGATTGTAATTCTTAGGAAACTAGACCGGCACGGTGTCGTATTCATTTTATGCCCATTGACGCAAAACACGAGGACCTGCAGAGCTTGCGGATCGACCGCACGGAGCGAGGCGCCAGCAATGGAGAGCCGCCCACGTGGGCGCGGCGCTACATTGTTATTGGAATCGTCATCGTAGTCGTGCTGAGTTTCTCCGCGCTGGCGTATCGCCTTCTCGCGCGTGACGTGCCGGAAGTCGAGGTCGTCCGCGCTTCCGCGGAGAGCAGCGATGTGGGCGGCACCGTACTTTCTGCCACGGGATACATCGTGGCGCATCACACCATCAATGTGAACTCCAAGGTAACCGGACGCCTTGCCTGGATCGGCGTGGAAAAGGGCGACAAAGTGAAAGAAGGCCAGGTTCTGGTCCGGTTGGAGGATCAGGAATTCCGCGCTTCCTATGAACAGGCAAAAGGCGCATTGGATAATGCTCGGGCTTATGTCGATGAGTTGCAACACGGATCTCGGCCGGAAGAAATCCAACAAGCCCAGCACAACCTGGACGAGGCACGCGCAACGCTGGTCAATGACAAACTCACTCTGGATCGCACGAAGGAACTATCAGCCGCCGGCGTAGTTTCGCGGCAGGTGTTGGACGATGCCACCGCCAAGTTCGACTCGGATCAGCAGCGAGTCAACTCTCTAGACAAAGGTTTTCAGCTGATGAAGATCGGCCCGCGGCAGGAAGAGATCGCCCGCGCCCGCGGAGCGCTAGCCCAGGCCCAGGGTCAACTCGATTACGCGAAATCCCAGCTCGATGCCACCGTTATCCGCGCCCCCGTCACCGGCACTATTCTGGATCGGACAGCCGAAAAGGGAGAGCTGATTACCGCACAATTTGCCAGCGCCGCGGCTGGCGGACCTCAAGGGTCAGTCGTTTCGCTCGCTGACTTGAACGACATTCAGGTTGAACTGGATATCGCGCAATCCGACTTCGCCCGTCTCGGTCCGAAGCAGAAGGGCATTGTCACGGTGGATGCTTATCAGGATCGCAAGTACAACGGTGAAATCGCGCAGATCTCTCCCGAGGCTAATCGGCAGAAGGCTACGGTGCAGGTGAAAGTGCAGGTATTAAATCCTGACGAGTATCTACGGCCGGAAATGAACGCCACAGTGAAATTCCTGGCCAACGAGAAAAAAGCCAGCAGCACGCAACCTGCCGGAGCCTTCGTACCAGCCACTGCGATGCGGAATCGTGACGGAAAGAAGGTTGTGTTCATTGCCTTCGGGGGCAAAGCACGGATGCGCGAGGTTCAAGTGTTGAGCGAGCGCAGCGACGGATTTCTCGTGAGCGGATTGGTGGGTGGGGAAAGCGTGATCAGCAAAGGACCGCAAGACCTTAAAGACGGGGACACAATCAAAATCAAGGGGCAATCATGAGCACAGTGGCTGAAAACAAGATCGCTACCGGAACCAAAGTGGTTCAGGCTCGCAATGTCAGCAAGGTTTTCAAGCGCGAGGCCTTTGAAGTGAGGGCCCTTGACGATGTCTCGATCGACATTGCGGCTGGCGAATTCATGGCGTTGATGGGACCCTCGGGATCCGGCAAGACCACGCTGCTGAATATGATCGCGGCCATCGATCGACCGACTTCAGGCGAATTGCTGGTGCAAAATCAAAATATTTTCCGGTTCAGCGATTCCCAAGCGGCGCACTGGCGCAATGAGCACATCGGGTACGTGTTCCAGACATTTAACTTAATCCCGGTACTGACTGCGTTTGAAAACGTGGAATTGCCGCTTCTACTCACCAAGCTGAACCAACAGCAGCGGCGCGACCATGTCATGACCGCGTTAAAACTTGTGGGCCTGGAAGATCGCGTCAACCACCTTCCCAAGCAGCTTTCCGGCGGCCAGGAGCAGCGCGTTGCGATCGCCCGGGCGATTGTAAGCGACCCGACGCTATTATTGGCAGATGAGCCCACGGGCGATTTGGACAGTCACTCAGCGACGGAAGTGCTCGAAATTTTGAAGCGTCTGAACGAAGACTTCCATAAGACAATTGTGATGGTGACGCATGATCCGCACGCTGCGTCCTATGCCCACGTCACGCGGCATCTTGAAAAGGGAATGCTGCTGCCGCCGAGCTAGCTCCTTCTCACTTCGGTCCGCATCTGGGGGGAAGGAAATTATGGGATACGAAGTGGTCACAGAACTCTGGTGGGGTCTCGTGTGCGCGCGCCCTCTCCAATTGCAAGGTGGATACTCGGCCCCTTGTTTTGTTCCGCTCCCAAGCGCATTGTGCCTTAGAATGCGGATGGAATGGTATTGCCTCAGAGTAGTCAGCCGAAGACTGGAAGTATACCCTCGATAACCGCTCGAAGTTTGCGGTTTCCTTCTGGCTTTCTGTGGGGAGTGTCGACGTCGGCGCACCAGGTTGAGGGTGGAAACGATAATAATCAGTGGTCGGCCTGGGAAGCTGCCGGGCGAATTAAGGCGGGCGATCGTTGTGGCCAAGCCTGCGGCTGGTGGGACAATGCCGAACGTGATTTCGACTTGGCCCGCGAGATCGGCGTGAATTCTCTGCGTCTCTCTGTGGAATGGAGCAGGATTGAGCCGGAGGAAGGCCGATGGGACTCCACAGCTTTACAGCGTTACAGAGAAATGCTGGAAGGCCTACACCAGCGCGGCATTCAGCCGATGGTTTGCTTGCACCACTTTAGTCATCCCTTGTGGTTTGAGCGCAAAGGTGGCTTTCTCAGCCGAGAGGCACCGCAGCTGTTTGAACGATTCACTCGTCGCGTGGTTAGCGAATTAGGCGACTTGTGCCGGCACTGGGTCACGCTCAATGAGCCCAATGTGTATGGAGCGTTGGGCTACGTATTGGGCGATTTCCCGCCCGGCAAAAGGGGCAAAATTGTCACCGCCCTTCGTGTGATCAGCGCAATGGGGCGCGCACACACTCGAGCCTACCGTACAATTCACGAGCTACAGTCAGAGGCGCAAGTCGGCTGGGCTCATAACTACGTCGTGTTCCAGCCCGCCAATCCAGCATTCGCTCCGGATCGTTGGATTGCCGGCCTGCTCAGCTACCTTTTCAATGAGAGCTTCCTTCGGCTGATCGAGCATGGACGGCTGGTATTTCCTTTAAGCTTGGCGGGCGGGGATTCACGCAGTGCGAAGGGGGCGTGCGATTTTATTGGCTTAAACGTTTACAGCCGTTTTCACGTCGCTTTCGATTTGAAGTGTGCGTCTCAGCTTTTCGGCCGTGTATTTGTTCCGGATCATGTTCCCCAGGGTGATAGAGGCTTCGAAAATCCGTACGGCGAAGCATATCCACTCGCAATCAAGGTAGCCGCCGAGCGAGTCGCCCGCATGGGCAAACCAATCTACATTTTAGAAAACGGCGTACCTGATGCGCAGGACCGGATTAGGCCGTGGCTGATCGTAAACGCCGCTCGAGAGCTGCACGGCCTGCTTCAAGAGGGCCATGATATTCGCGGGTATTTTCATTGGACCCTTACCGACAATTTCGAGTGGAGTGAGGGCTGGGGATTGCGATTTGGACTTGTGGGTCTAAACCAAAAAACACAACAAAGAACGATGCGTAATAGCGCTCATCTCTACGGGACAATCGCGCGGAACGGCGAGTTGTCCGCGGAAATGATCGCACGGTATTGCACTCCGGCGCCGGAGTTTTGACGATGAGAATCCCACACGCGCTGAATGCCGACTGCACGACACAGGCGCGAAGCTTTGTAGAGTTGTTTCCCGCAAGTTCTGACCGCTACTGAAGACTAAGCTTTCCGGTGAGTTCGATCTCTACCGCAGAACGAGCGACATATATATCGAAATCGCCCGGCGTAATAGTCCACTTGTGATTCTTCACGTCATAGTAAGAAAAGGCCCGCCGGTCCAGCGTGACTTGAAGGTGCTTGGTCTCGCCAGGATTCAGTTCCACCTTAGCGAAGCCCTTCAATTCCTTCACGGGACGTGGAACGCTTGTGTGCCGATCGCCGACATAAACCTCCGCCACCTCTGCGCCGGAGCGCGCTCCAGTATTAGTCACATCGAATCCCACCATGACTTGCCGATCACCTGAGGCTGCGGTGGGTGAAACCGTCAGATTTTTGTAAGCGAAAGCGGTGTAGGACATTCCGTATCCGAATGGAAACAGGGGCTTGATTTGGGATTTGTCGAAGTGACGATAACCTACGAAGACGCCTTCCCTATATTCAACTTTCCTTTCTCCCGGCTTCGGATAATAGCTGTCATGAACAGCATTGTCTTCCCAACGCCGCTCAATCGAGATGGGCAACCTTCCCGAAGGATCGAAGTCACCAAATAATAGTTGCGCCAGTGCTGTGCCACCTTCCTGACCGGGGTACCAGGCTTGCAAAAGCGCGGGGACGCGATCAAGCCACGATGTCATGTCCACGCCGCCGCCGGACGTCATCACCACGATTGTGTTCTTATTTACCCCAGCTATCTCGCCAATCAGTTCATCCTGCCCGGGAGGCAGGCGGAAGGTACGATCACTGCTCTCCCCTTCATCGGAGGCGTCAAAGCCTACTGCAATCACGACCGCGTCCGCGCGCGAAGCCAACTCCTTCGCCGCCAGGCTGACGATAGTCTCGGGACGCACAATGGCAAGATTCGCCCTGGTCTTACCCCAGCCGCCGTGCGCGTAGAAATCCAGTTCAATCTGGTGAGGACCCGACGCCAGCTTCATGGGTGTCTCACTTACAAATGCGTACCACTGCTTCCAGTTATCAAATACCAGCTTTTTATCAATGTAGAGTCGGTAGCCGCCGTTTTCTCCGGGACCTTGAACGAACACAAGGTAGTTTCCAGGAGTACTGGGTGTGAAGTAACCTGTCCAACGGAGCGAAACATTGCTGGCGGCGCCTTCCCCTCCACGAGCCGGTTCGTAGTTGACGTGTTTATCGGTACGAGTCACGACAGGCGTGCCACTAAGACTATCGTTGGTGAAGATCTCCGTCTTCAGACCTTGCTGATCACCATTTGCTTCGGTGGTAAATTGAGTGCGCTTTGCGAGTTCGTCGAACTCTGGTATGCCCGAGTCGTAGTAAACCTTCACCCCGGTGCCCAGATAGTTGACTATCCCCTCCAGGTAACTCACCGGGACAAAAGGCTTTGCTTCAGCGCTGCCCCCACCGTCCGGCACAGCCGGATAAGCATCCGGACCAATGACTGCAATCGAATGAATCTTTGCTTTATCCAGCGGCAGAAGATTGCCATCATTCTTCAGCAGCACCATGCCTGCCCGGGCCGCCTCAAGCGTTGCTCGCCGGCCTTCGGGATTCAAACGCGGAATCGATAAGTCCGTCTGGTCGCGTTCGAGCCATCCAAACTGAATTGCGGTGCGGAGGATGCGACGGACTTTGTCGTCGATTGCCGCCTCATTCACTTTGCCCGCCTGAATCGCCGGCAACAAATTCGCACGGTTCATGAATTTTCCTGATGGCATCTCCAGATCGAGGCCGCCATTCGCGGCTCCGATGCCGTCATAGGTGGAATCCCAATCCGACATAATGATTCCCGGGAAACCCCACTCCTTCTTGGCCACATCGGTGTTCAGGTAGCCGTTTTGGGTCATGTGAACGCCATTTGTCAGGTTATAAGAATCCATGATCGCGCCGACGTGCGCCTCTTTTACCGCGGCTTCAAACACTGGCAAATAGATTTCCCGCATCGTTCGCTCATCGATGATGGAATCTCCGTTGTGCCGGTCATATTCCTGATTGTTGCCCATGTAGTGCTTGACGGTCGCGCTTACGCCCTGGCTCTGCATGCCCTTGATGTATGAGACTGCGGTTCGAGCCGCCAGGAAAGGATCTTCTCCGAAATACTCGAAGTTTCTGCCGTTCATGGGCGCGCGATAGATGTTGACGCCCGGGCCGAGCATGAAGTGCACGCCACGAGCGCGAGCGTCCTGCCCGATTACCGCGCCTATTCTCTGCGCGAGATCGGGATCCCATGTGGCCGCCAGACCGATGCCGCCAAACACTGTGGCTGGTCCGTAGTTCCGGACTCCAACCGGCCCATCTGCCATCTTCAGGCGAGGCAATCCAATCCTCGGAATCGCGCGTATGTAGAAATCATCAACGCCCCCGATAAGGTCGATCTTCTCTTCTAAAGTCAATTGCTTGAGCAGAGAATCTACGCGCGCCTCAATCGTTGACTGAGAGACAGGGGTTGTTTGACAGACAGAGGGAAGTGCAAATAAACAAAACAGGCACAAAATCGACGCGATTTTGCGAAGCATTGAACCTCCGATTTGCATAGCTTTGCCGGGCGCCGTTTCCCGATTGCAGAAACGCCGCATTGGGATCTGCTCGAACAAATGAAATCGTGAATGGCGTACTTACAAACTGGCGATCAGCTCCACACCCAGCGTGGCCAAGGCAATATCTTCATTCGACGAAAGCCCACTGACCGCCACTGCGCCAACTACTTCGCCATTCTTCCAGATCGGGAGCCCTCCGCCCCAGCCTACATATTTCTTATCACCATAATAGGCGATGTCGTGGCCCTTCTCCGGATGCTTCACCTTCTCGCCAATCTCCTTGGTTGGTTTGCGCTCACGGGCCGCAGTCCAGGCTTTATTCATGGCGATGAGGATGGATGAAACCGGAGCGCCATCCATACGCACAACGTAAAGGAGATCGCCGTGTGAATCGGCGACGGCGACCGCCGCCGCTTTTTTCCTCTGCTGGGCTCTTTCCACGATGAGATCGACTGCACTCTTCGCTTCGGAGTAGTCGATGGTGTGAAGAGTTCTCATAGTCTGAACACGAACTAGAAAAACTAATGCTGGCCATCACTGGCCAGCATGTAGAGTTTGCATCGTAAATTGTATCTGGGCCAGGAGCGATATTCCTGGCCAGAGGGTTTTTAGAACACGACTTTTAGAGCAAACTGCACCAAACGTTCGGGTGAGGCTACGCCGTTCGAAACGGTTGAGTTGATCACACCGAACCCGGCGGCACCAAAGCCCTCTGCTGGCATGTTGAAGTACGGATGGTTAAAGATGTTGAAGAACTCGGTCCGGAACTCGATCCCCATTCTTTCGCCTATGCTGGTCCTCTTGAAAATGGCGAAGTCAAAGTTGTCGATTCCGGGTCCGCGCAGTACGGGATCGACACGCGCTTCCGTGCCCGGTCCGTAATCTGGAGGGTTCGCGAAGCAAGCCGTGTTAAACCAATTCGTAATATGGCCGCCGCCGGCCTTCTTGTCGCATCCCGGAACCACGTCAGGCCGGATGTTTGAGACACCAAGATTTGCAGCTTCCAGTGGGGTCGTGCCGGAGTAGCTAATCTTCAGCGGGAAGCCGCGTTGGAACGTGGTGATGCCATCGACGCCCCAGCCCGAAACCACGCCATTCGCGAGCCCGCTCATGTTATTTGCATACGACTTTCCGCGGCCGAAGGGAAGATCGAGGACGTAACTGATCACGAGGCGCTGAGAAACGTCCTGCGCAGACAGGGACCTTTCTCCCTTGAGGTTGTCCCAGTCTTGCACGCCGGGAACTCCACCAGTATTGGTTTCGAGCCAGCTTGTCAGAGTATCGGTATTGCTCATGAGCTTGGAGTTGGTGTAAGCCACCAGCAGCGTACCGCCGCCCTGGAATCGGCGTGTCAAGGTAGCTTGCAGAGAGTTATAGCTGCTGCCGCAGCATCCGAACCCGGCCAACTGTACCTGGTTGTATTCCGGATAGGGCCGCTCCAGCTGACCGGCCGCGACGGTTGCGCCGTTCAGCGAGGGATTGGGATTTGTACCGGCCATGTGGTTGGTAACTTGCGTTGTGAGGGCAGCTGCCTGTGACCAATCTGTATCGGGAAGCTGGTTAGCCTCGGTCTGATACTGCTCCAAATGAACACCGTGCGAGCCCGCATAAGCCACATCGGCGAAGAAACCAGCGGGAAGCTGGCGCTGGATGTCGAAGTTCCATTGTTGGACGTAGCCCCACTGTGGATTGCCGTGACCACTCTCCCCGTAATACGGAGCCAAGTTCGGGCTTGCGGTAAAGAGTGCGAAACTTGAGATGTTGGCGGGAAACGGAGCCAGAGTAGAAGCCAACGGCGAAAAATTACGTCCCGGTGGAGGGAGGATTCCAGAATTCCCGAACGGGCCCGACTGGGCGCAGCCAAAGGCGTTTGGGCCTCTTACCGGAAACACTGAGGCCCCGGTAAAGTGGTACGAGCAGTCGCCCCCATCCAGCATAGCAGCCGGAGTGATGAACGAGTCGTTCGTAGCATGGAGTGGCGTGCTGGCAAGATTCACGAAGTCGTTGTCGGGGTTGAGACCGAAGGAGACGTAGTTAGGGATGTAGAAGATGCCGTACCCGCCGCGGATCACGGTTTTCGAATCCAAGGCATAAGCGAAACCGAGCCGCGGAGAGAATGCCTTCTTATCCATGGGGATGTTGTTGTCGCTGTGGTTCCGGCCCGTTCCGACGAGGAACGCGTCGCCCGGACACATCGTGCCAGCTCCGAAGCAGCCACTAGCGGTGCTATTGGTCGCCAGAGGATCCCAGTAGGAGAGCCGACCGTAGGCGTCAGACCAAGTTCCCTGCAGTTCATAACGAAGACCCAAGTTCAGAGTGAACTTAGGCGTCAAGTGCCATGTGTCGTCGACAAACAAGGCACGGTAGACCTGCGATCCTTTGGTCAGGGCGGGAACCTGAGCCACGCCTTCCGTCTGGTTGACAAAGTTTCCTTCGTTTTGCGAGAGACCTAGTAAAAAGTCGGCGAATGCGAAGTCCGGATTGGTAACGAGATTCGGGCCGCCAGTTGAAGTGGTCCAGTTTCCTCCGAAGGCGAACGCGCCGCTGGCGATGTTCGTCTGGAAGTAATTGTCCAGTCCCCACTCGACCTGAGCACCGGTCTGAATCGTATGTTTGCCCCGGATCAGGGTAAAAGCCGGCGTGATGTTGTATTGCGTATTGTGATCGCCGATGGCGCTGTTGCCCTGCGACTTTCCTACGTCATTGGGGAATGGAAACGCCGGGGTCGGAGGGGTTCGAATTGAGCTTGGTGGGCTGTTGTAAGTTGACGGCCAGCCCAAGGTGGTTAGGTCGAACCCCGAGAGAAGAGGCTGACGTCCGTAGACGAACCGACTCGCCGCGATGTTTACGTCGAGAATAGTCGTTGGGGTAAAAGTATGGTTGATGCCGATCGCAAGCAATTTCGAGTGATATTTTTCCGCGCAGCGATCGAGGCAGAGGCCGGTTCCGAATGGATTGACCGGCAAGTCAGTTAATCCGTAATAAGCAAATCTTCCGAATAGGTGTGTGTTGCTCCCAAGGTTCTGATCCCCGCGCGCCACGAACTCGTTGGTATTTCCACCCGCCGGTGCGGCACTGAGGAAATTATTTACATCGCCAGGTTGATTCGCCGCCGGAAAATACTTCTTCCACAGCACCTGTGTGGCGGTGCTGAATTCCGAAGCGGGGATTTGATTGTTTGGGTAGGGTGTGCGTGCGCCTGTCGCGGTCGCACTATATGGGTCGTAAAGCTGCCCGGCTGCCGCGCTGCACAGGCCAGCGCCGTTGAACGTACCCCCGGCCTGGGTGCAAAGCGACGAGAAATCCCCAGTCAGCTCCCCGGCCGCTGGAACGGTAGTTGTAAAAGGAGATCCCGTGCGCTGCCGGTATTGCTCCCAGCTGACGTAAAAGAATGTCTTATCCTTGATGACTGGCCCGCCCACCTGGAATCCGTACTGGTTCTGCGTCCAGGGTGGGGCCTCGTTGGCCTGACCGGCCGCCAACTCTGATTGCTTGTTGAAGTATTCGTTAGCATTCAGCACTTTGTTGCGGAAATACTCATAGGCGGAGCCATGCCACTTGTTGGTGCCGGACTTCGTGCTCAGATTCGTGACGCCGCCGGAGAACTTGCCCCACTCAGCGCCCAGGTTGCTGTATTGGACTTTGAATTCGCCGACGGAATCCTGCGTCGGAATGACAATCGGGAGATTGATGTAGCCGATATTCAGGGGTTGACCATCAAGGTATTCTGCGCCCTGGTTTGCGAATGAACCACCGATTTGGTAGTTGCCCCAACTGAACGGGTTCTGGCCCACTGGCGAACCACCGGATCCGCCTTGGGCAACTGCCGCAGGAGAGATCGTGATTAAGTTGAAAATATTTCGTCCGTTCAAAGGCAGTTCGTCGGCCTTGCGCTGCTCGACAACCTGGCCAAGCGAGGAAGTCTCGGACTGCAGCAGCGGAGTCTCCGACGTCACTTCGACTACCTGGCTAACTTCGCCGACTTGCAGCGCGGCGTTGATGTGAGTATCCTGCTGCACTTCGACCGTCACATCTGTGCGGACGAAGTGCTTGAATCCCGGCTTCTCCACGTCAACCCGATATTGGCCCGGGAAGAGGTTCACAAACGTGAAGAGTCCATCGGTACCGCTTTGTTGCGTGCGTTTCTGCGCCGTACCCAAGTTTGTCAGGGTGACGGTAGCATCGATGATTGCGGCCCCAGAGGTATCGGCGACTGACCCGGATATCGATCCGTAGGTGCTTTGGCTATAGAGGGAAATGGAGGCAGAAATAATCATGCCAAACGAGACGAGCAGGCTCCACAGGATGCGGTTGCGCATAGACGACTCTTTCCGACGCTGGATTTCCCAAATATCCCCAAACTTCGGTGGCGTGGATTCTTGTCTACAGGAGGAGCCGTTGTCAAGCAGAAAATGAATCTTTCCCATTTGAATAATCGTTAACCCTCGAACAGTGGTATGCTTCCCGCTCATGCCTGTAACCATGATGGACATTGCTAGAGACCTTAAGGTCTCGGTAGTAACTGTCTCAAAGGTTCTGCGAAATCAGGGCCGTATCAGCGATGCCACGCGAAAGAGAGTGTTGCGGCACGCAAAAAAACTGAATTATCAGATGAATTGGGTGGCGCGCAGCCTGGTAACACGGCGCACTTTTACCATCGGCTTGCTCCTACCCGAATTCGCCCACCCCTTCTTTGCGGAGATTGCCCGCGCCGTGGCTCGGACGGTTCGACCTCACGGCTATCATGTTGTGATCTCATCGTTCGAAGAAGATCCCGAACTGGAGGCGAGCGAGGTCAACTGCCTGCTGGCTCGGCAGGTGGATGGGTTAATCATCGCTTCTGCACAGCGTTCACATCGCCTGGCTATGTTCAAGCGGGTGCAAGAGAGGAAGACCCCCTATGTTCTGATTGACCGTCCTATTCTCGGTGTGCGGGCTTGCTTCGTTGGAGTTGACAACCACGCCATTGGCAGGTTGGCGACGGAGCATCTGATGACCCGAGGTTGCACGCGCATTTGCCACCTCCGCGGTCCGGAAGTGGGAATCGCCGCGGAACGTTTGGACGGTTATCTCGGTGCGCTGGCGCAGGGCGGATTGCTTCCGCATGAAAGTTACGTCGTATCCGGTGGCCATGGGGATGCCACCGGATACGAAGGCATGCGGACCCTGCTGAAGGCGCGACCGCTTCCAGATGGAGTCTTCTGTTACAACGACCCGGTTGCGATCGGCGCAATGAAGGCTATCCTGGAGGCAGGTCTGAAGCTGCCCGACGATATTGCCATGGTTGGTGCGGGCAACGTTCATTACGGTGACGTGTTGGCGGTCCCCCTCACCACGGTTGACCAGGGAACCTGCCGAATCGGAGTGATCGCTGCAGAACTTCTTATTGCGCGGATCACGTCCAAGAGCCCGATGCGCCCCGAGAAGATATTAATTCCGCCTAGACTTGTGGAGCGAGAATCGACGCGCCGGTGGAACAACGCGCGATTGGATCGGCTCTGACTGTAAAGGACTGAGGGCCATCGCCGTGCGCATGGATGCAGGTTCATAGGTCATAAAAGAGGCGCTGAGTGAAAGTGCGCACACTCGCCTCGCACGCGATATGCTGAGCAGCGAAGGAACCTAAGTTGGTGAACGTTTTTTTTCGCACATCCTGCGTCTTGGTCCTGGCATTGTGGGCTGTCACTCCTGCGGCTCCAGTTTTTGATGTTATCCTGCCGCGTGGGCTGGATTTCACCCTGCAAAACTCTCCTACTCCTCAAAAATACCTGATCGAAACCATGCCCGGCGGAGTGGCTCTCTTCGATTACAACAACGATGGCTTACTGGACATCTTCTTCGTCAACGGCGGCCGTGTCGGCAGTCCGATGCCAACCCCCGAAAACTTTGACCGGCACGACCCGCGTTACTGGAATCGTTTGTACCGGCAAAACAAAGATGGAAGCTTTACCGATGTGACCGAACAAGCCGGTCTGGCTAATGCGGGCGAGGGGAACTATGGGATGGGCGTGGCCGTTGGCGACTACGATAATGATGGTTATCCTGATCTTTATGTCACGAGCTATGGCAAAAATATCCTCTATCACAACAATGGAGACGGCACATTTACGGATGTCACGGCCAAAGCAGGAGTCGCGGCCGGCGGCTGGTCGGTTTCAGCTGGATTCTTCGACTACGATAACGATGGCAAGCTTGATCTTTTCGTGACTCGCTACATGGACTGGGACACTAAACACAGCAAAAATTGTGGCGGCAACTACCATACTTATTGTCCGCCGGAAGAATTTCCTTCCACCACCAACATTCTCTATCACAACAATGGCGATGGTACATTTACTGACGTCAGCCAGCGTTCTGGTATTGCCGCCAAAAAGGGTCGCGCTTTAGGCGTGGCATTCGCCGACTATGATGGGGACGGGTTCACCGACATATTCGTCGCCAACGATGGCATGCAACAGTATCTGTTTCATAACAATGGCAACGGCACCTTTACCGAGCTCGGTCTCGAAGCCGGCACTGCTCTTTCTCAGGACGGAAGAAGGCTGTCTGGCATGGGAGTTGTCTTTCAAGATTATGACAATGACGGCCGACCGGATGTTATTGTGACTGAGTTGCCGCGGGAGATTTACGGCCTCTATCACAATGACGGCAGCGGTTCATTCACCTATCGGAGTCTCGAAACTGGGCTTGGTCTGCTTTCCAGCGGAAGTTCAGGCTGGGGGGTTGGCCTAGAAGATTTCGACAACGACGGATGGAAAGACTTGTTTGTCGCGCAAGGGCATGTCCTGGACAACGTGGAGCAGATTGACCCTTCTCTTCATTATCTCGAACCGCCGCTGTTGGCTATGAACCACAACGGCCGTTTCGAACGCGCTGATTCCGGAAGCACAGCGCCCGCCGCCGCAAGGGGCGCGGCTTTTGGCGACCTCAATAACGATGGCTGGCAGGATGTTGTGGTAACGACTCTGGGCGGCCATCCTCAAGTGTTCCTCAACCGCGGTGGCAAACTGCACTGGCTCGTGATAACTCTTCGCGGTACCCGCAGCAACCGTGACGGATTCGGCGCCCGCGTGCAAGTGAACGGGCAGACACGATTTGCGACTTCAGCCGGCAGTTATCTTTCCGCCAGTGACAAGCGCCTTCATTTCGGCCTGGGCACGGCGGATAAAGCAAACGTGGAAATTGTTTGGCCGTCCGGAACTCATCAGACTTTGAATGATATTCACGCCGACCAGTTTCTGGAAGTGCGTGAACCGGAGAAGCCGTGATCCACGTCCTTTTGTTCTTTTGCTTCGCCTGGCAGGTCGCATCGCCGCAGATTGCCGAACACATGGAAGCAGGAATTGCCGCCGAGAAACAGCGAAAGTTCGATGTTGCCATTGCTGAGTTTAACAAGGCGACCACGCTCGACGTCACCTACGCAGATGGTTACATTAGCCTCGGCCAGGCATATATGGAGAGTGGCGATTATGGCTCTGCAATCGCGCCTCTCAAACATGCCTTGGAACTGAAACCAGATTCATCCCCGGCTCACCAGTTGCTGGGGTACGCACTACTGGCCCAAGGCTACGCGTCGGAAGCGATTGCGCACTTGCAAAGGTCGCCAGACAAGACGGCGCTAGGGATTGCGCAGATACAGACCGGGCAACTGCCGGAGGCCGTCACAAATCTGCAGACTGCCCTCACAGCGCACCCCAATGATCCGGATATCCTCTATTATCTCGGCCGCGCTAGTGGACTGCTGGCGAAACAATCCGTTGACACGTTACTGGCCGCATACCCGGATTCTGCCCGCGCGCATCAGGCGATGGCCGAGAACTACTTTGTGCTGCGGCGCATGCCGGATGCCGAAAAAGAATACCGCGAAGCCTTGCGCTTGCGGCCCGGGCTCCCCGAAGCTCATCTCGCGTTGGGCGAAGTTTATGCCGGAGCTTTCCAGTGGCCCAAGGCGGAAGAACAATTTCGCATTCAGGCCAAGCTCCAACCGGGAAATGCCGAAGCCGCCTACCGTCTGGGACAGGCATTGCTGGAACAGGGAAAAGTACATGAAGCGCGGGCGGAACTCGCGCGCGCCGACAGGTTGATGCCTGAGATGCCAGAGACTCTCTATTCACTTGGTAAAGCGGCCTCTCTGGAAGGTGATGCAGCCTCCGCGGAAAAGGCGTGGACCAAACTGCTTTCTATTGAGAAGCAGAGTTCCTTGGCAGCGCAGGCACACTTCGGACTGGCGGGAATCTACCGCAAACAAGGAAAGACGGCCGAGGCGAAACACGAGATGCAGGAGTTTGAAACCTTGCAGCACAATTCGACTCCACCGCAACCGTCTGGACCAAAGGAGTCCCAGCACTAGCAGCACTCACAGCTTTTCTAAGGAGTGAAGGATAAGGACATGGAAATGATGCGGGTTGGATTCCTGCTTAGTCTCTCTATGCGTCTGTTCTATTCCATCGGCTTCCTGCTGTCGTGCACTCTTTTCGCATTACCACTCGAAGCCGCCGAGCCGTCGTCGCAAACTCTGGATTCAGGCTGGCAGTTCCGAGCCGTAGCAAACACGGATCGGTCCGATGTAAAGGAATGGCATCCCGCGCAGGTTCCGGGCGTAGTTCAGACCGACCTCCTTAATAACCATCTCATCCCCGATCCATTCGATAGAGATAACGAATTTCATCTGCAGTGGATCGGCCTGGCCGACTGGGAGTATCAAACCACGTTTCAAGTGGATGCGGCCACGCTCGCGCACGATCAGGTCGACTTAGTTTTTGCCGGACTGGATACGTTTGCAGAGGTTTTCCTGAACGGCCAGGCCGTTCTTCACGCGGACAACATGTTCCGTCACTGGCGAATTCCCGCGAAAACGCAGTTGAAGCCCGGTTCAAATACGCTTCGAATCGTATTTCACTCGGCTGTCGAGAAGATGCTTCCCTACGTTAAGTCACTGCTTTACGTTTTGCCCTCGATTTCAACGCATAACTACGGCAACGAGGAAAATGTCGCGACCGCTCCCTACACGCGGAAGGCTCCTTATAACTATGGCTGGGATTGGGGACCGCGATTCCTGACGGAAGGCATTTGGCAGCCGATTCGTCTTGAAACTTGGGATGCGCTCAGAATCGAGAATTTCCATATCCACCAACAGAATGTCACTGCCGACTTAGCTAACGTGTTGGCCGAGCTTGATCTCGATGCCAGCCGGCCCACAACTGCCACCGTTACATTGACTCACGATGAATTGTCCGGACCGCAAACGGGCGATGGAACTCAGACTTTGCAACTGAACGCGGGTATCAATCATGTTTCGTTTCCCTTGCGGATTACCGCTCCGAAGCTCTGGTACCCGGTTGGCTACGGCGATCAAAGCCGCTACAGGTTCGCTGCCTCGATCCGTATCGGCCGGGAAGTCGCGGCTCACGCCGAAACGAAGACCGGCCTGCGTTCTATCGAGCTGCGCCGCGTACCCGATCAGTGGGGCAAAAGTTTTGAATTTGTCGTCAATGGGATTTCTGTATTCGCAAAGGGTGCGGATGTTATTCCGTTCGATAGTTTTCCCAACCGCGTCACTCCGGAGATTCATCGCAATATTCTGCAATCCGCTCGCGACGCGCATATGAACATGGTTCGCGAGTGGGGCGGTGGTTACTATGAGTCCGATGATTTCTACGATATCTGCGATGAAGTCGGCATTATGGTGTGGCAGGAATTCATGTTCGGTGGCGACATGGTCCCCGGCGACGTTGCCTTCCAGGAAAACGTACGTCAAGAGGCCATCGACCAGATCAAGCGCCTGCGCGATCACCCCAGCATCGTGATCTGGTGCGGAAACAACGAGGTCGAGACCGGCTGGTATCACTGGGGTGACCGGCAGGAATTCAAGGAAGCGATTTCCCCTGAAGCCCGAGATCGCGTGTGGCAGGATTACATAATCCTGTTCGCCGATATTCTCAAGAGCGCGGTCACTCAATATGCTGATCCCGTACCCTATTGGCCGAGCTCTCCCAGCGCGAACTTTGAGGAAATTCCTGACAATCAGCACAACGGCGATATGCACTACTGGCAAGTCTGGCACGCACAGGCGCCGGCCTCCGACTACACTTTGCAATTCCCGCGTTTCATGACGGAATACGGATTTCAATCTTTTCCCGAGATGCGCACCATCGGCACATTTGCGAAACCGCAGGACTTTGACATTCACTCGACCGTGATGCAGGCGCACCAGAAGAACAAAGGCGGAAATGAACGCATTCTTACTTACATGCTGCGGGAATACCGGGAGCCGAAAAACTTTTCTTCGTTCGTTTATCTTAGCCAGGTGCAGCAAGCGGAGATCATCAAGATCGGCGCCGAGCATTTGCGCCGCCAGCGGCCGCGCACCATGGGCTCGCTCTATTGGCAGTTGAATGATTGCTGGCCGGTAGCCTCCTGGGCCAGCATCGATTACTACGGACGCTGGAAGGCGCTGCATTACTACGCCCGCCGTTTCTATGACGATGTGCTGATCTCGCCTTTCTTGCACGACGACAAAGTCGACGTATATGTTGTGTCAGACAGACTCCAGCAATTTTCCGGAACCATCCATATGCGTCTGCTCGATTTTTCTGGAAAGTCTTTGCTCGATCAAACAAAAGACGTTCAAGTTCCGGCGCAATCGAGTGCAATCTATTTCAGCGTCGACAAGGCCGCTCTATCGGACAAGGCGGATCTGCATAAGAGTTTTCTGGTGTTTGACCTCGAAGTAGCCGGAAGACAACTCTCCCGAAACCTGGTTTTCTTTGATGTGACGCATAATCTCGAGCTTCCGGTCTCGCCCAAAATTGAAACCACTCTGACCAAGACGGGAGACGATTACACGATTACTCTGCAATCATCGCAGCTCGCCCGAAGCGTGTACCTGTCTTTTGGCGACCTCGATGTCCAAAGCTCAGATAACTATTTTGAGCTCCTTCCGGGGGAGTCAGTCACCAAACGCCTGAAGTCCCCGGCGACGCTTGAGCAAATTAAAGCTGCACTGAAAGTAGTGTCGTTAACCGACGCTTTCAACTCCATTTGACGCCGTCGTAGTCATAGGTCGATCGTTGCGGCGTGGGTCAGATGAGAGGATACGTAAAGTTTTGTATATTGTTCAGATCGAAAATTCAGAAATTGCGGCGTTCAAATTTCTTGAACTCGAACAGGGCGTTCTGCTAAAAAGGTAATCTGTCTCAAATTCACTCCGTCGAAGAGGAATTTAGAAAAACGTAGGCAACTGATCCGTCGCTGTCTTCATCTCAACGCGATCAATTGCAAATCCGGCGCCCACGGAACTCCCTCGTTGTAGTTCCGCCGGTGTAAGACTTCGAACCTCCTAGCCACGTTATTGGAGTTCGGATGCTGTTTGGTAGCATGTCGGAAGCGTCTGGGAGGACTTGTCGTCCAGCCCACTGTTGTGCCTCGCCGTCTGCCAGCATAATTCCGTTTCCAATCGACCAGCAATCAGCTTCCCACCCAGCAAGCGCCTTTAGAACTACATTCCACATTCAACACCACGCCGGAGGAATTTATGGCGACGAATTTCGTCCAAATTGAGAATGACTCGGAGATCAAGCAGCGCCTGGAAGCAGAACGGATGCGTCTGCGGAAGATTGCCGGACTTGACCAGCCGACACACTTCCATCGTCCAGTAGAGCGGGCCTTTACGGCCGAAGAGCGCGGCCGCGTGACGATACTGTTCGGCGGCTTTACCTGGAAACACGAAGACCTGATCCGTGCCGTCTTCCAAGGTTGCGGTTATCGCTGCGAGAAATTGCCGGTACCAAACGTCGCCGGCTTCCAGACCGGCAAGGAGTTTGGAAATAACGGTCAGTGCAATCCGACCTATTTCACAGTTGGCAATCTTGTGCAATACCTCCAATTTTTGGAGAAAGAAGGTTTGCCGCGCCAGCAAATTCTGGATAACTATGTCTTCTTTACCGCAGGCTCTTGCGGTCCGTGTCGCTTCGGCATGTATGAAGCCGAATACCGCTTTGCCTTGAAAAATGCAGGCTTCGATGGTTTCCGCGTCCTGTTATTTAAAGACAGCGACGGGATCAAGGCCGCGTCCGGAGAACCGGGACTGAAGTTCAGCATCGATTTCGGTTTCGGCATGTTGAATGCCATGCATTTGGGCGATGTGATCAACGATCTCATCTATCAAATTCGTCCTTATGAAACGAACAAAGGGGAAACCGACAAAGTCTTTCGCGAGTCGGTGGATGCATTATGCGAGGACCTGAGGAATCGCAACTCGTTCGAGATTGAAGAACGAGCTCCGAACTGGGCCAAACCAAAATTCAAGAGCAACAAGGTTCTACGTAACACTTTCAATGTGTTCGGAAAATGGCATGAACACATGTGGGGCAAGGACTATCTGAATGCTCTTCATGCTGCGCGCGAGAGAATGGACTCTATCGAAGTGGACCGCACCCGGGTAAAGCCGCTGGTGAAAATCACCGGCGAATTCTGGGCGCAGCTTACGGAAGGCGATGGCAACTTCCACATGTTCGAATTCCTGGAGCGCGAAGGCGCGCAGGTCCTGGTTGAGCCGATCGCGACGTGGGTCGCTTATCTGATGTATCAAGCAAAAGCGCACGCGAAAGCGAAGTGGCCCGTGAACCGACCGCATCGCAACCCCGAGTGGTATGAAGCTAAGAAGCAATTTGCCAACTACATCGGTCTTCGCAAGAAGCTTTGGGGACTTGGCGCTGGGGAAGGCATGTGGAACTTCTTCTACCACCGTACGATCAAGAATTTGGGAGGAATTACTCACCACCTCGTGCCGCAGACGGAGCTGGCGGAAATGGCACATCCCTTCTACAACCAGTTCGCGCGTGGCGGCGAAGGACACTTGGAAGTGGGCAAGAACGTTTATTACACAGTGCATAAGCTATGCCATATGGTGCTGGCGCTGAAGCCGTTTGGGTGCATGCCTTCTTCGCAGTCTGATGGGGTGCAATCAGCCGTGATCAACAAATTCAAGGACATGATCTTCCTTCCAATCGAGACTTCAGGCGAGGGGGAGGTTAACGCGCACAGCCGCGTCCAAATGGCGCTTGGGGAAGCCAAGGTGAAGGCCAAGACGGAGTTTGAACACTGCCTCAAGTCCACCGGCAAAAACCTGAACGACATTCGCGAGTACATCGAGGAGCATCCTGAGCTGAAGCGGCCGTTCTATCACGTGCCGCATCGCGACGGAGTTGCTGGAACGGCCGCGCAGTTCGTACTGCACGTGAGTGATCGGATCGACAAAGATACGCGGTTCTGGAAACGCTCTAGGGTTTCGGCCGCGGTGCCGGCGACCGCGAGCGGCGACTGACCTGAAAGGGCGCGGCTTAAGCCGTAAACGGCCCATGGCAATCACGGCGGCGCGCAGCCAAGGCGCGTCTCCCTTTTCAAGATACGAGAGGAATAAATGCACGACCATAAGGCGCCGCAATTGATTCAGATCGCTCCATCGGAGCGGCCTGCGGTTTCGATCTCGCACGGGAAGAACGGGCAGAAACTGCACGATCACACTACGAAGTTTTTGGTGGGGCTCGATGTAGGGTCGACCACGGTGAAAGCTGTGGTCGTGGACGCAGGCAGCGACAAAACGCTATGGCAAGACTATCAGCGCCATGAAACCAAACAGCCTGAGAAGACACTGGAATTTCTGAAGCGCAT
Organism: uncultured Acidobacteriota bacterium; assembly: GCA_963720155.1. Lineage (GTDB taxonomy): Bacteria > Acidobacteriota > Terriglobia > Terriglobales > Acidobacteriaceae > Sulfotelmatobacter. The sequence continues at coordinate 244,520 of CAVREP010000013.1, forward strand.
GGAGGCTGATACCGGCATTAATTCCAATAACGCGCGCATGTTCATGACTGGCTCGGGTGGAGGGGGGATTGCCGACCAGATCGGCGCAAAATTCGTGCAGGAAGTCACCGCCGTTTCTTTGGCCGTGGAGAAGTTACATCCTGAAGTGTATTCGGTGATCGAACTCGGCGGACAAGACGCAAAGATTATTGTCTTCAAAGATGACGACGAAACAGGACGGAAGAAAAAGATCCCATCAATGAACGACAAGTGCGCTGGCGGCACCGGTGCGGTCATCGACAAGATCAACGCCAAGTTGAAGATTCCCACGGCAGAGCTTGCGGAGCAAAAGTATGCAGGAATCAAGCTTCACAAAGTTGCGGGCAAGTGTGGAGTTTTCGCTGAGACCGATATCAACAGCCTGCAGAAAGTTGGAACGCCGCCGGACGAGCTGATGGCGTCATTGTTTGAAGCCATCGTGCTGCAAAACCTGAGTGTTCTGACGCGGGGCCACACATTGCGGCCGCACGTGTTACTGCTCGGGGGACCGAACAGTTTTATCCGCGGTATGCGCGAAGCCTGGCAGGCAAATATTCCGCGCATGTGGCAGGAGCGGAAGGTCGCGATTCCCGAGGGCGCAAAGCCAGAAGACCTCATCAAAGTTCCACAAAATGCACAATATTTCGCCGCTCTGGGCGCGATTGAATTCGGACGGAGCGAAGAGGACTGTGTCGGTTGCTACCGCGGTTATGAGAACCTGATTCATTACATTGAATACGGCCGGCAAGAGGAGAAAGCCAAGTCCGGCGGCAAGGGTCTCATCGATAACCCCGGCGAGTTCGATGTGTTCAAGGAGTCGTACCGGCGGAAGAAATTCAACCCGGCGGTTTTTCAGAAAGGCAGCACAGTCGGCGGGTTCATCGGAATTGATGGCGGGTCAACCTCGACGAAAGCGGTTTTGTTAGACGAAAATGGTGAAATACTTTGCAAATCGTATCAGCTCTCGAACGGCAATCCGATTCAGGACACGATCGAGATGTTTGAAAACCTGCGCAGCCAGGTTGAGGCGCAGAACGCCAACCTTGAAGTGCTGGGCGTTGCGACGACCGGCTATGCCAAGGACATTCTTAAAGATGTTTTGAAAGCCGACGTGGCGCTGGTGGAGACGGTGGCCCACACTGAGTCGGCGCTCAAGTTCTACGAAGACCCTCACGTAATTGTGGATGTTGGCGGCCAGGACATTAAGATCATCATTCTGCACAACGGCCGGGTAAAAGATTTCAAGCTCAACACCCAGTGTTCCGCCGGCAATGGATATTTTCTGCAATCCACGGCTGAGGGCTTCGGCCTGAATGTAAATCAGTATGCCGATCTAGCTTTCTCTGCGCAGGCCATGCCGGTGTTTGGTTATGGGTGCGCGGTATTTATGCAATCCGATATCGTGAATTTTCAGCGCCAGGGCTGGCGCGCAGAGGAGATTCTTGCCGGCCTCGCTGCCGTGTTACCGAAGAATGTCTTCCTTTACGTTGCCAGCATTCCTAATCTCGCGGCGTTGGGCTCGCGTTTTGTCTTGCAAGGAGGAACGCAAAACAATCTTGCCGTGGTGAAAGCAGAAGTCGATTTCATCCGCAACAGTTTCCGTGCTACGGGCAAGCAGCCAGAAATTATCGTGCATGAACATTGCGGAGAATCGGGGGCGATCGGTGCGGCTCAAGAATCATTGCGCTTGTGGCGAAATGGCCAGCGGACGACCTTTGTCGGGTTGGATGCTGTGCGAAAAATCGAGTACCGTACTACACGCAACGAGGCCACGCGCTGCAATTTCTGCAAGAACAATTGCCTGCGGACTTTCATCGATATCCGCACGGAACCTGTCAAAAACTTTGTTCCCATCCAGCGGGTCACCAAGGTTCCACTGATGCAAGGCGAGCAACGCCTCATTATTGCTACCTGTGAAAAAGGATTGGTGGAAGATCTAAACGACATGAAGGACATCAAAGCGGGACTGGATCGAATTCGAGATCAGCACCCGAATTTCGTGGATATCGCTTCGAAAGAAGTGTTTCGTCCTACGAATGCCAAGAATGTAGCTGACCCGATTCCGACGCGCGCTTGGACGAAAACCGCCAAAGAGCGCATCGCTCTCATGGAGAACCGGAAGAAAGTTCGGATCGGAATTCCGCGTGTCCTGAATATTTACACGTACGCACCGTTGTTCAATGCCTACCTGGAAAGTCTGGGCGTGCAACCGGAAAACATTATTTATTCTGATTACACCAGTTCGGAGCTCTATCGGGCGGGAGCAAGCCGAGGTGCAATCGATCCGTGCTTCCCGGCAAAGATCGGTATTTCACACGTTTACAACCTGATCCAGGAGAAACATCGAAAAAAGCCGCTGAACGTAATTTTCTTCCCCATGTATGACGTATTGCATTCGCCGCTGGTGAAAATTGTCGGTGCCAACGCCTGTCCAACGGTGACCGCGACGCCGGAGACGGTGAAGGCAGCATTTACCAAGGAGAACGACGTATTCGCCGAGCACAACGTGAAATATATCGATCCCGTGCTCAACTTCGCCGACCGGAAACTTTTTGCGTATCAGATGCTGCAGGCGTGGCAACCCGTCCTGGGACTTTCGGAGGAAGAGAACGATCGCGCCGCCGAATCGGGATTTGCGGCGCTCAAAGAATACGAAACCAACATTCGCGTCCGCGCACGAAACGTAATGGACCAACTTGAACGCGAGGACCGCATTGGCATCGTCATGCTTGGGCGTCCATACCATCACGATCCTGGATTGAATCACGAGATTCTGGACGAATTCCAAAAGCTTGGCTATCCCATTTTTTCGCAGAACACTCTCCCACTCGATGAAGACTTGCTGGAACGCTTGTTTGGCGAAGAGGTGAGGGCGGGTGCAATTAGCAGCCCACTGGATATCACCGATGCCTGGAAGAATTCCTATTCGTGCAGTACGAACCATAAGGTGTGGGCCGCAAAGTTTACGGCGCGGCATCCCAATCTGGTGGCGCTCGAAATCTCCAGTTTCAAATGCGGGCACGATGCACCGATTTACGGCGTAATTGAGGGCATCATCGAGCAGTCCGGTACGCCCTACTTCTGCTTCAAGGATCTCGACGAGAATAAGCCTACCGGCTCAATCAGGATCAGAGTTGAAACGATCGATTATTTCCTCCGCCGTTATCGTGAGGAAGTCATCCGCAAGCGCAAGGCCGCACAGGAGATTGAGGCCCAGTTGACAGCGCTCGAAGCCCAACTACGTGGTGAGAACAGCAACGCGGAACTGCCGCAGTTCGATCAGCAACGCTGGCAGGGAGAAGCGCAGGGGATGGCAGCTGATTGAGCGGCCCTGAGATTTTGCCAATTTTTGTGCAGTGAGTCTTAACTGCGGTTGCTGCCAGTCTTCAACGTGTGGCCAAGTAGTATTGTGAGCGCTACCTTCGGCTATAACTCCGACATGTCTGCCTGGGTCGCGGGAGAGTTTCGTCCTTCCTACTCAATTCCTAACTCTTTTGCGAGGGTTTTCCACTTCCCGTCAACCAAGGCTTTAGTCTTTGCGTCCATCACAATCTCATCGGGCCAAGGGCGGGTGAAGCCTTCGGTCGGCCATTTGCGAGTGGCATCGATGCCCATCTTTGAGCCGTAGTTGGCAAGGCGGGAGGCGTGGTCCAGGGAATCGACGGGGCCAAGAGTGAATTGGATGTCACGTTCGGGATCGATGTGATTGAGAACTTTGAGTGTCACGTCGGCGAGGTCTTGCACATCGACATCTTCGTCGACCACGATGATGCACTTGGTAAACATGGCCTGACCGAGCGACCAGATGGCGTTCATCACTTTGCGGGCTTGCCCCGGATACGACTTGCGGATGGAAACGATCATCAGGTTGTGGAAGACGCCTTCGATGGGAAGATTGATGTCGATCAATTCAGGAATGCTGAGGCGCATTAGCGGGAGGAAAACGCGCTCGACGGCTTTGCCCATGCAAGCGTCCTCCATGGGCGGCTTGCCGACGATGGTAGTGGCGTAGATGGGATCCTTACGGTGCGTTATGCAGGTGACGTGGAAGACGGGATAGAGATCTTCGAGGGAGTAGAAGCCGGTGTGGTCGCCGAAGGGGCCCTCAGTGCGGAGTTCGTCGAGGTTGACATAGCCTTCGAGGACGATTTCGCTAGAGGCGGGAACTTCGAGGTTGAGGGTTTCACACTTGACGAGTTCGACGGGAGCGGCGCGAAGGAATCCGGCGATTAGATATTCTTCGACGTCTGGGGGGGCGGGGACGATGGCGGAGAAAGTTACGGCGGGGTCAGTGCCGATGGCGACCGCGACCTCCATTTTGCCGGAGGGCCGATTTTCCTCAGAGAGGACTTGCCCGCCAGAGGTGCGGGCCATTAGATCTACGGCTGCGGAGTTCCCACCTTTCGCAAAAGAGGCGAAAGCTGGGGCACCCTCGTTCGTGGTGGCGCGACTGGTATTGCGCAGGGCTTGACGGTAGTGTTCGGCGGCGACTTTTTGGCGTTGCCAGTGGGCTCCGGTGGTGCGTCCGTCGTAGACCTGGAGGCGATACATTCCCAGATTGCGTTTGCCGGACTTAGGGTCGCGGGTAGTGACGCAGGGCAAAGTGATGAAGCGCCCCGCATCGAGAGGCCAGCACTGCAAGATGGGGAAGTCGAGCAGAGAGAAGTTGTCATGCTTGATCACTTCTTTGCAGGGCCCGGTGGGAACGGTCTTGGGAAAGAACTTGCTGGCTTCGGTGAGAAGCGGGAGCATTTTTAGTTTGTCGAGAAATCCTTGCGGAGATTTGAGATCCATGAAGACGCGGATGCGATCGCCAAATTCGTCGAAAGAATTGACGCCGAGAGCGAGTTTCATGCGAGCTTCAGAGCCGAACTGATTGATGAGGACCTGAGAGCCGGGATGGTCTTTGATGTTTTGAAAGAGAAGTGCGGAGCCGCCAGGAGCTGAACGCCTCGCTGCGCTCGGCGGGACAGCCGAGGCGGCTGTTCCCCCTTGAGCGATAGTTGCACCCTTGCTGACGCGGTCGGTGATTTCTGCGATTTCGAGAACGGGATCGACTTCGGTTTGGATGCGCTTAAGTTCGCCGGCGCGGTCGAGGGCAGCGATCCATTGGCGGAGGTCGTCGAAGGGCAAAGGGTGTTCTCCTTGAGAAAGAGCGATTATACCGAGTCGCGGGCGGCGGGGTGGCGCCGAGGCTGCCAAACCCAGGCTCCCTCGCTGCGCGAGGATGACAAGCTCGAGCTTACAATTTGGAGCGGAGCATGGTGATGATGTCGTCGGACGTAATCACGCCAACGAGTTTGTTGTGTTCGTCGATTACGGGAAGAGTGATGAGATTGTATTTGTCGAAAAGTTCGGCGACTTCATCGTCGTTGGCGCCTTCAGGGATGGAGAGGAGTGGCTCCTGCGTAAGAGAAAGAAGCGGAGTGCCGGGCTGGGCGACGACGAGCTTCACGAGGGGAACGGCGCCGGCGAGAGTGCCATGCGAATCAACGAGGTAGATAGTGCTGACCGACTCGATGCCGCCTTCGAACCCGCGCATCACCCCAATGGCATTCTCGACCGTGGCAGAGACGGGAAGCGCGAGGAACTCGGTTGTCATGCGGCCAGCGGCGGTTTCTTCCCTGTGTTCGAGGAGTTCGACGACTTCCTGGCTGGCTTCGGGTTTCATCTCGACCAGGATTTGTTCGGTGTGATCCTGCGAGAGGTCAGCAAGAAGGTCGGCGGCCGCATCGGGATCCATTTCCTCTACGATGTCGGCAGCGCGCTCGGAGTCGAGCGATTCGACGATGGACCTCTGGACCCTGGGGTCAACTTCCTCGAGAGTCTCGGCGGCAACATTTTCATCGAGGGTTCGGAAGACGGCTTCGCGTTCGTCCGGCGCAAGGTCTTCCACGATGTCGGCGATGTCGGCGGGATGCAGCTTGGCCAAGCCTTCGTGAGAGATCCTGAGCTTAATCCGGCGTGCGGGATCCGTTTCGATGAGGTCGACAAAGCTCCAGGGAATGGTGCGCGGAGGAATTTTTTCCAGCAGAACATGAAGGGGACCCCGGGGCGCGAAGCCGCGCAGAAGGCGGCGCAAGGCTCCACGGGCGCCGATATCGACGGACTGTACCCGCAAGATAGCGCGATTCTGCCCTGCTTCACTTACGATATCGATTTGCAGATCGACATCGTTGACACGGACTACCTTTCGTCCGTGAACGTCGATGACCTGTTGGTCAAGGAGGTCTCGTTCAAGAAGAAACTGGCCTTCGGCGCCGTTGGCGGCGAGCCAGTCCGTAGGAGCGGTGGAGGCGTGAATGCTGGCGTCGATAGTAGAAACAGCGGAGAAGGGAAGGACGCGGTTACCGGATTTGGTTTTAACGATGAACGAGGCGATGCGGTTTCGATCTTCCTCCGGAGCGATAGTAACTTCGCGCACCTTTCCCCTAGCCGCACCCGACGGGTCATAGACGGTGGCGCCCAGAAGCTCGGAAAGAGGCAGCGTGGTCATCCCGGCTAGAGCATAGCGGAGTTGGGTGGAAGAAAGAAAGCATTTGTGGGGGGAAAGAAGAAAAAGTTCGAGCCTGTCGGTCCGGCCCTACGACGCCGCTCAGCACGGGCTTAGCGAGCGCATCGAACGCTGGCAAATGACAGTCTATAATCGATCCGCCTGTGGGCCATTAGAGGCCCTGGGACTACGTATGACATCGGTTGATGACATTCTAAGTCTAGCGCCGCCGAACGCGGATGCGCGAGTTGCCTATGGCGGCGATGTGAATCAATTTGTGGATTTGCGACTGCCGAAGAGGAGGGGACCGTATGCGCTTGCGATCGTCATCCATGGGGGCTTCTGGCGGGCGAAGTACGATTTAGGGTATGCCGGACATCTGTGCGTTGCGTTGACGGCGAAGGGGATCGCAACCGCGAACGTGGAATATCGGCGGGTGGGGAACGCGGGCGGAGGCTGGCCGGGGACATTTGCGGATCTGCGGGCTGCCTATCAATTCCTGACTCAGCACTCGATCCAGAATACGCGTCAGTACGAGTTCGATGTCCGGAAAGTGGTGGTAATCGGCCACTCGGCGGGAGGCCAGCTCGGGTTGTGCCTCGCAGCGCATGAGAATAGCGTCAGATGCGTAATCTCGCTCGCGGGTGTGGTGGACTTGCAGCGGACGTATGCGTTGCATCTGAGCAATGATGCGGTGGTGGAGTTTCTGGGCGGGACGCCAGCAGAGGTTGGGGATCACTATCAGGAAGCCGATCCAATGAAGCTGAAGATTGCAGCGCGGCAGTGGCTGGTACATGGCTCGGACGACGATATTGTGCCGCCAACGTTCAGCAGAGACTACGTGAGCGCGAAGCAAAAGATGAAAGAAGATGCATGTCTGTTGGAGATTACGAGCGCGGGACATTTTGAACTGGTTGATCCACGCTCAGGGGCGTGGAAGGAGGTGGAGAGAGTTGTCATGGATGCGGTGAGCTGAAGGTGCCTCAGCATTGATTAAGCAGCCGAGACCAGTCTTACGAGCCCGATCTTTTTCGTATCGCCTGCTCTGTCTCGAGGGCTTGCTGGCGCACATGATCAGGAATGTCGGGTAGTTCCCGCTCGTAAGGGCGAATTGCGGCAAGGTCATCGGGCTGACCGATGAGATAAAGCGCGCGTAGCGCTTCCCAAACCTGGTCGTTAGCTGGATCTACCAACGCCACTTCCGCCCGGGCAGCGACATTGGCACCGGTCCCGGCCACCGAACGAATTCGCCCGGGAATCGGAGATCGGATTTCGATTATTCGCGCGGAGCTTACGGCCGCGATCTTGGCGATTAATCCACCCTGATGAATGGCGGTGCCGGGCCGGTCTGCATCGATGACGCGGCCGGATTCCGGAGACGTCACTTGCGCTGGCTGTAATAACTCCAGAATCTGAATACGGCCCGACGCATCTCCAAAACGAACCAGCGACAACGCGGCGTTGCCCCGAACCATTTGGGAGGAGTCCACGAGCATCTTTAGTAGGCTGTCGTGAAAGCTGGCTACGGATGTGTCTTGGCCCATGACCCAGGCGTCAGTGTTGCGGACTTCCTCCACGGGATCAGCTGCCAGGCGCACCAGGTCTGGGTACCATTGTTGCGCAGTCACATCGTGCCGCGTAATGCGCTCGCCCACTTGCACTAATGCCTGCTGAATATGGCGCGGCTTCTTTGTGTCGTGCAGATATTCGGTGAGCTGCTGGTCAGAGAGCTTCCGGCCAAACCAGGTATTCCACCAGAAAAGAAAAGGCATCAGGCAGATCAGCCACGCGGTTAGGAAGAAGAGGAGCTTTTGAGTGCGGGACATCCCGGGCTTGCGCGTCTGGGCGTCGTTGGCCGGAATTGGATAGGCAGGCATATCGAAAAACATTTAGCCACAGAGTCGCAGAGAAATCGACATCCGGCAACTACTCCACGACATCAGCGTCCAGCACTCGCTCCTGCTCCAGATAATGCGAAACGGCGTACTGGGCTAGCAGAGGTGTTTGAACGCGGATTTCGGCTCCGATCCATTCTCCCTTGGCGTGGGGCGTGTCGGGCGCATGTTTGCAGGCTCCGCCGGTTCCGAACCGCGGGCCGAAGTTCGCGCCTTGAATCTGATCAAACTGCTTGATCTGGCGCCATGCTTCGTTGCGCACAGTGCCGGCTACGTCAATTTTTAATCGCACGATCGGCATGGATAAAATCCGGCAACCCTAACTGTGGGGAAACCACTGATACAGCATGAAGTACACGATCACTCCCGTGACGCTGACATACATCCACAGCGGGAACGTCCAACGCGCAATGGCGCGGTGGCGATCATAGCGAGCTCGCAAGCCACGACTCAACGTGACGATTACCATGGGCACGATCACGATGGCGAGGATGACATGGGGAATCAGGATCGCAAGATAAACAGTGCGCCAAATAGCTGGGCCGAGAAAATGAATATCGCCGACATGCGCGTGAAAATATACGTAGCACGCCAGAAACAGCGCCGAGGCCACTACGGCGGCGATCATGCAGGCGCGATGCGCGGCGATGCGGCCTCGCGCAATCATATAACGCCCGCTTACCAACAACACAGCGCTGGTTCCGTTCAACCCTGCGATCAATGCGGGAAAGGACGCGTATTGTTCGGCGATCACGCGGCAGGCCTCGTAGTGCGGTGGTTGGCCATGAGGAAGGCAAGGCCGAACATTACCAGGGAAAACAAAAGCAGCGTCGCCATCGAGGAAGGCAAAGGGAAGGGCGTCTCCATCCCCGGATAGAGCAGGGCGCGCAGCGCCTCGACTCCATAGGTTAGCGGATTCATGTACATGACGACGCGAATCCAGCCGGAGGCGCGGCTTATGGGGAACATCGCGCCCGACAGGAGCCACAGGGGAATCAGAAACAGATTGATGATGCCATGGAAGGCTTGCGTCGAATCCATGGGCCAGGCGATGGCGAAGCCCAGCGCCGTCAGCGCGAACGAAACCAGAAACACCACTACGGCGGCCAATAAAATCTGCAGCCGGTTGAGATGCACCCCAGCGAACGGCGCGAAGACGAGGAAAATCATTCCCTGGATGAATGAGAGCGTGGTGCCCCCCAGAACTTTGCCCAGTACGATCGCGGAGCGCGGCACCGGAGCGACCATAACGGAGAGCAGAAAGCCCTCTTTACGGTCTTCGATGAGCGACATCATGGCAAAGATAGAGGTGAACAGGACGATCATGATCAGCGCGCCGGGATAGAAATACTGCAAGTAGTTCTGCTGCCCCTGGCCTCCGCCGGAGCGGAATGATGTGCCGAAACCGGAGCCAATTACTACCCAGAACACCAACGGCGAAGCCAGCACGCCGACGACGCGAGACTTCTGCCGGTAGAAGCGCACAATCTCACGCCACCACAGCGTGAATGCGGGCAGCAACACACCCGCCGATGCGGATGAGGCCGGTCTCGATAATGCTGCAGTTTGGGTAGCCATTGGTTCTAACTCGCTTTCGCTGCGGGCGATTTCGGTGCCGTGGCGACAGCTTTCTTTTTGCCGATCATCCCTGTATCTCGCATTTCCCAGTATGCGTTCAGCATAAACACCCCTGAGAGGACGAGCAGGATGAGGATCAAGAAGAGACCATCGACGGTAGTGATCATTCCATTCATCAGCGTCCACGCCACTCCCAGCAAGGGGAGGATGCCAAGCACGAGAGAAAGAGCAAGCATCATAGAGAGCACATTACCTCCTGTCATTTTCTGAACTGGACTGCTCGTCGCTTTTTTCGCTCCAGAATTTGTGTCCGGTGCGGCGAATGAAAACATCTTCCAGCGCGGGCTTGCTGATCGAAAGCGCTTCGATCTCTCCGGGAAAAGCCTCGACGACTTCGGTGACAAAGCGGTGGGCACCTTCGCGTTCGATGCGGACCTGGTTCTCCAGAACGGTGGTTTCCACGTGAAACCGCGCCCGAATGCGCTCCGCCAGCAACCCCGCATCATGGGCGGCGTCCAGCAGCACTACGTCGCCGCCGATTTCGCTCTTCAACTCAGCCGGCGTGCCCAGAGCAACCAAATTGCCTTCATTCAGGATGGCCAACCGGTCGCATCGCTCCGCTTCTTCCATCAGGTGCGTGGTCACAAGCACGGAAACATGTTCTTCGTCGCGTAACATCTGCAAGTATTGCCAGAGATCCCGCCGGGCGCCGGGATCGAGGCCGGTGGTGGGTTCATCGAGCAACAGGACCCCCGGATGATGCAACAGTCCTTTCGCCAACTCGATGCGCCGCTGCATCCCACCGGAGAAGGTCTCGACCATTTCCTTGGCGCGATCCGCCAAACCAACGCGCGCGAGGATTTCTTGAATTCGAGCCTTCAGCGATTTGGCGCGTAACCCATAAAGATGTCCCTGATGCCACAGATTTTCGTAAGCCGTGAGTTTGAGGTCGACGCTCTGTGCCTGAAAGACCACGCCGATCCGCCGTCGCAAGCGTGCCGGTTCCTGCGCGGCGTCGCAACCCATGATGGTCGCACGCCCTGCGGTCGGAACCATCAAGGTGGAAAGTATCCGAAACAGGGTGGTCTTCCCGCTGCCATTCGGACCCAGCAAACCGAACAATTCCACCGGGCGCACGGTGAAAGAAACTCCGTTCAGCGCGGTTCGGTTCTCATAGCGATGCACCAGGTTCTCGACGGAAATAACGGGTTGGACGGAAGGAAGCGTTACTCCCGGGTCGGCATCGGCGAATGCGGCAACTTTCGATGGCAAAGGGCTTCCTGAGATAAGTTCCAACACCAGTTTACGACGTTATCCTGTTCGAATGTGATCGCCAGACGCTCATGCGGCCGAGACGTCCTGTTGCGGCTGAGGAACACGTTCTTCAAGGGCAACCGGGGCGTGACGCCATACCTGAATTGCCAGCACCGCCGTAGTCGCGAGCAATAGTGCTCCTACGGCCACGTGCGCGACCGTCGCTACAACCATCGGCAACTCGGGCTGCACCGCACTTCTGCCCCAGGCGACGCGGGTCAGGAACGCCGTGAAGCCAAGGCAAAGCTGGGTGATCAAAAGCGATAGCATGATGATCGCCGGACGCCGTACTGCTTCCACATTCGAATACACCGAGATTGCCCGCACTACGGTCCAGGCCAGCACGAAGGATACGATTACCGCATGCAGCACGTGCGGCCACCAACTCATGCCGTGGTGACGGAACATCCCCCCAAGGATTAGCTGTACGTATAGGACGAAGATGGAAAGTAAGGTCAGGGTAAAGAGGCTAGGGCGGCGAGAATCGAACTTTACTCGCGGTTGCTCCTCCACCCACCTGCGCCCAGTGAATAGGGCAATGGCCACTGCGATGCAGAAAAATGTCTGAGCCACGGTAGCGTGAGCCGTGGAAACTGCGGGGGGCTGGAAGAACAGAACTGTAAGTCCTCCGAGAACGGCTTGTGCGATAACGGTGCAGAACGCACCGACCGCCAGCCAGCGCAGCCAGCGACGGCGTTCGACCAGCAAGGTCCAAAGCGCGATTGCAAGGGTCAGGGACACAAGCGTGCCAGCGACCATACGGTGGCTCCACTCGTAGCGCACTCCGCCCACGAAGTGCGGCGCCTTCACGAGGTAGCCAAATGAAGTGGGCCAGTCGGGAACCGAAAGACCAGCGTCGTTGCTGGTGACCAGAGCGCCCGCGGTGATGACGACAAGGGTCGCACATGCCGTAAACACTGCGAAGGCATGGTGTGCGCGGTTGTATTTTGCCGGGACGGCTTTCAGAACGTTACCCCTTGCGCTTCAACTGGGATAAGAAGGCTCCGCTGTTCAGCACAGCGGAGCGCGCCGACTAACCTAGCCCCGCTGTGCGAACAGGTCAATTTTAGCAGACGAGAACGATGAGTACGAGCGACAAAGCCGCGACAATTCGCGGCTAGGGACCTACTCGCCCGCAGCCTTGAAGCTTTGGTCCACAGTCTTCGTTTCCTTCGGGGCAACCGTGACTTTCTGGTCCTGTTCACCTAATTTTTCGTGAACAAAAGCAATTGTGTAATCACCCGGAGGCAGTCCCTTGATTTCATAATTTCCAGATTTGTCGGTAACCGCGTAGAACGGAGTCTTCACTACGCTGATGTACATCTTCATCCAGGGGTGCTGATTGCACTTCACGGGCAGCATGACCTCTTCGCGGGCGAAGTTCTTCTCGATCGCCGGCGACGAAGGCGGCTGCGATTCGTTCCACTCGCGGTTGTCTTTCGGCGTGGGGTGGATATTGTGTGTGGTCTGGTCATCATTCTTGATCTGCACTGTCTGACCGGCCATTACTCCAAGCACATGTGGATGATACTTGCACCCGCTCTGATCGAGGACGACCGGGTCCTTGGGCACATCGAAGGTGCGATTGCCCAGACCATCTTTTACGTACACGAATACGTTGGCGAGATCGCCGCTACTCACCACTATGTTCTCGGATTCGTTTGTGCCTTTACAGGCGGGATCCTGGCTCATGTCAATCTTCGAGGGCTTTGGAGCCGTACCGTCAAACTTTACGGAGCCTTTCACCGTGGCCACGGTTGCAGGATCAATCGGCGTCGCCGCCGGGGCAGGCTCCGCTTGCTTTTCGGCTGTGGTGTTACTTGATTGCTCGGTATTCTTGTTGCAAGCTACAGTGACGAGGATAGAGCTTAGAGCCAGCGTGCCGATCGATATCATTCTCCAACTTGCTTTCTTATTCATGACGTCGCCCTTTCCTTAAGTAGTTGAGAACCCTTTAAGTTCTTCTTGCTTGTTCAACCAAACCGGCCATTCTACCGCGAACCGCCACTCGCCGCTTGATGCGGTTCGGCTGCAGCCTGCTTGCGCACGGTCGGCGGATGCAAATTCGCCGTCTTAGCCCGAGGCATGGATGAGGCCACTTTTCGCTGCTCTTCCGGCGTCAACTGGAAGATGTAATCGGTCAATAGCTTCCGATGATCTCCCGCGTAGCCCTCGAACGAGGGCGGCGTCGGCCCGGCAAACACCCACTGGTTATTCTGCTGCTTGAATAAGCCGGATGGCATCGACGTTCCGGGGCTCACTGCCTGAGGATCGGTGATCCAGCGTTCAACCCAGTCTGGCTTCAGGCGCTCTTTGGCGAGCAAAAAGTTGGGCGCTGTGGCGATCTTGTCGTGCGAGGGATCGCCGGTGGCGTGGCACTTCAGACAGGGCGCTGCGGAGCTAGAGAATAAGCTCCGCGCCATGTCTGTTTCTTTGGTCGTAAGCACCGGTACCTGTTCCGGAATGTATGGCATCGGCTGCTGCGACAACGCCTGGAAGAAGCGCACCAGCTTGCGCAGTTCGTTATCCGAGAAAGAGAACGTGGGCATGCGCACTTTCAGGTAAGGACGTACGCCGTTGCGGTTCGTGTCAGTTGTGCTCAACGCCGGATTCGACAAGAATTTGCGCAGCCATTCTGGGTCAACGCGCGCGCCTTCGGTCAAAAGCTTCGGAGGCAATTGCTCCTGGTTGTCCTGATACTGCTGCAATCCCATCAGAATGGTGCGCTGGCCGGGAATGAACTGATGGCAACCCATGCAGTTGTATTTCTTTATTACCCACCAGCCCTCCTGAATGTCGTGGCGCGCATCACCGGGCTTGTATAGATAACTCGAGGGCAGGGAAGTCTCTTCGCTTCCCATAAGGAAAGTCGTGAGATCGAGCACCTGCTCTTTGGTGAGGTGCACGTTGGGCATACGCAGAGCTTCGGTTTCGCCCTTCACCTTGCCCTGGTCATAAATGTTGGGTTCGGCAAGTTTGTGTTCGAAAAATCCCTTGTGGTCGTACCAGGGCTCTGTCGCGGGACCATCGGGCAGGCGGGCGAGATCTTCTTTATCCTTGATTGGCTCCGCGTCTTTTCCTCCGCGTTGAGCGGTTTCAGTGAACAGGGCGAAGTCGAGACGCTCGATCGGCTTGCTGCCTTCGAAGGTGAGTTCGGTGCCGATGCGGCCCTCGTCTTCGAATCCGGCAATCTCGTGGCAGCCCGAGCAGCCGAAGTGCCGCACCCACTTTTGGCCTTCAGCCTTGAGCGCGGGATCGTCCAGGAACGCAGCTTCGGCGTAGGACGACGGTTCCTGCTTTTTCTGCGTCATCAGATAAGTTGCAATGTCTTCCGCATCTTCTGGAGCCAGACGCAGGCTGGGCATTACGGTCATGTTCTGCACTTGCAGTTCGTGGCCGTCGTTCGGGCACTGGCTGTGGTCGAGATCAAACTCATAGGGCAGACCTTTCTTGGCATAATCGTCAGGACCGATATCTTTCTTTTCGTAAGGACAGTAGGGGCGTGTGCGCTCGCGTGCATTGTGAATCCAGCGGACGAGATAATCGTAGTTATCTTTTTCGCCGACTCTGGTCAGATTTGCAGCGAATGTTCCGCCTTGCATCTGATCGCCCTCGCCAATCGAGTGGCAGGCCATGCATCCGCGTGTCTCAAATAATTCTTTCCCGTGCGCGGCATTTCCGGGCTTGTGTTTGGGAGCAGGATCGGTAAGTGCTGACTGCCAGATGTACGCCGAGATGGCCTGGATCTGATGATCGTTCAGGCGGAAGTTCGGCATCTTGGTCGTAGGACGGAAATCGGTTGGCTTTTTCAGCCACACCGGAATCCAGTTCTTGTTCAGCTTGAGGCGCACATCTTTAAGATTCGGCCCAACCTTCTTCATATCCTGCATGAGGCTGTGCGACTGGAAATCGAGTTGCTGCAAACGCCCGTCCAGCTTACTGTTTGCCACTCTCAGGTCGACCGCTTCGCCGTTCAGCCGATTGGCTTCCTCGTTGGATTCGGCCGCGTCGGCCTGCTTCATCAGAAATGCGGTCTGTTTGAAGTTGTCTTTCTTTTGAGTTTCGATCTGCTTGATCTGCTGGGTGATACTGTTCAGATCCTCGGGCTCTTTGTCATAGCCCTCGAAGCGATGGCAACCGATGCAGCCTCTTTGGCGAAAGAGGTCTTTGCCGTTGTTAATTGTTTGCCATTGCGTGTCGCCGCTGACAAGAACCATGTCGGCGGCATGGCAGTTTTGGCAACCCGCCTGGGAATTTTCTTTAGGAAACAGCGGCCACAGCCAGTGCTCGTAGTTTCCGTGCGCCTTCTCGATGCTTGTAGTGGCGCGGCCATTGCCCTGATGGCAAGGCGAACATCCGAATTTCTCGGGATCATGAATCGCCAGCAGCTCCGGCTGGGGATGGCTTCCGAATGCGTCGGCATATTCGTCCCGCTTCTTCTCCCCTTTTGGAGTCATTGCGGCGGGAGTTATTTTCAGCGGCTCGCGCGCATTCATGTGGCAGGATTCGCAACGGTCGACAATATTGGCGTCGGCAACGTTAATCTGAACGATTGCGGGAACCCATTCGGTTGCCCGCTTTTTCAATCCGTCGATCTGCTGGGGAGTTAAATCGACCATGTGGTCGGTGATGTATTCATCGAGCTTCGCCTTGGTGGCGGTAACCGGTTTGAGGACGTCGCCGAGTTCAAGGCTTAGTTTGGTGCGCTCGTCTCGGATTTCGTTATAGGTTTCCTCGAGTTGGGAAAATGTATAGCTCTTTTTACTCCCGTCAGGGAATTCAACCGTGGCTTCTTCGCTCTTGTACTTGTCGATTTCTTTCCG
This sequence comes from uncultured Acidobacteriota bacterium, assembly GCA_963720155.1. GTDB lineage: Bacteria > Acidobacteriota > Terriglobia > Terriglobales > Acidobacteriaceae > Sulfotelmatobacter. Next base: position 260,641 of record CAVREP010000013.1, read on the forward strand.
CTTACTGGCCTTTGCGGAGTCGCTGGTGCTGGTTTCGTATTCGTAGGTAAGAGCATTTACATAAGCGCGCCGGTCGGTGAAGACGCTCTGCACGGCGAGGAGGCGGGCGCTGGCGTCGTCGAGCTTCTTCCGGGCTTCATCGGCTTGCGCTTTCGAGTCCTGGTAGGCTTTTTCGTAAGCCTGCTTGAGCGCGGAGTACTCCGGATTCTGTTCAACATCTTTTTCCGAAGTGGCCGATTTCGAGTGCGCCGTGTTCAGAAACGCAGGATAGCGATCCTTCCAGTGTTCCTGAAACGCTTTCCATGGACGCTGGCCCCACGCCTCGTCCCACAAGGCCCAGAACAACGTCGCCATCAGAATCACCGTCGCGATCAGGTAGTACGCGGCGTACGATTTAGTTGTGATCGGGTCCTGCTCGAGGTTGGGTTGTTCAGTCACCGCTTCCTCCGAAATTGGTCGTTCGTCGTTGGTCGTTCGCGATTCGTCGGTCATGGTCAGCGATCTTGCTTATCGCTAACGACTAACGACGAACGACCGACGACGAGTTTCAAATATTGAACCAAGGCGTGATCCACACGTACTTGATGTGCCACAAGAGGCGCAAGCCCATCTTCAAGGGCAGCGCCACCATGGTGAGCAATAAAAATTGCGTGATTCCGAATTGCAGCAGGCTCATGCGCTTGAAGTCTTTCGCCATGTATCGCCGGAAGAGCGAGTACACGAGGAATCCTCCGAGCAGGTAATAGCCGCCGACCACGATCGCTCCGAATATTGCCTTGGCCATGTTCGAAGTGATGCCGAAAATATCGGGCAAATCGCGGTTCACTTCATAAATCAATCGATTGTGATCCCAGGTTTGCCCCGGCCAGAACCACTGCCAGCCAGGGCCGCGAATGAAAGTTCCGATGACGATCATCGCGACCCAAAGAATGACGAACCCGAATAAAAAGGTGCTGATCGAAAATTTGCGCTGCTTCCAAGTGTAGTAGCCACTACCCAGCGGGTTTGTGTCGATGTACGGAATGACCATGAGACCGACGATGATCATCGTGGGCATTACGACGCCTGCGATCCAGGGATCGAAGTAGACGAGCATCTCCTGCAGTCCGAGGAAATACCACGGAGCCTTCGCCGGGTTCATGGTCAAGTTTGGATTAGCAGGTTCTTCGAGGGGAGCATTCAGAGTAATCGACCAGACCATCAGGATGATGGTGACGATAATGGCGGCGAGAAATTCGATGCGAAGCAGAAACGGCCAGACATGCACTTCTTTTTGCCAGCCTGCTTTGAAAGGCCAGGTCTTGCGATGATGGGTCTTGGCCAGGGCGGCGTCGCCTTCCAGTTGCGCGATCAATTCATCGTTGGCGTGGGCTTGTCTGAAAGCCAGATAAATGTAAAAAGCCAGCAGCGGAATCAAGCCCACGATCGGCACGTTGTCCGGAGCCGAGCAAATTTCCCAAAGTTGTCGCCAGTCCATAAGTTCTCACCAATATCGGAAAGCAGGTTCCTCACCCGCGCTTCACGCGTGTTCGGAATGACATCGATCGTTTAAATGCCAGTTTGAGGTGTGCGTTTCCATTATTCGCCTGCCGCCTTCGGTCCTCTTCTTGGCTTGTCGGCTTCGGCTTCCAGCATCACCGGGGCGGGCCCGGAGATGCCGCCGTCTTTTCGTACCCGCCAGAAATGCACGATCATCAGGACCGAAGCGACGATGGGAATTCCGATGCAGTGCCAGATGTAGGAGCGCAGCAGAGCGTTCGCGTCCACGATCGATCCGCCCAGCAGGCCGAAGCGCACGTCGTTATACGGCGTCATTCCTAGCATCGAGCCGAACGGGCCTTCATGGCCGAGCAATGGCGTGGCGCGCGCCATGTTGGTGCCGACGGTGACGGCCCAGAATCCCAGTTGATCGTCAGGCAGCAGATAACCGGTGAACGAGAGCAATAGAGTAAACACCAGCAGCAGGACGCCGATGTTCCAGTTAAACTCGCGCGGTTTCTTGTACGAGCCGGTCAGAAATACGCGGAACATGTGCAGTTCCACGGCAATCACCATCAAGTGAGCGGCCCAGCGGTGCATATTGCGCAAAATCTTTCCGAAGGGCACATCGTGCTCGAGATACAGAACGTCGCGAAATGCCTGCACCTTGCTGGGATGGTAATAAAACATCAGCAGCACGCCGGTGTAGGTGAGGATGATGAAGAGAAAAAACGTGATGCCGCCCATACCCCAGGTGTAGCTGTAGCGCACCGCATCGCGATTGATCTTCGCCGGATGCAAGTGCAGAAAGACGTTGGAAAGCACGCCCAGAGCCCGGTTGCGCGGCGTATCGTCGTGTTTATGGCGGAAGATGGAAGTGTAGACCTGGGTCTTGGTGGGATCTTTGAGTCCCTCGATCTGCTCTTTCGCCTTGGCCGGGATGTCGACCTTCATCGCCTGAATGTCGTCTTTGACGCGCTCGACTAGTCCCACCTTGCCGTTCTTGCCGTTGTTTTCGTCAGCCATCATTGCCTCGTATCTTCAATGCCGCAAATGCCGGCGGGGACGCCGGCGCTACTATGTCTTTACACTCCGGTCAAGAAAGCTCCAGGGTCGTTAAAATGCGAAGGCTGTCCCTTCGGCCACTGATAGAGCCGAGAGGTGTCGACGATGATCTGGCCATCGGGAGCGAGTTCGAGCTTGGCTCGATCCATGGGTCGCGGGGCGGGCCCTTCGAAGTTGATCCCTTCGCTGTCATAGCCGCTGCCGTGGCAGGGACATTTGAATTTGTTTTCGGCGGGCTTCCAGTCCGGAGTGCAGCCCAAATGTGTGCAGCGAGCGTAAATCACAAACAAGCGGTCAGGCGTGCGATCAACCCAAATGCGATATTTCTGCTGAAATTTGGTGTCGACCCCAAGCGTAAACTCTGAGGGATAGCCGATCTTAAAGACCGTGTTGGGTTCGAAAAGAGTGCGGGGAAGAAAGAACCGGAAGAAGGCCAGGAACCATGCGGTAAGGAATGCAGTTACGCCCACCCAGACCAGACGGCGGCGGCGGCGGTCAACGTCGGTGTTCGAGGGGCCTGGGTTAGAAAGCCCGCCGGCCGCTGCCGCTTTCGAGGTTCCGACCGCCGGTGTCCCTACGTACTTCGTGGCATCCGTTGCGTTTCGCTGTGCCGGTTGCGCCGCATCCGGATTCGGACTCGGGTTGGGTTGTTCGCTGCCCGGAACCGCCATGAGTGCCCTCCTGCTATAAAGTGCTGCCTAATCTCCCGAGGCTGCCACCAATTGTGGCGAAGCCAGTTGTCTGCCTTGTGAATGGATCGCAGGACGAGAGTGAACCTCATCGCACAGGGCCTCTCGTACCAATTGCCCCAGCGCCGAAATAAACTTTGGAGAATCGTTCAGGCCAGAACTCATTTCAAACTGTGAAATCCCCAGTCGGCGGGCCTCCTCGCGCGCTTCGTGATCAATCTCACACAGTGTCTCCACGTGGTCGGAAACAAATGCCACCGGAACAACACATACTTCCCGCACCTTTTCCGTCGCGAGATCGCGAAGCGTCCGATGTAGGGAAGGCTGCAGCCACTTGCTTGCGCCCACCTTGCTCTGATAGCAGAGCCGATAATGATTAGGCCATCCGCCGCGACTCATCAGAAGCCTTGCCGTTTCCTCGATCTGACGCTGGTACGGGTCGCCCTTCGCAACTACGGACATGGGAATGCTGTGGGCGCTAAACACGATCTCGGCCCGCGGAGGTATTTCAAAGCGCGAGAGAGACTCTTCTATCTTTTCCACAACCGCGTCTAAATATGTGGGATGCTGGTAAAAGGGACCGACGTTGTGTACGGGAACGCTATCATGAAATAGCCGCCGCCACTCGTTTAAACTCGATCCAGTCGTGGTTGAGGAATACTGCGGATACAACGGTAGCAACACCAATTCCTCGCAGTGCGCCGCATTCACTTGCTCAATGGCTTCGCTGGTAAAAGGATGCCAGTAGCGCATCGCGACAAAGCAGCGAGCATCCAGACCCTGACGTTTTAATTCTTTCTCTAGCGCAAGTGCTTGCTGCTGGGTAAATCGCCGGATGGGCGAGCCTCCGCCAATAGTGGCGTAGTGGTGTTGGACTTTGCGGCCGCGTGTACTCGAAATCAGTTTGGCCAGGGGTTTACGGCCTATTCGCGCGAAGGGAAAGTCAATAATATCGGGGTCACAAAAGAGGTTGTAAAGAAAAGGCTCTATCGCAGCCAGCGTATCGGGCCCGCCCAGCTGGAACAGAACTACCCCCACACGGCGCGTTGTCTTCGCCATCCCCTCGGATTCCCCAGAACGGGCGAATTTACTCTCATCCGCGCTCAGAGTCAATGGTGGAAAAGATAAGAGGCAAATACGAAAGGCGCGGCAAGCTTCGCCGCGCCCTTGTTTAGCTGACGATCGTAGAAACGAACTCTACGGCAAACGCAACTCGGCGTGCTCCGGAAGCACAACCTGCCTGCGCTCCCCGTCATGAAAGTAGAGCACGCGCAATACTTTATGCACGGCCGGATCGGGGTCCACTCCCATGCTGCGGTTATCGACAACAATGAACAATCTGCCATCGTGCTTCATGCTACGCAGTCGTTCCGTTACATCAACAAAATGTCCGGCTCCGCCATAGAACGCGCGCATGATATGAAATTCCCGGTCGTGCCACTCGTATCCCCTGTCTGGATCCAAGGCCAGATTTACGTGGGCATATTCTGCGAAGCGAAACTCCTCGGTATTGCCGTCCCAGTGGCGTACTCGGATGAAAAGCTCTTTGACGTGATTGCGCGCCGGATCGACGCCGAAAGTCTGATCGTTGACGTCGAATCGCAAAACTCCATCGTGCATAAAAGATCGCACCTGTTGAGTTACATCCACGCGGTGGCCGCCGGCACCGTACTCTGCGGCGACCAGTTCGCCGCCTTGCGCCGCCGCCCAGCCCGCGAAAAGAAAAATGCATGCCAGACCACTGAACACACCTGTGAGTAAACTCTGCTTCATAGCGCCCCTTTTCTGCCTCATTAATCGGTGAGGCCCCAAGCGTGAAATGAAATTATTTTACCGGACGACGGCTGGCGATGCCTTCGCTTTGTCCATTTCTTCGACTACCGCATCTGCGAATTCTGAGGTGCCGGCCTGGCCGCCAATATCACGCGTCAGCTTCTCATGATGGCGGTAAACTTTCTCCAATGCGTTACGAATTTGCGTGGACGCATCGAATTCTCCTAAATGCCGCAGCATGAGCAGGGAAGACCGCAGGAGTGCCGTTGGATTCGCCAGATTCTTGCCCGCAATATCGGGGGCTGAACCATGTACTGCCTCGAAAATTGCGCAATGATCGCCCAAATTTGCGCTCGGAACAAATCCTAACCCGCCAACAAATGCCGCGCACAAATCCGAAATAATGTCGCCATACAAGTTTTCCATCACGAGCATGTCGTACTGATAGGGGTTCATGACCAGCTGCATGCAGGTATTGTCTACGATGTGCTCGCCGTACGTGATCTCGGGATATGCCTTGGCCACGCTGCGGCAGCAGCGCAGAAATAGGCCGTCCGAGAGCTTCATGATGTTGGCTTTGTGAATGGCGTGGATTTTCTTACGTTGATTCTTACGAGCATATTCAAAAGCAAATTTTGCAATCCGGGTCGAAGCTTTTTCCGTGATGATCTTTAAACTCTCGACCACTCCTGGGACTACTTCGTGCTCCAGTCCGGAATAGAGACTTTCGGTATTCTCGCGCACAATGATGAGGTCGACATCGGGATACCGCGTCGGAATATGCGGCAGATTCCGGATGGGCCGGAAGTTGGCATACAGCTCGAATTTCTGGCGGAGCGCAACGTTGATGCTGGAAAAGCCCCCGCCGACGGGGGTTGTCACCGGACCCTTCAGCGCGATGTGAGTGCGCTCGATTGACTCGATGGCTTCCTTTGGGATGTATTCTCCGTACTTCTCGAACGCTTCGGCTCCCACCGCAAACGATTCCCAATCGAATTTCACTCCAGTGGCTTCCAAAATGCGCACCGTCGCCCGAGTCACCTCGGGACCGATGCCGTCGCCAGGTATTAGCGTTACCTTGTGAGTCATGCAGTCAGTCCCTAAGCGGAGACAACCTTCCAGGAAGCAAAAGCGCTAACCTTTCACTGCCGGCTTCGGCCGGGGCTCGGTTTCTCTTGCCTTCACCAAATCTCTCAACTCATTCATGAACTCTTTTATGTCCTTGAAATCCAGATACACCGAGGCAAAGCGCACGTATGCCACTTTATCGTAGCGGCGGAGCCGGTTCATGATGAGCTCGCCGAGTTCGCTGGTCTTGCGCTCGCGTTCCTGTGACTCGATCACGAACGACTCTGCCTCGTTCACAATCTGTTCCAGTTTACTGATCGGCACCGGGCGCTTCTCGCATGCGCGGAGAAGCCCGTTCAAGACTTTCTGGCGGTCGAACTTCTCTCGCCGGCCATCTTTTTTGACCACCATGTAGGGGATTTCGTCGATACGCTCGTAGGTCGTAAAGCGCTTGCTGCATTTCAAGCACTCGCGCCGTCGGCGGATCGACTCCGCTTCTTTGCTCTCGCGCGAGTCAACAACCTTATCGTTCGCAAATCCGCAGAAAGGACATTTCATGGCGCTGAAGTTTATCGAAGACTTGCCTTGCAAATTCAATGTTTGGAATTAATAGAGAAATTGTAACAGGCGCATAAGACCGAGCCGCAAGCCGCGTACCTGCGTCTACGACACGCACCTACTATTCACGCCAGCGGCCCGGCGATTTCCGCATCTTCGGCCCGATGGCTCTCCTCCGACAACTTTCGTAATGACAATCTCTCATGATGCGCCAACACCAGGCCTAGCGGCACAACTGCCGCAAACGTCACCAGCCATAGCAGAATTCCGCAGCTAGCCGCGATTTCCGGCGGCACATCAAACACGCTCGAGAGCGCCGCGATCGTTGCCATCTGCGATCCTCCACCCACTGCCGGCAACTGGAGCATCGAGCCCAGCATGCTCGCTCCCATCAGGATCAAGAGTTGGGACACGGGAATCTCGAGCGAGGGGACACCGTAGGAGTGAGTTACTTCCTGATACGCCAGGGCAATGACATACCACATTCCGACAGAGACCAGACTCAACAAGAGTAGCGCCAGCGGGCCGTGAATGGTGTCGAGCCCCTGGCCGAATTCGCGCACTCTTTGGCCTAGCTTGTGGCCGAAGGTCGCGGAAAGATGTCCGAACCTCGCTTCCACCCACTGTGCGACCGAGTCGCCGCCGCGCCGGACCACGATTGCGGCCACGGTCAGCAAAAGCACGACTCCGATCAGCAGAAATCCGCCTTCCCGGAAGCGGATGTAGTACTCCGGATGCGGAATTGCTGGCAGTGCACTCGGCAGAAAGATCGCCAGCACCATTAATACGGTGAACGCGCCAACGTCAAAGATGCGCTCCACCGTCCAGACTGCCAACTGGGAAGAAAATGAAAGATCGGTTCGTCGGGCGATCAAATAGGGGCGGATGAATTCTCCGGCACGGCCGAGCAGGGCCAAGCCCGCGAAGCCAATCACGGTTGGAGACACTAGATCCAAGGTCGTGATCTTGGGACGAACGGGCTGCAAGAAAATCTTCCAGCGCACCGCGCGCATGAAATATGCGATATAAATCAGCGCAATGGCGTGTAGCACGTGAGCTTTCTTGATGCGATGGGTCTCAGCCCAGAACGTGCCCCAGTCAAAGCTCTGCCAGTGGCGATATTGCAGATAAACCAGAGCGGCCAGGATGAGGAACACCACGGCACTGGCCACGATACGTTTTTTATCCATGAAGTGGAGAAGGCCTCGCACCGCGACCTCGCAACGCGAAGCGGAAACGGCACTCCCAAGGTAAATGAGTGTGTCAAAGGGGTCAAACTGGGGATCAAACTGGGATCAAAGCAAGAAAGCCAGCCGGAATCGGTCGTCTGTTACGTTACATCGAATCCCTATGAATCTGAAACTCGAAGGCAAGCGTGCTCTCGTCAGCGGATCGTCCGCGGGCATTGGATACGCCATTGCGGAAGCGCTGGCGATAGAAGGCGCTTCGGTCATCATTAACGGACGCACGCAGCAGCGGGTAGATCAAGCTCTCGACTCTCTGGCTCGGTCGGGAGTTCGCGGCTCGGTTACAAGACTTGCCGCCGACTTGGGGACGGCGGAGGGCGTCCGCAAGGCTATAAGCAGGTTCACGATGTTGAGATTCTGGTTAATAGTCTCGGCATCTTCGAAGCCAAGCCCTTCGAAGAGATCCCCGACGCGGACTGGCTGCGCTTTTTCGAAGTCAACGTCATGAGCGGCGTGCGGCTCAGCCGTCATCATCTTCCGCGCATGAAGCAACGCAATTGGGGGCGAATTGTCTTTATTTCCAGCGAATCAGCGGTGCAAATTCCGGCCGAGATGATTCACTACGGAATGACCAAGACTGCGCAACTTGCCATCTCCCGGGGGCTGGCCGAGACCACCGTAGGTACAAACGTCACGGTCAACAGCGTGTTGGTCGGGCCAACTGCTTCCGAGGGTGTGATTGGGTTTGTCGATCAGCTGGCGGCACAGCAGAGGACCGATCGCACTATTGTGGAAAACAATTCTTCCAGAGCATGCGACCCACGTCGTTGCTGAAGCGCTTTATAGAACCCAGTGAGGTCGCGGCATTCGTGGCATTTCTTTGCAGCCCGGTGTCTTCTGCTATAAACGGAGCTGCGCTGCGGGCTGACGGTGGCGTGGTGCGCTCGATCCTCTGATCAAACACTCTAGTTCGATTCGCCGGCTGGATTGGGAGTGGCTTTCGCCTGGGTTTGCGGGCTGGACCTGTGCAGCTTGGCTGAGGAAACATGTGCTGCGGCTGATTTTTTCGCCGCATTCTTCTGAGCCACCGGCTGCGAGGCGCTCTTTGCGGCCAGTTTTTTCTTGTTAAAGTCGCGCACGATGCGCGCCACATATGCCTTGGTTTCGTAGTAAGGAGGAACGCCTCCATACTGCTCGACGCGCTCGGGACCAGCGTTGTAGGCGGCCAGCGCCCTGATCAGGTCGAAATCGTAGCGCTCCAGCAGCTCACGCAGATAACGAGTGCCGCCCTCCACGTTAGCCTGCGGGTCGAAAGCATTTCGAATTCCCAATTGCGACGCGGTTTGGGGCATCAACTGCATCAGCCCCTGCGCGCCCTTCGGCGAAACCGCGCGCACATTGAAGCCGCTCTCGGCGCGGATCACGCTGTTTACCAAATCCGGGTCCAGCCGATAAGTTCCACTGGCGGCCGCTACTACCTGGTTCAAATCGACCGGATGATCAACGCTCTTTGTCGCGGCTTGTACCTGCATGGGCGCAACAGGTTCGGCGGGCGCTGCTTCGATGTGATCAATTTCCGCCGTCGGCACATCCACGAAACTCGATCCGTCAGTATTCACATACAGGCGCGTCATCGTACCAATGACTTGCCGTCGCTGATGAAGGATCGAGAATCCGTTGCGCAGCACGGCTGAGTCGGCTGCCCGGCAGGGAAGCGCCATCATCGCGGCCACAGCAATTACCGCCCATCCAGATTGGATCGCCTTCCTCATTGGGATATTCTAGCCGATCACCACTTCCGCCACCGCCGCGGCTACGCCGCAGCAATCATTCCCTAGAGTGACACTCCAGCCGCGTCCGCGCAGTTCTTCGCAGGCATTCCCCATGATAACTGGATGGCCGGCAAACTCAAGCATTTCCACGTCATTGTGGTTGTCACCGATGGCCATGACCTCCTCGCGGCGGTAACCGAGATGCTCGGCCCAGCGTTTCAGGGCAGTTCCCTTGGAACAGCCGACATTCAATACATCGATCATGGAGAGATCCCGCTCGGGATATTCGGTGCGGAGGATGGTGACCTGGTTGTCCATTCCGCTGCCCCGCAGGGCCTGCAGGGCCAAGCTCATACGTGTCGTCGAGCCACAAAACATAGCCTGCACCGGATCGCTCACTAGCGCCTCCTCAACAGGCGCCACAAATTCGATGTATGCCATGTTTTTCTCCAGCCACCGCCGGATGCTCGCGTTCAAGTCGTCCAGGTGTTCGAGCACGATTGCGCCCTTGGTTTCTTTGTCGAATGTCAGAACCGTGTTTCCGCGAAAGCCCTGCATCGCGCCACATAACTCGCGGCAGATTTCCCGCGGCATTAGGTCACGATGGAAAGTCTCGCCGGCGAGAGATCTGGTCACTGCCCCATTGGAGCTAATCAGCCACAAATCAAATCCCAACTGCTTAGCGATCGGCAGGGCAAACGTATGGCGCCGCCCGGTCACCAGCACAATCTCAATCCCCGCAGCATGGGCGCGCCGCATGGCCGTCAGGTCGCCCTCGGAAATCTGAAATTGTGGATTGAGCAAGGTGCCATCAATATCGGAGGCCAGCAGACGGATAGGACGACTAAAAGGCTTCACCACCCACGATTTTAGCATTGGGATGGTCACCAGCCACGTGGCACGGCTAGTTTGAACTGTCCCTGAAGGGCTGGGTCTGATTCTTTCAGCCAGCAGTATTTGCCGTACTTCCCGGGCGCTCTATACCAGACGCCGCGGTGCCCGATTTAAAAGCCTCCCATGTTATATTGCGCTTCTCATGGGATCGCTTTTCTTCTTCTTCGCCTCGTGGTGGGGCTTTATTCTGCAGGCGGTGGCGATTGTCCATTTTATTCGCCGTCGGCCCGATATTTACTGGCTCTTCATCATTTTGTTCCTGGGATGGATTGGCGCACTGGTTTACATAGTCGCAGAGGTTATTCCAGACGCCGGGCTGCTCCGTACTTCGTTTCAAGTTTTTCCTCGCCGCCGCCGAATTCGGGAACTCGAACGGGCGGTCCTCGATAATCCTTCGGCGGGAAACTATGAAGAACTTGGCCTTCTCTATCTGGACGACGGCGACTTTTCTCGAGCCCGAGCCTGCTATGACAAAGCAATCTCCTCCCGCACCGATTCGGTTGACCCCTTTTACAGGCGTGGAGTCGCTGAAGTCGGGTTGGGGGACTTCGCCGCCGCGGTTCCCGACCTGGAGAGAGCCGTTACCCCTAATCCCGACTACGACTTCCATCGCGCCGTAGGCCTTCTGGCCCATGCCTACGCGCAAACTGGAGAATCAGCAAAAGCTGAGTCTCTGTTCCAACAGGCCACAAAGATTTCTACCAGCTCCGAGACATACTACGATTACGCCCTTTTTCTTCATTCGCAAGGCCGCAACGAAGAAGCGCGCCAGTGGACTCAGAAAATTCTCGACAAGGGGCCGACGATGCCGGCTTACCAGCGCCGCCGCGAACGCTCCTGGTTTCGCAAGGCCTACGCACTGATGGCTCGGCTGCGCTTGCAGACCAAGTAGAAGTGTTAGCTTCTTCTGTCAGGAATGAGGCAACATTCTGACAGCTGGAAAATCTCGTTGGTCCAAATCTCCAACCCTACGGATCGGCAAGTGCGCATAAACAATGCGATACATTGGCTGTGTGCGAAACCTCCGAAGTGATATCGGCACGATGCCGACCACGCAGGAAGGCGCGCCAGCGCTCGGCGTTCACCAGCGAAACAGTCAGTAATCCTAGGCCGGGATGGCGAAATTGGCAGACGCAGCGGACTTAAAAGAAAACTTGAGTGCTCGTCTGGGAAACCGGCGATGCAGAACTGCTCAAATTCGGGGAAACCTTAAATGGCAATCCCGAGCCAAGCCCGGAGAGACACCAGCCGGGAAGGTGTAGAGACTAGACGGGCAGCACCTAAGCTCCGGAGCTTCCGGGGGAGGGTGAAGGGATAGTCCAGACCGCAAACCTGGACGATCGGCATCGTTGGCGTCTTCGTATCCGGCCACGATCTATTAGATGCGTTGCCGCAACAGGGCCAGCGAATCATGGCACAGGCGGTCGGGCTGCCGCGGATCGCTGAGTTGCGCGGCCCAGTCGCGGGTCAGATGATGGTGCTGATCGAAGGCGCGCAGGGGCAGCAGACCGGCATCGCTGGTGATCTGGCCCCCGGAAAAATCGGCGCGGATGGGTTGATGACGATAGAAGGAGAAGCTCAGCTGTGGTAAAACATTTTGTATCAAGCGATGGATGCTCCGAAAGGGAATGCTGGGTGTGCGAACCCAGTGTTCATCATCCTTTTAGAGCATCCTTTTCTTTTTGGCTAGAGACTTCGTGAATAATCCAGGGAGACTTCATGCGCGCCTGGCGCACCACTGGGCATGAAAATGGGGTTTGAGGAGACAGGATCGGAGGAGGCGGGGTCAGCCTCTGTGTTACAAGCATTCGTGGTGAGCGATTGCTTGAAGGTCGGTATAAACACTCTGTGACGACACAGATCCGGCGACGGAGACTGACCCGCGTCGGTAAAGGTACCACTTTTGGTCGCACCTGGAAACAGGAAGGACGCATGACAGTGTCTGTAACAGACCTGCGGCGCAGCAATCGCCTCCCCTGGAGGCGTTATGCAAGCTCTGGTGGAACGTGTGGATTAGATGTACATCAGGCAACGGTTGTGGCCTGCTTATTGATCGTTCGCAAGGATGGAAGGGTGCAAAAACAGCTGCGGACCTTCGGCACGAGACCTACTCAGTCTGCGCGAGTGGTTGCTCTCCGAAGGCTGCACGCAGGTGGCGCTGGAGAGCACAGGAGTTTACTGGAAGCCGGTCTACGCCATTCTGGCAGGAGCATTTCAGATCGTAGTGGCCAACGCGCAACACCTCAAGAAAGTCCCCGGCCGCAAGACCGATGTCAAAGATGCGGAGTGGATCGCGGATCTGCTCTGCCACGGGCTGCTCCGCTCCAGCTTTGTTCCGCCCCAACCCATCCGCGCACTGCGTGATTTGATGCGCTATCGGCGCAAGCTGGTGGAGAGTCGGTCGGCGGAGCGCAACCGACTACTGAAAGTACTGGAGACCGCCAACATCAAGTTGGCCAGCGTGGCCACTGACGTCTTTGGAACTTCGGGTCGGCTGATGCTGCGAGCTCTGATCGAAGGGAAGTCTACACCCCAGGAAATGGCTGAGCTGGCCCAAAAAAGGCTGCGCAGCAAGATTCCCCAGCTAGAGCTCGCCCTGGAAGGAAAGCTGGAAGAGCATCATCGCTTTCTGTTGAAGTTGCAAGTCGATCGAGTTGAGAGAGTAGAAAGCGATTTAGCAGCTCTCGAGCAAGGCATTCAAGAGAAGCTGCAGCCCTATGCCGCCCAGCTTGCGCTCCTGCAAGAGATCCCGGGCGTAGAACGAACTTTGGCAGCGGTGATCATTGCCGAACTGGGCGTCGACATGAGTGTGTTCCAGAGTGTTTCGCAGTTGGCCTCCTGGGCAGGAGTTTGCCCGGGCAATAACGAATCGGCTGGCAAGCGCAAAAGCAGCCGCATTCCCAAAGGCAATGTGTATCTGAAGACAGCCCTAGTCGAGGCCGCTAATTCGGCAGCCCGGGCCAAGGGCACCTATCTGCGTGACAAGTTCTACCGTCTTAAGGCGCGCCGTGGGTACAAGCGTGCCGCCGTAGCGATTGCGCATAAGATCTTGGTGTCCATCTATCACATGCTTTCCCAGAACGTCTCCTACAACGATCTTGGCGACCGCTACCTCGACCACCTCAACCAGCACCATTTGACTCGCAACTTGGTTCATCGACTAGAACGTTTAGGCTACTCGGTGACACTGATGCTCCAGCAAGAAGTGGCATAGTCCAAGGAATTTTCATGACAGTGTAATTGATTCCATAACAATGCCGGCTCCCAGACCCGAGTAAGCTTGGTGGTGCCAAACCAACCATGAAGGCACGGGTAGAAAGGAGCCGGACAATGATCATTATAGGATGCGATTATCACCCGGGCTTCCAGCAAATAGCGTTTGTGGATACCGAGACGGGAGATTACGGAGAGCAACGATCAGAGCGCACTGACGGCCTTAGCCTTCGTATTAATCATCGGAAGAACGGAGCGATTTCAGTGCGGGAAGCCGCCGATTGCCGCTTGAGTCCTCCAAGGGCACTAACCCCAAATACGCCGCGATCCGACGACTGGGCCATATTACGAAGCAAGGGAGTTCGATGTTGCGCTTCTTGCTGGTAGAAGCGGCCCAAGTTACAACGCGCAGCATTCCGGAATGGCGCAATAAGTACTTCCACCTAGCGATGCGACGAGGACGGAAGATCGCCAAGGTAGCGACGGAGCGGAGACTGTCTATTGCTCTCTACTGGATGTGGCGTAAGGGATGGGATTACGAGCAGTTAAGAAAGTTCGGTTCGCACGCGGGCCAGCTCGAAACAGGCGATGGTGTGCAATAGAACATCGAGTAATTGATTGGGCAGCCCGCTCCTCCTTCACGGAGGAGTTCGAAGTAGTAATCATGATCGAGGTAGTGACCGAAGAGATGCATGGGTCGGACCGAGTTCTGACCTGAACTGATTACGAGCGAGCCTTGGCTGGTATGGCACTTATTTCTACGAGAGCGAAATGGCGCTCATCTCTGAGTGGATGCAGCAGTGTGGAAAAAACGTACTTGACAACGCCGGCATTGTAAGAGACGCCTGCTTATGACAGCTATCCCACGACAACATGGAACTGGCAACCCGGAAAGGTACTGATTGCACAGCCTTCCCCGCTGGCTATAGTTGGCTTTGCAGAGCCAGAGCAGCGTCCAGCCTTGGGTTCCCCTCGCCCCTAAAATGTATGTAACTTCCTTCGATCTGCAGCGTACTGCTTTATGGATGCCAAAAGGAACATGGCGAAAGAACCACAGCCCCGCGAGGGCGAAACCAGGCAGATGGAGGGGCTCGGTTTGGAGATCGTAATCGAGCGCGCACGTGGTCACGATGACGAGGCTCTGGAAGAGATCTATCGCCGCTATGTCCGGCGCGTATTCGGATTGTGCCGTTACATGCTGGATTCACGGGAGGGAGCAGAAGATGCCACCAGCGAAGTCTTCCTCAAGCTGCAGCGCACCATCGAGAGCTACGACGGTTCGATACCGTTCCCCAGGTGGCTGCTGCGAGTGGCTGGCAACCAATGCATTGACGCTTTGCGGCGCCGGCAGCGTGGACTCAAGGTGTTTGTGGAAGTTGAAGACGGAGCCGCGCTCATCGACGCAACCAGCGCGGAGCCCTCTCCGCTGGGCGCTGTTATCACCAAGGAAGAGAGGTTGCAAGTGCGGGATACGATCGCGCGCCTGCCGGAGAACTATCGCGTGCCTCTGGTCCTGCGCTATTACAGCGAACTGAGTTACGACGAAATCGCCGAGCAGTTGGGCCTGGAGAAGAACTACGTGGCGGCGCTGATATTTCGTGCCAAGCAGGAGCTGCGCCGGAGACTGGCGCCAAGGAGCAAGTGATCATGGAATGTTATTCGGAACAAACCTGCGCCCTCTTCGTGGACGGCGAACTGGCTGCGGACGAGGCGCGGCGTATGCGAGACCACCTGGCCACGTGTCGGCGCTGCCGGCAGCTACTGGACGCATTGCGCGCTGAGAACCGCGTGCTTAGCGAAAGCTTGAGCGAGCTTTCAGAAGAAGCAGCCAGCCCCGTGGCCTTCTCCCAGTTGCGCTTGTCCGGGGTGTGGCGTGACCTGGCGGTGATGGCCGTGGTGCTGGCGTTAGGTTCGATCTTTTCCGGTTGGTTCGATCAGATGGAAATTCCCGGAGCGCTGGAGTGGGTCAATCCCTTCAGCCTCAGCGGCCTGACGAACCTGATGTTCAACGCTTCTGACTACTTTGCGCACGGAGGTAGTGCCATGTTGACTGAGTATGCTGCTGTGGTTGGGGGCTTCTTTTTGCTAGTGCTGTTGGGCGGCAGCGCACTGCTGCTGGGGCGCCGATGGCGAGTACCCAAGACTCGCTTCGGCCTGCTGATCGTGCTGCTTACGTTGTCGTTGCCCAGCTTTGCTTTGGAGCGGCGTCGCGGGGAGTTCGTCACCGTACCGGCGAACGAGACTGTGGACGACACACTTGTGGCCACCGGCAACACTGTGCGCATTGAAGGCGTGATCAATGGGGACCTGCTGGCTTTTGGCCGGACCGTGGAAGTGCGTGGCACTGTCAAGGGCGACCTGGTGAGTTTTGACAAGAGAACTGTGGTCAGCGGAACCGTGGAAGGCCGTATCTTCAACTTTTCGCAGTCGCTCGACTTGGACGGACAAGTGGGCCACAGCGTCTACGGCTTTGCGCAATCCTTGCGTGTGAATGACCGGGCCCACGTGGCTGAAGGTATCCTGGCTGCCGCCGGCGACGTCAGCCTCGAGGGCGAGGTGAAGCGCAGTGTGGACATCTTGACTAGTGGCAATGCCGATGTGAGCGGCAGTATCGGCCGCGATCTGACCATGGCCGGAGTGAGCCTTACGCTGACGAACACAGCTCGTGTCGGCGGCAACCTGAGCGCTCGCGTGCATCAGCTGAAAGAGGTGCACATCGCCGACGGCGCGACCATTGCGGGCAAACGTGACATCCAGGTGCAGGTCAGGAAGAGCCGGTTCACGCGCCCAAGATTCTACTTCCACCAAGCGGTCTGGTTCGCTGCCGCCATGCTGGTGGGATGGCTGGGCTTAGTTCTGTTTCCCGGTTTCTTCCGAGCCACGACTCAGGCGGTGGGCTCGGGCTGGCTCAGCTTCGGGCTCGGGGTTGGAGTTCTGGCGGGTGTGCCTGTGGCTATGGTCGTAGCAGCCATCACGCTGATTGGCATCCCGATCTCGCTAATGTTGTTCGCGGTTTATCTGGCTGCGATCTACTTGGCGAAGGTTTGGGTTGGAGCCTTCCTGGGGCGGATACTTCTGAAGCCCTCGGGAGCCACGAAGGGCGATTGGTTGCTGGGACTCCTGGTGGGTCTGCTGATCCTCACTATCTTTGGGTTCATCCCGTATCTTGGCGGGCTGGTCCGCTTGGGTGTGGTTTGCCTGGGGTTGGGAGCTTTTGCCGCGCAGCTTTATCGGGCTTCACGACCGGTAATAGCGACCTGAAGAGGACCTGCTGAGGGGGCTGGTCGCGGATTTGCAAGGCAGAATGAGAGAAAAGTGAGGAGTGGCCGTGGGTTGGGCGGCGGGTTAGGCTTGGCCAGCGCGCAAGAGGGGCCCCGCCCCTTGCGGATCCCTGCGGCAGGAAGAGAGTTTAAGAGCCGCCGTAATAGATGTGGTTGATTTCCGATGCGCCGAGGGCGCGGTTGTAGACGCGCATGTCGTCAAGCTTGCCGTGAAAGGCATCGCCGGGTGAAATATCCTCGCTGATCTTGAGATCGGCAGTGTTGAGCATGCTGGGAGGAGCGGAATCACGAGCTGCAAAGACGCTCTGAAGGGCACCGTCCACATACAGATGCATTCCGGCAGCCGTGTTGCTGCCGTCATAGGTCGCGGCGATGTGGTGCCAGGCGCCGGGGGCGGCGGGCGTTGTCGGCGCAACGACGCAAATGCCATTGCTTGTGCCGTTGAGCTCCAGCAACAGACAGTTGCTCGTGCATACATCGCCGCCCAGGACAGAGCCGCAAGGGTGGGAAGCCGCCTGCCGAACAGATCAGGGAAGCGAAAATTCTGGCTGACGCTAAAACTGAAGCGGCGAAGAAAGGAACGGATGCGAGCGTCACCGTCAAGATCGCTCCTACCAGCGTTGCCGTCGCCGCCGGTCTTCGACTGCCTTCGCCACGGCCTCGCGCATAGCCGCGCATTGGAACTCGGCCCCTTCTGCAGTCATGCGGAGAGGACAAAATAAATATATGAAGAGACTCGAAGGAAGAGTAGCCGCAAAGCATTCTGCAGTCCGCTCTTGCGGCGGCCATTGCCCTCTTGTACTCGAAGAACATTGTGTCCGTGACGATCCGCATGGCGCTAGGAGCTTCTTTTTAGTTGTGTCGATCACCGATGCTTGGATCACATCAGAAGATTAGCGTAAGCGCGAGGTAAGAGCGCTTTCAAGAAGCTTGGATGACAAACCGGAACCAGGGATTCTACGATGCTTCACGAGATCGTGGCCGCTTGGCAAGTCACCATTCTCATGAGGCGCCTGATTTCTCGCCAATCGCTTTCGGGCTTCCCACCTAGCCTTGGGCCGACAACTACTAGGCCCCAGCCCATCGAGGCTGGAAGTTCAGCCGCAGCAGGTGCAGTCCGCGAGTTCTTCTCTCTGGCACTGCCCGCGCTGCGGCGCAAGCATGATCGTGATTCAGAGATTTACCGCTGCGGAATTAGCCCTATGCATGTACTTCGATTCTTCCTAACGCATCCATCGATCACGGAGCTTGGCTGTGCGAGAGCGTGCCGATGCATTCGTCTATCCAGCCTAGGCCAATGGCCTCTTTTACCACCTTCCCCCGACACTCTTTCATGTCCCTGCAGCACGACACACGATCTCAACCCGGTTCTCCGCGGCCTACTCATAAACCTGCTACGCCCCAAACTGCCGTTCAAATCCCATAGCTCACCGCGTCCGCCGCAAACACCAGCGGCTTCCTCCTAGTCTCCTTATCGAAAACGCCTCGGATCGAGATTCTGCTTCGCCCCAAAACTGTGCCCGAGGCGTTTCCGATCAAGGCTAGCGACGAACCGGGAGTTATGGCGTCGTAGCTCCAATTGAATCTCTGGCGGGCCACTTCCTCGGGGCGCTGCTTTTTATAGCGCCCTGGCCGACATTCCTCAAGGCGGTCCAAGAAAGACGGGAACCTTTAGGACCAGACTCGACGCCAGCCGGGCTGGAAGCCAGATCTCCTCATATCCTGGCTAGCATGTTCCGCTGGGACGACTGGGTGTCCCGGATTCCTGAGTCGGAAGGGTCTGCGTGGTTGGCACGATGAACGGTGTCGTTCCAGCCAGGTTGTTCTCACATTGTAATATCGCCTGCGTATCGCCTTGCAAAGTAGATGGCAGACTTGGAATTGACTGGTCGGGATTCTTGAAATTGAACGCGCTCGTTAAATCTCCGACCGCGGCCCGGCGCCATGCGCTCAAATTGGGCACTTCGGCCCCGAAGAGCGTCTCGAGAAATCGCAATACCGAAGTGTGATCGAACAGGTCCGAGGACACGAATCCGCCGCGACTGAACGGCGAAATGATCAACATAGGGGCGCGAAAGCCTAACCCGATCGGCCCGGTGATCGCTGGATTCCCGACAACGGTCGGATCCGGAACCGCAGGCGCGGTCACATATTCGCCGGGCGTGCCGGGAGGCGCCGTGACCGGTGGAACATGATCAAAAAATCCGCCATTTTCATCGTAGTTCACCAACAAAACCGTCTTAGCCCAGAGTAAGGGGTTCGCGCTGAGAGCACTGACGATAAGGGAGAGAACATTCTCCCCGAACAGCGAAGGCGCAGGCGGGTGATCCGAAGTCAGGACCGACCCTATCAGCCAGGATACCTGGGGCAAATTGCCGAGCGCCACATCGGACAGGAAGTCAACGGGAAACTGTGGGACAAATGCGTTTTGATGCAGCGCCGATGCAGGATCCTGAAAATTCTTGAAATAGGAGAGCACATTGTCCGACAGAATCCCGCCGAGAATGTTTTCGTCCGGCGACGAGTACACCTTCCAGGAAATCCCTCGAGCCTGAAGTTGCTCAGGCATGGTCGTATAGGTCAGACGTCCGTACATTGCCGAGCGATTTGCGACGATCGTCTGCAAAATCGGTCCGCCATTTTTTCCATCCGGATCGAGCGAGGCCGCCATCGTGTAGAGGCGATTGGGATCGGTCGGGCCCATGACTGAGCAGAAATAGTTGTCGCAGATCGTGAAGCCGTCGGCCAGGGCGTAGTAGTAAGGGAGGTCTGCACGAGTGTAGTAGCCCATGCTCAGCACCGCGTCGTTGGAATTAATCGGCAGACGCGAACTCACAAAACCGTCCATCTTGCCGTTGTCCCAGCTCTGATGTTGGGGCACCCAGTCGTGGCTGATGTCGTGCGTGCACGCGGCATTCGCTTTGGTGGTGTCCAGGTGAAACGGCAGGAGTTGTCCCACCGGTGAGATCGCGGTGTTCGCTGGATCGGGTTGCTGGAATGCCGCGCTTTGATCGGAAAATCCACGGACTCCCCGGTAGCTTCCAAAGTAGTGATCGAAGGAGCGGTTTTCCTGAGTCAGGATCACCACATGTTCGATGTCAATCAACTTGGAGCAGCTGGATGCAACGGACTGAACCAGGTTGGAAACACCGCAACCGTGCAAACCCAAAGACGCCAGCTCGGCTGCTGCCGCCGCAGTCCCAAGTTTAAGCATTTCTCGGCGAGTGAAATTGCGCATAGGCTCTCAAGCCTTAGATGCTCTCGTCCGAGTTGAGGGGCCCACTGTTCCGGAATAGGAAAGAAAACAGGCGGGCGACCCGCCCGAAGCTGGACTGGCAGGAATTTACCTCAGAGTAGAACGCTTGTGTTTTCAGAGACTTGGCTGTTGACTCAGAATTGATTCGCCCTGCATTGCTTTCCTGCTCGATTTCAAGCATCAAAGTCATAGAACCAGTCGGCGTCGGCTTTGGAATATTGGTTTCTCCTCGTGCGAACGTTTTTACGTCGGACACTGAAAGAAAAAATGAGGCCCCAAATGCACCGGTATGCACCGCGCGCTGCCAGGTTTTCTCGTCCGCTACTCACTTCACCTCAGTGTGCCGCAGCCGCCGCGAGCACCGCGAAAAACGCGGCGCGGCACCTCAGAGGTTTGCTTGCGCTGGCGGTAGGCGTTCTCCTCCTTCTGCCAGAACCAGGGAAGCTTCTCGCGCAGCAAACGCCGCCCCCCGATCAGGGATGGTCCCAGAACGATCAATACAAGGGACAATACGCGCCCAATCAGCAATCCCAGCCGCAATCGGACTATGGACAGCAGTCGGACGCGCAACGGTCTTTCCCGGATTCCGGTCAGGCGTATCCGCAGCAGGGTTACGGCCAAGCTCCGGCTCAGCCGCTCGATGCGGCGCAATTGGAACAAATCGTGGCCCCGATCGCACTTTATCCGGACACGCTTGTGGCGCAAGTCGTGGCCGCGTCGACCTACCCCAGTCAGATCGCGGATGCCGACCGCTGGCGGCAGATGCAAGGTTACGCCTCCCCTGACCAGATTGTGGCCGGCGCCGACGCGCAGAACTGGGACCCAAGCGTAAAAGCGTTGACGGCGTTTCCCCAGGTGTTGGCGCAGATGGATCGCAATCAGCAATGGACCACCGACTTGGGCAATGCCTACTACAACCAGCCGCAAGACGTACTCCAGGCAGTGCAGGTGATGCGCCGGCGCGCTCAGGCCGCCGGAACTCTGGAGAGCACGCCGCAGCAGGCGGTGGATTACGACCAGGGCTACATCCAGCTGACACCGGTGAATCCGCAAGTCGTGTACGTGCCAACGTATAACCCGTGGACCGTCTACGGAGAGCAAGTTTCGCCCTACCCCGGTTTTTCGCTGCTGGGTGGAGTGCAATCATTTCTCGGCTCGTCGCCGATACAGTATGGGCTCGGGATCGCGATGAACGCCTTCAGCCACACGCCCTGGGGCTGGCTGGCGTGGGGCTTGAACTGGTTTGCCCAGTCCGTGCTCTTCAACCAGTCGAACTACTATTCGCACAGCAACACGGTGGCCGATTGGGGATTCCGGCATGATGGGCTGCATGCCTACGCCGGAAGGGGAGCGTTTGCGGGGCACAGCTACGGCCGCACATCGGAAGGTTTCCGGCGGTTCGGCGGCGGATACAACGGGAACCGCGGACAGGGATTCGCTCGCTCGCCGGGCAGATATGCCGAGAACTGGCGAGGAAACTCCAACCGCGGCTTCCATGCCTTCGGAAGCGGCTACGACCGGACGCCGCGCCAGGCCCACAACTATCTGCAGGCGCCAGTAAGCAGGCAGCAGTTCGCCCGCAGTGGCTACGGATCCAGCTGGAACCGCGGGACCGGTGAAGGCTACCGCAGCGGGGCGCGCCCATCCTACGACCGTTCGATGCAGGCCTATCGCGCGCCGGCCTCAGGTTTTCAGCGCGGCGAATTCGGGGGACGGTCTTCCGGGGCTTCCGCGAGCAGCAACTTTGCGCACTCAGCCGGAAAACCAGCGCACTCGGGTGGCTTCCATCTGCTTGGTGGCGGGCACGCTCCCAGGACCGTTAGCAGCCGGGGTTCGGGCGGCTTCCACATGGGAGGCGGCGGGCATACGCCGAAGAGCTTCCACGGCAGCGGGAAGAGTTTCGGCGGGGGGCACTCGCACGGCGGAGGAGGTCACTCCGGCGGTCACGGCGGCAAGCATCACCGCTGAGGAGGCAGAGCCGCGACTGCTCGTCGCACCGTTGAAACCCAGACACGAACGCAGCCCATTCCGGCGAGCTCTCTTCCGCTATTTCCAGGTCAGAAATACGCCCGCACCCACGCAAAACATTACGGCCGTCGCGATCCATCCCATAGAGCTGAGATAGGGAGGAATCACGAACTTACCCATCACCTTTCGGCTGGATGCGATAACATAATGACCGCCATTAGCGGGGCCGAAACCAGCCCATTGACCACGGCGGCCCAGAAAGGAGCCTTCACAGGGTCGATGTGGAGGAAGTTCAGCGACAGCCCGAGGATGGTGGCCGCGCAGATGACGGCGTAGAATGGCGCCGTCTGTTTCGGCGTCCGCTCCAGGTTTACGTTCCACCGGCAGGCTTCTCCAATGCCATAGGCGGCGGAAGCTGCTAAAACGGGAACGGCAAGGAGCCCGGTGCTCACGATACCGCAAGCGAAGAGCGCGAATGCAAATCTGCCGGCCAGCGGCTTCAAAGCAGTCGCGGCCTCCGCTGACGTAGAAATCTGCGTAAGTCCATGCGTGTGGAGTGTTGACGCCGCGGTCAGAATTATGAAAAAGGCTACCAAGTTCGAAAACGCCATTCCGATGTAGGTATCGACCCGTATGCGCCCCAGTTGGGCATCCGCCTGCTCAGGGGCGCGCTTCAGCGCCTTTTCGCCCCGGTTGTTGCTGACCTCCTCCACTTCCTGGGAGGCTTGCCAGAAAAAAAGATACGGACTGATCGTGGTGCCGAGTACCGCCGCCAACGCAGTCAGAGATTCCTTCGTGAGCTGAACGTGAGGGATCAGGGTCGCGCGTGCCACGTTGCCCCAGGAAACATGGACGTGTTTACATCCCGAAATTGGACGGCAGAACGATGCGCCCGCTCGGAATTCCCACTATGAACGATCGAGCCCAACAGGCATTGCATTTGCTGGCGCTCGATCCCGTGGTGGAAACCACGGCTGACAACAACTCCTATGGGTTTCGCCGGCAGCGGTCCTGCGCCGATGCGATAGAACAGTGTTTCAAGACACTGTCCAAACCAAATCCGCAGTGGATTCTAGAGGGCGATATGAAGTCCTGTTTCGCCCGAATTTCGCATATGACGAGTACCCCAGGAGTCATAGCGGGAAGGCAACGACCTGTTATGTAGCACTCTGACAATGAATCCCGCAACCGAAAGGTTGGCACTGGAACCGTGAGGCAACGGTGCATCTGGGAGCATCGATCCGGATCGGGGCTAGGGTTGGTAGCACGGTGAGCAGATGCAAACTCTCGCAAGCGTCGTTACCCGAAGGGAGCGGAAGATGCTCGGCGCTCTTTTTGCAGTGGGTACGGAGGGTTCTATCTCCTCCGTCATGGGCAATACAACACTGCCGGCGTACAGAGGGCACCTAAACTACCTGACATGTCCAATCAGCGGAACAGAGTAAACCCGTATCGTTCCCCACAAACGTGGGGTAGGAAGCCGTGAGGTGGACAATGGCGATGTGGGTATGGGAGCGCGAAAGGAAGCGAATGCTGCGCTGTAATAGCGCAGATAGACGTTGCGTCGCCTGTTCGGGACCACATTACGTCGCCGGAAACGGAGCAGACTTTTCGCCGGTGCTCGCACTCGAGACCGTTTATGGAACCGATGCAGGAAGCAAAGCAAATGACGACGGCGCAAGCCGTTGGTGCGGCTTCCCACACGCCTGGTGAATTTCCATCGCCGTGCGAATCGGCTGTAGCCCAGTATCGAGTAGGTCTTAATTGCACTTGAGTAAGACTGCGTCCTCGTTCGTTAAGGGGGCGTTGCTGAGTGCTCGAGCCGTGTAACGCGAAAGTGTTACGCACGGTTCTTAGAGGGCTGGGCGCGAGTAATCGCGCCTGGCTACTCGGCGGTTGCGTTGCCTCGACGGGACAACATTACCTCACCGGAAACGGGGCTGACTTCGCGATGGTGTTCAAACTCGAGACCATTTGTGGAACCGATGAAGGAAGCAATGCAAATGACGGCGGCGTAAGCTGCTGGTGCAGCCTCCCACACGCCCGATGGATCTTCCATCGCCGTGCGAGTTGGCCGCAAATCAGTATCGAGTAGGTTTTATTTGCCGTTGAAATAAAATAAGGCCGCGTCCTCGTTCTTCAAGGGGGCGTTATTGAATGCTCGAGCCGTGTGATGCGAAAGTATCACGCACGGTTCTTAGTTAGAGGGCTGGGCGACCGCAAGGTCGCCTGGCTACTCGGCAGAAACGCGAAGGAACCCATATGCAGGAAACGCTGCGGGGTACTCGCACTCTTCGCTTTCTCTGGCATGAACAACGTGGCTCTGCACTGTGTGCAATACAAAAAATCACTCGGATCACGGGCTGGCGTCTTCACCACTGCGTTCCCCGCGTGATGGGTGGTTCGCAAAGCGCCGAAAACCGCGTTCTACTTCATCCGGACTGCCATGACAGGGTTCACCACCAGCGTATTTCTGTCTCGAAACCGCGTCTCCCCGAAAGAGGCGTTCGAAGGGCTTGAGCTGTCTGAGAGGAAACTTTCATGCACAGTTCTTAGAGGGCTGGACGGGAGCAATCCCGTCCGGCTACTCGGTTGATCCGCCCGAGACCGGCGGTGACTGCTCGGATCGCCGATTACATTGTGAGGACGGCGCGGAACCGGGCCCTGCCCTCCGCAACGCGTTCATAGGCCCTGGTGGCCTCCGCCAATGGGTAAGTCTCGACGATCGTTTTGACTTTCCCTTGGGCCACGAAATCAAGAGCTTCGTAGAGATATTCGGGGCCGTTCTGCTGACTACCGATGATGCGGATGCGCTTCATGATCAGATCCATCAGCGAGACGGAAAGTGGCTCCGCGTCCGCGCCCATAGCGATCAGTCGGCCGTCTGGCCGTAATCCCTGAATGCTGTCCACCATGGACTTCGTCGAATTGGAAGTGCTGAGGATGATGTCGGCACCGCCCGCTGCGGCAAGGCTCTTTCCGTCACGCACAATTTCATCCGCGCCGAGCTCGTGGATCAACTTGTCTTTGTCAGGAGAGTGGGAAATGGCGATGGTCTCAAAGCCCGCCGCCTTCGCGTACTGCACTGCAAGGTGTCCAAGGCCGCCGATTCCAAGTACGGCCACGCGCTCGTGCGGCTGGGGATCGGCCCAGCGCAGCCCGCTGTAGACCGTGTAGCCCGCGCAGAAGATCGGCGCTGCTTGCTCGTAGGAAACCTTGTCGGGAATCAGATAGGTTGCGTCGGCATTCATCAGCATGTACTCGGCGTGCCCGCCTTGTACCTCAATTCCTGTGCCCTTCATGTAGGGACAGAACATTCTGCGACCACGCTGGCACCATTCGCAGCGCCCGCAGGTGGATTGAATCCAGGCGGTACCCACGCGGTCGCCCACCTTCCGCGTCGTGACGTCGGGAGCCACGGCAACGATCTCGCCCACTGGCTCGTGGCCTAAGATTCGGGGAAATGGTCCGGGAAAGTGTCCGAGCGTCAGATGTACGTCGGTGTAGCAGATGCCGCTCGCATGCATTTTCACCAGCACCTGATTCGGTCCGGGTTGAGGTTGCGGAACTTCCTTGATCTGCCACGAACTGCTGACAGCGGGAACGACTGCGGCTTTCATAACACTTCCTCCTAACGCAGTTCGATGCGAGAGGACTTGCGGTCGGTGCATGATTTTGGGCACCCGAATCGCCAATCGCACACCTGGAGTTGAGATTGACGGCGTCTTCAGCCGTCCGTTGCTGGTTCAGGTTTGCGAGTAGCGTGCTTCCGTTGGTTAGAATGCCTGTTGCAAACCGGGACACTACTTGCCATAACCGATCGCTCGTTCGGCAGTATTGCCGCGGATTTCGAGCAGCTCCCGCCGCGAGGATGGAGTCATTGCTTTGTACCTCCAACGAATGACCTAAAGGCAACCGACGTGCCAAAACGGAGTTAGAGGCTGTGGACCCGTAATTTGCTGGAAACACTGGGCCGCCGGGATAAATGGGCCGGGCGCTTTGTGTCGACGGGTTGAAAGTGTCGAAGGTCATTGACACCCCGTCATAACAGTGGCATTCGATTCCGAATCAGCGACGAAGATCTGGGATGAACCCGACTGGCGTCAAATAACTGACCTCCAAGGTACTTGGCTGCCTGGACAGACTCTCGCCCGCAGTGTTTTGAATCAGTATTTATTTCACCAAGGTGGAAGTGCGATTGCGAGGGCACTATTGGATCGAACCATCGGCGACGAACGATGTTCCGCCGCGCAACATTCGATGCCCAAGACTTATGAACGTAGCTTCTGTGACCAATATTAGGATTGTGACGATATTCTCATTGCTCATACTCGCTCCAAGGGCAGTCTTCGGGGATGTGCATCTGGGTGATGTTGCATTTGTGTCGGTCGTAAACACACGCGAAGTGCAGGATGAACGAGATCCTAACGATGCAGGAGACTGCGTTGCACTTGGCGAACTCGATATCGCTTTTCATACCAATAACAGCGGTCCGCCAACCACAGGCATAGTTTTAACGGATCCACGCGGACGCCGCATAGGTTTCGATCCGCTCACAAAACGTGGCTGGCAGGAATTGCCCGTGGCCCAGGGCTCGATCGATTGTGATGAGTCGGACGGCGAGGATGCATGTCGCGGATTAATCGAGGTCTGTGGAGCGCTGAGCGGAACTTATAAACTTGAAATTATTGCGAACGCAGCTTCGGACTACACTCTGACTGTTTCGGCCAGGAGCCAAGAAGTTCGAGACGGACAACACGTGTGGTCCTCATATTCCGATTATGATTTGATCAGCATCCCCATTCGAAAAGGTTCTCGAAACTTCATTTCGGTTACCTATTCGCGCGATCCCAACCTTAGAGTTGCGGCCCAGCTACAAAAACTCCGGGATGAGCGATATGAAACCCGCTTCCATCCAAACGCATGTCGAAGTGGGAATCAGAGACAGCGAGGCTGTGTAGCCATGCGTACTGCGGGAGATTGATCCTCTCCTCGCATGCGAGAGAGAACCGGCGTGCAACCGATGGAGTGATGGCTCCTCCGAACATTCTTGCCTGCAGGTGCCTCGAGTGTTGATGAGCGCGTGACACTTTCAACTTTCGACAGTGCTGCGTCAGGGAGCTTGCGCCAATAGGCTCATTTTGTTCGGTGGTATGGACGCACTCCATTTGGTACACAAGTTGCCTTGATTTGAAATGCGACGCTTCGAATCGCATTGTAAGGTGGTTATGTGGAAAATCACAACTTGCGGGTTCATGCTACAAGAAATCCTAATTCTGGCTGCAATGAACATCGCAACCGCAGAGATAGCGGCCGAGAAACGCGGGCAAGGAGCGTCGCAGAACAGCACAAAAAGGAACAATACATGCAATTTGGAAAACACATGATTTTTAGCACCGCAACGCCGACTCGCCGTGGAATGCCCATTACCCTCACTCGATCCGTCAAACAATGACGCAAACCACCCAGGCAGTAACCGCATCGAACGACCGTGCCACAACTTGGGCATAAGGGGTTACGGCTTTGCGCTTTCGAGCTCTCGCTGTTCTGATGATCGCGACGCCATCCATCGTTCTGAGCACCAGAAAGCCGTGAACTAAGCCTTCTTTGTAGCGTACCGCAACCGGAGACCCTGACGCCGCGACGCCGGGAAGAACACAAGTGGAAATCCTATCAGTAGGAGATGAGCCGGAATTGCCGCGCTGCGAGAAAACTGTGGTTTCCTCTTGCCGCGAACCGTCTTTGAAGCGGAATGCGAGTTGACTTGCGACTTGATCGCCGCGGGCAACCTGGGTCAGGTCACCTGCAGCGGTTTCTTGCAGCGAATTTATAGGTGGCAACCATGTCTGGAACAGTGCTGGCGGTAGTTAAGCCGCAGGCCGCGCCGGGAGCGGAGCTCAACCCAGGGAAAGAGAATGTGAACGCGATTGTCAGCGAGGCTGGCAGCGACGACGCGATCGTTGCCAGCCAATTTCGTTGTCAAGTTGCCGAGACCGCACAGCTGTCGTCGGGAACGGATAGCGCGCAATCAATGCGGCTTTTCCGCAGGAGGACGGCTCTCCGGTTTCGGTGCAGTTGGCCGCGGCGCTTGGCGCTGCTCCATCTGCTTCTGCTGAGTGGCATGCTTTTGCTCGAGCTGTTGCGTTTGCTGAGTGTGGTGCTGCTCCATCTGCTGTTTTTGCGCCTCGTTGTAGTTTTTCGCGGCGGCTTGCTGATGTTCTTTTTCCTGCTGCTGCTGGAGCTTTTGATGGTCCTGCGCTTGCTTGGCAGCCAGTTTGTCCTGTTGCTGCTGGTATTTCTTGTCGGTTGCGGCGGTGCCCGAGTTGGGAGGCGTGAACTTGTGCGGCTGTAATTCGCTGGCATGATTATTGGTAGTGGGTCGAGCTTCGTTGGTGTTTTCCGGACGATTTTCCGTGCCGGGGTGAGCTTCATTTCCTGGACGTGCTTCGTTGCCGCGTGCGGCATTCGCTGGAGGAGCCTTATATTCGCCGCCTGCTTCTCTGGTGGCTACGACGCCAGACTTGAAATCAGCGGGTTTAGCAGTAGCCGCGATGGGAGGTTTGCCGTGGTTGGTGGTAGCGCGCAATTCGGGATTACTGCGGGCTTCCTGGACGTGCTGCGTTTGCGCGGCCACCGGACCTACATGGTGTTGTTTACCGTATGACTCTTGCTGCGGCGTAGGACGCGCTTCGATTCCACCGGAGCCGCCGTTGTAGCTGACGTGCGTCTCCGAGACGTACGTCACTCGCGTGTTGTAGGTGTTGTGAATGATGGTGGTGTTTACGTGATTCACATAAGTGTTGTAGGAGAAGTGACCGCCTTCCCAGCGGCCGCCTTCATAACCAACCCCGCCGTAGCCGAAGCCATAATTGATACCTCCGTAAAAGCCCACCTCGGGGCCCCAATATCCCTCATGGAAAAAGAACGCGTTGCCTCCCCAACCCCAATAGCCCGGGGTCCATAGAAAGCCGACCTCGGGCGCCTCGACCCACGTCCCGGGCACCCAATAGTATCCATCGTCGTCATCATAGGCCCAGTATCCGGGTGTCCACAGGTAGCCATCACCGGGACAGATGGGCTGCTCGTAAACCGGAAGAGCCGGCGGGCCGAAACTTACGGAAATGCCGACACCGATTTGAGCAAATGCACCGTGCGAGAAGATCATCATGATAAACGAAAACAGCAACAAGCGTATAGCAGTCGCAGAACGCATTTTGTTTTTCCTTTTGCCTGCTCATTCTTAACTATTCTTACGGCCCGTTACGGCGAGAAGCTCACGGGCACCAATTTGAGCGACGAGTCAGTCAGGTGGCCGGATAACGTCACCATACTCTAGGAGGTTGAAACAACTGGCGATAGGGTCTTGCCTGTAGGGACTTAGAAGAAATGCGTTAGCCGCTGGAATACGCCCCACCCGCGATAGGCCAGCGTTCAATCCGTGAGTTCGCCAGCGGGAATAGTCTAAGCAGAAGCCGGGCCGATATTCGCCTCGCCTAGCCTTCGCTCGCGAGTCGATTAGCATCCGGGATGGCGACGAGACTCTTGATGGCTGGCACAAGTTCCGCCAATAGACGGCTGCCCTTGTTCTGGAGCGCCGGTTTCTTGCCACCTCGCAGAGTTACGACGTTGAAAATCGGTTATCATTGATACTCGGGTGCAAGCAGGAATGAAGTCGAGATCATGCATAATCTGGGTCGTTGGCCTGTTGCTGGCGATCGCCTCAGTCGACGCCGTACCCGACCCGCCTGCGGTGAATCCGCGCTCAGTTAGTGTCGCCTCCCTGTGTGAAGCGCGTGGCGACGTGTGTGAGCGGCGGTTGAACTCCGGTTGGTTCATCTCTTCTCTTGTCCAAGTACGCTGGATCGCCTTCACGTCGGCTTACGAACCGAAGCTTCCTACTGACTGGATTGCCCTGACGGGACTCGCGACCGATCCTTCTCCTCCAGCCCTCTAAAGTCGGCTCAACGTCTATCTCCACTCGTAAGGGCAGAATTGCGACGCTCTCTCGCTGAGAGCGTCACGCCCAACGGCGACATCGATTCCCGAAAACCGAGTGGCACAGGAAACGTTCCGACCGCCTGGAAATACTTGCCGAGCATAATAGGCAATTTTTCTTAGGCAACAACGAGGACTGCAATGAAAACTTCAGAAGTTATTAGAGCGTGGCGCAAAATTCTCAAAGGGGAGCAGCCCTCGCTTTCCATTGAGATTACGCGCGAGTGCCCCCTGCGTTGTCCCGGATGCTATGCCTATCATGATGCGCATCTGGGTGGCGGGATGACTTTGCGACGTCTCCGCGATCGCAAAGGGCAAGAACTGATCGACGGAGTCCTCGAGATCGTCGACCACCTCAAGCCTTTGCATCTGTCGATCGTGGGAGGCGACCCGCTTGTCCGCTATCGCGAACTCGAGTTGCTGATCCCGCTACTGCTTGATCGGAAAATTCACGTCCAGGTTGTCACCAGCGCATTCCGGCCTCTTTCGCCAAGTTGGGCGACGCTTGCTCGCATGAACGTCGTCGTGTCGATTGACGGGCTGCAACCGGAGCACGATGTCCGACGCACACCGGCAACCTATGATCGGATTCTGAAGAACATCGCGGGCCAGAAGGTCACGATCCACTGCACGATTACTGGTCAAATGATGAAGCAGCCAGGCTATCTGAAGAAATTTCTGCAGTACTGGACGCCCAGGGCCGAGGTCCGCAAGGTGTGGTTCAGCTTGTTCACTCCACAAGTAGGAGACCGGTTGCCGGAAATGTTGCAACCAGATGAGCGTCTGCACGCCATCGCCGACATGCTCGCATTACGGAAGGAATTTCCCAAACTGGACATGCCGGAGGGGATGATTCGGCAGTTCGCCATGCCTCCACGTAGTCCCAAGGACTGCGTCTTTGCGCTCACTACTCAAACCTTGTCTGCGGACCTGAAAACCAAAATCGTCCCTTGTCAATTCGGCGGAAATCCGGACTGCGCTTCGTGCGGGTGCGTCGCATCGATGGGCTTGGCCGCCATAGCCGCGCACAAGCTGGGCGGCATCATTCCAGTTGGAGCTATCTTCAAAGCTTCAGTCAGGATTGGCCAGATTGGCCAAGCTCGGTCCGAACCGACCGCGGCGCTGCCGGCGGTCGAGAAAGGACTGCGGGTGCTTCCCTAAGAACAAAGACTTGGAGGCGCGTATGAGCAGCAACATGTCGGCAACCAACCAGGCTGAACTCACGCGGCTGCGGGAACTATCCGCATGGATTGGCAGCGATCCGCTGCTCACACAAGCGAGCACCGGTAACAGTTCTATAAAGCTTGAAGGAGTCCTGTGGATTAAGGCATCCGGCAAATGGATGGCCGATGCCATTCGTGAGGACATCCTCATCCCGTTGGATCTTGCGGATGTCAGGGAGCGAGTGACGCAGAAGGTCGATCCCGCGGATCGGCATTATGGTGCTTCCATCGAGACCGCTATGCACGCGGTCCTGCCACACCGGGTCGCTCTCCACGTACATTGCGTGAACACGATCGCCTGGGCGGTACGTCAAGACGCACCGGTTCAACTGCAACACCAAATGGAAGGCCTACGCTGGCAATGGATCCCGTACGTGTCTTCGGGCCTGCCTCTCGCCCAGGAGATCGAAAAGGTCCTATACGCCTTTCCGCACACCGACGTCTTCATCTTGGGCAATCACGGTTTGGTCCTCGGAGGAGACGACTGCGGGGCGGTCGAAGATCTCCTGTTCGAGGTACGGCGGCGCCTGGCCATTAGCCCCCGCCAGGCGAACCCGACCAACTACGCGGTGCTGGCTGAGATTGCCGGTGGTTCATCCTGGGATCTGCCCGACGACGATGAAGTCCATGCTCTTGCAACCGACCCAATCTCTCGAGAGGTTCTCTCCGGAGGTCTTCTCTATCCTTGCCAATCGATTATTTCGTCCTCGAGTACCCCAACGCTGTTCCGCTCGGTCCGTTGCCCCGATCTCAAAAACCAATCGGAGAGTCGATACTGTTCTCGGCCCTTCTTGATCATTGACGGGTGCGGAGTGGTCTTCAGCAGGTCTATGTCAATCGCCCAACGCGCCATGATGAGCGGTTTGGTGCGAGTCATCCAGCGGATTAGTTCATCCACGTCCATTCGCTATCTTGCCGACGAGGAGGTTGCGAGTAGTTCCGTGATCGCCTCTCGCTATTGCGAACTCGCCAGACCAGGCCGGTACAGCAGTACAGGGTGAGTTTCCTCTGCCCAAAGGAAGTTACTTGTGTCGGCAGATGTGCATGACAAATCGGCAACCGAGTCTGTAGAAATTCCTGACACCTCGGCGATTGTTCCCGAATAACGCTAGTGCTTCCGTCAGAAAGCCGCTCGCGCGACGGACGCGGTGATTATGCAAATTGAATGGAGTGCAAGAAGATGTTTGGGATTGCGCGAGCGGTGTGCCCGGGCGACGACGAGTATCGCGGGGATGGGAGAGCGGACAAAAAGGCAAAACGATCACACGGTGCGAGCGGACGCATGGTC
Source organism: uncultured Acidobacteriota bacterium (assembly GCA_963720155.1). Classification (GTDB taxonomy): domain Bacteria; phylum Acidobacteriota; class Terriglobia; order Terriglobales; family Acidobacteriaceae; genus Sulfotelmatobacter. Next base: position 293,350 of record CAVREP010000013.1, read on the forward strand.
CGAAAGGACTGTGGGGGTTCGATTCCCCCTCCCGGCACCACTGTTATGCTCCGTTAGGGCGCTTTGTCTCCCTTTAGGCTCAGCACTTCTTCCTCTTGCTCAATCCTATCCCTCAGCTCGATAGCGGTTGGACTGTCGCAACTATTGCGGAGGGTTTATCCTTGGCGGGTGTTTTCAGCTCCGCCTTGGGTGGCCCGGCAATTGTGGGAGATGGTTTACGCCTAACTGATCGCTGGTGAGTTGTCAGAAATTCGAATCGTGAAGTTAACCGTGATTCTGGCTTTGGTCTCGACGGGCTGGCCATTCTCGAGATAGGGCTTGAAATGCCATTGGCGCACGGCCTGTTGTGCAGCCGTACTCAGAATCGAAGGACCACTGATCACTCGCAGGCCCTCGATCACGCCGTCGGCCCCTATGATCGCCTCCAACACCACCGAACCTTGCACCCGGGCGTGCTCTCCCAGTAAGGGATAGTTGGAATCCAGGGTTTGGCGCAGTTCGGGAGCGCCGAGAGAAGAAATGCGCTCACGTTCGCCCGCATTCGTAGACATAGTCGCGGCCGAGGTATTGAGGGCTGCGGCCCGGTTTGAATCGCTAGGAATCTGCTGGATCGCGAGGTTATTTCCAGAATGAGAGGTGCGGCGCGTGTCACCCGCGATCACTTCGACATCCAGCGGAGGAAGCACGACACGGTTGGTCGCGACTACCGGCGACTGTGGAGTAGCGATGCCTTCGTGAGTGACCTTTGATTCAGCCGGTTTGGTGGGAGGCTTCGCAGCGCGTGTGCTCTTTGCCGTCTGTGCGGGTCGCGTTTGACTGGTTTTGGAAGTCAGCGGCGCAGCGGAGTTTGCATTCGAGCTGTCTTCCGAGCTCGTAGAATCGGAATCAGCCGTCTCGTCCGACCCAAACCAGAAGTCGCGGGTGTTGACGACTACAACAGTGAGAACTACCAGAAGAAGAGCGAGCGCGATCAGTAACCGGCGTGGCTGGATACCTGCCAGAGTGGCCTGAGGCGAGCCACTCTCGGGCCTTTGATCCTGTTCCGGCGCGTTGTATTTATCGATCCGCATTTGCTCGCCCCCGGCGAATTAAGCTCAATTAGGCTGAAATCACCAGGCACGACTATCCTGACGCCGTTAGCGTGCATTGGCAATGGCACGTCCCGGTGCATAAATGGCCTGAGAGTGCTACTAGGAATCAGAAGATGCCACTAGCGTGGCAGAGAAACTCTCACGGACACCAAAACAGCATTCGGCCTAACTGCCGGACCTCCACATTAGTGCTAGCTACCGCTTGGGTTAAATCCCAGCCAGGCTTCCACTTGCGAGCAATTCGTTATTCTCACCTCCCCGCGCTGGCTTTCCTTGCCAGCATTGGAGCGCTGAGAGCCTCCGCTTCGCTGCCGAAATACAATCTGTAAGAGCAGTGAATGCCGTACATAACAGGGAATAGCACCAGCGCAGCCTGCCAGCCGAAGTGCAGCTTCACCAGATTCACCATCGAGGTCATTCCGGCGCTGAGAACGTAGTAAGGAAAAGATAGTTGGACGATGCCCATCCAGACGCGGCGCATAGCCGCCCCTTCGGCCAGCTTGATGATGCCGGCTACTGGCGCCGTCTGCCCCAGGAAGAAGGCTGTGGTGGCAGAGGCCAGCATCAGAGGCTCTGATGCCCAGGCACCCTTGCCCAACCAGCCCGCATTCCATATCAGGTTTGCCATGCTGGACGCGAATGCCATCATGCTGACGTTGAAGAGCATCTGCTGAGACTTAAAGTTTGCTTTCGTTCTCGGCCAACACTGCACTACCGCGGAAAGGCACGCAATTACGATAGCTTCCAGCGCGCTTAGACTGACAACTGCCATCAGCAGGAATGGCAGGTTGACTGACATGTTGCCGTTAATCCCGGGTAGCTTGATCTTCATGCGCGACGTTACCCCAGCTAGCGCTAGGACGGCCAGGGCATAAGACGTGTGCAGCGTGTGGCTTCTCAGGCTGGCGCAGGCGGTACTTGCAGTCGCCGCCAGAACCATCACTCCGATGAACGTTTGCGTTAGCCGTGTATTGCGATTCATGATCTCTTCCTCTCTGTGTTGTTACCTTCCTTCGGCTATTGTTCATCGTCTCCAGCATCGTTGAACGCGGCGTCGGCGGTGCCCACCGATGCGCCCCAGACCACGCTTGCGGCGCTGGTCGCGGTGCCCGTGCTGGATCCCCAAACCACGCTGAAAGCGCTCAACAGGTTACTATTCCAGGGCAGCGAACTTCCCCAAACCACGGACATACCGTTTACTTCCGACGCTCCCCATACCACCGAACTGCCCCAGACTACCGAGCTACCCCAAACCACGGAGTTGCCCGCAACGGTTGAATTTCCATTGACGAGCGTAACTTTGCCGGTCTGTACGCTGTAAACCGCGGTCGGTGAAAGCGCAGACCCGACCGTGGCGGGTGCTAAATTAGAGTTATTGATGGCGGATTGTACATTCAACAACCCTGAGCCCACCGAGAACAGATCATAGAAATCGGTGAAGTTCTGAAACAGATGCGGCACATATGCGGAAGTTGAAGTCAGCCCCATCTTGTAGGCAGTTTTCATCAGCCGCGCCTTCACTTGATCCGGAGTGAGCGAGCTTTGCTCTTGCAACAGCAGAGCTGCCGCGCCAGCCACGGCCGGAGTCGCCATGCTGGTGCCGCTCAGGGTGAAGTAATCGTTATTGCCGTCGTTGCCAGCGACTAGTTCAGCTGGATATGCTGATTCCAAAGTCGCGCCCCGAGCTGATAAGGAAACTATGTCATTGCCCGGAGCCATGATGTCAGGCTTCGCGATGTGATCGTAGGTCGTGGGACCTTTTGAGCTGAAGCTCGCTTTGGTCTCAGCCGCGGGGGACCCTGACCCGTTGCTCTTGGTCGCGCCCACCGTCAACACAAAAGGATCGTTGCCGGGAGCGGTAATAGTTCCAAAACCGTTGCTTCCATCCACGCTCAAGCGCCCGTAGTTACCCGCAGCCACCACTACCACGAGGCCGGCTTTCCACGCCGATTCCACAGCCTGGCACAAAGGATCCTGCGTGTAGCTGACGCCTATTCCGCGGCCAAGCGACAGATTAATGACCCGGATGTTATAGGTGCTCTGTAGTGCGATGGCTTGCTGGATGGCCGCAATCACCGTGCTGTCGGTGCCGGCGCCATTCAAGTCCAAGGCGCGAAGATCGATCAGATTGACGCCGGGCGCCACGCCTTCATACTGTCCGCCGGAAAGGTAGCCGTTGCCGCCAATAATTCCAGCCACGTGCGTGCCGTGACCGTACAAGTCATACTGCGCTCCGCTGGAGTTCGTGGTAGCAGTTCCCGTGAAGTCCTGGTGGTATACCACGCGCGAGTAGGACTGCGTCGAATCCCACAGATCGGGATGACTGTCGTTGATGCCGCTGTCGATCACGGCTACTCCGACGCCAGCGCCGGTATATCCGGAATTCCAAGCCGAGCTTACGCCTGTGGCGTCGTTGGTCAAATCGTCCATGACGTTCATGGGATGATCGATGCTCACGGAGACGATCTCTGGGTCCGCTTCCAAAGCGGGCAGCGCGCTAACCGGAATGGTGAATGCCGCACCCTTAATCATGTGCAACTTCGAGTGCAGATGTCCGCCGCGGCTCTGCATTGTCGCGTAGTGGGCCGCCGTCGGCACCTGCCGGTACTGCACGATCACCCTCACGGTTTCAGTAGCTTTCGCACCGTGTTGGGCTCGCGCAACAATAGGCGCGAGGTCCTCGGCGAACTTGCTGCCAGCCGCGAAAGCCGATTGCGTGATTAGAAGCACCAACAGAATGCCCAGGCGCTTCCCCCAGGCGGCGCTGTGGCGCTCACCTCTGCCCGGGCTCTTTGGTTTAAGTGTCTGCGACATAAAATCTCACCCTTCCTGAACGCAACGAACGAGTTCGCAGCAAAACTATGCTTCGACCCACTTGCTGTTGTGCACGGGCGATGCCAATTAACAGCTTATAAGTAATTGTTTCTATTGGAGATAAGAGCGGCTTTCAATCTCGCTTTGGGCCACTCTGTCCTCTCGAGAAGGGCACGGGACAGTTTGTCCCGCAATCGTCGTTGCAATTACTTCGGTTTCTAAGGATTGGTTACTCGCCGATAGAAGGAATTTGGGGCAGCAAGACGGGCGGGATCGCTCTGTAGTTCCAACGGCGGGAGGTTTCTGAATTAGCGCGCCGTCGCCGCTTCGGACTTTACTGCTGATGTTTGGCTCACCGGCAAGATTCGCGGCAGTGCCGCCATTAGCTTCTGCGTGTATTCGTGCTGTGGATGCGTGAAGATCTGCTCCGTTGTTCCGCACTCCACTATTTCGCCCTGGTGAAGGATGGCAATGCGGTCGCAAATCCCCGCCACGGAAGCGAGGTCATGAGAAATATAGAGGATGGCCATTCCCGTAGAGCGGTTCAGTTTGCGAAACAGCGCCAGAATTTCAGACTGAGTGATCACGTCGAGCGCGCTGGTCGCTTCATCGGCGATAAGCAGCGCAGGACGATGCATGATTGCCATTGCAATCAGAACTCGCTGTGCTTGCCCCACGCTCATCTGCGAAGGATATTTTCGCAGGAAGTCGTCGTCGGCAGGCAGAGAAACGTTCTGCAAAGAGTTTTGGACTGCCCTGGTGCATTCCGCTCTAGTTCCTGATGCGTGCGCCCGCCACGCTTCCTTAAGTTGGGTTCGGATCTTGAGTGCTGGATTTAGCGAGGAGAGCGGACTTTGCAACACTAGCGCAACTGCGCGTCCGCGCACGGCACGCAACTCTCGTTCTGATAGTTGCAAGAGATCGGAATCCTGAAATCTGATTGTGCCTTCAGCATGGGATCGCTTCTTCTCCAATAGACCGAGGATTGCCATTGCCAACGTGCTCTTGCCAGAGCCGCTTTGTCCCACCAGCCCCAGCACCTCGCCGTTTCGGATTTCCAGTTGCACGCCCTGGAGAACCGGCGGTTTACCCGCATAGCGCACAGTCATTTGCGCCGACAGCAGAAGTTCGTTTTGCCAAGAGGAAGACATGCTGGTTTTGACCTAAGTACTCGTTGTTCTCCGATCCGTACAAATTCGCGCAAATCTGTGGCTAACGGCTTCCCATTATTTTTGCGACACCGTAAGCGTTTCCGCATTCCAGAATGTTTGCGGCGACAAAATCACCGGAGCGGCACCGTGCACCGAGGTTGAAACCGCGGACAGCGCGTTCTTGTTAATCAGGAAGATAAATGGCTCCTGCTCGACCACGATTTCCTGGACCCGATCGAATGCTTCTTTCCGCTTTTTCGCGTCGCTGGACGATGCCTGTGTCCGCATGAGCTGATCAATCTCCGCTTCCCACAGGGTTTCCGGAGTTTTCTGCTGAGGGTTCCACTGGTGGTTTTCGGAAGCACTCAGCCACACGTTCATCTCGCCACTCGGATCCAGGTCCACATTGGTGAGGCCGAGAAGGATGGCTTCATAGTCGAAAGTCCGCGTCATGCGCTCGATCAGGGAGGGGAAGTCGAGCGTCACCACATTTACGCAGATGCCGATCTTCTGCAAATCATCCTGGATGAGTACCGCCATGCGCTCCCGCGCCTTGTTGCCGGCGTTGGTGATGATGGAAAAGACAACCTCGTTGCCATCTTTGTCCTTGAGGGTACTGTTTTCCATGCGGAAGCCTTCGGACTGCAGCGATTTCAAAGCCGCTTCCGGGTTGTAGGTCTGGGCCTTCAGCTTGGCGTTGAACCAGAACTTGTTAGCCGGAGAGAACGGTCCTGCAGCCGGCTGAGCGTGGCTGTGAAAAACAATGCGGCTCAAGTCTTCGCGGTTGATGGCTTCCGAAATTGCCCTCCGGAAATTGGCCGAGCGGAACCAGCTTTTCTTGTAGGCTGGAATCGGCGACTTCAGCACTTCATTGAACCAGAGTTGCTCACTATCGAGCGACGGCCCAGCATCGTGTACCAGTTGCGGCGCGCTCGCGGCAAGCTTGTCGAAATATTCACTGTCCAAAGAGTTAATCAGATCGAGCTCTCCCCGTTTGAATCGCAACATCTCCGCATCGCGGTTGGGCTGGATATCCAACCGTATCGAATCCAGATAAGGCAGTTTTCGTCCCTGGGCGTCTGCCTTCCAGTAGTTGGGGTTCCGCTTTAAGAGAACGGATGCGCCCGGCTTATACTCGGCGACCATGAACGGGCCCAACACTGCCATTTCCTTTCTCGGTGAGTGTTCGGAAAGAATCGCGACCTGGTCGAACAGGCGATCCAAGCCGGACACCTGTGCCGGAAAAGAGATTGAAATCTGACTGGGGGAAACCACTTTGATTTCGACGTTCCCGCTACTCGAGCGGAAGGCGTCGCCCGTCGCCGAATGTAACGCAGGGTCCATCAATTGCCGAACGGTGTAAGCGACGTCTTCCGTGGTAAAGGCTGTACCGTCGGAGAATGAGATTCCGCTGCGTAAGCGAAACGAAATCTGACGTCCATCCTTCGTGACTTTCCAGGACTGCGCCAATTCAGGTTCTAACTCCTGAGTCTGGCGATTCACTCGGATCAGAACGCCTCCGGTCAAATAACGAATCGCTGCGGAGGAATCGTCGTCAACTTTCAATGGGTCGAACGTCTTCGGCTCGTTGTGCAGGCAAAATCTTAGTTCGCCGCCGCCTTGCCCCACTGCGTGACCGACTAAAGACCCGACGTAGAGGACCATAATCGCGATTGCTTTCCAGCCTGTGTTTGTCATGTTCTCTGTCTTTTTCCCGTGGCGGTTCATGCAGACGCCTCTTCCTGCTTCGAAAGCAACAGCTGAAAAGACGTCACCACCAGCACTAGCAAGATCAGCGGCACAAGCTTCCAGGGCTGTTCGCCCACCGAAACCAGACCTTCCAGTTCTTTCAGCAAACTTCCCCACGAGGGCATGGGTTCTGCAACGCCCAATCCAAGAATGCCCAGGTTAGCCTCGGCCAAGATAAACACCGGAATCGAAATCCAAAACTGCGCGTAAAGCACAGGCTTCAGGTTTGGCACCACATGTATCCAAAACACCCTTCGTCCGGGCAGCCCCACGGCTCGCGCCTGCCGCACAAAACCAGAACCGCGCAGCGACGCCGCGCTGCTGCATAGGACGCGCGCCGCGGTCGTCCAGCCCAGAAGCCCTAACAGCAGAAACGTAACCAGCACAGATATCACTGGAGACACATTCAGCGGCATCAGCGCTCGCGCTGTGATCAATAAAAACAACCACGGCAACGACAAGAACAAATCGGTCACCGCCATCGCAAAGCGCACCCAAGCGCCGCCGAGATATCCTGCGAGCCCTCCGATGAACGCCGCCATCAGCGTTGAAAGCAGCGCTGCCGCCGGTGCTAACACAAGTGAAATTCTGGTCCCGTATAGCACTCGCGCGAAACGATCACGCCCAATTTCATCAGTTCCGAGCCAGTGCGTGCGCGATGGGGGCGCATCGGTTGCCTCGCGGAACTGCCTGCCGTATCCGGCAGGAGCGATCCAGTTCGCGCCCGCTGACGCCGCCAGTACCAGCGCTAAAACAGCGCACGCCAATTTTTGCCAGGGACTCATGCTTGCTGCCCCCGGACCATATGACCGATTACATCCGCCCCGGAATTGGCCAGCAAGGTTACCAGCGTCACCAAAATAGTGATGTTTACCAGTAAGGGCAGATCGCGCGCCAAGGCCGCCTGCCATGCCAGTTGTCCGATACCAGGCAAGCCGCACAATGCTTCGACGGGAATGGCTGCTCCTATTGCCATGCTTACAGAGACGCTGGCCACAGCCAGCAACTGCGGCGTAACTACCGGCACGACATGCCAAAAAAGGATGCGAGCCTCGCCCAACCCTTTTGCCCTGGCGGCGATGATGTGAGGCCGTGAATAGGCTCTCACCAGCAAATTTCTTGCATAACGGTAACTGTGGGGAAACACGATCAGCGCAATCGCCAGTGAACCCGGCATATTGCACGGCAAGCAGAGCAACGCCAGCACGGCGGCTGGAATGCAAAGCAGTGCTCCGCTTACAACCGTGCTCAATGCGTCGTAAATTGAAAATCGCAGCCAGGCGGCGGTCAGGGACAGAGTCAGGCACAAAGTCCAAGCCAGTCCAAGTCCCGTGGAGAGCAAACGAAGCGTAAGTGGAATCCGATCGCGTAGCAGAGTGCGCACCGGCTGACCCAACGCGAGCGAAGTTCCCAGGTCGCCATTCGCCGCGCGCTTCATATAAGAAAAGTAAAAGCGAAAGATATTGTGATCCTGTTGGCGAGCTTCGCGCAGCACTTCCACACTCTGTGCGTTCAAGTGCGGATCGAGTTCTCTCTCATCCGCGTCAAAGCCGGGAGCAAGCCGAACCAGCGTAGAGGAAAGCAGTCCGCCAAGAAGAACGGTGGCCAGCAAAGCAACCGCGTGCCCGGCAATTTTCCATCGCAGGCTCCGCATTTATTTTCCCGAGGCACCCTGCGCCAGTGCGTCCTGGCTGGCGGCAATCTGAGCATGGTGAGTCTGCTTCACGGCATACATGCGCCGGTCAGCTTCGGCCAACAATGCTTCCACGTCATATCCATCTTCCGGACAGAAAGCCGTTCCGACGCTCAACGTAATCACTTCCCGGCCGGAGATGTGCCGTCCTGCTTCAATGGCTGCCTGGTTCAAGCGGCTGGTTTTTTCCTCCACGTCCGCGGCGGAGAGTCCGGGCGCCGTGACCACAAATTCGTCGCCGCCCATGCGTGCAACATAGTCGTAGCCCCGGCATGCGTCTTTCAGCCGCCCGCTGAACTCCCGCAGCAGTTTGTCTCCCTCCAAATGTCCGAATGAATCGTTGATCTTCTTGAGGCCGTCGATGTCGCAGACCATTACTGCAAGCGAACTTTTCATGCGCCGGCAGCGCGTCACTTCCTGTGCCAGATGCACAAACAGGGAACGGGCATTGGGAAGTCCTGTCAGAAAGTCTGTAGTCGCTGAACTCTCCGCCTGCTGATATTTCAGGGCATTTTCCACCGATAGTGCCACCTTGGAAGCCACGGCCAACAGAATGCGCAGATGGTCCGGGGTAAAAGCGTCCTGGGTAGAGTGATACATTGCAAGAACGCCCACGACACCGTTTAATCCCTGCAATGGAACGGCAAGCGCAGAAGATAGAGAAGCGGTCTTAGGATCGGCAACGTAGCCTTCTTCTACCTGTGGGTTGCCATTCATGATGGGCTTGCAATTCTCCGCCACCCATCCGCACAGGCCTTGGCCCATCCGTATTTTCAGCGACGAGAGAACGCGAAAATTTTCGCCACTCACTAGTTCCGGCAGCAACCAGCCATTGCGGTTTACAAATACCGCGATCGAGTCGTATGGAACCAACTTACGGAGCCTCATCGACAGAACCGAAAGGGTCTCGCTGAGGCTAAGCGAGTTGCCAAGGTCCTGACTCAAATCGAACATGGCTTGGGCCTCGTGTCGCGCCGACGCGATCGACGACAGAAAATCGGTGTCGCTCTGAGGTGGGTCGGTCCATTTTTCGAATCCCGTGGCCGGAGCGAGTCCGCGTTCTATGCGCAAATCCTTCGAGAAGCCGCAGGGAACGTAGCTATCCTCCTGGGTCTGTGCGATAGCTTCCAGGTCGACGTAACGGCGAGACAATACTTCTACCACCTTCGGGTCGAACCACGTGCCTGCCTTTTCTCTCACCGTATCCATGGCACGATCCAGCGGTATCGCCGGACGATACTGCCGGTCTGTTGCGATAGCGTCAAGGCAATCCACGACCGCCAGAATCCGCGCCCCAAACGGAATCGCTTCGCCAGTGAGGCCGGCAGGATAGCCTGACCCGTCCCACCTTTCGTGATGCGAACGCACAATAGGCGCCACTGGATATGGGAAAGCCACTCGATCCAGAATTTCAGCGCCCACCAGCGGGTGCACCTTCATCTTCTCGAATTCTTCCGGAGTCAACTTGCCCGGTTTGTTGATGATGTGCTCCGGCACGGCCAGCTTGCCGATATCGTGCAGCAGCGCCGCTGCTCGCAAAGCTTCAATCTCGTCCGGTGAGAGGCCAATCTCTTTCGCTATTTCTACCGCGTACGTGCGCACGCGCTGCAGGTGCGTATGCGTGGTGTGGTCTTTTGCTTCTATGGCCAGGGCCAGAGCTTCGATGGTGCGCATATTGAGCGATGCAATCTGCTCTACATGCCGCTTCTCAATCTCCACCCGTTCCTTCTCTGCTTCGAGGCGTCCCAGATAAAGACGGTAGGAGCGGTATACCCAATAAATCACCGGCAGCACGAGAAGAGAAGTCTGCCAACCGGCACGACGGTTGACGATCCCGACCAATCCCACCGCGGCCGCACCCACCAAGTAGTAAGGAAACGACCAGAAGTAGCACTCGGACCATACTTTGCGGCTGGTTTTATTTTCCGTGAGCGCAATTACCACGGAAATCGGCAGCGTGTTCGACAGAAAGAAAACCAGGGCCGCCACCATCAGCAAGATCGGCTTATTGCTTCCTACTCTCGCGTCTAGCCAGTGATAGCTTGCGTAAGACAGCGCACCGGCGTTTGCCATCATTCCGAAAACATTAAAAAGAACCTTCACCGGGTCGGGCCGATTGCGTGCTTGCCATACGCTCTGGACAAATGTGGCCGTACAGCCTATGGCCAGCGTCTCCGGGAGGCTGAGCTCCATCACGCCCAGAAGGATGAAAAGGAAATTCACCGACATGGTGCCGTCGATGCCCGGCAGTTGCACCTTCAGGCTCGAGGCCAGGACCGCAACCACTAAATAACAGCCAAATCGTGTCAGGTCAGCGGATTGCCAGTGCCAAAGGGCAGAGCACAGCACCACCATTCCGAGCGAGACCGTAATCCCGACAAATAGCTTCGTACGAATCGACATTGCGTGTTTACATTTCTTGCAGGGGAGGCGACAGACTGCGTCCTCAGCGTGTGAAGGTCATTCCCACACACAGTTCTGGCCGAGCCTGTTTGTCGAAATCCTATTGTTATTGCAGAGTTTTAAGTAGCTTACCGACGTAACCGCAGAGAGGGTGTCTTGCGATCTTTGGTTATCAACGTGACGCATATTTGTGACTAATTTCTGTCATCCCGCAGCAGCTGATTACTTTCGTTATCATCCAAAGCTGCATACTTCCTGTAACTCCTGTTCTCTGTGTCAAGATCAACTCCAAACGCCCACTATGCCGCCGCTCAAGCGCAATTCGCAGCAGCCCCAAGCGGTTCCGGACCTCGGAGCTGGGTCAGCGAGCCAAGGCGGGCAAATCGTCCCTGGAGGGATTGATGCCGGCGCAGCCATTGCAGTTTTATCCGCTGACCTGAGAGGCAAAATCGACGGATGCAATGAGGCTGCGCTGAAGATGCTGGGCTACACGATCGAGAAAATTCTGGGCCGGACGATAGCAGATGTCATTTCTTCCCAGGAAAGCGCTGACCGGGGTGAATTGCTGAAGACGATGTTGGAAACCACGCTGAAAGAGGGCCAGCACCAATCCTCACACCGTTGTGTGACAGAGTCCGGGAAGGAATTCGCCGCAGATATTCTCATCACATTGCTTCGGGATGGGAGTTCAAAGCCATCGGGTATCATCACCCTCCTCTCTGCCGCAGAGGAGAAATCAAGTCCGGCGTCGGTCGCCGTCAAAGCGCAAGGAGCCGAAGACGACGAGACGGCGCACACCGTCTCGCGCGAAATTGATGGCACAAACCTTATCCTTGCCAGTCCACTGATGCATCGATTCCTGCGGATGGTGGACCGCGTTGCTGCGCATACGGAAAGCGTGCTTATCACGGGAGAAACCGGAACCGGCAAGGAACTCATCGCCCACGCGATTCACCAATCCTCGAGCCGGCGCAGCCGGCCTTGGGTTGACATCAACTGCGCGGCTCTGCCGGAAAATCTGGTGGAGAGCGAGTTATTCGGCTTTGAAAAAGGGGCGTTTACTGGCGCCGATTCGTCCAAGCCAGGTTTATTCGAACTGGCCGACCAGGGTACGCTCTTCCTTGATGAAATCGGCGAATTGCAGCTTCAAACTCAGGTTAAGCTCCTGCGCGTGCTGGACGGATATCCCTTCTACCGCCTCGGCGGCCATCGCAAGATCAAAGTCGATGTTCGTATCGTCGCCGCTACCAACCAGGATCTAGATGCCGCTGTCAGCGCGAGACGATTTCGCCAGGATCTGTTCCATCGTCTTGGACAGTTTCAACTTCGCGTACCGCCGCTGCGGGAGCGCCCCGAAGACATTGTTGCTCTGGCGGAGCATTTCCTGGCGCTTAAGACTCCGGGCGGTTGCTTCGTGCCGGATGCTGTTACCGCTCTGCTCTCGCATCCCTGGCCCGGCAATGTTCGCGAACTGCGCAATCTCATCGTCAGAGTCGCTGTGGAGTCGCGCGAACCCGAGATTCGCAAATCGCAGATTACCGCCGCGATGTCCGGCAACCCGGTGGCTCAACGTCAGTCCGCATCAATGCCGGTAGGCAATCTTGACAGCATAGAAGAGCAGATGATCATTCGCGCTCTCGAGCGCAGCGGTGGTCACCGCAGCCAGGCCGCGGAACAGCTTGGCATCTCCCGCCGCACCCTGAGCCGGAAGCTGAAGGAATACAACATCAACGTAAATCCTGGCGAGGGTGCGAATTCTTTGGGTTTTATCAGCCTCGAGCAGCAGAAGTTTTTCCGCGCCCGCGTCCAGCTAGACGTTGTGTTGAAGAACCAGCAAGGAGAGGAAACACACGTGCAAGGTGTAAACCTGAGCACCGGCGGGGTGGGTGTGGATGGATTGAAAGAACCGATGCGGTTTACCGGGCTCCTCGACGTTAGTTTCCCGCTGCCCGATAGCGGATCCATTTTTCGAGCGAAAGCCCGCATCGTGTGGTTCGGCGGCGAAGGACGCGTTGGGCTGCGTTTCGTCGTCATCGATCCTGCGATCTTCGAGCAGCTTCAACAATGGACCAACAAGAAAATGAAGGACGAAGGCTGGGATCTGCCCTCCTGAGCATCCACGAAGATCACCGAGAGATTAGGGCTTAATGCGCCGGCGCAGGCTGAGGAGTCGACTGCGGAGCGTTTGCCCCCGGACTTGAGAAGTTCACCTTCGGAACTGCGCGCGATCCGGGCGACGCTTCGAAGTAAGCCTCATTTGGCTTGAATCCGGCGAACCCTGCGAAAATGCTGTTGGGAAACTGCTGCACGTAAGTGTTGTAATCGCGAAGTGTGTCGTTGTAGCGCTTGCGCTCGACGGCAATGCGATTTTCAGTGCCGGCCAACTCATCCTGCAAGCGGAGAAAATTCTCATTCGACTTCAATTGAGGATAGTTCTCGACGATCAGCAACAGGCGGCCCAGCGCCCCGTCAAGTTGGCCATTGGCGGCGATTTTCTCTTGCGGAGAGCCCGCGGAAAGCAGGGCAGAGCGCGCTTTCGCGATATCGCCGAATACAGTCTGCTCCTGCTGCGCATAGCCCTTTACCGTCTCCACCAGGTTTGGGATCAGGTCGGCGCGACGTTGCAGCACAATATCGACCTGAGACCAGGCAGCTTTCACGGCCTCGTTTTTGCTGACCAGCGTATTCTTTACGCCTACGTATTGGCTGAAAGCGACGAGGACCACCAGTAAAATAATTGCAATCACGACCACAAGAACGATAAGTCCCTTGCCCATGAGATTCTCCTGAAAAGCGGCACGCAAGCTTTACGCGCGATCCGCAGCACCGGAATCCAGCATCTTATCTACCGCGGCCGCCACCTTCTCCAGTGCCGTGAGGTACCGCGAAAAGACATCTGCGACATCGAACTGCTTGCGGCCCGACTTACGCTCTCTCACGTCGAGCACCTGCAGAATGCCCGAAGCGTCAAACCCAATCTGCTTGGATAATGCTTGCACAGCGTCACGTTTTCCGACCGGGGCATCGTGCCCCAGCACAATCAGCGCATGCCGGAAAAGCGTGGCGAATGACGATACCGATCGTAACAGTAATTCCCACAAGCGGGAATCGTTGCCCGAAGCAAGCAGCAGGTGCTGCCGAAGCAGCGCAAGTTTTTCCCGCAGCTCGTATTCCACCTGTACGCTGTGCAGCTTCGCCGGAATCGACAGATTCTTAACCACATCTTCGCCGAACAAAACTCGGTAGTGCTGCTGCATATCGAGTAGCTCAATCGTGAACACGTCCGCAGAGTGCTCCATCTCGTCCCGCGTCATGAAAAGCGGCGTCGGCTGCTTCTGCGAATTCCACCATTTCACGGCTGGAGACAGCACTTGCAAGGCTGAGAATGAGCTGTCGCGAACCACACAGAACAAGTTCACATTGGAGAACTCGGGATGAAAATCCCCCGCGACCGCTGATCCGAACAGGATCAAGCTCTCCAGGTTGGTGTCAGCCGCGGCACGCAGCCGGGTAACAAAGTCGTTAATCAGTTTCTCCGGAACCATTGCATCCTCGCTGGCTACCAACTGCTGCTAGCTCCTCCACCACCGGAACTACCGCCGCCGAATCCGCCGAACCCTCCCCCCCCGCCAAAGCCTCCACCACCGCCAAAACCGCCCCCACCCCCATATCCTCGGCCTCCGCCCCCGAACATTCCAGAAAAAAGCATCCAGAATAAGATGCCGCGCAATGGCGTAAAGAGAATGACAAGCAGGACGACGCCAATAGCGATCAGTCCACCGATCGACAATCCTCGACTCGGCTGATTATCCCGTTGGACCGGAGCCTCTACCTGCGCGTTTGTCAGCTGAATACCGGCATCATCGGCAATCACCTTCGCGACCCGCGATGTAACCAGAAGCAGCGCCTGGCTATAATTGCCAGCGCGCATGAGCGGGACAGCCTCCCGCTGTATTGCACCCACCTTTCCATCGGGCAGGATAGGCTCCAGCCCATAGCCCACCTCGATGCGGGCGCTATGGTCGTTAATCGCGTAGAGAATCAGTACCCCGCGGTTGGTGGATTTATTTCCGATGCCCCACTTCTGGAAAAGCTCGACCGCGTAACTTTCTATATCGGGTCCATCGAGCGACCTAATGGTCACGACCGCAATCTGGGCATGCGCCTTCTCGTCGATTTGACGGCAGATGTCGTCGATTTGGGCGATCGTTTTCGAATCGAGAACGTGGGCAAAATCGTTGACGTAGTCGGTGGGTTTGAGTTGGGAGACCGGTTCAGCCTGCGCCGAAAGAACCAGCAGCAGCGCAGCCAACACACCGAGACGCCATTTTGCGTAAGTACTCATCGGAAAGAAAATTGTACAGGGTGCATCACAAACTCGGAGGCCGACTCCGGCGATCAAGAAACCTCGCCAACCACTCCTGTCGATCGAGCATCAGAGATCCATGCAGCGTTTGCTCCGCCCTCTCTCGATCCTTGTGCTTGCTTTGCCGTTAACTGGCATCACCGCGTGCAATAACAACCAGGGAGACAATCCCGACGAAATCCGCCGGCGCACCGCGGAGGCCACCGAGACGATGAGGCGCGACGCCAAGGCGGTCGCCGAAGGTGTGAAGGAGGGCATGGGGAGCCAGAAGACCGTGAACATTAACAAAGCTTCCCGCGAGGAACTGCTAAATCTCCCGGGCGTGACCGAACACGAAGCCGACCGCATCATCGCCGACCGCCCATTCGACAATGCCGACGATCTTGTGAAGCGCCATGTGATCCCGGAATCCGAGTACGACAAAATCCGCGATCGCGTAATTGCGGGGCACTGACGCGTCTTTCTGTGACTTCTATTGCGCGCCTGCGATATCATCTAGAAGATGTCTGGCTCCGAACGGCACCATTCATTTCAGACCGACGACGCGAGGCTGCAGCCGATTTACGCCAAAGTTCTGGCGCATGAGCGGCTGGACCAGAGCGACGCCCTTGCTCTCTATCGCACCGGGGACATTCTTGCCGTGGGCTGGATGGCCAATCACGTTCGTGAGCGGTTACACGGTGACAAGACATATTTCAATGTCAATCGTCACATCAATCCCACGAATGTTTGCGTCGCGGCTTGCCGGCTCTGCGCCTTCGGCCGCAAGAAAGACTCGCACGGCGCCTATACGATGGCGCTTGACGAAGCTTTTGAAACCGCGGCCTCGGGGTACACCGAGGCTGTCACCGAATTTCACATCGTGGGCGGACTGCACCCTGATCTACCTTTCCAATATTTCCTCGATCTCTGCTCCGGCTTGAAGCGGCGCTTTCCGCAGGTGCACCTCAAGGCATTTACCATGGTCGAAGTGGCGTACCTTTCAAAGCGCGCCAAGCTTTCGATTCGCGAGACCCTGGAACAACTGAAGGCTTCTGGCGTGGACTCGCTTCCGGGTGGAGGCGCAGAAATATTTGCCGATCGGATTCGCCACATTATCTGCGACCACAAGATTGATGGCGATCAGTGGCTCGATACTGCCAAAATCGCCCACCAGATCGGGCTGAAATCCAACGCAACCATGCTTTACGGCCACGTTGAAAACGACGAAGACCGCGTCGACCACCTGCTCAAGCTGCGCGCGCTGCAAGATGAAACTGGCGGCTTTCAAACGTTTATCCCGCTGGCCTTCCATCCCGACAACACGCCGCTGCGGCACCTGCCGAAAACCACCGGCATGCTCGACATCAAGCAGATCGCGGTCAGCCGCCTCGTGCTCGATAACTTTCCCCACATAAAATCCTACTGGCAAATGATGACGGCGAAGATCGCGCAGATTTCGCTACGCTTCGGCGCCGACGACATGGACGGAACAGTGATCGAGGAAAAGATTTACCACGATGCAGGCGCGACCACGCCGCAAGGAATGCGCCGTGAAGAGCTTGAACGCCTGATCCGCGCGGCCGGCCGTGAGCCCATCGAGCGAGATACTCTCTATCGCCCGGTCACGCGAACCGAAACTTCTGTCACAGTCGCTGTGTAACCTCAGCGCGAGCCAAGAATGGGTAGCACCGCAACAGTCTTACTTGAAGAATTCAATCATATCCGGCGCAGTAGCTGCAGCTCCTGGCAAATCTGTCACACCCAACCCTTTCATCATCAGCCTCAAGGTGCTTTCGTGCTGGTAGAACGTCGTGGATTGATACCCCGCCTTCACCAGAGGACTCACGAGCACGGCTGGGACGTGCCCGCCGCCATGTTCCGTATCTGAGTCTTCTGCCTCGTCAAAAACGATAATCAACATCGAGTTCTGAAAAGCTGTGCTCGACAGCAGCGGACTGATATTGGTCGAGAGCCACTGGTCGGCGTTCGCAAGCATCTGGGTGTCGGTGCAAGTGGTCATCCCGGCAGGGCAATTGTGGGCGTCGTTGTTCACATCAGGAACGATGAACGCATAATCGGGCAGACTGTTATTTGCGACGTCGGTGGCCAACTGAGTAAAGGGAACAATGTTGCCGGCCTGGCTGGTGCTGCTCTGAACGTCTGAAAAATAAACAAACGGAACGTGACGACGCAGGTAGGGTCCGTCATCGCCTCCGAGGTAGCCGACCGATGGCAACGCCTCTGCGTAGCACTTCCAGGTTTTTCCCGCCGCCGTCAGCGCACGCACCACATTGTCCTGACTCACTACTCCGTTGAAGGCATCACCTTCCGTTCCCGTAATCGAGGTTCCTGCCCCGACCGTCAGCATAAAATAATTAGGCAACGAGGGGTGGGCATCAGCGTAATACTGGGTCGCCAAGCTATTTGCGGACGCAAGGCGGTTCAGGTAGGGCATGCTGGCGTTTCCAATGACGTCGCTGAAGCTGCGATTCTCCTCTAACAAGAGGAACACGTGCGCCAACTGCAGAATGCTGTTTCCGCCTCCTCCACTGCCACCGCCGCTTCCACTACCTCCGCCCCCGCCCCCACTACCTCCAGTGCTGCCCGTTCCGCCGTTGCTTGTAGTGGTTCCAGTGCTGCTACCTGCACTGGTTCCACCGCAGCCACATTGCATAAGGAGTGCAATCACAAGACAAGCAAGGATGGTTCCGCGCCTCTCCATCGGTTATCCGAATCTCTCGCAGAAAGAAGCCCGAATAGGCGTTTGGCAGTGATTCTCGGGCGAGGATGGGATGGCACTTTCCAGTACAGGGTTGCTCAATTTCTGGCGCGGCCGGCGGGATGGCGGACGGCGGGGGTTCAGAATAGAACCCCGCCCAGGGAAGCAGGCGTTCCGTTCAGTCGCTTGAAACGAGAAAACGGTCCTACAGTTTCTCGAAGAAATCGCAAGCTGAACACGAAATGTAAATCCCACCGGGCACGCCGCGTTCACGGTCTTTCATGCGTTTGACGATGCGCGTCGACTTGCCACACTTAGGACAATCCGTGCTCTTGCTCGTGTCCATGACCTTTTTCCGATCCGCTGTTTTCGCTATCTTGGCGCCTACTGCCATGTTTCGTCTCCTAATTTCAAATACGCAGCGGTCCGGCGAACCTGCCACGCGGATGATTGTGGATGGGATGTTGCAGAAAGCTCAATCCAAAGGCTAAGTAAAAGCCTCGGGAATCCACTCTGAAAGATTCTGCAGCTGCGTTGCTTCTCTTCCGTCGCATTTGATTTTACAGTAAGGTTGTGCCGGCTGTCTTGCGCGCGAATGTCTGGGACAAAGTCTCATGCCGCCAACTCTGGGACCTCTCCTGAAGACGCTTCTATTCACTCTCGTCGTGCCAGGAACGGTGGCGGTGGGCGTCCCTTACTGGCTGCTGGGCGGATTCCCGGCACCCGCACGAGGTTTCCTGGCGTGGTTGGGCCTTCTGTGCCTTGTCGCAGGGGCGAGCATCTATTTCCGATGCGCGTGGGAGTTCGCGGTGCGCGGGCTGGGTACTCCTGCGCCGATTGCTCCAACGAAATTTCTCGTGGTCAGCGGCTTGCATCGCTACGTACGCAATCCGATGTACCTCGGCGTGGCACTGGTCATCCTGGGAGAGGCCGCGCTCTTTCGCGCTCCTCATCTAGTCAAGTACGCAGCCCTGATGCTTTTGATCGCTCATTTCTTCGTCGTTTTCTACGAAGAGCCAACGCTTCGCCGCCAATTCGGTGAATCGTACGAGGAATACAAGCACACTGTGCCGCGCTGGATTCCACGGCTCACGAAATGAATTGGTTTCGCCAGCATTGGTTTCGCCAGCGTGTTGTTGCAACGAGAAAATGTCGTATTAACTGCAACGAGACTCTGTCAGCGCTGGAAGATGCTGTGGCGATCGCGGTAGAGGCTGAGGGGGACGCCGTGAGCTATGACCATAGCCTGCACAGCGCGGAGATAACCCAGAGTGTTTTCCGCTTCCAGTTGAAAGTGAGCGGCCAGGATCTGGCTGGTGGCGTCGTCTTGAAAGCCGACGAGGGTGAGCTCGGGGCCACGGCCTTCCAGCCAATCATGACGGCTGGCATCGGTGAGCACCATCATGCCGAAGCGGGGACGGCGCAAGCGGCGGGCGCGGTACTGGCGAGCACGGCGCTTCTGCGGCGATGCCACCTTGGCGCGGCGCAGGATGCGGCGCACGGTTTCGCGGCTGACTGACAGATGCTCTTCGCTGTGCAGTTTCTGGCAGAGATGAGAATCGTTGAAGCCGTGATACTGGGCCAGTTCGAGGATCGACCGCCGCAGGGCAGCGGGCAGAGCCCAGGGCGTGGGCCGTCCGCGATTGCCATGATGCACCCAGGCCACGGAATCGGGACGGTAGCGCCGCTTGAGCCGTTGCACTTGGCGTTCACTCAACTGCAGCAGCCGAGCTGCTTCGCTTACGCTCAGCCGCCCGCCTACCGCATTCTCAATCACTTTCACCCGTTGGAACTCTTTCTGACTCACTGTCACCATCCTTACTAAGGTGACAAACTCTGGTTGCAATTAGGGGGTGACATTATCTTGGAGCATCTACAATTGGTTTCGCCAGCGTTGACCCCGCTCCCTCGCCCCTGCTACCGTCATATGTTTGCCCTCCGGCGTGCGGCAGTCGCGTAGCGGCAAACCATTCTGGCAGTGTCAATGTTGTTTCATCCCACGGAGATTTATCATGCCCGCCATCAAATTTCGCGGTGTCGACTTCATCCAGTTTGATTCGCTGCTCACTGAAGAAGAGCGCCTGGTCAGAGACACCACCCGCCAATTCATCGAAGACAACCTGATCCCTATCATCGAAGAGTGCAACCGCGCCGGCCGCTTCCCGCGCGAACTGGTCAAGCCTATGGCCGATCTCGGCTTCTTTGGGGCGTCGCTCAAGGGATACGGTTGTGCCGCTATGGGCAATGTCGAGTATGGCCTGATGACGCAGGAGCTCGAACGTGGCGACTCCGGCGTACGCAGCTTTGTCAGCGTGCAATCAGCCCTCGTGATGTACCCGATCCATACGTTCGGCAGCGAAGAGCAAAAGCAAACCTGGCTGCCCGCCATGCAGAAAGGCGAGAAACTCGGATGCTTCGGGCTCACCGAGCCCGGCTTCGGGTCCAATCCCGGCGGCATGCGCACGCGCGCTCGAAGAGTTGGCAACGAATATGTTCTCAATGGCGAGAAGATGTGGATCACTTCCGGCACCATCGCCGACGTTGCCGTCATCTGGGCCAAGGTAGAAAACGAAAACGACAAGATTCGCGGGTTCCTGGTTGAAACTGACCGTCCTGGCTTCAAAGCCGACGACATTCACGGCAAGTGGTCGCTACGCGCTTCGGTAACCTCAGGGCTGTCACTGCAAGACGTTCACATTCCTGAATCAAATGTGCTCCCCAAAAGCGACGGCCTGAAGTCTCCCTTAATGTGCCTCAACCAAGCTCGCTATGGCATTGCCTGGGGAGCAATCGGGGCCGCCATGTCCTGCTACGACTGCGCTCTGCAGTATGCAATCTTACGCAAGCAATGGCGCGATCAGCCCATAGCGTCCCATCAGCTCGTGCAGGACAAGCTCACCTGGATGATCAGCGAGATCACGAAAGCGCAACTGCTCGCGCTCCAGGTCGGTCGCCTGAAAGATGCTGGCAAAGTTGAGCACCAGCACATCTCGATGGCCAAGCGCAATAATGTCTGGATGGCCCTCGAGTGCGCCCGCCTCGCGCGCGATATCCTCGGCGCCAACGGAGTTGCCGACGACTATCCCATCATGCGTCACATGATGAACCTGGAGTCCGTCAAGACCTACGAAGGCACGCACGATGTGCATTCCCTGATCATCGGGCAGAGCGTGACCGGGATTGACGCGTTCTAGGCCCACCTACAGGATCTAACAATGTATATCCATTGTGTCTACTCAGGTATATACTACGTATAACGAACTGGGGGGAGTTATGGCGGTGGCGCAAATCGTGAAATGGGGAAACAGCCTTGCAGTCCGCATTCCCAAGCCCGTGGCTGAAGAGGCGGGGGTCTCTGAAGGCGATCCAATCGTTATCGAAGCCGAGAATGGACACATTAGCGTACGCCGGAAGCAGCGAGTTCCGACGCTGCGGGAGCTGGTGGCGAAGATTACAGCCGATAATCGTTACGACGAGATCTCTGTGCGACCGGAGCGTGGCAAGGAACACCTTGAATGGTAAAAAGATACGTTCCGCGGGCGGGAGACATTATCTGGCTTGACTTGGACCCGCAAGCGGGAGGCGAACAAGCCAAACGCCGACCGGCCCTTGTGGTGACAGACGAAAGTTACAACTTTGCCAGCGGACTCGCTTTGGTCTGCCCGCTCACTAGTCGACGCAAGCCTTATCCGTTTGCCTTGCTAGCCACCGTTGGTAAGGTGGAAGGCGCAGTGCTCGTGGACCACATCAAAAGCCTCGACTGGGCGGCACGCAAGGCCGCGTTTCACTCGCATGCCGATCTCGCCTTGCTGACTCAAGTACGTGCCTACCTCGGCATTCTTTTGGGAATTCGCTAGAGACAAAATACGGGTGGATTGCGGGATCGCAGACCGGTATGAACACGCTTTCTCCGCGTGACTCCGGTTCACGCTGTGGGTTTTTCCCGCGACGGTTCCACTGCGAGAAACTCTTCGGCGAATCGCTGGCTGTAGCTTTCAAGTAACTCGCGTACGCGCTCCGAATCGTTCGACCGCAGAATCAACCCGGCATGGTGATGCCTCTTGATTCGCAAGAACACTTCCGGGTCGTTGTATCCCAAAGTATCCGGATTCTCCTGCCGCGCCAGAGACAGAATCACCCCCGCGTATTCTTCGCGTACTGGAGGAAGCCTGTAAGTTCCATCCCCGCCGGCGACCTCGATGCGTGCCCACTCTCGCCATAAGTTAATGTCCGTGGCGGCCTCAACCATCTCATTGATATAAGCGCCGCCCACCCGCGCCGCACACTCCAAAAAATAAAAATGTCCATCCGCATGCGCCTGGATAAATTCTGCATGGGACACGCCGCGCACCAGGCCCAGCGCAGCAATCAGGTCTCGGTTGATCTGCCGCAGACCTGTATCCGCATCGCTTCCGCGCGGTACCCTGAATGTAGTAAAAACTCCGCCACCTTGCGCCACATTCATCGGCGGCTTCCCATATTTGCTCACATTGGCAAAGGCCGCTTCGTTTTCCGATACCACAGAGTCCACATGGTAGACATCGCCAGGAACGAATCTTTCGAGCAGGAACGAGGATTGCTTGTCTCCCAGTTGATCGAGCACCGGCCAAAACTCCTCGGCGGAGTGAATCTTCTTGATCCCGATCGCAGACGCCTCTTGTCTGGGCTTTAGCAGCCACGGTCCGGGGACATGTTCGAGATAGTAGCGGACGTCGCCGTGGTTAAAGACTGGAACGAAGTCAGGTACTCGCACGTGACGATCGAGGGCTTTCATGCGCATGGCCAGCTTGTCGCGGAAGTAGCGCATGGTCGTCAGTCCCATGCCGGGCACGCGCAGGTGCTCGCGAAGCGTCGCGGCGGTCTCCATATCGTATTCGTCAAGCGCGACGATGCGATCGATCTTCTGCGTACGCGCCAGATGCGTGACCGCCTGTACGATGTCGGCGACGGGAATTTCGGCGGGCAGGTAGAATTTATCGTCCAGGCTTTCGTGCGGCCAGTCGGCATCGCGCAGTTTCTCGGCCGTGAGCAGGAGCACGCGGCAACCTTGCCGCTTGCACTCACGCATGAACTCCTGCCCTTTTTCGTAAGTCGTAATGCACAGGAAGGTCACGGGACGCGATTCTGGCATGGGGGTTCAGTCCAACAACAGGGTAGAGAGGATACCACGATGGCGACGCACGAACTATCAGTTATTTCCATGTTGTCGTCTGTTTCTTTCAATCTCGGCACGATTGGGTTATATTCTCAATCCGGCTCAAGAAGAGCGGTTCATACGTGCTCGGGGAGGCTCTTATGGCTACGCAAACTCGTCCAGAAGGCAAGGCCCGCAGTTTCGGAGAAAATATCGAGAGCGATCTGGCGTCGCGGTTTCTGCGCGTAGTGGAAGTTGCGGCGATTGCCTCAGCTCGCACCATGGGTCAGGGCGAGCGCAAGCTTTCTGATCAGGTGGCCACCGAAGCCATGCGGCACACCATGGAATCGATCCCTATGCGCGGGACCATCGTGATCGGCGAGGGCGAGCGCGATGAGGCGCCCATGCTCTATATCGGTGAAAAAGTCGGCGCCGACTTTCCCGATGGACGTGAGGTTCCCGAGGTCGACATCGCTGTCGATCCGCTTGAAGGCACCAACCTGTGCGCCACTGGCGCTCCCGGATCAATTACCGTGCTTGCCGCCGCTGAGCGAGGTGGCCTGCTCAACGCTCCCGACTGCTACATGGAAAAGATTGTGGTTGGACCTTCCTGCAAGAATGCCGTCGAACTCGACGCACCCGTCGCGGACAATCTGAAAAACATCGCGAAGAGACTAGAGCGCGATGTGGAAGACCTGGTCGTGATCGTGCTCGACCGCCCGCGCCACGAGAAGCTGATTGGCGATATTCGCGCCGCGGGCGCCCGCATCCGCTTGATAGGCGACGGCGACCTTTCGGCTGGCATCGCCGCCGCCGTCATCGGCACTGGCGTACACGCGGTCATGGGCTCGGGCGGAGCGCCAGAAGGCGTGATCACCGCCGCCGCCATTCGTTGCCTCAACGGCTATATGCTCGGCCGCCTGGTCGTGAAGCCCGACCAGGAAGAGCGCCTCGCCCGCATGGGCATAAAAGACAAGAAGAAAATCTACGAGGCCGAGGATCTCGCTCCCGGCAAACAACTCATCTTCGCCGCTACCGGCGTGACTGACGGCGCACTGTTGAAAGGAGTGCGCTTCTTTGGCGAAGGCACCCGGACCTCATCTGTGATTCTTACTCTGCAGACTGGCAAGGTGCGATTCATCGAGAGCATCCACTTAGAGAAGGGGCCGGACATTAAAGTGAGGTTCGCCTAGTATCGATTGCGAACCAAGCAATCCGCGGGTCGAGGGGCTTGATATAATCTACTGAATCATCTAGACTACTGATCTAGATGTTTAGGAGATCTTCCATTATGCGTACTGTTGGCCTGTTCGAAGCCAAACAGAAATTGTCAGAACTGGTCGAGCGCGCTGGCGAAGGCGAGCAGATCGGAATTACCCGCCGCGGAAAGCTTGCGGCTATTTTGGTTCCTGCGCGCAACGACGCCAGTTTGAAAGAAGCTTTTGCCGATATAGAGCGGATTCGCATGCGCGCGAAACCGCTGCACAAGGGGATGACGATCAAGGATCTGATCGAAGAGGGCCGCAAGTGAAACGCTTTGTGCTAGACGCTTCTGTGGCTCTTGCCTGGTTCCTGGACCGCCCGACTGCGCCATATGCCGACCAGATCCGGCGGTTGTTGCTCCGCGGCGATCGGGCAGTGGTTCCTGAGCTTTGGGAGCTCGAGATTGTGAACGGATTTATCAGCGCCGAGCGGCGTGGCATCCTTGCCCCTTCAGACACCTCTGAAGCTCTGCAAAATCTTGACGTCGTGATCGTGCAAGCCATCGAGAATAGTCGGGATGCGGTTTCCATGCGAGGCGCCTTGCAAACAGCCCGGGAATTTCGCCTTACAACTTATGACGCGGTCTATCTTGAGACAGCGCTCCGGCAACGGTTGCCACTAGCGACGCTCGACCGACAGCTGCTGACGGCTGCCGCTAGGGCCGCAGTCGAAATCGTTTCTTGAGTCGGTCCTCGGGATCGCTGCTCCTTTTTTCAACTACTCAAAACCTTTTTTCAGATCCTCGGGAATGTTGGGGAACGGCGGCAACTCTTGCGAATATCCCTTGAGCAGGCTCACGGCTACCTCGGCGCGACGGATGCCGTCGTGAATGGCAATCTTGTGAGGATGGCCTTGCGAATAGCCTTCCCACAGGGAAACGCCAGCGTAGGCGCCATCCTTGCGCAGAATGTAATACGTCATGTCGACGAAGCGCAGCTTGTTCATGTCGCCGTTGTAGTTGCGGACGATTCGTTTGAGCGCTTCCATGCCGGCTTCCGGCGGGGACATTCCGCGGCGCATGCTTTCGACGATAGTGTGCGCGCCGGCGACCTTGATGTTTTCTTCGCCGCTGCCGGTTGCGCCGGCAGAGCCCACGTTCTGATCGGTGTAGCAGCCCGCGCCAATGATCGGTGAATCGCCCACGCGGCCGGGAAGTTTGTAGGCTAATCCGCTGGTCGTAGTGCAGCCCGAGATATCGCCTTTCTCATTCAGCGCGGAGCAGTGAATTGTACCCGTCGGCGGAAACACAACCTTGCGCACGGCTTCGAGTTGAAGCTCAGGCTCGATGCCGAGATCGGCAGCGCGGGCTTGCAGACTCTTGATCCGCTCTTGCCAGAGTTCGGCTTGCGGCTTGCCGCTGCCCGGCTTGGAGTCGGGCGCTTGCCAATGTGGATCGGCTAAACCTGGTCCCCACCAATCGTCATTCGAGTGAAATTCCTTCCACAGCAGCCAGATCTTGCGCGAGTGATCGGTGAGAAGGTTCTCGCGCGGAAAGCCCACGGCAACAGCAAAGCGCTCGGCGCCTTCGCCTACCAGCATGACGTGGCCGGTGTGCTCCATCACGGCCTTTGCAACCAGGGAAACGTTCTTGATGTTGCGCACGCCGCCGACGGAACCCGCGCGGCGCGTGGGTCCGTGCATGCAGCAGGCATCGAGCTCGACCACGCCCTCTTCGTTGGGGATTCCACCGAGGCCGACGCTGGTGTCGTTGGGATCGTCTTCCGGGCCTTTGACCACGCGGAGCGCGGCATCGAGCGTGTCGCCTCCACTTTTCAGGAAGGCGAACGCGTCGTCGAGATAGTTGAAACCGTTATTCGCGCAGACGATGATGGGACGCTTTTGCGATCCAGCTTGCGCGTTGTGGTCTTGTGAGCCAGGATTTTGTTTCGCATCTTGGCCCTGGGCGCGAGTTCCTACTCCAGCAGCGACAGCTCCGAGAACGGAAGTCTTTACGAAATCACGGCGTGAAAAAGGCATGATTTGCTTCTCCTATGCGAAACCTGGAAGGATATCACGTGGCTGCGCGGTGTACTGCTGCGCTGTGGATTTCGCACGAAGAACTTTTCATGACCGTTGCATTCAAGATAAAGGTTGATGGGTTGGTGGATGCGATTACGATTCGGAAAATCGAGTATCCCCCTCCCCCCCGGTCTACTGCAATCATGGGAATTAGCAAGAAATTGTCCGCAAAATCCGGATGTCAAAGAACTTAGAGGTCAAAATCTAGAGAACAAAGGATTTGCCCATCGGATTATCCGGTCAATGCTTACCGCCTTCGCCTTGACGATGATCTGACTAAATTCGTGTGGGGTGCAAGGTTAGATGTCACATCGGTCGGCGGGAAGGTGCGGTGGAAACGAGTCGGGTTCGCTGACAAACACTTCGTAGAAGGTGGCACGACAGGGAACGGCATAGGAGTCGCCGCCCGAAAATCTCTCAGTGATCCGTTCGGACAGACTTGCAACCGCTCTCGCGGAACGCGGCCGACAAGTTTTGATGGCCCCCGACTACAGGAGATTGGCCTCCCGCGTAGCTGGGCGGAATCTAAGAATGAGGTTCCTCACCGGGCTGTGCGCCCGCTCCGGAATGACAAGGAGTAGTGAAGCGGCGAAATCAGGTCCCTCTAATTCGCTCGCTTCGCTCCGCCGCGCGGTCGGGATGACAAGAGCACTGCACGGCTAGAATCAGCCGCTGGCAAGGCCGCGGTAACGGCCCACCAGACCTGCTCGTCGGCTGACCGAGGGATTTGGCGGGACCTGGGTGATGAAACGCACGTTGCTGTTTTGCTCGGAGCGGAAGCGCAGCAGGGCGGCGATGTTCCCGACCCTGTCGAATTCGGGATCGTCTTTGACGTAGAAAAGTTCGATGTTGCGACGGATGACCCAAGGCAAGATTGCTTCGGCTACGTCCACGACCTGCCTCGTCTCGCGGCCGCAGGCTGGACAGAAGCTGACGAGATGAGCGTCAAGGTGGCCGCAGCCGGCGCACTCGACGGCCTGGGAGTGATAGTTTTGGCCAAGCAGCAGAGTTTGCACCTCGCCCGACTCCAGCGAATTCAGGACGCGGCGCAAGCCAGTGACGCCGCGGCCGTTGCTTCGAGCCTGACTGAGGGTTTCGCGGACTGCTTCGCTGCAGCGCTTCTCCTGGGACTCGGCAAAAATGCGTTCGGCCTGCGAACGAATTTCGTCCATGCTGGCGCGAGCGACCTCGGAGGAAAACCGGCCCAGCAACTTCTGCGAAACATAAGGGTGCAATTGCGCTTCGATCTGCGGCCAATGCGTATCCTGGCAGCCAAGGATCCACTTTTCGAACATGCCTTTGTCGAGGGCGTCTTTAAGGAAGTCAGCGACGAATTTGAAGTGATGGCGCGCCTCATCCTCGACGCGACGCTGGGCATGGCCTCCATCGTAACCGGCGAAGCCGTCGCCGCGGCCACGGCGGGAAAGAGGATGAAAGAAGCCTTCGCGTTCGGTCAACTCGCCCAGTCGCAGATCGAAGAGGCGAGCGCGATGGCGATCAACCAGCACGATACCCAAGCTGGGGAAAGCCCCGAGCAGTTGGGCCAGGGGCTTGAGGTGGAAATGGCGGTCGACGAGAAGCTGCGTGCCGCTGAGTTGCACCGGTAGATCATACTCGCGCCAAAAGTTCTGCGCGGAGCAGGCAAAGACCGCCTTGGCGCGCGCGCCGTTGCCACGTAATTCTTGAGAGAGCCGCACGATGCGGTCGAGGTCGACGCGGGCCGACTCGCATTTGCCATTGCTTTCCAACTGGCGCAATGCTTCGCGCGCCAGATCTTTGGTGAGGATCGCCTCTTCCTTGTGAGCTTTATTGCGAGGCGCTGCCGGTTGAAAGTAGAAACTTAGAGCGCAGGATGCTTGATCTTCAAGTTGTGCGAGTTCGTGGATCTGTTCTCGAGTAATCATTCGCGGTCCCACTTCCTTTCGGATGGAATTGGATTTACGCGGTCCCGGTATTCGCCAGCCGCCCCTTGAATTGACGGACGAAGCTGGGCGATTTGCGCAGGTGATCGCGGGCGGCAGAAATAGAGTGCAAAACACGGTCAGGCGGAGCGCCGGTAATGGCGGAAATTTCATCGACGCCAAACCCTTCAATTGCGTGCAGAATGAAGGCCTCGCGGTGCGCCGGAACGATATCGCGCAGGGCGGAGGCGATAAGGCGCATCATTTCGTCTGAGCCGACGATCTGCTCGGGAGTGGCTACGCGTCCATCAGCAATGATGGTTTCTTCTGTAATCGCTTCATCCGGCTGATGGAACTGCAGTTCGGGCTCGTCGCTCGCCTTGACATTCTGCCGGCGAGCTGAATCTCCAAGGTGCACGGCGCCGCCGTTACTTTCGTCAGGACGCGAGAGTTGATCGAGAGCCTGCATGGCTAAGTGGTAGAGCCAGGGTTCTAACGCCAGCCGTTCGGGCTTTTCCTGAGCGTCACCGAGCGCGGCGGCGATGGTTTCATCGATCACTTCTTCTTTACTGACGGAATCGGGTGCGACCAGATCGGAGGCTTCGCGGAAGTAGATTTCGCGTTCGACGAAGCGCTCGAGCCGGGAGAGATTGACGTTGACATACGAGCGAACGTCGTCAGAAGAAACCGTTGCCGGAAAAACCGCGGCCAGGGTTTGCTCGAAGGGCACAGAAGTATTGCGGCGCGCCGAAGAATCGTTTTGACGTCGCGGCCACTTGTGGGTGGAGCGAAGGAGTTCCTTGTGTTTGTTGACCTGTTGCAGCAGATCGTCGAAAGCGTTCTTCACTGCGGCTGCGGCAGTCGAGGCCTTAGCCTGGACTGCCATCTGGCCCGAAGGCAGGCGGAGGTTGAGCGAGACGCTGCTTCCCTCGCGTGCAGAGATTTCCTCTACCATTCCTTTTAGATGAACGAGTTCAGGGCGAAAAACCTGCAGCCGTTTTCGCAGTTTTTCGATGTGATGGTGAATATCTTTTTCTACGGCGGGAGTTTTATGAAGCCGGTAACTGATGTGGACGTTCATGAGCACCTCAAGCTTGCAAACGAAGAGCGCAAACCAGTGCTATCTACCGCGATTGTACACCCGCATGTGAAGTGGAAAAGCCGGAATTATCCGCACGACTTTGGCCTCTTCAATTTGGGAATGAGAAACAAAATTCGAATGTAAAGGCAGATTTATTTGCAGTCGCGAGACCTGCTAGGTATCATGCGTGAACAATGAAACAGGCAATGCTGTTGTTGGCATTAATCGCGTCTCCGATTATTGCGTCCTATGGCCAGGCTCCTGCTTCGCAAGGTGCCACATCAAAGGAAGTTGAGGCAGTCTATCCTGAAGCGCAGGCGTTGTATGTCGATCTGCATCAAAATCCGGAACTCTCTTCGCACGAAACGCAAACCGCGGCAAAGTTGGTCAGCCGGTTGCGAGGTCTTGGGTATGAGGTCACGGAACACGTTGGCGGCACGGGCGTTGTTGCGGTCTTGAAGAATGGCGCAGGGCCGACGGTTATGCTAAGGACCGAGCTTGACGCGCTTCCGGTGGAAGAGAAGACGGGGCTTTCCTACGCGAGCAAAGTTCGCTCGAAAGATGACGCCGGGCACGATGTTCCGGTGATGCACGCGTGCGGGCACGATCTGCACATGGCGTCAATTTTCGCCACGGCTGCGATTATGGCCCACAGCAAAGACAGCTGGCGCGGAACCCTAATGCTGATTGGTCAGCCGGCCGAAGAAACGATTGGGGGCGCCAAGGCGATGCTAGAGGACGGTTTGCTCACAAGATTTCCCAAGCCGGATGTGGCTGTGGCGATGCACGTGGGAAACGGTCTTGTAGCGGGACAGGTGGGGATTGTGCCGGGTGTCTATAACACGAATGCGGACTCTCTGAAGATCACAATTTATGGTAGAGGCGGGCACGGTTCCGCACCTCATACGGCGATCGATCCCATCGTGATTGCCGCGCGAACGATTCTGGCGCTGCAAACGATCGCTTCGCGCGAAGTGAAACCGGGAGATATGGCGGTGGTGACGGTTGGATATATTCAGGCCGGGACCAAGAACAATATTATTCCGGACCACGCTGAGTTGGGGATGACTGTGCGCACCAACAAGGCTGAGGTGCGCAAGCAGGTGCTGGCTGCAGTTGCGCGGATTACCAAAGGTGAGGCGGAAGCGGCGGGGGCGCCGCGTACCCCTTCGATTGATCACTATGAAGGAACGGACCTGGTGTATAACGATCCCGCGCTGGCGCTGCGGCTTAAGGGAGTGCTGCAGACCGCGCTGGGCAAAGAGAATGTCGTGATGGAAGAACCAATCACCGCGTCGGAAGATTTTTCTTATTTCACAGAGCAAGGAATTCCAGGGTTTTATTTCAGCCTGGGCGGGGCCGACCCGGTAAAGCTTGCTGAGGCAAAGGCGGCAGGAACGATGCTGCCGTCAAATCACTCTCCACTTTTCGCGCCGGACGTGGATCCTGCGCTGCATACGGGAATTGTGGCGGAAGTGGCGGTGCTGAGGAATCTGCTAAGTGGGTCGGCGGAAGAGTTGCATCGGGCATATAGCGGGGCAACTGCAGCGTCGGCGGCGCAGTAGCGCTTTTGGCTCCTCTACACTGGGCCGAATCGTCGAGATATCACGTTCGGAACGGCCGAGGCTATGAGCCGATTTGCCCTAGAATTGCCCGGGCCTCGGCGGCTGGGTCAGCCGCTTCGGTGATGGGACGGCCGACGACAATGTGACTTGCGCCTGCGGCAATCGCCTCTGCGGGGGTGACGACACGAGCTTGATCTCCGTGGCCGCTGCCTGCGGGACGCACGCCAGGAGTCACGATAGCGAAATTGTTGCCCAGTTCCGTGCGCAGCGTTGAAGCTTCGCGAGCTGAAGTGACGACTCCGTGACATCCATTCGCCAGGGCCAGCGCTGACAGGCGCAGTACTTCATCCAAGACAGTTCCGCGAACCCCGACCTTCTCCAGATCGTTTTCGTCGAGGCTGGTAAGCACCGTGACGCCGAGCACAAGCAAGCCCGGATTGTTGGCGCGAGCCGAGTCCACAGCAGCGCGAAGCATCTTGCCGCTGCCCGCAGCGTGCACGGTCAACATGCTCACGCCGAGCTGGGAGGCTTCTTGAACCGCTCCCGCCACGGTATTTGGAATGTCGTGATATTTGAGGTCGAGGAAAACGCGTCGGCCGGAGGCTACGAGATCACGCACAACTTGTGGCCCCACGGCAGTGTAGAGCTGCACGCCGACTTTATAGGTGAATGCCGAATCCCCGACGGCCGTCACGATTCGCCGTGCGGCCGCCGCTGTGGAGACGTCCAGGGCAACGATGAGCCTCTCGCGCGGATCGGTCTGGCGTGGGTCGCTTTTTCGCGAGTCGCTGGAGGGGATGAGGTGGGGCAGAGTAACCTGCATCCCCGGCATTGTAAAACGTCTAGTGGATTTGCGCCACCGGATGGTTAAAGGCGACCGCCTGATAGACCTGTCGGCCCGGCGTGCGGGGCTTAACCAAATCCAGACGAACCTTCTGCAACCCGCGCTCTTCGAACTGGAGAACCGAAGCGGCGCCAAAAGAAAGATCGATAATCCGACCGGGCACGATCGGACCGCGGTCATTTATCTTGACTACGACCGTCCGGCCATTGCGGAGGTTGGTGACCCGCACGTAGGTTCCCAAGGGAAGTGTGGGGTGAGCCGCGGTCATGTCGTACATGTCATACTCTTCGCCGCTGGCCGTGGGTTTGCCGTCGAAATACTCCCCATACCAGGACGCGGTGCCGACTTGATACGGCTGATTTTTGCTGGCCTGTTTACGGTTTTCGGGCTTAACGTGGATGGGGCCAGTTGGGGTTGAACTTGCCTCCGAGTTGTTTGGGCCCTGAGCCGCTCCCAGGCCGACGATCAGGAAAGCGATCATCAGTCCATGAGCCATACGTCTTCGCATTCAGTTCTCCTCGCATACTCAAAAGTCGTCCCCTAGAACTAGGCTTTCTCGTCAAACGTTCTATGAATCGTAGAGGGGCGAGTGAGGCTTGTCAACCCGAAAGTAAAAAGGCCTATGGTGATCGGCTAGTAATCGATATCTTACGTAACTTGTTGTTAATTATAGGTAATAGCAATCATGTATATCAAAACAATGGGTTTAGTTGTTTATTATTTAGTAAATACTTAGACTTCTGTATCTCGGGAACAATTTTCATCTTCAATAGATTCAGCGATTTGCGGTATATATCTTAGTAAGTGGTTTATTGTTAGAGTGTTGCAGGGGAGGTTGCTGGGAGAAGAACAAATTTCGTAATGCTTGAAAGAGACAAAATAGCGTGTTGCAGCACAGGGCGGTGCATTGTAGCCTGAAGGCGCCCAGCGTTGATGTTGCAAGTTCCTTCATCTGTTGGGTCCGCCCATCCTTTGGGCTTGAGCAATTATGTCCGAAAAACCACTCGTTGTACTTACGATCGCCGGTTTTGACCCTTCCTCTGGAGCCGGAGTGACCGCCGACATCAAGACGATAGCGGCGCACGGGTGCTTCGGAGTTGCATGCATCACCGCCATGACGGTGCAGTCGACCACCGGCGTTCGCCGCGTGGAGGGGATGGATCCGGTCCTGGTGACCGACACCCTGGAGGAACTTGCTGCCGACGTTCCCATCGCTGCTGTCCACATCGGGATGCTAGGCACAGTGAAAGTTCTCAAGGCCGTGGTTGAGTTTCTCAGTCGGCGCTCCAGTAAGGCCAAGCTCCCCAACGTGGTTTTGGACCCGATCTTGAAGTCGTCCTCGGGCGCTGACCTGCTCGATGCCCCTGGAATTAGGGTGCTCATTGATAGGCTCGTCCCTCTTGCCGACGTGATCACACCGAATGTGGACGAGGCTGCCGCCCTCACGAGCCTGAAGGTGACAAATCTGGACGAAATGAAAGCGGCGGCCGCGAAGCTCCATCAGATGGGAGCGGTGGCCATGGTGATTACGGGTGGACATCTGGAGAAAGCAATTGACTTGTTAAGCTTCACGACCAGGCGCGGCGTAGAGCAAGAAGTATTCAAGGCAGAGCGGCAACGATCAAACTCGACTCATGGCACCGGCTGCGCTTTCTCCACGGCGATGACGTGCCACTTGGCCCTCGATCGCGGCCTGGCCGAAGCCGCCTTGTTGGCCAAGACGTACGTGACGGCGGCTATTGCGGCCGGCTATTCCCTGGGACGCGGGACGAGCCCGGTACATCACCTCTACCGCATGCACCAGCAACGGCGTGCGATGGGATCTGGAAGTGAATCGTAGACGAAACTGAGTACGCAGGCGAGCTCAGCTCGGGGTATTTCAGTTTGACAGAGCTGGCCGGTTACTCAGACTTTAATAATCTGGGGCAAGAGATGGATGAAGAGACTAGTCGTTGCGGCTATCCGAGGGCTTTTTGAGCAGTATCCCAGCCACAAACGAAGCGGTAGCGGCCAGAAGCCATTCGATCCGCCACATCTGGATCGCCTGAAATTCCGCGAGATTCGACGCCCTGTAGAACAAACTCACGCCGATAGCTCCGGCGACGCATCCCAGCCCGATCATGAACGCGATCAGTGCTGCAGTCGGCAGACCTACCAATCGCTTGATTTCGTGGAAGTGCAAATAACGCAGCCAGTCAGGGAATGAGAGCCTGTGCCAATGAGTCGTCGCCCAATCTACCCAGGGCTGTGCCCACGCCATTTTGCGGGACAACAGGCCCACTACGCCGCCCTCGGCATGTGTGCCAACCTCAACCAATAGGGGACGTCGCAAACCGCAGGTGTGACAAAAGCGGGCGCCGATCATGTATTCGCTGTGGCAACCAACGCAGGCCTCTGCCATGCTTGGCGCCGCGAGGGGGAGAGCGGACTCCGTTGCAGGTTCCAGAATGGTTGGGGACTGCCAAAACTCCTGCGGTGCATTGTGAACTACTTCAGCCATAAAATTGTAGAGAGGGGACGCTTGTTACTTGCAACGCAAGCCAACAGCCAAACTTTCACGCCATCAATATCTTTTCAATTCAAAAACTTGCAACTTTTCTGCGTCCACATTTCCTCGGGTCCGGGCAATTATTACTCGCAGCGCCGCGTAAAGATGCCCGAGTTACTCCGGTTTTTTTAGCTCTAAACTCAGAAAATTATAAGTCCTGACACTGATGCATCACGAAACTGTTGTGTCTATACCGATGATGCCTTTGGTTCATCTCGTGCTCCGTAAATTTCGGGTAGACTGAAATTCAAGACATTTAGACGGTGGGGATGCAGCCGGGCTCGATATCACCGAGAAGGTTACTTCACAGAAGTTGTTTGCCCTCGCTCGTCATCCTCTGTTTGCCGTTACCTCAAGTCTTCGGTCAAACTCGATCGGCGGTACCAACCGCCCCCGCCAAGGGCTCAGTTGCTTCCCTTGACCACGATTTGCAGGTCGAGGTCGCCTTCGATCACTTCTACAACATGGATTATGACCGCTCGATCCAGGAGTTCGAGAAGATTTTGGATAAGCGCCCCAATGACCCTTCCTCTGTCAATCATCTGTTGTCCACGGTCCTGTTGCGCGAACTTTATCGGATGGGCGCGATGAATTCCGGCGAATATGCTAATGACAGCTTCGTTGGTGACGCGCATCGGGCAGCAGATCCCAAGGTTAAGGAGCGGATCAAGCAATTAGTATACCGGGCAGAGAATCTCGAAGAGCAGGAGCTCAAAACAAATCCTAATAACGTAGATGCGCTCTATGCGCGGGGCGTTACCCGGGCACAGTTCGCGTTATATACCGCGCTGGTGGAGCGGGCCTGGTTTTCCGCGCTGCGCAATGCCGTGGGAGCACGCCGCGATCACGAACGCGTATTGGAGCTGAATCCAAACTATGTGGATGCGAAGCTGGTCGTAGGTACACACAACTACGTCATGGGCAGCCTGCCCTGGAGCGTCAAGGTCGCAGTGGCGCTGGTGGGGCTGAGTGGCACCAAAGAAAAAGGGCTCGAATATCTGCGCCAGGTGGCCGACAGCCAAGGAGAAAATAGCGTTGATGCCAAGGTGGTGCTGAGTTTGTTTTTACGCCGCGAGCACCGCTACGACGAAGCGCGCGGGTTCATGCGCAGTCTCGCGGAGCGTTACCCGAGAAACTATCTATTCCCGCTGGAGGAAGCTAATCTGTTGCGCGCTGGCCGGCACACATCGGAGGCTGCGGAAGCTTATCGAAAGGTGTGGCAGAACGGGCAGGAAGGAAAGTACGGCAATTTGCACTATGAAATCGCGGCCTGGAGTCTGGGTGAGTTGTTGCGCCGCCAGAAAGAGTATGCCGGAGCTGTGAGCGCGTATGAACTGGTTGGCGAGGTTTCAGACGCGGATCCGGAGACGCTACAGAAGGCCAATCTGGCCGCCGGGGAAATGTACGACCTGTTACAGAAGCGGGATTTAGCGATGAAAAAGTATCAGATTGTTCTGGCTGAAAATGCTAGCACGCCTCCCGCCGAGCAAGCCCGCAAGCACATCAGAGAAGCGTATCGCGAGTGACTCAACCGAGCGTGTTATCGTTGTGAAATCCAGGGAGGGGGACCCTCTGGGCCAAAATTGCGTATTATCTTGTTAGACAATTCTGTGGTAATAGGGGTGGAAGGGGAACTATGTACTGCAACTACTGCGGCAAAGTGATTCAGGACGACGCCAACGTTTGCGCTTATTGCGGCATTCGCGTGGCGGCGTCGGTAGCCCGCAAGCGGCTGGTGCGGCCGCGGCATGGACGCAAAATCGCAGGCGTCTGCCTCGGCTTCGCCGAGTATTTTGACATTGACGTGACTGCGGTCCGGTTGATGTGGTTGATGGCATCTTTCATGACAGGCATTGGCTTGCTTTCCTATCCCATCGCGTGGATCGTGATGCCGGAAGAACCTCTCATGCTAGCTGCGCCGGCGAGCGCGCAGCAGGCAGCGAATCCGTGACCGCGTATGTTCAGCCACGCTAACCTGAGAAGCGACGGCGGAAGCCGAACTTGTGATTAAATTTCCGCATGGGGCTCATCCTCACGCATAAGGTGAAAAGCGGCGACGCGGAAATTGTTTATCGTGTCTCCGGCGACGGCCCGCCTGTAGTCCTGCTGCACCCTTTTCCTGCGAATCATGAATTTTGGCTGCCTGTAGCTGACGCTCTCGCGTTGCGCTACCGCGTCCTTCTGCCTGATTTGCGTGGGCATGGCGATTCTGAGGTGGGCGAAGGTCCGGCCACCATGGAAAAACACGCGGCCGATATTGCCGCCGTCATGGACGAGGCCGACGTTGGGCGTGCGCCAATGGTTGGAGTTTCCCTGGGCGGATATGCGCTTTTCGAGTTCTGGCGAAGGTATCGTGGGCGCGTGGCAGCGCTCGGTCTGTGCAATACGAAAGCTCCAGCCGATACCGCCGAAGCCCGCGCTGGACGCCTGCAGGCAGCAAACGATGTGATGGAGCGCGGCACCGAACCGTTTTTCGAAACCATGATTCCTCGCCTGCTGGGTAAGACTACGCGTGAGGCGCGACCTGATCTTGTGGAAGGTGCGCTCCGCATGATGCGCAAAATGTCGCCGGAGGATGTGACGCAGGTCCAGCGCGGTATGGCAGACCGTCCGGATTCGGTGGAAACATTGAAAACGATCAATGTACCTGCCCTGCTCGTGACTGGAGGCGAAGACATACTGACCGGCGTGAACGAAGCCGAGCTTATGCGGCAGCACATCCCCCAAAGCCAGTTGCATGTAATTTCGAAGGCTGGCCATTACTCGCCGTGGGAGCAACAAGAAGAGGTGGGCAAATTGCTGCGGAACTTTCTGGATGGCGCAGGCGGGTGAAGAGGCAAGCTCGCGATTAGGGGACACCTGTGAACGGCGCTTGCAAGCGATAACCCAGCCGCCTACTCGATCGCCACGATTTGCTACAATCGTTTCGCCATGATTGATGCATTCCTGGTTGCGGAAAAAACAGCGGTCAGCGCCAAGGGAGACGGCCCCACCGTAGATGTGAGCGGTGCTGCGGGCCGCGTGTTCTTGCTGACTCTTGAAATCACCAAGATCATTGAGCAAGAGTCGCTCGATGTCAGCGTGATGGGTTCGGGAGACGGAGTGACCTGGGGCGCGAAGGCTTTGGTTTCGTTTCCACAGAAGTTCTACTGTGAAGAGTCTCCGCTACTGCTCGACCTGACCGCGCACCCGGATGTGAAGTACCTGCGCACGCACTGGGAAGTTGGGCGCTGGGGACGTGGCGTGGAAACTCCAATGTTCGAGTTTGGACTAAGATTGAAAGAAATTCCGTCACAAATTTTGCGCGAGGCCCGCGCCGAGGCGAAGGTTCTGATCTAGTGATTGCTGATTATTGATCGTAATTAGTGATTCGCCCGCAACGCTGCTCCTTATTCTTTCCGTTATATTGATCCCCAGGATGAAAAGCGATTCTCAGGTGATCGTACGTCCTGCGCGCAACGTGCGTGGTAGCGTGAGTCTCCCAGGCGACAAGTCCATCTCGCACCGGTACGCGATGCTGGCGGCGCTCGCCGATGGGCCATCGCGCCTGGAAAACTACTCGACCGGCGCAGACTGCGCCAGCACGCTCGGTTGCCTGCGCTCACTCGGCGTGAAATGGGAACGTAAGGATGGCGCTGACAACGTTATCGAAGTGCAGGGAAGTGGGCAGTCGCTGACAGCTCCAAACCAGCCGCTCGATTGCGGGAACTCTGGTTCCACCATCAGAATGTTGAGCGGAATTCTGGCAGGTCAGGCGTTCGTCAGCGAATTGGCGGGAGACGAATCGCTCTCGCGCCGCCCCATGGAGCGCGTCATCACCCCACTCACAAAAATGGGCGCCCGAATCACTTCGCAAAATGACCGCCCCCCGCTGCGCATTACCGGCTCAAATCTCAAAGGCATTCACTACCGTATGCCGGTTGCCAGCGCGCAGGTGAAGACTTGTCTATTATTCGCAGGGCTACTGGCCGAGGGAGAAACGAGAGTTGAAGAGCCGATGCGGACGCGGGATCACGGGGAAGTGGCGCTGCGAGCCTTTGGCGCAAAAGTTGATTGCAAGGGAACCGAGGTCCGAATCCGCGGCGGGCAGCGTTTACGCGGTATTGAGGCTCGAGTACCGGGCGATCTCTCCAGTGCGGCGTTCTTTCTCTGTGCCGCAGCTCTTTTTCCAGACGCTCAGTTGACCATAGCGAATTTGCTGATGAATCCCACCCGGGCCCGGTTGCTCGACATCCTCGTACAGATGGGGCTGGGAATCTCGGTGACCCAACTTGAAGAAATTCATGGCGAACTGGTGGGTACCCTGCAGATCGGGGGCGGAGGTCTGAAGGGAGCAATCATTGCGGGGGCCGATACAGCGGCGCTA
This sequence comes from uncultured Acidobacteriota bacterium, assembly GCA_963720155.1. Lineage (GTDB taxonomy): Bacteria > Acidobacteriota > Terriglobia > Terriglobales > Acidobacteriaceae > Sulfotelmatobacter. The sequence goes on from CAVREP010000013.1 coordinate 332,039, forward strand.
ATCGATGAAATTCCGGTGCTGGCTGCGATCGCTCCGTATATGGAGCAGGGAATCGAGGTTCGCGATGCGAAAGAATTACGCGTGAAGGAATCGGATCGCATCGCCGCTATCGCTACCAATCTTCGCGCCATGGGAGCAAAGGTGGAAGAGCGCGAAGACGGGCTAAAGATTTCGGGTGGGCAGAGGCTTCGCGGCGCTGAACTCGAATCGTTCGCCGATCACCGTATCGCAATGGCCTTCAGCATCGCGGCTTTGCGAGCCGAGGGAGAAACCTTGGTTCGAGGCAGTGAATGTGCCGCAATCTCATACCCGGCATTTTTTTCTACGCTGGAAGAGTTGGTCGAGCGCTGATCCGCCGGGGTTTGCGGCGGCCCGTGGTTACCCCTCACGTTACTTCCGTTCGATGACCGAGGTGATCTAACGCGCGCACGCAAAATTAGAAAGAATTCATCTTGAGGAAGCGTCCCTGTTAATCGAGCGATGTGCATCCAGGGGACCTCCTAATCTTCCAAACTCACTGGGGGAGTTCATGCGTTACCAATCACTCGTGCTGGCATCGATCTTGCTGGCGGCAAGCGCTTACGCCAAAGAACCGAAGGCTTTTCAGAGTGGCAAATTGTTGCAAATGGATTCAGTGAAATGTGGAGTGGATGAGAAAGATGTGAAGAGTTTCAGCGGTGAAATTGTCGGGACCGACTCGGGTCACAAGAAGACACAAGAACTTCTTTGTCAGGAGTACATACTTCAGACTGACAGAATGATCTATCGAATACGTCCCAAGGACGCAAAGCATCCCGTACTTCTGCCGGTGGGCGAGCAGGCTCAATTCCGGTTCGAAAAAGACAAGATAGTGCTGCGCGTGGAAGATCTCGATAGCAAGGAGCGCGAGTACATCGTAGTATCAATGACGCCACGCAGCGACAACACCGCCGATGCCAAGCCACCTCGGCTGAACCATCTACAGTAAAACCCATCAATCTGATCGGATCGGCAAGTGGCGCAGTCTTCGCGATTGCGCTGCTTCCCGCTCTGCGCGGCAACCTTACATGCTTCACTTCATCTGAATTCCAACCTTCCGCACCGCGTCCGCGGCGTAATCCTTCGTTTTTCTTCGAGGAAAACAAGTGTGCTCGGACCGAAACTACTAGCCTTAGCCTGCCTAGGAGTTCAACCATGAAACGCTGTATCCAGTTCGGAGTCAGCATTGTTGTGCGCCGCGCCGTCGTTGTGGGCGCAAGATAGTTCCGACCACGTCGAGGTTGGAGTCTTTGCCGACTATTTCCGGCTTAGTAACACATCGCCGCAGGAAAATTTTGTGGGTCTTGGTGGCCGGGCGGCATTTAACGTTCATCCCGATATCCAACTGGAAGCGGAAATGGCTTACGATTTCAGGCGAAACTACACGCAGACCTTCACCAACGGCGTCGCCGATGAGCTTGTAACCACGCACATCCGCACGCTGCATGGTTTTTTTGGGCCGAAATTCCAGACCGGATCTGGGCCATTCCGCATTTTTGTTACTGGGAAAGTTGGCTTTGATAATTTCAGCATCACCAACGACAACGCGACTGCCGGATTCACGAATTCCGTGGGACTTTCCAGCGGCACGACGCGTTTTGCCACATATCCAGGCGGAGGTTTCGAAGCTTTTGCCGGGCCGATTGGTGTTCGCGCAGAGATTGGCGACGACATCTTTTTCCTGAACGGTGCCCCCAACAATTTGAGGATAACTCTGGGACCACAATTCCGCTTGTAAATATCCCCCGGCAGAGCCGGGGGCTTTAGTTTGTGAGCCGCTCAAAGCGGCTATGCGGGGTCGCTAACGCGGCCCCGAGTTTCTGGAGCCACCGATACGGTGGCCGATTAGCGCCATAGGTTCATCTGGTCCAAGCGCTTGTCTTCTTGCTCCTGGTTCCGAATGTAGTCTCGAATCACCCTCTCATCCCGCCCCACCGTGGACACGTAGTACCCGCGCGCCCAGAAATGCTGGCCCACGAAGTTCCTCTTCCTCTCCCCATACACACGTGCCAAGTGAATCGCGCTCTTCCCCTTGATAAACCCAATCACCTGCGACACCGCGTACTTTGGCGGGATCGATCATCATGTGCACGTGATCGGGCAGCAGGTGCCCCTCTTCGATTCGACTCTCCTTCTGTACAGCCAGCTTGCGGAACACTTCCCCCATGTGCTGTCGCAACTCCCCGTATAGCGTCTTCCTGCGACACTTCGGGATGAACACAACATGGTATTTGCACTCCCACTTCGTATGGCTTAGGCTTTCCATTTCGTCCATCGTGAAACTCCTATTCGTGTGCTTGGCGGCTCACGTTTGGGAGTTTCCGCGATGGACTCCTGGATCTGTCAAACTTCTACTGCCTCCCCGGCAGAGCCGGGGGGTCTCCCTTCGTACTAGCCGTGTCCGTCGATCTGCTTACAGGCCGCCAGTTTCTTTTTGCCCTGCATTCCTTTGTGATAAAGTGGTGGCGCCGGCGAATTTGGTTGGACTCCTACCTGATTGCCTCGCCGCATTCGCCAAGGAGTTGCCATGCCTACCCTTCGTGACCTAGTGAAAGACCGCAGAATTTATTCCATCGATGCCGGAAGCACCGTTCTGGAAGCGGCGCGTTTCATGATGGAACACAACATCGGCGCCCTGCCGGTGATGCGCAATGGGGAACTGGCGGGCATTTTTTCGGAGCGCGACATCATGAACCGCGTGGTAGCGGCGGGCCGCATGCCTGGACATACCGCAGTATCGGAAGTAATGACTGCGAATCCACGCGCGGTAAGCGTTGATGAGAGCATCGAGGAATGTCTCTTCATCATGCACGAGTTCGGTTTCCGTCATCTGCCGATTGTGGAAGGCAAAGAACTAAAGGGACTGGTCTCCTTGCGTGATGTTGTCATGCGCCAAGCCGCCGAACTGGAGCGCCGAGCGCGGCGTACCGCCTGACCCGATCGAGCTAGAGCGGCTAGTCCGCCGCGGTCGACCGTTTAGAATTGAAATTAGTCTCTATCGCTTGAAGCTCAATCCTATTTCACGGCCTTTTCGGCAATAGCAATTCCCCTGGCTGGGGCGGCAGCTTGAACGGAAATTCGAAGATCTGTCCGGCAAGGGGTAGGCTCAGGACGAATTCCTCTTGCGATTTCCAGCCTCCGAGCCACTTGGTATCGGTATTGAAAAAGACCCAGCCTCGCGCCTCCGAAGTCGCGCGATCCAGATGTGCCGTGCGCAAGCTGTTTGTGCTGAGGAATTCGATTAATTGGTTGACTGATTTCTGGTACTCCTGCAGGCGCGCCTGGCGGGCCTGTTTCTGCTCGGGGTGCTTAGCGATTGCACGCCTGGTTTCATCGTCAAGGGCATCAGCGTCGGCCTGGATCTTCTGGCTGTAAGCGTCGGGGTCGAGCGCAGTCTGCACCACTTTAAAATGCTTTATGAACTGCAAAGTGATTCCGTCGGGGCTTTCGTCCAGGCTGCCAGTTCCTCGATAGCGAATCGTTAACAGAATTCCGAAGATGGGCTCAATGCGATGGCGGATAATCTGCACCTCGCGAGCGTCCACCGCCAGGACAATGCCCAGGTCTTTCGACCAAAGCCCGTAACTGTATTTGCCATCGTCACCGCGGGAAAAGGTGCATCCCGGCTGATCTTCGCTCCAGCGCACGGTGAGCGGGCGCGGAAGGTTGTTTTTATCGTTTTTCGCAGTAGCCGCTGCGGCGAGGAAGGGCGCGTCAGAAATGTACGACGCAAAGACAACCGATCCGAACAAAATTGGGCAATACAACGCACTGGCATACGTAAGCACTCCGAGAGGACCAAGTGTGAGTTTCCGGAGCCGCCCCATGAATTGAAGCCTACTGTACCGCTGTCACTTGAAGAGTGACTGTGGCCGTGGTGGTGCTGCTGGGAGCGGCACCGTTTGCGTCAGCCCCGGTCAAAGTAAACGTATAAGTATTAACCGGCGTGATCTGATTGGCGGCGGCCTTGTTTGTCGTGGATGAACTGCAGGCCGGAAGCAGAAGCAAACCGTTGGCAATCGCTACCAGCAGAAACATTCCCATCAGTCTTGTGCCGCGTTTACTGGCGCCGCCCAATCCCACAAAGGCAAGGGCAGGGATAGCCAACCACAGAGCGTAGAACATGTGCGGGCGATATAGCTTAGTGGTTAGAGTTCCGAAGGTGGTGATAGTCATAGTGGAGGTGGGCGGAACGCCGCTGGTAACGCTTACAGTCGCGGGCTTGAAAGAACATACTGGCGCTCCTGCCACCACTGGAGACACCGACAGGCAGGAGAGCGTGACCATTCCGGTATAGCTGCCGAGTGGTGAAACTGTCACGACCGTAGTCGCCGAGTTGCCGGCCGGGATTGGGCTCGGTATTGCGGTTGTCGGAAGCACCGATAACGTGTAGTCCTGGGTCAGATTCGCCACATTCAGGTTAAGGGTGGCGGTTTCAACGGTGGGTCCGCTGGTTCCGGTTACTGTGATCTGATAGGTGCCCGCAGGAGTAGCGCCCGTAGTAGTGATAGTAACCGATGGGGTAGCGGGGGGAGTTTCGGTATCGGGGCTCACCAGGCACACCGGTGGGCTTGTGACGGTCTGGTTCGATGTTACAGCGCAGGTAAAGTCGACCGCGTTGTTGAAGCCGCCGGTAGCCGTCAGATCGATCGTCGCACTGGCAGAGCCCCCAGGATCGACCGACGCGGGATGAAGCTGTGTAGGAGTGAGCGTAAACTGCGCGTGAGCAGTGGAGGCAGTTCCGACGGAAAAGAATAACAGCAACAACGCTAAGACGACTGGGCGCATGAACTCCCTGGGGTTCACCATGAGTGGATGGAAACTCACTTCCTTCGATTCCTCCAGAGGCGCAAAATCTGCCCGAGGCGGCAGGAAAGAATGCCGAGTACCGGTCAGTCGCAAGAGTGATCGAACTCGACGACGCTCTCGCAGAATACGCCAGACAGAATCTTAGACTACAGAAGTGCATCGTGCCAAACTCTGAGAGATGGGAAAAGCGAGGCCGCCTCATAAGCGGCGGCCTGGGCTTTTGAGTTTATTTGAGTCCGAGGGTTAGTTGACGGTGAGCGTCAGAGCTGGCGACGTTCCAGTCTGGGTTGCGCCAGTTGCCGTGCCTGTAACTGTAACTGTGTAGGCCCCGGCGGGAGTTCCTCCGCTTCCACCTCCAGTGCTTTTGCTGCTGCCACCGCAGGCTGGCAGCAAAAGCAGTGCAGCCATGACCGTGGCGATCATCAACAAGGCGAACAGCTTTTTGTGCCGCGACCGGATCGAACTAAAGCTGACCCCAATCAAAGACAAACCTGAAATCGGCAGGAACATCGCGTAGAACACAATAGACGAGTGACTATTCGGAGAACGCCGCAAAAGTGCCGTGGCGGCCGTGGTGCTGACGGTAAGGGTTGCAGGGGTTCCCGGTGTGACAGATGCCGCGCCGCAAGTGGGTCCAAGTGTTACTGCCGGCGAAACAGCACACGCAAGCGTTACGCTGCCTGTGAAGCCGTTAGTCGACGTCGCCGTTACAGTCGAGGTGGCTGAGCCCTCGGGACTGACAGAAGACGGCGTAAGCGCGGTCGCCGTGAGCGTGAAAGTCTGTGAAGTGGTGGTGGCGGTCTGCGTATACTTGACTACGAAGGCGTCAGGGCTGCCGCTATTAGCGTTGCCTTCTGGATAGGGGTAGGGGGTGTGCGTCGGAAAATCCGTCGAGGCCGTATTTCCAGTCACATAGATACTGTCGCCGGCACTATCGACGGCAATCGCTCCGTAGTTGCCGCTGGTGTCCTCATTCTGCGTACCGCCCAGGTAAGTGGAAAACGCCAACTGTGAACCGGCTGCGTTGAGCTCGCTCACGAATGCGTCAAACCCTCCTCCAATAGCAGCCTGAGTGGGGCTCGCCGTCGGGAAAGGAGTGGGACTCATTGAATCGGTTTGACCTGTCACATAGGCGTTCCCCGCAGCATCCACGCCGATGCTCGTGCCTGCGTCAAACGAGCCTCCGCCGAGATACGTTGAGTAGACAAGCGCAGTGCCGGTCGGGTTCAATTTTGTAACGAATGCGTCGGTATTGCCGCCGTAGGTGTTCTGCAATGCCGCCATCCGAGGAAAGTCACTCGATAGCGTCACTCCGGTGACGTAAGCGTTGCCGGAGGAGTCCACGGCGATACCGGCGCCGACATCAGTACTGGTACCACCCAGGAACGTGGAATAAACGTAACCACTTCCGTCGGGTTTATAGACCGTAACGAATGCATCGGAAAAACCACCACTGCATGATGCGCACAACGGTTGAACTACCCCATTCGTGGTCGTGAAGCTAGCACTCAAAGCTTTGCCGGTTACATAGGCGTTATTTGACGAATCCACAGCTACTGCGCCAGCAAAATCGCCGGTGCCGCCGCCCAGGTAGGTGGAAAAGACCAGCATCGTGCCCGTAGAGTTCAACTTCGTGACAAACCCCCCAGCCACAGTTGTCTGAAGAGCATTCATGGCCGGGAAGTCTGTAGAAGATGTCTTTCCCACGACATATACATCTCCGGACTTGTCTGAGGCCAACGCGATTCCCTGTGCATTGTCAGCGCCAGTGCCGCCCAGATAGGTACTATAGGTTAGGTTATTTCCGGTCGGAGTCAGTTCAAACACAAAAGCATTAGCAGTACCTTTCAGTGTGGTCTGAAAGGCACCACCGGTGGTCGGAAAGGGATTTGAGTTAGTGCCGCCGGCGACAAATGCATCGCCGGAAGCATCCACTGCGATGGCATTTCCACTGTCATTGCCGGAGCCGCCAACGTAGGTGGAATAGATCAGGCTAGATCCGTCCGCGGCAATCTTGCTCACAAAGGCATCGAACCCCCCGGCATTGCTGCCGGACTTGCCGCCAGCCACTATGGGAAAATTCGTGGACGCCGTTTGCCCCGTGACATACGCATTCCCGCTGCTATCAATAGCGATCCCATAAGCGTCGTCTTCGAGCGTACCACCGAGGTAGGTGGCGTAGGTGACGGAGGGATCAATGATCAGCTCGCGGCCGCGATCGTAGTTGCCCAGCTCGAAACTTACCTGACTGTTGGCTTTGAGGAGAAAACGCGAGTCCACATTTTCCAGGACGCCATTCTGTTCCTGGTAAGCGACAGGCTTGTGGAGTAGAACGTCACCGGCTGCCGAAGAGACGACCAAATTTCCGTTATCATCTGTCTTCATGCCCTGGACGCCGTTGAAATGAAAAGCGATTGGCGCTGGATTCGCGCCTGGAGCGACAACGAAATCGAACTCCAATTGGCGCTGTGCGCCGTGGAAAGCTAGATTCACGCCAGGATAAACATCTTGGTAAGAGACGCGGGCATAGCGGGGAATGTCCCTATGCCATTGGCTGGGATCGTTGCCGATGAAGTAGTTCGTTGTTCCGGACAATTGGCCGGCGGCGGGAATTTTGGCCTGCGAATTCCCGCCGACCAGTTGCATGTGCACCACGGCGGTGGACTCTTGTCGAGCGTTGGATTGCCTGGGGGCATTCTGGGCTGGCGATTCAGTGGAACGACCGATCGCGGTGCGATCGTTTGAAGAAGAGTGAAGCAAGAAAACAGCGTCGTTTGCCGTCAGGAATAAAGTGTATCCATTCGCGCGTGCAATGTACTTGACCTGGCCGTCGATTTGACCCTGATTCTGCTCAAAAGCTAGTGGTAGAGCGGCAAAGCTTGCCTGAATCCGACTTCGGGTGGCCAATGAAACGTTGCCTGGCTCCGATATCCGGGAGGCGGATGAGGGCACAGGGCTGGCATGATGGCGGCTCTGAATAATAAGTAGGGCTGTGGAAACGATCGCGAGTATCGGGACGACGCAAAAGGCACAAACCCATCCTCTTGATGCAGCTGGTTTCGACAAGATGATCCTCCTATTGATGAGACGTTGAAACCCGAGTCCGGGCATAAACACTCGGCACAATTTTTGTTGGGATCATTGCGCGCCCCGGGCAAGAGTCCGACAGTTTAGAGTCTTGCAACTTATGCGCGAGTATGGTCTGGAACCCCAGGGATGTCAACGGATTCGAGGATACCAATGTTGATGCCATCGGGCACAAGTTGCTGAAGTTCCGGGCGGCAACTTAGGCAGCAAATCACTGCGCGCCATCTTACGCCGAGCGCGTTCGGAGAACATGACTACGGTTTTTTTAACATGCCGGTCACGCCGCCAAGTGGATTTTTCTGTACGGCCTTCCCTCCCAGGGCATTCTGCAACAGACTACCCGCCATTCCTTTCACGTCGGGCACGAATTTCGGATCAGAAGTCGTTCCCTGGATCAGAAATGGAATGTTGTCCGCTTTCATTTTAAAATCGAGGGCGTTGCTGGGGCTGACGGTTCCGGCTCCGCTGGCATTGCCCAGCGTGGGGACGATCAAGCTGATGTTATCGGCGCGCGTGCCCTCTGGGGCGACGCGAACGTTGGCGCTAAAGTTTTGTATCGTCGTATCTTTTTGTTGGGCCGCGGCTCCTTTGCCGGAGAGCGCAGAGATGGCTGAGAGTTTTGAACCGAGGTTGAAGCCTGCCAGGGCCGAATTTTCGAGACGGACGGTGCCGGTCGTAACCAATTTGTCAACCGGGCCAACGATTGTAAAATCCGTGGACAGCGTGCCCCCTTTCAGTTGGGACCCTGAAGGCAGGATCACACCCACAGCCGGCAGCATCGCCTCCAGATCGTCCACCGGCAAACCCTGGCCATTCAACTTCATGTTTACGACAGTAGTCGCGCCGTGCGCGTCGTAGGTCCCCGACAGGTGTGCAACAGCCTTACCCATGGCTATTTCGCCCCCCGTGAGAGTCCCGGCTTGCTTCACGAGATCGTAGGTAACCGAATATTGCAATTGAACGGGCTTACCAGCGGGTGAACCCTTTTGCACCACCTGCAGCTTGTCAGCTTTGAGAGTGCCGCTTGTCTTTGCCTCATGACCATCGGAGGCGACGGTTCCATTAAAATCAGCGATGCCTGCGATACCGGACGCAGGATCGATGAAGCCTGATGCTGCGAGATTCATTTGCGTGATTGTAACTTTGGCCTGGAGTGGTGTGAGCGCTGCGTTGGCAGCGTTAACGGGGCCGGCGTTGCCATCGAGTTTCAGAGCGCCGCCCGCCGGCAGGCTAGCAGACACCTTAAACGGGAAAGAGTTCGCGAAAGAAAAGTGGGACATTTCGATGTCCACTTTGTCGTAGACTCGCGGCTGTTGCGAAGAACCGGCGCGGCTCAGTGTCAGGCGACCATTATTCACTGCCAACTTGCCGATGGAAAGATTTGGATTGCTGCTGGAAGGCGAACTTGTATTAGGCTGCGCGGCGCTGTTGCTGGCCGCACCCGTATTGCCGAGGCTGGAAAAATTCCACTTCTCTCCATCCTGGGAGCGCACGAGACTTATCTCTGGCTGGTTCAGCGTCAACTCGGTCACGTTGAGCGACTTGGAAAAAATCAACGGAATCACTTCCACGCCAACCTTAAGCGATTTGGCTTGCACGAAGGGAGTTTTGCTAAACGCTGGATCATCGGCAATCGAGATGTTGTCCGCAGTGACGCTCCCAGAAAGCAGCGAAAGCGCAAGATTGCCTACCTTGACTGGACGTCCCAACGTGTCGGTTAACTCCGACTCCAGCTTTGGGCGGAAGGCATTCACATCAATAAAGAACGGAATCGCGATCACGATGACAATCAAAACGGCAACTACGATGGCCACGATTTTCAGACGGCGGTTCATGATTTATGCCTCCTGCCGAAATTGAGATCTTGTTGTTGCCTTAAGAAGCCACGAACGGGAGCAGTGTTTCACTCTTCGTCCTGAAGCAGTTCAGGAGACGGCACGACGCCGCTCTCAACCTGTTTCTCGCGCACGGCCCGGCGTTCATTGTCGATACGGACTGAAGTTTCCAGCTCCCTTTTTCCCTCTTCTTTACGGCCCATGTGAATAAGTACTTGTCCCTTCAGGTAATGGATGTCAGTGCGCTGTGGATCGAGCTTATCTGCGGAGTCGATCGCGCTCAGCGCTTGGGGATACTCTGCTTCTTGCTGGTAAACCTTGGCTAGCCCAACGTAGGAGTTCACCATGCGGGGATCGCGTCGCAGGGCTTCCCGATAGCTCTTCTCGGCTTCGTTATTTTGTTGCATCAGTGAGTATACGTCACCGAGTTGATCATAGTTGAAGGCTAGATCGGGCTCAATTGCAGCATCTTTCAGGAACTCATCGCGCGCGTGCTCGTAATCCTGCTTCTTCAAATAAGCAAGGCCCATATTGAAATGAACGAAGGTCAGCTTTGGATTTACCTCCGCCGCGGCCTGGAAATCGGCCAGGGCAATGTCGTATTGTTCGAGGTTGAGATGCGCTTTTCCCATAAAGAGATGGTATTCCGGTGAGCCTTCGCCGATCTTGACGAGTTGCGCCGTGGCCTTGTCGTCAAGTTCCTTTCGGCCGGCGCGGTGGGCGGCGATCGCAAGCACGTAGAGATAACTCAGCTGCGTAGATTTCTGTGTCCAGAGAGGCTCCAGCGTAGCCGCCGCGTCGGCCCACCGGTTGGTGAAGAAATAGCACAAGCCGAGCAAATGCCTGGACTGTAGGGCATCGGGCTGATCGCGTACTACAGATTCGAAAGCGGGAATAGCTTTCAGGAAATCATTTTGCCGATAATAGGCGAGGCCAATGTTCAGCCGGATTCCCGGCAGCTGAGGCATGAGATGCTCGGCCTTGCTCAGAGCCTCGAGCGCCTGGCTGAACTGCTTGCGCCGCATGTAAACCACGCCCAGATTCGCGTAAGCTCCTCCCACCGCGGGATTGAGCGCCAGAACCTGCCTGAAGTCGTGCTCCGCCTCGTCCAACTGGCCGCGGTTCAACGCGTCCTGCCCCGCCTGGAAAAGTCGCCCGGGATCTTCCGCTGCTCCGGATCGCGTTCTATTTCGAGGTTGGGCGGCATCTCCAGGGGATTGTGGTGAAATTGCCACCGCTACACTTGCGGCCAGCAGCCAGCCGAAAGATAAAAGTAGGATATGTTGGCTTGACACTCGTCTCACTCTCTGCTGTAGTGTCCGCCAACCTCCGTATTGAATTCAAGCGGGCGGAAAAAGCAATTGAGGATGCTGGCAGTGCGGCAGTCCAAGGGCAATGCTTCGATGGTCACGATTCGCGATGTTGCGAAGGCGAGTGGATTCTCTTCGACCACGGTGTCCATCGTTCTGAACGATGCCCCACTGGCGCGCTACATCCCGCCGGTAACGAAAAAGCGGATTGAGCGCGCCGCGGAAAAGCTCGGTTATCGGCCGAACCAGTTTGCCCGGTCGCTGCGCAGCAAGCGGAGCCATACCGTCGGCGTCATGGTCTTCGACATGACCGATCCCTATTGCACCTTGGTACTGCGGGGAATCGAAAACACGCTCTACCAGGCTTCTTACTTGCCCATCCTCACTGACGTGCACAACGAGCGCAGCCGGTTCGAGCGCTATTTGGAGATGCTGCTGGACCGCCGTATCGAAGGCTTAGTCGTGCTCGCCAACTGGCTTTTTCTCGACATTCATCTGCTCGCTGATCTGGAAAAAAGCAGTATCCCCACTGCCCTGATCGGCTGCGAACTCAAGGGTGACGCGATGAGTTCGGTCATTGTTGATAACGAAGTGGGCGGTTATATCGCGCTCGAGCATCTGCATTCCCTTGGTCACCGCAATATCGCTTTCATTCGCGGACCGAAAACTTTGGCTGACAGTTCTCCGCGCTGGCGAGGCATCCGCAACTGCGCGAAGAGTTGCGGTCTCGAACTGGATGCTCGCTTGATTGTGGATCTGCCCGAATCGCGCGACCCGCTTTCCAGCTTCGAGGCAGGGCAAAGACTTACGGAAGAACTGGTTAAGCAGAAGCCTCGGTTCACAGCGTTGTTGGCGTTCGATGATATGACAGCTTTCGGCGCAATCCGCGCTCTCTCCAGGGCCGGACGTAGCGTTCCTGAGCAATGCTCGGTGATTGGATTCGACGATGTAGCAGCCTCGGCGCTGTGCACACCTTCCCTCACCACCATTCGCCAGCCCATGGAAGCAATGGGCGCCGGAGCCGTAGGCATTGTTCTCGAAGGCATCAAGTGTGTGCTGGAAAAACGTGAGGTGGCAGCTCACCATCGCAAAGTAGCGCCGGAATTGGTTGTGCGAGACTCCACTCGCAGCCTTTCGTAGCGACGTTCACGGACTAGAGCGAGCGCGCATTCAGTTCAAATCATCAGATCCTGCCATTTTTTTCCTTGCATTCTGGTCCAAATCAAACTTCTGCCCGCTCTTTTTTCTTGACATTGGATGGTCAGTAAAAGCACTATTCATACGTTTTAATAGAGGTGTTTTTGGGATCGACTTTGTTTGCTGGAAATCGAGAGACGCCCGACCAAGTTCCCAACGGAGCGACCCTGCTCGCGCGTCAACATTTGTGAAATGTCCGCTCGGCAGGAGAAGAGTTTCCTATGAAATCGAATCTCAGGCTGTTAACGATCACGGCTATGGTGTTGACATTTAGTGCGGCCGCCTGCGCGCAGGACACAGCCTCTCTGACCGGCACGGTTGCCGACTCCAGTGGCGCAGCTATCCCTAACGCTCAGGTTGTGGTCAATAACGCAGAGCATGGAATCAAAAGAAAGGGCACGACCAACGATAGCGGAGACTTCCTCTTCGCATCCTTGCCCATCGGCTCTTATGACCTTACGGTGACGGCCGAAGGATTCAAGAAGTACCAGGCGCAAGGAGTGGTATTGCGAGTCGCAGAAAAAGCTCGCGTGAATGTGGCGCTACAGGTGGGCACGATCAACACCGAGGTTGTAGTACAGGGCTCGCAGGTAGCCCAGGTGGAAACGCAGTTTTCCGACTTGGGGAGCACGGTTACCGGCAAAGAAATTAGTCAGCTTGAACTCAACGGCCGCGACTTTACGCAACTCGTCGCCCTGTCTCCGGGAGTTACAGACCAATCCGGTGCCGATGAAGGTGAACCGGGTGCATCTACCGTGGCGTTCAGCATCAACGGCGGCCGCACGGAATACAACAACTTTGAAATCGATGGCGGTGACGCCCTCGATAACGGTAGCAATACCACGCTGAATGTCTACCCCAGCATCGACGCTATCGCCGAGGTGAAGGTTCTTACCTCGAACTTCGGGGCGCAGTACGGCCGTAACGGCTCGGGAACGATTGAAGTGGAAACCAAGTCGGGCACGAATCGTTTCCACGGCGATTTATATGAGTTTCTGCGTAATGATGCCTTCAATGCGACTCCGGAATTCGAAACCTCAGTTCCGGCATACAAGAAAAACGACTTCGGGTTTACCATCGGTGGTCCGGTCTATATTCCCGGACACTTCAACACGAACAAGCAGAAGACATTTTTCTTTTGGTCGGAAGAATGGCGCCGCGAACTCACACCTGCGTCCGGATTCTTCTCCTCAACGCCAGTTCCGACTATGGCCGAACGCGGGGGAGATTTTACCGACGACTGTCCTAACGTTGTGGCTGGCTCCTTGAGTGATTGCCCAGTCGTGCCGGGCTACACCAATAGCCAAGGCTACACCCCGAATCTCAATGTCGTACCTGGGTTTGCCGCGAATGCTTCTATCAATCAAGCACTGCTGGCAATGATTCCGGAGCCCAACATTTCGTCAGGCGCTCTGGGAACTGGCATTCTTGATACCTGGTTTGCGACGCCCACATTACCCACGCACTGGCGGCAGGAACTGTTCAAGGTCGATCAAAATATCGGCGAGAAGGTTCGCGCCAGCTTCCGCTACATTCACGACTCCTGGAATCAGCAGTATCCGGTTCCTCTTTGGACCAACGGTACTACTTTTCCAACCATTCAAACGAATTTTAATAATCCCGGTGTGAGCATGGTGGCACGCATCACGGCGAACGTTTCCCCAACCCTGCTGAACGAGTTTGTCGCGAGCTACACAACAGATCACATCAGTACGAACCTGACCGGTCCTTGGCAGCGTCCCAGCGGATTTCCGGCAATTGGGCTTTACAACAACGGTTACGGCGGAAAGGTTCCCGGCATCAGCGTTACCGGTGGGGAGTATGGTGGTGGTTTTTCCGAGGATCCCGGGTATGTTCCACAGGGACCTTTGAACTCAAACCCTACATTTACGTACCGCGACAACGTCACCAAGATTGTGGGCCCTCACAATCTTCAGTTCGGTGTCTACGTGGTGAATGCGCATAAGAATGAGATCCCTCAACCTCAGTATGGCGTGAATGGTGAATTATCCTTCAGTAATACAAGTGCCGTTTCCAGTGGAAACGCCTTCGCCGATCTTCTTCTGGGCAATGTCGGGGGATTTACCCAGGAGGGCGCAGCGCTCAAGATGCACGAGGAATACAACATCTACGAGACCTATCTGCAAGATGACTGGCACGTGTCCAAGCACCTGACTCTGAATCTTGGGCTGCGCCTCAGCTTCTTTGGCACATATCGCGAAAAGAACAATCTCGCTTGGAATTTTGATCCCAGTTTTTATGTTCCTGGTGCTAGCAGCGTAGACCCCGCTACGGGATTGGTCATCGGCAACCCATATAACGGATGGGTCGATTGCGGCGTAACCCCCGGCGTTCCCGCAGGTTGTCTAAAGAACCACTGGTGGAACCCGGCCCCGCGTATTGGTTTTGCCTTTGATCCGAACGGGGACGGTAAATGGGCTCTTCGTGGCGGTTATGGGATTTTCTTCGAGCATACCAACGGCAATGAATCCAACACCGAGTCTCTAGAGTACGAAAGCAAGAGCACCCCGATTACCAGCATCCCAAATCCGCTTTCAGGAGCCAGTTGCGGGGCAATAACAGGTTATGACTGCTTGAATTCGAGTCTACTGGGTACGGCCGGCGCGAGCACTACTCCGCTGCAGTTTGTATCTCTTCCGAACAAAGCCGTTTGGCCCTACATGCAGCAGTGGCATCTTGACGTGCAGCACGATGTTGGCAAAGGCACAATCGCCACAATCTCCTACGTGGGCAGCGCGGGCGTGCATCTTACTCGCTCTTATGAATACAATCAGATGTTTCCTGTTGCCGCAGGCCAAAACCCCTACGCCCCAGGGGAAGTTATAACTGCCGCAGACTGCAACAACATAACTAGCGGGGTCGATACCGTCGATGCTTACGGTGTTCCGACCAACGCCGTAACGTCTTATGGAACACCGGTTCCTTACACCGCCGGGGCAAACGGCGGACCCCCGTCGGGCGCGGCCGTCAATTTGTTCGTCGCTTGCGGAAATACCGCGAACCCGTTCCGTCCCTATGCTGGCATCGGCAGCATCCAACGCAAGGACCAAACCGGCTCTTCAAATTACAATGCCTTGGAAGTCTCGGTGCGCCATAGCATCGGTGGTCTGGAACTGAATGCTGCCTACACATATAGCCATTCGATTGACGATTCCTCCGACTACAACGATACGGGATTTGTGAACTCCTACAACCTCAACGCCTACCGGGCCAGCTCAAACTTCGATCAGCGCCATAACATCACCTTGGCCTACGTGTACGATCTTCCTCTGTTCAAAAGAAAAGGATTGGCACATTCGCTGTTGGGTGGCTGGCAATGGTCTGGCATCACGTTGATTCAAAGTGGCTCGCCGTTCAGCGTGTACAACGAGGGTTTTCTGGCAACCGCCGATAACGCTGGGGTGGGCAACGGGTTTTCTACCGCTGGCTCGTATCCCGACCTGGTCGGCAATCCGAAACAGGGAGTTTCGAGCAGCCCGTTGGCAGGTCCTCTGAGCGGTTTCGGTCCTCTTCTCTACAACCCAGACGTGTTCGTGCTGCCAACCGGACTCACTTTTGGCGATGCCGGAAGAAACATCTTGCGAAATCCGTGGCGCACGAATTTTGACATGGCATTGTTGAAACATTTCGCAATCACGGAGAACAAGTACTTTGAGTTCCGTGCGGAAGCCTTCAACGTCTTTAACCACGTGGAATACACGTGGCTGGGAGGTGACGCCGGTTCGGCAGCCGATAACTCCGGTCGCGGAACAGATTCCAATGAAATTGCCTGCTATGGCGGAGCCAACAACTCCGCCGGCGATCCCAGTTGCGGAGGCAGTAGCTATCTCCGTTCGGCTGGCACGCACCTTCCGCGCATTTTGCAACTTGGGCTGAAGTTTATTTTTTAGCGTTGACCAGATCGCGGCAGGATAAGTCCTGCTTTGACAAAGCCGGAGCTGCTTGAATTCTTCATCGCACTGGCACTTGTTGTGGTGCCGCCATCGCTTGCAGCGCGCCCTCCAGATCGGCGATCAGGTCGTCTGCGTTCTCGATCCCCACGGAGAGCCGGATCATCTGCTCTGTCACGCCCATCTTCGCGCGGTCTTCGGCGGGGATCATGGCATGTGAAGTCAGTACCGGAATCGATACCAGCGACTCAACGCTGCCGAGGCTTGGCGCCAGCGTGAATAGTCGCATTGCCTCGCTCACCCGGCGCGCGTCTTCTCCCGTACCCTCGACCTCGAAGGAGACGATTCCTCCTCCGCCACGCATCTGCTCGCGTGCTACGGCATACTGTGGATGGCTTTTCAGAAACGGATAATGCACACTACGAATTTTGGCGTGCTCCGACAGAAACTCCGCGACGCGCAGCGCATTTTCGTTCTGCCGCGCAACCCGAACCGCCAGCGTCTTCAGCCCTCGCACCAGCATCCACGACGCATGCGGATCCATGCAATTGCCCAGGGTTGTCCGCGTCTCCCAGATTTGCTCGATCAGCTCGTGACGGCCAGCCATAACGCCGCAAATCAGATCTGAATGCCCACCCAGATATTTCGTTCCTGAGTTCATCACCAGGTCTATACCATATTCCGCCGGGTGTTGATTAATAGGCGTGCCGAATGTGGCATCAATCATGCTGAGTAGCTTGTTTTCTTTGGCCAGGGTTGCCACTGTCTTGAAATCCACTATGCGCAAAGTAGGATTAGTCGGCGACTCGAGGTAGAGCAACTTAGTGTTCGGACGGATCGCCCGCGCATGTTGCTCATATTTATTGGTGTCGACAAACGTTGTCTCGATCCCCATTTTCGGTAGCCACTGCGACAGAAATTTACTTACGCCTCCGTAAATATCGCGCTGTGCCACCACGTGATCGCCGCTCTTGAGCAGAGCCATGAGCGTTGTTGTGATGGCGCCCATGCCGGAGGCGAAGGTGAGAGCCGCATCCGTACCTTCCAACTTCGCGATTGTCTTTTCGGCAACCGTGTTTGTGGGATTGCCATAGCGAGTGTAAAAGTGGTCGGTGTGAGTGGCGCGCAGCTGCTCCTCGTTGTCGGAGACTTCGAAGGTGGAAGTCTGGTAGATGGGCGTCGCCAGCGGACCGTTTTTTCGATCCAGATCCGCGGCGCCGCGCACAGCCTTGGTCTCGAAGTGATGGGTGTGTTGCTTCATGAATCCCTCGCTTCTCCAGATTAATTGCGCGCGCGCACTCCCGCAAGCGAAGACCACCAGCGAGTCCAACGAAGGCGGCGAAGAAATGCGTGGCGCACCGTTTATAATTCTTGATTCATGAATCTTGGCCTGAAGGACCGTGTAGCTCTCGTAGCCGCTTCCAGTCAGGGAATTGGACGCGCGACGGCGGAAGCCTTTGCCGGCGAAGGTTGCCGCGTCGCGATGTGCGCGCGCAACCAGGAGACTTTGCAAGCCGCAGCGGAGCAGATCAGAAAGCATTACAACGCCGAGGTTATGTCCGAGGCTTTCGACGTGACGGAGGCTGCTGCGGTCGGCCGTTTCGTTGCTGCCGTGGCTAAGAAATTCGGCAGTGTCGACATCTGCGTGACTAACGCTGGGGGCCCACCAGCCAAGGGTTTCCTGGCCGCTACGCTCGAGGAATGGCAACGCACGCTCGAGCTGAACTTTCTCAGCAGCGTCTACTTTGCGCGCGAAGTCATTCCTCACATGCAACGGAAACGCTGGGGACGCATTATCACGCTCACCTCGATAACGACCAAACAACCAGTGAATGATCTTGTGCTCTCGAATGCGGTGCGGGCGGCGGTAGTGGGATTGGTGAAGAGCCTCGCCAACGAATTTGGCAAAGACGGGATTCTGGTTAACAACGTCGGCCCAGGTTTCACGGCAACCGCCCGCTTGAAAGAACTAGCTACCGCCCGCGCTTCGACGACTGGGAAAAAAGAGCAGGAGATCTTCGAAGCTTGGGCCTCCGACGCTCCGCTCAAGCGCCTTGGCGAACCGCGCGAAGTCGCCGAAACCATTGTCTGGCTGGCCTCCGAGCGCGCTTCATACATTACCGGCCAGACGATCCTGGTCGACGGCGGGATGTATAAAGGCCTATAGAGTTTGTGGAGACTGCATGCGATCGATAGCATCTCGGATTTCCGTCATGAGCGGCGAAGGCGCGCTATCCGTATTTGCTCGCGCCAAGGAACTGGAAAGCCAAGGCCGTTCGATTATCCATCTCGAGTTGGGCGAACCTGATTTTCATCCCGGCTCCTCGGTGATCGAATCCGCCGCCAGGGCGCTTGCCGAGGGGAAAGACCGTTACTGCGCCGTCGCCGGAGTTCCGGCACTGCGCGAGGAAATTGCTGCTTATTTACAGCGCACGCGCAACATCACAGTCTCCCCGGCCAACATCGTGATCGCACCCGGCTGCAAAGCTGCACTTTTTTTTGCCATGATGGTCTTGCTCGAGCCAGGTGACGAGGTTCTGTATCCAGATCCCGGATTCCCCGGCTACCCTTCGATAACGCTCGGTCTCGGAGCGGTCCCTGTGCCGTTCGAACTATTGTCGCGCAACCGATTTCAGCCGGACCTGGGGGAAATCGCTGCCCGGATTACCCGCCGCACACGCATGATTATCACAAACTCTCCAGGAAATCCGACCGGGACTGTATATACCGATGCTGTTCAGCGCGGTTTGGCTGAGCTCGCGGTGAAGCATGATCTTTGGGTTCTCTCCGACGAAATTTACGCGCGCATCATTTACAGCGATGAATATGTCTCAATGCTTCGCTACCCCGGAATGCAAGAGCGGACGCTGATTATCGACGGTTTCTCCAAGAGCTTCGCTATGACGGGATGGCGACTGGGCTACACGGTTGCCCCTCCAGAAGTAGCGCCGGCGCTGGCGATGATGGCCATTAACAGCTACACCTGTGTTGCTGAGTTCACACAATATGCAGCCATCGAGGCGCTGCGCGATCGGGAGGGCACCACACCGCGTATGGTCGCGGAGTTCGCCCGGCGCCGGGAACAGTTCGTGCATGATTTGAATGAGATTCCAGGATTTCGCTGCGCAGCTCCGGCCGGCGCCTTCTATGCCTGGGTCGATATTCGAGGCACGGGCGCGAGCGCTGAACATATTTGCCAAATTCTTCTGGAAGAGGGTGGAGTGGCGGCTATTCCTGGAACTGCGTTCGGTCCTTCGGGGAAAGATTTCGTGCGCTTCTCCTTTGCGTCGTCGGTGGCGAATCTGCATGAAGCAGCCGAGCGCATGGCGAAGGTCTCCACCGCCTGGCAGGGGGCCCCGGCGGGAAGATAGAAGATTACTAAAAAGAGGCGATTAAGGAAGCATGATCATGAGAAAGAAGTTTCTACTTGTCTGCGCTGCGATAAGCCTTGCATCTTTTGCAACGGCACAGGCGCGACCGTTTCCCGGCCCAGATGTTCAGCAGGTCTACGAGCGCTTGCTTCCGCAGATTGAAACGATCCCCGCCTTCGACCATCATGCACACCCGGGTTTTGCCGACGATCCCGACGTTGACGCCATGGCTGCCCCTCCCGACGCGAGCGACGCTCTTCGCACGCGCGACGATAATCCCGAGCTTATTGCCGCGGCCAAAGCTTTATTCGGATATCCGTATGCCGATCTCTCGCCGGAACACGCCAAGTGGCTTGTCACGAAAAAGGCCGAACTGAAGAAGCAAAACCCAGGCACAGTGTATTTCAATCTGATTCTCGACAAGATTAATACCGAGAGTTCCGTGGCAAACCGTGCCATGATGGCGGACTATCTCGATCCCAAACGTTTTCCGTGGGTATTCTTCGCTGACTCTTTTATGTGGCCTTTCAACAACGAGCGTGAGACGGCCCGCAATCCAGATGAGGGAGTCTACATTCCACTGCAGGAAAAAATGCTGCACCGCTGGATGCAGCAAGAGAATGTGAGCAAGCTACCTGCCAAGTTTAGCGATTACTTGGAGTTCATCGTTCGCGTGCTCGCAGACAACCAGAAAAAAGGTGGCATCGCCATGAAGTTCGAAGTGGCGTACTTCCGTCCCACAACATTCTCGGATCCGACGCGAGATCAGGCGGAGGAAATCTATCAGCGGTACGTTTCGGGTGGCGTCCCCAGTGAAGAAGACTACCGGACTTTTCAGGATTACATCTTCCGTTTTCTGGTGATCGAGGGTGGCAAGCTCAATTTGCCTGTGCACATTCACACCGCGGTCGGGATCGGCGACTACTTCAATCTGTCGCAAAGTAACATTATGAATCTGGAAAGCGTGTTGCGCGATCCGCGCTACCGCAGCACCACGTTCGTGATGATCCACGGCGGCTACCCACTGGAACGCGAAGCCGTCTGGCTGGCCGCCATGAAGAATGTGTATCTGGATTCTTCTTTTGGCGAACTGGCCCAGTATCCTTCAGCCTTCAAGGACACGCTCAAGATGTGGCTGGAAACTTTTCCCGATAAGATCACCTTCGGCACGGACTGTTTCCCGTACAATCAGGTTCTGGGCGCGGAAGAGAGCTACTGGCTGGGAGCGCAATCGTCGCGTATGGCTCTGGCTGCTGCGCTGGCTGAGATGGTCTCGGAAAATGAAATCAGCGAGGCCCGGGCTCTGGAACTTGCCCACGGTTATCTGCACGACAATGCTGTAAAGCTCTATCCGGGCAGAGTGCACTGACCTGGAGCGCCGAGAAGCAAAGGACAATTTTGATGGCGAAAAAACTGAAAGCCAAAGCCTCCTCTGGGAGAAAGGCGAGGCATGCGAAGCCACACTCTCGCGCGCAACGCTCTGTCACTAAACACGCATCCGCCAAGGCGCAGGCGCAATACATTCCCTGGCACACGATTCCGCTCGAAGATCTGAACCCGCTGCTGCAGCGGCAGTTCGTGGTTGGCCAGGAAATTATGCTGGCGAGAGTACTGCTGAAAAAGGGCTGCATCGTTCCCGAGCACAGCCATCACAATGAGCAGGTGACCTATATTCTCGATGGGGCCCTGAAGTTTTGGATTGACGGCAAGGAAATCGTCGTCCATTCCGGCGAAGTGCTCTGTATTCCAGCGCACATGCCGCACAAAGCCGAGGCGCTGGAAGATACGGTTGACCTCGACGTTTTCAATCCGCCCCGCGCCGATTGGATCAACCGGACGGATCAATACTTGCGAGGCCAGAAATAGTTTTCTTACTCCATGCCTTCCTCCGCCACTTCTGAAAAGGATTCACAACCCAGGCCACCGCAGGGCACTATTTGTTTCGTTTGCATCGGCTGTGCTTCAGTCACGCCATCCGCCGCGCAGGATTTCCGATGTTCGCGGTGCGGAAACCTACTGGAAATCAAAGATCCTTCGTGGAAATCCGCCGACCTCCGCCCCGATGTTTTGAAATCGATCTGGAAGGAGCGGCGATCCTCAAGCGCGTCCCTCGATCTGAGCGGAGTGTGGCGATTTCGCGAACTGCTTCCCGCTCCCGCGTCCGAATGGCAGGTAGTTACGCTGCGCGAAGGCAACACTCCACTGTACGAATTGCCTCAGGCTTCTCGCACCACTGGCGTCACGCGCCTCTACGCCAAACATCAAGGCATGAATCCCACCGGTTCATTTAAAGACACGGGAATGACTGTCGCCGCTACATTTGCCCGCCAGGCCGGATATCGTTGGGTGGCCTGCGCCTCGACGGGAAACACGTCCGCATCGATGGCAGCCTACGCGGCGCGAGGTGGAATGCGCAGCCTGGTTCTTGTGCCTGAAGGAAAAATCTCGTGGAGCAAACTATCGCAGGCGCTCGACTACGGCGCGCTCACCTGCGAACTTCGCTCCGACTTCGATGGTTGTCTCCGACTGCTGCAGGAACTGGTGCGGCGTGCGCCCGTTTATCAATTGAACTCGATCAATCCGTTTCGCCTCGAAGGGCAGAAAACCGTGGCACTTGAATTATTGGAGCAACTCGAGTGGCAACTGCCTGACCACATCATCGTGCCCGGGGGAAACCTGGGCAATAGCTCGTCGATTGGGAAAGCGTTGCTGGAAATGCATGATCTCGGTCTGATCTCGCGTCTGCCGAAGTTGTCCGTGATTCAAGCCGAAGGCGCCAACGCGCTGGTTCGCACTTTGCGCGAAGCTCATGGCCAGCGCCTCGTCAGCGTGCAACCTGAAACCCGCGCTACGGCCATCCGTATCGGCAACCCGGCCTCGTGGGAAAAAGCTGTGAAGGTTCTTCGGGCGACTGGCGGGGCTTGTGAAGAGGTGAGCGAAGTTGAGATCGCCCAGGCCAAGGCTGAAATTGGCGCAGAAGGAATCGGCTGCGAGCCTGCCTCGGCGGTCACCCTGGGCGGGTTGAAGAAATTGTTGCGGCAGGGATTTGTAAAAGCGGAAGAAACTGTTGTGCTGATTCTGACTGGAAACTTGCTCAAAGATCCTGACTACACCATGGAATTCCATCGCGGCGAAATTCCCGCCGGCGTGAACGAACCCGAGAATATCCAGCTGAATCGATTCCGCCACCCCCCTGTCGTTCTCGACGCCACGTTGGAAGCTGTTATCCAGGCTTTGGAGCAGGCAGAGAAATCCGATCCCACCCACTCGAATGCCTAAAAGCGAAAAGAAGAGCCGCCGCCCAGCCTCGCTGCGCCTTGCCCTGCCGGCGACTTCGGCGAATCTCGGTCCGGCTTTTGATGCCGCTGCTCTGGCGATGGATTTCTACATTACGATCGATGCCCGGCCTGCTTCCATCTTTTCTATTACTGCTATTGGGCGCGACCAGGAAATCTGCGGCACAGTGAACGAGAAACATCTGATACTCAGTACCTATCGCGAAATCCTTGAATCCCAGGGGACTCAAACTCCCCCGCTGGCTCTTCGCATTAAAAACGCAATTCCCATCGGCAAAGGATGTGGATCTTCGGCGGCGGCTCGCCTCGCGGGCATCGCGTTAGCCAATCACTTCGGCCGGTTGCACTGGAACGACGCCCAGATAATCGGTGAAGCATCTCGCCGCGAGCACCATCCCGACAACGCCTCTGCGTGCTGGATGGGCGGTTTGACTGTCGCACGCATGTCGGGCGAATCTGAGGCTCAGGTAGTTTGCATCCGCCCGAAAGGGAAGTGGCCTCTGCTCTTGGCCGTCCCTGACCAAGCGCTGTCAACCGAAGAAGCTCGCAGCGTGCTTCCGGAACAATATTCGCGAGCCGACACCGTCGCCAACATTCAGAACTCCATGCTGCTGCTGGCGGCCTTCATGCAAGGGCGTCACGATCTGCTTTCGCTCGCGCTCGAAGATCGCATCCATCAGCCCTACCGGGCCCCGCTGTGTCCGCTGCTTTTTTGTTTAAAGCAATTAACCGGTACCAAAGGAGTTCTGGGCGCAGCGCTCAGTGGAGCTGGTCCTTCGGTCATCATTTTCCTCGATTCCCACTCCTCTGCGGAGAAAACGCGAAAAGCGGTCGCGACTCACCTTGGTCGCAGCGGACTTCAAGCCGAGTTGCTGCTCACTTCCATTGCCTCAGGCGGCGCCCGCGGCTAGTCGCAGAATCTCAGTTGGCATCGAAACTTCCGCAGCGCCCATGGGTTCATACAGCAAAAGTCAGCAAGGCGGCTTCCTGGGGAACCCATTATCAGTTTCTGTGGGTGAGTAGGGATCAAGCGGAAAAATGGTGCGCCAAATTAAGTCAAGGAAGTCACGGAAGATTCCTCGCTCAAGCGATCAGCAGGCGGAGGAGGAGATCAAAAACTTTCTCCAGGCCGTTGATTCCTATCCAGACCTCGCTGCAAAGGAACCCAGCCTCAGCTTCTACCAACATCTTTGCAGCTTCTTTGTCACGAATCGTAACGACCGTCAAGACTTTCGTTTCCGACAGCAGTAGAGGGCCGAAGGCCGACTCTATCGGCTAGCCGGCGGTACGATGCCGTTCATGCGCAGGTACACAACCATCTGCCCATAATGATCGAAACCATGCCATGCCACGCTCGTCGCCAGGCCAAGACGCGTTACTCTTCCTTCTCCGAAGGGGCTCTTCACTGTTTCCACCAGGTTCTTTTCATTGATAGTCTGTATCGCCTTGTGTACGTATGCAAAAGAGTCCTTCAGATATTTCAGGATGTCAGCCTTACTAGTGACGGAAGCTGGCCCCGCTTCGTCGCCGATGTCGACCGGAGGCTTCTCCTCCAAAATAGCTGCTCCCAATTCGTAGTTGACCGCGGCCACATGTTTTATCTGTTGCGCGAAAGTGCGGACGCCTTTGAACTCGCCATTGGTAGGCGCGAATCCGAATTTGTCTTCCGGCATCGCCTCCGCGGCGGGAACGAAGTCCTCCTCGACATTGGCGACCGTGCGATCGAGCACCTGCGTGACTGTCCGATGTTCATCTTTCGCTTTATTGTTCTGCGCCGCGCTGAGTGCGACCAGCGCCATCACGCAGATCGCGACCCAAGTAAATGTTCGTCTCATGATTCCTCCGTTTTCGATAACACTACAAGCGCGTCCTTTCCGCTCCAAGGCCTAACCACGAGAAACTTCAACGCTAAATGGCCACTCCCTGCTGCGCCAGGCTCGCATCATATAAATCGCCAGTCCCGCTAGCAAGATCACCACTGCGTAGCGCACTTCCTTCTGCCAGTTTGGACGACCAAATAAGATAAAAAGAAAGCCGGCAATCGCCACCAACGCCGGCACAGGATACAGCCACATGCGAAAAGGACGCGGCATCTCTGGGTGGCGCACTCGCAACACGATCAAGCCTACCGCCTGCACCAGAAATTGCAAAATAATGCGAATGACCACCAGCGCCGCGATCGCGTCCCTCAGCCGCAGAAAGCAGAACGCTGCCGCTACTACTCCCAGTGCCAGAAGCGAAACATGGGGGAAGCGGTATACCGGATGCACTTTAGCAAATGCCCGGAAATAGTTCCCG
The DNA here is from genome assembly GCA_963720155.1 of uncultured Acidobacteriota bacterium. GTDB lineage: Bacteria > Acidobacteriota > Terriglobia > Terriglobales > Acidobacteriaceae > Sulfotelmatobacter. Next base: position 357,171 of record CAVREP010000013.1, read on the forward strand.
TCCAGGGCGGCCGCATACGGAACCCGTGAATACCCCAGCATTAGCGAGAAGACCGATGCAAACGCGGTCACGATTACCAAGCCCGTGACTAACCGCGCCGCCCACGGCCCGTAAATTCTCTGCATAAACAACGAGACAACGTACAATCCGCTGTTGTTCTGTCCTGCCCGCAGCAGCTCCCGCCAAGGAACCACAGCCAGAATGCACAGGTTCATCATTAGATATAGACAAGCCACCAGAAGAATGGAAAGCAACAGAGCCCGCGGAATATTCCGCGTAGGATCTTTTATTTCATCGCCCAGGTAGCAAACGTTGTAGTAGCCCCAGTAGTCGTATGTGGCCACAAGAAGGGCTCCGCCTAGCCCAGTGAAGAACCCGCGGGAAAGGGTGAACGCACCGGGAGGAAAATCAAACGCACGAGTGGCGTTGAAGTGCGTCAGCCCGGCGAAGATGATCCAGCCGATCGTTCCCATCACGCCCAGCCATAATAGTTTCGAAAGACGCCCAATGACCGTGATGCGCCGATAGAGCAGCAAGACCGTGAAGAAACAGATCACGATCGCCAGTGCAGTTCCCGGCGTCACGATCCAGCTCACCTGAAGTGACCCTGCCCACGGGATGGGCAAAGCCGCTGTGTGCGCCGTGTAAACCGTTTCGAGACTTGGCCAGTAATAGGCAGCGTAGCCTGCTAGACCGATGCATCCGCTGGCGATGGAAAGCGGGGCGCTGAAAGAAAGCTGCCAGATAAACAGAAACGAAATCAGCCGCCCCCATTTCCGCGGCCCATAAATCTCGCTCAGATAACGATACGATCCACCTGAGCCGGGGAACGCCGCTCCCAATTCGGCAGACACCAGCCCGTCGCACACGGCCAATAGCGCGCCCACCACCCATCCCAGCATGGCCTGCGGCCCGCCCATGGCGCTCAGGACTAGCGGCATGGTGATGAACGGACCCACGCCGATCATGTCAATCATGTTGAGCGCAGTCGCGCTTCCCAGGCCCATGCCACGGATCAGGCCGGGCGATTCCGAATTATTCGGCGAAGCATCGCGCATTTCGTGGAAGGGCTGACGACCAAAAGACAACCGGCCAACGACAACGACCAACGATTAGTGACTAATGACCGCCTTCATGTCCCGCGCTTAACAGATTCACATACAGCCTCACCGCTCCGGGAACTCCTGCCGGCAACTGTCGAAAGAACGCATACGCAGCATAGATGTAAGTTCCTTTGCCGTACTGCGCCCGCAGCAGTCCGCCCTTCTGCGCGGCCTCGCCCGGATCGTGGCAAGCTAGGAGCGGCTTGAAATGCTCATCCCATTTATTCATGAAATAAAGTCCGCGTTCCTGTACCCAGCCATCAAAGTCGCGGGCCGTGATCGCATTGGGATAGTGAAATATTCCATCGTCCGGCGCCAGAATTTCCACCGGAGCTTCCTCCACTGAAACGCGCGCCCGGCTCAGTTCTGCGGGATATGGGGTGAAGTGACCGCTGTTAAAATCCCCGACGCCAGTGTTGTATTGCACGACCAGAGTTCCGCCGGCGGCGACGAATTCAAGTAGCTTTTTGTTATTTGCGGCCACATCTTTCTGGGTATCGTAAGCGCGAATCCCGAGCACGATCGTTCCATATTGCCCAAGATCCTCGCCCACCAGTTTTTCTGGAGGAATCATCGTTACGTCCATCCCCACCTGCTTTAGCACCATTGGGATGTCGTCGCCCGCGCCCATAATGTAGCCGACCTTCAAGTCGTGGGGCACCCGCACGTCCACAATGCTGACCCGCTGCACCGCCGGTTGATAGTAATAGAAGCTGCCCAGGTTTTCGCGCGTCACCAGCGTGTAACCTTCGCTGAACTTCTTGTCCTCCGCCTCCAACACAGCCCGCACTTTGGCTCGTCCTTCCTGCAAGCCGGCAGGGAAGATCTTGAACTGGAAATCCTTTTTCTCACCTCGCTGCCTAAACTCCACCGCAAACTGCGCTGGCTCGGAACGCCAGCCCTCCGGCAACTCCAACCTCAGCACCCCTCTTGAGCCGCGGTTCAGGTTAGTGGTAACGCCTACGGTCACAGTCGAACTTGAACCGTTATGCGTCGAGATCACCTGCGTCCCAGGTTCCAGAGCAACCGAGAATGCCGGTACTACTGCGAATGGCCGCGCGCGTTCCTTTCCAGCCTCGTCGACGAACGGTGTCACGACGGTACCCTCGATTGCGCTCTTTCCCGGACTCTGACCTCGGGCTTCGCCAGCACCTCCAACCGAATATTCCACCCGAGCTCGCAGCACCGGGGGTGGGAATGGAAGCGTCGCGTACTTCTCGTCGTCGATGTGATTCACGCTTTCCGTCTCTGGATCATCGCGATGCCAATAGGGCCGCGTGTACGCTGCATTCGCTGGAACTTTCAAGCGAAAGACCGCCTGAACGTTGTCGCCTGGTTTAACGGCTACCGGTCTTGTCTTGTCGGAAATCGTGCCCCACCCTTCCGGCACCTCCAACTTAAGCGCGTCAATGAACAGTCGTTTTTTCGACTCATTGTTGAAATCCACCGCGACTAGAAATTCCTGCCCCGGAGAAACAGTTGTCAACGCCTCCGTCTCTTTCTGAACTGCGCCCTTTGGCTGGGTAGGCGATACCACAACTGCCGACAAGCCCACGTTCAACGCCAGGTTGAGCGCGATTGCCGCCTGCTCGTGTTTCTCTTTTAATCGCGCCAGCAGATCAGACTTGATCACTGCGCCCAGCGCGCTGTTGCTAACTTCCGCCTGCGTGCGTTCCAAACTGACCAGAATTTGCATCAGAGGCGCCGCTGATGCAGAGGGATCTTCCCCCCTGGCGATCTGGCTGGCTTGGGCAACCTTGTTTGTAACCTCGGTCAATTCCTGCCGCAGCTTTGGAACCTTCGATTGTTCCGCTCCCAATCGCGCCGCCAAGCCGGGCAATGTGGTATCAATGCCGTCGAAGAAATCCTTTTCGTGCCCGTCTTTATCCAACTTCGCGGGCTCTATCGAATCCACGAGCCTATAGAACGTGAAGCGATCCCCGGGATCGACATTCCAGTTTGCCGCCCCTTGCGAGAGCTGATGCCGCAACCCTTGCATCGCGAACTGGACATATGACATCCCCAGCTCCGCGCTCATCTCACCGGTGTTCAACTTTACGGTCCAGTTTGCATCCGGGCAGGTCATGGCTCCGAAACCGCAAACGTTGCCGATGTAAAGCTTTTTCGCCTGCCAAGGTTGGAGCCCCTGGGCGATCTGATTGGGAAAACGCTGCGGGTCGGCGGCTGCACGGAAAGCCTCTTTAGTCAGGATGCTCGAAGCCTGATGATGCCCGTGTCCGTCTCGCTCGGTGCCTGAAAAACGGGCTACCAGCACATCTGGACGGAAGGTACGAATAACCCGGACCATGTCTCCGAGCGCCACATCGTGTCCGCCCCACTTGGCAAACGTCTCCTCTGGGTTTTTCGAAAAGCCAAAGTCGGCCACACGCGAAAATCGTTCTTGCACCCCGTAGTATTGGTCTGCCGCCAGCAGTTCCAGCGTGCGCAGCACTCCCAGGACATCTGACAAATTACTGCCGACTTTGTTCTGTCCACCTTCGCCGCGATTCAGTGTCATCAATAACACACTGTCCCCACGGCCACGCGATTCGAGCGTCAGCATGCCGCCATCTTCATCATCCGGGTGTGCCACCGTCTGCATCAATTCGGCGGTCGTACTCAGGCGTCGCAGCGTGAGGCGTAGTCCGAGGGTTCCTTGATCTTGAGGAAGTTGGGGAGGAGTTCCCTGATAGGGAAGGTCAGGAAAAGTCGTTGCGGACGGTTGATGCTGAGACTCGGCCGCAGTGACTGGGAGCGGGGAGATTTCCTCGCTCCGCTGGGGCGAAGCGGCGAGCAGGAGAGGAATCGCTAACAGCAGGAGCGCGAATGAAGTATGGAGACGTGATGTTTCGACAAAGGGGTGGAAGAGCCGCGACAGGCGGCCGCAGAGGTTTTTGCATCCCGAATGGTTCACCTTACAAGGATGGGGCCTACCCCCGCTCTGACGCAAATTCTTTCCTCGTATGACTGAGAACTGCTTTTACTGACCCCGCCCTTCTTTCAACGTTTGTTGACAAGCGCTCGCCGCGGTGAGCACTTGATTAAACGAGGTTTCCTTGCGTAGCTCTTTCAATAGCGGATCCGCCAATAACGCCGAGTACGAGCAATAATTCTGCTGCACTGCGGCTTTCAGTAGACGCATCGCTGCATCGTTTTGCCCGCAATACGCCATCACCACCCCCACGTGATACCACGCCTCCGGATCGGGCTCCATCATCGCCGACGATTCCGCCTCGCGCACGATCCGGTCCATGTCTGCCGGCCGCTGTGTCTGCGTGCACGCCGCCAACAACTCCCGGTGGTAGGCCGGAGCCTTCGCCACGTTCTTCACACTCTCTCGCGCCTGCGCCACATTTCCCGCCGCTAGATACACATATGGCGTCACCCAGGCTGCCCACTCCGAGCCCGCGTCCAAATGTACGAAATCCATCGCCCGGTCCGTCTTGCCCAGCTGTAGAAAAGCCCACGCACACGACCGGAAATTAAAGTTCCCCGGGTCAAGCGATCGCGCCGTGTTGCACTCCTGCGTTGCCTGCTCCTGCATGCCCGCATAGCGCAAGACAAAGCTGAGCGCGAAATGCGCATCTCCGCTTTGCTGACGCCTGCGCACCAAATCCGTCGCTGCATCATAAGCACGGCCCAACTCGCCACGTTCCACGCGGTTCGTGATCAAATGGCTCGCCGCCAGCATCCGGTTCGGATCCAGGGAAACTGCCCGCTCAAAAGCGGCATTCGAGCGCTGGAACATGTCCTCGCCGCCTTTGCCAAAATACGAATCGTAATAGCATCTAAGTCCCAGCGCCTCCCATGCCGGCGCGTAGCCTGGGTCTTCTCCCACCACGTGTTCCAGCACGGCGATCGCATCCTTGTTCGGCTCGGGATCATGGGGCAAGGCAAGGGCATGCAGGTAGAGATCGTACGCCTCCTGGCTCTTAGGACGTGACGCGGTGCTCACGGCTCCTCCCGCAACACCCAATGCGGGCAAAAACCCCTGCTGTACCTGTGTGCTCAATTGGCTCTGCAAGGAAATTAAATCGTTTACCGGGGCCGTGACGGTTGTCTGCCAGAGCAGCCGGTCGCTGGCGACATCAATCGCTTCCAGGGTTACGACCAACTGATCGCCCTGCCGCAGGAAGTGCCCAGTCAACAGTCGTCCCACATGCAGTTGCTGTCCGACTTTGCGAGGATCTAAGTCCGGTTCAACATACTTCCTCGTGGCTGATGACGGACGGACCTCGAGCGAACGCGAATAGGTCAGTACGCTGGTCAATTCGTCGGCCAATGCGAAGCGCAAATAATCCACTGCATAATCGCCATTCATATTCTGCAGCGGCAACACCGCAATCGCATTTTGTAACTCGGCGCTCGCCATCGACCGATGTTTTACCCAATAAGCACCTACCGCCGCCAGCACTGTAACCAACAGCGCCGCAGTCCCTCCAAGTAGCCAGAAGAGCCACCGGTTGCTGCCGGAACGGCCAAATGTCTTAGTCGCAACCCGCAGTCTCGTGCTGTGCAATCCACTGTGCAATCCACTCTTGATCTGGCCTGATTCAGATTCACGCTTGAGTTGCTGCAGGTCTGCTTTTATCTGCGTGGCACTTTGGTACCGCGCTTTGCGGTCCTTTTCCATCGCCTTGCCGATAATGCCCTCGAGCTCGACTGGAACCTTTGGATTCAGCTCCGCAGGAGGAATCGGCTTCACATGCAGCACTGAATCGAGCGTCATCAGCGAGTTCTTCCCAGTAAAGGGTTTCTTACCGGTCGACATTTCGTACATCACCACGCCGAAGGAAAAAAGGTCGGTGCGAAAGTCGATTTCCTCGCTTCGCGCTTGCTCTGGAGACATGTAGACCGCGGTCCCTGGGATCACTCCGACTGCGGTTAGCGAATCGTCGGTACCCCCTCCGTCGCTGTCGGTACCGACATTGTGGATGAGCTTGGCCAGCCCGAAATCCAACACCTTCACCTGCCCCGTAGGCGTCAGGAAAATGTTTGCCGGCTTGATGTCACGATGGACGATCCCCTTGGCATGTGAGGCGGCTAGAGCGTCAGCGACCTGAATGCTGATGTCGAGCAGTTTCTCCGACTCCATGGGCTTGCCGCCAATGCATTGTTTCAGGCTCTCGCCCTCCAGCTTCTCCATCACAATGAAGGGATGACCGTTGTTATCCTCAATGCCGTGGATTGTGCAGATGTTGGGATGATTCAATAACGACGCCGCCCTGGCTTCACGCTCGAAGCGTTCGAGTGATTTGGCATCGCCTACAAGATTTTCCGGAATGAATTTCAGGGCAACATGCCGCCCGAGCTTGAGGTCTTCGGCCTCATACACGACACCCATACCACCGCCGCCAAGTTTTCCGAGGATGCGGTAGTGGGACACAGTCTGGCCGATCATGAATGGACAAAGCCCCCAACGGCGGTAATGTTAGGCTCGCCAGTGCCTCCGGTCAACCAGTTCGACGGCTGAAGGCCATCCCTCTCTGTGACCGGCTAGTCAAAGCTCCCTCCCCGCGAGTTCGGGTTCCCAAACTGACAAACTCCCTGTCCCTTTGTGTCGCGATCTCAGTTACAAGTTGCGCGTGTGGCGACTACTATTACCTCAGCAACCCCGAAATCGAGGCAACTCTGTATGGAGCGGACTTCCGGCAACTACTCTTCTCCGCAACGAGAAACAATTCGACGACGCGCCACGGAACTTTATCGGCAGGGCGGAGGAGTCGCAGGCCACGACCTTGAAAATTGGTGTCAGGCGCAAGCCGAGATCCTTCGTGAATCATTCACTCACCCTGTTCGCCGCGCGGTCGTGATCAACCTCGGCGGTGTGGTCTATACCGGAGAGTACGAGTCCACCTCTGCCGATGACTACACTCCAGGCGAATGGAAACCGGGGGACCACGTTCCTGTCGGTCTCGCCGGTGACAAACTTTACCTTCGCCGCAGCAACGGCCGCGAGCTCCAAACTACCATCCTTAAGAGAATCGGGTAATAAAATATTTCCTCAAAACCATACGCGCGCGTGATCTAATCTTCCACGTAGAATCCCGCTGATGCTCCCACCCACTCCATGTTCTTGTTGTGATCCACCCCCATCATCAAACCTCGGCCCATGCGGATGATTGTCAGCGCCGCCTTCAACTCATCATGCCACACGTACATCACCCGCACTTCAGCTTTCGTGCCTCCGAACGGAGTTTCAATCACGGGTTCAAAGTGCAGCCGCTCCTGCAGGATATATTGCGCGCGGCTCCGCGCAGGAATGCCTTCAATATCTTCTCGCCGCGGCGCAATCACCACACCCAATCCGGCAAAAGAATAAAGCGGTTTCAGCGCGTAGTTCTGCAAATCGTTGGGAATCTGCCCGAGCCGGTCAAGAAACCATGTCTTCGGCACCGACTCATGCCGCAAATAGGGAATTGAAAACTTGCTGATGCGGAAATACCAGTTTGGGTGTCCTGCCCACTCCACATCGAGATCGTCGCGCCAATCAAAATTCAGCTCGATATTCTTGCGTTGCAGTTCGTCGACAATCGCTCGGTTATAGATCCTCCGGATCGGGACCCTGTATCCATTCCGTTCGTAGTAGAGCCTCGAACCTTGCTTTTTGATCGCCTGGATATCGACCGTCTTTACTCTTAGCATTTTCTCGGTCAGCAGAAAGTCTGGCAGCGTTTTCTGTTCCTGCGGATGAATCTCCATCAGGATCACGTTTTCCGGATCGTGATTGGCAACAATCGCCTGGCGTAAGAGATCGCGGTAGGATTCTTCATCGAGGCCGCTCAGAAAAAACCGTAGACGCTTTCCTCCAAATCGATTCAGGCCGTACACGTCGATATAGTTTTGTGCCAGCGTTACCTGATACGCATAAAGAGAAGGGAAGGCTTGTAACTCCACCAGTTTCGGATGCAATTCGCCGCCTGAATCGCGTACCAGCCCGAAATCGACCTGCAAAAACATCGGATGTTCGGGCTCGTTCGGAACCTTGAATTCGGCGGGAATCGATTCACTTGATCGGGCTCTATAATCTGCGCTTTCCACCAGTTGCCGGATCAGTTCCTTGCCATCCTCGGCCATCCGCTCCAGCAATGACTGTGGGAAGAAACACGGACTCTCCGAAAGACGGAACGGTACGTGTGTTCCGCAAGCGTTGTCGATCCGCCGCAAGAAGGCTTGATATTTCTCGGCAGTGAAGCCGGCGTTGAACTGCTTTCGGAGGGAGGGAATCATGATCCTCTGTCATCCTGAGCTGAACGCGACATCCACGAAGCGGGCGTCTTGCGGAGTCGGAGGATCCGCTAACCTTGTCTTGGCCCGCTGCCCGGCTAGGATTGTCCTGAACGACTGATGCGGTTCTACGCCTCGACCAGGAACTTCCCATCCTGCATGATCTGCTCGTCGTCCACCCAGATGTTGAACTTGCGCCCCACCACATCGATATGAGTCGAGGAATCCCACTCCGCTCCCGTGTGCGCCCCATACGGGTTTCCAAATGCGATGTGCACCCCAGGGTATTTCTCGTCTTGCAAAATCTGACCAATCACATCTTTCAAATCGATGTTCGTCCCGATGGCAAACTCACCGACTCGGTCGCTGTTTTCATCCGTATGCGTGTATTTCCAGAAGTCGTCTTCCAGTTCGTGGTTCTCCGAGTGCGCCTCAATGAGGCGGTTCTTCTTCATGCGGATAGTCAGCGGAGTCTCCCGGAGATTGCCGAACTTCGCGCACAGATAGTCGCCTACCACCCCGTCAATCACGAACGTCCCATTGACCTCGCCGGGCGTAGTAAAAATCTCTCCTCCGGGCAGGTTCCCCCACTTTTCCGAAGTGATGATTCCGCTGGTCTTCAGCCAGCGATAGTTATGATTCAATTCAGCAGTCAAGTCCGTACCGGCCGCTGTCTTCGCCCTTACCCACTGCGCCTTGCGAACCATCGCCACGACCTTGGCACTCAGCCGGTCCACTTTCTGAAAATCTGCCCGCATCCCTTCCAGCATGATTTGCCGGTTGATGTTGACCATGTGCGCGTGCCGGATCTTGCGCCGGTTTACCACATCCGTCATCTGCATGCGCGAGCGTAATTCATTTCTCTGCGCCTGCACGGCAAAGATCGAAACCTGACTCATCTCCAGATCGTCGAGAATTTCCTGCGGCAGATTCGTGAGAGGCCGAGGAGCTAAATCTTCCAGCACCCACACGTGGTACGGTGCGCCCAAGGTATCCAGTTCGTTGACAATTGCCGCTGCGATCTCAATCGTTACCTCATCAGTGATGACGCAGACCTTTTCCTCCGGCTGCACTCGCAAGCAAATACTGACGGCATTGCGCGCCCCTGGCGTGTATTCAGGATCGAAAGAAATCTGTTTGATTCGGGCGCCCCAAGCGCCTTGCGCAGGGGCGGGAAAGTCGGTCGGGTCTGCAGGAATGGTCATTAGTCATTAGCCTACTTTTCTCTCGGCTGCCGACTCGTCTTCCGCCAAGCCGGTCCCCGTCTCTTCAATAATGTAATCGACAACTTTTTTCAAATCTCCGGTTTCCTGATACACCTGCAACTGCCGGTCGGCGCCGCTGCCCCGCTCCAGCATGGTGTGGATGTAGTTCAACTCCTCGCGCGAGTCCAGTTCGTCCGCCACATCGTCAACAAAGTCGAGATATTCCCGAATTAAATCTCGCGCTGGCACTTCCGTCTGCTTGCCAAAATCGATCAGCTTCCCCTTCATTCCGTAGCGCGCCGCCCGCCACTTGTTCTCCATGATCAATGCCCGGCGGTACAAACGGAATCCCTGATTCGCGGTATGCAGCTTATACAGCTTTGCCACTGTCGCCTGGATCAGCGCCGCCAGAGCGATCGTCTCATCGGCGCGCATTGGTATATCGCATACCCGGAATTCGATCGTATTAAAGAATGGATGCGGACGGATATCCCACCAAATCTTTTTGGCATTATCGATGCAGTTGGTTTTGATCAGGAGCTTGATGAAATTCTCGTACTCACCCCAACTGGGAAAATAGTCAGGAATGTTGGTGCGCGGGAACTTGTCGAATACCTTGCAGCGGTACGATTTCAGTCCTGTATTCATCCCCAGCCAGAAGGGCGAATTGGTCGACAAGGCGAGCAAGTGAGGAAGAAAATAGCGCGCATGATTCATCATGTGGATCGCGGTTTCGCGATCCTCAATCCCAATATGCACGTGCAATCCGAAAATCAGATTGGCCCGGGCCACGAGCTGCATGTCCTCGACAATATTCTTGTAGCGCTCGTCAGGATGTATCTCTTGCGTGCGCCAATCAGAAAACGGATGAGTAGCCACCGACGCCAGCCGCAGCCCATTCTCCCTGGCCAGCCTCACAATATCGCGCCGCAGCATCTTCACTTCTGCTTTGGCTTCTTTGATGTTCTTGCAAACTCCAGTCCCAACCTCCACGACTGACTGGTGCATTTCCGCCTTCACTCGCTCCTGCAGCAACAGCTTGCCTTTTTCGAGGATCTCCGCCTGAATATGTGACCGCAGATCCCGCGTTTCCGGATCTACCGTCTGATATTCCTCTTCGATTCCTATGCTGAAAGAAGGTTTCATGGCGTCAGCGCCCAAATAACCGTGCTCGCCTTGTCTTTAACTCTGCGTATGACAAGGGCCCGAAATAAGCGCTAACAGTATACCAACCAGCCCATTGATGCCGTTCAGAAGTTGTGGTGAGCCTGGAACCATGACAGCCAGAGGAAGAGACCGACAAGAAGTAGCATCCGTGCACCCAGGCAGATGGACATCAGCGAAAAGAGATTCCGCATCCAATGGCCGTCAGAAAATGTCCTGGACAGTAAAATGATCGCGGTGACTTGTCCGATGAGGATCGCGCCGATACCCCACACAACGAATAACTCAGTCAAGCCGCAAGCCACGGCCGCCAGCCCAGTCGCCTTCTGTTTCGAAAAACCCTGAGAGTGTTGCCGAGGCCAATTAGAATTGGAATCCACGGAACCCAGACTAGAAGCGCGCCCCAGCGAAATCGCCTTTTGTTGCTCTCGTCCATAGTTGCTTCCGCCGGGGTAACGCCTACTTCGTCGCCTTGCCCCGCTTCCGTTCCGCTACCCATTTGGGCTCACCCTTGCGCGATTGTTTTGGCGGCGTGCCAGCCAAAAAGCCGGCCCAGCGCAACTCTCGCGCCGGATCTTCGCCAGTCTTCGCCATTTTCACTGCCATCTCGGCCACAGCGTTCACGATCCAGTCGAAGTTTTCCTGCCCCACTGATGTAATCTCCGCATCTGGCGCCGGATTCAAGAAATCAATCGCATACGGGACACCACCCTCTACCGCAAACTCCACCGTGTTCAAGTCGTATCCGAGCACGCGGCAAAGCGTCAGCGCATCTTTTTCGATCCGCTCCTTCAGCGCCGCCGAGGATGGTGGCGGATTCCCCTTCACATATCGTTCATGAAACGGCGCTCTGGGGTCGTACTTCATGATGTGCACTTTTTCCTGACCCACCACATAGCAGCGGTAATACTCTTCGAATACCACTCCATGCTGCAGCGTCATGCACAAATCACCCGTTTGGTTGTAGTGCTGGAAAAATTCGTCAGGTGAATGAACGTGGTAGACATGCTTCCATCCGCCACCGGAATAGGGCTTCAGGAAAGCAGGGAAGCCGACATAGTCGAACAGCTCCTGCCAGTTCAACGGATAGATCAGGTTCCGCATGGACCGGTCGGTGGTTCCTTCCGGATGTTTGTTGTGGGGAAGAATAATTGTAGGCGGAATCGCGATGCCAAGCTTGTGCGCCAGCGCATAGTTAAAAAACTTGTCATCCGCTGTCCACCAGAATGGATTATTCACCACGATCGTTCCGTGCAGTGCCGCGTTTTTCAGGTAGGCCCGGTAGAAGGGAATATCCTGCGAGATGCGGTCGATGATCACCGCATATTTATTGGGCTCATCCATTCGAACTCCACCGATCTGCACAAACTCCGCCGTCACGTCGTCAAGTTTCATCCCGTTGATCTTCTCCACCAACGCCGGCGGAAAGGTATTCTCCATCCCAAAAAGGACTCCAATCTTTTTCATTGCTAACTTCCAGCCTCTCTATGTGTGTTGTCATTCCAGACCGGGCTGAAAGCCCGGTGAGGAACCTGCTTTTTCTTTCCGCACTCTCGCGCCGCCTCTGCCTCTAAAAATATTTCCCCGCCATGTTCAGCCAAAGCGGCCAGTCATGTTTCGAATTGTCACCGTAGACATCCAGCCAGTGGGGCACCGCTTTACCATTCAGGATCGCCGAAAACTTCACGTTCTGATCCAGACATATATCCCAATCCGCCGATCCCAGCACAATTTTCATTTGTCGATAGCGACTCAAAAACCAGTCATCATTCTGATTCGGCAAGTAGTCTGGAGGACAATTGAAGTAGCAATCGTCATCGTAATACCCATCCAGAAAGCGGTGAATATCAAATGCGCCGCTCATACTCACGCAATGGGTCACCACATCGGGATGCTTCAAGGCGAAATTGACCGCGTGGTAGGCTCCAAAACTACATCCTGTCATGGCCAGTTGCGGTGTCGAATTTCTCCTGCGAATGAAGGGCACAAATTCATGCAGAATGTAGCGCTCGAACTGCAGGTGCCGCAGGACTCGCACCTTGGGATGCACGCCTTTGTTGTACCAACTTTCGGTGTCAACCGCGTCCGGACAGAAAACCTGCAACTCGCCGCGCTCGATCTTCGGGGCCAACACGCCGATCATCCCGCGGTCTTCATACTCGAAGAACTTTCCCATGGAGGTGGGAAAGACGACTAGGGGCGTGCCTGCGTTGCCAAACACCAGCGCTTCCATCTCGCGGTGAAGTTCCTGGCTGTATGCCTTGTGATATTCGCGATTCATCGTGGATAAGCTGCGCCTTGGGCACGACGGTCGCAGCCGAGTATCTTACCTGAACTGGGGAAGCTCGCAGCCAACTTTATGCGGACTCGGGCCGCTCAAGTGTCATCAAATGATATCGTGATACGAGATATGTCGTGGACGCTCGCCAAAATAGTTCCGCGCTCGGCGCCTGTAATTCTTTTACTCCTCACTCTCGGAGCTATCAGCGGATTTGCCGCTGTAGGCCACCTTGTCGCCCGCTATAACGCTAATCAGCAGGCTCGTGGCCGCAAACTGTATGCGCAGGGTCTTGCCGCCGCCGAAGCGGGCCGCGATGACGAGGCGATCAATGACTTTCGCGCCGCCCTCACCTGCGACCCCTCCAACTCTCAGTATCAGCTAAGCCTGGCCCGGGCACTGCGCGACAGCAACGATCCGCGCCGCCTCGACGAGGCTGAGTCCTACCTGCTCGCTCTCTGGCAGCGTGCCCCGCAGGACGCTGCCATCAATCTCGCGCTGGCCCGCGTCGCAGCGCATCGTGGTTCCATCGAAGAGGCCGTGCGCTATTATCACAACGCTATGTACGGAGTCTGGAACTCAGATCCCGATTCCAACCGCAACAAAGCTCGCATCGAACTGATCGAGTTCCTGCTCAAGAAGAACGCTCTCGCCCAGGCTGACTCCGAGCTTATCGCGCTTGCGGCCTCCTTGCCGCCAAATGATCCTGCCGCGCATCTGCAAGCCGCGCAATTGTTTGAGCAGGCTCAAGACTATCGTGGAGCTCTGGCCCAGTACGAATACGTTCTCCGCCTCGACCCCACGAACGCGGCTGCGATGGCCGGCGCTGGCGAGGCGGCCTACCGCTCCGGCGATTACGCTGCCGCGGAGCGCTATTTGCGGAACGCAGTCAACGCCAATCCTGAAGATGCTCGTTCTCGCGAGCTTCTCGCATCGACTGACTTGGTCCTGCGCTCGAATCCTTTCCACAGTCACATCTCCGACGCCGAACGCAACCGTCGTATCAGCGCGGCCTTCGCCCAAGCCGAGAAGCGTCTTACCGAGTGTGCCCAGCAGACCGGGGGCAGCCTCAATACCGCTGATTCCTCCGCTGCATCTCCGCTTTCTACCCTGCAATTTCGCTGGACTACTGTGAAACCGGATCTCGATCAACTTCGATCTCCCGCGGAAACCGACCTGCCCGACGCGATCATGGACGTTGTCTTCCAAATTGAACAGCAGACTGCCGCAACTTGCGGGCAGCCGCAAGGTCTCGACCTCGCATTACTCTTGATTTCTGAAAAGCGCGAGGCCGCTTCCCAATGAGCGATCCCGTCGCGGATTCCTCGTCATCTACGGCGCAGCCTCCCGTGGTGCGGCTGCATATTCGCCAGCGGCTCTTTTCAACCCTGGAAGGCGTTTTCCACGAAGAAGTATTTTTCCTCATTCTTTCCGTTTTCATTGGAATCTTCTCCGGGCTTGCGGTTGTCTGCTTTCGGCTCGCGATCGACTGGACGCACCTCGCCCTGCTTGGTCCCTTGCCACAAACGCACAGCTGGCGTCTGTTTGCGGTTCCCTCGCTTGCCGGCCTGGTGGTAGCCGTTCTGGTGCTGCACGTTTTCCCCGGCATCCGAGGCAGCGGAGTCAATCAGACCAAGGCGGCACTCTATATCTTCAACGGCTTCATCCCTTTTCGCACCGCTGTGGGAAAATTCATCTGCGCCGCCATTGCGATCGGCTCCGGTCAGTCGCTGGGTCCGGAAGATCCCTCTCTGCAGATCGGAGCCAGCATCGCCTCCGTTCTGGGCCGCCAGCTTGAAATTTCCCGGGAGAAACTTCGCCTCATGGCACCGGTCGGCGCTGCCGCTGGCTTGGCCGCGGCGTTCAACGCGCCGATCTCCGCGGTTCTGTTCGTCATCGAAGAAGTGATCGGACGCTGGAGCGCTGGCATCCTCGGATCGGTGGTGCTCTCCGCGGTGTCCAGTGTTGTGATTGTGCGTTCGTTTCTCGGCAGCGAGCCGCTGTTTCGTATCCCAGTCACCACCTTTAAGCGACCGAGTGAACTAATCGCTTACGCTGTGCTCGGCATCGCAGGTGGTCTTGCCTCTGTCGCATTCGCCAAATTGATCGGCTATTTCCGGCCGCTGCTGAAGGCTCTGCCTCGCTGGACGCAATATCTTCAACCCGCCATCGCTGGACTCTTGATCGGCCTGATTGCCTTCCTCGGTGCTCCGCAAGTCATGGGTGCTGGCTACGATGCGATGGATCAGGCGATGCACGGCCAGTTCGCATGGAAATTCCTTGCCATCCTCGCCATTCTGAAGATTGTCGCTACCACTATTTCTTTTGTCAGCGGCACTCCCGGAGGTATGTTCGCGCCCACGCTCTTCATCGGAGCCATGCTGGGGGGGGGCGTGGGGGATGTGGAGCGAATCTTCTTTCCGCATCTCACGGGATCGACGGGAACCTATGTGCTGGTCGGAATGGGCGTCCTTTTTGCGGGCTTTCTTCGCGTGCCTATGACTTCTGTCTTCATGGTTCTCGAGGTCAGCGGCAACTATGAGATCATCGTCCCCGTGATTGTGGCCAACACATTCTCTTATCTTGTGTCTCGCAGCCTGCAGACCATTCCCATCTTCGATCTACTCACGCGTCAGGACGGACTCATCTTGCCTTCCCTGGAAGAGCTGCGGGAAGAGACCATTCTCCACGTTGAAGATGCAATGCTTCCGGTTTCTAAGACAATTCTCAATGCGCAGGACTATGTGGACGCCTGCACTCGGCGGGTTCAGGATTCGCCAGATTCCATCTTCCTGGTGCGGCTGCATCCTAGCGGGTGGAACGTCATCAGCCGGGAGCAACTGCAGCGACTTTTCCGGGAAGGCAAGGGGGAACTGACGCTCGGTTCAGTTTTGCCCGCCCAACCGCTGCCTAGCCTCTACCCTGATCTCTCCCTTGATTCCGCCCTTCGTTACGTCAATGCTTACCCACTCATACCGGTGGTCAATCGAGCTGACGCGCGCCGATTGGAAGGCGTTATTTCCCGGGATTCTGTTTTCCAGAAATACGGCTCCGCATCAACGTAAAGCTGATCTCATGATTAAAGCGAAACCGCGCTCACCATCTGCATCTCTTTGCGTCTCAGTGGTCCACCGGGCCTGGAGGCCATGAAACTGCCGGCTTCCACATATTATGCAAAGTTTTGCGCCTACGTCACAAGCGGCCGCCCTAACTCGAATCACCTGCCGTTCCAGTCTGGTAGCCGGATTGCCCATACCCATGCCAGAAGCCATAGTAATCCGGCATCTGTCGGTTCTTTAACCGTGTACGAATTCTCCCCCGGACAGGATGAAGTTTATGAAAACCATACTCTGCGCTATCTGCTTTTTCCTCTGTGCCACTGCGGCCTTCTCACAGAGTGCTTCCGTTCTGAGCAATACTGCCCAGCCAATCCAGATGGGGGAGCATCCCCAGCGCGCCTCCGAGCACTCAATGGCGAAGGAATCCAGCCTGCTTAGCACTTCTTCTTACAGCTATGCCCAAGGCGAGGTCCCATTGGCGGAACTCGGGTCGATCGAGTATGAGACGCCTCTCGGCGACGTTGCCCGCGCATTCAGGAAGGAACGTGCCGCTACCACTGTTTCCAAGGCCATAAAAGTCCTGGAGAAGCAGTAGAAGCTCGGCTTGCTCGATCGGGGAAGCGAAATCCGTTCACTTCGGAGGTCATCAACTTCGGAGATCATCGATTTGGAGGCTCCGCGCCCCGAATCACTCAGGGCTTTTGCGTCGGGCGAAGCAGAATCTCGCTCACAAACGACTGCGGACTTTGACTCACCAGCATCGCCACAGTGTGGGCCACATCTTCTGGTTGCAGCATCCTGGCAGGGTCCTTCCCGGCGTGGGGGCTAAGGTCTGTGTTGGTCGAACCGGGACAAATGACCGATACGCGGATGTTGTTGCCCCGCAATTCCTCAGCCAGCGAGTAGCTGAGGCCATTCAATCCCCATTTTGATGCGGCGTAGGCGGCGCCATTCGGCAGCGCGTTCCTTCCTGCGAGGGAGGAGATGTTGATGATATGGCCGGAATGCCCACGAATCATCATGGGCGCGAACGCGCGAGTCGTATAAAAAACGCCGCGAAGGTTCGTGTTCAGGATTTGGTCCCAGGAGTCAGGAGAAAGCTGATGCAGTGGGCCACCGAATCCGCCAATGCCTGCGTTGTTGACCAAAATGTCCAACCTCCCAAAGGAAGACTCGACGTGCTGGGCCGCCTCCTCGACAGACTGAAGAGTGGTTACATCGCATGGCAACCCCTCAGCCCTGCCACCAGACTTCACGATTGCTTGCGCAGTTGATTCGAGCGCCGCACGAGTTCGGCCGCATAACACCGTGGCAGCGCCTAGACCTGATAATTTGTGAGCGATGGCGGCACCTATCCCTCTACCTGCGCCGGTAATGACTGCTACTTGTCCCGCGAGGGGTTGATCATCGCTCATAAGAAACTTCTCGTCAAAATAATTTTATGTCGCCGCACGGACTTCTCGAAAAGCCGGATGAGGGCCATCTGGGGTGCGGCATAATTGCATCTTATACAATAATGAGGCGTGTAAGAGGGAAGTTGCTTGCCTTCGGAAGAAGACGTACTTATAATCCGGCAAACCCCGTACGCGGGGTCAGTCGCCTTACGTCTCACAGGTTGTCCTTTTTTCGGGCCCGGCCAGGAAGCGACGGCGCTTTCAAGCATCACGAAAGCGCGATTATCTGTCCGAGTAAATGCAGCCACAGAGTTAAGGAATTGTGTTTTCCGAAATTGTCGATTCCCCGAGAGCCTAAGGAGCCATACTGATGAAAAAGATTGTGGTCACGGTTGTGCTTGGAGTTGCCGCAATGGCAGCGGCCCAGAACGCCGGTCAGCCTGCGCAGCCCGCACCGGCGCAGGCAGCACAAGGACAACCACCGGAGGCAGCAGCACAAGCGCCGGTAATCAAGGACCCTGCCGAATACAACGCCTACATGGGCGCCATCCAGCAGAAGGACCCGACGGCACAGATAAGCGGTCTGGAAGCTTATCTGACGCAGTATCCAAACAGCGTGATGAAGGTCGCTGCCTTGCAAACTCTCATGCAGGACTACCAGCAGACCAATAACCAGCAGAAGACGATTGATACGGCTATGAAACTCGTAGCGGCTGATCCCTGCAATGTGCGGGCGCTGGCTCTGCTGGCCTTCATCGATCGTCTCAAAGCGCAAGGAGGCGATCCCAACGCCAAGCAGGATCTGGCGGATGCCAAGAAATACGGGCAGCAGGGACTGGACTGTCTGCCAAAGTTTACCAAGCCCGAGGGCACTTCCGACGCCGATTTTAAGAAGATGAAAGATCAGATGACCGGGATCTTCAACGCTGCCATCGGCATCGCTGCTCTCACCGACAAAGACTACGACACGGCGCGCAAAGCGTTGCGAGCTGCGGTTGACAGCAGTCCTGATTCGCAAAAGGATTTCAGTGTGGTTTATCCCCTCGCGCTAGTATATGCAGGTCCCACTCCCCCTGACCCAAAAGTCGCTCCCGACCCGCTGAATGCGATCTGGTTCGCGGCCCGTGCTTCGACGGTGGCACCGAACCCCCAGTATCAGCAGCAGATCGAGAAATACGCCAAGAGTCAATACACTAAATACCATGGCGGGGACGATGGGTGGACGGATGTGCTGGCGCAAGCTAAGGCTAGCCCCGACCCGCCCGCTAACTTTGCGATTAAGCCGGCTCCGTCTCCCGCCGAGCAGGCTCACAATATGGTGGTCTCCACGCCGCCAGATAAGATGGACTTCGCGACTTGGCAGTTCGTGTTCACCAATGGCTCAAAAGAAGACCAAGATGCTGTCTGGAATGCCATCAAGGGCAAGGCTGTTCAGATGCAGGGAACGGTCATTCACGCAACGCCGACCGAATTCCTGATCGCTGGCAGTTCGGACGATATCGATGCGAAGAAGCCGGATATCACTCTCACCTTTGAAGAGAAGGTTCCGCTGAAGCTAATCCCCAAAGATGCCGCCAGTTTGGACTTCCAGGGCGAACCCGCTTCCTACACTTCAAATCCCTTCATGATGACCATGGAGAAGGGCAAGTTGCTGAAAGCCGCAGCGCCGGCCCCGGCAAAGAAGGCTCCCGTTCATCACAAGGCAGCTTCTCAGTAGGTTGGAGTTTGAATTCGAAAAGGCAGCCCATCCGGGCTGCCTTACTTCTTGGGGTTCATGCAAACATGTATCCTGCCGAGCTAACGCCTTAACGTGCGGCTTTTTTATCCAGCGACATGGGGCGCGCGCTTCGCGGCGGCCGTTTTGCTCCGTCGCGAAGCTGGCGGACGTCGATTTTGAGTTCATCAATGGTCCGGCTTAGCGTATTCCGGTGCATCCCCAGTTCGCGGGCGGCGCGGCACTGGTTGCCCTTATTTTCCTGGAGGACGGTTAGGATAAAGCGCTTCTTGAATTCGCGCACACCCTCGGAGTAGAGGATGTTGCTCTTATACATCTGCAAAATAAGTGCTTCCAGTTGATCTTTCACGTAGGTCTCTCTCTTCTTCCAATGTCTGGTTTTGATAGCCTCGGTCAAAAGCTGGTGTCCGAAAGCGGTGCTGTTATTTTTGAGGGGCAGCCGGAGGTCCAGTCAAATCTTTCGGAGCCCGATGCAAGAAATCCAATCCCTCATAGAAACGGGACCGCAACTCCGATGGCGCCACCCAAATCGCGGCTCGTCCCACGACCAGGAAATACGGCGCCAGTTCCGAATTCTCGAGCATCTTGAAAGTCGGCGTAAATGCGGTCATTCCCATCAGCACCACTGCCACCACCAATCCACCTTTCACTACGCCCAACAAGGCGCCCAGAAGACGATCGAAGCCGCTCAGTCCGGCCGCCTTCATCAATCGTCGCGCGATCCGGCCGGCAAGGCTAAACAGTATCAAGATCGCAAAAAAGATGATGAGAAAAGCAAAAATCTCGGCCAATAAGGCTGACTTCAAGAATGACATCAGCCACTCGGCGAGCCTTTTGTATCGCCAGGCGGCCACTATGTATCCAACAGCCAAACCCGCCATGCTCAACGCTTCCGCGAAGAAGCCGTGGATGGCGGCCAATACCACGTTCAGCAGCACGACCAGGACAATCAACCAGTCCGCCGCGGTCATGCAAATCTCCTGTCCGCTGTCTCGCGGACGGCTCGGCCATTACACATCCAGGTTGCGACCTGTAAGCTGGCGATAGGCGTCAAGATATTTTTCGCTGGTGCGGCTAGCGACTTCGGCCGGCAGAGCGGGCGCGGGTGGCTGTTTGTTCCAGCGAATTTGTTCAAGATAATCACGAACGTACTGCTTGTCGTAGGACTCCTGCGAGCGCCCGGGCGCGTACTTATCTGCGGGCCAGAAGCGGGACGAATCCGGTGTCAACACCTCATCTGCCAATGTAATTCCGTGAGGGGTCCGTCCAAACTCAAACTTGGTATCGGCGATGATGATACCGCGCTGGCGCGCGTAAGCCGCAGCTTTTTTGTAGATCCTTAAAGTGAGTTCTCGCAGATAGCTGGCGGTTTCCGCGCCCAGGATTTGGCACATGCGCGCGAACGGAATATTTTCATCGTGCCCGCTGACGGCTTTAGTAGCGGGAGTGAAGATAGGCTCGGGGAAAGCCTCGGATTCACGCAGGCCCGCCGGCAATTCGATGCCACAGACCTTCCCCGACGTCTGATATTCCTTCCAGGCCGAGCCCGAAATGTAGCCGCGTACAACGCACTCTATCGCAAACATTTCGGCGCGTTGCACTACCATGGAGCGGCCGCGCAACTGATCAGCATACTTCTGCAGGGTTTGCGGATAACGCTCGGCATCCGCCGTGATCATATGGTTAGGAACGATGTCAGAAAGGAAGTCGAACCAGAACAGAGAAATCTGGGTCAGGACCCGGCCTTTGTGCGGTATGCCAGTTGCCAGCACGTAGTCGAAAGCGGAAATACGGTCGGTCGCAACGAAAAGCAGTTGTTCCTTATCCAACTGATAAACATCGCGGACTTTTCCGCTGGCATGGAGTTTGAGGTCGGGAAAATCGGTTTGTATGATTACGGGATCAAGAAGATTGGAGGTCATGTTGGAATTTTACAGGGAAGCAGCGAGGCGTATTCTAGACCGCCAGAAATTTTTGTCAACGGCAGACATTATAAAACGAGAAGAAAATAGCTTCCTAGCGAGCAGGGAAATGTTGACGGTTGGGAAATGGATGGGAAGTGACGGAACCACGACGCGTCTCCGTCGGAGGGTTGTGGAAAAGCTGAGGATAAGAGTGGAAAAAGTGGGCGGAGAGCAGCATCCGCGTCGGATCTTAGCCCCTGCTGTTCCTCCGTGGGCTTCACGGGGCTAGTCCTCCCGGATAGGACCGAGGACGGACAAGCCTAGTCTTAGTCTAGTCTAACCCCCGCCGCGGGGCCATCGCACTGACTTAGGCGGCGCCGAAGCGGACCGAGACCAGTTTCGATACTCCGGGCTCCTGCATGGTTACGCCATAGAGCACGGGCGCTATGCTCATTGTCTTCTTGCTGTGTGTGATCAGGACAAACTGCGTCTTGATACTCATCTCTTTCACCAATTCGGTGAAGCGGCCGATGTTGGCCTCGTCGAGCGGGGCATCCACTTCGTCGAGGATGCAGAACGGACTTGGCGTGTACTGGAAGATGCCGACCAGCAAGGCGAGCGCGGTGAGTGCCTTTTCGCCTCCGGAAAGCAACAAAACACTTTGCAGGCGTTTGCCCGGCGGAGAGGCGACTACGTCAATTCCGCTCTCCGCGCTGTTGTCCTCGTCGGTAAGTTTCATGAAAGCATGGCCGCCGCCAAAGAGTTTCTTAAACGTGGCCTGGAAGTTTTCGTTGATCTTGGCGAACGCTTCCTGGAATTTCTGGCGCGAAACTTCGTCTATTTCACGAATGGTGGCGGTTGTATTCTCAATGGAGGAGATGAGATCCTTGCGTTGGGCATCCAGGAATGTGTGCCGCTCGGCGCTCTCCCGATACTCTTCCAGTGCCATCATGTTTACCGGCCCCATGGCATCGAGCTTGGCCCGCATCTGGCGGTACTCCTGATCGCAAGACGCAAGTTCGTCGCCGGTGACGAGGACTAGCGTGGTCTCGTCCAGCAAAGCGGCACGTTCGATTCCGAGTTCGTTGAGACAAGTTTCGGCTATATGCATGGCGTCGGCTTGAAGCTTGGCTGAGGCAGCTTGCAGTTCGCCCCGGCGGTCGCGGGCCTGGTCGAGAAGTTGACGGGCATTCCGCAGAAGTTCGTCGATCTCGGAGAGCCGGATGCGGAGCTGGTCTTTTTCAAACTGCAGCAAACCTTCGCGCGCCTGTCCAGCATTGCGCTCGGCTTTAAAGTCGGCTGCCTGCTGATGGAGTTGAAGGTTTTCGGCTTCCCGCTGCACTTTTTCATTGGCCGCCGCTTCGATTTGCGACGCGAGAGCACGGAAGCGCTCGTTCATTTCGGTGAAGAGAGCATCGATGCGTCCGAGCACGGCAGTGGCGGAGCGATGCCGTTCTTCTAAGGCCGCGACCCGGACCAGACGCTGCGAGCTGGTCTGTGCTGCTTCCTCGCGGCGCTGACGGAGAGCACGAAGAGACTCCTGCGCGACCTCGATTTGTCGCTCGAGTTGCTCACGAGTCTGTTCGAGGGCGGCAATTTCCGCCTGCCGCGCCGTGATGGTCGATTCTTGCTCGGCACGCTCCGCGGACAGCCGCTGCAACTCCGCTTGCGAAACCCCCATGCGTTCGCTGACGCGGGCCATTTCGGAATCGAGTTGCTGCAGCATGTGGCGAGAAGTCATGGTCTGATGTTCGGCGTCTCGCTTTTCTCCTTCCAACCGTTCGAGCAGAGAAGTGAAGTCTTTAATCTCGCGGCCAAGCGTGAGCGTCCGCATCTCGCCTTCACGAAGAGCTCGCTCCAATTCCTCCAGTTGGCGAAGGACCTCGCGGAGTTCGCGCTTCATGGAGAGCGGGCCTTCCGCTCGCTGTTTACCGCCGGTGACAGTCACATTGTGGAAGCACTCTCCGGTCTGCGACAAAAAGAACGCGTCGGGATTCTCCAATGCGAGGCCGCGCGCGGTATCCGATCCCGGAACAATGTATCCATCGCGAAGCTTCGGAAGAATCACTTCGAGCGATTTCCCAAAGCCATCGAGAACGCGAATCGTGTGCTTCAGAGGCACGATGGAAGCGGTTAGTGGGGCGCAGTGAGCTGCTTCGTCGAGAATGAAGGAGAACTTGGCCTGCGAATCTTCGGGATGAACCAAGAATGTGGCGCGACCATCGACGTCGCTACGCAGCAGGCGGAGGCCTTCATCAGCAGCGTCCCAGGACTTGACGACAATGTAATTCAATTCGTCCCGCAGGAAGTCTTCCACAACGCGCTCAAAGCGGGGCTCGACTTCAAGGAAATCTGCCAGTACGCCCACCGGCGCGAGGCCGCTTTGCATCACTCCCGATTGAAAAAGGCGGCGAACCGATTCCGTGGAATATCCGTGCTCGGCAATCACAGCTTCAAGAGAGCCTTTTTTCCCGAGAGCGGTAGCGAATTCGGCACGCAGCATGTCGAGATGGATCTTAGCGTTCGTTTCTTCAAGACGCTTGGCTTCGATCAGACGGCGCAGTTGACCAATTTCTTCCGTGATTCCAGCAGCTCGTTGGGCAACCGTTTCGAACTCGAGGGCTAGCTGCCCACGCCGTCCTCCGAAGGTTTCCACCTGAAGGCTTGCATTGCTGATTTCAGTCTGCAGACGCTGGGCTTCGCGGTCTGCGCCGGCAAGGCGCTCTTCGGCCTGAGCGAGTTGGTTGCGAAGCCGCGAGACCGAAGACACCGTATCGAACATGGCGACGCGAGACTCTTCCTGCTGTCGTTCAACTTCCGCCAGCTCGGCAGTCGCGTTGGTTGCCTCCCGCAGCGATAAGGCTAGCTCTTGTTGAGCAGTCGCCAAATCGGCGGCCGCCGACTCCAGCACTTGCCGATTGGAATCGCGCTCCGCCTCAAGCGAGGCTAGGCGGTGACGGGCCTGAGCTAGTTCCGTGTCCGCCGATGCCGAGCGAACTACTAGCTCGGCGCAGCGCTCCTCGTTATGTCGTTGCTGGGCTTGCGCACGGTCGATTTCCATCGCCAGCTGACTCAAACGATCGCGATTCTCGCGCAGCTCACTCTCGATGGCGTAACCACGCTCGGTGCCGTCCGCATGCTCGGCCTCAAGCTGCTGCAGGGCTTCGGTGCGCTGCTGCATGTCTTCGGCAAGCGCGTTGAGTTGAGCATCCAGCTCGGTACTCTCCCCCTCAATCACAGAAAACTTACTGGCCAGGACCACGCGCAACTGGGCACGCATTTCATCGCGCAGCTTGGCGTAACGCTCGGCTTTGGCGGCTTGGCGTTTCAGCGAATTCATCTGGCGTGTGACTTCGTCGAAAATATCATTGATGCGGGCGAGGTTCAGCTTGGCGTCTTCAAGGCGTGCCTCAGCCAGGCGCTTCTTAGTTTTAAACTTCGTGATTCCGGCGGCCTCTTCGAGGATAGCCCTCCGGTCGGTGGGACGGCTGCTGAGAATCTGGCCGATGCGGCCTTGTTCGATGAGTGCATAGGTCTCCGGTCCGAGGCCGGTGCCCATGAAGAGTTCCTGAATATCGCGAAGGCGACAAAGTTTTCCATTCAGCAGATATTCACTCTCTCCGGAGCGGAACAGCCGCCTTGTAACCACAACTTCACCGGTGTGAAACTGCTGCTGGTTGAACTTTCTGCGCCGAATCTTTAGCACGACCTGAGGCGCACCGACAACGGCGGCGGAAGAAATAGGAGTCACAGTGGCGAACGAATGGGCCGGCAGCGCAAACACGGGTTCGTCGTCGGGGAAGGCAACCGCTATGGTCGTGCCCTTCGAATGCTGGATCTCCACTTCTTCGGTCTTGCCGGGCTGCGCGTCTTCGACGGCGCAGTCGGTTTCTTCTGCGGCACGGGCCCGGATAGCCTGTTCGTCCCAGTCTTTATCCGGCAGATCAGCGGCGTTTCTCAAAACCGCGGCTGCACTCGGCAGTTCGTCCTGGATGTCAATCTCGGTAGGCGCGTCGGCGTCGGGTCCGGGATACTCTTCGGGATCAATTAGCGTCAGCGATACTTCGGCCATGCCCGTAGGCTTGCGGTCGCCCGTGCCGGCAAAAATCACGTCTTCCATGCGTGCGCCGCGCAGGGTCTTGGCCGATTGTTCGCCGAGCACCCAGGAGATGGCGTCGGCAATGTTCGATTTTCCGCAACCGTTGGGGCCGATGATGGCGGCGATTCCGTCCCCGTGAAACTTTAGGTCGGTACGGTCGCAAAACGATTTGAAGCCGAGAATCTGAAGCCGCTTCAGTTTAAGCAACGTAGACTCCTTGAGAAAGAGAAAGACAATAGCCGGGTTGTCAGTGGCCAGTTGCTGGGCCAGTTGCGCGGCATCGTGAGCTGTTTACCAAGCGGATTCCTCTGCCTTCGAAACCGCGTCTGTTTGAACAAATTGAAACCAGTTCCGTTCCAGGCTGGAGAGAGCGGGCACAAATTTAAGCAACTGTAACGGTGAAATAGGGGCGGGGTCAAGCAATATAACACTATATATTGTATGGCCTTACGTCCGAGCGCTCTGGGTTGCACACACATTGCAGCAAATGCCTGGTTCTTGGGATGAGGAGGGTAGGAGGTGGGAGAATCGCGAGAGCAGGATCATCGTAGCGCATCTGGACGCTGGAAACAATGCCAGCGCGAATTTTGCCGGTTTGTGAAACCCGTCAGGAGAATTGTGAATCGCGAACTCCCAGGCGGGATTGCAGTTGCTTACGGTAGCGCCGGCTCAACCGGAGTCTCGCGCCGTTTTCGAGCAGCACATCGTATTCGCCGTCTTCGCTCAGTTTAAGACTGCGGACCCGATCAAGCTTCACGATGGTGGAACGGTGAATACGGCGAAAGAGATTAGGATCCAAATCCTGCTCGAGTTTCGACATGCTGCGGCGTAACAGGTACGTCCTCGGTCCCACGTGAAGGGACGCGTAATAATCGGCAGCCTCGATCCAATCAATCTCGCAGACTTTCACAAACGCGACCTGCCCAACGCTCTTGATGGCCAACTGCTCCAGCTTTCTTGGTAGATCTCTTCCGCCGTTGACTCTTGCTTGGCGCGCTCAACTGCGCGCTCAAAGCGTGCGTTGTCGAATGGTTTCAACAGGTTATCGAGAGCTCCGGCTTCGAAAGCACGCAACGCGTACTGGTCGTAGGCGGTTACAAAGACGATGGCAGGGGAAGATCCTGGCCCAGAAGTTCGAGGACGTCGAAGCCGTCCATTTCCCGGCATCTGCACATCAAGGAACGACCAAGTCCGGTTTCGCATTACGAATCTCCCCCAGTGCCTGCGCGCCAGAGCCACATTCGCTGACGATTTCGATTTCCGGATCACGGCGCAACAGCACAGTAATGCTGCTGCGCGCGAGCGGCTCGTCATCCCCAATGAGAGTGCGTATTTTTGTCGGACGTTCTTCCGGGCGCACGAATCATTCCTCGCAGTGAGCGTATTGAACAGAAAATGGGGCTCGATTTGCCTGCGAAGAGCGTTAAGCTGGGCCTTCGAGAGTTGCTCGTTCAGGCGTGTAGTCTCGGTTTGTTGCAGGGCTAATCGCTCGCGGGAGTTCAGAATGTGGCTGACCAGAAGGATGGCGCCGTAAAGAATGAGTTACGACAGAAGTCCGTTGTAGAACTTGTGCAACTAGAGGACCGCGAATGGGTCCGGTCTAGGCGATATGGCCGAGGGGTTCAGCAGTTCTTCCAGCAGTGCGATCCAAGCAGCGGAAATCAGACCGATGGCAGCGCAGGCGGCGAGATGCGTGACCCAGGGGAAGAAGCGTTTCCGTTGTACTCCAAATGATTGACGGCCCAGACGTAGCACCAGCGGTGTCGCCACTGCCCAGGGCAGCCACGACAGCAGCACGGTCGCGAAGAGCCGAGCCCAGGCATGGTGCATGCCTTCCGCTCGCATGGTGAAGAAGTTCTGAGTCGCATCGAACAATCCAACCAGGGACCAGATTGCTGCAATCCAGAACCATCGCGGAGGTCCGGAACGAATGCGATGTGCGTCCATAGGTAGAATCGTACTCTACGACTCGGTTCCCGGTGCCACAATGCAGCGAATCGCCTGCTTGCTGCAGTGGGCGGCCTGGCTCTTCTGACGGCTCGGCGTCATACTGGCCGCATGCTCACGAAAACGACAACCGCATTCCTCATCGTGACCGTTTTGTTGTTCTCGGTCGCCTTCCGTCAGTCCGAAACGCCGCCGAGTTCGGGCCCGGAATATACCAGCGAAGCTCAGCTCAAGATACCCGAGCATTATCGCCAATGGGTATATCTGAGCACAGGGTTTGACATGAGTTATAACCCAGGCATGCAGATGGGCCATCACATGTTCGACAACGTCTTCGTAAATCCAGAGGCATATAGAGTTTTCGTTGAAACGGGGAAGTGGCCGGATAAAACAATGCTCGTATTGGAGGTTCGCGGCGCTGAGAGCAAAGGCTCGATTAACCAGAACGGGAACTACCAGGGCGGTGAAGTCATGGGACTCGAAGTGCACGTGAAGGACGAAGCGCGTTTTCCGGGAAAGTGGGCATTTTTCGGCTTTGATGATGGCAAGACGGCCAAGATGATCCCAACCTCCGCCGAATGCTATAGCTGCCACGCCGCCCACGCCGCGGTTGACAACACTTTCGTGCAGTTCTACCCAACCCTACTCACAATCGCGCAGCGCAAGGGCACACTGTCCGCGCCATACCAAAAGGAGAGTGGAGCGGCAGCACAAAAGTGAAAGTGCTGGTTGCTATCTTTCTCCCAGCTTCTCGAAGAACAGGCAGATGGTTTCGATCCCGTGGTGGAAATTTGGGACGTGGAACTTCTCGTTCGGAGCGTGCAGGTTATCGTCAGGGAGGCCGAAGCCCATCATTACGCTGGGAATTTTCAGCGCGTCCTGGAAGTCGGTGACGATGGGGATCGAACCGCCGCTGCGGATGAATACCGTTTCCTTCTTAAATGTATCGTGCAGCGCCTCGGTGGCCGCTTTGATGTAGGGATTGTCGGTGCCGACCACGCAGGCCGCGCCTTTGCTATGGACTTTAATCTTGGTCTCAATTCCCTTGGGGGTTAGCTTTTTCACGAAGTTTGTGTAGCGCTTCAGGATGTCGTCGGGATCCTGATTGGGCACGAGGCGCATTGAGACTTTGGCTGCGGCTTTGGCTGGAATCACGGTCTTGGCGCCGGCCGCGGTAAAACCTCCGGGCATCCCGTGGACTTCCAGCGTGGGGCGCGCCCAGGTGCGATAGAGAACTGAATAGCCGGGTTCGCCGGTGAGGACTTTCGAGCCGACTTCGGTCTTTCGATAGTGCTCCTCATTAAAAGGCAGGCGCTTCCAGGCTTTGAGTTCGTCCTTGCTTGGAGCCTTCACGCCTTTGTAGAAGCCGGGGATCAGCACGTGACCTTTCGCATCCTTCAACTTGCTGATGATTTCAATCAGAGCGAAGAAGGGATTTGGAGCCGCGCCGCCGTATACGCCGGAATGCAGATCAATCATCGCGCCGACTGCTTCGATTTCGGTATAGACCAAGCCACGCAGGCCGACACACAGCGTGGGAAGATTGGGAGCGAAGAGTTCCGTGTCGCAGACCAGGGCGAAATCCGCCTTGAGCTTGGCCTTCTGCTTTCGCACGTACTCAGCAATGGACTCGCCTCCGACTTCCTCCTCCCCTTCAAAAATGACTTTAACGTTGATAGGCAGCTTTCCGTTCCCGGACTTCATCAGCGATTCGAGAGCCTTCACCTCCATCCATAGCTGGCCTTTATCGTCAACAGCGCCGCGCGCGTAGACATTGTTGTTGCGCTCCGTCGGATCGAAGGGCGGAGTCTTCCATTCGTCGAGGGGGTCGGGCGGCTGCACATCGTAATGCGCGTAGCAAAGCACCGTGGGCTTGCCCGGCGCGTGAAGCCAGTCGGCGTAGAGGAGAGGATGGCCTTTGGTCGGGATGACCTCAACGTTTTCCATGCCAATGCGGCGCAGGTCGTTGGCGACGAATTCGGCCGCTTTCTGCACATCGGATTTATGTTCCTCCAGCGTACTGACACTGGGAATGCGTAGCAGATCTTTGAGTTCATTCAAGAAACGCTGCTGATTATTGCGGGCAAAATCAACTGCCGGGGAAGCCATGGAGTAATCCTTTCTTATGCGAGATACCCGATGCGGAAAGATTCCGTTGCGGAAACGTTCCAGTATACCGGAATGATTTGACGAAGGCGGTGGTCCTTAAAGCTGAATTGCACGCCTACGCCGAAAATCTTGCGGGTGAAAAGGCATCGAGCTTGTAGTCGGGATTCTTGTTTCCGATAACTTGCGCCATCAGGCGCGCGGTAATTGGGGCGAGCAGAATGCCGTCGCGAAAATGGCCTGTCGCAACATAGTATCCCGGCGTGGCGGTCGCGCCAAGAATGGGCAACGTGTCCGGAGTTCCGGGGCGCAGCCCGGCCCAGTCCTCGAGAATCTTCGCGTTCCGCAATCCTGGAATCAGATCGATTGCAGCACGATGCAGGCGCTGGATCGCACTTACGTCGGTGCGCTTGTCGAAGCCGGCTTCTTCCACGGTTGTTCCCACCAAAATTCTTCCATCGCTGCGGGGGATCAAGTACACCTCGGGCGCGCGGATAACATGTTTGAGCAAACCACGGGATGGTGAAAGCAGGCACAGCATCTGTCCTTTTACCGGGCGTGTGGGAAAAGCGTACGGCGGAATCTGACCGGACCACGCTCCTGCACAGTTAACGACCTTGGGCGCACAAAAGGAAGCCTTCTTGGTGGCCACGCCACCGACCCGGCCATCGGACAAATTCACTGCCGTGACTTCATCGCCAGAAGAAACGTCTACTCCAAGGCGCTTGGCAGCGGCGTGTGCGGCGGTGACCAGTGCGCGCGGATCGACACTGCGCTCCCGCAGGTAGAATGCGGGCCGGAGGAAGTTGGCGAGCGCGGGCTCCATTTCAGCCAGCGGCGCGGGAAGCAACTTCAGCAACTCTGTCACTGTGAATCCCGGCCGCTCGTGGACATGCTCGGGCGGCGGAAAAACAATGGCTCCTTGATCGCGGAGGTCGATGTGAAGTCCCGACTCGATCTGCAGTTCGCTGACAAACGCCGGGTACATTCGTGCGCTGGCCGTGGCCAGGGGGTGCAGAGCTCCTGGCGTTTCCAGGCTGCAATCCACCAGCATGCCGCCCGCCGCGTAGGAAGCCTCTCGCCCCGGCTCGCCGCGATCGATGACCAGAACAGAGGCGCTCTGCTTGCGAAGCTCGATCGCGAGCGAGAGTCCGATGATGCCACCACCTACTACGATTACGTCCCAACTCTTCATTCACGAATTGTAAAGACTCATCACTTGTGATGCATTGCTAACAGAGAGGATTGAGAACAAACGCAGACCTCGATCGGAACGCGATGGCGTGACCTTCGTAACCGCCTTCGTCACTCACTGGTTATACGATATACGCGTTTTGCCGCCTATAATCCGGTCAATCAGCAAGAAAATACGGGGAGCACGCTTCAGGTATCTGAGGGCGTGAAGAGAAATTGCTGGACAAAGTATGTCGATTTCGAGCAACGAACACAGCGAGTATTCCCCCGCCGCCAGTACATGGCTCTACGGACCGTGGCTTGATCTGGTCGTGGGTTGCGGCGCGTGGTCGATTCCGCTATTGCTGCTTTCGTATTCCTCGGTTGCATCCAGCACGCGCGCTTGGGCGGTCGCTTTTTATGTTTTGGCGCTTCTTTTCAACTATCCGCATTACATGGCCACGATCTACCGGGCTTACCATCGTGCGGAAGATTTTCATAAGTATCGAATCTTCACCGTTCACACTACGGTCGTCATTCTGTTGACCGCGCTGCTTTCACACTTCTGGCTGGGCATGCTTCCATGGATTTTCACTCTCTATTTGACCTGGAGTCCGTGGCACTACAGCGGTCAAAATTACGGCCTATTCATGATGTTCGCACGCCGTGCCGGCGCGAACCCTGGTAGGGCGGAATGCCGCGCCCTCTACGGCGCCTTCATCACTTCATATCTTGTCCTTTTTCTAGACTTCCATACCGGAGCTTCAACGGATCCACTATTCATTTCGCTGGGTATTCCTGCTGGAGTAGGACACGGGGGGCAGATCGTACTGGGTGCGGCGTTTCTCGCGCTTTCAGCATACGGTTTGTCGCATCTACTGCGAGCCGTAGGATGGCGAAAACTCTTGCCATGCCTGACGCTATTTTCCTCCCAGTTTCTTTGGTTCCTGCTACCCGCGGCCATGACGCTGATCAAAGGGCTGCAGATACCCCAAAGCCGTTACAGTACCGGCGTGCTTGCCGTCATGCACTCGGCCCAGTATCTCTGGATCACTAGTTACTACGCCCGGCGAGAAGCCAAAGAAGCCTCAGCTCGAAACTGGCGCACTCTGGCCTATTTCGCGGTGTTGGTGGCTGGAGGAATCGCTCTGTTCGTTCCCGGACCATGGCTTGCCAGCCGGGTCTTCCATCGCGATTTCACTGCCAGCTTTCTTATTTTCACCGCGCTTGTAAACCTCCACCACTTTATCCTTGACGGTGCGATCTGGAAGCTCCGCGATGGACGTGTCGCATCCCTGCTGCTGAACTCGAGAGGTCGCCTGGCGAATGCAGCCTTGCAGGGACGAGGCCGCTTGTCAGCCACATGGGCGTGGCTTTCCGGAAGCACCGCGACCGCTTGCTCTTTGCGGGTAAGTGCAGCCGTTTTACTTCTTGCCTGGGGCGTAGTTGACCAGGCCCGCTACTATTACGCACTCCATTCCGAGAATGCCCGTGACCTGCAGCGGGCAGCGTTGCTGGATTCATTCGATAGTCCGTTGCAAATGCGTCTGGCGCGTCGAGAACTGGCAGATGGCCATCCACAGCAAGCCGAGAGCGCGTGGAGAAAGGCAATTCAATCGAATCCCGCCGACCCGGCGCCGCAACAGGCCCTGCTCCGCTTCCTCGTCGAGCAAAACCGCTTCGATGAAGCCTACAACTTGTCGGACACCTACCTCGTTTATTTTCCCAGAGACGCCAATATTTGGGTGGACCGTGGTCTGCTGGCGTTGCGGCGTGGTTTCTCCGAAAAAGCGATTGAAAGCTGGAACCGGGCAATTGCTCTTGATCCTGGCGAGATGCTCGCGCACCTGTATCTTGCCAGCGAACTCGATCACGAAGGCCAAGCGCAGGCTGCTGCCGGGCATTACAAAGTGGCTCTGAGCAGGATTGCCCAACAGCCAGCAGCAAAGCGTCCTGCCCCGGAGCAGGTCATCGCGATTGTGCTGCGCATGGCGGATTGCCAAATGCGCTCATCTCACCCGGCGGAGGCGATTCAGTCTTACCAGTTAGCGGCAAAAATCGCGGCCCAAACCAAACACACCAAATTACAGAGCATCGCCAATGTAAATGAGGCGGCGATTCAAGGGCAGACCGGAAAATTGGACGAGGCTCTCCAGCTTTATCAGCATGCTCTGCAGTTAGACGACTCGATTGGCGATCGGACCTCGAGTGCCGAAGATTGGTTCGCCTATGGCCGTTTTCTTCAGAGCGCGGGATTTCCAGCCCGGTTGGCTTACGCTTGTTTCCTGAAATCTGCGGGACTGCAGGATTCTCTGCCTGACGCATCGCAACGACAGTATCTCACCGAGGCGCGCAACCAAGCCGAACGGCGACTAGGCGCAGCGACTGGCGCCATCCGTCGCGATCCAGAGCCAACCCTGCGTGAAGCATTGGCACTTCGCCGATAGCCGAAGTCAGCAGGATCTCCTCCCCATTCAGCAAGTTCGGTAGCGTGCTTTTCTGAAGCACGCTACCTCGGTGTTCCCGAGCTAATTGACACTACTGTCCTTATGCTAAACAATTGAATCAACTCAACAGCGTTGAGTGGAACTTACGGGAGGAGCAATGCCGGACGAAGGTGAACCGATATCAGTTGAGCAACAGTCGACAGCAGGGAAGTGGATCCTATTAGTGTTGGCGATTTTATTTGTCGCGGTGGCGGTCTACGGGTACGTGACCACACAACAGCGCGTTGAGAAGCTGACTGCCGACTTGAGCACCAGCCAGACGCAAGTCGGAGAATTGCAAAAGCGTATGCAATCGGCGGAAGCGCAGGAAGAAACGTTGGGCCAGAAGTTGGGAATGACCAAGAAAGAACTGGCGCAGCGTGCCGCCCAACTTCAGGCACAACAGAAAGCAGCCGAGACTCGCCTGGAAAAAGAAGAGAACGCCTCGAAAGAGCAACTCGGCCAAGTGAGCGGGGAAGTGGCTGGGGTGAAGACCGATGTGGGCGGAGTTAAGACCGACGTCGCCTCCACCAAAGCCGACCTGGAAGCGACCAAAGCAAAACTGCAGAGTGCGGTGGGCGATCTTGGCGTTCAGAGCGGATTGATTGCCACCACGCGCGGCGATCTGGAGATTCTCAAGCACAAGGGCGATCGCAACTACTACGAATTCACCCTTCTCAAGGGCGCAAAGCCTCAGCCGATCGCGACCGTGAGCCTGCAGCTCAAGAAGACCGACGCCAAGCATGGCAAGTACACGATGAACGTGACGGCCGACGACAAAACAATCGAGAAAAGAGATCGCACCGTTTCCGAGCCGATTCAATTCTATTCGGGACGGGACCATCTGCTGTTTGAGTTGGTTGTCTGGTCCGTGGACAAGAAGAAAGCCACGGGGTACCTGAGTACTCCAAAGAATGCGCCCACGCCGGTGACTGCCAATTGAACGGAGTGCTCTTCCCAGCGGGCTGGCATACCCTGCTGCAGATCGCTCTGCGCACGGGCGTGATCTACCTCGTCGTGCTGATTGGAGTTCGCCTCAGCGGCAAACGTGAGGTCGGGCAGATGACGCCGTTTGACCTGACCCTGCTGCTCCTTCTCTCTAACTCTGTGCAGAATGCGATGACGGGACCGGATACTTCGCTGATCGGTGGGGTGGTCGCGGCCTCCACTCTATTGCTGCTGAATTACTTTATCGGGACTCTGTCAGGCGCCAGTCGAGGCTTTCGGCGAGTGGTCCAGGGAGAACCCTGTCTTCTGATCCATGACGGGAAAGCTATCGAGCCGAACACGGCGAGAGAGCACGTCAGTATGGACGAACTGCAACGCGCTCTGCGCGAGCATGGCATAGCCAATGTGCACGATGTGGCGCTGGCCGTGCTCGAAGTCGACGGATCCATCAGTTGCATGAAATATGACGAGATCAAACCCGACCGCCAACACTCATCTCGTGCGGCGACGATTCATTCAGAAGAAGCAATAGTCCCGCGCATTAGTCGATCGCCACGAATTTCACACAAACGGGCTGCGCTACGTCCAACACTTTGCCGGTGGGCGTGAGCCGGCCAGTTCCCTGATTTATGTGGAAAAGGACAATGTTGTCCGATTTTTCGTTGGCGGCAAAAAGCAGCGAACCGGTGGGAGAGATTTCGAAACTGCGCGGACTTGCGCCCTTTGTGGAAACATACTCAACAGGCGTTAACGTGCCTTTATTTCCATCGATGGCGAATACAGCAATGCTGTCATGTCCGCGATTCGAGGCATAAAGAAATTTGCCCGAAGGAGCAATCTCAATTTCGGCGGCTTGGCTGGGGCCTGAAAAATTCTTGGGAAGGGTGGAAATTGTCTGCAGGGGCTGCAACTCGCCCGCAGTTGGCTCGTAACTGAACGCAGAAACTGCGGATTCCATTTCGTTAATCACATAGGCAAACTTTCCATCGGGATGGAGAGCGAAATGCCTGGGACCCGCTCCGGGATCGGCCTTGGCGATCGTAGGATAGTTGTTAGCCAGTGATCCCTTTGTGCTGTCGAAGGCATAGACCAGCGACTCGTCGAGGCCGAGATCGTCAACAATAGCAAAGCGATTGTCGGTCGACAGATCGATCGAATGAGTGTGCGGTGCTTCCTGGCGCTGGGGATTCGTACCGTGCCCGGTATGCTGCACAAAGGCCGAGGCCTCACCTAATCGGCCGTCTTCTAATATGGGAAATACGGCAACACTGCCTCCGCCGTAGTTTGCGAGCAGAACATACTTTCCGCTTTTGTCGACCGTGATGTAGCAGGGATCTCCGCCGCGAGACGCAAGCTGATTCAATAAAGTTAATTTACCGGTGGCGCGGTCAATCGCGAACGCGCTGACCGCTCCGCTCTTCTCGCCCTTGTAGTTGCTCAGTTCATTGACGGCGTAAACGAAGCGCTGGTTCGGATGCGCCACAAGAAAAGATGGGTTGGCGGTTTGCGCCGCCAGGCCGATGGGAGTGAGCCGAGCCGTATTCGCGTCAAACCGGTACGCATAGATGCCCTTGCTCTCGCTGCCATTCTCGGTGTAAGTGCCGACGTAGACGAGGTACTTTGTGTGGCGCTCAGTGCCTGTTCCTAGGCAAACGGCTGAGAGCCCGAACAACACGAGTGCGATCGAAACGAAAATCGCGCGTGGGGTCATTACTGAAATTGAATGGGTCATTTTTGGGATTCAACATCTGCAGAACGCGGAATATATTGTCACTCAGCTATCGTGTCAGTGTTATCGGCACCGGTTGGTCGTAAGGCTGGACGACCACACTTACTGAGCGGCGCTGGTTGAATGCGTCTAGTGTGACCGGAAAGCTGACCATCACGGTGCGCTTAATTTCCTGACCAGGCTGCAGTTTATCTTCGGGAGAGAGCGCCGTCAGCGCGTTCTCCTTCAGCGCGGGAAAAGCTTGATAGTAGCGCTCGAAATCGACGGCGGAAACCGCCTCGCCGCTTGATTCTCCGCTGGCGGTTAAGAGTTTTCCTTCGATGCCGTGAACCCACAATGATTTCTGTCCAAAATTGCGCAGAGTGAAGGTTAGCGCGACCAGCACGGAGTTCTGGCCGGGAAGATCGACTGCAACAACGTTGTCGAGCGATCCGGCTCCTTGGGGTTTGGCGCGCTGGAAGAACGATGCGATGCCAACAATAATGAGCACTCCGGCAGTGGCCATCAGCAGAATCTTGACTGGTGGCAGGTTGCGTTTGGCGGTTCCGAATTCGTCGCCGATGTGGATGGTCGGACCGCGCTGGGCGATGGGCGGCGTATTCTCTGCGGGCGGAATCGGCGTTGCTTGTGGATTGGGAGCAGGATTGGGGGTCGGGTCAGGCATATGGGCTTTTCTCGAGCGTTTCGATTTTACTCTCTTGAGCCAGTGCTGCTGGTTCAGCTGCAGCGGAGTTCAGGCACTTATCTAATTCCAGTGGTGCTTCATCGTTTTCGCGAACCTCTGCGCGGGCAGAGTATTTAGAACGTCGTCTTTGGTCAACCAGGCGCGACGCGCTTGCAAGATGCCATAGCGGATTTTCTCCAAATGCGAGGTGTGATGGGAATCGGTGTTGGTCACGATCTTCACGCCGCGCTGCTTAGCCTGGCGCAAGTGCACGTCGTTGAGATCGAGCCGGTCGGGGTAAGAGTTAAGTTCCATCGCGACTTTTTGTTTTGCCGCTGCGGTGAGGATGGCGTCCATATCGAATTGGTAGGCGTCGCGGCGAAGCTGCAGACGCCCGGTGGGGTGGCCGATAATTGACGTGTTCGGATTCCCGATGGCTTTGAGCAGGCGCTCGGTCATCTTTGCCGGTTCTTGATTGAAGACCGAGTGCACGCTGGCGATGACCACATCCATCTGTGCGAGCACATCGTCGGAAAGATCGAGGTCGCCGTCGGCGAGGATGTCGACTTCGATTCCAGCAAAGATGGTGATGCCTTCGATGTTTGCATTGGCCTCGCGAATTTTCTGAATGTGCGCCACGGCACGTTGATCATCGAGACCGTTCGCGAAGGCCAGGTTCTTGGAGTGGTCCGTGATGGCCATGTATTCGTAACCGCGCGCCTTGGCCGCTTCGGCCATTTCTTCGATGGTGTTGCGGCCGTCGGTTTCGACGGTGTGCATATGCACATCGCCCTGAATATCTTCGAGAGTGATTAGCGTAGGCAGCGTGTGCTTATCGGCGGCATCGATCTCGCCCAGGTTCTCGCGCAATTCGGCAGGAATGTAATCGAGTTTCAACTTGGCGTAGATTTCTTCTTCCGTCTTTCCGGCAACGGGCTTCTCCGTCTTGAGATCGGCGAGGCTGTACTCATTAAGCGTGTAACCCAGCTTGAGCGCGCGCTGGCGTAAGGCAACGTTATGAGCTTTCGACCCGGTAAAGTATTGCATAGCCGCGCCGAAAGATTCCGGCGGGAGCAGTCGCACATCCACCTGCATGCCATTGCGCACCTGGAAGCTGATCTTGTTATCGCCCTGAGCGATGACGCTCATCAGTGGAGGATACTGCGCGACATATTGCACCGCTTTCTCTCGCTCGGCCTCGCTGCAGCAGGCGGCGCCCGTTACCAGGATATCGAGATCCCCCACAGTCTCGCGGCCGCGGCGCAACGAACCGGCGGGCGTGATGCGGTCGAATCCCGGGAACTTTGCGAGATAGTCGGTGAGTTTTTTCGCTTCGACCTCGGCGGCATCGATGAGAAATCGTCCAGAGATGCGGCGGTAGTCTTCGATCGCCTTCAGTAGCTTCAGTTCGTGCTTTTCGCCCATGCGCGGCAGTTCCCGAATCTTGCCTTCGCGCGCCAGTTTCTCCACCCCATCGACGTCGGAGATTTGATAAGCGCTCCAAATCAGCGCAATCGTTTTCGGTCCCAGGCCCTGGATCTTCAGCAGCTGCAGCATTGACGGGTGATATTTCTTGAGGAGCTCGTCCTGGATGCTGAGGTTGC
The DNA here is from genome assembly GCA_963720155.1 of uncultured Acidobacteriota bacterium. Lineage (GTDB taxonomy): Bacteria > Acidobacteriota > Terriglobia > Terriglobales > Acidobacteriaceae > Sulfotelmatobacter. Next base: position 394,996 of record CAVREP010000013.1, read on the forward strand.
CTTGCTGGAATAGCTCCTGGAGGTTGAGCAGCATCCCCTTGCCGATACCGGGGATAGCCAATACTTTTTTGGGTTCCCCGATGAGGTCTTTGATTTGCTCGCTCAGATTTTCGATGGCTTGCGCGGCGTTGCGGTAGGAGCGGATGCGGAAGGAATCTGCCGCGTCGATTTCAAGCAGGTCCGCGGTTTCGTAAAGAATATTGGCGATCGCCTTGTTATCCACGAATAAAGAGTAAACAAGATTGTGGCGCAGAGCCAGCGCTAGCAATCGAGAAAAAGGCTGACCCGGAGAATAAAACCACCAATCCGTCCACAGGGTCTAGTGATTGGCCGTGCGGCATTGAAAGAATCCAACTGAGCTCGCTTCACGAGCTCTTCGTAACATTTGCGGCCTGGGGACCCTTTTGTCCTTCGGTAATTTCGAATTCTACGGGATCGCCCTCCTGCAGGCTCTTGTAGCCTTCGGAAGTGATGGCGCTGTAATGCACAAAAACGTCGGGGCCATCCGCGCGTCCGATGAACCCGTAGCCTTTTGCGTTATTGAACCACTTCACAGTGCCTTTCAGACGTTCCACGCTTAACCCCCTCTTTCCGCACGTCGTTCAGTCGAGGGGCCCAGAGACGTGCCCACATAAGATGCATTTTGGAGCGATTAGGGTGGGGTGTCAAGATCAGGACAAGTGCGAAAAAGTTGGGATTTTACCAGGTATACGAATTTCCGCCTGTGGGGTTTATACCTCCCTGCGGGACGATGTTTTCGATTTCCGATTGGAATCAAAGTTGAGACAGTTTGCGGTCTTACCGTTCGAGATCTGATGAGCGAGCCACAGAACTGAGGAAATGGTTTTCGCATCGCGAATTGTACCGCTCAATACCATGCGAAGCGCGGAGGAGACTGGGACCATGCGTTTGTGGATGACTTCGTCGGGTTCGGGCCGCGCTTTTCCGGCGCGTAGGCCTGTGGCTAAATACACGGACATGGTTTCCGCGACGAATCCGGGACTCGCGTAGAAATTGAAGATGCGTTGCCAATGGGAGGCCGTATATCCCGTTTCCTCAAGAAGTTCGCGCTGGGCGGCGGGAAGTGTTTTTTCGCCCGGATCGATGCGTCCGGCAGGCAGCTCCCACAGAAAGTCGTTGGCGGCGTGGCGGTATTGACGCTCCAGCAGAACCCACGGGCCCGGACCGGAATTATCGACAGCCAGAATTACGACCGAACCAGGGTGATGGACAACGTCGCGCCTGGCGCGAATGCCCCCCGGTTCCAGCACGTCGTCAGTTGTCACCCAAAAGGCTGGCCCGCGATAGACGACGCGCGAGGAAATTAACTTCTCCTTGGAGTTCGACCTGGCGATGGCTTTAGCCGGTTTTGACTTTGAGCGCGCAGACTTAGTCATCCGAACAATATAAAGCAGGACGGTTGGCTTCTGAATTCCAGCAGGAACCAACACGATGCGCCAGAGGGGTAATACGGATTCTGATATTCTGCCGGGCATGTCTACACGGCAATCCGGGAAACCGCGCATTGCAATCGTTGGTGCGGGAAATTTGGCCAGCGCGCTTGCCTTATCCCTACGCGCAGCGGATTACGTGATCGATCAAATCGTGTCACGCGGGCGGGGGGGTTCGTTGCAGCGAGCGCGTGCGCTGGCCGCGGAAGTCGGGGCGTCTGCCGTGGCAGCGGACGGGGCGCGAATTCGGGCGGAGATCGTTTGGTTTTGTGTTCCCGATGGCGAGATTGCCAATGCGGCGAAGTCTCTGGCGCGCGCCGCGGGTTGGAAAGGGAAAGTGGCGTTACATTCCAGCGGGGCTCTGGCCAGCGACGAACTCGACAGCTTGCGGAGGCGAGGGGCCGCGGTCGCGTCCGTGCATCCGTTGATGACTTTTGTCCGCGGTTCGCGCCCTTTGCTGGCAGGAGTACCGTTTGCCCTCGAAGGAAGTCAGAAAGCCGTGAAAGCCGCGCGTGGCGTGGTTTCGGACTTGCGCGGGCTAGGGTTCACCGTTCGCAAGCGACAAAAGGAGGCATATCACGCTTGGGGGATGTTCGTTTCGCCATTGCTTACCGCGTTGCTTGCGGCTAGTGAGCGCGTGGCGGTTGTTGCCGGAGTCAGCCGAAAGGCGGCAAGAGCGAGAACGCTGCCGATTCTTCAGCAAACATTGGCCAACTATGCATGTCTGGGTGCGCCGGGATCTTTCAGCGGTCCGATTGCCCGTGGAGATATAGAAACGGTAAAGAAACACCTCAGAGTGTTGGGAGGCATCTCCGGAGCGCGAGAGGTCTACGTTGCCCTGGCTTACGCCGCTCTGCGGGATCTGCCGGCGAAGAACCGCGCGAGTCTGCAAGAGATACTGACACAGGCCGTCAACGACAACAGCAGCGGGCAGGCTAAGAGCTGAAAAGATGGCCGAGTTTTTCCCTTTTGGTCTTGAGATACTCTTCGGCGTGAGGACTGGCTTTCACCTCGCACGGCACACGCTCTACAACTTCGACGCCGGCGCGCTGCAGAGAATCAACTTTGTTAGGATTATTCGAGAGCAGCCGTACTCTGGATACGCCAAGCGCCTTGAGTATTTCGCCGGGCAAAGCAAAGTCGCGTTGGTCGGCCTTGAAGCCTAGTCGCTCGTTGGCCTCGACCGTGTCGAGTCCAGCGTCCTGCAGCTCGTAAGCCTGCAATTTCGCCATCAAGCCAATGCCACGGCCTTCCTGCTGTTCGTAAATCAGGATTCCAGTGCCGAGCTCGCGAATCATGGAAAGCCCCATTTCGAGCTGCTGGCGGCAGTCGCAGCGCAGGGAGTGAAAAACGTCGCCGGTGAGGCATTGAGAGTGGACTCGCACAAGCGGCGGCGCGGACTGAACATCGCCCATGACGAGTGCGACGGCTTCCTCGACCCGGCGGTTTCCGTCCGAGCCGGATTCGGCGCGAAAGCCATAAATCCGGAATTTGCCCCAACGGGTGGGGAAATCCGCGGATGCGACGGGCTGCAATGTATCAACGCTCACAGTTCTAATTATAGAGGGTTCGCGACAGCACTGGGGATGCAGAGTGGCTCACACTCTCGGGTGGAACTGGAAGATGGCGTCCTGCTTGGAAGGGATCGCGACTCCATTATGCGTGGCAGGATGGAAGTGCCAGTTGTTCAGCGCTTCAAGAACTTTCTCGTCCACCTTGGAGCCCAAACTTTCGAGAATCGTCTTGCGAACGATTTCTCCTCGCTCGTCGATTGTGATCTCGACTACCACTCTTCCACCCGTTGCCGGCAGCTCCCACGGATAGGTAATTGGATCGGCGGTGGTGACGGGCAAAGCGGGACGAATCTCATCTCCATACACAGGACCGCCAGGTAGAGTTCCGTAGGGAAGTCCCGCAGTTGTGCCGTGGCCAAGATTTGAGAGTGTCGCTGTTTTCGAGTTGTCCTCCGCCGCCGGCGGAGGAAGCGAGACCCGTGGTTGAGGGATCTTCGCCTGCGTCGAAGTCGGCTTCCAGATAAGTTTCTCGTGTCCCAGCCGTTGGTGGCGATAGGGCTCAGCGGCGGTCTGAGGTGAACTGCTGGCGCTGTCGTCCGGTGTCGGAGTCGGCCAGTAAAGCCGCGTGAGCACCTCACCCTTACTTCCAAGCGCGACGGAAGTTGGCATCAGTAGTCGAGGCTCCGGGCTGTGCAGCAGCCAGAGCAACAGTACTCCGTGCAGAGCGATTGACCCCGCCAGAGCCCGTCGCTGGCTTCTTCCCGCCTTTGGATTCACTTGCGCAAACATCTGGGGCAAACCCCGGCAGATACTCCCACTATGCTAAGTTAGACGCGTCGCGGGGGCGTTCGTCAAGTTTCTTTTGTTCGGTGACTTAGAGGTCAGCGCCCGCAACCGACCGTCGTACGGAAATCGCTTGTGGCCGGATCATGATTGGTGGAGATCGTGGTGAGAAGGGAAGAACACTGGTAAAATGTTGCTGACTATGCAGCAGTGCATCGTCATTCGAGGGGCTATAGCTCAGCTGGGAGAGCGCATCGTTCGCAACGATGAGGTCGTCGGTTCGATCCCGACTAGCTCCACCAATCTTTTCAATTACTTAGCTCCGTCGTTTTGATCACTACATCGTCGAAAACAGTTGTTTCTTGGAACGTTAATGGAACGTCTTTTTGCACCTGCCGAGAGCGCACCATTTCCATGGTCTTCGTGACTGCCCGACGGTGGCTCGTTGGTACGTGCTGTGCGTAGATGTCCATTGTGGTCGAAAGGCGTTCATGGCGCATCTGAGCCTGCGTGTCCTTGGGATTGGCACCCGCCTCGATCATCCAAGTTGCACAGGATGTCCGCAACGAACGCCACGTTGCCTTCTTGGGGTCGATCCCCAGCTTTAGAGCTGCTGGACGAAGGTGACGGCGCAGAATGTTGCCGTCCCGCATAGGAGTGCCCTCGCGGAGCGATTGGAAGACCAAATCCTGAGGTCTGTCTGTTCGCAGTAAATATCCCCCGGCAGAGCCGGGGGCTTTAGTTTGTGAGCCGCTCAAAGCGGCTATGCGGGGTCGCTAACGCGGCCCCGAGTTTCTGGAGCCACCGATACGGTGGCCGATTAGCGCCATAGGTTCATCTGGTCCAAGCGCTTGTCTTCTTGCTCCTGGTTCCGAATGTAGTCTCGAATCACCCTCTCATCCCGCCCCACCGTGGACACGTAGTACCCGCGCGCCCAGAAATGCTGGCCCACGAAGTTCCTCTTCCTCTCCCCATACACACGTGCCAAGTGAATCGCGCTCTTCCCCTTGATAAACCCAATCACCTGCGACACCGCGTACTTTGGCGGGAGCGATCATCATGTGCACGTGATCGGGCAGCAGGTGCCCCTCTTCGATTCGACTCTCCTTCTGTACAGCCAGCTTGCGGAACACTTCCCCCATGTGCTGTCGCAACTCCCCGTATAGCGTCTTCCTGCGACACTTCGGGATGAACACAACATGGTATTTGCACTCCCACTTCGTATGCCTTAGGCTTTCCATTTCGTCCATCGTGAAACTCCTATTCGTGTGCTTGGCGGCTCACGTTTGGGAGTTTCCGCGATGGACTCCTGGATCTGTCAAACTTCTACTGCCTCCCCGGCAGAGCCGGGGGGTCTCCCTTCGTACTAGCTTGATGCGCTTCTTAGCGCCCTTGCCGCCCCAGTTGACTTCAGCCTCAAGGGTTTTCAGTCGACGAATCCGATCCGTGACTGAACGGTCAACGGGGATGGTCGTCGAACTGGCAACGGTTTTGGTTACACTCCAGTCACCACGACAATAGCGTTCATCTATCGTTATGGCTTCTGCTCCCTCCTCATCGTGGACATCCTCCCACTTCAGTCCGACCAGTTCGCTTACGCACTTAATTAGATTTTTCGTATCGACGAGCGCGTAAAATGTCCTGAGTGCGGAGAACGGTTCATCGCTGAGCGACCGGGGAACCAATCGGCGAGTCGGTCGTCTGGATTGAGCGGTTAAATACCGAGTCGCAAATTCAGCGTGTGCGGAAACGGACAAACTAAGCAGCCCAAGTCGCCAATAGAGCACAGACGCAAGCGAAGACTCGCCGAACTTATTTCAAGCCAAGCTCGCCATCGTACTGTCGGATAACTTCGTAGCACTCGCAGGCGGAGCCTTCAAGTTTCTTGCGGTTCACGATCTTCACTGCGCCACGGATGTACTCGATGAGCTTCTTCTTCTGCAAAACCCCGGCTGCCAGGCTTACGCTGGGCCTATCTGTCCCTAACATCGTTGCCAGAAAATCATGGGTGATGGCCAGCGACCCTGAATCCACTCTATCCTGAGTCATCAGCAACCACCGTGCGAGGCGCTGCCCAATATCGTGCAGCCGATTACACGCCGCTGTCTGCGCAACCTGCATACTCCGAACTACTGCATAACGGCTGAGCATAAATTGCAAATGTGGGCTGGATTCCAAAGTGTTCTGCAAAGCTCCGACCTTTACCCGAAAGCCATCCCCCGTGATTTGTACCACCGCTTGAAGCGGGCTCCTACTCAGGCCAACGGCCGCCAGTGTTCCGGTAAAGCCCTCATTTCCTACTATTCCAGCTTCGGCCGTTTTTCCATCTTTCATCACGACCACAAGAGAAATCAAACCTCGATTCGGGAAATACGCAAATTCCAGTTTTCCACCCGCCTCGTGAAGGACTAGATGGTTTGGCAAGCTGACGTATTCGAGATGAGGACGCAGTGAGCTGTAGTCGCTATCAGTTATCGATAGCAGTATGAGGCTGCTGACTGGTTTCCCTTCGGCATTCCTCCGCTCGCCAGACTGCACGACTTGAAGCCCTTTGCCTTCCACAAACCATCTTTCGCGTAGTAGAGTGTTGCGCTCAATCGCTCAGAAAAGACCTTGGATCATTCGTTCTTGATGTCGCTGTCAACTGACCTTCTTTTTACGCCCACCTTCTAACGCGCTGCAAAGCTGGGCCACAAGGATCGTCAACTTCGCTGAGTCCATTTCTTTACTTGCCTGTTCTGCAATTGATCGCCAATCTCCGTCTTTACGGTCTGGGTCCATTGGGAATTCCTTTTAGGGGATTCCCAAACTTTACCTTGGTTCCCAAACTGGGTCTGAGCAATATTGCTCACTCGGCGAAGTGGCCTCGCCAGGCTGTTAGCGTTTGCTGGGCTTAGTTTTTTGCGAGGCCTCGGCTGCTGAAAGTTTCCGATCTCGATGTGGCTCGGTGCGCAGGGCACCGGTATGGAGCTCACACGCATCCCCCGTCGCTGCACCACAAGTAGGACAAGGGACGGATAATATCTGTTTCGCGGTGAGTTCTCTGGTTTTCATCCCCAAAGATTACAACGTCTCACCGCTACTAGAATGCTTAATATTGCTCATTTTCAACCTGTTAGCCGGGCAGCAGTTTTTACTCGACTCGCCGGCGATTCTCCCCAATTCTGTGCAAAAGTGAACACTTTTTGTGATTTCAATTCTGGCAAAATGCTAGGGAGTGTAGCTCGACGCTAGGAGAATCATTGAGAGCATCAGCTGTGCCGGTTAAGAAAAAATGCGATTTCGACCCAAGGAAATTCCTTGCCACTCTTGGCGAGGGAAGAACAGTCGTGGCTTTTCCCAAGAAACAAACCATCTTCACTCAGGGGGACGCGGCTGACGCAGTCTTCTATATTCAGGAAGGCAAGGTGAGACTCACGGTTGTAGAAAGTGGCAAGGAAGCAACCCTGGGCATATTGAACGAGGGAGAGTTTTTTCGGAGAAGGCGCCCTGGCAGGACAGCCGTTACGCATGGGGTCTGCAACCACGATGACGGACTGTGAACTTCTGCAAATTGACAAGAAGGCCATGATGCTTGCGCTCCACCGAGAATCCACGTTCTCAGATCTGTTCGTGGCGTATCTGCTGGCACGGAACATTCGATACGAAGAGGACTTGGTTGACCAACTCTTCAATTCAAGCGAAAAGAGACTCGCTAGGGTTTTGCTGTTGCTGGCTCACTTCGGCAAGGAGGGCGTGCCGGAGACTGTAATTCCCAAGATCAGTCAGGAGACCCTCGCAGAGATGGTCGGCACTACCCGGTCACGCGTCAGTTTCTTCATGAACCGGTTCAGAAAGTTAGACTTCATCAACTATGACGCCGCAAGTGGATTGCAAGTTCATAGTTCGCTTCTAAACGTCGTCCTTCACGACTAGATTCCCCACACCTCAATCCCAAAGCACTACTCCCGGAACGGCGATGGCCATTCAGGCATCTGCTGGATCCAATCCAGAAAGTGGCGCCATTTTTGTCGCGACCAGCACCTTCAACAGGGTTGCCGTGTTTCGAACGCTTCCCGAGATGGTCACGAGTGCTTCTGAAACGAGAGGATGTTGCTCCGCCAGGGCGTCCAGACGGTCACTCACCTTATAGAGTTGCTGAACTTCGTGCAGGATCGCACTCGGATGCATGGGGGCACGCAGCTTTCCTGGAATCTAAGAGGAGAACAAGACTTCAGGTGGGCTGACTTAGCTCAGGGAACCTGAAAGAGGGTTCGGGGTCTGCCGGAGTCGACCCCCCTCATACATGCCGCAAGATTAGGATCAAACAGCATGGTGACGCGTTCATCCTGCGATCGCGTTAACCGCGCCAACGAGAATATCCCCAGCCCCCGCCACCGAGCAAAATGACCACCAAAAGAACGATCAATACGGTTTCCATGTTGTACCTCATTTGTAAAAGGAAGCTGGACTGGCCTTTGTAACGGTCATCTCACTTCTTCCCTACACAACATCATAGAAGTGGCCAAGGGGGATGTCTGATCACATTAGACCACTCTGAGCGATTCGATTTGCACCGCGCACCAAGTAGGATTGTGAGCGCGCATCGAGCCGTGGATTCGTAGGCGGTTTGCGCTCCAAGAGACGGCCAAAAAGGAGCTTTCTAGCGCGGCTTTCAGACTAATTGAAGACCCGCGGATTCAGGCAACTTTCGCGGGCGGATAATTGCCAACCGTTGCAGCATGGTTCTATCCGGCCTTTTTCAATCGCGAGTTGAAGCGCGCGCGGCTCGTGCTGTGGCTAACGAAGCAGAATCAATTTGTTCCAGCTATCTTTTGCCCCGACATAAAGACCGCCATGTTCGCGTTCGCCGCTTTTGGCTATATTGTTGCCTGTCCGAACTGCGGAAAGCTGTTTGCGCTGGACTCCGAACGTGTGGACGGGGTCGAAAGGAGACCGGTACTGCACAGCCGCGTGCGGCCAGCGCTACCGGCAAAAGGTATATCGGCAGAAACTCAAGACAGCCAAGACGAAACGCCTCCGCGCCGAATCGAAGCGCTAACCGAGAATCTGGAGCGCCTGTGGCCTCACGATTAGCCGCGTGTTTTCTTGTCAGAACAGGAACTGCCTGCGTGGCAGATACGCAGTCTAATCTGCCACGCTGTAATTGATTGATTCCAAAAGGCAATTGCAGACAGTTGCAGAGGTGGCAGACAATGCAGCGTGCACGAATAACCCATCTGCATTGCAGCAAGACGCCAATCTGACAGGCCCGCTGACGCCAACAACTGGGCTTATTCGCTTTATGTTCGCCTTCATTGTTTTCCCTTTACAACGTGCGGCAAATTGCTGTACATTGCTTAGCAGGAGAAACTGAGATGGCTCAAGCAGCATACGCGGAAAAAAGGAACGAAAGGCTCGATGCTCGGGTGAGTCACAAGGAGAAGGGACTCATTGAGACAGCGGCAAGTCTTCGTGGGGTCTCTGTTACGGATTTCTTGAGGACAACTGCGACCGATGCTGCCAATCGGGTCATTCGCGAGAGTGAGGTTCTGATTCTTGCAGAGCGTTCCAGAAAAGTTTTTGTCGAAACGCTGTTAAACCCTCCGAAGCCGAATGATGCGGCCATCGCTGCTGTGAGACGATTCCGGCAAGAGGCCGGCTGATTGTCAGAAGAGTCTTCAGTGAAGTTTGTGATTGAGCCGTTCGATAAAAAGAAACATGATCGAACGGCTTTTTCATGTGAACACGACGCTCTTACCACATACATCAAGCAACAAGCTAGCCAGGACATTAAAAAGAGTGTCGCGGCAGTGTTTATTCTCACCCTCGACGGCAAGACAATCGCCGGATACTACACACTTTCGCAATACGCGGTCGATGCGGGCAGTGTACCCGAGGAGACAATGCGGGAGCTTCGTCTTCCGAAGTACAAAGAACTGCCAGCAACTCTACTTGGGCGCTTGGCGCGAAGTCTCGTCTGCAAGGGACAGGGTATCGGGGAACTGCTTCTTATGCACGCGCTGAAACAAACCCTCGATCAAAGCAAGATAATTGCTTCAACAGCGGTTGTAACGGATGCAAACCATGAGCGGGCTAAGAATTTCTACCAGAAGTACGGTTTTGTGGAACTCCCGGATCACCCGAACCGTCTTTTCCTGCCGATGAAAACGGTAGAGCAGATGTTTGGGTAGTCCTGCAACGTCTGCCACTATCTGCAACTCTCTTTCTCTCTCTCTTCTTAAACTGTTACTAGAAACAAGAGCTTGCAAGCGACCCGCCTTCGTTTTCCTTGATTGGCCCTGTTGGCAATTTGTCTGCCTCTTCTCTGCCACCAGTTTGCCACTGCCATTTTCGGTTGCATAACAGTTAGGAATAGACCGATAACCTGGTGACCCTCCGGTCTGGCCGCTCTCCCTCTCCAATGTAAAAGTGGCTCGAAAGGCGAGAAAGGGCTTGCACTTATATCGATGATCGTCTATATTCATATACATCGATATGACAATAGTTCCGGTAAAGAGTTCCGTGCGGAACCGACTCCCATCCCTCGTAGATCAGATTCGATTGGCATTCGAGCAACGAAATGCCATTGCCGTCGATCCGCTCCTGAAAGTACGGGATGCAGCGTTATTGTTAGGAAATCCGTCTTACGCGACCATTTGCTCCTGGATTAAAGCCGGCGCACTTCACTGTCATCGTGTGGGCCGCGGCCATCACAAGGTGCGTTTATCCGAGATTCGACGTTTTCTCTCTGCCCATGAGGTGAAAATTGTCTAAGCCTTGTACCAGTTGTCAACATCCGCGGCGAGCAGAATTAGATGGTTGCGCTGCTCGATAAAACGCAAATGCTGAAGGACCTGGCGGTCACCTACGGCATCTCTTTATCCCAATTGGGCCGGCATAAACGAAAACACTTGCTGGTAGCGCCCTTAACTGAAGTCGAGCAAATTGAGCTTTGGTTATCGAGAGCCGAGCAGTTATGGCACCTAGCAGGTGCCAACAACGATGTCCGCGGTTTAGCTACAGCATTACAGTAAGGACTTCGAAGTCTAGAATTCGCTCTCAAACGGAAAGAAGAAACCCAGGCACAGGAAGCGCGCCAGGAACCGGGAAAAGCCATCTGGCTCAGTCAATCGGCCAGGCCGCCATTCAGCAAGGCTATCGCGTGCTCTATCGCGAGACCCACAAACTGCTCGATGACCTGGCCGAAGCCACCATCGACGGCACCCGCAAGGAGCAAATGGAACTGTTCGCTTCGGTTCCCCTCCTCATCATTAATGATCTCGGCATGCGCAAGCTACCCGTCACCGCCGCCGAGGAACTGTTGGAGATCGTGATGCGACGCTAATGAGCGCACCAGTACTTTGCTCACCTCAAACCGACCCGTCGAGGACTGGGGCAAACTGCTCGGAGACAGCGCCGCCGTCACCGCCATGCTCGATCGCCTCCTCCATCATGGTCATGTACTCAAATGCGGTCCTCGGAGTTGGCGTACGAAAATCGACTTGCCTCCGCAGCAAGCCGCGGGGTAAAACAACTTAGTCCCCGGCCCCTTCCGTTGGCCGGTTTTGCCCTGACCACCATTGGCCGGTTTTGGGGACCACTGAGGTTGTTTAGGACCTCGGTTAATCCTTCGCTTGTGAAAGGGATCATGATCGCCGGGCTGTTTGGTTAGTCGGTGCCAAACTTTTCGAGGATATCTTTGACGTTGTAATTTTCTTTCAGTATCTTGGAGAAGTTTCCAGTCAGGGCATGCAGATAGCCGTTAACCCACTGCTCGTCCGCATGTTCGGCTAAAGGCCTACTCTGCAGAGTGAGCATTCCGTTGTGAAGGTCGAAGCCGATGAAGCCAATTGGTTCTCCGCCAGCTTTTGCCGCTTCGTTGAGTTCCTCCAGCCGGGCAGGGTCATTTGCGAAAATGAATGTTGTGGGGGACTCGAATCCAACGGCAAGACCTACGCCGGTGAAATTTGCTGCCTCCTCATCCAATTCCTTGATCACTTCGGCAGTGCTTCTCATGGATAGTCTCCTCGGGACAGGAAATGTCCCCTTTCAAAAAAAGCCAATTCAACGTGCGTACCGAATTGCTACGAACTACTTCACGTATCTGGAATCTGAAGATAGGGAGAGGCACTGGCCTTGCAGAGTGCCTCGGGGCTTTGATGGAATCTGATTGGGGGTAAAATCTGAGCCGGACGGCTGACCCGCACAGGCAACCGTCCGGCATGACAGCAAGGAGAAAAACCCGTTACTTCTCTTTCGTTCCCCACGGGTCGGGGAGTCGAATCTGAACCCATCACTTCTAATTCGGAGCGTCAATTTGCAGCAATACAGCGATAACCGTAGACCTGGTGCGAAGCACTGATCACCCTCGGGACACTGGACCTAACCGAAAACCGGCTTTATTATTAACGAACAAACGAACTGAGAACCGGGTTGCTAACATGCCCGCATGAGTAGAGCGAATCCCCGCCATCATAGAAACAGTTCCGGCCACTTTGACGGGCGAGAATAATTACGAAGTCTCTGCGGTCCTGCACGTTCGAGAGTTGTGGAGGAATGGTGCCGTGCGGGAAGGTTTCGTGATCGAAAGTGAGCGACTCACACCCATTACCAGCGTACCCGTTGAACCGGGTGTGTACATATTGGATTACGAATATGGTGGGAAACACGTCCGAAAGCCGGTTAAGGTGGCGAGTAACGTGGATTTGCTACTGAAGATTAGATAGTAGTGGTGCGGTTTGAAATCCACAGGCTTAGGCACTGGAGGTAAACTGTCTTCATGAGCATTGAACGGTTCAATCCCCAAAAAGGCCAAGTGGTCACAGCCCATGGCCACACGGGTACGTTCAAGGTGTTAGATGTGTCTGCGGATCGCCAAACTGCCGAGATTCAGCCTTTCAGCTTATCCAAGCAGATGCTGCTTGGCGCGGTAATGAAGGGCATTCCCTGTAGCACGCTGGTCCACTTCAAGGAAGACGCCAACCAAGCCGCTGCCCGGATCGTGAGAGAAGCTACCGAGCAAAAGTGAATTCCGTGTGTGGCGATGATTTCTTGAATAGCTTGTGGAAATTCAAGCTGCACCGACCATGCCCCGAAAACAGAAAATCGATCTCGCTAAAGTAAACGCTTCACTGAACGTTCCCTGCCCGAATTGCGGCTACTCGATTACTCCCGCCGAAATACGCCGCGTTGACTTTGAGCGCATGGAGTGTCCCAAATGCGGTGAGAGCTTCATCCCCGGAAAGTGGTGCATCTTTCCATACCTGAGTCGCAGAGTACTGCACAGAAAACTGGGCAGCTTTTGTCAATTCAGTACTGTGTGCGCTAGCGGGCAGACAACCCTTTGCGTGACATCGAGGATTTTTGCCTATCTCTCCCATTTCTCTTGGGCATGTCGAACGGGGTTTGGTGGAACGTTTCGCTCAATATGGAATCGATTGCTCGATATGCAACAAGCCTATCGAGCTTGAAACCGCCAAGACCGATGATCATGGTGCGGCGGTTCATGAGGAATGCTACGTCCTCCAAATAGTGGCGAAGAGGTATTCTGGCCACTCCATCCGATACATCAAGGACCATGCGAGCACTTGCCGCGTGGCATAATTGCTGACAGGTAGTGGTTCGCAGCTACGGTGCATATGTGCTGCTACACTGCATTATGTACGCCAGCGTACGGTCTTCGCCCGATTTCCAAAGCCGCGCACACCGCGTAGAGTTAAGACAAATTACTCAAGAATTCAATCTACCGCTTTGGTGTCGGTTATGCATTCTTTCCCAAATTATGACACACGCGGAATCGAATTAAGAAGGCTCCACAGGGAACAACTGCAAACACGGCAAGATGAAGTTTTCGGCGGTTTGTCTGAGAAAGAACGGTCGGAATTCGAATGGAGAGCGAACCGAATCCGACAGCTTGAACGTGACCTTTCCGATATTATTTGGAAATTCCGGGCGCGTGCCGCATAGGTTTCCCGGCTGGAATCTTGCGTGAATTCAGCGCACAATGGCTGCCTTACCAGCCCTTTGCCCCGTTTGTTGTGTGGGAATCCGCCGTCCGCCGCATCGTCTTCGGAATGAAGGGCGGCATCGTTTACAAGAACGCCGCCCCTCATCGCCCCACAGCTAAACCACGAAATACGAAATGCCACAGGTTCTCAAGTCGTAGCCATAGGGAATTCTCAAATGGTCCTTTCCACGAGATTCAGTGGCTCCGGTGCGATCGCATAGAGTGCTGATTTCCGGAATCTTTGACATCGTCATCGGCAGCCCCGCAGTCGTTGCGTAGCTCGTTGGGGGCGCCTGTCGGCGGCGGGCTGGTTGTGTTGTCGATGCAGGGGATCGCGCTTAGGTATTCGTAGTTAGCCTCGATGTCATGGTCGGACATGTGCGAAAACGTTGCCCATGGCATGATCTGGAGAAGATTACCGTCCGGGATATTGTTGTAACTTACCCCTGGGCCCAGAAGTATGGGTCCCGTGGGAATGCAAACTGGCGTGGCACCGGTCAAAATTTCTGCCACTTGCTCTGCCGTACAGGTTGGATGGATCTGATCGAAATCTTTGCCGTGCCTCATGATCTCCTTAAACTCTGAAAACGTGTGACCGCCTTCTGGCGCCCATTCTTGTCCGGTGTCAAGTTTCGGGTGATGATGTTTGGACCTGCGTACCCGGAAGGCCCGGTTGGAGTCCCGACTGAGCCGAAGTTCTCGCCCCCCACTCAGGTAGACCGCCGGATCGATCTTCTCCGGCTGGTCAAAGTACGGGTTTCTGCCTGTGGTGTATGGGTAAAGGAAGATTGGAGGGGCGTTAGCGCTGTAGCAACCATTGCAGTCGCCTGCAGCGTTGACCAGATAGCTGCCGAGTCCCACCAAGTGCCGGTCTTTGCCATCCAGATTCAGGTGGACGGGCGCTATCTTGAAACCGATTCTAACTCTGGAGTCGGTGTCGTCGTCGTTGTCCGCGTGAGCGCGGAGGGGCTTGATCGACATTCCCGCAAGAACGATCGCAACAAACGTTGCGACGGCTCCCGCGACTTTTGCACAGGACTGTAAAGTCATATAGTTTCTCCTCTGCGTGCGTGATCAAGATGTTGTTAGGTTTCCCCTAAGGTTCGGAACGAATGTGGAGGTCCGGCTGTTGCGCTGATACGGCAGACCCAAGCGCCAAATTGTCAAGGAAAATCCACGCTGGGCGACGGTTTCCGGTGACGATCCTCTCTGGTCGCGCAAAGTCCTTCGGGGCGATTTTTCTCGACACTCGGGGCGCAAGCTGTAACTGTTGCAAAATCGCTATTGCAACTCATTGGCCCGGTTCCTGAGAGTTAGGCCTACTGCGCAATGAAGTTTGAGGCAACTCCAACGCGAGCCGATTGTGTGAATTGGACCGTAATGGACCGTACTCGGCTGGTAAGTGCAAACAAGTTAATGAGATAATTCGGCGGACGCCATCGTTCGCAACGATGAGGTCGTCGGTTCGATCCCGACTAGCTCCACCATGTTTTCAACCATTTACAGTGTCGCCAAGAATCAGTTCTGTCCTACTCTGTCCCAAACAATCAAGCTTGCGCGGCGTTTGCCTCAACATTGTTCGCCAAGCATTAGCAATGGCCTCCGCTCACATGTTTTACCTGTTTTCGTGCGATACTTTGCTGCCTTCTCGTTCTTAAATTCGCGGCCAACGGATGGACTCCGCTCCCCCTGAACTACAGATCCTGGTGGCAGATGATTCGCCGGTATATCGCAAACTCGTTCAGCAGTCGGCGCCGCGCGAGTTTCACTCTTGCCTCAGGCGTAGAATGTCGTTCTGCTGTGTGGTAGGCCAAGCGTGGTCAACAGCTGGGAGCGAAAAGGTTCTAAGAAAGTAGAGACAACGAAGTGGCCAGAAGACGCAAGGTGCTAGCCGCAGCCGCGCTCTGGGGAGCGTGCGCCTGGTTTCTGAGTTTGGATGTGGATTTCCTTGTGGCGGATCTCCACAACGCTCCCCATTGGCTCCTTCAGAGTTTCCGTGCTGTGTTCATGGGAGTGAGCGTCGCCGTCGGTTACGCGATATATCGGAAGTATCTGCTTGAGATACGGACTCGTAGTCAGAAGTATGCTGAGATTCGAGAGCAGATTCGCCGACTTCTGGCGGATTTGCTCACCACTCCCGATGAAGATTTGATCCGCCAACTGCACCGCACGATCAAGCGCATCGAGCAAGTGCTCAAACGTCACGATCCCGAGGCGGCTCACCTCAGTGGGGAACGGAAAAAGCCAAAGGTTGCGTGAAACGCCCGATGTGGAGTGAGAGGATCACCATGGCTTCGCCCAACAAATGGGCGCACGGGGTTTTATGAAGTGCTCCAACGGCCATTATAAACACCGCCAACTTCTCGATGCGCAGCCGCGGTGAGCCTCCCTAGCATGTGCAAATCCAGCGCACAATTCAGCACACAATGAGTGCCGGAACGCCACCTCTTTGCTTATTGTTGTGTGGGAATTCGATTGCAAGGCATTGAGCTGCCCAGAGTAGTACCCGAGAACTGCTTGTGTCCCGAAATTCACGGGTTGCAATAGTTTGCAACTAGTCGCAAAAATTAACAGTCTTGACAAACCGTTGGCGCGGTACTAACACTGAGTTACCGGTGATGCCACGGCAACGAGAAAGTTCTCCGTGGCAGTTCCTCCATTAGCGGTAGGAGGTTTGAAATGAATTCGGCTACAAAGTTTTCTTTGCGTCTGGCTCTTGTTGCGTTCTTCGCATGTGCCACTTTCGGTCAAGGTCTGGCGAAACCTACGCTGGCCAATAGTAGTGGGCATAGCGTCATCAGTTACACCATGACGTCAACTTTCCTTCTCAAACCAAGGGATATCGATACGGATAGAGCTGGGAAGAAATGCGACTCGAACGATCTGTACGATAGCAAGAAAAAATGCGCCGCAATGCCTGAGGGCGGTCACGCTCTTATGTACATCTTGCTCGCGAGCCTCACTTGCTTTGGGGCCATCGCTTTGGGTTCGCGGCGAAAAACGGGTGCGAGAGGTCCAGTTTAACTATCTCCGCGCGCCCAAGCCACGCAGGGATCTGGCTTGTTGCTGAAGCACAGCCGTACTGCAGAGCGACATGCGATCGTCGCAGAGCATCCTCGTCTTATGCTCGGGGGAATTTTGGCTTGCGGAGCCGTTTCTCCTGCCTATGTAAATTAGCTGGCAACTCACGTCGCGCCGATTGTGTGATTGGGACGTAATGCACTGTACTGGGATTGGCAAGTGCCGGCGACTCAATGAGATAATTTGGTGGACGCCCTCTTCCCAAACGGTGAGTTCGTCGGTTGATTCTAGCTCCATCAAGTCTTTCGATTCGGCGCGCAACGAGTGCCGCTTTCCAGTTCTTTGGGCTGTTTTATTTACCGCTAGTGGTTTGACTCATCTTGGCCATTAAGTTCATAATGCACGCCTGCCGCCGCTCGTCAGAAGAAAATACAACAAAGGAGGGAAGGAATGTGGAAAAAGCAGGATGAGATTGCGGGCGCGCAGTCAGAGTTCGCCCCGAAGCAGGTGCCGGACTTCGACTTGGAATCGGCCAGCGAAACTTTGATTGAGGCTTACCGTGACCGCCACCCCGAGAAACCCAAGGTCGCAGTCGGACCGAAGAAGGTTCTTGCGGGTCAACCGTTGTCGCCAACAACCATGGCGACGTATACAGAAGCGGTGAACGAGTTTACCAAGAACGCTACTGCGTTCATTGAGCAGCTGCCACTTCTTACTAAGGCTCGGGATTCCTATGAGCAGGCGATGAGGGCCAGCGCCGAATTGCGCAAGGTATTGGATACAGGCGAGGAGAACCTTCGATCGCTCATGGCCCAGCTCGAACAAGTAGTAACGCCCGCACCCAGCGACAGGAAAAAACCGGAACCGATGAAAGTAGAAGCGATCAGGGGAACCAACGAGAGCACCGGCTCTGTAAATAGATTTCCATGACAGATACCAGAAAAACCGCCGTTCAAAGGGAAAGGCGGCGAGACACTGCGCCACTTCGTCACAGATGAGGCGACAGCCTCCGTCCGCTCAAAATTTCGTTATGAATTCAACTTCTGGTTGGCCAACAACCCAGTGCGTATCTGAGCGAATGATTCTCAGGACCCGAGGTTTTTGTGGGGTTGTCCCGAAATAAATACGGGTCCTGACTGAAAAGAATGGGCGACACAAATGGCGTCAGCCGAGACCCGGCGGTAGCAGCCTGTGTTTCTCCCCCAAGAAAACACATCTGAACCGAGACCCGGCCGAGATTACGAAAAAAAGCTTATACCCGCCGCTGAGATAGTCAAGTGAAATTTTGATTACTAAGCTAAAGATATCCATCTCGCGATGAACTTCGCAACAGAATTGTGCTCCTGTCATTCTTGCCGCCCGGGTCGGATTTATTCTCGCAATGACAATCTCGGTTCACAGGGAACACTCACTGGAATAATGTTCTGAAGTGAGAGACAATAAAGTGCTGTGTCTACGGAAAGAATTATCCGATGCCTATTTGGCGCGGATGAGACCGCCGAAGACAACGGGTTTGAACTGCTGTGGCCCTGCCACAATGCACCGCATTTGGGGCGACCTCACGGGTGCTACTGCATCGGCATCAACCAACTTCTGCCCCAGCGGTACGGTTCCTTACGGAGATAGTTCACGATGGCGACTACTACGATTGAAGTTGAAGCAGCCGCGGGTAAACCCAGGCATGCCAAGCTGGAGCGCTGGGTGGAAGAAGTTGCCAAGATGTGCAAACCCGACCGCATTCATTGGTGCGATGGCTCGCCCGAACAATACAAGGCGATGCTGCGATTGCTAGTCCTCACTGGTACGGCGGTTCCGCTGGCTGCGGAGAAGCGTCCGAATAGCTTTCTGGTTCGATCTGACCCCGCGGATGTGGCCCGAGTGGAGGATCAGACCTTCATCTGCTCTCGAACCAAAGATGAAGCCGGCCCCACCAACAACTGGGAAGATCCGGCGAAAATGAAGCAGAAGCTGTCGGGCTTATTCACCGGCTCGATGATGGGCCGCACCCTCTATGTGGTTCCTTACAGCATGGGACCGATCGGTTCGCCAATCTCGAGGATCGGTGTGGAGATTACAGACTCGGCCTACGTAGTAGTGAGCATGCACATCATGTCTCGAGTAGGAAGTCACGTGCTGGATGTTCTGGGAGCAGATGGAGAGTTTGTGCGTGGATTGCACTCCATCGGCGCGCCGCTCGGTGCCAATCAGCCAGACAAACCCTGGAACTGCAATGCAGAAAATAAATACATCTGTCATTTTCCGGAGACGCGTGAGATATGGTCGTTTGGTTCGGGATACGGTGGCAACGCACTGCTGGGGAAGAAGTGCCACGCTCTCAGAATTGCGTCAGTACAGGCGCGCGACGAAGGCTGGATGGCGGAGCACATGCTGATTCTGAAGTTGATCAGCCCGTCAGGCCAGGTGAAGTATATGACCGGCGCATTTCCTTCGGCATGCGGCAAGACCAACTTGTCGATGATGATCCCGACGCTTCCCGGTTGGAAGGTGGAAACCATAGGCGATGACATTGCGTGGATGACATTTGGCGCCGATGGCCGGCTTCACGCCATCAATCCGGAATACGGCTTCTTCGGAGTGGCGCCGGGTACAAGCATGAAGTCGAATGCCAATGCCATGCTGAGCGTGACAAGGAATTCCATCTTCACCAATTGCGCGATGACTCTGGACGGCGACGCTTGGTGGGAGGGGATGACCGAGGAGAAGCCCGTTAAATTAGTGGACTGGCTACGCCGGGCGTGGACGCCGGATTCAGGCCGGAAGGCGGCGCACCCCAATTCGCGGTTTACGACTCCCGCATCGCAGTGCCCGGTCATCGCTCCAGAGTGGGAGGATCCGAAAGGCGTGCCGATCGATGCCATCCTCTTCGGTGGACGTCGTGCAGGAATTGTTCCGTTAGTGACCGAAGCCTTCAATTGGCAACATGGAACATTCCTGGGAGCAACTGTTAGTAGCGAAACCACGGCGGCAATCACGGGGAAGGAAGGACGGTTGCGCCGCGACCCCATGGCCATGTTGCCGTTTTGCGGCTACAACATGGGCGACTACTTTGCGCACTGGCTGAAGATGGGAAAGCGCTCGAGCGCGTCGAAGCTACCGAAGCTTTTCTACGTCAACTGGTTTCGGCAGGACAAGAATGGCAAATTCCTATGGCCGGGCTATGGAGAAAATAGCCGGGTGTTGAAATGGATTTTCGAGCGCTGCGATGGCAAGGTACACGCCAAGGAGACTCCGATCGGACGAATCCCCGAGGTGGCTGATCTCGATATCAGTGGGTTAAATATGTCCACCGCAAATGTGGCCGAGCTGCTCAGCCTCGATATCGAAGGATGGCTGGCTGAAGTGCCCCTCATTACGGAGCATTTCCTCCATTTCGGCAAGCATCTTCCCGAAGAATTGAATTCTGAAGTTAAAGCTCTCGAACAACGTCTGGAAGCGGCTAAACGGTAGCTTTCCGTCAGCTCATCCTGTAAGGCACGCGAGGTTGTTCCTTAGGGACCGTCTTCCGAAGCGGATGCCTTTGAGGATTAGCGCTAAGGCCTCCTGAAAATTATTCCATTTTCGCAATACAAATTGAATTCCGTTTGATATAGTTCCCGACTGTCATGCCGCGTTCCGCGACGAACGAAGCCGGTTCAACCCCGGTGCACGTAGTTGTTCCCGCCATGTCTCAGTCCCTCACGCGGAATCAGATTCGCGGTTTCTGGGCATCGTGGGGTGGGTGGGCGCTGGACGGAATGGATTCCTTTGTCTACGCGTTGGTGCTGGTGCCATCACTGCGTGAACTGCTTCCCCGATCCGGTATTGCGGCCACAAAAGCCAACATCGGACACTATGGCGGGTTGCTCTTTGCCTTGTTCCTGATTGGCTGGGGGCTGGCGTTCTTGTGGGGACCCATCGGAGATAAGTTCGGTCGCGTCCGCACCCTGATGCTGACCATCGTGTGGTATTCGGTCTTCACTTTTCTGAGTGCCTTCGTCACCAGCGTTTGGCAACTGGCGGTTCTGCGCCTGCTGGCAGGCATTGGAATTGGCGGCGAATGGGCCATGGGTGGGACGTTTGTTGCGGAGGAGTGGCCGGAGCATCGCCGCCGCATGGGCGCGGGATTCATGCATACCGGCTATTACGTGGGCATATTTCTCGCAGCGCTGGCGAACTACGGCATCGGCAGCCACTATGGCTGGCGCGCAATGTTCATCGTCGGCGGAGTACCGGCGCTATTGCTGGCCTGGATTCGGCACGGCGTCGTGGAACCGGCCGCCTGGAAAAAGAAAGAAGGCATTGTCCGGTCTTGGGCGGTTTGGCGCCCGTTCGCGACTCTGTTTTCGTCACCTTGGCGCCGTCGCACGATTCTGAATTCATTCTTCATGTTGGCTTCTATCTCTGGTCTGTGGGCGGGAACAGTGTACGTTCCGGCGGCGATTACATCTCTCGCGGAAGCCGGTGGCCTTGCCGGTCCGCGGGCTGCGCAGCTAGCCTCTTGGGGAGTTATGCTGGTCTCTTTCGCAACCATTCTCGGCTGCCTGGCGATGCCGTGGCTGGCGGAACGGCTCGGACGCCGCGGCGCGCTCTCGCTCTTTTTTGCCCTGATGGCAATCTTCATTGCGCTCACATTCGGTAAGGTCTTCTATATGGGACCGGGTGCGCTGCCGTGGTTTTTCGTTTGTCTCTTCTTCTTGGGCTTCGGAGGCGCCAATTTTGCCGTTTACACTTTGTGGTTGCCGGAGCAGTATCCCACGGAATGCCGCGCCAGCGCCTTTGCATTCTCAACGTCATTTGCGCGATTTGGCGGCGCGGGTATCACGTTTTTGGTGGGCAGCGGCGTGCGTCACTTCGGATCGCTCGGAATGCCTGTTGCGCTGACCTCAATTGCTTTCGTGATCGGACTGCTTCTGATTCCATTCGGCGTGGAAACGCGCGGGCAGCATCTGCCCAGATAGTCGATTCATGCATACCCCTTTTTCTTGAGTAAAAACCTCAGAGTTTAGACGTGAACTCGAAGAAAAATCCAGTCAGAACTTATCGAGCACGATTTCTTCGACGTCCTCGATATGACGCCGCATGGCGGCCTTTGCAGCCTCAGAATCGTGCAACTTAATGGCAGCCAGGATGCGGCGATGGCCATCGAGCGACTTTTGCGAGCGGCCTCCCATCTGCAAAGAGCGCGCCCGCGTATCGCGTAGCAGGTCCATTAGAATGTCGATCACTTTCAGCACCACGCTGTTACCGGACGCCAACGCAACGTTGTAGTGGAACTCTGCGTCCTCGGCAACGGCCGGTTCCCCCTGGCGCTGCTTTTCTTCCTGGCGCCGGAGGATCTGTTCCATCTCGGCGATTTCCTCGGGAGAAGCATGGGTGGCGGCGCGCGCTGCCAGGGGAGGTTCGAGCATTTTGCGAAAATCAAGCAGTTCGCTCACCGACTCCTTGCGTCGTTTCAGGGCATTGGTAAAAGGATTGACCGGCGAGCCGGAGGCGATCTCACAAACAATTGTCCCGGTCCCTTGACGTGGTTCAACCAAACCCATCAATTCCAGGCTGCGAATCCCGTCGCGGATAGAGCCGCGGCTCACGCCGAGCATCTCCGCCAATTCACGCTCTGCAGGAAGTTTGTCGCCGGGTTTCAGCTTTTGCAGAATCAACCGTTCGATCTGCTTGGCGACTTCCTCGTATACCTTATTCCTGCGAATGACTTCGAAATCCGATTTGATGCTGCTGGCCACAAGATACTCCAAATGGTCCGATAAACGGACCGGGTGCGAGCGAAGTATAACCCGTATGTCTGGTTTCCGAACACGTATTTTATGGGAGGCATAGATTGGAAAATTCGATCCAGGGACCGGGTTTTAGCAATTTTAAGTAATTGGCAGCAAAACGGTTAGTAAAATGGCGGAAAGTAGTACTTGAGGTTTTATCTTCTGGATTACGGTGCTGATTTTGTTTGCGGCGTGGCAGACTGAGCCAGCACTTTGGCGCAATTGTAGATGGTTCGCGTCGTGGACATGGGAAGTCCAACGCGCTCGCCCAGCTCTACGACCGCTCCGACCAGCGCCTCCAATTCCATCGGCCGGCCAGCTTCCAGATCCTGCAGCATCGACGTTTTGTGTTCACCAACTTTTTCCGCGCCGGCAATTCGCTGATCAATGGAAACAGGCAATTCCATGCCTAACTTGTGGGAGACCGCTTCCACCTCCTGCATGATATTTCGGACCACCGAACAAACGCCGGGATCGCGCACCATCTGAACGATTGTGGCGCGGGTCAGTGCGCTGAGCGGATTTAACGACGCGTTACCCAAAACCTTTACCCAAATCTCGTGCCGCAGGCGAGCGGTAATTGGGCAGCGGAAGCCGGAAGCAATGAGCGCCTCGGCTATTTGGCGGATGCGCTCGGAGCGCGAGCCATCGGGCTCGCCCAGCGTGATGCGATTGCCTTCGATGTGCTGGATCACTCCGGGTGAAGTAATCTCGGTCGCAAAGTAGATGATCGACCCAATTACCCGCCGCGCTTCGATGGCCGAGGAGATCACACCCCTGGGATCGACGCGCTCCAGCCGCAGCCCGTCCCACTCCCCGCCGAACCCCTGGAAATACCACCAGGGAATTCCATTCTGTGTGCTGACGACAGTAGTATCCGGTCCCAGGACCGGCCTTACATGAGGGGCAAGTTGCGGCAGGCCATGCGCCTTGACGCCAAGAAAAACAACATCCACTGCCCCCACTTCTTCGAGCGAACTGGCGATCGTAGGGTGAGCAACGAAATCGCCCTCGCTGCCTTTCACCTGCACGCCATGTTCTTGCATGGCGCGAAGATGCGGTCCGCGCGCGAACAGCGTGACGTCAAACCCAGCCTGCGCCATTCGTGCGCCGATGTAGGCGCCGATGGCTCCAGCCCCAGCGATCAGAAATCTCATAGGAGGCTATCCACGAGTGCGGAGGCGACGGCGCGACGGCGAATTTTTCCGGTCGCAGTCGTAGGAATAGCATCGACGAGGTAGATCTTGGCTGGACATTTATATTCCGCTATCAACTCGCGGCAGTGTTTGATAAGCTCCGCCTCGGTTGCGCCATTCTTTTCATGCAATACGACGGCTGCAGCCACTTCTTCTCCAAGTGTGGGATGCGCGCAGCCAAACGCCACTGCCGCCGCTACTGCGGGATGCCTCAACAAGACTTCATCGACTTCGTGAGGAGCGATGTTTTCGCCGCCCCGGATGATGATGTCTTTGATGCGACCTGTTAAATGCAAATAGCAGTCGGAATCAAGGAATCCTTGATCGCCGGTACGAAACCATCCGTCCACAAAAGCGTGGGCGTTTGCCTCGGGATTATTTTCGTATCCCCTGAATACATTCGCTCCCTGGATGGCGATTTCGCCGCGTTGGTTGGTACCGAGGTGTTTACCGTCCTTGTCCATAATGCTGATGCGCAGGCCGGCGCCGACGCCGACAGACCCCGGCTTCCGGTGTCGCGGAGGCAGAGGATTCGAAGTCATCTGGTGCGCAGCTTCGGTCATGCCATAGGCTTCGACAAAAGGGACGCCAAAGATCCCTTCTATTTTGTGAATCAGTTCGGCAGACAAAGGTGCGCTGCACGACCGGAGAAAGCGCAGAGTAGCAGCTTCGACGGGCTTACCGCGGCTGCGGGACGACAGAAGGTGGTGCATCGTGGGAACTCCGGAATACCAGGTCACGCGATGTTCTGCTACGGTTCGCCAGAAGGAAAGCGCGTTGAATTTGCTGGGGACAACTACCGTGCCGCCAGAAAGCAAAGTGGACATGGTTGAGCCGATCAGTCCGTGAATATGGAACAGAGGCATAACGCAGAGCGAAACATCTTCTTCGGAAAGAGAGTAGGTGTTGGCGATATTTGCCGAGGAGACGGCAAGGTTGAAATGCCGCAACGGCACTCGCTTAGGACGCCCGGTGCTTCCGCTAGTATGCAGGATCAGCGCAATGTCATCGGCCGTGGGCTCGCTGGCTTCAACTCCGGCGGGAGCGTTCGCCAAGTGGACGTTGCCCTGCTCGGTCATTTCCACCGAAAACGTTGGGATCTTGCGATCTTTGGCTGCCGTGCGGACAAATTCGGCGCCTACCGGAGGACAAAGCAGAATGCGCGCATCGATATCTCCTAGGAAAAAATGAAATTCCTCATAGGGATGAGCCGGGTTCAGCGGAGCTGCCGTACCGGCAATCGACGCGGCAAGAAAGCTGACGATTGCTGGCAGTCCATTCGGCAACGCGATCGCCACAGCGTCGCCGCGGCGAATTCCGGCCGATGCCAAGGCATTGGCCATGGTGAGTACTTGCTCACGCAGCGAATCATAGGTAACTCGAATTCCAAGCTCCGGAACAACGATGGCCGTGTGGCTGTCCGCGAAATGTAGAACGTCGAGCAGGGTGTCAACGGACTTCAGTGTCATGCGTTCTCGCCCTCTGGCGCGGTCCTTGGATGTTGAGCCGACTTTATCTGTTGTCCGCGAAACGCAAGGAATAGGCTGTATTGAGCCTGTCGTGACGCGCGCAGGAATTCGGCAACTCTAGTGTGAGTAACCCCCTGCGCTCAGGGCCTTCTTAAACTCCTTCAGAAAGAACTGCACGTTGTCTTCGGTGGCCAACGGTCCCATTACCCCAATGCGGAAAACTTTGCCCGCCAACGGCCCGAAACCTCCGGCGATTTCAATGCCGGGTCCATCCAGCAAATGTTTGCGCACTTTGGCTTCGTCAACCCCTTCGGGAACGCAGACCGTGTTCAAGGTTGCGATTCGGTGCTGCTCAGGAACATGCATTCGTAGACCCATCCCCTCAATGCCTTTGACAAAAGTTCGGTTGCATCGGCGATGCCGATCCCAGCGATTTTCAATTCCTTCGTCGGCGATCACCGTGAGCGCCTCGCGCAGGGCATAGAACATGGAAATTGGTGCGGTGTGGTGATAGCGGTGCGAGACGGTGGAGTAGTCGTGAATCAACTTCAGATCCAGATACCAACTCCGCGAGGGAGTTGTGCGTGCACGGAGAAACTCCATAGCACGTGGCGACATCGCCATCGGAGATAAGCCGGGTGGACAGCTCAATCCTTTTTGCGTGCAACTATAGGCAACATCGATGCCGGTCTGATCGAACTCTACTGGCACACCCCCGAGCGAGGTGACGCAATCCGCAATCACCAGAGCGCCAGCTTCGTGAGCCGCAGCGCAGATCGCGCGGCCGGATTGCAAGGCTCCGGTCGATGTCTCGGCATGAACATAAGCCACGACCCTGGGCTTCTCGCGACGGACGAACTCTCTAGCTTCGTCATCGGTGTAGGTCTCACCCCATTTTTTCTCAAAGCGCACGACATTAGCGCCGTTACGTTTGGCCATTTCCGTCAGTCGATCAGAGAAATACCCGTTGGCGAACACGGCGAACCTCGATTCGGGATCCACGAAATTGGCAATGGCGGCTTCCATCCCCGCGCTGCCAGTCCCCGAAATGACCAGCGTTGCGCCGTCGGCTGTAGCAAACGCCGACTTGAGTAACCGCTGAACGTCGCTCATGACCTGGATAAAGTAAGGGTCCAGGTGCCCAACAATCGGCTTCGAGAGCGCCTCGTAGACCCGCGGGTGAACCATGCTGGGTCCCGGACCGAACAGATAGCGGCGCGGCGGTTGCAGGGCGGGAAATGCTAGGGCGGTAGTCTGTTCAGTAGCGCTCATAGTCCTCATTTCTGGCTAAAACACAATCGGGATATGGCAGCGATCCGTAATCAACGCGTCCACGCGGAACGGCGGGCCCGGGAGACGCAGTTTGACAGTGAGCACCGGCGACGCCGACACGGTCAAATTAATTACTTCGACCTCTTCTTTCTGAATACAAGCTCATCGTACGACTTGAATTCATTCCCTTGGATCACTAGATAGGCGAATGATGGCCCTGCACAATCATTTCCTCGGCGACGCGGCGTGCCTCCGGTAAAGTGGTAGCCGCTTTTTTATCAATTTCAGCGGGCAAATCCTTTTGAATTTTTGCCAATTCCTCGTCGAAGATGCGACTGACCAGTTTGGGCGAGTGCTCGATCATCTGGCCATCGTCGCCTTGAACTTCGACTTTGTGCCGCACGCGCTGCGCAATCATCAGCCGATAAATACGATCCGTAGCCAGATCTTCCATGTAGCCATCGAGCAGGCTCGCGCCCTTTCCGTTGAGCACGCCGTTGCGATAACGAATTACGGTGCGAACCGCCGCGCGTGTACCGGCAAGAGTGATACCGCCCACGCCCTTTGGAATCGGTCGCAGATCGGGATGCGAGTTCGCCAGCTTGGGTCGTTTTGCAATCTGATTAGGATAAGGAAACTGCGCAACGGCGATCTCGTTCTGATCAGGATGGCCAGTCCATGCTCCATCCATCAGGCAATCGGCCTCATTCTTTTTGTCCTGCTTCAGAACCTTCATAGCGCGGTCATTTAATACCGCGTCGGTGCGGCTGGGATAAAGTGCGGTCATTCCGCCGATTGCATGAGCTCCGTGCTTGTGGCAAATCTCTGGCATCAAGGTCCGGAAATTCTGGAAGAACGCCACATCGTGAGGGATGGTGTTGCGATCCGGCAAGATCCACTTGGGATCCTCAAGCATGAAATCGATCAGCGAGGCCATGTAATCCCAGCGGCCGAGATTCAGTCCCAGGCAGTGGTCGCGCAAATTGAAGAGGAATTCCTCCATCTGATATGCCAGCGGGTGTGCCTCCACCAGCGCCATACACTTTATGTAGTTCGGGGCCAGACCCTTGTGCTTGGCAAGCGCCTGGAAAAGATCGCGCCACCAAAAGGCCTCATCCGCGGACTCACTTTTGGGAACGTAAACCGAGAAGTTGTGCGGCAACTTTGCGGGATCGATCTTACACCAGATCAGGGCAAGATCGAACAGGGAAGCGGACATGATCTCGTTCTTGATAACCCCGCCCTGGCTCACGTGCAGACCGCGCGGACGCACCCAGGTTACGGTTTTCGAGCGTTGAACTGAGACTTCCTTCTTCCGCTTTCTGTCGTCATAGCTAAGCTCATAATTGTATGCGGCGATGGTATTCTTGATCGCCAGCATGATGTGCTCCCAGATGTTGGCGGTGGAATCCTCCAGATCGATCATGACGGCGGGAGAGCCGGAGTTGAGCAACTTGACGGTCAATTCCGCATCGTCAGCCGGGCCCGTCATCTGGTTGCGCTGATCCGCGCACCATTCGGGCACTTCGATTCGCCAGTCGGAGGTGGTTGCCTCGGAGGACGGCAAATAGTCGGGAGGCTGACCGCGATGCGAGGCTTGCAAAACTTCGGCCCGCTTAGCGATTAGCTTCTGTTGCCAGGGAGTGAATTGCCTATGCAGCGGTAACAGAAAATCCAAAAATCCCTTGGGCAGATCCTTTTGCGGATTTAAATTCGCGGGCGCGTAATTCATGTATTGCGACGTCGCGTTTTCGGTATGCGATGCCATGGGATCCTCAACTGCGCCGCTCACAACGGAGGTTGGATGAAGCAGTCGGCGCTTCCGGTGTTCTAGTCCTGGGATTATCCTATCGCAAAACCGCCCAACATCAAGGTGCAGAGCTGACAATCGATGTGCTCTAAGCCTATTGATTCTAAAAGCTCTGCCTAGCGGGCTGTGGCGAAAAAGTATGCGCTCATCGCGATGCCAAGGGCGATGACGAAAGCCCGTACTTTCCGGGGATCCGCTTTCTGCGCAAAATGCGCTCCAAACCAGCCGCCGGCCAGGGCACCTGCGACCATCACGGCGCAATGCCGCCATAGAACCGCACCCTCCAGAATGAAGGTCAGCACAGCGGCAGCGTTAATCGTGGCGGCAAGCAGGGTCCGAATCGCGCCCATGGCGTGAATATCACGCATTCCCAGCGCCGTCAGCATTCCCAGCGTGATGAAGCCAATTCCGGCACCGAAATATCCGCCATAGATCGCTACCAACAGCTCCACCAATGAACTCACTGCAATGGCCGTCCACGAAGTAGCGTGGAGATTGTCAATGACAGCGCTTTTGCCGGCGATTGTCCGGATTGAGTTGCCGAAGGCGAACAGCAGTGTCCCGGCCAGCAGCAGCCACGGAATGAGATGAAGAAAAGTATGTTGCGGAGTTTTCAGCAACAGCAGCGCTCCGGCCCAACCTCCGGCCAGGCTGGTGACGAGTAGAGGAATTAAAAGGCGCAGCGGAGCATTCAACCGCTTCAGGTAAGCGAGAGTGCTGGCGGCCAAGCCCGGCCAAAGCGCAACCGTGTTGGTCGCATTGGCCGCCACCGCCGGTACGCGCAGGAACAAGAGGGCGGGGAAAGAGATGAAGCTGCCGCCACCGGCCAGCGCATTCAGCGTTCCGGCGACCATGGCAGCGAAAAACAGAAATATGGCTTGGGTGAAGTGCAAACTGTTTAAGATGTACCAGAAAAGCGATATGCCGGAAACCCCGTGGATTCTCTGGGCTCTCCGCCATCGAGTCGACAAACGGGCTAGTGTTAAGATGCTGAGCGGCTGGACAGCCTAAACTCCCGATCACCACACTGCTGCCGGCCAGCTAGAAAATCTCTCGACAACCGAACCAATTATTCAAAGGACTGCTGTCGAACAATCCTATGTCGGATCATGCTAAGTCGTACGCCGAGGTTGAAACGCTAGCGCGTGAACTACTGTCCGCGTATAACACGGGTGGGATCATAAATGTTCCCTCTGAGCGTCCCGGATTCGACCTCGATACCGCATATCAGGTGGAAGGAACTCTGAAAAAACTTCGCCAGGACGCTGGACACAGCGCCGTCGGCCGCAAAGTGGGATATGCCAATAAAGCAATGTGGCGGATGCTCAAGCTGGAAACATTGGTTTGGGGCCATATGTACGACGATACGGTCCATTACAGTGGCAGCAATTCCACAACGCTGACAGTCGAACATCCGCGTTCGCTGAAGATCGAGCCCGAGATAGTTTTCGGTTTGAAAAAGCTAGTAGGTGAAGGACTTGACGCCGCCGGGGCGCTTGCATCCGTCGATTGGCTGGCCTTGGGATTTGAAATCATTGATTGTCCATACCCTGACTGGAAGTTTCAGCCCAGTGATTTCGTCGCATCCTTTGGACTTCATGCGGCCCTCGTGGTTGGAGAAAAGATGCAGGTAGAGCCCGATCTTATCCCAAAACTGGTGGAGGAATTGCCTCGGTTCAAAGTGCGAGTGTTGCGGAGCGGGGAGTTCGTGGAAGATGGGTCGGGCAAGAGCTCTTTGAAGAGTCCAGCTCTGTGCCTGGCGGAACTGGGTGCGGCCATCGCGCGGCGATTCCCCGGCCAGCCGCTGAGTGCTGGAGAAATAGTGAGCTCGGGCACGCTGACCGCCGGCCACCCAACCACCCACGGTGAAGTGTGGACAGCAGAGCTCGAGGGACTCACGCTACCGCCCCTCATTTTGCGCCTAACGTAAACGAGATAGATGACACTTACGGCATCGGCGCTCCGGCTTCATTCAACGATGAATGAATCCGGGAAATTCGCCGCGTATCGTGTCAACGTCGGTACCAGCCAGGCGATCCGCAACATATTGTTGTGCAAACGCCTCCTATGTCTGCTACTATGATCGGCGAAAGCGGCGGATCCCCTTTGTTTTCTTCTTGGAAGGTTCGCCCATTTTGCGGTAGGGCATTTTGTGCAGCAATTCTTCTGTATAGGAAGTGCCCGCAGTCCGTAAGCGCAGGACGGCCGCCCAGGTAGGAGTGGCTCGTGCCCGATCCCGAGAACGGGAATGTCCAGGTAGTCGTAAGGCGCCGACGAACCCGCCGTCACCGCCGAAATCGACTTATTCGCCGTCTGTTCGCGATGGGGACCCTCGCGGTTTTGACAGCTGCCGCCTCGACCTCCGCTTTGAGATATTTCGGAGCGTCACATTATGCCAGGCAAGCGGACTCTTTTGCCTCGGAGCAAAGTGAACTTCAACGCGACCGCGAAGTCGCCCTCAACCAGATTTTTTCGCAGTCGCATCCGCAACCGCCGCGTCCCGTCTATCCCTACTCTGTCGTCCCCGGCGGAATAAATGATGCCAAAGAATTGAAATGGGTGGCGGAACACGATCCTATCGTCGCAGCTCACTACGCAGGCTTTGACTATAACCACGCGCGGGTTGTGCAACTCACACTGGCCCGCACCGTCTATATGTCCTACCGTATCGGCAACAACGTGTACTGGATGCGGCGAAGGATAACGCTGCACAAGGGTGAAAAGCTAATCACCGATGGGCGAATGACAGCGCGCGGCCGTTGCGCCAACCGGGTGGAAGAAACTCCGCAGCAGGCGGCTTCGCCGGCCGAGCCTTCGCCGGAGAAGTTCGATGAACCTGTTATGGCTGGCGGGGGTACAACAATGCAGGGTCCTAAGTTTCCGTTTGCGTCGACGCTTCTGCCACAAATGTCCGGCTATGATCCTGCGGGGCCGCTGAGTCTATCTAGTCCTTTCGAAGGTGGAAGCTGGATACCCATCTCACCTCCGGCATTACCGGCTGGCCTTTGTGGACCGGCGAAGAAAGGCAACACTGCGACTGCCGAGGTGACGGGGACCAACGGCAAGAAGAAAGTTGGTTCTTGCGGCGCCGGACTTCCAATAGGAACCGTCCCCGAACCCGGAACGTGGGTGCTGTTGATGACCGGGTCGGCTGCGCTCTGGTGGCAGGCACGGCGCAAGCTTGCCCATGCGTGAGTGCTGAGTCCAAAATTTCCGTCCAGCGCTTTCCAATCCGCCTGATACAACCTGCGAGTGGTGCTTGCGAACGAGTCTCCTCTTTCGGTAGGCTCTGTACTCTCTTCGGCGGCTTTTACCGTTCGTTTACGATTCACAGGAGGTTGATGGTGCGTTCGCCACGGGGCGCTTACTTTTCGCTTTTGCTGGTTCTTGGATCGCTAGTATCAGGAAGCTCCTCGATGCAGGCTCAGTCCATCCAGCTGCACGTGGATCTGACCGACGCCCCTCGAAATATCTATCATGCGAAGTTGACTATCCCGGCCAAGCCAGGCTCGTTGACGCTTGTATTTCCGAAGTGGATTCCCGGCAATCATCGCCCCAGCGGTCCGATAGCGGCTCTCACAGGTGTTCGCATGGAAGCCGGGGGCAAGCCTTTACTTTGGCAACGCGACGATCTTGATATGTACGCCTTTCATGTCACTGTGCCTGAGGCCGCGCAAGCCGTTGACGTATCTCTGGACGCAATTACTTCCAATGACAGCGCGGGCGGTGCAGGACCTGCAGCATCCAGCAATCTGCTCGATTTGAACTGGAATGCGGTCGTTCTCTATCCGCAGGGTACCGATTCCGACGCCGTTGAAATCGCTCCTTCGGTGAACCTTCCTGAGGGATGGAAGTTTGGAACGGCTCTGCTGACGGCACGAACCTCAGGCGATGAAGTTGAGTTTGCTCCAGTCTCGCTGACAACCCTGGTGGACTCACCGTTGATTGCCGGAGTGCATTATCGCCAAATCGATTTGACCACAGGTTCGGAGCCCACACATGTAATGGACCTGGTCGCCGACAGCGAGGCCGATCTAGCGATTAAACCGGACGAGCTCGCTGCCTATCGGAAGGTGGTTGCTGAAACTGGCGCCCTGTTTGGAGCGCGCCATTACCGGCAGTATCACTTCCTCTACACGCTTAGCGATCAAGTTGGCGGACATGGCGTGGAGCATCACGAATCGAACGATAGCGCCGCGCCCGAGCGGACGCTTCTCGATCCGGATTTGCGCTTGCTTTACGCAGATCTTCTTCCCCACGAATTCGCGCACTCGTGGAACGGCAAGTATCGCCGGCCCGCGGGACTGGCCACGCGAAATTATCAGGAACCCATGATCGGCGATCTTCTATGGGTTTACGAAGGGCTTACTGACTACCTGGGCAGCCTGTTGGCGGAGCGCAGTGGATTGTTGTCGCCTGAGCAGTATCGCGAATCCTTAGCCTCCACTGCCGCGAATCTCGATCACCGGTCGGGCCGGGCGTGGCGTCCTTTGGAAGATACCGCGCGCTCGGTGCAGATTCTGCGGCTGATGGGACCGCAGTGGTCGAACTGGCGTCGCGGTTTGGATTACTATCCCGAAGGCGAATTGATTTGGCTTGAGGTGGATTCCATCATCCGCCAGCAGACGCATGGCCGGCGTTCTCTCGACGATTTTTGCCGCCGCTTCGAGGGTGGCGAAAGCGAGCCTCTGAAGGTCGTGCCGTATTCGTTCGACGACGTTGTTGCCGCGCTGAATGAAATCGCCCCTTATGATTGGACAAGCCTGCTCCGGGATCGTGTCAATTCCACTGGCTCCCATGCACCGTTGGGCGGGATCGAGCGGGACGGCTGGAAGCTGGTTTATAACGAGCAGCAAAACGAGTTCAACAAGGCTGCCGAAAAGCTCTTCAAAGTCGCAAACTTCTCTTATTCATTGGGATTCACCGTTGCCAAAGACGGCAAACTGCAGGACGTGATCGTGGGCTCTCCCGCGTATCAGTCCGGGATTGGGCCGGGGATGCAACTGGTTGCGGTAAATGGCCGCAAGTGGACTCCGGCGGTTCTTCGGGCTGCACTCAAGGCAGCTCAAGGCCCAACTGCGCCCATCGAATTGCTGGTCGAAAACGCCCAATTCCTCCGAACCTATTCGATCCCGTATCATGAAGGCGAGAAGAATCCCCATCTCGAGCGCCTCTCCGGGCAGCCTGACCTTCTCAGCCACCTGCTGACTGCTTTGACCCATTAAGGGCCGAACCAAGGTTGTAATCCCTTAGTTAGGGGCAGCGATCACAAACGCTGCTAGAATTGCGCTCAGGCGACTGCCCTAATTTAATGTCCCCCTGTCTTAGAACCGCTGCAGCTTTTGTCTTGTGGGCGGCAGTATGGGTTACCGCGCCAGTGGCGGGTTTCGCGCAAGTCGTACCCTCGATTCGCAGAGTACAGGTACTTCACAGCTCAGGCCAGGTCGAGATCGAGATCGAAGCCAGCGGGCGCATCGTGCCTCAAACCAACCTGTTAACTGGCCCCGACCGCTTATTGGTTGATTTCGTCAACGCGATTCCCGGGGCCGAGTTACGCAATCAGGCGGTAAACCGCTCAGAGGTCAAAAGCCTGCGGGTGGGCTTGTTTTCATCTGATCCGCCGGTCACGCGGATTGTACTCGATTTGAACGGTCCGCAGCCTTATCAGGTCTTTCCGTCGGGAAGAACGATAATCATAAAAATCGGAACTCCGGGCACGGAAGCAACCCGAGTCAATCACGTTCCGGGGCCAGGGTTGGTGAATGCGGCGTATCCAGTTCAGCCCGCGCTGATCTCTGTAGCAGCGCCTGTGACGCCTGCAGC
The DNA here is from genome assembly GCA_963720155.1 of uncultured Acidobacteriota bacterium. Lineage (GTDB taxonomy): Bacteria > Acidobacteriota > Terriglobia > Terriglobales > Acidobacteriaceae > Sulfotelmatobacter. The sequence goes on from CAVREP010000013.1 coordinate 429,094, forward strand.
AAAGCCGGCTCTAGTAGTTTCGTTTCACGATGGACTGCTCTCGATCAGTTCCAACCAAGCCAGCTTGTCGGAAGTTCTTTTCGCAGTGCACCAGCGCACCGGGGCAGAGATCGCAATCCCGGCCGGTGCCGAAGAGGAAAGAGTTGCAGTCAACCTTGGCCCGGCCCCTGCACCGGAAGTTCTGGCTCACCTGCTTAATGGTTCGAAGTTCAATTTCCTGATTCTGAGTTCGGCCAGTAATCCCCGCGCCGTGGATCAAGTGATTCTAAGTCCGCGTGCGGAGGGAGCGATGCAGGCTCAAACTGCAGGGCCGCAACCAGGGCAGGCTGGAATTGACGATAACGGTGACCCTGGCCCTCAGCCCCAAACGGCCGTCCAGCCCGCGCCACCGCCGCCTGAAAATCCGAATCCCAATAGCAACCAGGCTCCGCCGCCTCCGCCGCAAATAAACGACGTCCCAGATTAGTCACCAGGTTTCTGGATTCGCTCTTGTAGGCTCGAGCCGACAAAAACTCGACCATGCTCAGATCACAATCAAGGTGGCGTGATCAGTCGGACCGGTACCGGTGACGTTCCGAGAGCTAGGGGGGGACCTGGGGAACTGTTGCCGCACCCCGCTACATTCATGACGGTTACGTTTATGTTTCCGTTTGCGTTGACATTGTTGATGAAGACCTGCAAGAAACCTATGACTGTGACCGACGTCGTAGGAGGGGTAAGTGTTGTTACGGCGGCGCTGTCATATATGGGCAGAGAGACGATTGACGGGCTGCTTGTGATTTGCTTACCGCTGGCTATGCCCGCAGACACTAGAGCGCTATTGCCTCCAGCCGTAATTTGAAAAGGATAGTTGTAAGGGGCAGCATCCGGGGCGAGCACATCCTGCCCGTTACCCGGGCCGGGTGCGGTGGCGTTGATGAGACACTGCGCCCCATTCACGCTGTCGTTTCTCGGCGGTCCTGGATCTTCCGTGAGGTCCACCGTGTTCGCCAAGGAGTCCCCGCAAGAGTAGACGGTGGTTTGGTCGCAACCAGCGACAGCCTCGGAATAGTCATTTGTGGTTGCCTCTGAACAGGCGCTAATCGCGGAGTTCGCAGCGATCGCGAGGGAGGGACCTGAGACTTGCCCCGGAACGTAATCCAGAAGGGGGGTGGCTCCGGTAGTTGCTTTCGGAGGGTTGTCAGTAGGCATGCAGCGCCCACGGCGTCGTCCACTTGGTCCGCAATCTACAGCAAGGCTAAATGTTTCACCGATGGGGCCAGCCGGCGCGATCCCGGGGGTCACAATCGCTCCGGTTGTGGGGCTCACGATCTGAGCACCGTTCCTTGGATCTTGGTTTGGGACGAACCATGGCTTCACGCAGCGAGGATGAACCGGAACCAGGGGGACCGACCCTGAAGGATTGAATGCCTCGGCAGTCGCCGTGGCGCTTACGCTGTTGCCAGAATAGCTGCGACCGAACAGTGAAAAAATCCGGGCGAAGAAAACTGGCAGATTCGTACGCTGTAAGCTTACCGTGACAATGGGATTCACGGCAAAGGCCGCCCCCAGAGTAGAGCAATCTGCATTCGACCCGCCTGCACTTCCCGCACCGTAGCCCACGTTTACCGATCCGCTCGCGACCGCAATACCGCCAATCAGGTTCTGCTGAGCCATGCTGATCGCGGCCAGCGTGGCGGGGCTGCTGGCACCGCCGCAAATTTGCGCCCATGTAGCCTGGGTCGTCCCGGTGACGCCAGAAACGGAGATGACCCTGGCTGCTGTCAATGCCGCAGCGTCCGCAGCCCGCTGGGCCTCGGCTTTGGCTTCGTAAAGGGTCCCGAGGTCGATGGACAACGCCGCCACGCAAATTATCGTGGCCATAGCAACTGCCACCATCGCCATGGTGAAGCCACGCTCCTTCGAGCGCAACTCGCTTCGTGAGCGGCGGATTAGCGGTCCCAACATGCGAATTCCTCAGTTCTCGTTGAAGGCCTCAGCGACAGTCGTAAGGGTGGTCGGACCGACAAACCGCCCGCCCGTCAGACCGCTCACGCTATTAAGCTCCCACTTGTATGCGTACTGGATGGTGACGCACGTGCCAATCAGATATATGCCATTTTCCAGCGTCGAGCATCCCCGGTTGATTGCTACGCTGATTCCGCTCCCCGGACAACCGCCGCCGTTCGCGGTATAGGTCCAGGTAAGATTTGCCTGTGTCGGCGCCGCGGGAGTGGGTCCGAGCCCGCAGTCGTTTATTTTCTCCGAAGCCAGGTAGTTATCCACGACTTGGATGGCATCGCTTACGGATACGGGCACAGCTGCGAACAGATCGCTGGCCGGATCAGAGGCCGCCACCCGCGCTCCTTCACGCGCGGCGTTGGTTAGTTTCTGCTTGAGAGTAAGAGCTCCGCCGAAATCAAAAATTCCCACGACAAATAGCACCAGCAAAGGCAGCGAAAGAGCCGTCTCCACGACTTGAGAGGCGCGATCGCCGGTCCAGGCTCGCTTGAGCGACGCCAGCACTCGCATCCGCCAGCTTGCGGCTAATGTCATTGCGTCTCTGCCCTCATCTGTGCCTGACCCGGAAGAAGCACGTTCCCTAGGTCCAAATTCGTGAAAGGGATACTGAGGTGAACTGGATATTGATATCGCGCGCTCACAGACGTACCGCAAGTACCCGCGCCGCCCGTGCCTGGGTACGATAGCTGCACGTTTTCCTGGACACAGACGTCAGCGACGCTGCCGTCGCAGGCCTGCGCGGTGCTGCATGAAGATCTGGAGGTGACGGTGCCACAAGCGCACAACAAAGGTGGCGTCCAACCGGCTGTCCCAACGAGGTTATTCTTGTTCAAATGCGCCGCCGCGAGAGCGTTATACACCGCGGTCTGGGCGTTGGCGGCGACGGCGCTTGCGGGGGGCGCGGGGCACGTGCTGCAGACCGGAGCCACAGCCGCTTCAGCCCCCGCCCGTGTTCCTTGAGCGAGCGTGCCGTAAATGAAAAACGCCAGGCCAAACCAGAAAATTCCCATCAAAAACATGAACAACAAGGGCAGCGTAACTGCGGCTTCCACGATCTCCGTACCGTGTGCTTCTTGCGCAAGCTGGCGACAGGTTGTCCTTTGCCGCTTCTTCATAGCTATCGCGCTCTCCACAGCGACCCTACGCCCAAAAGCAAGGTGGTTAAGGCCAGCGCCACACCATAGGGAACCTTGAGCGACTCAGGATTATCCAACGAAACCGCCGCTCCCGGCATCCGAAATGTCGCCATCGATCCAAGCAAGCCCCAAATATTACACAGGGTCTGCTTGAATCGCCGCTTGTAGATCACCAGGCCCAAAGCCATCACCCCGGCCACAAGGATGGAACCCATCAGCAAATTCACCAGTATTTCCCAACCTACGAAAGCTCCTAAAGCCCCGGCAAGCTTCCAATCGCCCGCACCCAGGCTGCGCAGAAGAACGAACGGCAAGAGCAATAGTAGCCCCAGTCCAGCCCCCAGCAGGGAGGTTTTCAATCCGCCCCAGCCCGTTGCCAGCATATTCGCCGATACTCCTACGAAAAATCCAGGCACGGTAAGCCAGTTAGGAATGCGGCGGCTGCGCCAGTCCGTCCATCCAGCGATCAGCGCCAATGCGAGCGCCGGAACCAGCACGACCGGCTTCAAACTACACCCGATTTGTCGCGCGACATTCCTCTCCGGCACGCCACTTCACGAAGCAGTTGCGAATCCTCCGTCTCAGGGAATACTCGACCATTCTGGGTAAAGGTAAAGATAACGATAGGGCCGATACCGGACGCGGAGAACGGCCTTAACGCTCTCCGCTGCCGCAAATTTTCACATAGCCGGATTCTGAAGTCAACGAAGATCCACCATGGAAAAAAACTTGGCTACCTGCAAAAAGCAAAGGCCCGGAAGCTGTCCGGGCCTGCAAGGGTACCGTTTCAATTCTAGCGGCCGAAGGCTCCCGTGCTATTGTGTTCAGCAACGATGCGCTTGGCATTGTCGGCCAGCGCTTTCGCTTGCGGAAGCAGGTCCAGACCTTTCACCACTTCCGGATCAGATTCTGCCCGCACTTTCATGCCCTCATCCTGTCCGAATGCATCCACGAAGATCTCGGCCTTGATGTTGGACTTGATCCAGTCGTTATTGTCCACCAGATCAGCCTGGGTGTAGGAAATGTTGGCCTCGTCAAGCGACTTGCGGAAATCCTGCAGGGTAGCATCGTCCACCTCGAAGCTCTTCGTCGGGCGATGATTCACGACGTAGCGCTTGGCGAAGTTGAAGAATGCATAGTGCTGCAAGAGTGTGTCTTGGAAATGATTGCTCTTAAGGGGTGGGATTACGACATCAGGTAGAATGCCACCTCCGCCATAAACGGTGCGGCCGCTATCGGTCAGTTTTACTTCGCGATTGGCATTGCTCCCGGATTCGGCCTCGCGGTTGTAGTAATAATCGTAGAGCGAGATGTTGCTGTAGTCGCGCTGGATCAATCGCCCGCTGGGAGTGTAGTAGTGCGCTGTAGTCAGAGCCAATCCAGTGTTCTCCGACAGCGGATACACAGTCTGCACCAAACCCTTACCGAAGGTAACTTCACCCACAATCAGCCCGCGATCATGATCCTGAATCGCTCCAGAAACAATCTCTGCCGCGGATGCAGTCAACCGATTCACCAGGACAACGAGAGGATAGTCCTTGCCGCCATTTCCATGCTGCGCCGCATATCGTTTTTCCGCAGAGGCGCGGCCATGGTGCGAAACAATGAGCTGACCTTTTTTTAGGAACTTATCGGCAACCCCTACGCCCTCGCTAAGCAGACCACCTGGATTTCCGCGAAGATCGAGAATCAGCCCTTTGAGATCGCCAAACTCATCCAAAGCTTTCGAGACTTCTTCTTCCGTGGTCTCGTTGAATCCGGTCACGTGCAGATAGCCAATTCCAGGGCGGATGAGGAAATGAACATCCACGCTGTAGCGAGGAATCTCGTCACGCACCAGCGTGAATTCCATCGGCTTCTCCACGCCCTCGCGCGAAATGCTGATATGCACAGTGGTGCCTTTTGGCCCCTTCAGCAGATCGGCGACATCGGTTGTGCTCATGTTATCGGTGGATTTGCCATCGACCGCGATGATTACGTCGCCGGGATGAATGCCCGCCTTGTAAGCCGGTGTGCCGGTGAACGGAAAAATCACGATTACTTTGTTGTTGCGCGGTCCTACCGTCATGCCTACGCCGTAGTACTTGCCGCGCTGGTCTTCGCGCATCAGCGCATAAGACTTGGGATCGAAGAAATTCGAGTGCGGATCGAGCGCGTGCAGCATTCCCGGAATAGCGCCGTTATAAATAGCTTTATCTGGATTGACCGGTTCGGCGTAGTTGTCCTCAACGATAGAGTAGACGTCAGTGAACTGTTTCAGGCTGTCTTTGACCTCCGTGTCACCGGTGAGCGACGATTGCTGCCCCGAACGCTGGGCAAAAAGAATGCCCAGAAAGCCACAGGCCAGCAGGAAAAAAACTACAAGTAAGAGTGAGCGCCGAGAACTACGTGCCATCTTGGATTTTCCTTCGGTTGAGGGGTTTGTCGGTCCACCCCGGCTACCGCGCTGAATATACACAGTATATCACTACATTAGACTACCTCGGACCGGGAAGGTTACCATCGGTAACCGTCGGGGTCCTGTCCTTATAGGATGCGGCGAAGCCAGTCAAGGTTCCTGATTCCATTTGAAAGGGCGCTGAGGTTCTTCGAAATTGAAGGCGTACTTATCGAAGGCGGCATGAAGGCTCGCGGATTGATGTTGGGGCGGTCATCGCATTGCCGCCCTTGCCTTCCCGCATTATGATGAGGCATGAGCTTTTCCGAGACGATCTTCCTGTTCTTTTTGGCCCTGATCATCTTTGGGCCAAAGAAGTTGCCGGAGATGGCCCGTCAAGCCGGGCGTCTTCTTGCCGAACTGCGCCGCGCCTCGAACGAGTTCAAATCGCAGATCGAAACTGAAATTGCGCACCTCGAGGTGCAAAAGAGCCAGACCGTCCTATCTCCCGCAGCACCGCCGCCGGGTAGTGTAGCCAGCCTGAGCCTGAATCCAGCGGCCAGCGAATCGATTCCGCATAAGCCTGAGTCGGCTGCTACCCTGGCCGCGCCAACGGCCAATGCCGCTGTGGCGCCTACGGCACCGGATTCCACTGCTCCCACCGAGGCTATCGCCGAGCCTGCACCCCCGACCTCGCAGGAATCGCATGTTTGAAGCCGCGACCGAGGCTCCTGGCGACGACAAGAAGCACGACGCCATGCCCACCATGGGCTTTCTCGATCACCTCGAGGAATTGCGCCGCCGTCTCGTTTATTCCATCGCCGCAGTGGCCGTAGGATTTTTCGCTTGCTGGTGGAAGGTAGAACGCATTTACGACATCATGCAACGCCCTATCATGGACGTGCTGAGAGCGAATGGGATGTCGGATAAGTTGGTCTACTTGAATCCCACCGAGCCCTTCAACCTTTACTTGAAGATTGCGGCCCTGGCTGGACTGTTCCTCACCTCACCCTTCGTTCTTTACCAGGTCTGGATGTTCATCTCGCCGGGTCTCTACCGCAACGAGAAGCGATACGTCGTCCCCTTCATGGTTTCGACCATCGCTCTTTTTATTACCGGGGGCTACTTCGGCTACAAAGTTGTCTATCCGCAGGCGCTCGGTTTTCTGGTTCATTTTGGCAGACAGTTTCAGCCCATGATCACCATCAACGAATACACGTCCCTGTTTCTAAGCATTATTCTGGGCATGGGCCTAATCTTTGAGATGCCGATCTTGATCTTTTTTTTGGCGCTGATGGGTATCGTAAGCGCGGGTTTCATGTTTAAGAACTTTCGCTATGCCATTCTGGTCATTTTCATCGTCGCGGCAATCGTCACGCCGACTCCCGACATCTTGAGCATGTGCATCTTTGCCGCCCCCATGGTAGCGCTGTACGCGGCCAGCATCGGCATCGCCTGGATGGTTCATCCCAAGCAGCGGAAGGCGCGAAAAGAAAAACAGGCAACATGAGAAGTCGGCGCTTTCTCGGCGATTCATCTCTAAAGTTGAGCCTGAGGTTCGCAATTTGTTAACCATGAGCAAGCGCACTTTTCTCTCGGTTTTATCTATTTGGTTCGCGATTACGCTCATTTCCTGCGACCACACTACGAACTCCGCGCGGGTTGAGGCCAAAAATGCGATTCAAGCTGCCCCCGCCGACACGTCGCTGCCCAAACTTTCAGTTCCGCCCGACACCGGCCCCAGTCCCTCGATCGATGGCGATCGTGCGATGAAATACCTAAAGGAAATCGTCGCCCTCGGCCCGCGGCCGCTCGGCAGTGCAAATCACAAGAAGGTTGAAGACTACATCCTTGCTCACCTGAAGGGTGACAACATCGAAAATGACGTATTCACAGCCGATACGCCGAAAGGCAAGTTTCCAGTGCACAATATTATTGCGAAGTTTCCCGGTAGTAAGGAAGGCATCATCGTGATCGCCAGCCACTACGATACGAACTATCCATTGCGCAACACGTCCTTTGTCGGCGCCAACGATGGTGGCTCATCGAGCGCGCTACTTCTGGAACTTGCCAATCAACTTCGCGGCAAAAAGCGCGATGGCTACAGCATTTGGCTGGTGTGGGACGATGCCGAAGAGAGCATCAAGCCTGACACGGAAGTTGATTTTCTGAGTGACAGCCTGTACGGGATCCGCCATCTGGCCGAAAAATGGCAGGCGGATGGAACGCTGAAGAAGATTAAGGTCTTCCTGCTGCTGGATATGGTCGGAGACGCCGACCTGAATATTGATCACGAACTGAATTCAGCGCCATGGCTCGAGGCAGTCATCTATGAGGCCGCAAGCCGGCTCGGCTACCAATCTCATTTCTTCGGGCGCGCTTTGCCTATGGAGGACGACCATCTGCCGTTTGTGCAAAAGGGCGTGCCATCGGCAGATGTTATTGATTTCACCTACGGGTTCAACAATGTCTTTTGGCACACGACGCAAGACACCGTCGACAAGCTCAGCCCCAAGAGCCTCGAAATCGTAGGCGGCACCATGCTCGAGACCGTCCGCATTCTCGACAAAATGGATTCGCTGCCGCCGAGGTGACGGCTGCGAATCGTACATGTCTTCAGCGATCTACGCCGTCGCCTCCCGTACAAAGCCCATTTTGCTCTTTTCCTGAAATTGATTTCTAATTCCCCCGATATGCGAAAGCTGAAAGCCTTTGGGCTTTGCTTCATCTTGAGCACCGTATGCCTTGCGGCAATTCCACCGACCGAGACCGATGCTGACGATGCCTCCACCATCCTTCAGGCCGCCATGCAACCTTCATCACTAGAAAGCAACTTGCGCCGGCTGACGGACGAGGTGGGCGGCCGCGTGCCCGGCACCCCAGCGATGCAGCAGGCTATCGATTGGGGCGTGCAGGCATTCAAAGCTGCTGCCGCCGATAGCGTCCACACCGAAGAATTTACAATTCCGCATTCCTGGGAAGAGGGAACGACGGAGATGACCGTCAGTGCCACGGGAACGGCGCTTGATCCCAACCTCACGCAAATTCCCAGAGTTGAGTTCCGCATCCGCTGCGTTTCCATTGCGTGGGCACCTGCGCTCGCTCCCGTAAAGCACCTGCCAGTAGTTGACGTCGGCAAGGGTAGTCCCGCCGATTTCGCAAAGGCGGGAGACATTTCCGGTAAAATCCTGTTGGTTCATTCGGTTGTGCTCAAGACGTGGGACGATCTTTTCGCCGAATATGCGATCGCGCCGCCGGTGATCACTGCGGCAGTGAACGGAAAAGCCAAGGCGGTCGCCTTCATTGCTACGCGCGAGCATGACATCCTCTACCGGCACACGAATTCTTCACAGGGAGAAATCGACCGCATTCCACAGGTGCTGGTGGCTCGCGAAGATGGCGAGCGTATCGGACGCTTGTTGACCTCAGGGCATCCAGTGTGGGCCGATCTGAGCATTCCCAACCAAATCGGCGGACCGATCAAAACCGCAAACGTGATCGCCGAAATCAAGGGCAGCGAAAAGCCCAATGAGTTTGTCATTCTCGGCGCGCACCTGGACTCCTGGGAACTCGGAACCGGCGCGCTCGACAACGGATGCAACGCCGCTCTGGTAGTGGATGCACTGCGCGCGATCAAGGCCTCTGGATTAAAACCACGCCGTTCCATCCGCTTCGTTCTTTTCTCCGGCGAAGAGGAAGGTCTGCTCGGTTCGCGTGCCTATGCCGTCGCACACCGGCCCGAACTCGACAACGCTGCCGGAGTAATCATCTGGGATGCCGGCACGGGCAAGACGACAGGTTTTTCCGATGGCGGCCGCAAAGACGTTCTCGATACCGCCAGGCACCTCATCGCACCGCTTCAACAGTTCGGCCTGACCGAAATGAAGACCGATATGGAATGGGGCACCGACCACTTTGATTTCATGCTGGAGGGCGTTCCCACATTTGTGGCGGATCAGGAGGAGGCGAACTATCTTGAAAACTACCATGCCGTCTCCGATACCTACGACAAAGTGGACTTCACGCAACTCAAAAGGCACGTAGCTGAAGCTGCACAGTTCAGTTTCGCGCTCGCGAATCTTCCCCAAAAGATTGGCCCCCGTTTTACTCGAGCGCAGATCGAGCAATCCATAAGCGAAACTCACAGCGAGGAAATGCTTAAGTCGGCAGGCCTGTGGGATGCCTGGGAGAGCGGGCATTTAGGCCGACAGAAGTAGAAAAGAAATATCGTTCTTGATAGTTGATGGAACCTTAGGAAATCGGCGGTTTCTTAGTCAGCAATCAGCATCAACAATTTCGACACGGATCTCGATTGCTCTATCCCTGGATTCTCTTCAACCTGTTCGCGCTGAGCATGCTGGTGCTGGATCTGTTTGTCTTCCATCGCCGCGGGCGTTCCGTGCGCTCGCGCGAAGCCTTCGTCTGGAGCGCCATGTGGATCGGCCTCGCTGCCGCCTTTGCCGCACTCATCTTTTTTTGGCAAGGACGCCAGGTCGCTCTCGAATTTGTCACGGGCTACGTCCTCGAACTCTCTCTCAGTGTGGACAATCTTTTTCTTTTCCTCGTGATCTTTCGTTATTTTTCCGTACCCGAGCAGCACCAGCGCAGGGTGCTTTTTTGGGGAATTCTCGGCGCGCTGCTGATGCGGGGATTCTTTATTCTTGCCGGAGTAGACCTCATCCAACATTTCCACTGGATTCTCTATGTACTGGGAGCATTGTTGATTTACAGCGGCATCCGGCTTGGATTCATGGGCGAGCATCAAGTAGATCCCGCCAGGAATCCGGCTGTAAGAGTTCTGCGGCGTTGGATGCGAGTGACCGATGACTATCAGGGTGAACATTTCTTTGTCCGCGGATGGAAGGGGAATCCGGGTCTCTATGCCACGCCGCTCTTGGTCGTGCTGGCGGTGATCGAAACCACGGATGTATTGTTCGCGGTAGACTCCATTCCTGCGGTTCTTGCGGTCACCCTGAACGCTTTTATTGTTTATACCTCGAACGTGTTCGCCATACTCGGCTTGCGTTCAATGTATTTTGCTGTTTCCGGACTGATGAAAGTTTTCCGCTTCCTTCACGCCGGTCTGGCGGCAGTGCTGATCCTGGTTGGCCTCAAGATGATAGCCGCAGATTATTTCCAGGTCTCAACGCTTGTGACTCTGGGTGTCGTGGCAGGAGTGCTCACGGTGTCAGTGGTGGCATCCGCAATGTTTCCAGGAAAGAGCGAAGCTTAAGGCGCTAAACAAACCGTACGACTTCACCCTTGACCACCGAATGCTTCATAAATTTTCTGTCATCGTGGCCGGGATGGTCAGTGCGATAGTGCGCGCCTCGGCTCTCCTCGCGTGCCAGCGCCGAACGAGCAATCACTAGCGCCGCGAGATGCAGGTTTGCCGCCTCGTGAGTCCGCCGGGTGCGCGGATGCGCGACTTTCGGAGACAGCGCCTCCAGCGCGCGAATCGCTTCCTGCATGCCAGTGCGCATACGCACGATGCCCACACCTTTCCACATGATGTCCTGAATCTGTCCAATCAGCTCTTCGATTCCAGCATCGACCGGCCCGTTCTGTGACGCAGCTTTCTTCTCTCGGCTCGCCGTCGGCTGTGCTATCCTCAATTCTGCGCGCATGGCCTTGCCCGCTCGTGCTCCGAACACCAGACCCTCCAGCAGGGAATTGCTGGCAAACCGGTTTGCTCCATGCAGACCGGTTGCGGCCGTTTCGCCTGCGGCATAAAGCCCTGTCAGGCTGGTCTGGCCATCCAGATTCGTACGCACGCCTCCTATTGAGCAGTGCGCCGCGGGGCGAATTGGAATTACGTCCTCGGTAATATCGATATTGTGTTTCATGCAGGTTGCGTAAATGCGCGGGAAGCGCTTCTGCACTCTGGCGGCGTTCAGATGCGTCAGATCGAGATATACGAACGGATCACGAGCCCGGCTGACCTCCATTTCGTGCATGATGGCCCGCGCCACCACGTCTCCAGGTGCCTTTTCGGCCAGCGGATGGTATTTCCCCATGAAGCGATCCATCTCGATGTTCCGTAGATAACCGCCCTCACTGCGCAGCCCCTCCGCAAGCAAAAAGCGCGGTGCCTTCTTCATGTACAACGTCGTGGGATGAAACTGAATGAACTCCATATCAGTGAGCTCGGCACCCGCGCGAAAAGCCATCGCTGGCCCGTCTCCTGTTGCGCTCTCAGGATTGGTCGTGTTGCGATAGAGTTGCCCCAAACCTCCCGTCGCCAACAAGACTGCTGAACAAACTATCTCTTCCGGCAATCCCTTGTCACTGATCAGCGAAACGCCCGTTATCCGTTCGCCATCGGTCAGAAGTCCAGTGGAGAACTCGAATTCCAGCAGCGAAATGCTTTTGCATGTCCGGACTTTGGCACAGAGTGCGCGCATGATTTCATTTCCCGCCGAATCGCCCGGCGCGCGCAGAACGTGGCTGTGGCTGTACGAGGCCTCGCTCTCGAATCTCAGTTTGGTTCCATTCCGGTCGAGCTGCCTGTCCCAACCGATAAGCTCTTCAATGCGTTCAGCCCCTTCCTCCACCAGAATCTTCACAGCGTCGGAACGGCACAAGCCATCGCCGGCGATCAAAGTGTCTTGCAGGTGGAGGATGACTTCTTCCTCATCGCCGAGTGCAGGCGTGAGCGCTCCCGGCGTCGGCAGCGTAGCGGAATGCATAGTCTCCTTCTTTGCCAGCACCAACACGCGTCCCGCTGCCGCCAGTTCTATTGCGGCCCGCAAGCCTGCAACCCCGGCGCCGATCACAATGAAATCGGTCTCGGCTGGAAGACCTTTCATAGACGGCAAATGTTACCACTTCCGCAGCCCATCCGATCAAAGCTGACGCGCACATACGCTATGATGGAATTCCCATGGCGCAGGTCACCATCCATGTCCCGCCTCGGCCTTACCAGGCTCGGATCGAAAATGGCTTGCTGGCGCGAGCCGGGGCTCTTCTGGCGGAATTGCTGCCTCCAGCCAGTAAAGTGTTTGTGGTTACCGTTCCGCCCGTGCGCCGACGCTGGGGTTCAAAGCTGATTCGCTCTCTGGTTTCTGCCGGATTCAAGCCGCAGGTGGTCCAGATGCCCGACGGCGAGCCCGCTAAGAAGCTCCGCACGATCGAAACCCTGGCCGAAAGATTGTCTCGACTTGGCGCCGACCGCAAAGCTGTACTGATCGCTCTGGGCGGCGGCGTGGTCGGCGATGTGACAGGACTGCTCGCTTCGCTTTACATGCGGGGCGTGGAACTGGTGCAGATTCCCACCACGGTTCTAGCTCAGGTAGATGCCTCGGTCGGCGGCAAGACCGCTGTGAACCTTGGGGCAGGGAAGAACCTGCTTGGAACATTCCACCATCCGCGCGTTGTTCTGACGGATCCTGAAGTTTTGCGCACGCTTCCCGCACGTGAGTTCCGCGCTGGACTTTATGAAGCGCTTAAGTGCGGCATCATCGGGGATCTCGATCTCTTCTTGCGCTTCGAACAGAAGCGAGCGCAGATTTTGAAACGTGATCCGGTGGAACTGGAAGGCGTAATCGCGCAGTCGGTGAAGCTGAAAGCCGAAGTGGTTTCTGCTGATGAGCACGAAGGCGGCTTGCGCCGCGTGCTCAACCTCGGTCACACCATCGGGCACGCGCTGGAGGCCGAAACCGGTTACCGTAATCTGCTTCATGGCGAGGCCGTCGCCTGGGGCCTGATCGCAGCCACCAATATTGCCCTCTCGGTGGGACGCACCGACAGCGTCACCGCTGGCCGCATCGCCGATGCTGTGCTAAGCCTGGGCCGGCTGCCGGAGCTTAAGGTAAGCTCCCGAAAGATTCTCTCGCGCCTGCAGACCGACAAGAAGACACAGAGCGGCGTAGTCCATTTTGTGCTGCCTCGCGAAATTGGAAAGGTCGAAATCGCCGCCGATGTGCCCGACAATGTCATTATTGCTGCCGTCGAAGAATTACGGCGTCTATCTCGCGGCGGATGGGGAAAGCACTAGCGGATTTTACGTTTCAAATACCTTCAGCCATGTCTGAGGCCCGAAAACTCGTCGTCGGTGCCGCTCCGAAAGGTGCCCATGATGCCCGTTCAGCGGCGCGCGCCGTCCGCGAGATGTTCACCTCGATTGCTCCGCGCTACGACTTGCTCAACCACGTGCTGTCGTTCAACGTCGATAGCCTATGGTGGCGGCGCACCGCGCGATCGTTCGCAAATATCATGGACCAGCCTGAGGCTCGCATTCTAGATCTCTGCTGCGGCACAGGTGACATGACCTTCGCATTGATTGAGCAGGCAGGAAATCACATCCCGCAGCTTTTGGGGGCTGACTTTTCCCACGCCATGCTGCAGCGTGCCCACTCGAAATCCATTGCCAAGTTTTCAGAGAACGAGACGTCCACGCCTCCACAGTGGATCGAAGCCGACGCGCTCTGCCTTCCGTTTCCCGACCAACACTTCAGCCTTGTGACCTCCGCCTTCGGCGTCCGCAATCTCGCCGATTACGATGCCGGCCTGCGCGAGATCATGCGCGTCTTACGGCAAGGAGGGGAGTGCGGCATTCTTGACTTCAGCGAGCCCAAAGGAGTGATGGGTAGCCTGTACCGCATCTATTTCAGGCAAATTCTCCCGCGCGTCGGTACGATGCTTTCTGGCGTCAGGGGACCGTACGCCTATCTTCCCAATTCGGTGGAGCGCTTCCCCGGTCCGGATGAGATGCTAGCCCGAATGCGTCGCGCCGGATTTCGCGAAGTGAGTTGGACCCCTTACACTTTCGGCATCGCCGGCTTGTATCGCGGAAAGAAGAAGTGAGAAGTGACGGCTGGGACAACATGACAGGTGAAAACAATCTACTGAGCGCCTGCGCCCTGCGCCGCCGTGGAAGTACTTTTGAAGCTGTCTGAAAACGCATCGGCAATCGTGAAATGCATCACGTTCTCATACTCTCCACCGAGGAAGCTTCGCAGCCGTTCCGTGCTCATGATGTACTCGCCGGTCATGTAGGGTAGTGCCTCCGGCGGAATTGCGGATATTTGCCGCTTCCACAGAACTTTCAGCACCAGCCGCATAGCCCACTTTCCCGGAACGCGCACCAGGTTCGCTTGTGCCATCTCAATGCAGCGCCCGAACGTGAGGGGGTCTCCGCGTCCGGCTACATTCAGAATGGTCAGACGCTGCGCCTCAGGGTCGCGCCGCAGAATGTGCGTGATCAACCGCGCCATATCATCCACGTGGACGAACTGAATCTTGTTGTCGAGATAATGTTGCCCGCGCGGCATCATGCAGGGCAATCGTTTCCCTCTGCTCCGCATTTTCTCCGCCCGCGCGCTCTTGCCATTCGGTGTGCCACGAAACGCCCCGAGCAGATAATTGTCAACGCTGGCCCCGGCAAAAATATGCGGACGTAGAATATAGACGCTACATCCTCGCAGAGCGGGTGCGCGTTGCTGCACCACCTCATCGGACTGCTTTTTATGAAGCGCGTAGGGCAGGGTATGCGCGGCGAGCACAGACTCCTCGGTCGCCGGGCTCGGCAGGTTGGGGCCATACGCAGAAACGCTGCTGGGAAAAATAAATTGCCTGATTGGCGAATCTGCCGTGCGATTCGCCTCGGTTACAGCCTCCATTACCCGCGCCGTGCCAGCCACATTGATCTGCCACATGCGCTCGGCATCGAGCACACCGGTGCGCACAGGATCGATGACGAATGCGAGATGAACCACAGCCACCGGTCGCGCGTCGCGCAGCAATTCATAAAAGGTGCGAGTTGAAGACTCCTCGCCGAGATCGAGACGCTCGAATTGCAGCGGGGAATCGGTTTGGGGTGGAACTAAATCCACCCCGATCACCGAAAAGTCTCCCAGCAGCGGGAGCAACCTGGATCCCAGGTTTCCCGCAATGCCAGTGACCACGACGACAAGTTTCTCGCTCGCCATCAGTTCGGCTTCGATGGAGGAGCTTGCGCCTGAGGCTGTGACGGCGGATTCGCAGCCGGCGGTGCAGCTTGCTGCGCAGGAGGACCACTCGGACCCTGGCCCTGCGGTTGCGGCGGGAGCGGAGCCATCTGCGGCCGCCGCATTGCTCCCGGATGCATACCCCCCGGCGCTACGGGCGGTCCAAAATACGCTTCGTTCGGCACGGCTTCGAACGAATTCGTGTATTTATCCATCATTTCCTTCATGCGCTCGCTCTTCAGCTTATTGTGAATTTCATCCTTCAGCTGCTGGTCGAGCGGAAGAACTTTTTCGCTGACTACTTTGTAAATGTAGTGCCCGCCATTATCGCTGATGACCTGCGACACTTCGCCTACTTTCAATTCGAAAACCGCAACGTGAGCCGGAGGTAATCCCGTGCGCCGAACAGCGGGAAGGTTCACGGTCGGATTCTCTACCTTCATGCCCGCAGCCTCGAACGCTTCCTTCTGCAATTTCACAAAATCCTCACTCGCCGCTGCTCGTTCGCGCAGGCTGTCGGCCAGCTTGTTTAACTCCTGCTCGCCCTGCTCCTGTTTAGCCTTTTGTTGTTCTTCTGTCAGCTTCTCTGGCTCTTTCCCGTCTTGCTTTTCCTCAGGCTGAACCTGCTTGTTGCGCGGGATGAATAAACGGTCCAGAGAAAACTGCTCGTACGCTTCGGGATTTCTCTTGTAATACTCCTCGATCGTCTCGGCTGGGATCTTATCTGCTTCTTCTTGAATGGAGCGTTGTAATTCCTGCGTCAGAACCTGCATCCTGACAATCTTCATCGTCTCCTGGAATTGCGGGGTCTTGTCGAGTCCTTTTACTTTGGCTGCTTCCGACATTGCCATGAAGCGGGGAAGCGCCGTTTCCAGTTGATGTTTCAATTGTGGCGTTACGTTTGGCGCCAGGCCATTGGCAATCTTCTCGAATTGCGCCCGCGTGATCTCAGTCTTGCAGTCCGCCGGTTTTTTCGCCGCGGCACCGGCCGTCTTGCCAGCGGCGGTCTTGGACGCCGCAGCTGTCTTCGGCAATGCCGGGCAGACACCTTTAATCGTAAGTACAACTGCACTTTCAGCTACCTGCGCAGGCGGTGGCGCTTTCGTGGTAGCGCTTTGCGCCGGAGTCGCACCGGGCTGCGCCGGCGTAATACCCGGCTGTGCCTGTCCCCAGGCCAGCGTTCCAAAAAGCACACACAGCAACCAACTCTTAGGCATACAAAATTCCTCCAGGATTGGTAAATCAGGAAGTTGGATAACCGAACCTAGCATCCTAGCATAGGCCATTTCCCCGCGACACGTCATGTGACTTTTGACTTTCTCTTGGCGCAATCCTGAGTTAGCGGCGATAATCCCATCATGTCCGGGATTCCGGCTCTTTATTCGCCAACCGCCATGCGCGCCGAAAAGCGCGCTGTGGCGGGAAACTCGGTTATCGCCGCTTTCCTCATAACTGGCGGAAAAATCGTCGTTGGCATCACCACCGGCAGCCTCGGAATTCTATCCGAAGCGGCGCACTCAGCGCTGGATTTAGTTGCGGCTATGCTCACGTATTTATCCGTCGGAGTTTCCGACAAGCCTGCCGATGCCGACCATCAATACGGCCACGGCAAGGTCGAAAACTTTTCCGCCTTCGTCGAAACCGGCCTGCTTCTGGCGACCTGTGTCTGGGTTATCTACGAGGCCATTGAGCGCTTGTTCTTCCGCCGGGTCGATGTCGAACCCTCGATCTGGGCATTCGCCGTCATGCTTATCTCGATGGCGGTAGACTGGTGGCGTTCCCGCTCTCTTGGCCGCATCGCTGCCAAGTACGAAAGCCAGGCTCTCGAAGCTGACGCTCTGCACTTCTCCACCGACGTTTGGTCCGCGGGCGTGGTCGTGCTCGGTCTCTCGCTCATTCTACTGGGGCGCGTCTATCATTTGGATTGGCTCGGTAAGGCCGATCCCATCGCCGCTCTGTTCGTCGCCGGCGTCATCGTCTCCGTGAGCTGGCGCCTGTCACGGCGCACCATTGACGCTTTGCTCGATGCTGCTCCCGCTGGCGTCCGTGCCCAGATTATCGATGCCGTCTCGCGCGTGGATGGCGTGCTCGAAATCGGACGTGTGCGCATCAGGCGCGCCGGCAACCGCTATTTCGCCGATCTCGCCGTTGGGTTTGCACGCACCGTTACCTTCCAGCGTTCCGAGCAGCTGGTAGAAGCCGTAACAGAAGCAGTTCGTCGTATTCTTCCAGATGCCGATGTCACGGTTCAGCCGCTGCCGCGCGCGCAGCGCTCGGAAAACATTTTCGACCGCATCCGGGCCGTCGCCACTCGCCATAATCTCAATGTTCACGACATCAGTGTGCAGGATCTCGCGGGCCGGCTCCACGTCGAGCAACACGTCGAACTCGATGAACGTATGAGTCTCAAGGCCGCCCACGACCAAGTCACCGAACTCGAAGCCGACATGCGCCACGATGTACTCGAGATCGACGACATACTTACTCATATCGAAAGCGAGCCCGCCACCATCGAACCGGGCGATGAGTTACTCCGCGATGCCGGCCTCGAGAGGCAACTGAAATCGCTCGCTGGAGAGTTTTCAGAAATTGTCGATATGCACGATGTGCAGATAAAAAAAGTGCGGGGACGACTTTACGTTTCCTGCCACTGCACATTTTCCGACGATCTCTCGCTCGCCCGCGTCCACGACGTTCAGACCGAACTCGAAATCCGGTTCAAACAGGCAGCACCCGAACTTTTTCGAGTGTTGATTCATCCCGAGCCAAGCACCGATAACCGGCGATAGCGGTAACATCTGAGACGGAAGGCAAGCCTGCGCCGATCAGATTTCCAAAATCACGGGCATAATCAACGGCCGCTTCTGCGTCTGCTTGGAAATATAGCGCTTCAAGTCGGCGCGAATTTTTTCCTTGATCACGCCATAATCGGCTTTTTCCTCTTCGCTGGAGTGCGCCAAAGTATCTTCGACGATCCGGCGGGCGCCGTCGAGCAAGCCATCCTCGCCGGGGTTGAAACCGCGTGTCACAATCTCCGGCGTTGTTTCCACGCGGCCGGAAAGCTTGTTGATGGCGATGATAGGCAATACGATACCGTCTTCACTCAGGTGCCGGCGGTCTTTAATAATTAGATCCTCAACTACATCGGTGCGCGACCCTGAGTCAATGCAGACGCGGCCTACATTCACGCGTCCGGCTTTACGCGCATTGTGTTCGTCGAACTCGAGAACATCGCCACTCTCGATCAGGATTACCTTGCCTACCGAACTGTGCATGGCTCCCGCCATTTCCGCATGCAGTTTCAACTGGCGATATTCTCCGTGGATAGGAATAAAGTATTTCGGCTTCACCAGATTGATGATCAGCTTGAGTTCTTCTTGGCTGGCGTGTCCGCTGACGTGAATCGGGGGCGAGGTTCCATCTTCATAAATCACGTGCGCCTCGCGGCGGAACAGGTGATCGATCATGCGGTAGATCGTTTTCTCGTTGCCGGGGATGATGCGCGACGAAAGCACCACCGTGTCGCCCTTCTCTATCTTGGCATGCTTGTGGTTGTCCACCGCCGCGCGCGATAGCGCCGACATGGGCTCGCCCTGGGTCCCGCTGATCATCACACAGACTTTTTCCGGCGCGAAATTCTTCATCTCCCCCGGATTGATCACGAGCCCATCAGGAATTTCCAGGTAGCCGAGATCCTCTGCGATTTCAGCGGAGTTGTTCATTGAGCGCCCCATGAAGGCTACTTTGCGTCCGTGCTGGTGAGCCAATTCCACCGCCAACCGTATGCGGTGAATGGAAGAAGAAAAACACGAAATGAACAGGCGCCGCTGCGTATGCGCGAATACTTCGTCAAACTTCCGCCGCACCGCCCGTTCGCTCGGCGTGTAACCCTTTCGCTCAACGTTGGTCGAATCCTGAAACAGGGCTAGCACGCCTTGCTTGCCGTATTCGGCGAAGGAGTGCAAATCGAAGAGGTGGTTGTCAGTAGGTGTGGGATCGACCTTGAAATCTCCCGTATGAATGACCACACCCAGCGGCGTGTGAATGGCGAGCGCGACACAATCGACCAGACTGTGCGTCACGCGAATGGGATGAATGGTGAAGGCTCCAGCCTTGAAGTGCTCGCCCGCGCGTATCTCGCGCAGATCGGCATCGTCGAGCAGCCCGTGCTCGTCGAGTTTATCTTCCACATAGGCGAGCGTGAATTCCGTGCCCCACACCGGAACATTGAGTTCGGAAAGAATCCACGGCAGCGCGCCGATGTGATCTTCGTGGCCGTGAGTAAGAATGATCCCGCGAACGCGTTGGCGATTCTCGATGAGGTAGGAAATATCGGGGACCACAATGTCCACGCCGAGCAATTCAGCTTCGGGGAACATCAGGCCCGCGTCGATGACGATAATGTCATCACCCCAGCGGATGGCCATGCAGTTCATACCGAACTCGCCGAGGCCCCCTAAAGGGACAATCTGCAGTTTTCCAATTGGCATGGGGTGACTTCTGATGCTAGCACAGACTGTGTTGCGTACCGCACCAAGCTTTCCTCTACCCGACGCGCCCGATGGCGTTCTTGGTCTGACTAAGTTAAGGTTGATGCAATGGTCGATTCCGGATCCAAATCCTGGCTTCGCGCTCACGTCGAGAAGACACTCATAAAAGGGCTAACGCGGGCTTACTCCACGGTCCAGGTCGATCCGCAAAGATTTCTGATTCAGCTTCGCGCTGCGTACCGACTGCCCGTCAGCGGTTATCACGGAATGTATTCGCTGGAGATCCGCGAACTCGACGTGGTGGCGGATGACGTCATCCTGAGCGGTATGAAACTAGCTGCTATAGAGGGCGCGGGGTTTGGCATGGGCGGCTTTATCACGATTTTGCCCGATCTCGGCATCCTGTCGGCGATTACTATGCGCACCATCCAGAAGTTAAGCCTTCTCTACGGTTTTCAGTTCAACACTGACAATGAAATCGCCGAACTGTGGATCGCTGCCGCTAGCGCAGCCGGAGTCGACATCAGCCGCGACCTGCTGGAAAAGGAATTCGTCAACAAGTTCGTTCCGCGCGTGATCCAGCGCATCGCCGCGCGAGCCAGCGCTGAAGTGGTAGAAAAGTGGGCAGGACGCATGATTCCTCTGGTGAGCTCGGCTCTGGGTGCCGGTTTGAATTATTGGTTTGTACGCGCCTGGGGCGAGCGCGCCAAAGCCCATTTCCGTCAGCGACATTTGCAACTCCGCCAGCAAGCCGAGCAGTCAACCTTGATGCCACAACCGACACAGATTCTTCCGCCGTCGCACGGCTAATATCGTTGTTGATGTTTTCTACACGTGGTCCGCTTTATTTGCCCCCGAGGTCACGATGACGCTGTCTGTGATAAAAAAAAGTATGACCACTTTCCGCTGTTCGGCAATTCTCTTCGATCTCGATGGAGTGCTCATTGATTCCACCCGCTCCGTCGATCGCCAGTGGCGCGCCTGGGCTCGCGAGCAGGGAATTGACGAAGAGAAGGTGATTGCCATCGCCCATGGCGTCCGCAGCCTCGAAGTAATTCGTGCTGTTGCTCCTCATCTCAACGCCGAGGCGGAAGTGCGCAGACTTGAAACGCGCGAGGCCGACGACCAGGTCGATGTTGCTGTGATGCCCGGCGCTATCGAACTTGTGGACACTATTCCCGATGGACGCTGGGGCGTGGTTACGTCGGGAACGCGTGATCTGGCCAGCGCACGCTTACGACTGGGGGGGCTGCGGGTTCCAAAGATTCTGGTTACCGCGGAAGACGTTACCAACGGAAAGCCGCATCCCGAGCCCTATTTGAGAGGCGCCGAGTTGTTGGGCATAAAGCCGGAGGAGTGTTTGGTGATTGAAGATGCTCCCGCCGGAATTCGCGCCGCGCGTGGAGGCGGCATGAAAGTGATTGCGCTTGCCAGCACATATCCGGCGTCCAAACTTGGCGAGGCGGATGCAGTAGCGCTGAAGCTTAACCGAATTCAAGTCGCTGCCGATGGCGGACGGAAGCTAGAGGTTAGCGTCGGTTAAACGGCAAGGAGGTGCAGGAACTTTCCTTCTTCCGAATTACCGTAACCAGTCTTCGAGTTCAATTCCTCGTACCGTTTTCTCATCGCGATATTTCACAATCACCGGCGTATACAAAGAGACTCCTAACTTCGCCGCTGCGCCCTTTTTCACCGCGCGCGATCCAGGCACTACCACGGCGCCTTCGGGAACCTCGAGTGAGAACTCCTGGGTAGCGCGATAAACTTCCCCACGCACCAAATCGTAAAGCGGCGTCGATCGAGTCAAAATCGTTCCCGCGCCCAGCACTGCTCGCGCCCGCACCACGGTGCCTTCATACACTCCGCAGTTGCCGCCGACCAATACATCGTCTTCTATAATCACAGGAACGGCGTTCACCGGTTCGAGCACGCCGCCGATCTGCGCCGCGGCGCTAATATGCACGCGCTTGCCGACTTGCGCGCACGAGCCCACCAGCGCGTTCGAATCGACCATCGTACCTTCGTCGACGTAAGCGCCCACGTTGATGAACATCGGCGGCATGCAGATTACTGACGGCGCCACGTAAGCCCCCAATCGCACCGAAGAACCGCCAGGAACGACGCGCACCCGGTCGGCCAAAGAAAACCGCCGCGCAGGGAACGTATCTTTATCCACAAAGCTCAGCGCTGCGCAGCCGGTCTCGATCAACTCGCCGAGCCGAAATCCCAGAAGAATTCCATGCCTGACCCAGGTGTTGACTATCCAGCGCCCATCGATTTTCTCCGCTGCGCGAATCTTGCCCTGAGTAAGAGCGTCACGGAATTCCAGAAACGCCGGTCGAGCCTCCGGATTATGTTCGACTTCGCCTAGCGCGGCCAGGCGTTCGATGGAAGATTTCAGCGATGGCATGGAAGTGTTGATTTTGATGGTTGATTTGGGATCGCGAGTGAGACTGACATTCAAACGCATTTACATTCGCTGCGAATCAATATGCCGGTCATGCCGTGCGCCACTTCGCGGCCTTGCGCCAAATTTGCGTACGGTCCGTGCCAGCGGGCATGGTTCGCTTCGTGCCCCGCAGGCCGGCCTTTTCCCTGGTTGCATTGTCCGCACGATCCGCGGTGCAGCACAATTTTATGCGGACCGGCGGCCCAGTTTTCATAAATGTAAAATTCTTTCGCTTCCGTCGCGGGGGCTGGGGCATTTGCGATGAGTCCAGCTTCAGTTGCAACTCTCTGCAGCTTCGATCGTGTGTCGCGGCGCATGGGCAGGAGCGGCAGGCGGTAATTTTCTTCGATCTTTCCCATCATAGCCAGCACCGCCTTCACCGGGAGCGGGCTTGATTCGATAAAGTTCGCTTGCATCAGCGCGAGATATTTGCGATGGATCCTGCGAGCCGCTGTCCAATCATTGTTGAGCGCGGCTCGAGTCATGGCTGCCATCTCATGCGGAATTTCATTCGATGCCACCGAGACGATTCCCACGCCACCGAGGGCAATCACGGGTAGCGTGACCGCGTCATCCCCGGAGAAAACTAGAAATGGGTCGGGCACCGCGTTGAGAACCTCGGCGATCTGCGTCATGTTGCCGCTGGCTTCCTTCACGCCCACGATGTTCGGGATCTCCGCTAGCCGCGCCAGCGTTCCTGGTTCGATGTTCGCGGCTGTGCGGCCCGGGACGTTGTAAAGAATGACGGGTTTGTCGCCCACAGCCTCAGCGATCGCCCTGAAGTGCCGGTATTGTCCTTCCTGCGTCGGTTTGTTGTAGTAAGGAGAAGCGGTGAGAATAGCGTCCACTCCAGGGTGCGCGGCAATTTCTTTCGCCTTTTCTGCCGCTTCATGCGTCGAGTTCGAAGTTGCGCCCGCCACGATCGGCACGCGTCCAGCTGCCACTTCGATCGTCGTGTCAATAACGTGCAGCCATTCGTCGTGCGTAAGAGTGGGCGTCTCGCCGGTAGTTCCGCAAGGGACGAGAAAATCTATACCTGATTCTACTTGCCACGCGACCAGGTTGCGCAGGGCACCGTCGTCGATAGAACCGTCCTGATGAAAAGGAGTGACGAGCGCGGTACCGCAGCCGCGGAGTTGCATGCTAATAAGATAGCGCGAATAGGCCTACGTGGGAACCGGCGCTACAACTCCCGCCAGATATCCTTGAAATCGTAGAATCCCTTCTTGCCGGCCAGCCACTCCGCGGCGCGTACGGCACCCTCGGCGAAGCCCTGGCGGGACTTTGCGTCATGACAGAGATAAATTCTGTCAGCGGAGGATTCGAGCACGATCTCGTGCATACCTACAACATCGCCTTCGCGAAACGAAATGATGTCGAGAGGTTCAGCCTTGCCGCTGGCGTTGCGGATTATGCCCTGGAGAACGATGGCTGTTCCAGACGGCGCATCCTTTTTGTGAGCATGATGGCGCTCGAAGATTTGTCCAGAGTAGTCGTGGCGAAGCGCCGTGGCAGCGGATCGGGCGACTTCAAAAAAAAGATTTATGCCGATAGAACAATTTACCGCGTAAACAAATCCCGTACCGCGACTCTCAACTAACTTCCGGACGGGATCCAGTTCTGCATGCCATCCGGTGGTTCCGACCACCATGTTTTTATCTGATTGCAGGCACGCTTCGATGTGAGCGAAAACGCAGGAAGGAGTTGTGAAATCTATCACAACATCGATATCGCGCAGCTTGTCTGCAGTGAGGGCTGCACACGCGGTATTCTCAGCGGTACCCGCTACACGAACGTTGTGTCTGCGCTGGCGAGCGACTTCCGCTACCAGCGTCCCCGTCTTTCCGCGGCCGAGCACAAGAATATTCATGACGCATACCTTTAGCCATACAAGTCGCAAAGAACAAAAGAAAAAGTGGCTACGCGAACACTTCGGCGTCCAGCTCCGCGAAAAATGTGCTGTGCAGGCGCTGAATCACATCGGGCACTTCATCTTCTTCGATCACAAATGTCAAATTAATTTCTGACGCGCCCTGCGAGATCATACGAATCTTTTTGTCTGCTAGCTTGCCAAACACCAGAGCGGCAACGCCCGGCTTATCGCGCAGACTTTCGCCTACGAGACAGACGATAGCTTTACGTCCTTCATACTTGACGTCAGCCATCTTGGCGAGATCGGCTGCCAGTGCTGGAATGGCATAGTTCGAATCGATCGTCAGCGACACGCTTACCTCGGAAGTTGAGACCACATCGACCGCCACCTTATGCCGGTCGAAAGCCTCGAAAATCGCCCGTAAGAATCCGTGAGCCAGCAGCATGCGAGGCGCTGCCACGTCCACGATGGTGATACGCTTCTTCACCGCGATCGCCTTGAAAATGTTCTTGCCCTGGGGCGCACGGGTTGTAATCTTCGTACCTTCGCACGAAGGATTCCGCGAATTCAACACGTACACGGGAATGTTCTTCTGAATGGCCGGCAATACGGTCGCGGGATGTAACACTTTAGCTCCAAAGTAGGCGAGTTCCGCCGCTTCGTCGAAACTGATCACCTTGATTCTGCGGGCCTCCGGACAGATGCGGGGGTCGGTGGTCAGAATCCCGTCTACATCAGTCCAGATTTCAATTCTTTCAGCTCCCAGCCCTGCCCCTATAATCGCCGCGGAATAGTCGGAGCCGCCTCGACCGATGGTAGTGGTGACACCGGCGCGATTCGCTCCGATGAATCCGCCCATCACCGGGACCTGGCCGGCATCAAGTAGCGGCTGCACTTTTGTTTGCAGGCGCTGGTTGGTTTCTTCTTGCTGGGGGGCCGCTTGTGTGTAGTTGTTATCTGTGACCAGAATATCGCGCGCGTCCACGTGCACCCCATTCAGGCCCTGCGCCGAAAACGCTGCCGCTACAATCTTGCTGGAAAGCATCTCGCCAAAAGCGGCAACGTGATCCGTGGTCCGCGGGGTCAGCTCGCCAACGGCGGAGATGCCGCGCAGCAATTCATCGAGCCCCTCGAAGTCGTTTCCCAGTTCCGAGTGGAAGTCCGTAAACAACGCCGTCCCCAGCAGTCCGCTCGCCGTATGGTAGTGTCGTTCCTGAAGGGAGCGGCAGAGCTTGAGGGCCGCCTTCCGTTCTCCGGCTCCAGCTGCCCGCGCCATGGTCAGCAGTGTGTCTGTAACTTTGGCCATGGCGCTGACCACCACCACTGGTTTTTGCGAGAGGCGGCCTTTAACCACTGCCGCCACGCGCTCGATAGCCCGGGCATCTTCCACCGAAGTGCCGCCGAATTTCATGACGATCATCGGCGTAGCGTCCTGGGATGATGACGGGCATGCGGTTCGGATTTCATTTCCGGCCGTCCGTGGCGAGATAACCTTTGGCCTTGAGCAGTTCTGCGTTTAGGACGGCCGCGCCGGCGGCGCCGCGGATGGTGTTGTGTGAGAGCACGGTGAACTTCCAATCTAGTACGCCGCACGGCCGCAGGCGCCCAACTGCAGTGGTCATGCCTGCTCCCATGTCAACATCAAATCGCGGCTGCGGACGGTCATTCGCCTCGAGGTATATCACCGGATGCTCCGGGGCGCTCGGCAGCTTTAGCTCTTGCGGTTCGCTCTTGTATCCATTCCATGCCGCGATAATCTTTTCCGGCTTAGCTTTGATTTTCAGCCGCACCGAAACCGATTCCGTGTGACCGTCCTCGACCGCAACTCGGTTGCACTGGGCGCTCATGTCGAACGCTGCTGGAATCACTCTTGTTCCGTTCAGTTGACCCAGCAGCTTTCGAGTTTCCTCTTCCATTTTTTCTTCTTCATTACGAATGTAGGGAATCACATTGCCCAGAATGTCGAGCGAAGCCACTCCCGGATAACCCGCGCCGCTCACCGCTTGCATCGTCACAGCCATCACGGCTTCCAGGCCGAAGCGTTGATGCAATGGCGCGAGCGCCAGCACCAGCCCGATGGCCGAACAGTTAGGATTGGTCACGACATAACCACCGGATTTTTTCCGCCATGCCTGAGTGTCGACCAGCTTTATATGCCCCCCATTGACTTCGGGGATCACCAGTGGCACATCGGACTGCATACGCAGTGCGCTGGAATTCGAAACCACAGCGCAGCCGGCCTCCGCGAATCGGGGCTCGAGTTCGGCGGCAATTGAAGCATCGAGCGCGGCGAAAATAATCTTTGGCGCTCCATCGGGTATCGCCGGGGAGACCTTCATAGCTGCAACATTTGCCGGGATCGGCGTCTTCAACCGCCAGCGGGCGGCATCGGAGTAGGTCTTGCCTTCAGAACGGTCGGAAGCAGCCAGCCACGCCACTTCGAACCATGGATGGCGCTCCAGCATCTGGATAAACCTCTGCCCGACTACACCCGTGGCTCCAAGAATGCCGATGGGAAGTTTATTACTCATAGGATATTTGGATTCTACAACAGCCATCATTCGCGCAAGGCGGCCGGCACGAGGGCCCAGGCCATTCTTGGAAAAGCTAATACCTTGTTTTTCGGCGTTGGAATCGGAAGCGAGGAGTCTTCCTTCATTCAGATCTGCGATCTTCCTGCCAATAGACGAATCCTGAGGAGCACCATCTACTTCGGCCGCACACGCTGCGGGTCCAGTGTGTACTCATTCAGTGGGCCGAATTTTCGCTTTTCCGCGTACAGCCGCCAACGTCGGAACAGAATGCGGAGGCTCGCCATCACAGGAATCGAGAGAAAAATACCCAGGATGCCGGCCACTTCGCCCCCCGCCATCACGCCAAAGATGGCCGCGAGGGGATGCAATTCCATGCTTTGACCCATGATGCGAGGCGAGGTCACATAGTCTTGAATCAGGCGCCAGATGCCGATAAACACTATCAGCGCCAGCCAATGCTGAAAGCCCATTAAGAGTGCCACACCCACAATCGTGAGCGCGGCTACCAGCGGCCCTACCACCGGAATAAATTCCAGCAGGCCGCCCAACGTTCCCAGAACCAGCGAATAAGGCATTCGCATAATGGCCAGAACGATGGAATACATGAGTAGCGTGAGCGCCGCTAGAGTGAGCTGCGCCCGAATGAAGTGGGCCAGCATTTGATTTAAGTCGCTGAGGACGCCTTGCAGAAGTTCGCGCTGCGGCCGCGACTGTACCAGAGTGAGTAGGATTTCGCTGAAGGATTGGCCATCCTTCAAAAAGAAAATCGAGAATAACGGCACCACTACCAGTAGCCATGCCTCTTTTGCCACGTCGGCCACGCGCAGTCCCACGGTCTTTGCCAGGCTTGCGATTTCGTTGCTGTGGCCGACCAGGTAGATGCGCAGCAGGTCAACAATCCTGGAGTTCCAACCGTGTTCTTGTCCCAGTTGCTCCGCGATCTGCCCGGAACTCAACTGGGCGAGAGCCGGCAGCGACTGGACCAAGCGAGCCCCTTCGCGGCCAATCCGCGGCCCCATGGAAACGAAGAGAACGACCAGCAGGCCCAGCAGTAACAGGTAGATTACGGCGATAGCGCGGAGTCGCCCATGAAGAAGCTTCTCCAAAGACGAAACCAACGGGCTCATCAGGTAGGCAAAAAAGATGGCAAACAGGAACGCGATCAGTGTTTGCCGGGCGGCATACAGAAAGCCCAGTCCCAGCGCAAACAGTAGCACTGTGACTAGAACGCGCGCGGTACGTCCATCCGTTACCGGCATCTTCAGTACCTGGCTCTACAAATCAAGTGTTGCGCAATTGCCGTGTCGCTGCTAGTCCCGGACTACTTCTGTGTTGGCACCTGCGATCAGCACGCGCATTAGCTTGAATTGGTCCTTCTCATCCAGCCAAAGGGCCCACGAGAATTCTTCACCCTTGAGGTTCAGTCGTAACAGCTCCTGCTCCGTGCCGCGAATTGTGACTTTCTCTCTTCCCACAAGTTCCACCTGAACTCGGAGAGAAGTTCGATCTTGCGGTACTAGCACGCCGAATTCCACGGCGCCCTGCTGGCATTTCAGGGCTCCGCCATCCGTATGACAATTAGTTGCAAGATAGCGCCACGCCAGCACCTGCCGGTGCACAAAAAAATTATTGTCCATAATCGCCGATGTGTTGGGCATGAGAAACGGCTGCTCTGCCGGCTTTGACGTTGGCGATGTCATTATCTTTTCCAAAAGAAATTCGTTGTTGGGCGTTACCGCCAGCGATCGGGTGCCATCACTCCATTCGTAACGAACCAGTTCCCCGGCGCCAGTCATCTGCAGTTCCGACTTTTGGCTCGCCGGAGCCGAACCTCCCGTTTCTTGCAAGTGCGATTTGACGAGGCTGGTACCGTTCTCTTGCTGCACGCTGAACGTCTCAGTCACCACCCGCTGGCCTTTGACGAAAACCCCGAACGATCCTGAATCGACCATTTGGCTGGCGGCAGGCTTAGGCTTATCTTTCTTATCACCAGCCGACGTCATTGCGGCGCATGCCAGAACCATCGCTATTCCTAACCGCATCCTAGACATCACAGTCAATTCTTTTCTCCTCGTTTTCGTCTGCTCTGGTCTTGACGACTTGGTTGCAGGCCCAGCAGTTCAGCCAACTCGACCGCAATCTTATCGACCGTCTTCCCGCTGGTCTCTTGCCGGTACGACGCCTTCAGGTAGTGGGGACGGCGGGCGTCGTAAAGCTCACGAAAACTTGTAAAACTACCGAGCAATGGGCGCTCCACTCCATCGTCATTGGCCTGCCGCCGGCACCGCAGCCACAGTTCGTCCACACCCGCATCCAAAAAAATTGCAGGAACTCCCGAGGCCTCAATTATCTCGGCATTGTGCTTTTGCACAAAAGCACCGCCGCCCAAGGCTACGATTCTCCCGGCAGCAGTACGCAGCTCCTTCAACAATTCCCTTAATGCTGCATGTTCGGCCTGTCGAAACCCTGATTCCCCGCTGACTCGGAAGATTTCGTGGACCCTTCGTGCCTCCCGCAATTCAATGCGCTGGTCAAGATCTTCGAATGGCCATCCCAACAGTCCGGCTAAAGCCCGCCCCACAGTGCTCTTGCCAGCACCCATAAAGCCAATCAAGATCACGGCCCGCGCCTTGGGGTCGCGACCACTCATTTCGAGCCTGCGACTAAAGACACTGGACCCGGAAATCTTGACTGGTCTGTCAGGACCCCGATGGCGCCGATGCGGTTTGCTTTTCGCTTTGGTTATTGTTTTTCGGAGCGTTTTCTGAGGTGGATTTTACCATTGAACGTCCGCAGTACCACCGTGGAGGACGCGGCTACTCGACCCATGGTACCTGCGAAGGCACGTCCCTTGTCTACGGGAAACCAGGTGTGAGCTTTCGGTTGCAAAGGAATATCGTCGTGCACCTCTCCCCGTACAGAGCGCGCACTCACGTCGGCCGAGGTCCACTCCGGGATGGTGGCTTCAATGTCGCCGCTGTGGCTAGTCAGACGGTATTCGCCACTATTGCCGAAGTCGCCAATGTAATTGATCCGGCCACTCGTTGAAACTACCTGCACCAGCGGTCCAGTCACGCCGGTTAGCGTGACCTCCCCGCTCAAGGAGTCGACCTCAACATGCCCGTTTTGGATATTGGCCAAATGTACGGTTCCGTTCATTGTTTTCACATGAACGTGGGCGTCCGAGACGTCGCGAACATCCACTGAAGCTCCGGCCCCTTCCAGGCTGACGTCGCCGTGCAATTTTTCGGCACGCAGAGAACCGCTGCTGGAATGCATGGTGATGCTGGCATCGGCTGGAATCAGCACCTCGTAATCGACACGACCGGATTCCGCGTCGGCGCCCTCCAGCAGGTGCGATTGGATATCCACCCGGTTTCCCGTCTGTTGGTTATCCACTTCAACTTTATCGGAGTGTAAAACCGCGTTTACCACGACCGTATTGTTCAGCGAGGGTTTCACCGAGATCGAGCCATACGGGTTCATGACGGAAACACCCGCTCTTGGGCCCACCGCGAAGTGAAACTCCTTCCTGCTCTCTGCCACCAGCGTGCCCGCCGCTATTATGCCGATCGCAACGAGCTTTGCCGCGCGTTTGCTCACCATAACCGACTCCCCCAAGCTTGCCGATCCGCAATCGCCCTGAGTTCTGCGAGAAAACTTCCGCCAATTATGGCAGAGAATGGTCCATCGCCATCTCAAAAAGCATGGATTTTTGATGGTATGCGTCCATCAGAGACCGACGAGCATCCTCATCATTCGGGGCCTCGTCGACCAGACCTTGGGCATCGCGGATGGATTCGTTCACACGCTGCAGGTTTTCCTGATACTGCGTCTTCATCGCCGGAGCGTTATCCGAAACTTCCTGCATCAGGTCTTCATCATTCAGGTCAGACTGGGCCGTAGTGAGGGAAGCCTGTTGCACCAAATCATTTGGCTGCAACCGCCCTCGCATGAATATTCCGACGGCCAGCAGCACCGTTGCCGCCGCAGGTAACAGCCATCGTGCCGCGCCCCAGCGCGTGATGAACGAGGGCAAGTATGACCGGCTCGCACTCTGCGGGCGGATCAGACCCTCCTGCCGCAACGCGATTTCGATGGAATTCCAAACCCTGGGACTGGGTTCGTCTGCCGCCTGCAAACGGCCCGCCGCCGCAATGATCAGATTCAGTTCTTTCACCAGCGCTGAGCACGCTGGGCACGTCCTCAGGTGAGCGCTCTGTTCCACAGCGCTGCCGTCTTCTATTTCCGCTAAGCTCTGCTGCAGCTCAACGCAAGTCATACCCAACTCTCCCCAAGTCCGCTACGGCTATGCTATCGCCGCGGCTCTTGCTGCCTCTGCCGCTTGCTATCTTTGTGAATTCTTACATTGTGCCTAACCTGCCCGAGATTTACCGGCCTTTTCGGCTCTATTAATCTTGAGCAGGTCCCGCAACTTCATGCGGGCCTTGTGCAACTGCGACTTGCTGTTGCCCACCGAGCACCCTGCGATCTTGGCGATCTCATTGTGCTCATAACCTTCTACGTCGTGCAGAACAAATATCGTTCTGTAGCCGGGAGGGAGACTGTCCACGGCCTTCTGCAATTGCAGCCGGTCAATGGATCCGGCCAACGCCACATCGTCCGCCCCGAAGTCTTTCTTCGGAGAATCTTCATCCGTGCCCTGCGTCGTTTCGTCCAGCGAAACCACAGCAAGACTTTTTTTCCTGAGATGCATCAGCACTACATTTACCGACAGCCGATGCAGCCAGGTCGAAAACGCCGACTCACCGCGAAACGTTCCTATCTTACGAAAGAGCTGCAAGAACGCTTCCTGTGCCAGGTCTTCCGCCTCGGCCGTATTCGCCGTCATCCGCAGGCATAGCGAATATACACGCCGCTTGTGCTTGTCATAGAGCATCTGGAACGCTTCCGCATCCCCCTGCTTAGCCCGCTCGATCATCTGGGCTTCGCTAGGTTCGGTGCTCTGTGGTTGATGTCGGGGCTCGGTCAAGTCGCCTTTTCCGGCCGCACTCATTGGGATGCGGCTTAAGTAGTTTATGTTGTATCGTTTGCCCACTTCGCGGCAATCGCAGGAGCCTTCCCGGATTACAGAATATCAGAGTATTTATACCGATCTCAGGATGCGTTCGCCGAACGAATTTTCGATCGGTTGGTTGCTGCGAAAGCCTTTGCATTCCGAGGGTTGGATTCGAGGACTCGCCTGAACCGTTAAACCCTAATCCAACCTCCAAGTTGCAATCTTCGGAAATTGGTAGTTTTGTGACGATCAGGCTACACCTTTGGCCGTGGTAATCGTTTCCAGACCATTTCCATGCGAGCCCATTTCCCGCCGATGCAGCAGGAATGCGAACAATACCCCCAGAAATCCGAGCACTGAGAAAATCCACATACCGAGGCGATAGCCGGCAGGGTTCGTGGCATCGGCACGGCTGTAGTTATTGGCCCATCCCACCAACAGGTTGAGGCCAAATAGCCCGATATTCTGGATCATCGTCATTAATCCGTACGCCGTCCCCAGTCTCGATTGGTCGACGATGTACGCTACCGAGGGCCACATCACTGCTGGGATCAGCGAAAAAGCCACCCCCATCACCGCCATCGGCACGTACAAGCTGACGCGAGTGTAAGCCATCATTAGATACACCGGAATCAAGAGCAGAGAACCGAACATCATAAAAAGTGCTCGTTTGCCCACCCGATCCACCAACAGCCCAAACAGCGGAGTAGCAATCATGGCGAACAGCGTCAGCATGCTCGACAAGAACCCGCCAAATTCCCGTGAGGTTCCGTGCACCTCCATGAAAAACTTCACCGCGAAAGTCTGAAAGGGAAAAATGGCCGAGTAGAAAACGATGCAAAGTGCGACGATGAGCCAGTAACTCACCCCAAACTTCCACAGGTCGGCGAAGACCACTTTGTCGGTGGAAACATCCCCCAAATGGTACTTCTTCTCGGCCAGCGCTTCGATGAACCAGTACACAATCGCGCCCACCAAACTGAGGGATGCGAAGGCCAATGCGATCAGAAAAGGAGTTCGCCAGTTGGTATAGGCCCAACGTGCCCAGGTAGGAGAGTTGAGCGCGGCAAAAGTCCCGAGGCGAGAAGCAGTCAGGTTCAAACCAAAAGCAAAGCTCAGCTCCTTACCTTTGAACCAGCGCGCCAGCGCAGTGATTACCGCTACGTTGAGCGATTCCGCGCCCATCCCGAAAATGAGGCGTCCGATGGCCATGATCGGGAGATGGCCAGAAAGCGCTGTGATTGCAGGGCCGACAAAGCAAAGCACGCCGAAGATCATCAGCGATTTTCGCAGCCCGATCCTGTCAATGATGAAACCGCCGATGAGCACCGTGAAAATATTGGGAAAGCTGTAGATCGCCTGGAGGAAGCCAATGTCCAAATCGGAGAATCCGAGTTGCTGTTTGAGCACGTCGGCGAGCGGGCTGAGAGCGTCATACACGTAGTAGCTGCCGAACATCGCCAGACTGATAAAGATCAACACCAGCCACCGGTAAAGGCGGCTCGGTTCAGGACGCACGGTTTCCGTCATTAAACTCTTTTCTTCAAGCGGAATGAATCTCAGGATTGCGAGCAGAAAAGATTAGCAGATCAAAGAGTGGTTCGCACCGGGAGAACTTCCGGCAGCAGCACGGTCCATGTAGGGACAGCCGCCTCGGCTGTCCTGCCAGGCGAAGCCGGCAGATCGTCCACGCACCTAAGGGTTCCCTCAGGTGTGTGGTTGGGCAAACTGTACATGGCCTCCTGTCAATACTTCACAATCGCTGCGAACGATTTCGGATCGAGCGAAGCGCCGCCAACCAGCGCCCCGTCGATCTCCTCTTGAGCCATGAGAGCTGAAGCGTTTTCCGGCTTCACCGACCCACCGTAAAGGATGCGAAGTTTCGCCGCGAAATCCTCGCCGAATATTTCCGACGCTTCCCGGCGGATCACGGCATGAGCTTCCGCGGCCAGCTCGGGCGTGGCTGTCTTACCCGTGCCAATCGCCCATACCGGCTCGTAAGCAATCACCATCTTTGAGGCCTTCTTGCCGGATATGGCGTGGAAAGCCCGAACGCACTGGCGCCGTAGCACGTCATCCGTCAATCTAGACTCGCGCTCTTCCAGAACTTCACCTAGGCAACAGATCGGCGTCAGACCAGCTTCCAGCGCCGCTTTCAGCCGCAGATTCACGGTATCGTCAGTTTCACAAAAGTACTGCCGCCGCTCCGAGTGACCGATGATCACATGAATAACGCCCAAGGCCAGCAGCATGGGCGCTGACGTCTCGCCGGTGAAGGCCCCCTCCGGCTTCCAGTGAACATTCTGGCTGCCGATGGCGACGTTCGATTGTTTCGCCGCTTCTACGGCAGCCACTAAATCAATGTCCGGCGGACAAACGACGATCTCGTCCCGATCATGATTGGAAACCAGCGGCAGAAATTCACGAAAGAACTCGCGGGTCTGATCGGGCGTTTTATACATCTTCCAGTTGGCGGCGATGAGTTTCTTTCTAGTCATTCATCAGTCCTATCGAGACTTCATATGGATTTGCAGAAGCTGCTTTCCGTTGAGCGAAGGCCGCCGTGGCGAAAGCGTCGAGCATCCTTTTGTCGAATAGCACTATGGATACCACCTCGAGATGCTTGGCCGCTCGAAGCCTCTCAATCACGGTCGGAATCGCCACCCTGGCAGCCGGTTCGACGGGATATCCAAAAATACCGGTCGAGATTGCTGGAAACGCGATGCTTCGAAGCTTCAGTTCGTCGGCAATGCGCATCGACTCGCAATAACAGCTCGAAAGCGCTTCCGCTTCACGATTATGTCCGCCATTCCAGATTGGACCAACCGCATGGATTACGTACGCGGCCCAGAGTCGGCCAGCCGTCGTCGCAACCGCCTGGCCCGGTGAAAGCGATCCGCGTTCGGAACGGATACGACGACACTCCTCCGCAATCGCGGGGCCACCTGCGCGGTGAATCGCCCCGCACACGCCCCCACCGGGCAACAGTTCAGAGTTAGCGGCATTCACAATTGCGTCTGAGGGATAGTGTGTGATGTCACCACGAACTAAGCGGACTTCTTCGGGATCTCCGACTCGCAGCATTACCACATAGTCCTTGTCTCGTGGCAGGTCCATCCGATAGACCGATACGGCTATTTGTTCGTCAGTGCCTCGACCCCAGGCAGCTTCCTGCCTTCCAGAAACTCAAGCGACGCTCCGCCCCCGGTTGAGATGTGCGTCATCTTGTCTGCAACTTCGGCGGCGTGGACCGCAGCGACCGTATCGCCGCCGCCCACAATCGAAATCGCTCCCACGTTTTCCGCCACCGCATGGGCGATTCTGAACGTCCCCCGGGAAAATCCTGGAACCTCAAACACGCCCATCGGCCCATTCCAGACGATAGTACGAGCCCGCGAAATCTCCTCAGAGAACAGCTCGATCGTCTTTGGCCCAATGTCGAGCGCCATGCGATCGGCGGGGATCGGTTGGCCCTCGCCGATCCGCTGCACTACTGCATTAGCCTCGGGCTTGGTCGCCACAACGTGATCGATTGGCAACAGGAACCGTACATTTCGTTGCTTGGCTTCTGCCAGCAGCTGTCGCGCCAGTTCCACTTTGTCGGCTTCGAGCAGCGACTTGCCGATTTCTTGTCCCTGGGCCTTGAGGAAGGTGTAGGCCATGCCGCCGCCGATAATGAGTGAATCAACTTTGCCCAATAGATTGCGAATCACGCCGATCTTGTCGCTGACCTTTGCGCCTCCCAGGATGGCCACAAACGGCGGTTCAGGATTTTCCAGTGCCTTGCCCAAATACCTTAGTTCTTTCTCCATGAGCAGGCCGGCCGCCGATTTTGAAACAAACTTGGTGATGCCCACAGTGGATGCGTGTGCCCGATGCGCCGCGCCAAAGGCGTCATTGACGTAGAAATCCGCCAGACTCCCTAATTGTTTGGCGAAATGTTGGTCATTCGTTTCTTCCTCAGCGTGAAAGCGAAGATTTTCCAACAGCAAGGTTTGACCCTTTTCCAGTTGCGTGGCAACTTCTTCCGCTTCGGGTCCCACACAGTCGGGACAGAAGCCCACGTTTTCGCCACGCGCCAGTTCCTTGTCGAGCACCATGCGCAACCGCTCAGCCACCGGCTTCAGACTCATCTTCGGATTGGGCTTGCCCTTCGGTCGCCCCAGATGCGACGCCAATATGAGCCGCGCCCCGTGCCGCAACGCATACTCGATGGAAGGCAGGGTTTCGCGGATGCGCGTGTCGTCCATAACGCGTCCATCTTCCAACGGAACATTAAAATCGACCCGCATAAAGATACGGTTGCCATTCAGTGGCAGATCACGGATAGACAGCTTGGACATTGACTGGTCCTTTAGGAGGAATACATAAAGTAAGGATTTAGCACCCACCTCGGCCCGCCCAAGGTGGGTTTCGGGCTGCTACAGGCCCTTGCCGGCGATGTAGTGGATCAGGTCGCGCACGCGGCAGGAATATCCCCATTCATTGTCATACCAGGAGATCACCTTGACGCAATTGCCGCCTACCACCAAGGTCATCGGCGCATCGACGATGGAAGAGCGCGAGTCGCCTTTGAAGTCCGACGAAACCAGTTCATTCTCTTCGTAGCCGAGATAACCTTTCAATGGCCCGCTTTCAGATGCTTTTTTCAGCGCAGAGTTTACTTCTTCTTTTGTGGTCTTTTTTTCCACCCAGGCCACCAGGTCGACCACAGAGACATTCGGAGTTGGCACGCGCATGGCGAATCCATCGAGTTTCCCCGCAAGATCGGGAATCACCAGTTTGAGTGCTTTAGCCGCGCCAGTAGACGTCGGAATCATGTTGATCGCCGCCGCCCGCGCCCGCCGCAAATCTTTGTGCGGGAAGTCGAGAATCACCTGGTCGTTGGTGTAAGAGTGAATGGTCGTCATCGTACCGCTGACGATCTTGAACACGTCATTGATCACCTTGGCGATCGGGGCCAGACAATTCGTGGTGCAGGAGGCATTCGAAATGATGTGATGTTTGGCGCCGTCGTATTTTTCCTGATTCACGCCCAGTACAAGAGTAATGTCTTCATTTTTTGCTGGAGCTGAAATGATCACCTTCTTCACCGAACCGCGCAGGTGCTTCTTAGCGTCATTGGCGTCAGTGAAGTGTCCAGTCGATTCGATCACCACCTGAGCGCCCACCGATTCCCAGGGAAGCGCGCCCGGATCTCTTTCTTTGAAAACCTTAATGGTTTTTCCGTCGATAGAGATGCTGTCCGCTCCGGCACTGATCTTGTTAGGCAGGTTGCCGAGAATGGAATCGTATTTCAGAAGGTGTGCCAGCGTCCTCGGATCGGTGAGATCGTTGACCGCCACGAATTCCAGGTTGGAATCGTTGAGTGATGTCCGCAAAACATTGCGGCCGATACGTCCGAAACCGTTAATGCCAACTTTAATTGCCATGAGCTTCTCCGTTCTTATGAATGCGACAACACAATTGTGCCGATTGCGACAGATGATGTTAGCAGGAGAGGGAACTGGCGTAAATGATCCCCCGCGTCCTTACGCGTCCTTACGCAGATCTCTCCAGTGCTGTGTCGGGATTCCGTGCGCTTGATGCGAGACGGAATATTATGGGAACGTTATCTCGATGTAGGTATCTGTCCTGCGCCAGATTAGCGGGAGCCGCGCCAGCCAATATTTGCGGTTGATGGTCTCTCTCGCGTCCGCATGTTCTTCAGGCGGCCGGATCCGCGCCATCGCTTCAAATTCAGGCCCAATCACTTTGCCCCGGATCGTGCAGGAAGCTACCCGCACGTGTGGATTGTTGCGAATGCGCTTGGTCTTTCCCATATCGCTGCGCGTCATCACATAAAGCCTGTCGCCGTCTTCGCCAAACCAGACTGGTGTGGAGACCGCAGTCTCGTTCTTTCGAAACGTGGTGAGCAATATGTATTTCTGGCCGCGGATTGCATCGGGGATTTTTCCGGGCATAGTCATATTTCCTATCGGTCGTGCCTGATTGGGGCGCCATTGCCCCGCTACTTTGCTCGGCTATCGCGCATGGTTCGGCCACAGGCCTCGGTGTTTGATCCCACCCGCTCTTCTGTGTTAAAAGCCTTGCATGCGCAAATGGATGCGCGAGCGCTTACAGCGTCGCAAAAAAAAGCCCGCAGAGCCCTCCGACCAACCAACTCCTCCGCCCCTGCAGCCGGCTTATTTTGATGCCGAGCAGCAGCCCGGCACAGCTTCCGATGCCGGAAGCGTCGAATCGGAAACTTCGGCTTCCCCTCGCGAATCTGAAATGCAAGCAGTCCGCAGCGCGCGTCCACACTCCGAGGAACAGTCCTATGACGCTGAACCTGCGACTCCTCAACCTGCGCCCCCGCGACCTGAACCCGGCAGTTCCGCACCAGGTAGCCGCGGTCGTCGTCGTCGCGGCGGTCGCGGACGGGGTGGCCGTGGGCGCGAGCAAGCGGTCGCTCAAGCCTTTGCCCCGGCTGCGGTCAAGGGTTCCATCCCCCCGGCCCCGGCAGAGTCTGCGGAAGAGGAGATTTCCGATGCCGGAGAGGTAGACCAAACGCCAGCGACGCCGGCGGTTGCCGCTCCGCCTAAGATTTCGGCAGTTCCTGCAGTGGCCCCACGCGCGCCCAAGGGCATCGTGGTCCTCGCAATCGGGTTGCCAGGATCGGGAAAAAGTTCATGGTTCAAACGCCACAACGTCGTCCCGCTTTCGAGCGACATGGTGCGGTCATTACTGTTTGACGATGTGCGCGAGCAGCGTTTTCAAGACCTGGTATTTTCCAACCTGCGCTCCATGCTGAAAGCGAGGCTCATCGCCAAGCGTCCCATGAATTATGTGGACGCAACCAATCTCACGCCGCAGGAACGCCAGCACTGGATCAAGCTGGCCAAGGACTATCAGTATGAAGTGCACGCGGTATTTTTTGACGTGCCCCTCGAGGTTTGCATCGATCGCCACCAACGCCGCGACCGTGTGGTTCCCGAAGACGTGATGCGACGCATGGCTGCCAAACTAAAGGCTCCCGCATTCGAAGAGGGCTTCGCGAAGATCACCGTCGTCCGGGTGAAAAAAAAGGAGACTGAAACCTAGTTCCAAACAAACTTGTCATCCCGAGCGAAGCGAGGGACCATGGTTTCTGCTTGCTCAATGCCGCTGCGTGCAAACACCATGGTCCCTCGCTTCGCTCGGGATGACAACCGCTTAGTGCAGCGCCCTCTCGGGCTGGGCTATCCCTTCAAATGCGGCAGCATCTCTTTAAACGCTGCCGACGCAGACGAGCGCAGGATTTCATAGATCATCATTTCAGTGGAAGAAATCACTGCGCCCGCAGCCCGCATTCTTTCCAGGCCGATTTTCCAATTCCATTCCGTCCGCGAGCTGACCGCATCCGACGCGACATGCACGAGATAGCCCTCGCGCAGCGCCGCCAGCGCCGTCTGCATCACGCAGATATGGCTCTCCATGCCGCACAGCAGGAGCGTATTGCGGTTCCCAGGCAGCCGCTTGAGCAGCGTACAAAAACGCCTCGTGCCGAAACAGGAGAACCGATCCTTGTCGATTGCCGCGCTCTCCGGCAGCAGGGAGGCCACCTCCGGCACAGTCTTGCCCAGTCCTTTCGCGTATTGCGTACTGACGATCGCGGGAATCTTGAGAACATCCGCTGCTCGAATCAGCAGCTTTGAATTGTGCAGCAACCGTTCTTTCTGAAAAATCGGTGGCAGGAGTTTTTCCTGCATATCGACCACGAGCAGCGCGCAGCGCTCCACCTCCAGTGACTGGCGGGCGACCTCCGCATAATCGGCAGCGGGCGCAGACATGTTCTCGAACATGGATGGCATGGATTCCTCCTGGCGCGATCTCAAAGAGGATTCTACGCCTGAGGAGAAGATGCTCATCTCGGCAGCGCCGGCGTAAACTGTGACATTCGTACCCCCGATAGGCTGGACGCCACTCGATCAGCAGAAGAACTTCCCCAGAAACGCCGCTAGTGTTGACCGCACTTTGCCCTCAACCATAGAATCAGGATGGGCCGACGGACAAGTTGATTCTCAATCAATCACTGCCCCCTCGTTCAACGGCAGGACAGCTGACTCTGGATCAGCATATCGGGGTTCGAATCCCTGGGGGGCAGCCAGTTTTACGCAGTATTCATGCCGGTTCCGCGCAATCCACTCTGTCGGCCCGTGTCCGCACCCATCCTCATGTCCGCGCTGTGTCCGCATGCGCTCCACTCACCTGCTGACCCGGCACTCCAGGCCCGTCAAATTTTGCCCCGATTTTCTGGCATTCCTGCGCTATCATCACTAGGCTCTCGCGTGGTTGTCCGCTATTGATCTCTGCATAAATAATGTAATGCTTTACCGCAAAAAAGAAGGGAGATCGGATTGCACTATGCAGCCACGTAGCTTCCGGGGCGATGTGCGGATGCCGTTGATGGAGCGGATGATATCTTCCATCAGTTCATCCACATGATCCGGGCAGCTATTGGCCAGTTCGCGCTTGGCCAGAGACCAGACCCCTTCGTCGGGGTTGAGCTCCGGAGCATAGGAAGGAAAGTGCTCCCGATGGAGACGCGGGTGCCGGTCCAGGAGCTTCTGCAGGGGTTCCCCTTGGTGAGTGGAGGAATTGTCCAGCAGAACAATCACCGGGCCACGTAAGTGCCGCAGTAACTCCTGCAGAAACCTACAAACCTCCTCCTGTCCGATGTTATCTAGGAAAAGTAGATAGTAGAGGCCCAGGTGGTGTCGTTTGGGGCTTACCGAAATCCCGGAAATGACAGAGATCTTGTCCCGCCGCCCTTGGCGATGGCGATGAATGGGGGTCTGGCCTTGCGGGGCCCAGGTCTGAACCACGTTGGGAATCAATTGGAAGCCCCATTCATCGGCAAATACTATGTGGGCGCCCAACCGCGCAGCGTTTTTTTTATCCGCGGCCAGTCTTTTTGTTTCCAGCGCGCGATGGCTTTTTCATCCCGTTCCAAGGCCCGCCGTTCTGGCTTCTGGGGACTCCATTGCAAGCGGTGCATCAAACGACCGACATGGTCGCGGTGATACTGGACCCCAAACTTACGTTGGATTACTTCGGCAATGCGGGCGGTGGTCCATAGATTGGTGCGATAGCCCTGCGCCATCGCGCCTTGCAAAAGCAGACGGACCAGGCGTTTGCGTTGGGCTGGGTTCAGCTTTAACGGGCGGCCGGGAGAGTAGCGTACCCGCAAACCCTTCTCGCCTCCACGTCGCCGCGCATCCCGCCAGCGCATCACCGAACTGGCGCCACATCCCATACGCCGTCCCACTTCGTTGAGTGAACAACCGGAATCCAATAAGGCCAATGCTCGCCTGCGCCGGTCTTCCAGTAGATCGGCACTTCCTTTGGGTCTGGGCATAGCTGTTCAGACGGAGAACAGAGCATCCCTATTATTACATTATTTATGCAGAGATCAATAATTCAGACAGGGAGGAAAGGCCCCGTGGGTGACCTTTCCGGTTCGGCCCCATCGGTGCTCGACGGCTACATCCGCGAAACCGATCTGGCCCGGCAGCTAAACCGGTCCGTCCGCACGCTGCAGCGTCTCGCTGCGCGCCGTCGTGGTCCGCCCCGCATCAAGATAGGTCGCCTCAGGAATGACTGGCTGGGACGATGGGAAAAGCAAAAAATCTAAGAGATTCTAAGTAAGCTTTTTCCCCTCGGAATATGGCTAACAGAGGACCACGAGAGAACCTATAGTTCCAACAATAGAGTCTCCGTATCTCAAATCTTCTGAAAAAAATTCTATGGGTGAATTTGGCTAAGAACGGGCACCCTACCGGGCGATCCGCAAAGGTTCTTGCCATGGGAACCGGGGCTCCGCACCATAAGCGCTTTAACTTAAGCATGATACCTTCCGTTATCCGACAACACGGAAGTCAAATAGTCAAACCCTGTCTTGATCGGCGTTGGAGAGTCGGATTCAAACCCACCTTAGGGCGTAACTATAGGGCGTAACTATGGTTGCCGTTAAGCTTCTGCGATTCCTCTCAAGTAACCGCCAGCGACTCACGCGATTCGACGCTGACCCTCGAACAAGCGCGCAGTGGCGGCTCCAAAGATGAAGCCACCGATATGCGCCAAGTATGCCACCCCGCCGGTCTGCACTTGCGCCACAGCACCTGCGTGGAAGAGCTGACTGATAAACCAAAGACCGATTAAGAGGGCCGCTGGAATGAATCTGATGCGCGCGAACACGAATATAAACAGAAGCGTGCGAATTTGGTCACGAGGATAGGTGACAATAAACGCGCCCATCACCGCGGCGATTGCCCCGCTCGCGCCCAGATTCGGGACTGTGGAATGGGGGCTGGCTGCAACCTGGGCCAGCATGGCGACCAGCCCACCGACCAAGTAGAAAACAAGATACCGGCCGCGGCCCATCGCATCTTCAACCTCGGGAGCAAAGGCCCATAAGAAGATCATGTTGCCGATGATGTGCGACCAGCTGCCATGCATGAACATCGCCGTTAGGATCGTGATCCAGTGATGGCCGGAAACGATCCGCGCTGGGACCGCTGCCCACTGAGTCACAAATGCGTCGCCACGCATCAGCTCCAGCACAAAACAACGACATTGACGACCATGATGCCGGCGGTGACGACGGGCACGCGCGCGGGGCGTCGCGACGCATCGCCTAACGGAACCATGCCTCCCATTTTGTCGTCCTCCGTTTCGGTCAATGCCGGGTTTCAGCACGCGTGGCTACCCCGAAACGTGCAATCCCCTCGCCTCGCCGACCCAATATGCCGTCAAACGTTTGCCACACTTAAGCAGCCAACTTCGAGGAAATCGTGTCCGCGACCTTGCGCACCGCCAATGACAGCATCACACGCGTAACGCCGCTGATGATCATACTCACGCCGACCAGCGTGCCTATCGCCCATGCGGAGCTCGATGGCCATTGCAGGTAGATCATCAGCCCTAATAGCAGCGTAATGATCCCATCGATCAGAAGCCAACCGGATCCTTGTATTGAGCGCACCTGGAAAAACAGAGCGATGTTCAAGATGCCCTCAACAAGAAAGAGTGATGCCAGCAATAAAGTCAGCGTTGCAACACCCAGTGCTGGATGCATGATCAGGTACACGCCAAATGAGAGATATGCTAGTCCGACCAACACTCTCCAGATCAAACTGCCAGCCTCGCGAGTGTGAAAAGCAACGGTCAAGTGGACCACGCCTGCCAAAACTAGGAGCCAAGCAATGAACGCGTTGACCGCGACGGCAGCGAGAAATGGCGATCCCACCGCCAGCATGCCCAAGGTGATCAGCGCAACGCCCCACAAAATGGACAATGTCGAAGCCTGCCGCACGATACCGGACGGAGTTTGCTGCGCCATAAACACCTCCTCAAAAGGGACGAGCGGAGTATCTTACGCACGGAGTCTATCTTAAGGAAATACAAGAAGGCCACCGAGCGGCGGCGCAGTTGGGTGTCGTGGCCGCGAATGCCCCTGCGTGCTATTTGCAGTCATCGTTTCTCCTCGTTTCCGCAGGTTGATGGAGATGGGTGCAAGTCCCGACCTTCGTCATTGGAGCTAAGACAGGAAAATCGGGACTTGACGTGACAGAGTTTAACTTGCGCGTCTCTCCTGCCGATCCAGCCACTCGTTATAGTGTTTTTTCACGGTGG
Organism: uncultured Acidobacteriota bacterium; assembly: GCA_963720155.1. Lineage (GTDB taxonomy): Bacteria > Acidobacteriota > Terriglobia > Terriglobales > Acidobacteriaceae > Sulfotelmatobacter. The sequence goes on from CAVREP010000013.1 coordinate 472,576, forward strand.
CCATACGCTGTTCTTGCTTGACCTTGATGTCCTGCTTCGATTGGGCCGCCTTTTCCTTCAGCGCCTCTACCTTGGCATCTGCCTCGTGTCGGATAGCTTCGAGTCTTGATTTGGCTTTGTCCAATTTCTCTTGCAGCTTTGCGTTGAGTGTGTCAATCCGGGATTGCAGCTTCGCTTTGCGTTCCGCCTTGGCCTCGGCGTGTTCGGTTTTCAGTTGAGCGATGTCCGCCTTGATCGATGCGATGTCCCGTTCATCCTGAGTGTCTTCCACTTCCCAAAGGCTGCGACGCAAGACAATACCACCCAGTGCTTCCATGCGTGTGTCCACCGGAGTGGTCCACTCCTCGTCCACCTCGGCGACTACAGCGACCTTGCCGGGCGTAAGGGTCTCCGCTACGTCCGAGAGAAAGTCGCTTCCAACGCGCACGTTGTCAAGGTCTGCAATTGCTCCGATGAGAGAGCCACCGGCGGCACCTACTGCCACACCGACAGGACCGCCCAATAACCCGACGAGACTGCCGACCGCAGTGCCTGTCAGAGTTCCCAACGGACCGGAGTCAGCGCCCTCTTTCACCGATGCCGTACCATCGGGGTTCTTGGCAACGACTCTCGCCGCATACACAGCGATGCTGCCGTCTCCATCCAGTTGCTGAAAATTCCGTGACCCTTCGTAGGCTTTGCTCTCGTTATCAAAAACCACTACCAGCATTCTGTCCATGATGGTTTCCTCCTTTTCGTTTGATTTCAAACGCAGCGGCGGGTCGGGTGAATTGTGGGTTGAATGTGGATGGTCTCGAGACCACCATGAGGCTCGACCTTGAGGAATGTCAAGCTGTCGGCCAGTCCTTACGTCGGCTACTCATAGAAGGGAAGTGACCTCGTCCAGTTTCAGCGGAACATGCCGTTTTTGAATCGGTACTATCCGCAATACTCGGTCCTGCTGTCGTGCTAGAAGATTGGGAACTAAACCCACGCAATGGAGATGCCCGGATGAGGGGCAACCCTGAACCAATTACGCCTTAAGTTAGATGGGATGAGAAGGTCGATTCCCGATCACGGATGGCGTTAAGCTAGCGGTGATCAACGCACTCAACGTGCAATCACATGAAAAGGAGATCGACCGCGAAGAAGCATACCAATTCTGCAAGGAAGAGTGAACCGACATCGAAGCGGGCGAAGTCGCGGGGCCCAGTGCAGCGGGATACGAAGGAAGCGCTGGCGGAACTGGTGGAGACACTGAGGAAGCAACTGGATCCGAAGGTGGAAGCAGGGGGCACAGGAGAAGAGGATCGGCGAGGTAAGTTTCGCCCCAATCTCGACCGTCTGACGGTGGGCGTGGATCTGGGGAACCAATGGAGCCACTACTGCATTCTGGGTCTGGAGGGAGGAACGCTGGCGGAGGGACCGTTGCGTACGACGCAGCAGCACATTGCCGAATTCTTTCAGGCATTGAATGCGGCGCGTGTGGTTTGAGGTGGGGACACACTCTCCCTGGGTGCAGGAAGTCATCGGCGGTTGCGGACACGAAGTGCTGGTGGCCAACCCGCGGTTAATGGAAGGATCGAAGCGTCGCAAGCGCAAGAATGATCGAATCGATGCCAACAAGTTGGCGCGATTGGGACGCGTCGATCCGCAATCGTTGCACCCGATGCGGCACCGGAGTAGGGAAGTACGGCAGGACCTGGTGGTGTTACGAGCCCGGGATGCGTTGGTGGCGGCGCGGACCGAGCTGATCAACGCCACGCGAGGACTGGTAAAGAGTATAGGCGCACGGCTCCCCAAGTGTTCCAGCCCGAGCTTCGCACAAAAGGTAGAGGAGGCAGTTCCCGTCGAGATCCGCGAAGCGCTGCTGCCCTTGGTGCGCTTGGCGGCGGCACTGAGTGAGGGCCACGGCGATGTTTACTTCGTCGTGAATGCCTGACGCATACACAATTATTTGCTTTTCGTCGTCGGTACTTAATTTCCGGCCAACGGTTCCAAGGTTTAGCTGTCCCGCTGTTATTCCACCCTGTTGATGATTGAAGTGCTGGTATCTTCAGGGACTGACACCAATAGGAAAAAAGGCCTTGTTGCCGCCATGGTCGAAAAACTTGGCGAAGCAGGCATCGACCCAAACGACATAATGGTGTTCTTTTTGGAGACCGATCGTGCGAGCGGATCATTCGGTGGCGAGTGGTTCGCACCGCCTGTTGCCTGGAATGACCCTTGAATTGGCACAATCGCGATGGGCACACTCTACGGGCGATGCCAAGCCAGTTCGGGACCTCATGCGCGATCTAGAAAGGGTGAATCGCGGCGAACCTTGAGCGAACCGTTTTCTCCATTCGAATCGAAACTTGTATAATCCCGCACATGCAAGGAATACCCTGGAGCACAATTGCGCTCGGCTCGCTGTTGCTCATCTCGGCCCGCTCAACAGGAGGACAGGAAGTGAAATCTCAGCAACCTGAAAAGTCGAAGCCGCCTGTCAAAATGGAGCAGCGCGGGCGCATCCTTGGAATCGGCGGTGTCTTCTTCAAATCCGCTAATCGTGATCAGATGCGCGAATGGTATTCGAAGCATCTTGGACTCGCTGACAAAGGCCAAGGCGCGATGCTTCCGTGGCGCGAACACGACGACCCGCAAAAGGAACACGTTACAGTTTGGACTGTTTTTCCCGCCTCCACTAAGTATTTCGATCCCAGCCCCGCACCGTTCATGATCAACTACATCGTGGACGATATGGATGCTTTGCTCGACCGCTTAAAACAAGAGGGAGTAAAGATTGACGCCGAACGAATGGATGAGTCCTACGGTCGCTTTGCCTGGATCTATGACCTAGATGGGAATAAGATTGAGCTCTGGCAGCCGTTGCCCGCAAAGCCCTAAGGGCCTTCCCCTGCACTTACTCAATCGGTTTTCTGTAGCTACGGTCCCGTAGTCGTAGAATGGCCGGAAATGCTTTGCGCCTGGAAGCCCAAGATTTCATGCGCGAGTTCAGACGATTTCTCGGTACTCGCGAAGCGCTTCCTCCTCAACGCCATGCCAGATCGACCACCCGGTTCCAGGGCTTGTGGCAGTTTTGCCGTCCCTTCTTTCCACACTAAAGCTTCCTTTTCGTTAAAGAACGGGTGGAAATGGATATAGATGGATATTCGCTTGCCCGCGTGCAGGAATCGCGTGAAAATGGGTAAGAATGGATATCCGGTAGCTCTGCATGCAGCATAGCGGCTTTTTTTCGCGGTACGGATTACGGTACGTAAATGTGTTGGCTTGTACGGACTAGCAAGGACTTAGGTGGCCGCCCGCCTCTTGCAAGTCGTTGTATTTCCTTGTGGTGGTCTAACCATGCAGCGTCCTTGCACTTGCTCTTTCATGACAAGTCCGCGATCATTCGCATCCTCCCAAACTGGCAGTCTGGGGCACGACGTATGCCATGCCTCCACCACTTCTTCGTAGCTTCGATCGCGTTTTACGAGCCACTCAAGAAGATCCAGGATCAGGCTTTCTACTACGGAGTCGGCCATGATTATCGTCCCTGATCCTATTCAATATATCGGATTAGGGTCAGATCGTTGCAGCCCCGCTGGCCACTTGGCGGGTTACGAGCGCGTGACTGGCAACCCTTCCATCATCCGGTAAGGTAAGGGTTGCCGACCACCCGTCACCGATCAGCCTTTTGCCACTGCCCGTGCTGTCCTTGGCAGCAGCAGCACGAGCGTCGCTGATATGAATAACGGGACCCCAGCAAGGGCCAGGCCTGCGGAGAGATTTCCCGTTCGCTGGCTAATCAAACCGATCGCAGCAGGTCCAACAAATCCGCCGAGGTTTCCCACGGAATTAATTAGGGCGATGCCGGCTGCAGCCGAGTACCCCGTCAGAAATTCGCTGGGTAGCGCCGAGAAGGGACCGAGGTAGCTGTAAACGCCCGCAGCTAATAGACACAAGAGCGCCACTGAAAAGAACGGAGAAGGAGCGGTGCCAAGCAGCCATAGAGCCATTCCTGCCACCAAAGCAGGAATGGCGACATGGTATCGCCGCTCCAGCGTACGGTCTGAGTTGCGGGAGACAAATATCATCGCCGCCAGCGCTACCAGGTTGGGAATCGCGAGAAGGAGTCCGATCATACTATTGGAATACAGACTGGAAAGCGATTTCACCAACTGTGGTGCCCACGAATTCAGCGCCTGAAGACCGATCATCATTCCAAAATAAGTCAAAACTAGATGCCACACGCGGCCGCTTGCCAAAGCCTGGAGCACCGAGTATCGGCGCCGCCCCAATTCTTGCTGTTCTTCGCGTCCTAATTCCGCTCGAATCCATTCCTTCTCCTCTGCGGTCAGAAACTTAGCGTCCTGGGGGCGGCCTGGTAACAGAACGTATGTGAGTACACCAAAGACTATGGCTGGCATTCCCTCCAAAATCAGCAGCCACCTCCAACTGCCGAGGCCGAGCCAGTGCACATGATCCAGAATGAAACCAGCAACCGGAGCTCCCAGAATCGTCGTAACAGGGCCGGCCATCACAAAGAGCGAACGCACGTGCCTGTTCTCGTTGAAGAAACCAGTACGTCAGATACAAGAGGATTCCAGGGAAATAGCCGGCTTCAGCCAGCCCAAGAAGAAAGCGCACAATGTAGAGCTGGTGAACGGTATGCATCAAGCTAGTGATCGTCGCCACAATCCCCCAGCTGATCAGTATTCGCGAGATCCAAACGCGAGCTCCGATCTTGTGCAGCAGCAAATTGCTGGGGATTTCAAATACGAAGTAGCCGAAAAAGAAAACGCCGAAGACCAATCCGAACTGCTGGCTGGAGACGGCCAGCGCTTTGTTCATCGTCAACGCCGCAAACCCAATGTTATTGCGATCGATAAGGGCGACGACGAAAAGCACGAGAACAAAAGGAAGGATCCTAAGCCGCAGTTTCTGAACCGTCTTCGTTCCGATCGAGATCGAGGCGATTGCGGGACCGCTTCCCATACGTTCTCCGTGAGAGAGTCTGACACAAGCCTCATTAGCGCCGAGCGCTCGCGGGTGCAAGGATCGCCGAAACTTTATGCTTCGAAAAGATCGCGGTCAAGCGAGCGCCCACACCGCGAGTCCTAATAAGGTCCGCCGATTCTGTAATTGGCCCAGCGTAGATGTGGTTCGACGAGGAACCGCAGCGTTCGTGCCTGGATCCCGGGCAATCAGGACATTATCGGATTAGGGAAGAGTAGCCGACAATCCGGGAAGTCGCACCAAATTCGATCAACGCATGCCTTTCGCTGCAACCGCGGGAGCAGTCAGTTTGCCACCGTATGGAATACCGTCAGCTGTCCCATCCCACAAAGTCGGCGTTTGTTTTCGAGCCGAGGCCTGAACTAGAATCCCTCGACGAGACGGCCTTCCGAAAACAGGTTGGGCAAGGTTGGGCAACAGGAAAACGAAATGATGTCTCCAGACCGCACTCATCATTTTCTTTATTAGGATCCGAGATGCGAAACGCGCGCCACAAAGTGTTTTACGGCTGGTGGGTCGCCTTGACGGCAGCGCTCGGGCTCTTCCTCAACACCGCCACAATCATCGTCTTTTCCTTCGGTCTGTTTGCGAAAGCCCTGGGACAGGAATTTCACACAGGACGCGCCAGGATTTCGCTCGCATTCACAATTCACAACCTGACCTCGGCTCTGTGTATCCCGCTGGCCGGGCGATTGGTTGACCGCTACGGCCCGCGCAGAGTGCTGCTCCCATTCACGGCCCTGCTCGGTTTGATTCTGGTTTCCAGCTGGCTCTTGTCGACGTCCATGTGGCAACTTTATGTTTTCTATTTTGCCTTGGGTGTCGTCTCTGGTGGCGCCGGGGCGATGCCATACACGGATGTAGTTTCGCACTGGTTTGACCGGCACAGAGGACTGGCGCTCAGCGTCATGATGCTTGGGATGGGGTTAGGTGCTATCGTCGTTCCTTCGGTGTCGCAGCGGTTGGTCGCAACCCTCGGCTGGCGCCTCGCGTACACTGTCTTCGGTTTCTCGATTTTTCTGATACCCCTGCCAGTGGTTGCGGCATTCTTGAAGGAACGGCCCGAGAATATCGGTCTCCTGCCAGATGGAGCTGGAGAAAGCCCCGTCTCAGCGTCGGTCGCTCCGAACGACATTGGGCTTACCTTGCACGACGCCGCGCACACGTCAGAATTCTGGACCATGGCGTGCGTCCTTTTTCTAGTGACGGCGAGCGTACATGCATGTTTCATTCACTTGCCTGCGATCCTGACCGACAGGGGCAGCTCGGGTCAGCTGGCGGCGTTGGCCAGCTCGCTCTTCGATGTCGGGCTGTTCATAGGACGGGTAGGTTGTGGTTACTTGCTGGATCAGTTTTTCGCACCTCGTGTCGCGGCATTGCTTTTCGCTGCAGTTGCGATCGGGATTGCTTTTCTAGGGTTGGGCCACGCGATCTGGTCTGCGTGTATCGCCGCCGTCCTGGTCGGACTTGGTATAGGGGCAGAGGTCGACATAATTGCGTATTTGACGAGCCGCTACTTTGGGCTGCGTTCCTATGGAGCGATTTTCGGATGGATATGGGCCGTCTTTGGCGTGTCTGGCGGATTGGGAGCTTATCTCATGGGCTTCGGCTTCGATAAGACAGGGTCCTACGTCATACCGATAATCGGATTCTTCAGCGCGGCGGTCCTGGCAACGTTACTGATAGTCACTCTGGGACCGTACCGGTATCGCGTAGGGCGCACTTGAGCGACAGCAGAGAATAGCGCCACTCGGATCACAATCTGCGCCCGCGAAGCGAGAGGGAAACTATGTCACTGCAAACCTCGTCGACCGCAACACCCTTGCAGCTGTTGGGCATGACGAACGGTCTCATCATCAACCAGGCTTTGTACGCTGCAGCAAAGCTGGGAGTCGCGGATCTACTGAAAGATGGCGCGCACACCTCCTCGGACCTGGCCCGTAAACTGAATGTGAACGAATCGGCTCTCTACCGCATCCTGCGCCTCCTGGCCAGCCAAAACGTGTTCGAGGAGACGTCTCCGCGAAGATTTACAAACACAGAACTTTCTCACTTTCTGTGCACCGGCGTACCGGGTTCCGTCCGCTCCATTCTCATTTTCAGGGGGAGCGAATTCATTTTCGGACCTTGTGGGGAAATTCTGTACAGCATCGAGACCGGTCTAGCCGCCAGAGCCAAGATTTATGGGATGGAAGCCTTCGAATATCTGAAGACAGATCCCGAGACAGCTCTAATCTTCGACGACGCGATGACAGGTATGTCTGCACTGGTTGGCCCAGTCGTCGCTGCGGCATACGATTTCGGCAAATGGGGAAGCCTCATGGACGTGGGAGGCGGAAACGGTATTTTGCTGGCCGCAATTCTGAAGGCGCATCTTGGAGTGCGCGGCGTCCTTGCCGACTTGCCCCACGCGATCGAGCGAGCCACGCATCGTGGCTTTCTGGGCGGCGAACTCGCGTCGCGCAGTGCCATGCAGTCGTGTGATTTCTTCCGCGAAGTGCCCTCCGGCTGCCGGGCCTACCTGATGAAACATGTGATCCACGACTGGGACGATGAGCGCGCCCGAAACATCCTGGCCAATTGCCGCCGCGCGGTTCCCAAAGACGGCGTCCTCTTGCTGGTCGAGTGGGCCCTGCCTGAAGGAAATGCGCCTTCTGCCGGCAAGTTCGCGGATGTAATGATGATGCTCATGACCGGAGGGAAGGAACGCACCGCGGAGGAATACCGCCACCTGTTGGATCAAGCCGGTTTCCGCCTCAATCAGGTAATCTCGACTTCGTCCGATTTAAACATCATCGAGGCGCTGCCCGACTAGATCGCCGAATTCGCTGTGCTGGCGATGTTCAGGCATCGGCGCAGTTGTGGTGTGGCACGTCCTTTGGGACTCTGGCCGGATGACGTTAGTGTTTTATCGCTGTGACCTGAAAGTTGCTGAGACGATTGTCTGTAGAAAGGATCAATTCATCAGACGTGCTGTCCCATCAGCACTACCCTACGAGGCATGGCGTGAAGGTAACGACTCGTCATGGAACCCTCCGACAACGTATCCCGCGATCGAGAGATCGGCATCGGAACCGCGAGGGGATGGTGCAGCTGCTAGCATCAAGGTGGCCAGGGGCCAGGGTTGATAGCATGGCCAGCTTATGCAAATTCCCATAAGCGTCGTAACACTAGGGGAGCGGAAGATGCTATGCGCTCCTTTTGCAATGGGTACCCTGGCTCGATAGTCCTCGGTCATGGGCACATCACGCTGCCGGCGTACAGGGAAGGCCTAACCTATCGTGTCTTCTCAGCGGAACAGGGTAAGTCCGTATCGCTCCCCGATGGGGTAGTGAAGCCATAAGGCGGATCGATGGCGATGCGGATAGCGGAACTGAGAAAAAGCGAATGCTGCCCTGCGGGCAGATAGAGGTTGCGTTGCCTTTTTGGGACAACATTACTTCGCCGGAAACGGAGCAGACTTCTCGGTGGTGCTCAAACTCGAGAACGTTTGCAGAACCAATACATGAAGCAAAGCAAATGACGACGGCGCAAGCTGTTGGTGCAGCTTCACACACGACTGGTGGATTTATCCATGGCCGTGCGAGTTGGCCGCAAACCCGTATCGAGTAGGTCTTATTTTGTAATGGAATGAGGCTGCGTCCTCGGGTTTTTTTAGGAGGGCGTTATTGAGTGCCCGAGCCGGATGAAGGGAAACTTTCAAGTCCGGTTCTTAGGGGACTGAGCGGTCGCAAGGCCGCTCGGTTACCCGGCGAAGCGCGCACGCGAGAACGAGTGCGTGTGACGACAATGCTCTGCGCGCTTTCGATAAAACCGTTAGAAGGAAGCCGCTTGCGTTTGCGGCGGACGCGGTCTATGGGAATTCAATCGATTTGGAGCTGGAAGTCATTGCAAAGAAGGGAGTTGCGCGAAAAGCTTGGTTATTGATGCTCGTCAATGTACTGCTCCCGGCGTTCACCCCGGTGATGGTACGCCGCGGCTGTTCTTCTTTCAAGCGCAGATACGCTTGCACCTTTACACGCGGCAGCGTCCGCCGCGCAAGCGGCTTCGTTCTCACGTTAGTGCTGTATCGGATGCGCCTCCACAGGTAAGTGTGAGGGGAGGGCAAGTGCGGAGGGGCGCATCCGATACAGCCGTTTGAAGGAAGCCGCCCGTGGGCAGGCAATTATGCAGATTCAATGGTGTTGGGTTTAGGAGAAAGGCTTCGGGAACAGATACTGAAGTTGGTAAAAACGAAGGCAGGATAGGTTCGGTTGTAGTTTGCCTGCTGTAGCGGGGAGATTTTGAGCCGAGATCGGCAACGGACGGCTGGTTCGGGGCCCAGTTGGGCGCACCGCGCCGGCCGGTGTTGAGGTGCACCGTGGGAGGGATCTTGGAATGGTAGTTTCATGCGGCGGCTCCGGCGAGACAAGGTGGAGAACGGAGCTGCAGCTGGGCAGCGGTGAGCCTCTCGATGACCGTCATGGGACCGCCACATCGGGGACAAAGCCAAAGCGGGCTGGCAGGCGGGACGCGGGATGTGTCTGCTTCGGTCTGCGGCGGCGCTACTGAGCCCAGTAGTTGGAAGCAAAGTGGCAGAAGAGTGATTCGGTTGCGATTGGCCAGGAAGCCGAAGTTACGGATGCGGACGAAGCCTTTGGGGAGTATGTGCAACAGGAAGCGACGCAAGAATTCGTCGAGCGATAGGGTGAGCAACTTCTGTTCATTTTGGTGAGCAGAATCCCGCCAGCGAAATGTGACTTGGCCATTGCTGAAGGAGACGAGACGATGGTTGGAGATGGCCACGCGATGGGTGTAGCGGCCCAGATATTGCAGCACATACTCGGGGCCACCGAAGGGACGCTTGAGATAAACCACCCAGTTTTGTCGGTGGAGTGGCCGTAGCCAGGCGGCGAAGGCTTTGGGCTGAGCCAGATGTTTCAGGTCTCCTGGGAAGCAGAGCTGGCGGTTGAGAAAGGCCTGCCGAAGAGCGGCGACGAACTTGCCGCGAAAAACCTTCCGTAACACCGGCTTCGGAAGAAAGTAGTTTTCGCGGGAGCGAATCCAGCGGGTGTGATCGAGGGAAAGGCCGCCGGAGGGAACGACACAATGGACATGGGGATGAAGCTCGATTTTTTGGTTCCAGGTGTGGAGCACGCTGAAGAAGCCGATCTCGGCGCCGAGATGCTTGGGATCACGAGCCACTTCGAGCAGTGTTTGGGCACTGGTTTGGAGCAAGAGATGGTAGAGGATCTTTTTGTTGTGCAGGGCGAGTGGTACCAGCTCATGGGGTAGGGTAAAGACGACATGGAGGTAGCGCGTGGGAAGAAGTTCTCGTTGGCGCGCGGCGATCCACCGTTCCCGAGCAGCCGTCTGGCACCGTGGGCAATGCCGATTGCGGCAGCTGTTATACGAGATGGCGCGATGTCCACAGCGGGTGCAGCGATCGATATGGCCGCCGAGTGCAGCGGTGCGACACCGTGCAATGGCCAGCAGGACTTTAATGTGAGTCCAGCGGATCCAGTGGCGGCTGCGCCAGAAGAAAGCAATGCCCGCGCTGCGGACCAGGTCGGCCAACTCGAAGAGTGGCCGACTCATTTATTCCTCTAGCTTTGACGTGCCTTTCAGTTGGAGCGAATCCAGAGGACTCGCAGTGGCGCTGAGATGACGTTGTGAAAGATGGAGGTAGATGGCGGTCTCTTTCAGATCTTGATGTCCAAGCAGCAGCTGAATGGTGCGCAGGTCAGCACCGTTCTCTAACAGGTGGGTGGCGAAACAGTGTCTCAGCGTGTGCGGATGAACTCGATTCTGGAGGCCAGCGTACTGCGCAGCCTCATGGCAGGCATTCCACACTACCTTAGTGGTGATGGGATCTTTGGCGGTGTGCCAGCGTCCGCCGGGGAATAACCAGCATGTAGGTTTGCGCCTTAGCCCGCGCCAGTAGTCGCGCAGGGCTTCGAGCAGCGTGGAACTGAGCATGACGTCTCGGTCCTGACGGCCTTTCCCGCCGCGGATGTGGATGACCATGCGCCGGCTGTCGATATCGGGGATTTGCAAGCGAGTCAGTTCGGCACGCCGTGCCCCAGTGCCATAGAGCGTCATCAAGACAATGCGGTGAAACCGAGTCCGGGCCGAGTCGATGAGGTGGGCCACTTCTTCTGGGCTCAAGATGCTGGGCAGGTGTCGCGTCTTCTTCGGATAAGGTGTCTCGGCCACGCTCCATGCTTTCTTGAGGGTCCGAGTGAAAAAGAAACGGAGCGCGGCCAGCCGTTGCGTGACAGTGCTTGCGGCGAGCCTGCGCTCGCGGAATAGGTAGGCTTGGTATTCACGAATGTGCTCCGGACCGAGCTGGTCGGGAGAGCGCTTAAAGTAGCGCGCGAAATCTTCCATTGTGCGGACGTAACTGCGTGTTGTAGTCTGAGCGAAATTACGACGCTCGAGTTCCTCGAGCATCATTTTGCGAAGGTGGGTCATAGGTTAGCTCCTTATGACCCCACCTTATTCCGTCCACACCGCTACTGCTGACACTACGCACGCGAAAACGTCTGCCGCGAAGCGGCTTCGTTCAAACGGACAACCCGGAAGTTATTCCGGGCCGAAGTCGGCTTCGAGGACATCGCTATTAATTTCCTCCAAGCCCGTTTTGTCGTTACCAATCCGGGTCCACGGCATTACACCTGCCCATGTTCGAAGTCGTTCGTGAATTGATGCGAGGCGCCAGGCAGTTTTCTCGCAGTGCAAAGACGGGGTTAAGATATGACCGGGAGGTACATGCCCGTCACTCAAACGCTTTCACCCGCCCGGAAACTTGTCGCCACGAACACCGCGCATTTCCCGAATGAGAGTGCGGAATACCGCGCAGCCCGAAATGGGCTTCTTGCAGAAGAAATCGAACTGCGTCGCCACATCGAGCACGTCGCAGCTCTGCGGCGCGCCCTGCCGACCTCTTCGGCGATAAAGATACCCTCATGGTTTACAGCATGATGTATGGTCCGGAGCGCAAAGCGCCGTGTCCCATGTGCACGTCATTCTTGAGCTCCTGGAACGGCACCGCCGTCAATTTACGCGAGCGTGCAGCAATCGCCGTTACAGCACGCTCGCCCATAAAGCGGCTGCTGGACTACAAGAAACAGCGCGGCTTCGCTCTGACGGCCAATTGAGAACCGACGATCAGATTATCGACGAGATGGTTGCGGCACTCGGGTTCAGCCGTAGAGCAACACGGATCGAGAGAGCTGTCCAATCCGCCATTGCATACTGGCGTCCACGAGCATAGGGTGATGGCGGCCCTACATGAGAACTTCAAGGTCTTCCTGTGTCAGATGCCGTTGCTTACACATGTGGTCCTCGGTATCTTGAAATCTCGGATATGAGGACTTGACTCTTTCCTCCATCAGCCTGCTGTAGACACACACCAGAGCTGCATCTCGTTCCTTGAGAATCCCGATGGCTTGCTGGATATAGTGATCCGCGGAGGAGCTACACCCTAGCTCTCGCAGGCGCGAGTGTCGGAACTGTGAGCCATCACGTCATAGTCTCCGAGTTTCAGAATCTCTGCTGCTACTCCACCGAACAACTCTATCGCCACCCTGTCTCTGTCAAATCCATCGGTCGGAATCTAGCTGGATGGGTTGGGCTCGCGATGTTCTCCTCTCACCCAGGATAACCCTATGGCCAGAACTGTCATTCCAAGATGATGTGCAACAACGGCATGACCGGCTTCATGCCAGCACGCCCTGTTGGGTTCGGAGCGAAAGAGCATTGTGCCGACGAATGGCATGCAGCGAAGTGTATCACTGTTGGAGATCCAGTTGCCCGACCCACAACCTCGCCGGCGTGACCTCCTCGTACAAGTCGACGCAGTGTCTACCAACCCAGTGGGTTCGCCCTCCTCTCAACACGGTCAGAGGCGTCTTCGTTACCGATCACAGCCTCGGCCTCAAAGCGGTGTTAGCATGTCCATAAATGTTTGCTGGACCATTAAGGCCAATAAGAGTCCGGACCGAAGTGGACACCTCTCGGAACCAAGTTCTGCCGATACCTCAAAAGTGTTAGGAAAGATTCCAAGCATTGGGGATTCGTACAAGAGGTAAAGCTCTTATTCTAACGACCACTATTTGGGGCGGTTGCTGCTCCAAATGTTCTCGACTTTTCCGGAGAATGATCGAAAACGTGCAAGGAGTTCCCCGGGCGTGAACCATAGTCGGAGGCGAAACTGAGTCGCACATGAAGACCCCATTCAGCAGGGCGAGGCAATGGCATGGAACGCAATGAAGACTTGAACCGCGGTTTGCTGTTGAAGCTGCAGTTAACCAGCAATCCCAGCTTGCTCTGTGCGGTGCGGGGGGCTGTGGAACGACTGACGGAATCATTGGGGTTTTCCGCGCCAGAGTCCCGGGCGGTCACGCGCGCTGTCGACGAAGCGCTGACGAATATCATACGACACACGTACTGCGGCAGGGCGGACCAGCCGATTGAGGTGCTTTTCCGTTCGGTGCGAGAGGACGATCCTGAATCTGCCGAAGGGCTGGAAATTGTGTTGTGCGATCGCGGTCCAGCCATAGATCCGGAGCGCATGTGCCTCCGCGCATTGGAAGAAATAAGGCCGGGCGGACTTGGGTTACACTTCATCCGACAAAGCATGGATATCGTCGAATACAACCGCGCGAACGGGACCAACCGTCTCCGCCTGGTCAAGTTCGTCCACACGGCGCAGCCGGATGGGAATGCGTAAGAGCGTGAAGGAGAAGATATTGTGCAGATTTCAAGCCGGGAACTGGATAAAACCGTCATTTTCGACGTGTCGGGAGACATCGATCTCGCGAACTCACCGACCGTTCGAAAAGCCCTCTTGCGCGAGGTGCGTGAAAAACGTACGCCGCGGGTCGTGATAAACCTCAGCAAGGTGCGATATATCGATAGTTCCGGCGTGGCCTCTTTGGTCGAAGGCTTAAGAGCGTCGCGGGACGTCGGTTCGCGCTTTATCTTGTTTGGATTGAGCACCTCGGCGCGTGAAGTGTTGCAGCTTTCGCGTTTGCTAAAGATTTTTGAGATTTACGACAACGAAGAGCAAGCGCTGGCGGGCTAAGAATTTTTGGTTCAGGGCGGTTGATTTTCTGGGAATTTCAGGGAATTGAGCTAGAGAATAGAGATGCAATTCGTGTCACAAATTGGCGGCAGCGTGACGAATGGCCTGGCGTACGTCGGTTCTCTGGCCTCGCTTGGGGGCCGCGCGGCCTATTACACCTTCGTGGGACCATTCCAGGGCAAGCCGCTGCGTCTGCAGCGCGCCGTATCGCAGGCCATGGACGTGGGCGTCCGGGCTTTGCCGATTCTCTCTCTGATTACATTTTTTATAGGATTGATTCTCGCGCTCCAGAGCGCGTATGAACTCCGGCGGTTTGGAGCGATGAACTATGTCGCCACGGCCGTCGCGATTTCGATGTCGCGGGAACTTGGGCCGCTTATCACGGCCATCGTCGTGATCGGCCGTTCCGGCTCGGCCTTCGCGGCGGAAATCGGCACCATGAAGGTCACGGAGGAGATCGATGCACTGGAAACGATGGCTATCAGTCCCATCCGTTTCTTGGTCACGCCGAAATTTCTGGCCATGATTGTGATGCTACCTTGTCTCACGATCTGGGCCAACGCGATGGGCATTCTGGGTGGATCGCTGTTTGGCGTCGCCCAGGCAGATTTTACGTTTGTCCGTTATATCCAAGCCTCGCTGGATTCTCTTTTCCTGCGCGATATCACGACCGGACTGGTCAAGAGTGTGATGTTTGGGATTACCATAACCGCCGTGGGTTGCCAAGAGGGACTAGCGACGGGAGCGGGCGCCGAGCAGGTCGGGCGCTCGACGACAAGGGCGGTCGTGGTGTCGATTTTTCTTGTAGTGCTCGTGGATTTGGTTTTTACAGGCCTGTTCTTTTTCGTGAGCGGCAGTTAGGACGCGCAACCTTGCCCATGGTAACGGAAAACGCGGATTCGCTCGATACACAAGTCATGATCTCTCTGCACGACCTGCGCGTGAGTTATGGCGAGGTCGAGATTCTGCATGGCATCACGTTTGAGGTGAAGCACGGCGAAACGCTCGTGATCCTGGGAGGCTCCGGCTCCGGGAAGAGCACGCTCTTGCGGACGCTGGTGGGTCTGGAAAAACCGAGCTCCGGAGAAATTTGGATCAAGGGCAAAAACATCGCGGCGATTTCCGACCCAGAAATGGACGAGATTCGCAAGAAGATTGGCATGTCGTTTCAGGGCGGAGCGTTGTTTGGCTCGATGAGCGTCGGCGAGAATGTGGGGTTGCCGCTGCGGGAGCACACCAAGCTCGAGGACTCGACCATCGAAATCATGGTGCGGCTCAAGTTGGAGCAAGTGGGGCTCGAGGGGTTTGAGTATTACATGCCGTCGCAGCTTAGCGGTGGCATGAAGAAACGCGCCGCCGTCGCTCGCGCTCTGGCCATGGACCCGCAGATTCTTTTCTTCGATGAACCGTCGGCGGGATTGGACCCGATTATCGCAGCCGGCATCGACCAGTTGATCCTGGAATTGAAGCAAGCGTTCCGCATGACCATTATCGTAGTCACGCATGAATTGGCGAGCGCGTACTTGATCGCAGATCGCATGGTGCTGATCGACAAAGGCCGTGTCGTCGCCATGGGGACGACGGCGGAGATGCGCGCGAGCACGCAACCGCGCGTGCGGCAATTTCTGGATCGTGTGCCCGAGCCGGAAGTGGCGGACGAATTGGATTATCTGCAGATGCTCACGCAAGGCCGCCGTTTGTGATGAGCGTCAGCAGGGAGAAGAGGACGTGATGGCTGAAAAGCGCGACCAGGTTTTCGTGGGGCTCTTTGTACTGATTGCTGCGGCGGTTCTGATCGGCATGGTTTTTGCCATCTCCGGAGCGTTTGGCCGCACTTCGAAGACCTATCACGCTTACTTTCCCTTCGCGGGCGGGCTGGAGCGGGGTGCGACCGTCCGCTATGCGGGAGGTCCCAAAGTGGGCCGCGTGGAGAAACTGGCGATTGACCCGCAAAATCCTGCGCGCATCGACGTAGTTTTCAGCGTGCAAACGGATCTGCCCGTCAAGACGGACAGCCATGTCAAAATCATGAGTATCAGTCCCTTAGGAGACAATCATCTGGAGGTTCTCCCGGGCGGCGCACAAACTGCGCTCGCTCCTCGAGGTTTCTTATTGCCCTCTGACACTTACCTGGATTTTAACGTCCTTACCGCGCAGATCAATGACCTCGCTCCGCAAGCAAAGCTACTCATTCAATCGCTGAATGATCGCGCAGCAGACTTGAAAGTTACGGTCGACCGCGTCAACGAACTTTTGAGCGCCGAGAACCGAGCGAATCTTTCCGCCACGCTTGCGGGCACACGCGGCGTGATTGAAGAAAACCGTCCGCAGATAAAATCCACCATTCAGCACCTGGACAGCGTGAGCCAGAAGCTGGAGCCGCTTCTTCAGGACCTTCACAAGGACAGCGAAGAAGCCGACCAGGCGCTCACTCACTTGGACGCCGTCCTGGGGGAAAACAGTGCCGATGTGCGCCAGTCGGTGATCGAGCTTCGGAAATCCTTGACGACGCTTACGGATATTACCGGGCGGCTGGACCAAACCCTCGACGTGAACACGGAAAATATCGACGAACTCCTGGATAATTTCCGCCGCGTCTCCCAGAATCTGAAGGAATTCACGAACACGATCAAGAGGCGCCCTTACACTCTCATTCGCGCGACGAATCCGCCCGATCACAAACCGGGTGAGCAGCAATGAAGCGGGAAAATCACCAGCTTATGACGAGACGCACGGAACTGCCGCGTGCCCGCCGGGAACGCCTGGTCTTTCCGACGACCACGAAAATCACTCTCTGGGTGCTGGCGCTGGCCCTGGGCTTGGCGGCGGGGTGCGGCACCGCCCGGCCAAGCAAGTATTATCAGCTCACTGTTCCCGGTAACATCGTGCCTGCGGTCGATTCAAATCCCATTCCTGTCACGCTGTTGATTGGCCGCTTAATGGGTCCCGCTCTTTACCGCGAGGACCAAATCGTTTACAGCTCCGGCGGCGAGAGCATGGGGACTTACGAGTATCAACGCTGGTCTGAGCCTCCTACGGAGATGATCGCAGAAGTTATACTGCGGCAGTTCCGCGCCTCCGGCCATTATCGGGGAGTTTATACTTTGCGAAGCGCTATCCACGGAGATTTTCTTTTGCACGGGCATCTCTATGATTTCAAGGAAGTCTCAGGAAGCGCGCTCGTGGGCCGCGTCACCATGGAACTCGAGCTTCGCAACATCAAGACGGGCACCACGGTGTGGACGCACTTTTATACGCATGACGAGCCTTCGAACGGGAAAGAAGTTGGTGCGGTGGTTGCGGCCCTCGACAAAAATGTGCAGCAAGGCATAGCTGAATGCCGCGCCAGCCTCGACCAATATTTTGCGGAGCATCCGCCAGCGCAGCCCGCACCTTAGTTTTTTGGCTGGGATTTCGGGACCTTTGCTATGGCGCTCTCATCCGGAGAGCCGCAGCGTCAGCAGCGTGACATCGTCCTCGAGCTCCGAGCTTCCCCGGTGAAGCTGCACGCCCTCCAGCAAAGCCGTGGAAAACTCGGCTAGCCGGACTGGCCCGGGCAGGCTCGCCAGAGTCGCTTCCGCCAATTGCAGGAAGCCTCTCGGGCTCAGTTGATCGCCGTTGGGCGACCGCACTTCGGTGGCGCCATCGGAAAACGCCAAAATCATGTCACCCGGCTGGAGCCGAATGCTCTGCTCGCTGTACAACTCGCCGGTGACGAAGCCGAGTGGCAGATTTTCCAAACCTTCTCCAATCTCAAGAAACCTGCTCTCGCTCCCGCGCCAGAGCAGCATTCGAGGGTGAGCCGCGTACGCATAATTAAACTCTTTCGTACCGCCGTCAAATGTGCCCGTCACCACGGTTGTCAGTTGCAACGCTCCACTCGACTTCTCGGAGTCCAGAGTAAACTTGTCATTCAACGCCGCCAGCAGCCCCGCCGTGTCGCGAATATTCTGGAATTTGTGCAACAAGCGATGGACGTGCCGCGCGACTCTGCTTGCCACATACCCATGCCCCACGCAATCCGCCAATACCACCCGCGCGATGTTGTCGCTGCACGAGAATACCGCAGAAAGGTCGCCGCCACGCTTTCCACCCGACGGCACGGCGATGACGTCCGCTTCCAGCCCGGCCAACTCCAGGGAACGATGAGCTCTCTCGTTACCGGCCCAGAGCTCCATGCAGCCGAAGGGCCGCGCCGCCGACGTCGTGCACGCAACCTCTTCACGTTGGATTTTCTTGAGCTTCATCGACATATTTGATGCGCGCATTCGCCGAATCGCTACTCGGACGAGCGAAGCATCCCCAATCATCACTGTAGTTCACCCCTGTGCTCGAGGCCTATTCTCAGACTACCGGGACCTCATCCTTTACAATAGAACTTGATACTTAAAGGCAGTGAACTGCGGCCACGAGGAATATCAGCTTGTGACTAAAGGTTCCCCTTTCTTCAGTGATTGGCGCTTCCAGTGCATCCAATGCCTCGCCACGAAAGAAGTCGTGCAGGCAGACCGCGAAACGCTGGAACTCCTCAAACCCAGGATGGACGCCGGGCATGGCAATCTCCCAAAAGAATGGAATAGACCGGCGCGGGAATCGGGACTGGTCCTTCTTCGGTGAAAACTGCGATGACGAAGGACGGCCGACTAAAGTCTGGCTGTACTACGCCGAGAGCACTCCCATCAAACGGCACGTCAAGGTCAAAGGCGAAGCTAACCCGTACGATCCAACCTATGAAACCTACTTCGAAGAACGGGAAGAGGCTCACATGTTAGTGTGGGGGATGTTCAGGTTTCCGCAATCCGTCAACTGCTCGGTGAGGCGGCTGTCTAGCATATAGCCTCTTGTTCTCCGCCTTTCTTCGCACAAAGTGATCCAGCGGGCCGAATAATGAGTGACACGCATCCAGAAAATGATCTCGCTCATTTCGGCTGAGGGCTGGCACGAGCGCTTCGCGTCGCTTCGGATCCAGCTCGTAATCGTACTCGTGAGTCAAATCCAATATGAA
>CAVREP010000014.1:0-333814 GCA_963720155.1 uncultured Acidobacteriota bacterium
TTCCCATCTATCCACTGACTATCGAAAGCAACTGGAGCGATTTCGGTACGGACCCGGTGCTTTCAAGATTGACTACGCACTGAATGCAGCGATTCCGTGGACCGCTCGCGAATGTCTGCGGGCCGCCACCGTACACATCGGAGGCTCTCTCGAACAGATTGCTCAGGCTGAAAGGACCCTTTCACCCAACAAACCATTCGTTCTGCTCGGCCAGCCATCGCTCTTCGACTCCAGTCGAGCTTCCTCTGGTCGACATACCGCTTGGGCCTACTGTCATGTTCCTAACGGCAGCACCGAAGACTACACCGAATCCATTGAGCGCCAAATCGTACGCTTCGCTCCCGAATTCCGCGATTGCATTCTGTCCCGTTCCGTCTCTACACCCAAAGATCTGGAGAGTTGGAATTCCAATCTAGTCGGCGGCGATATCTTGGGGGGAGCAATGAATGTCCGCCAGTTACTGTTTCGTCCTACTCGGTCGTTGTATCGCACCTCGCGTTCGGGACTCTATCTTTGCGGAGCATCAACGCCCCCAGGTGGCGGCGTTCATGGAATGTGTGGATTTCATGCGGCCAAGATGGCCCTCAAGGATCTCAACATTTAATTCGATTTTCTGTCGGTCATTTTGCTTTGGCACAGGGGAATCCGGGGGATATCGTACGAGACTCTGGCTCTGGAAAACATAGTGACCAGGGGTGTCAGGCCTGAATCGCCTTCCCCTGTTCGCGCGCCGCGCTCGTCCATATTTCGACATCCTCGCAAAGTTGTCTTCTTCTAGCTTGGCCATTCCATGCCTTTGGCACGGCTGCTTTTCGCAAGTCCGATCCCCGTTTGTTTCGGTTTGTGTGCGAGTAGTGTGCTAAATCTGCACGACCCGCATTCAAGGTTCTCACATCACTGCGCGGCTGACTGTCGGTCAGGCGACCGGCATGTTTTGGTCGATGGACCCTCAACGAGCCGGGTTGCCAGCTTTAATCCAGGTCCAGAGCTAAATTACTTCCGAATTGCCGACAATTCACAAACTTGGTTTATCGAATCCGGGATTCTCGCGGATCCAGAGCGGGCGAAGCTCAGGATAGAGGAGGAACCGGGATCCGCGTGACGCATTACTCGGCCGAATTGGTTTATGTGCTTCACACTAGACCGGATTTCCCGGCCCACCCAACGATGTAGTTCTTTAAAAACGCCGTGAACTCTTCCGCAACTGGCGAAAGCTTCCTGCCTCCCTTACGAATCTGATAGAAGTCAAGGTGCACAGTTGGATTGACCAAAGAACTAATCAGGAGTCCTCTATTCCGACATTCCGGCAATGCGAAGGAAGGAACGACAGCGATTCCCTCTCCCGCTTCGACCATAGCGATTTGCGTGTAGAGATAGTTCACAACAAGACTGGGCTGGTAGCTGATGCCCGCCTTCGCAAGGTTCCTGTCAACGAACTGCTGCATGGGTAGGGACGGCTGCAATGTTACGAATCTCTCTCCCTTCAGCGAGGCCCAACTCGCCGTGGAACGGGAGGAGGCACGCCCGCGATTTGCTCTTATCACCATGAGAGAAAAACGGAACAATGGAATTCGCCGGATGCCGGGAACATGCTTGAAGAAGAAACCAAGTCCAATATCGAGTTCCCCGGACTCGACCTTCCCTAAAGTGGTGGCGGTATCACCATCGAATACCAGTAGCCGAAGCTCTGGCCTACGGGGACGGAATGCTTTGATGGCTTGCGCTACCCCTCCGGCTGCCCATAGGGGCGCCGCACCCACTGACAGGGACGGGCCTACAGCACCCTTAGTTCGCGCGATGTGGGACAGAGACATGTCTAATTCATGAAGGTTGTGCTGAACCGCCGTGAGCAATTCGGTTCCTGACGCGGTAAGGGCAACCTGTCGCGTCGTGCGGTCGAAAAGCCTGACGCCCAGTTGGTTCTCCAACTCCTTGATCAAGACGCTCAGCCCAGAAGGGGTGATGAACAGCGCGCCAGCGGCCCGTGTGAAGCTGCCATGCTGCGCGACCAACAAAAAGGCCCGGAGCTGGCGAGACGTAAAGTCGATCATTGAGTGATTCTCAACAATTGTTAACGTTTTTGAGCTTGTATTGTAGGCCGACGTGCCGCTAAATCAATGGTCGAAACCGAACCTTGAGGAATCGGTTCAGGCCAGTTCTTAACCCGGACGGAGAAGAGGGAGTCATGGGAATCTGCGATACCACAGCGATAGAGGTGGTTCACTCCGACTACATGCTCGCAAATAAAGGCGAAGAGGCGCCGATTCGGTTCGCAGCGCTGGCCGTAATCTATGACCCACAAACCATCCGTCATTTGGAAACCCTGGGTGTTGCGTGCGGATGGCGATGCTTGGAGGTTGGCGCCGGCAGTGGTGCGATTGCGATGTGGCTTGCAGATCGTGTGGGCCCCACGGGGTATGTGTTGGTCACCGACGTCGATACCCGTTTCCTAGAGCCCTTGCGGGGCCCCACTCTAGACGTACGCGCCCATGATATAGGCTCCGATCCTCTGCCGGACGCAGAGTTCGATCTGATTCACACGCGTCTTGTGCTGATGCACGTTCGCGAGCGCGATACCGCTCTGGCGCGTATGGTCTCCAGTTTAAAAGTGGGAGGGTGGCTATTGGTCGAGGAATACGATAGCTGCTCCATTCCGCCGGATCCGACACTCAGTTCAGGCGAAGTGCTTTTGCGGACACATGTCGCAATGCTAAGACTTTTGGAAGATGGCGGCGTGAATCGTCGGTATGGACGATTGCTTTCCGGGTTACTGCGAGAAAAGGGATTGACCAGCGTGGGAGCGTCGGCGCAATTATTCATGTGGCAAAGCGGATCTCCTGGTATCGCGCTGATGCGGGCGAACTTCGAACAGCTTCGAGAAGCGATGATCGAGGCCAATTACATCACCCCGCAACAATTCGATGAGGATCTGGCACGGTTGAACAATCCCAGCTTCATGGTGCCCTCATCGATACTCTGGTCGGCATGGGGGAGACGCTCATGACATCTATTCTGAACTTGCCGGTTGCCAAGGAACTTTCTGGTGGTCAGCCTTACATGTCCGAGAGTTCTGTCCCAAGCGCCGATACTCGAACATTGATCATTCTGGCTTTTTCCGCAACCGCCGGTGTCCTGGTGGAGTTTTATGATTTTGCGATTTTCGGATTCGCAGCGGCGAGCGCCTTTCCGGAGATCTTCTTCCCGAAGTTGCCTCCAACGCAAGCCTTGGTGTTTTCCTACTTGGCGTATGCAGCCGGGCACCCCGCACGCCTACTCGGTGCCTTCATTTTCGGGCACTTTGGTGACCGGTCCGGGCGCAAATTCGCGTTCCTGATAAACATTGTTGTTGTGGGAGCCAGCACGTGTCTGACGGGCTTGCTTCCGGGCTATGCAACGATAGGCATTGCGGCGCCGATACTCCTGGTTCTCCTGCGCATCATTCAGGGAATCGGAGTGGGGGGTGAATTTGGCGGGGCTACGTCTTTGCTCGCGGAATTTGGGGCCAAACGCCGCTCTCGTGCGTTTTGGATGTCGCTCGCGAATCTCGGCGTGGCCCTGGGCATAATGGCTGCGAGCGGCATGTTCTTGCTCTTAAGGAAGAGTTTTGCGACGACCGGATGGCGGGTTGCTATGCTGCTTTCCGCAGTAATCGCGGTTCCCGCCCTGGTCGCGCGTTACAAGCTCTCCGACTCGCCTCTTTTTCAACAACTGAAACAGCGGCAGCAGCTCGCGCGATTGCCCAGCTTTGATGTCTTCCGGAAACACGCGGGTTCGATCTTCCTTCTTGCGACGGTTGCTGCGTTTCAGAACTTGGATACGGTCGTGACGGGAACTTACATTATCTCCTTTATGCGGCTTGCGGGGATTCCTTTGGCGGCCACGGCAATCATCATCTTCGTGAGCCGGGTGGGCGACGTTACCGGCGTACTCCTCAGCGGACCACTAGCCGACCTTTGCAAGCGCAAAAGGCTCGCGTATTTCGCAATCGGCGCGACGATGCTCGTCTCTTATCCGTTCGCAATGGCGATTGTGAGGAATCACTTGGTGCTCGTAGCAGCTCTACAATGTTTGATTGTCCTTTTTGGGATGGGATTGCTCCACGGGCTCGTGCCCATTCTCACCTCCGAGACCTTCCCCACAAGATTTCGATACTCGGGAGCAGGCCTTTCTTACGGTCTGTCCGGCATTTTGGCTGGAATGATCGCGCCGACTCTTCTAGCAAGTTTGATCGGTCAGGACGTTGCTCATCACTGGCACTATCTACCTCTCGTTTATGCAGTTTATGGATCGGCTGCTATGTTGGCCCTGCTCTTCATTCGCGAGACACGTGACGTGAGATTGGAAGATCTCGACACTTCGGAAACTTGATACGCGACAAACACTGGTCCGTAGGCAATAGGCACGCCGGAAATGTGCAGTCCGGTGCGTAGCACCTGGGAGGGAATGGCTGAGAGCACAATTGCATGTTGTTGAGCGCTCGGAAATTCCCGCGCGGTGCATTGATGGTTGTGAGCTTGTCAGGAGGCGAGGGGCATATGAGATTCCTGTTGCTGTTCCTGCTTTCCATCACGAACGGCGTGACGTTCGCGCAAGACTACCCAACTGGGCCCGTGCGCATCATCGAGCCGTTCGGGGCTGGCGGTGGGCCTGACGTGGTAGCCCGCGCCAGTTCGCGCGCTTCGTATTGAGCGAGAGTGAAAGCGCGGCGCATATCATCGAAACCGCTGGGATCAAACCTCACTAAGCTTGAGCTTCCAACTAACGGGGCCCCCGATTGCTGGCGGATTACGCTAGTGCTTTTTCGGAGGCGCGCCCTTGGTGAGCGGTGTGGAGCAGAACAGGAGGATAGGGCGCGCGTTCGAAAAAGCCGTCAGAAGGAAGCCGCTGGCGCGGCGGACGCGGGCCTTATGCAAATTGAATGGAGCGAGGGAGAGGTGTTGAAGTTGGAGTGAGTCGGCACGGAAGCGGAGGTGGAGGTTGTCGAGAGCGTGGGAAGGAGAATCGATGGTGGAAAGCGGTGGGATATAGGGGGCGAAGTAGGGATCAGGTGAGGAGCCGGGCGGAGGGGGGCGGAGCGCGGTGAACCGTGCAGAGTTTTCGAGTTGTGGAGAAGCGGTTTCATGTCGCAGTTGTGAGCAACCGTGGTGGAGAACGGAGTTGGATTTGAGCTGCAGTAAGTCGTTCGATGACCGCCATTGGTCCGCCACACTTGGGGCAGTGCCAAAGAGGGTCCGATTCCTGAGTGGAGGTTTCCGGTTCGATCTGCATTGGAACTGTGCCCAGTGCTGCGAAGCACAGCGGCAGGAGGGTGGAGCGTCGGCGGTTGGCAAGGAAACCGAAGTGGCGGATACGGACGAAGCCCTTGGGGAGCAGATGCAGGAGGAAGCGGCGCAGGAACTTATCGAGCGATAGGGTCATCAGTTTCTGCTCGTTGTGGTCAGCCGAGTCGCGCCAACGAAAAGTGACTTGCCCGTTGGCCAACGAGACCAGTCGATGGTTGGAAATGGCGACACGGTGGGTGTAGCGGCCGAGATACTGGAGCACATACTCGGGGCCGCCGAAGGGTGGCTTGGAGTAGACCACCCAGTTTTTGCGAAACAGCGGTCGCAGCCAGGCGGCGAAGAATTTGGGTTGCGCGAGCCGCGCCAGATGCCCGGAAAGGTGCAACTGGCCTCGCTGAAACGCCGACTTGAGCCCAGCGACGAACTTGCCGCGAAACACCTCCCGGAGCACGGGAATGGGGAGAAAGAAGCGCGGGTGAGAGCGAATCCAGCGGGTGTGATCGAGCGAGAGCCCGCCGGCGGGAACAACGCAGTGGACATGAGGATGAATACACCCACGCCCACAGTACCCTGAGTGCAGAAACCACGCACGTCCACGTCTTCTACCGTTTTCACCCACTCTATCGTTCTACCCTTCAGATCGTGCGCCGACCGAAGCGGGGAGATGGCGCGGTCTCTGTCATTGACCAGACCGGGAGGCGGCTCAAGATTCCTGTATGGATGCTGTCGCCGGAAGCTGCCGGGACAGTGATCAGCGAACAGACTCATCTCAGTAAGGAAGCTCTTCTTTCTCTAGCCTCATTGCTTTCTCTACTAGCCGGTGAAGATCACGGCCACGATAACCTTCTGCCAGGTGCTGTTGATGAATGCAAGGGAGGTCATCGTGAAGCAACTGGAACTATCGGGCCTGGTGATTCGGGAAGAAAGCGGAATCGTGCCCGTAGATGCGACGGTGCACGCCGATCTGGTCGATCTGATGGCTCGCATTCTGGTGGTGGTTTTTGAAGCGAAAGGAGAACGAGTTGATGACAGCGCTTCTTTACAGTCCCAAGATCAAGCCGGAGCATCTGGCGCGCAAGGCGATCGTTTACTTACGGCAATCGAGCGAGAAACAGGTGCGCTACAACCTGGAGAGTCAGCGCCTTCAGTATGAGGTAGCCGATCGGATTCGAAACTTGGGCTGGAGGGATGTGGAGATCATCGACAGTGATCTCGGTTCCAGTGCGGGCATGGCGGCGGACCGTCGCGAAGGATTCGAGCGCGTTCTCAGCTTGGTAGCTCTGGGAGAGGTTGGAATCGTGGGTAGCCGGGAGGTCTCGCGCTTGTCCCGCACAGACAAGGACTGGTGTCGGTTGTTGGAGGTGTGCCAGATTTTTGGAACGCTGATCGCCGACGAGCAACAGATCTACGATCTGAATTACCTGGATGACCAACTGGTGCTGGGAATCAAAGGGACACTTAGCGTCGTCGAACTGAAAGTGCTTCGGCAACGGATGCTAACAGGGCAGGAATCGAAAGCGCGCCGCGGCGAGTTGTTTAAGCGGCTACCGGTCGGCTACGTCCGGGATCTCACGGGTAAGGTTGTCTTGCATCCCGATCAGCGGATTGGCGAAGCCATTCGACTCGTGTTTATGAAATTTCGAGAACGGTGGAGCATACGTCAAACGTTCCAGTGGTTCCGGGATCACGACATCGAGCTACCTGCGAATCCGATCCGTGGGACAAAGCTGATTTGGAAGGTCCCCACCCAGAGCCTAGTGCGCGATATTTTGATCAACCCATTCTATGCGGGGGCGTATGTGTGGGGCCGCCGTCCGGTCACGACACTGCTGGTGGACGGCCGGTTGCAGAAACGGCAGAGCGCTACGCGTCGAGCGGAAGAATGCCGAGTCTTCATTCCCAATCATCATGAGGGGTATATTGACTGGGCCACCTACGAAGAGAATCAGCGAATGACGCGGTGTAATTCCGTAAACTTGCAGGGGGATGAATCCATGGCGGCGATTCGTGCCGGACAAGGCCTGCTGGTAGGAGTGCTCCGTTGCGGCCACTGTGGCCGCAAGCTGCACGTACGTTACTGGGGGGGGCGAGGCACCCACGCCCGTTATCTCTGCAAGGGAGATTACGACGACGGTGGGCAGTACTGTCTGGGCTTTGGTGGGGCCTCGGTGGATCGCCGGTTGGGTCAGGAACTGCTCAAGGTGATTTCCCCGCTGGGGGTGGAAGCCAGCCTGCGCGCACTTGAGGAATTAAGTGCCGGGGATGCGGCACAGCGCGTCGCTTTGAGCAGCAAGCTCGAACAACTGGAATACGAAGCCCAAAAGGCTTTTGAGCAATACGATGCTGTTGACGCCAGGAATCGTCTGGCGGCCGGCGAGTTGGAGCGTCGCTGGAACGAAAAGCTGGAAGAGATAGCAAAGACCAAACAGCGACTGGCCAGTCTTAACGGAAAGCGCTATTCGTTGACCGCCGAGGAAGAAGCGCAAATTTTGGCGATGGGCGAGAACTTCGCCGAGACCTGGCAAAACGATCAGTGCCCTCCGGCACTCAAGAAGATGATCTTCCGCACCGTCGTGGAAGAGATCATCGTACACACAGATCTGGAGAAAAGGGCTCTGCAGTTCACGATCCATTGGAAGGGTGGTACGCATACACAGCTCACGATGGAGCGACCGCGTTCGGCAACTGAAACCGCGACGCCGATGGAGGCGCTGGAGATCATCCGCCGGATGGCCGTGCGCCACGGCGATGATCAGATAGCCTCGGTGTTGAACCGGCTCGGATATTCGACAGGCAAAAACAAGCGGTGGAATCAAACCCGTGTGGCGACTGCCCGGCGCAACTACTCGATTGCGGGGCAAAAGCACGCGCTACCCGATCCGGAAACCGTAAGTCTGAACGAAGCTGCTCGAACATGTGGAGTGAGTCATCGCACCATCGAACGGTTAGTGGAAGCAGGCTTGTTGAAGCGTGAACAGGTTACTGCTCGCGCACCCTGGAGGATTCGTCGTACAGATTTGAACGATGAGCCGGTTCGAAGTGTCATCGAAAGACTCCTGCGCACTGGCAAGTTGGTTCTGCAAGGGGGTAGTTTGGAAAACCAACCTATCTTATTTACTGAAAAAGAAGGAGATGATAATGCCAGGCATCATGAGTGAGGGTTCATCTGGAGCTTCTGGTTCCAGGTGTGGAGCACACTGAAAAAGCCGATCTCAGCTCCGCGATGGGTGGGGTGGCGAGCGACTTCGAGAAGAGTTTCTGCGCTAGCACGAAGCAGCAAACCATAGATCACTTTTTTGTTTTGCAGAGCCAGCGCAGCCAGTTGCGGCGGTAGAGTAAACACGACATGGAGGTAGGGCGAGGGGAGCAGTTCGCTCCGTCGTGCCTCGATCCAGCGTTCGCGAGCGCCCGTCTGACACTTTGGGCAATGGCGATTGCGGCAACTGTTATAGGAGATGGTGGCACGATGTCCGCAACGGGTGCATTCATCGATGTGACCGCCGAGTGCGGCGGTGCGACAGCGCGCGATGGCCAGCAGGACCTTGATATGGGTCCAGCGGATCCAGTTACGGTTGCGCCCGATGAAAGCAGCTCCTGCGCTGCGAACCAAATCGGCCACCTCTAAGAGTGGCCGACTCATCTATTCCTCCTGCTGAGACCTGCCTTTCAACAGCAGCGTGTCCAGTGGACTGGCGGTAGCGTGCAAGTGACGTTGCGAAAGATGGAGATAGCGAGCGGTCTCTTTCAGATCGTGATGGCCTAACAGAATCTGGATGGTATGCAGGTCGGCACCGGCTTCCAGCAGGTGCGTGGCGAAGCAGTGACGGAGCAGGTGGGGATACACCCGCTTCTTAATCCCGGCACGGCGGGCGGCATACTGGCAGGCGTGGCGTGGGGTCTTGGTATCGATGGGCCGAGCACTGGTGTGCCAGCGATTACCGGGAAACAGCCAGGTGCTGGATTTTTTCCGCAAGCGCCGCCAGTGTGCGCGGAGTTCGTCGAGCAGAACGGGACTGAGCATTACATCACGGTCTTGGCGACCCTTGCCGCCTTGGATGTGAATTACCATCCGTCGGCTATCAAGGTCGCTGACCTTCAAGCGAGTCAACTCCGCGTCCCGAACCCCGGTGGCATAGAGGGTCATGAGGATAGTTCGATGAAATGGTGTGCAAGCCGCATCGATGAGTTGGGCTACTTCTTCCTGACTGAGAATGGTGGGTAGACGGTGGCGTTTCTTGGGATAGGGAGTGTCGGCAATGCTCCACGGCCTTTTCAACGTCTGAATGTAGAAAAACCGCAGGGCGCACAGATGGTTGGTGACCGAGCCAGGCGACAGCTTCTGCACGGTGAACAGTTGGGCTTGGTATTCCCGAATATGTCGCGTGCCGAGGCGATCGGGAGAGCAGTGGAAGTGTTGTGCGAATCTTTCGACCGCACGGATATAGTAGCGTGTGGTAGCCTCTGAGTAATGACGTCGCTGGAGCTCTTCCAGCATGATTTTTCGTAGATGGGTCATAGGGATGGCCTCCTTATGACCCTCAATTTATCTGAGGCTAAGAACCACGGCTGCCGACCTCACCGACGCGGCAGCGTCCGCCGCGCCAGCGGCTTCGTTCTGACAGGCTACTCTGACCCTATCGTCGCGACACCTCGCCGATCATTGATCGGTGGCCTACTTTCGCGTCCCACAACCCGTTTCTGGATCCTTACTGCCGACTGCAAGAACACTGCGCGGCGTATTGCGCTCGTAGCCTGCCGCGATCCATCGACGTGTGCTAGTATCCGCAGAAATCGACATGAACTGGTAGTCGGCATCGCGTGGGATTCCTTCTTGTCGGGAAGGCGGCTGATCCGCTGGCGAGGGTGCTGGGCGACCCAAACTTTCTGAATCACCTGGAGCGGCCTATGGTATCGATAACACGCCCGGAACGATTTAGGTTTGCTCGGCTCAGGCGCAGTCACATCGCGCTGACAACAATTGCGTTGTTGCTGGTGCTCGACCTTGGCCGTTCCATCAATGCGCGCGTTGGCTACGCCACACCCGTATCGGAGTGGCAGCCTAGTCCATCCGACTATGCGGATCTGAAGTGGCCCCCCGGAGCGGACTCGCCGCCCAACATACCCCTGGGCGCACGTGTCTTTGCGCGGAGATGTGCCGTTTGCCACGGACCTGATGGACGCGGAAACGGACCCGCGGCGCCGTCGCTGATTCCCCGGCCGCGCGACTTCACGCTTGGGTTGTTCAAGTTTAAGTCAACGCCACACGGGCAGCCGCCGACCGACGACGACCTGAAGCAGATCGTCGCGAGCGGACTTCCAGCGAGCGCAATGCCGTACTTCCGCGACCTGTTGAGCGAAAGCGAAATCGATGCGGTCGTCGCACAAGTCAAGCAATTCTCTAGTGCATTCAACGGAGCATCGCCTCAGGGAATCGTCGTTCCGCCGCGTCCGGCGACGACAGCAGCGAGTGTCGAGCGTGGCCGTGCACTCTACATCGCCCAGGACTGCGTCGGCTGCCACGGTCCTGACGGCCGGAAGGGTGGCTTCCTTGTGGATTCAAGTACGAATCACCCGACACCAATTCGCGATCTTTCGGCGCCATGGACATTCCGGGGAGGCAGCGATCCGAATCAGATATGGCTCCGTCTGACCACCGGTGTTGGCAATTCCATGCCCAGCTACGCATGCGGGCTAACGCCCGGCCAACGCTGGGATCTCGTCAGCTATGTGCAATCGCTTGCGCGTGTGGCGCCGTGGCAACCGGGGGGGCGACTCGACGGGCCTGGGCAGCGGGCCGATCTGCTTCGGCGCGGCGAGTATCTTGTGCACGCGGAAATGTGCGGGCTGTGCCACACGCAGATCAACCGCACCGGCATCTATCGCGGCGACGATTTCTATCTCGCCGGCGGAATGCGAGTCGGCGCTTATCCTCATGGCGTGTTCGTCTCGCGCAATTTGACCTCCGATGACGAAACCGGCGTGGGAAAGTGGACAGAGGCGCAAATCGTCAACGCCCTCCGCAATGGGCGGGCGCCCGACCGTCTGCTGAATCTTTGGTGTATGCCGTGGTTCTATCTCCATTACCTTACCGAAGATGACGCCACGGCTATCGCGCGATATCTCAAGGATCTGCGGCCGGTCCACAATCGGATTCCTCCTCCGCTTCACTACGGCCTCGTCGAAACGATCGCGTCGAAGCTGACTCGGCCGCTTCCCGCCGCCGTTGTCACCGTGCTGACGTACGCGGACGGGAACTTCGGCCGAACCGATTCCCGAGTTCCGCAGGGACGGGCGCAGACAACGCTGATCGACTCGCAGTGGATGGTGCTCATCGGGGGAGCACTCCTGTTCACCTTCGCTGGGCCGCGAGAACGTCGATTTCCGCGAAGCGTGCGCGGATGGCTGACTTTTGTCATCAGTGTGGTGGTACTGCTTCTGCTGGGACTGGTTGCGGGGGTAATTTATGCCCTGCCGACACTTAGTTTCATCCCACCGGAGCAGATCGTCAGCGGAGCAACTGCAGGAATTCCTGAACCCGACCCGGCTGGTTTCAAGACGCTGGAACAGAAAGCCCTGGTTCAGCGGGGGCGCTACCTCTTCAGCGTGGCCTCGTGCGCCTTCTGTCACAATTCGAACGGAGCGGGAGGAAGTAAGGTAAGCTGGCGGCCTTTTGGCACTTTATGGACTCGCAACATCAGCAGTGATAAAGGAACTGGAATCGGTGCGTGGACCGACGGACAAATCGTCCGAGCCATTCGAAGCGGTATCACTCCTGACGGGCGCACGCTTCATTGGCAGGGCATGATCTGGGACCACGCATCGAACTGGGACGAAGAGGATATCCGCGCGCTCGTGGCATACCTGCGAACGCTCCCTCCTGTCGCTCGGCAAATCCCACCAGCGCGGCCACCGGCGGCGGACGACTGCACCGTTTACACGTTCTGGGTCGCGAAAAGCACCGTGCCGGGGTGTCGCTGAGGCCAAACTACAGAGTGACCGTTCCCAGGAGAATCGAGAAAACAGCCAGCCGTCTCTCCAATTGGCAGTGAAACAAAACAGGTTGAGTGGTTCGTACCCCGTCTCGGTAAACCTTAATCCGATGAGTAATTATGGCGCGTTGTCGTCAAGTATTCACTCGTCCGGAAATATTCGCCGTACGTGGGGGGCAATGATTAAATCGCCAGTCATCTACGGTGTTAACCCGTCGCCAGTACTGGAGCCGAAGTTCATGGCGTTAGATGGGTCAGCAGCACGATGTCCGCTTCGCCCTTGCCCACTGCCGCGTAGATAGATTTTCCATCCGGCGACCAGGAGACTCGCCGCGCAATAAACGTGGCTTGGTGACCAAAACCGGTCACCGGTCTCAGACTACCGTTGTCAGTGGCCACCGTCCACATGTTCGTGGTCGGTCCGTCCATCAGCAAGACGACGAGGAGCCTTCCATCCGGAGAGAGTACCGGTTGCATCAACGTGCTGACGGTGCGGGATTCGCGCGATTCGCCGCGGACCGCCATTCCCCGTGCGGAATGGCAGTTCGCCGACACGGTCGACGGCAAACTCACTCCCAGCGACAGGCATATCCACCTGAACGGCGGCTTTCAGCCCGGGAAGATCTACGACTATGTTTATGCTGTTGCGGACCCGGTCGTAGCCGGCGGGGGCTTTGCCGCCATACGTGATTTTGCGTCTTATGCCAAGCACGACCCAAATGCTGTCACTCCTGCAGCGCGCGTCTATGGCGAGGGCATTTCGCAGAACGGGCGCTTCCTGCGCGACTTCCTCTATCAGGGCTTCAATGCCGACGAAGAAGGAAGAATCGCGCTGGACGGCGTTCTAGCCCACGTCGCGGGAGCGGGTCGCGGCAGCTTCAACTATCGTTTCGCACAGCCTTCGCGCGACGCGCAGCCGACTTCATCGGTTTTCTTCCCGACCGACATCTTTCCTTTTACCGATCAACCCGAGAAAGATCCATTGACGGGGGAGATGGGCGGACTGCTCGATCGAGCCGTGGCTGACAAAGTCGTGCCCAGGATTTTCTTCTCCAACACATCGTACGAGTACTGGGGCCGCGCAGCCGCGCTGATTCACGTCAGCGCCGATGGCAAACAGGATGCGCCGATCTCAGCCAGTGTCCGCGTCTATCACTTCACCGGGCTGCAGCACTTTTCCGGTCCGTTCCCTCCAGCGAAAGGCAAGGGGGACCTGCTCGGACAACAGCCGCAATCGCCACTACCCGTCAGGTATTTCTGGCGCGCCATGATTGCCAACATCGACGCGTGGGTGCGCAGCGACATTCCTCCGCCCGAAAGCAGCTATCCGAGGATCTCTGATCGAACGCTCGTGCCCCTGCGCGACTGTGCGATGCCAGCGATCCCAGAAGTCAATCTGCCCCATGAAGCCAATCCAGCCTATCATCTCGATTTCGGCACGAAATGGCGGGACGGGATTCTGAGCCTCCAGCCTCCAAAAGTCGGCGAGCCCTTCCCCGTGCTTGTGCCCCAGGTCGACGCTGACGGAAACGAACGCGACGGCGTGCGCTTGCCCGAGATTACCGTTCCGCTGGCGACCTATACGGGTTGGAATCTTCGCGATCCTTCGATTGGCGCACCCGATCAGCGTGTTTCCTTCGAGGCGTCTTACCTTCCATTTCCCAAGACTGCCGATGAACGTCACAAGACTGGTGACCCCCGCAAGTCCATTGCGGAACGCTATTCGGATCGCGAAGACTATGTCACCCAATACAAAAACGCGGTGGACGATCTAGTGAAGCAACGGTGGATCCTACCGGAAGACCGCGCCGCCCTACTGCACCGCGGTGAGCAGGAATGGGCTGAAGCCACGAAGTAAAATCTGCGGCGGGTCGTGTTACAATGAGCGGCCTTAGAAGCTTCTGCTTCGCAAGGAAACCAGCATTTTCCCGCACTGAAGAACTGAAAACGAGACGCCAGGAAACTCGTGGCCAAAAACCCCACGTCCGCCGCACCCCCGATCACCTACGCCGACGCTGGCGTGGACATTGACCGCGCCAACCGCACCAAGCAGCGCATCAAGTATCTGGCGCACAAGACCTTTACCCGTGGCGTCCTCAGCGAAATTGGTGGCTTTGGCGGCCTCTTCGCAGTGGACAAGACTAAGTACGTCGATCCGGTACTGGTTTCGAGCGTCGATGGCGTTGGGACTAAGCTCAAGATTGCCTTCGAGATGGGCCTGCATTCCACCGTGGGCGCGGACCTGGTGAACCACTGTGTCAACGACATTGCCGTGCAGGGCGCCGCGCCGCTGTTCTTCATGGACTATCTGGCAACGGGTAAGCTAGAACCTTCGATTGCTGAGAAAGTGGTGGAGGGCCTCGCCGATGCCTGCAAGCACAACGGCTGTGCCCTGATCGGCGGTGAAACGGCAGAAATGCCCGGTTTTTATCCCGACGGCGAGTACGATCTGGCGGGATTTATTGTGGGCGTGGTAGAACGCGACCGAATCATTACCGGCAAGGACGTGCAGATCGGCGACGTCATTCTCGGCATGCCTTCCAATGGCCTGCACACCAATGGATATTCGCTGGCCCGCAAGCTGCTATTCGAGGTGGCCCATTACTCGCCTGACGATTACGTCAACCAGATCAAGAACAAAGTGGGCAATGAGTTGATGCGTACTCACAAGAGCTATTGGCCGGCACTGAAAAAACTAATCGACGGCCAATGTGTCTCTGCGCTGGCCCACATCACAGGCGGCGGCATCACGGAAAATCTTCCGCGGGTGTTGCCGCGCGGTACTGCAGCCGCGATTGATCTTGGTTCCTGGCCCATACCACCGTTATTCGAGCATTTGCGGGAACTGGGCAACGTTCCACAAGACGAGATGTTGCGCACCTTCAACATGGGCCTGGGCATGTTGCTGATAGTTCCTCTGGCGAAATTCAAAAAGGCTCAGGGGGTGCTTGAACGCGTAGGCGAGAAAGCTTTCACGGTGGGGCGCATCGTCAAAGGCGAGCGCAAGGTAATCTACAGCTGAGACAATTACGGATTGCTGATTTTTGATTGCTGATCTCAAGAGTGCCTGTGTATCCGCAATCAGCAATCAACAGTCAAGAATCACGACTCAACACTCAACAATGCATTCACTGGGTATTCTTCTCTCCGGACGCGGCTCGAACTTCGTCGCGATCGCCGACAGCATCGACGCAGGCCGCATCGCTGACGCGCGCATTGCCGTGGTCATATCGAACAAGAAAGACGCACCCGGTGTCATCACGGCTCGGCAGCGTGGTTTGAATACGCTGGTGATTCCATCCAAAGGCAAGCCGCGCGAAGAACATGATCGCGAAGTTGTCGCCGCGCTCAAGCAGCATAATGTGGATCTCGTCTGCCTGGCCGGATACATGCGCCTGCTTTCGCCGTGGTTCGTCCAGCAGTTTCCCCGCCGAATTCTCAACATTCACCCCTCACTTCTGCCCGCATTCCCGGGACTCGAAGCGCAAGAGCAGGCCTTCGCCTACGGAGTGAAAGTCTCCGGCTGCACTGTGCACTTCGTGGACGAAGAACTCGATCATGGCGCGATCATCGTGCAGAAGACGGTATTTGTCCTGGACAGCGACGACGAGCGCACATTGGCCGCCCGCATTCTTGAACAGGAACACATTGCGTATACGGAGGCCATTAACATTGTGCTGAAGGGGAACATCGAAATCGTTGGACGAAGATTGAAGAACGCACCCCGAAGGTCAGAAGGCAGAATGCAGAAGTAAAAATGCGCTGCTCACACGCTCTTTGCCATCTTCACGATTGCCAACGTCTCCCGATTGTCCAGCGGAACTTCCTGATTCTCGACTGCCGCGTATCCTTTCGCTCTGTAGAAGGCAACGCCGCTCAACGTTGCACCCATTTCCAGGCGCGTGAAGCCGGCTTCCCTCGCCGCTTTTTCGCAAGCTTCGAGGATCAAGCCGCCGATGCCGCGCCGCGCCCAGTTCGGATGTACGAAGAACGCTCGAATCTTGGCCGCATCTCGCGTTGGGTCGAGCAGCGAGTCTTCGCGTGCCGCATATTGATCGCCGCCATACAAAGTTTTGCGCTTGCTCCATCCGCCGCAGCCCACAATCCTGGGTCCGTTGTGTGATTCCCGGCTCTGCGAGTCAAGAACTTCCGCCACCAAATAGGTCCCGTCGGCGATGAGTTGGCTATCCACGCCATACACTGACCGCAGCGCGCCTTCTATCTGAGCGGCCGTGTAGTCCTCAGCCTGCAAGGCGCGCACCGAGGCCTCAATGACCTCCCGCAGCCGGGGAACATCTGCGACGATGGCTTTTCTTACCTGAATATTTTCAGACACCACAAGCCGCACCGCTTCCCGAACAATTGTAACGTCTGACTTCTGCGTGGTGCATTCCTTATAATGTCCTTTCCAATGCCCACCTTCCCACCGGTCGACGAACAACTCACGTATCTTAAGAAAGGCTCCGCTGAAATTATTCGCGATGCCGACCTGCGCGCCAAGCTGGAGAAATCGCGCGGTACGGGCAAACCGCTGCGGGTGAAGCTCGGCATGGACCCGACCGCTCCCGACCTGCACCTCGGACATACGGTGGTTCTGCGCAAGCTCAAGCACTTTCAAGATCTTGGCCACATCGCCATTTTTCTGATTGGCGACTTCACCGGCATGATCGGCGATCCTACTGGCCGTTCGGTCACCCGTCCGCCGCTCACGCGCGAGCAGATCAAAGAAAACGCCGAGACTTACAAGGCGCAAGTCTTCAAAATTCTCGATCCGCAGAAAACAGTAATCGACTTCAACCGGCGCTGGATGGGGCAGTTTACCGCCGACGATTTCGTCCGCCTGATGGCGAAGTACACCGTCTCACAACTGCTGGAGCGTGAGGACTTTCACAAACGATTCCAGGACGAGAAGCCAATTTCGGTTCACGAGTTGCTTTATCCCTTGGTGCAGGGGTACGACTCGGTCGCGCTCCAGGCCGATGTGGAGCTCGGCGGCACCGATCAGAAATTCAATTTGCTGGTGGGCCGCGAGTTGCAGCGGGCTTATGGGCAGGAATCGCAGGTCGTGCTGACGACGCCGATTCTCGAAGGCCTCGATGGGGTGGAGAAAATGTCAAAGTCGCTGAGCAATGCGATCGGAATTCACGAACCGCCGCTGGAAATGTACGGGAAAATCATGAGCATCTCCGA
Organism: uncultured Acidobacteriota bacterium; assembly: GCA_963720155.1. GTDB lineage: Bacteria > Acidobacteriota > Terriglobia > Terriglobales > Acidobacteriaceae > Sulfotelmatobacter. Next base: position 17,462 of record CAVREP010000014.1, read on the forward strand.
CGAGATGATGTGGAGATACTACGAGCTGCTGACGGACGCGCAGGTGGCCGACATCGAAAAGATGAAGCGGGAAGCGCATCCCATGGCCGCAAAGAAGGAGTTGGCACGGAGGATCGCGGCGGATTTTCATTCTGGCGATGCCGCCGCCAAGGCGGGCGAGGATTGGGCGAGGCAGTTTCAGAAGAGTGAAGTGCCTGATTCAATAGAAACGGTGGATGTTTCAATCGGAAGCGTTGGAGAAGTCAACCCGCTGCCGGGATCGTCGATCAAGGTGGACAAGCTTCTCTTCAAAGCGGGGTTTGTTTCTTCAGTTACTGAGGGAGGCAACAAAAGAAAAGCCGGCTCGGTGAAATTCAACGCTGAGGTAGTGAGGGATCCGGTTTTTCTTGCTGGACCTCCACCCCTGACGATCGATGTTCGCTTAGGTCACCGGATAAAGCGCGTGCAGATCCTGCCCTGACATTGTTCATGGCAGCAGTCCGAACACTGCCACGCCATTCGGAGTTCCTACGAATACTTTGCCGTTCGCAATCGTTGGCGTGATGAACTTGTTGCCTGCGCCGAACTGGTCGCGGCCGCCGGTGGCTTGGTTGCTGTTGTAGCGTTTGCTCAGATTCGTGGCGCTGTAAGCGTGCAATACCGCCGGACTGCTGTTCTCGACGGCCCACACGATTCCGTGGCTCGTGCCATTCGCCGAGACGCTGGGGGTCGCGCCGCGATACCCAAAGCTGTTGGCAGTTTGTGCCGTTGCGCTGCCTGCCAGCTTTGCGTGAAGGCCTGAATCGGATTTCCGACCAACCCGTAGTAGACCGTGTTGTTGAAATACGCGGGCATCGCCCAAACCCCGCCCGGCAATGCTCCCGCGAGTTCCTGATAAATGTTGCTGTTATTGGAGCTGAACTTTTCCCTGGAGTCGCGATTCACAAGGTAAAGATTGCTGTCTTTGCCGGCCCCCACCGCCAGGTGCAGAGTGTGGCCCGAGCCGTCGCTCAGATCGGGTAGCACTATCGTTCCGCCGGAGCCCAAGTCGGTGTCGCTGCTATTTTCCGATGATTCATTGTCCATCTCAAAGTAGTCGGCCACGGAGAGTTGGTTGCCGGAAGTCGAGAGCTTCGTGAAAGCGTTGCCGTAGTCGCCGTCGGTGGGAAAGCCGCTGGCGTTCAAATTCGTGGCGGCGAGCCCGGCTCCTGCCATCCAGATGGAGCCTTCGTTGCCATTGGGCGTCACATTCAGCACGCTGGTCTGCGCCAGCGTGGATTCGCTGTAACCCATAATCCAGCCCGTATAGGGCCGGATGTCGCAGTGCGAAGTCCAACCTGTGTAGATGACCCTGTTCAGTAAAAGCAGCGCGGACGTTCTGCGTACTGCCCGGGATCGAAGACCACATTGCTGCCATTGCTGTTGTCTCCTGTTCCCGGATAGGTCGCCTGAATGTCGACCGGCCCGCCAAACAATTCTGTGCCGAACGCGACATCCAAAGCGTGCAGGCGCTGGTGATAGTTGCCTGATCCGTCTTTCGACATGGCCACCACTAGAGGGCTCCATTCGCACCGCTCGTGCGATCAATGACTGGGGTGGAAGTCACTCCAATTTCGGGAGTTATCTGACCGCAATTTCGATCGCCCGAGGTTGTCTCGCCGGTTTTCAGCATCGTGACATGCCAGATCGTTGCGCCGGAATCCGCGTCGAAGGCGTAGAGGGAATCGTGCTCCGTGGCAACGATCAGCATGTTGTGTGCGCCCTCGTTCGGAACCGCTACGGTGGAGGCGTAGAGTGGCTGGCGTCAACCAAACCGTCCACCGGGTAGAAACCGAGCTTTCTAAACTTCACCGACGCGACATTGCTGATAGTCAGCGTGGTTTCTGTCAGATTCTGCCCCGTATGCGCGATGTCATTGTGATACGTCAGCACATCGGTAGATCCCGCTCCCGCGACGTTCACTGTGAGAGTTGCCGGGTTGCTGGTCGCTTTTCCCATCGCGTCGCTCACAACCACGCTGACCTGTGAGCCGCTGTCGGCGGTCGTGGTCGCGCCCGTGGTGTAACTGGCTGAGGTCGCACCCGTGATCGCGCTCGTGACCTTTTGCCACTGATAACTCAAGGGAGTCGTTCCTGCCGCTGTGACCGAGAAGGTAGCCGTCTGGCCGACGGTAACCGCCTGATCCGCGGGCTGGGCGGCAATCGAGGGCGCGGCCGCATTAACGATCGTAGGCCCCGACTGAGATCTGCCCCGCCGCAGCCAGTTAAAATCAGGCTAATTAAAAGAAAACACGATATTTGAGTCAGCCGTTGCAGTGTCATACCTGGCGCTTCCAAGGATCGAGCGGGTTGATATCTATCGTGCCAGCGGTTCCAGCGGTTCGCTGTTTTGAGGAGGGGTCGGAAGGCTACTATAGTCTAAACCGCTCCATTTTCTAGAAGGGTTGCGGCGCTGGCCTCTCGAACAAGACCTTTTAGACTCAACGACCCCGACAAGCGGTTCGATTCTGGTACTCTCGACCGCGGACATGCGCGCGGCCGCCATTCTCGGGATGGGATGTTCGGCGAAGAATCTGAAACCTTTTCAAACTGATAGGAGCATCGACTGGCGGATCGGCGTGCCAGCCGCCACCGATCAAGCCGACGTCATTCTGCTCTTCGGCGGCGATGGAACCATCCATCGTCACCTGACTCAGCTCGCGAAGCTCGGCCTGCCGGTGCTGATCGTCCCGGCGGGCAGCGGTAACGACTTTGCGCGTGCCCTTGGTTTGCGCCGCGTACGCGACTCGCTTGCGGCATGGCGCCGGTTATCCTCCGGGCAGCGTAATGTGCGCGCGATCGATCTGGGAGTCGTCACTCCGCTGCAAGTCGCTGGCGAGTCGCCTGCGCCACACGAGTCTGCTCGCAACCCGGCACTCGGTGCTCGGCACTATTTCTGCAGCGTGGCCTGCCTGGGGCTCGATAGCGAAGTGGCTCGCCGCGCCAACGCCCTGCCGCGCTGGCTACGCGGGCACGGAGGCTACCCGCTGTCTCTGGCTTCAACGCTGTTTCGTTTTGCTCCTCTTCCCTTGAAGATTCTCGCGGAGAGCGAAACCGGTGACTGGAAGAGTCTTAGCGATCAGCCTACCATCCTCGCCGCATTCGCCAACACTTCGACCTATGGAGGGGGGATGCAGATAGCGCCTCATGCGCGATTGGATGACGGACAACTCGACGTCTGTGTAATCGGCGGCATCAATTCGTTCAAACTCGGGTGTATGTTTCCGACGGTTTATTTTGGTCGCCACCTGGGCATTCGCGAAGTGAACTACTTTCAAGCTGCGCATCTACGAGTTGAAACCGAGATCCCCCTCGATGTTCATGCCGATGGCGAATACGTTTGCCGAACGCCCGTTGAAGTCACCGTGCAGCGCGGAGCCCTGAAGGTGCTTACACTCTAGCCAGCAGGTGCTAAACTTTCCGTATGCCTGAACGACGTTCCCGCGCCCTGCTCTGGATTTTGATTGGAGGAGGAGCATTCTTCCTTTTCGTGCTGGCCACGTTTTCGCTGGTTTACCTGACGCTCCACGCAGGCGGCAATGAATCGGGGTTTGGCGGATTTGGCGACCGCATCGGGGTGGTCGATCTTGAAGGAGTGATCCTCTCGCCACAACCAGTAGTCGGCGAACTTAAGAAGTTTGGAGATGACTCTTCCATCAAAGCGATCATCCTGCACGTGAACTCGCCCGGCGGCGGGGTGGCTGCCTCCGAAGAGATTTATCGCGAGGTCAAGCACGTCCGCGAAGAAAAAAAGAAGATTGTCGTAGTCTCTATCGAGACCGTGGGCGCCAGCGGCGCTTACTATATTGCGTCGGCGTCGAACAAGATTTATGCCGACCAGGGCAGTATTGTGGGATCGATCGGCGTGATCGCCCAGTGGGTGAACTATGGCGATTTGCTTAAGTGGGCCAAACTGAAAGATGTCGTAATCAAAAGCGGCGAGTTTAAAGATACGGGGAACCCGGCCCGCGACCTCACTCCGGCCGAGCAAGCTTACATGCAATCGCTGATCGATAACATGTTTGGACAGTTTGTTCGTGCAGTAGCCGACGGGCGCGGGATGAAGTTCGAGGATGTGAAAGCGATCGCCAATGGCAAGGTGTGGACCGGCGAGCAAGCCTCGTCGATGAAGCTGATCGATAATGTGGGTGACTTTGAAGCCGCGGTGAAAGATACCGCGAAATCGGTAGGGATTTCAGGGGAGCCGACGCTGGTCCATCCCGAGAAAGATCGTAGAACACTGCTGGATCTGCTGTTAGGCGATGTTTCGAAGTATCTCCCGGATCGCGAGAAAATGCTCGAGCAGCAGGTTGGATTTTATTACCTTTGGAAGTAACGGAAATGGTAGTTTGTTCAACACGGCCTGTTCTCACCCCGTGACTTGCGTACAAGCCCTGAAATTTGAGAAGGTTATGAAGGTTGTGGCGGCGCGGCCGAGGTTGTTGCAGCCGGGCACCGATTCCTCAGGAGAAATCCGGCAGGAGCAAAGAGGAACTATGACGAAAGCCGATTTGATCGATGAAGTATCGCGTTTGGCGGAACTTACGCGCAAAGACAGCGAAGTGATCGTGGAGACCATTTTTGACAGCGTGGTACGGTCGTTGCGCGCGGGCGACAAAATCGAGATACGCGGCTTTGGCAGCTTCCGAACTCGCCAGCGCAAACCGCGCACGGGGCGCAACCCCAAGACGGGCGAAAAAGTCGAGGTGCCCGCCAAGAAGATTCCGTTTTTCAAACCCAGCAAGGAGTTGAAGGATCTTGTGAATGAGGGAGTCACCGAGCCGACCGCCCCTGCGCCGGCGGCTGCACCGCCTACGGCGTAGAAATCTGCAAGTCAGAATGCGAAAATCGCAAGCAGAAATACAACCGTCTAGTTTGTGCTTTTGAGTTCCGAACGGCTGGTTCAAGCCATTTGCCTCACCCTCGAATTCCAACCACACTCACCATCCGTCCCGTCCTGCCCTTCTCAGCGCGATAGGAAAACAATAGGTCTGGACGGCAGTTTGTGCATAGGGGCGAGGCTTCGATGTTCTTCTCCGGGACTCCGACAGCCAACAGTTGTTGGCGATTGGCTTCCACCAGATCGAGGAACATTTTCTTCGGCAAAATACCGTGGCCGGGCGGGCGCGCCGTAAGGAACAGCATAGGATATTTTTCGCGAACCGGATTCAACTCCTCGACCATCCGGAACAGCTTTGCCGCATAGGCGAATTGCGATTCGAATTGCTCGCGAACTTCCACGCCCACCTCATAACAGCAGCCACGAATGCCTGGACCGATGGCTGCCCGGAGATCGCGAGGGCGGCTGCCGAAGCAGCGGCGCATTTCACCAACTCCTTTCTCAACGATGCGTTTGACCGTGCTCCGCCACCCCGCGTGAAACACTCCAACAGCGCGGCGTTTGGGATCCGCAAGAATTATCGGCAGGCAGTCAGCCGTCTGAATACCGAGCAGCAAACCGGGAGTCGCCGTCATCAGGCCATCGCCGACAGGTTGCGATTGGGGCGGGGCCTCGACGAATCGAATAATGTCAGAGTGAACCTGGCGTAACGTGATCAGGGGCCAGAGGGGGTTCGCCCCCTTTGCCGTTTTGCGCGAGGCTTCGGCGCGCTCGTGGCTGTCAACGTCAAGTTCCCGCAGAAACGCAGCGCGGTTGCGTTCGACAGAGGCTTTTGAATCGTCTTTGGTGAAGCCTAGGTTAAGCGCGTCACCCCCATATCGGCGGGAAAATCCCCCGAGACGCGTGGAAAATCCGTGGATGAGCCAGGGAAATTTGCTCAGTTGGCTGGCGCGAAGAATGGTGAGGTTGTTCTGCTGCGTAGAACGGTTCGGCACCGCACTATGTTAACCGATACAATGTTCGCCGAAATGTTAACCGAAGCAACTAGCTCACGGTTGAGTTGGTTGTGCGGCATCAGTGGCGGCCTGCCCAACGTTTCCGTACTCCTCCCAGAAACTTCTCTTTGTCAGCTCGCATTTGGCGCACTAGCGCTTGATTGCCAGTTTCCTCATGCGCGGACGCCCAAAGCACCATCTCGGTGAGCACCGGCGCCAGGTCGATGCCTTTCCTGGTCAGGCGGTAAGTCAGCTTGCGCCCGTCCGATGGGTCGGGTTCCGTCCTGATAATTTCGCAAGCCAACAGTTTTCGCAGCCGGTCCGCCAGGATATTTGTCGCGATGCCCTCATAGCACGCCATGAATTCCTTGTACGTGCACGCTCCCCGTAGCATCATGTCGCGGATGATCAGCAGCGACCAGCGGTCGCCCAGCATCTCCACCGAAGCATTGAGCGGACACTCCGACCTCCGTCTCGCTTTACGCTTTCCTGGCACAGGAATACCTTACATATTGTCACTTGCAGTTCGCAAGTTATATGCTGTAGAGTTTCAGTCCCAAGGGAGGCGCTTGTCCCATGGGCAAGTTACGCAGTGAGTAAGCGCGCGGTTGTCCGTTAGGGACTTTCATCGTCTAATTAGTGAACAACCAAACACTAGGAGGAGCGACAGATGAGTAGGGTAAGAGTTCTGGTGGGCACACGCAAGGGTGCGTTCGTTCTCACAGCGGACGGTAAGCGCGACAAATGGGATGTCAGCGGCCCCCACTTCGCAGGTTGGGAGATGTATCACGTCAAGGGATCGCCCGCGGACCCGAATCGGCTGTATGCGTCGCAAACCAGTGGCTGGTTTGGCCAGATTATTCAGCGCTCCGATGATGGAGGGAAGACATGGCATCAGCCCGGAACGCCCGCCGGCCAGCCAGCCGTCCCCGGCCCGCCTAAGAGCGATAGCAACAAGTTCGTGTATGACACGTCTGATGAAAGTGGCAGACCGCTCACAACCCATCAGTGGTATGACGGCACGCAGCATCCGTGGGAGTTCAAGCGCGTTTGGCATCTGGAGCCATCGCTGAAGGATCCCGATACGGTTTATGCCGGCGTGGAGGACGCTGCCATTTTCCGCTCGACCGACGGCGGACAGAACTGGAAGGAGCTCTCTGGATTGCGCGGCCACGGCACCGGTCCGAAATGGCAGCCCGGCGCAGGTGGTATGTGCCTGCACACAATCATTCTCGATCCCAGCAATCCTGACCGAATTTTCATCGCTATTTCAGCGGCGGGCGCCTTCCGCACTGATGACGGCGGAAAAACATGGAAGCCGATCAACCGCGGACTGTATTCGAAATACATTCCGAACCCGACGGCAGAGATCGGCCACTGCGTTCACCACGTCGCGATGCACCCTGCGCGTCCGGGCGTGTTGTTCATGCAGAAGCATTGGGACGTCATGCGCAGCAATGATGCCGGCGATTCCTGGCAGAAAATTAGTGGCAACCTGCCCACCGATTTTGGATTCGTAATCGACGTGCATGCGCACGAACCTGAGACTATCTATGTCCTGCCCATCAAGAGCGATTCGGAGCACTACGTGCACGAGGGCAAGCTGCGCGTCTACCGCAGCCGCACCGGAGGAAACGAATGGGAGGCACTGACCAAAGGCCTGCCGCAAAGCAACTGCTACGTGAACGTGCTGCGAGACGCTATGGCCATCGACCACCTCGATAAGTGCGGCGTCTATTTCGGCACGACCGGCGGGCAAGTGTATGCGTCAGCCGACGCTGGCGACAGCTGGAATCCGATTGTTCGGGATTTGCCGGCGGTCCTGTCAGTGGAGGTACAGACCCTGGCGTGATTCAGTGAACGCCCGCGAAGCGTCTATGCAGCTTTGCGCAGGGGTTCTACACCGAGCTGAGAATACCAGATCACGTTGTCGCGTTACGACGTGATGACCGCGATCTTTGCTTTGTCGTTCATTCTCAAGAGGAACGCGTGGGGCAATTCGAAGTGGTTACCCTGATTCGGAACGTCGAGAAAATCCTTGCGCTGCGTGCCCCCAATGGTCACCTCGGCGGCGGCGTTCCTTTCGTCGCCAAATGTTGAGTTCACTGTGACGTGCAGGTCCGGAAACGCATCAATCAGACCAGATCAAAACTGCTTGCCCACGGTACGCGCGGGGCCTTGGCCTTGACTTCCCATCGGAGGTCCGATGTGAATCCGGTCCGGCGCCAGTCGGAGTTCCCGGATCGTGTGCTCATGACTTCCACTGCGCCTCTTAATGGTGGAAATAGCCTGGCGGACTTCGCCCTGTGCCTCGAAGTAACGCAGTAAAAGAATATTGTCAGCCAGATAGCTGACGTCGACCGCACTTTGCAGCGGGGAGCCAATCGTACCGGCTTGGGCGAGAACCATCAGGGTAAGCACGCCACGATTGCTGAGGTAAGCCAGAAGTTCGTGCAGATGCACCGCCAGAAACTGCTCCCCGGGCATTGACTGCAAATATCCATTGAGGCTGTCGAGCACAACGACACGGACATTCTCGTTCTCGACGTTTGCTGAACGCTGGCTACCAGTTCTCCGGGCGACATTTCGGCGGGATCAACGCGCTGAATCGTAATTTTGCCAGTCGCCAGATGCGGACGAATATCGATGCCCAGCCCGGCGGCGCGCGTTATCAAGGTGTGCGGCGCTTCTTCGAAGCTGAATATCGCGCAAGCCTCTCCGCGCCTGGCGGCGGTTACCACCCACTGCACGGCAAGGCTCGTCTTGCCACACCCCGCTGGACCAATCAAAAGAGTGCTGGTACCGCGATCGAGCCCCCCGCCGGTTCATCGGGCAGCAACTCCACGATCTCAAGCTCGTCTAGCGAGAGTCCGTGGGAGTGAGCCGCATGCATGAGATCTGCGCGCGACTCTGAGAGCGTGATGTACAGTGCGCGCTCGCCCCTGCTTACGCCGTCTCGAACGAATTGAACAGCCAGTGTTGTTTTTCCAGCCCCTGGATCACCCTCAACCAAGTAAATGCGCCCCTTGGGAAAACCACCATTCAGAATGTTGTCCAAGCCAGCGCATGCGCTGCTGACACGAGGATCCAATTCTACTTTCAAGTTCGTGTTGACTTCGTTGCTGGCCGTCGCTAATTTGCCTCCGAAGAATGAGTGCATTGCGCGCGTTCGGATCCCTGCATCCGAGCGGACAACAAGATAGGAACTTTCCTGCACATCAACCTGTTGGTTTACTTCAGATTTGCAAGCAGCAAAAAGAGTTGCCACGGATTAAAATGGCGAAGTTCCCCCGCGATTTATGTATCGGGGCCATTGCTGATAGCACTAGGGACTTTACTGTAGAAGCGATTCTTATGTAGGGTCGGAGATAAGTTCCAGCATGATTCGAGTGATACTGCCGCAACACCTGCGGACCCTGGCGCACGTCGGCACCGAGGTGCAGATTGAAGTCGAGGGTCCGGTCACGCAACGCTCCGTTCTCGACGCTCTGGAAGCCTGCTATCCGATGTTGCGCGGCACAATACGGGACCACGTGACGCAACAGCGCCGGCCATTCCTGCGCTTCTTTGCTTGCGAAGAGGATCTCTCCCATCAACCGCCTGACCTTGCACTGCCCGAAACGGTTGCATCAGGCAAAGAGCCATTGCTGATCATCGGCGCGATTGCCGGCGGGTGAGCCGCAGCGTGGGCGATGAACAACAAAGTAGTCCTCTGAGGGAGAACGCCGGCGCTCGATCAGTCACAGGTCAATTTGCTCGTGCCGTCTACCTTCGCTATAGTTTTCCTAGCTATGTTTGAGGATTTCACAGCCACCGACCGCTGGTCCAAGAAGCCAGTTCACTGCGTCTATCAGGCGCTGATCGTCGCAATTGCCACGCGGCACGCGGATGCCGTCGACATCAAGTTTTTGGTTGACGGAAATCCTGTCTGGGTCGCCCTGCCGCACCCCGCATGGGTGGAGTACAGGAAACGCACCGGCACGATGATCACCGATTCTTTAGCTGTCGAAATTGCCGGACACTATCTGAAATCCGCGCTGGAAGCTGGCGAAGGCCTGGGACGCGAAATGTATTCTCTCACCGTCGCGGAAACGCTGGCCCATCTGGAAGCCGCAGTCACCGCGATGGAGGCGCCAGCCCCGGCGTAGAGTCGCGGGCTCCTTTTTTGAAGCGCCTCTGCATTACCTTTTGCCGGCGTTAAACTCATACACGGTCACGCTGTGAAACTTCTCGCCTGGCTTCAGTTCGGTTGAAGGAAAGCTCGGGTAGTTGGGCGAGTCCGGAAAGTGCTGCGTCTCCAGGCAAAAAGCAAACCGCCGGTTGTAGACACGCCCTTCTTTTCCTTTAATCGAGCCGTCTAAAAAGTTTCCTGTATAGAGCTGCACTCCGGGTTGGTCGGTGAGCACCCGCAGGATTCTTCCCGTGCTCGGCTCATACACTTCGGCTGCTTCAGCCAACTGACCCGGCGCGTGATCCAGCACAAAGTTGTGGTCGTAGCCGTGTCCAAGTCGCAACTGAGCGTCGTCCGCATCGATCCGCTCTCCAATGGCATGCGGCATTCGAAAATCGAACGGCGTTCCCTCGACTGACTTCAGTTCTCCCGTAGGAATAAGGTTCGCATCGACGGGTGTTATGCGGGAAGCATCAATCTTCAGTACATGCCGCAAGACGTCACCGTTCCCTTGTCCTGCGAGATTGAAGTAGGAATGGTTGGTCAGGTTGAGAACAGTATCTTTATCGGTGGTCGCCGAATATTCGATTCGCAAAGCGCCGCCACCGATCGCGTAGCGAACGGTTGTAGTCAGACTGCCGGGAAAACCTTGATCCCCATCCTTGCTCACATAAGTGAGCTCGACTCCGTCGGGAATCTGTTTAGCCGCCCAAACCACCTTGTCGAAGCCGCGAATCCCACCATGAAGGGCGTTGTCGCCATCATTCTTTGGGATGGAGTACGTGTGCCCATCGAGCTGAAAGGTGCCGTGTGCGATGCGATTCGCGTAGCGGCCAATAATTCCCCCGAAGTGGGCAGTCTGCGCGATGTACGCCTCCACCGAATCGCACCCCAGCACCACGTCCTCGAGCTTTCCGTTGCGATCCGGCGTGCGAAGGGAAACAACGATTCCTCCATAGGTAATAATGCGGGCTTCGATTTTGTCATCGCTCAGCGAATACAAATCCACTTGCGTCCCTTCCGGCGTGTGCCCAAACGCCTGCTTTGTAACCCGTGTCTTCGCTGACATGGTTCCTGCGAGCACAATCACAGCTATAAACATTCCAAAACGACGGCAGACCTTTGTTGAGAGCATAGTTCCTTTTTCTTCCCCGTGCGGATCCCGCAAAAAAGTGGCGATGCGTGTGCTGCTGATCGCATTCCAGCGTATCAGGCCGCGCGGCGTGCAACAACATCGCCGTTAACACGTGTAGTGACGCAGCCCGTTCTTATTCCGCAGCATGTTACCCTCGTCGAACGTGTCCACCGCTTCCCAATTCGCGACCGCCGCTTACGGCATGGCTGCAGTCGTGGCCTGGGGCACCAGCGACTTCCTGGGCGGTTACGCTACCCGTCGGGCCAACGCATTCGTCTTCACCACCATCGTAAATCTCGGCGGGCTCGTTCTAGTTGCAGCATTGGCTTCGGCGACCCATGCTACTTTCCTCCCGGGACGCAGCGCGGCCTGGGCCCTGGCGGGCGGCGTCTCAGGAGGAGCTTCTCTCGCCATCTTCTATCGCGCACTTTCCTCAGGAAGAATGGGATTAACCGCGCCGGTCGCTGCAGTTTTGAGCGCCGCGATTCCGACGATTTTTTCTATGTTCACCGAAGGCCTCCCCGGCAGAATTACAATCCTCGGCTTTGTCTTAGCGGTGATCGGGCTTTGGCTTATCACGCGCGCCGAAGATGGCAGCACTCCTGAAGGCATCGGGCTCGCCGTGCTCGCTGGGATCGGCTTTGCCGGCTTCTATCTCTGCATCCGTCAGGCGGGGAACGGCTCAGTCTTATGGATGGCGTCCCTTACCCGCGCTGGCGGCTTGATCATTACGGGATTGATCGTCCTGCTACAGCGGAATTTTCGCGATATCACGCCATCAGGCTTGCGCTGGGGTGTGGTCACCGGCGGAATCGACTCGCTTGGCACCATACTCTTCGTTCTCGCCAGCCAGACCGGGCGGCTCGACGAAGCGGTCGTGATCTCCTCGCTCTATCCTGCAGTCACGGTGCTGCTCGCCCGCATTGTGCTGAAAGAACATTTCACTCGCTGGAGGTTCGTCGGTTTGCTGGCCGCGCTGGCCGCTGTGCCCATGATCGCAGCGCAATAGATCGAATTCGCTCCACACTCTAGAATTGGAATAAGGTAATGGCTCTCGTCGAAGTCCACAATTTAACCAAGATTTATGCTCAGGGCGACTCCGTGCTGGGCGGGAAGCTCACAGGCAAGAACGTACGCGCGGTCGATGATGTTTCGCTCGACATTCACGCCGGCGAAACCCTCGGTCTGGTCGGTGAATCAGGCTCAGGCAAGAGCACGCTTGGGAGATTGATCCTGCGGCTTATCGAACCGACTTCCGGCAGCATCTGGTTCGCGGGACACGATTTACTGGTCGCAGGCCGTGCCGAAATGCGCCGACTGCGCCGCGATATGCAGGTCATTTTCCAGGACCCCTTCGCCTCGCTCGATCCTCGCTACCGCGTCGAGGACATCGTCGCCGAGCCGCTCATCATTCATTCTGCGGAAAGTAGGAACACGACAGCCGCCGCCCGTCGCGCCCGCGTCATCGAACTCATCCACGCCGTCGGCCTCGACGAATCCATTCTGCCCCGCTTCCCCCACGAGTTCAGTGGTGGACAGCGCCAGCGCATCGGCATCGCCCGCGCCCTGGCGCTGCGTCCCAAGTTCGTCGTGGCCGACGAGCCGGTCTCCGCTCTCGACGTCAGCGTGGGCGCGCAAATCGTGAATCTGCTGGCGCAACTGCAGCGCGATTTCGGCCTGACTTATCTTTTCATCTCGCACTCAATGCCGGTCGTGCGCTACCTCTCCACCCGCATCGCCGTGATGTATCGTGGCAAGATCGTGGAAGTCGGACCGACCGAACAGATCACCGAGCGTCCCTCACACGCCTACACCCGCAGCCTGCTCGAAGCTACGCCGGAAGTGGAGGCGTAGACGACGCCCTTGGCAATGGCCATGTTGGGGACGGCCGCCTCGGCTGTCTCGCCAAGCGTACCGAGGCGGTCTTCACCGCATATCTGGTGTCCGGTCCCTGTGCCATACTTCCTTGATGTCACGCGACCATCCCAGCCGCTCCCGCGATTTGATCGAATTGATCGTCGGCTACGGAGCGATAGTCGGCGTCATCTGGTCGCCCGAGCATCTGCAGCGCATCCTTTCGCCAATTGCTCTCGCGCTGACCTTGCTGATAGTGCTGGCACACCGGCAGAGTCGCGATGAACTTGGCCTCGGTTGCCGCGGCCTGATCCCGTCGCTGTGGATCTTATCCTGCGCCCTCTTGCTCGCGGGTGTAAGTATCTTCGTCGCCGCAAGAATCGGCACGCTGCACCCGCTCTACAAAGCCGATTTCGCCCACGTCTCCGGCTATGTTCTCTGGACCGTCTACCAGCAGTTTCTCCTGCAAGACTATTTTCTAAACCGCCTATTGCGCTTGTTTTCGAGCGAAGCCGCCGCCCTGGCCCTCGCCGCCGTGCTCTTCGCCGCGGCTCATCTACCCAATCTCACGCTCACGGCCGCCACCCTGGTATGGGGCATAGTCTCGTGCGCGCTCTTCCTCCGCTATCGCAATCTCTGGATGCTTGGCCTGGCACAGGGACTTCTCGGCCTTTGCTTCGCCATCTGCGTCCCCGATGCAGTCCACCATCACCTCCGCGTTGGTCTGGGATATTTGCGTTACCGCGGCGCACAGCCGATTCCGTGACAGAGCTCAGCCGCTATCTTTCGAATCGACCGGGTAAGAACTGTCCAAAGCTAGGTAATGTCATTAACGGTTGCACTGGCTTCCCTCAAAACCACAAACCCCACATCCAATCCACGCTGGCGTGCGTAATCGTCGAGGCCGGCACACGCCTATTTTCGCGCCACGCCCGCCCATAGAAAATCCCCGCGATAGTCGCCAGCAGTACATATCGCCAATTGAAATGTGCGGACCGCTTGTTGAAGTGCGACAACCCGAACAAAACTGACGCGATCACCAAGGCCGCCCGCCGTCCCACGCACCGCTCCAGCAAGTTTTGCAGCCAGCCGCGAAAGTAGAGTTCCTCCGGCACGGCTGTAAAGAAAAATATCCCCACCCAGCGCAACAGTGAGGCGCCAATTCCGGGCAAGTTTCGGTGCGGATGGATGAAGCCCAGCGCCACTCCCAGCACGATCACGACCGGCGCAAAGAAAACGAGTTCCCGCAGACCGGTTTTCCAGTCACTCCATTTCAGGTGGAAATCGAATCCAGTCCCACTCAACTGCCGAATCGCCAGAAATCCGTACAAACCCGCATCCACCAGAAACAATTCGTTCAAAGCTCGCAGCCCGCTCGGCCAAGCGCTGTCCAACCAGCGCAGGTCCACGGCCAGCCCCAGCACGAGCAGAATGAACCAGTCCCGCCAGTTGCCGCGCTGCTCAGGGTCGGCGGCCGCGGCCCGCAGCAGCAGCCACGCAATAGCAACAGGCAACGCCGCATATAGCGCAAACCACCCCCACCGAAATACATGCTGCGAAACCGAGACCAGTAAGTAAGGCGCGACGAATGCAGCCGGCAACGTTACGCGCGCCGCCGCAGACCAGCGCCCAACAACGTGGGCAACCCGTTCAGCGGCAATGCCGAACAAAACCGCCGGAACCAGTTCCAACCCGAGCGCTGCAATCGCGATCGGCGTAACGTTCTGCATGCGTTTATCTTAAACTTGCACCCAAAATTAGCACTCAACCCCACTCGCTTGTCTCGCGGTCGCCTCCAAGCTAGAATTGCTTCGCATCTTCCTTCTCGTTTTTGCACACGGTAGAACGCGACTGTCCTCCGCGACCCAAGTCGCAGGACGACGCGGCAGTCCGGGTCGGCCAATGCAAGGTTAGGAGAATCGAATGAAACGCATTTTTGCTTCACTTCTTTTCGTATCCATCGGCGTCTGCGTCTATACGACTCGAGCACAGGTGCAGACTGCAAGCCCATCCTCCTCGGCGGCTGCGACAGCAACTCCGCAAGCTACCGCACCGACGAAGGATCCGGTTACAGCTTCGCTGCGCATGCTGCTGCCGCGCTCGCGAAACAATACTCTGGGCGCCATTACAGCCATGCCCACCGACAAGTTCAATTACAAGCCGACGCCCGACCAGATGACCTTTGCGCATCTGGTTGTCCACATCGCCAGCTCCAATAATTTCCTCTGCGCCAAGGTGGCAGATATTGCCGAACCCAAGGTCGAAGAGGTCAAAGAGACCGATTCCAAGGACAAACTGCTCGCGGCAGCCACGGCTTCGTTCGACTTTTGCGGCGACGCACTCGCCAAAATGGACGATTCCAAACTCGGAGACAGCGTGGAACTCTTCGGTGGACGCCGGTTCCCGCGAGCCATGGCCGCACTTGGCCTAGCCAGCGGATGGGCGGACCACTACGCCGCCGCCGCCCAGTACCTGCGATTGAATGGAATTTTGCCGCCGTCGGCGCAGCCGAAGAAATAAATCAGCTCCGTTCGACGAGCAAAAAGCGCTTGCTCGGATGACAACTTAACTAATTTACTTAATTTGCACGAGGTCTCTCACCTCCGTCGCTGAGGAAGCCAATGGCGCAGGATGCTGGGGGGCGCGCCAGCCGTCGAAGATCGAAACCTGATGCACGCACGAAACCGTGCAATGCGGCGCGCAGCCTTTTTCGGTGAGATACTCGCGGCGCATGTCGTCGCGCGTGTAGGTTGCCAGCGGAACTCCAGGATATCCGCGCTGCTGTGAGCAATAGTGCACCAGCCCATCTTCGCAGATGTAGAGATAGCGCGCTCCGGCACGGCAGCGCCACTCGTTCGGCAGGCCCTGCGCGATGTTGTCCTGGAAAGCATTAATTCGGGTGAAGCTGCGCTTCTCCATCGATTTCATTTCGTGGTAGATGCGGCGTTCTTCTCCGCCCAGGGGCTGCAACTGGCCGCTGCCATCGTGAATGATGCCGATGGTCGAGCTGAAGCCGAGTTCGATGGCGCGCCTGCCGATGGTCAGGGCGTCCTGCGGATTCGAAATCCCGCTGCCCACCACGGAGTTGATGTTCACGTGAAACTCCGCGTGCTCAGCCAGTAACTGCAACTTCTTGTCGAGAACTTTCAGACTCTTCTTGGAGACTTCGTCGGGATTGACGTTGTCGATCGAAATCTGCAGCCACTCGAGTCCGGCCTGATTCAGGCGCTTAATCCGCTCCGCCACCAAAAAATATCCGTTGGTGATCAATCCCGCGATCATGCGGTTCGAACGAATGCGGCGGATCACGTCATCGAGTTCGGGATGTAACAGCGGCTCGCCGCCGGAAATCGTGACCACCGCCGTGCCCAGCGTACCCAGTTTGTCGACGCGGCGGAACATCTCTTCCGTCGGCACGGGATTCGAGAAATCGTCGAACTCGTTACAGTAAGTGCAACTCAAATTGCAGCGCCTGACGGGAATAATGTGCGCCAGCAAGGGATGGTCAGTCGAACCGAGCGCGCGCGCGGCCATGGCGGCTCCGCGCAGGTTGCGGTGGAGCGTTTTGGCGCGGCGGCGCAGAGTTGTAAGAACTGACGGCATGGGCTGAATACTCTTATTACAGCATGGATGCGCACCAAGTGCAGATTTGGCGACATTGTTCGGCGACTTTAACGGGGCGAACGGCGCAAATGGGCCAGCGTGCGCACCGCTTCCAATCAGCAAAACCGTTTCTCGGCGAGCATAATTTCCCGCCGAGGAGGTATTAAGCATGTTGAAAGCTTGGGGTATCTCTCTCGTCCTGGCGTTGCTCGCAATGAGCAATACTGACACGTCACAGCCTGATTGGGCGCTGAATGCGACCACTATCGAGGCGTGCAGTTGCCCGATGTTCTGTCAATGCTACTTCAACCCAAAACCCGCTGCCCACCACGAACAAGGCGGGGCAGCCCACTATTGTAAGTTCAATAATGCCTACAAGGTGAATCGCGGACACTACGGGTCGGTCAACCTGGACGGCGCGATTCTGGATCACCGGCGACCTGGGCTCCGATTTTTCGCAGGGGAAAACCGACTGGGCGCTGGTTACATTCGATAAGGCGATGACCAAGGAACAGCAGACCGCCCTCGGGGCGATCCTGCCGCATGTCTTCCCGGTGAAATGGAACTCATTCCAGACTGCGGAGGGTAACATCGACACGTGGGAATTCAACAAGGATGGAGCGCACGCCCGGATCGACGGCGGAAAAACTGCAGAAGTAAAGCTGCACCGTTTTCCCGGGAATACCGACGATCCTGTCGTGATCAACAACTTGAAATACTGGGGAACACCACGAAATGACGGTTTTGTCATGATGCCTAGTGACTTCGAGGGCTACAAGACCGGGCCAAAAAATTTCGACTATAAGGGTACCAATGGGTTCATGCTTACGCTCGATATCGCCTCAACGGACATGAAACAATAAACCTCACCCAGGTTCATAA
This sequence comes from uncultured Acidobacteriota bacterium, assembly GCA_963720155.1. GTDB lineage: Bacteria > Acidobacteriota > Terriglobia > Terriglobales > Acidobacteriaceae > Sulfotelmatobacter. The sequence goes on from CAVREP010000014.1 coordinate 34,959, forward strand.
AACCAGGCCGGAGAATCGGGGATTCTTCGGCCTTGATATCTTCTGGCATCTTTTTGCAGAAACCCAGCTTCCTTTGTTTCATTCACCAATCAATTCATGCCCTGCTTTGCGCAGCAAGTCAACTGCGCGACCCATGCACTCTTCCTGAACCAGAACGTAATCCGTGTCGTAAGTAGAGATCGCGAAGACAGGGACGCCTTTATTCGAGAGCGGCTCGATGAACGACAGCAGCACCCCGGTTTGCGAGAAGGGAAACGGCCCTTCGAGTTTGAAGCAATTCCAGCGCGGGGCGGAAGCGATTTCTCTCGGGATGTGGTACGCCGCGCAGACAATGGAGAGTTCATCGGCGCTGCGAGAAACAGAGGTGAAGTCACCTCTCGTAGCCCAGTCGGGGACGGGCGCGTCAGGACCCAGGCGAACGATGGCGTAGGTGCCGGGGAGCTGGCGAAATCTGAGCATAGACTCAAGTGAGTTTAATACAGCGCTTCGCGGATAAAGTTCGCGGGCAAGAGTGCCCGCGCCACACGAGGCCTCGCTTTCGCTCGGCAGGTAGTCGAGGCGGCCGTCCCCACGTGACTCGTGCTATCCATCTATGGCCTTGCGCACTGCGGCTTTCGCCAGCAGGCGCGGGGAATCGAGCGTGGGCAGGGGTGAAGATTCCGGCGTCACCAGCAACGGGATTTCAGTGCAGCCGAGCACGACCGCGTCGCATCCTTCATCGTAGAAAGACCGGATCACTTCCACGTAATACGCCAGCGACCGCGGGAGAAACTGACCATTAACGAGTTCGTCGAAAATGATCTGGTCGAGGTGTTCGCGCTGCTCGGCCCCCGGAATGCGATGCTCGATTCCCGCGGTCTTCAGCGCTTCGCGGTAGACTGGGCCCTCCATTAGGTAGCGAGTACCGAGCACGGCCAGGCGTTTGAACTGGCGGCGGTGCGCCTCTTTCGCAACTTCTCTCGCAATGTTCAGCCAGGGACGCGGTGAACGGTGCTCGATCAGGTCGAACGCCTGGTGAATCGTATTGTCGGGACAAATGAGAAAGTCCGCGCCCCCACGCGCCAGCTTTTCCGCGGAACAGAGCATGAGTTCAGCAACGCCAGCCCAGTCGTTGGCGTAGACGCACTGCATATACTTCGCGAGCGCGTGCGAATGCAACGAGATCTCGGGATGATCGTGGCGACCGAGCATCTGAGCGCCCTCGAGCGAAATGGCGCGGTAGCAGAGCGCGGCTCCTTCGGCGCTGCAAGCGACGATCCCAATGTGTAGAGGCATTTCAGTTGCCGGTTTTCAGTTGCCAATTCTTAACTTGAACGCGACACGAATTTCTGTTTTTCCGCGACGGCACTTTAGACAACATTCGGCGACAAGCGGCCGGCGTTCGACCGAGCCAGGACAGCAGAGGCGTCTGTCCCGCACGATTTCTTTCAGTCCCCACACGGGTAATTATCTCGCTGCAGCGGCGTCGAACAGGTTTAGAAACTCCAGCTTTTTCTCTGCCGGCAGAAACGAAGCTTCGAATGAATTGCGCGCAAGCTCGCGCAGATGCTCGTCGCTGAATCCAAAGGTCTGCTGTGCAAGCTGGTATTCGCGCGCGAGCGTCGTTCCGAACATGGCCGGGTCATCGCTGTTGAGCGTGATCATCACGCCATGATCGAAATAGCTTTTCGCGGGATGCTCGTTGAGGTTAGGGCAAAGGCCGGTGCGCAGGTTGCTGGTCAGGCAAATTTCTACCGGGACTTGACGTTGCGCGAGTTCTTCCACCAGATCGGGATCGTGAAACGCAGTCAGCCCATGGCCAATGCGTTCGGCGCGCAGGTTGAGCGCGCCCCAGACGGATTCCGGGGGGCCGGTCTCGCCAGCGTGCGCAGTCAGCCGCATGCCATGGTCGGCAGCCCACGCGTAGGAGTCGCGAAAAAGCTCAGGCGGCGCCTTTTGCTCGTCGCCGCCGATGCCGACGGCAACGACTTGGCGATCGTGGTATCGAACTGCAAGCTCAAAGACTTTCTGCGCGGCCTCGGGACCAAATTGTCGGACGGCGTCGAAAATCCACACCAGCGAAATGCCGAAATCCCGTGCGCCGCGAGCGCGTCCCTGATCCAGCCCTTCGAAGATGGCGGCAAAATCCTGGTTGCGCCATAGGCAAACACCCACCGAGACGTAGACCTCGGCGTGCAGCACGTTTTCTTCTTTCAGCCGCTGCATCAGCCGATACGTGATGAGTTCGTAATCCTCCGGTGTCCGCAAATGCTCAGTAATGTTTTTGAACGCCAAAAGAAAACCGGAAAAATCGGCGAAGCGGTAGAGTTGGTCGACTTCCGCAAGGGTAACGCGCTCGCCGCGATGAGCGCGGAGTTCCAGCAGTGTCGCTGGCTCAATCGCACCCTCGAGGTGCAGATGCAATTCGGCTTTAGGGAGGAGTCGAAGAAAACTATTCGGCGGTCGATTGAATACAGAGGACACGATTTCCCGATTGTAGATTCTTCCAGCTTTTTTTGCACCGGCGGCCGGGTCAAAGTATCAAGACCGGAATTGAACGAGCCGATTACTTTAGTTGCAACTGGTCTGCCAACTATTTGCAGCCGCCCTATTGCTAATTCAGGGGAAGTTCTCCTAGCATGCAGAGTGAAAGCCGGCCTGCGGGGTTGGTGATGGCGGTAACCGATTTTTGAACCAATGCTGAATGAACGGGGGCTCGACTCGAACTAGGATCCGGTGTGCGATGCTCCGCCATGCGGAGATGCCTAAAGGGTCTCGGCGGGTTCCCAACGTCTACCGACGGGTTCATTCTCGGCCCGTCACACGGCACAGTGGGTCGGCTTGATTTTTCCCGCAAAAATACTGATGGAGGGACGGTCGCCCTTCGACGTTGCTCAGGGGATACTCTCGGATGTCCAGCCTAACGAAGCCAGGCGCTCCCCTCCCTGTTAGACTGAGGTTGGAACAAAAGCTCTGTTTCCTGCATCCAACTCACTGTGTATCCGCAATTAGTGCATTTCGGAAAATTCTTTTTGCCGACCTACGGCTTCCTGGTCTCCATGGGTGTGCTGATCGGCTTGTGGATCAGCGTGCGCAATTCCGAGCGTCTCGGCATCGATGGCGATAAGGCTTGGAACCTGGGCATTCTGGTGGTGCTGTGCGGAATTGTCGGCGCCAAGGTCCTTTACGTTATTAATGAGTGGAGCTACTATCGGGCGCACTTGTCGGAGATTTTCAGCATCACCACGCTGCAGGCTGGGGGAGTTTTCTCCGGCGGATTGATCGCGGCGTTCCTTGCGGCATGGTGGTATGTGCGCAAGAATCATATGCCCGCTCTGGGAACCGTCGACGCTTTTGCGCCGGGGCTGGCGCTGGGACATGCGATCGGCCGCCTCGGATGCTTTGCCGCGGGATGCTGCTACGGAAAGGAAACGCATCATTTCTGGGCTGTAACGTTTACCAATCCGCTGGCGAATCAAATTACGGGAACTCCGCTGAACGTTCCGCTGGAGCCGACGCAATTGTTCGAGGCGGCGGTGGAGTTCGCGAATTTCTTTTTTCTGATGTGGCTGCTGAAGCGCCGGAAATTCGATGGCCAGGTATTCGGCGCGTTCATGTTCATCTATGGCGTGGCGCGGTTCTTTCTCGAATTTCTGCGCGACGATCCGGGGCGCGGGTCAGTGTTCGGCGGTGCCATGTCAGGGACGCAGTTGATCGCGATTGGATTGGTAATCGGCGGCGGGATCATTTGGTGGCTGCGGCCAGGCGCGAAGAACGTGACGGCGCAGACTGTCGAAGCTACGCGGTAGGTCTGTACGGCCTGACCGGAGCCCAAAGAAGCGTGTTCCTTATTTTTTCTTAGGATCTGTCGCTTTTGGATCGGCTTTTACCGTAACGTCAACTTCGGCGCCTTTCTTGAGCTGCACCTGTTTGCCATCTTCGGTTGTGAGGGAGTTTTCGATGCGGATTTCGCGCTACATATCATCCGCGCCTTCGATCTCAATCTGCGCTTTTTCCGGTTCACCTGGCTCCGCGGGCTGAATGATTTTCTCTACCGTTCCCGGTAAAGTAACACTCGTTTGCTCCGTCATAGGCTTTCCTTTCATGACAAAGCAGTGAGCACCTGCAATGCAAAAACCCAAGGGCGTACGTAGTTTGGATGCCGTCTTAGAACGTTATCGGCTGATTTTTTTTAACGCCTCCAGAAAATCGGCAGATAATTCGCGGATGCGTTGCAATCGCGCCTTTTCTTGGCGCAATTCTTCTGTGGAAATTCCCAAGAACGTTTGCCTTTGCATACTCTCAATATGCTCTTGCATCAGCCGAGCGAGTTCATCGCGGAGTTTCTCGACGTTGGGACCATTCATAAATCACTTCGTTGAGGACCGCAAACTCGCTGGCAAATTCATCGCGAGTCGTTTGTGGCGGACCGCGGAGTGGCCTCGTATAGCCTTCGGTGCTCGCCCATAGCTGGCGCAAAAGATTATCCCTGCCACACAGAAACTAATGTCGTTGGTTCGGTAAGGGATGCCCAGTGGCAGACAATCCTTTTGGATGTCTTAATGTAACTTCACAGAGCTTCTTTGAAGCAATACAGGCGAAGCCTTACTCGCAGGCGGGCGGTGCACCTTCTTTAGTTAGGGTTACGAACGCACGGGCTGGCGCACGTATAATCGGTGGTCCGCGACGCAGATGCAGGCCACTTGGCTGAAGCCAGTGTTGACAGGGGTAGTGCACGGTGCGTCTGGAAGCCGCGCTTTCAAAGCCTGGTCGCAGATGAGATCTTTCGTAGTATCCTTCGCAGCGAATGCCCGAAACGTTTCCTCTTCTTATTTCTGTCGCGGCTGAAGATGCAGGCACGCGGCTGGATCAGTTTCTTGCGGGGCGGCTTGAAGCCGTCAGCCGGGCGCGAGTGCAGGAGATGATCGCCGAAGGCAAAGTATTGGTGAACGATGCGGCGGCCAAGGCTTCGCTGAAGCTGCGGGACGGAGAGCGGGTAACGGTACTGGCCGAGGCGCAGCGCCCTCCGCTGAAGGCCATCGCTGAGGGGATCCCGCTCGATATTGTTTATGAAGACGACGATCTCGCGGTGATCAACAAGCCGGCGGGAATGATGGTCCATGCAGGGGCCGGGGCGACGGACGATGCGCGCAATCGCGGGACGCTGGTGAATGCCCTGCTGCATCATCTGGGGAACTTGTCGGGAGTGGGCGGTCCGTTACGGCCGGGCATTGTGCATCGTCTGGATAAAGAGACGAGCGGGCTCATTGTGGTGGCGAAAAACGATGAGGCACATCGCTCGCTGAGCGCGCAGTTTGCGGCACGGGAAGTGAAGAAGAAATATGTGGCCCTGGTGCATGGCTGGCTGAAAAAAGATTCGGGGACGCTGGCGCAGAGCATCAGCCGCGACCCGGTGCGGCGCACGCGAATGACGACGCGGGCGAAGGGCGGGCGGACGGCGGTGACACATTATCGTGTGGTACGGCGGCTGGATACGAAGTTCGGGAAGTTTACTCTGCTCGATGTAAAGATCGATACTGGTCGGACGCACCAGATTCGGGTGCATGTGGCGGCGGTGGGCCATCCGGTGGTGGGCGATACGATGTATGGCGCGCCGCGGCAGGCGCGCGGCAAATCAGCGGCAATCAGTTTGCCGCGAAATTTTCTTCACTCCGCCGAGCTCGAATTTCGCCATCCGCGATCGGGCGAGACGATCGCGCTGAAAAGCGAACTGCCGGACGAACTGCAGGACTTTCTAGATCTGGTTTCATAAATTGGTTTTGAGCCGCGCGGCCTTCAGTCGTGCGTGCCAGTCGGGGGCCGCGACTGACGCGGGTTTTAACCCCGAAGGCTGATATTCAAGTGACCGAAAAGATCACCCCGGACCGGGAAAAGGTCAGGATCAGCCAGGAAAGGCTCCGATTGCGCGGTTGCGGATATAATGAACAATCAGATGAGGGGCAATTGCCGTAAAGGCATAATTCCAAGAATTTCTCTGAGCGGGTGGACAGCAATTTTGCTGCTTATGGCCGGACTGCGCCAGTTTGGCGTGGCGCAGGCAGTAACTGCAGCGGTTGGGCAACCGGCAGCTTCGCCTTCCGCGCAATCCTCGCCCTCTCCATCCGCAGGAAAGGCAGCGGCTGAGCCGCAGGCCGCCGCTCCGCAAGATTCCACCGATCAAAATTCCGGAGATCCTGACGCCGGCACCGGATCCGTCCCACGAATCCGAGTCGGCATCAACGAAGTAAATGTCGTTTTTACGGTGACCGACAAGCATGGCAAGCGCGTGACCGATCTTAAGCAGAACGATTTCCGCATTGTCGACGACAACAAGCCGGCAGCCGAAATCCGCAGTTTCCGCGCCGAGGCGAATTTGCCCTTGCAGGTAGGTCTGCTGATCGATGCCAGCAACTCAGTCCGTGATCGCTTCAAGTTCGAACAGGAGTCGGCAATTGAATTCCTGAATCAGACGGTGCGTCGACGCTACGACCAGGCCATGGTCGTGGGATTCGATGCGACGCCGGAAGTGACGCAGGATTTTACCGATGACTCAGAGAAGCTCGACCATGGCGTGCGCGAACTGCGTCCGGGTGGAGGAACCGCGTTGTACGACGCGCTGTATTATGCCTGCCGGGACAAGCTCCTGAAGAAAGCGCAGGCCGGGCCAACGCGGCGAGCTGTCATTTTGCTGAGCGACGGAGAGGATAACCTGAGCCACGTCACGCGAGAGGAAGCGATTGAAATGGCGCAACGTGCCGAAGTCATCGTCTACGCCATCAGCACCAATGTGAGCGGCAGCAAGGGAGCGGGCGACAAGGTGCTGGAACGAATTGCGGATGCGACAGGTGGGCGGGCATTCTTCCCCTTCCAGATTCGCGACGTAACCAATGCGTTTGCGGATATTCAAGATGAGTTGCGCAGCCAGTATGCCGTTTCCTACAAACCGGCGGACTTCAAGGCGGACGGCCATTTTCGCACGATTGAAATCGTAGCTAATGACCGCAAAACCTTCCGCGTACGAGCGCGGCGTGGATATTTCGCGCCAACCTCGCAGTAGAGAAAACGGGGCTTCCGGCTCGAATCAGTTTAAGATCAGCGCTTCTTCTTTCTATAGGCAGAGAAATGCCCGGATATTCTGGAACACCACTTCCGAGGAAGCTGGGAATCAAGGCGGGATTTCGCGTGCGCTTGGTAAATGCTCCTACCGGTGTGCGGGCGGAATTGGGGGATGCCTTAGCCGAGTGCGAAGTGTTGAAACAGGGGGACGCTCTCGATTTGGCGATGATGTTCACCGACTCTCGCAGGGAATTAACCAAGGAATTTCTCCGAATCTCCAAGGTGCTGGCCCCGGCAGGAATGTTATGGGTGTGCTGGCCAAAGAAGAGCTCCGGCGTGGCAACGGATCTCAATGGAGATGCGGTGCGCGCAGTCGGTCTCGACGCGGGGCTGGTTGACGTGAAAGTGTGCGCCGTAACGGAAGTGTGGTCAGGGCTGAAGTTCGTGCGGCGAGTCAAGGATCGAAAAGCAGTCCATGCATAACGCAGAAAACCCTCGGACCCAGTCCATTATGACCGTCCCGAGGTTCTGGTTCCCGCAACTTCTGTAATTATGAAATGCATCGAGCCTGGCTGCCGGCGATGGAGCCGGTTAGCTCCAGCCGGCAAGCCTTAGCTCGAATCTTTATGCCGTTCTGGCACCCATCAGCAGGTGTGCCACGAAAGAAATAACGGCAAACAATAGCAGCAGATGAATCAATCCGCTGGCCACGTGGAACATCAGGAATCCGCCGGCCCACAAAACAAGCAGCAGCAACGCAATTATCAGGAAGGGCCCGAATCTCATCACAGCCTCCTAGAAAGCAGCTTTACGTCAATCCAACGGCAGATTACTCATTGTTTATATGGCAGTCGCGAAAAAGCCGATATCGGCAGAAAGCTGTAAATAGGCAGAACCTTAATAGTAGAGATCAACTGGGAGCCGCTATGGTGCGAGTAGGGTTGATTGGCTTTGGGCTAGCTGGGCAGGCGTTTCACGCGCCTGTAATCCGGGGTGTGCCGGGGATGGAACTGGCCTGCATTCTGGAACGCAGGGGAACGCGCGCGCAAGAGAAATATCCCGGCGTGCGAATCGCGCGAACGCTTGACGAATTGCTTGCGGATAAAACGATCCAGTTATGCGTGATCGCGACGCCGAATGATTCGCACTTCGAACTGGCGCGGGCATGTCTATTGGCAGACCGCGACGTGGTGGTGGACAAACCTTTCACGCCCACGCTGCCGGAATCCCAAGAACTAGTGCGACTGGCGGCGGAATGCGGCCGATTGATAACCGTGTATCAAGATCGGCGCTGGGATGGCGATTTTCACACAGTGAAGAAGATCGTCGAGTCGGGGAAACTTGGGAGCGTGGCGGAGTATGAATGTCGCTATGATCGATTTCGTCTGGCGCCGAAAGCGAACGCCTGGCGAGAACGTCCGGACCAGCCCGCAGCTGGGGTTTTGTTTGACCTGGGGCCGCATGTAATCGATCAAGCGCTGGTGTTGTTTGATGAGCCGCGGGCGATTACGGCGTCGGCGTTCTGCCAGCGGGAGACGTCGCGCGTGGATGACTCATTTGACGTATGCCTGGAATATCCCACGCTGCGGGCCATGGCGCGGGCACGGATCATCGCCTTTGCGCCGGGACCGCATTTTCTGATTCATGGAACCAAAGGATCGTTTGTGAAATACGGAACGGATCCGCAAGAAGCGCGGTTGCGTGCGCCGGACCGTCCGCAGAGAACGGATTGGGGCGCGGATTGGGGAGAAGAAGCGGAAGATTTTTGGGGAACGTTGAGCCTAGTGGGCGAACCCAGTAGAAAAATTAAAACGGAACGCGGCGATTATCGCGGCTTCTATGCGAATGTACGGGACGCGATCGAGAAAAAGTTGCCGCTGGAGGTTACACCCCAGCAAGCGCTTCGAACGATGAGGGCGCTGATGCTGGCGCACAAGAGCAGCCGCGAGAGGCGGACGGTAGGGTGGGAAGAAGCCGTGGAATAGAGCGACCGCTGGAATCTTGGCCGTCGAAGGGCCTGCCAAAGATCATTGCTCCGGTTTGCTCATGTAGGCAAAGTCGCCTCGCTGCGGATAGTCGACGATGATGGGCCCGGCCATCGGTAAGGGCTTTCACGGAATGGCGCGCGTTGGCTGGAACGATTGCGACTACGCCAGCTCGCGCCACCTGCCCTACCCCGTCGATAGTCCCCTCAAGTTCGCCCTCAATCACCTCATAAACTTCTTCCTGAGGATGGAAGTGCTCCTGAATGGATGCACTCCGAGTGAACTCGTAATGGGCGAACATCATGCTCGGCGAATGGAAATAGCGTCCATACCAGCCTGGCAACCGCTCAATCACAGCCAGATTGCGGGTATCTACAAAGGGCATATTTGCTCCGGCGCGCAGCAGGTCATCCTGGCAGGCTCCCGAGCTAAGCGCGCATCAAGATGGTAGCACTGAGCGCCTCCGCAAATTCCTCGGAATTTCTGGTTGCAGCGAGAACGCCGTTGTGCCGCGCATTACTTTCAGGTACGCGGCTTGAAACTGTTGCATCTCATCATGTGTGCCAACCGTAATGCGTACGCACGTCGGCATGATCGGCCAGATGCGTCCGATGAAAACTTTCTGCTGCGCCATGGCATCGATCACTTCTTTCCCCGGCCGTTTCGTGTTGAGCAGGAAGCAATTCGATTCCGAAGGGATATAGGAGTACCCGTTGCGGTCGAGCCACTGAAAAGTTTCCTGACGTACGCTTGCATTGATGCGCCTGCGTTCGGGAACTAAGTTCGGGTCTTTCAGACTGGCGGAAGCGGCGACCAGGGCTGTAATGGGCATGAAGTTCCAGCCGGCGCGCTCCATAATCTTGTCGAGCAAGTCGGGACGGGCGACGGCGAACCCGCAGCGCAGGCCTGCCATACCGTACGTCTTCGAGAAGGTGCGAAGCACGACCACATCCTTACCGGCTTTCACCAGATCGAGGGTTGATGGCGTATCGCAGAAGTGGATGTAAGCCTCGTCGACCATCACGATGGAATGCTTGGGCTTGTTCTCAACGAGATATTCAAGGTCAGAATGCGGGGTCAGGGTGCCGGTGGGATTGTTAGGCGAGCAGATATAGAAGAGTCCGGCGTCGGGAGCAGCGGCCAGCATTGCCTTCACATCGTGAGCATATGTTTTGGTAAGCGGAACTTTGACGATGCGGGCCTGCGACGCTTCTGCGGCGAACATTCCGGCTTCGTAGCCAGGATCGGCGGTCACGTAACTTTTCTGTGGCGAAGTAAAGGCGACGACGGCGAAGCGGAGCGGCGGGCTGGATCCCGGGAAGACGTGAACGTAATCCGGATTCAGTCCTTCGAGTTGCGTGAAGGTGTGGACGAGGTCGTCGGTGAGATTGTCGAGATAGCGTCCTCCTTGCGGAATGATGGCGGCGAGTGCATCGCGCGCGGGCTGGCTGGGGCCGAGAGGATTCTCGTTGGAGTCGATCATCACTCCATCGGCGTGGAATTGTCGACGAGCGGCCGCCGCTAGCATGGGTTCGGTAACGATTTGGCAAGCAGCGGCAGCAGCTGAGAGCTGCAGGAAAGAGCGGCGAGAAAAAGGTGACAGATTTGCAGATGGCATTGGCGCGGCTCCGGTTCGTCCAGCGTCATACAGCCTAACTCTTTTTCGCGCCAAGCGATAGGGAATCTGCCAAATTGCGGCGACGATCCGAAGCAAGAAGAAATTCGTGCCCAACTGAACACACCACGCTATTGCGGCAGCGGTTGACGGGGCGTCGCATAGTAACCGGCGCGGGACTGGATTTTATAGTTCTGTTTGCATTTAATTTCCAGCTTGCGGTAGCCGCCGTCGAGTAGCGTGTTGAGGGGCGTGTAGCCCAGGTTGTACTGGCTGCGCAATTCTGCGGCGATCTGGTCGAAGGCTTCTCGCAACTTGTCGAACTTGTTGCCGACATTGATGACGCGCCCTCCGGTTGCCTCAGTAAGCTTGCGCATCTCGCCCTCGCCGGAGTATCCCATCTGGAACGATCCGTAGAAGCCCCGATCGGCGCAGAGCAGCACGTAGACAATGGCATCGGCCTTCTGTGCGGCTTCAATGGCATCCCTGATTTTGAGTCGGCTGCCTTCGTCCTCGCCATCGGTGAGAAGAATCATGGCCTTGCGCCCAACTTCTTTTGCCAGCATGTCGTGAGCAGACAAATAAACCGCGTCGTAAAGCACGGTTCCGGGCGACTGAGCAGTCGGGACCGGCCCGCCGCCCGCACCAGGGATGGGCCCGGTCGTGTAACCGGTGTTGATTCTGACTTTATTCAGCGCCGCTTGCAGGCGATGCACGTCTCGGGTGTAGTCCTGCACCAATTCGGCATCGATGTTGAAATCGATAACGTAGGCTTCGTCCTTATCAGTAAGAATCTGCCGCAGAAAGGCGCCGCCGACTTGTTTCTCCATATCGAGGACGTTGCGCTGGCTGCCGGAAGAATCAATCAGCATGCCCAGAGTAAGCGGCAGATTCGATTCGGCTGCGAAGTATTTGATAGTCTGCGGCTTGCCATCTTCTAAAACCTGAAAATCGTCTTTGGTGAGATTGGGAATGAGAGCGCCATGCTTGTCTTTGACGTTGAAGAAAATTCCCACGACGTTGACGTTCACTTTCAAAGTTTCCGCAGGCTGCTGCTCATCCTCGGGTTTCTGCGCATCGGCAGGTTTCTGGCCTGATTGTGTTTGTGTCTCAGGCTTAGAATTTGCAGGAGCCGGAAGAGCTGAATCCTGCGCCAGGGAGGGAAGAGCACCCACTAACAAAACTGCAAGAAGAACTAAGATAGGTGCTGCGGTCCAGACTGGATTAAATTTCCGAAAAGCTGACAACTTTGGCATGCGATGATTTCCTCTAACGGTTTTTGTTAGTCTAATCCTTGGAGTTAGATGCACCAAATCGTATGGTTTGGGCATCCCAGGGAAGGCACAATGAATTTTTTCGCGGCGCAACCTGACTCGGAATCAGTAATGATCGTTAATGTCGAGAAAAGGTTACATCCTGGCAAGATAAGGTCTGGTCGGAACGGACAGTGCTTGTGACCCTTAAACCGGCGGCTGGCAACAAGAAGCGGTGCGGTCGCGCGAATCGGCTCGCGCTGGCCCTGATCCTCGCATTCCCCGGAGGTGGTCTTGGGCTGGGCGTCCAGCAGATAGCCGCGCAAACATCCGGCAACCAGGCCCCAAGCAGCCCAACGCAGCCGTCACAAGCGCAGCCTTCGCAAGACGTCCCTGACGCGCCGTCCGCCGTACAACCGCCCTCGGCAAACCCGGAGCCACCACCCCCAGCCAGGCCCCCAGAACCAAAGAAGCCCGCGCCGGTGGAAAGAAATCCGTGGACGAATCAGCCAGTCAACCAGCACAATCAGCCAGATGCCGAACCGCCTGCCCAGCCCAGCGACGGCACCCCCGCGCCACCAGCCATGCCGCCGGTGAAGACCGTACCCCCAGGCAGTACGACCAAACAAGGCCCCAACTCACAAGAGCAGCTTTACACCCTAGTGGTCCACACCAACTTTGTACAGGTCCCGGTTACGGTGAAGGACAAGAGTGGGCGCACGGTGGACGGACTGTTGCCTACCGATTTCACCGTTTACGAGAACGGAACCAAGCAAAAACTCACTTTCTTCAGTGCCGATCCTTTCGCTCTATCTGTTGCAATCGTGCTCGATCTAGGCATGCCCGACGCGGCTGTGCAGGAAGTGAATCAGACGTTTTCGGCGTTAATTGGGTCATTTGCTCCCTATGACGAGGTGGCGCTTTATACCTACAGCAGCACGGTGAGTCAAGTCAGCGACTTCAAGGAACCCTCGCCGAAGTTAACCGCGCTCCTGAACCAGATGAAGACGGTTCGCGGAAACAACAACGGTGTCCCGGTATTGAGCGGTCCGCTGGCGCCAAACGGTCCCATCATCAATAACATTCCGGTGGGAAGTCCGACGCAGCCGGTGTATACGCCGCCAAAAGAGTCGCACGTATTAAACGATGCCATTCTCCGGGCTGCGCTCGACCTCGGCAAACGCTCGCGGACCAGGCGGAAGATCATCTTCGTAATCAGTGACGGCCGCGAATATGGCAGCAAGGCCAGCTATAGCGATGTGCTGAGGTTGCTGCTGTCGAATGAAATTCAGGTGAGAGCGGTCGCGGTGTCAGACGCCGCCCTGCCCATCTATGGCAAGCTCGAGCGGCTTCACCTGCCGAAGCAGGGCTATGGCGACATCCTGCCAAAGTACACTTGGGCCACCGGTGGAGGCGCCCCGTACGCCAAACTCTCGCGCAACGCGATCGAAGATACCTACGCTCAGGCCATGAGTGAGGCGCGCAACCAGTACACTCTGGGTTACATTCCGGCACGCCCCAAGACGCAAACTAGGTCAGCCAAGCGCGAAATCGAAGTAAGAGTGGATCATCCCGGACTGACCATTGAGGCCAAGGATGGATATTATCCCGCGCCGGCGGCACGGTAGATCGCCCGCAATGATTGGTCCTGATACTCCCGGCGTGCCTCCCAGACCGGGGGTCACCTGAGTAACCTGCCTGGATTTCGCCGCGTGTGATATAAAAGCCCGAAGCCCCCATAGGGATATTTTGCGCCGGAGGCGCCCGCGAGGGTGTGCGGCCCGCGCTTTTTGAGGAAAGTCTTGAGTTTCATCAACTTCGCAGCCCGCGAAATCAATTGCAAGATCGTGTACTACGGCGCCGGGTTGGGCGGCAAAACCACGAACCTGCAGGTGATCTACCAGAAGACCGCCGAACAACAGAAGGGCAAGATGATCTCGCTCGCCACCGAAACCGAGCGTACCTTGTTCTTCGATTTCCTACCCCTTGATCTGGGTTCGGTGCGCGGCTTTAAAACGCGAATCCATCTTTATACCGTGCCCGGCCAGGTGTTCTACGACGCCAGCCGCAAGCTCATTCTGCGCGGCGTCGATGGCATCGTCTTCGTGGCAGACTCGCAGGAACAGCGTATGGATGCGAACGTCGAAGCCCTCGAAAACCTGATGTCGAATCTGAAGGAGCACGGTTACGACTTCAACAAGATTCCCTACGTGCTGCAACTCAACAAACGCGACCTGCCCAATATCTTGTCGGTCGATGCCCTCAGCAAGGAATTGCGCAAAAAGAATGAGGCCGTGGTCGAGGCCGTAGCGTTCCAGGGCTCAGGCGTCTTCGAGACCCTGAAGGAAATCGCAAAGCAGGTGCTGACGGAGTTGAAAGCGGGCGGGTAAAACGATCTTCTTGCCCCTGCTGCAGAACATTCTGCACCTAAAAGAATCGCCAACAACCATCCTTCGTCCGAGCAGGGCTCGCCCCCGGTCCAAAGAGACGATCACTTCATATGGCACACGAACTCGGGACGATCGGGTAAGTGCGTCTCTCCTTTATTTTCCCGCCACCAGGCGCGCCAGGCATTCTGCAACTGTTCAGGCGACGTCTGGCCAGCTTTGACATCTCCGATCGAGTGCCCGGTCAGACCAGCCAGGCTGGTGAGCGCCTCTTCACGCACCCCAGCGTCCTTGTCGGTTATCAAATCGATTAAAGCTTGGACAGATTCAGCAGTCGTCGAAAACCGCAACGCCGAGGCCACGTTCTTCCGCGTCACTGGATTAGAGCTGAAGGAAAAGCGTTGCAGCTGAGGCACCGCTTCCGCCTTTTCCAGTTGCGCAATGGCCACCATTGCGGCCTGTTGGATGTGCTCGTTCTTGTCGTCCATGTAGCGCCCAATCAGGCTCTGATAGCTGGCATCTCCGTTATGGCCCAAGGCCTCGATGGCATGAACCCGTAGCAAGACCTCGTCGTCAGTGGCTGGTTCCTCGGCGGTGAGAATGTCTCCCAACGCTGCTCTGGTTTCGGCCGTGTTTAATCGCTCTAGGGCTCCAACGGCGTGGAGGGCGGCAAAGCTGTCTTTGCCGCGCGCAAGGGTCAGGGCTAATTCCCTGAAAATAAAGCGCTGAAGTTGTGGACAGCACATCAAGAGCCGCATGACGCACATCGGGATCGCTGCTGTGGAGTTTCTGCTCGAATTCCTGAAGAGTACGTTGCACACGCAGCGGGTCCGGAGGTTCCAGTTTCACTTCGAATTTCGAGGAGAAGGTGAAATCCTGAAAGTCACCGCGATTGGACATAACGGGTATGTGCCGCGTAGCGTCCACGGCATATGTTCCCTCGCGCTCGAATTGATACCAGAAGTTCAAAGGCCACTGCCCTTGATATGAATCCCCGGGCTTCAAAGGCACGGTCTCGTCGCCGCATTCGGCATTCCAATTTGCACCACACCCCGAGCCCGGCCCCGCCACAGAGAACTCATAAGTGTCCAAACACTTGCCCGGACTCTTCGCGTTGAGATATGCAACTTCTTTCCCCGTGTTCTTGATCTCCATGTTAAAGAGCACGGGCTCGCCCACCATGTAACTACCCTTGTCGGGATAGAATCGCCCTTCCAGTTGCTGAGTTTGGGCGTAGAAGGAGCAAAGCAATACTGCGCCAACCATCAAAATTTCGCGGTGGCTATGCTTTTCGCTCCGCATGGGCGGTATGAATACTCCTGAGAGCAGGCAATTTCGACAACGAGTTTACACCCATCCGGAGCCGTCCAGAGCGGTAAGGAATCCCTCACTCACTTCCGCTACCGCAAACCGCTATGCCGTTCCCTGATAATCACAAACCAGCACAGTCATGTCGTCATCCTGGGTCGGAGACCATTCCTGCACAGAGGAAATAATTCTGTCTGCTGCCTCAGCGGGTTGCAGTACCGCCGTCTGCTGCAGCAAAACGCACAGAGCATCCTGCCCCAGAAAGTCCCCCGAGGGATTGGCCGCTTCAACCACCCCGTCCGTGTAGAGCAGAATTCGGTAGCCAGCTTCGAGAGGATGAGCCGCATTGGAATATTGGGCGAAGTCGAAAGCAGCGAGCATCAGGCCATTCTCCTCGATCTGGGTGATCGCCCCTTTGCGCAGCAGCGGCAGGGGGGGATGGCCCGCAGCGGAATACCGAAGTTCGTGCGTCTCCGAATTGAGGTGAACGTAGGCCGCCGTAACGAACTGATTCTGAGTGTTTCCGAGCAGCGCCGCGTTCATTCCCGCCAGTAATCCCGAAGGATCGGCTGCGTTGTCGCGCTGCGACGTGGCCGCCAGCTTTACCATCGATGCGATGAGCGCGGTCGGAACGCCGTGTCCCGACACGTCGGTGATAAGCACAGCCCGGCCTGCTTATCGTCGGCCACGATGAAGTCGTAGAAATCTCCGGCAACGGAGGTCATTGGCACGTAACGGGCGGCGACGCGCTGCTGATCTGGTATTGATCCTGGCCAAAGACGCTGTACTCCCAAGCCGTGCCGGCTACGTCAGGGCTCGACACCGCAAAGAAGATAGTTGTCGGCAGTCCTTCCAGAAAATCGCCGAAAGCGTTGCCGGTGAATGTGGGCTGGAAGGTAAATTGCCCAAAATCGTCCGAAGGCAGAAAGGTCTCGATGTCGGCATAGCGCACTCCGCGCGCGTCTACCCCAGCCTTTAAGGTGTGTTTGCCTCGCGTCCAGGTCAGATTGTTTGTGAACTCCATTGTCTTGGACTGTGTCACCCCGGTCTTGTCGCGGCCTATAGGAGTGAAGCCCGTTCCGGTGCTGAAATTAAACGTAGGAAAGGCGTGCGTCGTGGGGTGCTGGCTGATGTTCACCCCGGTCAGGTCGAGTTGCGAGAGCGCGTCTGCGCCTTCGATGGGGAAGCCTACGCTGGTCGTCACGTTGGTAAAGCCGAAGCGAAACTCGTTGATCATTCGCGGTGTGAGTACCCATGTTTGCGAGACCAGCAGGCTGCGATTGTGCACGCTGTCGGAGTCATCCGGCAGAATCGGGTTGGCGTAGTCTTCGGTGATGTTCCTGCGGCTGAAGCGCGCATAGACCGATTGCTTGGAGTTAATGGTCTGGTCGATTGCGGAGATGGGCTCCGAATCGACGGGACACCGAGCGCGGCCAGGTTGCCGTCGCGCTCCGCCTGTGTGGGAACAAGGAACTGCTGGGCAACTGCGGTCGAGCGGCGGTTTCCTTCGTAATCGAAAAAGAAGAACGTTTTGTCCTTCCCATTGTAAAGATGTGGAATGCTCAGTGGGCCGCCGAGTGATCCGCCAAAGGTGTTGAAGTGTTTTGGCGCCTTGCCATTGAAGCCGTAAGGGTCGGCATCGAGCGCGTCGTTTTGCAGATACTCGAACAGGCTGCCTGATACTGACTCGTGCCGCTCTTGGTGGTGAAGGTGACATCGCAAACGACGTTACTGTTACCGCGGATATTCCTTCCTGCGATGGATAAGCGTCCTGCAGCGCGCCGTTTTGCCGCATGTTGGCGGTCGAGATGTCGTCGACAGAGAAATTCACCATCGCCGAACTTGCGCCGCCCACTGCGATATTTCCGGAACTGTCCTGTTGCACGTTCGGCGAAAGCGTTAGCGCCGCCAGCGGACTGGTCGTGGTGGCGCGATTGTTCAGCGGTAGTTGTGTGATTTGTTGGTTGTCTTTCGAATCGCTGATCACGGCGTTCTCGGTATTAATCACAGCAACGGTGTCAGCCACCTCAATGGTCTGCGATTGACTTGTGATCCCCAGAGTGACGTCGATCCGTAGCGTTTGCCTGAAGCCAGTTTCGCGGACGGCACCCGAAACTCGGCAGATCCCGGGGCCTCAGCAGAAAGGGCATAGTTGCCCGGCTTAAGGTTCACGAATTCAAATGATCCATTCTGGTCCGACGTTGTGGAGCGAATGCTGTTGTCTTCCAAACTCTGTATTTTGACTGATGCCCCTGGCACAACAGCAAACGCTTCCGGGAACTGAATTTGCTGATTTCCTGAAACTCACGCCCGGTAATACGAAGCTACAGCGCAAGTGATAAAGAAACCGTTACGCAAGCGATAAGGAATCTGTAAAGAGGGTCCGCAAAGAAACGATAGCCTGCATCGGGAATACTGATAGGTGAGTTAGTTTCTGTCGTCCGTTGGTCTCGACGGCTCTAACCGGTTGCAAACATGTTCGTTTAAAATGGCTGCCGCACGCCAGGTAAGAGTTTAGACGCGAATCTCCGTTCGAGCTTTCGCTGAAAAGGTCTCGTTGCGCGCTTGTAAAGCGAAGCTGGCAATCTGTTCCTGTTGACGTGCGTTATCTTCACTCTTTACTTTCCATAAGTGGTAGACCATGAACGATTCACGCCGCGGTGCAATGACGAGAGACGAACAGCCGGACTGGCAAAACCACGGCCTGCGTATCATCCGCAGCGGTGAACTCGACACCAACACGCCGCAAACGCCTGGCATGAGCCGGGCCGAAGCCATCTCGCACGCCAGAGTCGGGGCGCAAAAACTTTGGGCGGGAACCGTAGTGGTACATCCCAATGCCAAGACTGGCCCTCATCATCATGGGGAACTGGAAACCGTGATCTACGTCGTGCGCGGTCGCGCCCGCTTTCGCTGGGGAAATCATTTAGAGTTCGTCGACGAAGCCGGCCCCGGAGATTTCGTCTACGTTCCGCCCTATGTCCCTCATCAAGAGCTGAATGCGCGCAAAGACCAGCCGGTCGAAGCCGTCATCGTGCGCAGCGGCCAGGAGCCGATCGTCGTCAATTTGGATATTCCCAGTCCGGAAGATGCGCCTGACAATCCGAACGATGATCCCTTCCATTCATCAGGAAAACGCTGAGCAGAGCAATTGCCGGGGCTGCCTCTAGACCCGTTACTGCTGTAGCCCCATCTTGCGCAGCACACCATGAAGCGAGGGTCGGAATGAAGAGGATCGAGTTCCGGATCGATCTTGATAAAAGCAGTTGACCGCGCCTTCGCCGTGGTCGCTGGTACCAAGAACTTGGCAAGACCCGTATTGATTCGACAGGGGTTATTGGCCTAGTTCTTGGAGAGCCATGTAGATCGAGCCTTCCTGGTTGCCTTTCTGGAGGTATTCGAAGGCGTGATCCTTATCGCCGAGACTGGCATACAGCGCAGCAATATTTTCTGAAGAAACGTAGGGATCGGTCTGTGTCTTTACTCTTTCTAGAATCTTCCCTGCTTCCGCTTTATTTCCCTGAACGGCGTAAGCCACTCCAAGACCCGATGACGTTTCGGCCAGACCACTGAGAGTCGCTCAGCTTTTTGCAACTCGGCAATGGCCTCGGGCAGTCGGCCCAATGCTCGATAGGTACGGCCCAGATAGGCATGGGCGAACCAGAAATTCGGCTCAATCTCGAGAGTTCTTTTGAGTTGCTCTACCGCTAAGTCGAAGTGTCGAGTGAAGTAGAAATTCATCCCGAGATAGACGTTGGTGTCGAGCGCGAGAGGATCCAGTTCCTGACCTCGCTTGTTTTCCGCAATTCCTTCGTCCGTGGGGCCTGTCTGGATCAGGAGCCAGCCGTCGATCGTGTGGGCAAGAGCGTAGTCGGGGTTCAATTCGATGGCGCGGCGTAACTCTTTTTCAGCTTCAGCCCACTTGTACTCGTAGAAGCAATAGGCCCAAGCCAATTGCGTGTGGGCCTGAGGCAACGACGGATTTAGGTCAAGAGCCTTTTCTGCGGCTTCCTTTGCCTTGGGCACGGAGTCTCGAGGAGAAGGAGGTGGCTTCGAGCGTCGGCTGCGATGCACTCGTTGCTGCCGCGAGGGTACTTCCCGGAGAGCTTACTTTCGCCAATCCAAAGTCAAGAATCTTGGCATGGCCGCGCTCGGTCACGAAGATGTTGGGGGGCTTAATGTCGCGGTGAACGATACCTTTGGCATGCGCCGCGTCCAACGCGTCCGCCATCTCGATCGCCAGCGAAACAATCGCTCGATCTCCATGGGACGCCCCCCGATCCGGTGCTTCAGCGTCACGCCTTCGAGAAACTCCATGGCAATGAACGCTTGGCCGTCCTGCTGGCCAATGTCATGGATGGTGCAGATATTCCGATGATTCAACGCAGACGCGGCTTGAGCCTCGCGTTGAAATCGAGCTAATGTTTGAGGGTCACGGGCAACGTCTTCGGGCAGGAACTTGAGGGCGACAAAGCGATGCAGCCGCGTGTCCTCGGCCTTGTAGACGACACCCATTCCGCCGCCACCGAGTTTCTCCACAATGCGGTAGTGCGAAATGGTTTGGCCGATCATGAGTCGCGATCCTCGGAATCTTAGGGCTGGGGACAGGCCACGTCAATCAACGAAGACGACTGACTCCGTCACGAAAAAAAGGCGCCGGAAATTCCGGCGCCGAGAACGCTCGCGAGATGCGGTCTAGCGAGGGTCTACCTACTCAAAACTTACTTGTTTTCTGCGACCGGGCTTGCGCCCAGGTCGCGGCGGCCGTTAACGGCGGTGCGCGCGGCGCGCGCCGCAGGCATGTTAGCGGCAGCGGCTCCATAACGCTCTAGCAGAACCGGTGCCATGGTGTTTTCAGCTTCCTTGACGAAGATCATCTGGCTCTCAGAAGCCATATCCACGCGAACGAAGTCTCCCAGCCTGACCTGGCCCGTCGCCACCAGGTTGGCCAGCGGAAAAACCAGGTGCCGTTCGATGGCGCGTTTCAGATGACGCGCGCCATAACGCGGGTCAGTGCCTTCCTTCAGCAAAAATTGCTTCACGCCAGTCGTGCAATTGAACACAAATTGATTGGTACCGGCGGCCGTCAGCACGCGCTGTTGCACCATCCCCAGTTCGATCTCGAGAATCTGTGCCAGATGCTCGTCCCGCAACGTCTTGAACACAACGGTCTTATCGATACGATTCATGAACTCCGGCGTAAACTTGCGCCGCGCAGCCTCAACCGCGGTGCGCTGAATCTTGTCGTCGAAATTGTTATCGACTTCCACCGCGATGGGCGCAAAACCAAACCCACCGTCGATTAGATTGGTCATCTCGCTGGCGCCCAGGTTCGAAGTCAGAATAATGATGCACTGCGAGAGGTCGACCCGGCGATTATCGCCGAGCGTTAACGTAGCCTTGTCCAGAATGCCGAGCAGCAACTGCCAGAGCGAGTCGCTGGCCTTCTCGATTTCGTCGAACAGCAGGATCGAGAGCTTCAGCTTTTCGGTAAACCATTGATTAAGCGCCTCCTGCGTGAGCAGAGGGTGGGTCTCGCGATGCCCCAGGTATCCCGGAGGCGAGCCGATGAGCTTGGCGATCTCGTGCGAGTGCTGGAACTCAGCACAATCAATCTTGATGCAGGCGTGCGAATCGCCGAACAGAGCCTCAGCCATCGCTTCCACCACGCGCGTCTTGCCTGATCCCGTCGGACCCAGAAAAAGCAGGTTGCCTACCGGACGCCCCGGCGCATTCAGCCCGGCCAGAAACATCTGGTAGATCTCGGCGACCTTTTCGATGGCTTGGTCCTGACCCACAATGCGGTGCCGCAGGGCGGCTTCAAACTCTCCAGCATCGGCGCTTCGGCGGTTCGGATCGAGTACAGTGGCGAGATTCGTTCTCATGGCGTCTTTTCTTTCTCCAGGCCGTATCCTCGGCCTTTGTTCCCTGCGTCCTCAGAAATCCCAAGCCTGACAAATGAAAGTGACAAAATCTGTCACTTGGAAGCATTCGCCTGCGTGCCCGCTTCGCGTTCAGGCCTGTCTCAGAATAAGCAAGCCTCTGGCCACCGAAGGAAGTTTGCTCGACCCGCTAAAAACCCCCATATATAGCTGGATTTAAATGACTCGACACGATCTTGGTCTAAATTCCAGCGGAAATATAAGAGTGATGAAGAGAAATACTTTGCGCAAGGTGGAACCGCAACGTCCGAAGTGAACCCTGCGCCTGGGCTGCTGAGAAGGGGTTTCCGCGGTTACTTCGTCGGATTCTAGAGCTAGGCAATTAACCAAAAGGCGTTGATCAACCGGGGATGACCGCCCGTAACTAGCTGCTCCAACTGCGGCACGTTAGCATCGCGGTCAAGTCGTTCTCGGAGGACTTCTTGCGCCGCTCATCTGCTCTAACCATCGCTGCAGTTTCGTGTCTTCTGTGTGGGGGGGCCGCGATTCGCCTCAATCCACGGCGTTCTTTAGCTCTGGCCGCACAGCCACAGAACGGGCAACCGCAGCCCGCATTGGCCGCTTCACAAGCGCCGCAACTAAGGGCAGCGAGCGCGACCCAGCCGGCAACGGTCCAGTTAACGGACATAACCTCGCCGCAGCCTTCGTTGCCGATTTCAGGCGTCGCAACTGAAATCTATATTGCGAAGCGCGGGGAAAGCATTCCCGCTGTTGCCCATCAATATCTAAACCGAACCGCCTACCTCACCTCGTCTGAGCTCTCCGAAGCCATCCGCCGAATAAACGGAAAAGACAATGGCGAGCGCTCCGGCAACATCCTGGGAGCCGGCGAGCAAATCACCATCCCCGGAATTCTTCACGCTCACATCGTCGAGAAAACCGTTCCTGTAGCCAGGGATTTTGAAGTCCGCGCCATCTACCTCACCGGCATCATGGCCGCGAGCGACCACGGAATCCGCATCATCCGCCACTGGCGGGAAGTCGGCGGCAACGCCGTCGTCTTTGATATCAAAGACTCCGACGGCAGCGTCACCATACCCTTCGAGCATCCCCTGCTCGGCAAGCACCAGGTCTACATCCACGACCTGCCGAAGTTCGTCCACTTCGTGCACTCGCAAAACATGCATGCCATCGCCCGCATCGCTATCTTCCGTGACGAGCGCATGGTAGTCGAGCATCCCGAACTTGCCATCCAATCGAGAAAAACCAAGCAACCTTGGCGCGAGAACGGCAAACTGGTCTGGACCGACCCTTCGAACCCGAAAGTTCAGGATTACGACATCGCCCTCGCCAAATTCGTAGCCCAATCCGGCGCCGATGAGGTTCAGTTCGACTACGTCCGCTTCCCCGCCGAAGGCGACCAAAAAGACGCCAGCTTCGTCTACCAGGCCGAGCATCCCGACGGGAATCAACCCGCAGATACCACTTCAGCATTAGCAACTGCGGAAAACGCTGGATCAGACTGCTCAACCACTGCAGCCGCGAAGCGGCGAAAGAATACAGCCCACGGCGCAAGCCGTGGGACCACGAAGGAAATCGACCAAGCCCCAGAGGGGCGAAAGACCGGCTGCAGCGCAGCCGCCAAGCCCACCGCCCCGCGCGGTATGCAGCGCTCCGACGTAATCACCGCATTCCTCAAAAAAGCCTACGCCGAATTGCATCCTACCGGCGTCCTGCTCTCGCTCGACGTCTTCGGCGTGATGGCCTGGCAGCGCCCCGTCGACCTTTCCCACACCGGCCAGGACATCGTCGGCATGGCAAAATATTGCGACGTGCTTTCGCCCATGATCTATCCCTCGCACTTCTTCGGCATGGACAACATCGCCCACCCCGGCGACGCCCCCGAGCACTTTATCGGCGAATCCATGCAGCGCTTCGAGCTGATCACACATCCTGACGGAAATAAGGCCAGCGGCGTGGTCATCCGCCCCTGGCTGCAAGCCTTCCGCTGGCGCACCAAAACCTATTCGCCCGAATACATCAAGGTGCAAGTCGCCACCGCCAAGGAAAAAGGCGGCATTGGATTCTTGTTCTGGAACGCCGCCAACGACTACAGCAAGCCCTATGAAGCCATGCCCGAGATGCGCGCCTCCGATCTGAAAGAGGCATCGAAGGACAAAGCCAAGTTCTTTCGGGGCGACGAATTGCCGGGCACAACCGTCAAGGCAAGCCTGACAGCGCCACCCAACCCAATGGCCCCCTGATGCGGCATCGATGTGAGTGCCGCATATTCCGGTTCTCGCTGATTTCTCGTTCCAGAACAAGCCATCCCAAATAAAGGCACGGACTTCTCCGTGCCTCGACTTTACTTTTCAATAACTTACAGGGAATTGAAGAAAGTCAACAATTGGTTCTGCTCTTTCGAATTGAGGTCGTGGAAGTCGCGATTCGCTTCCGAAGCCTCGCCCTTGTGGCGCGCGATCGCACCCTCGATCGTGAGGGTTTTCAAATCGTGCATAAAACGTGACTTTGTTCGGAGTCCCCACAACGGACTGGTGCGAAGTTTGGCGGCCGTGTCGGCTGGACCGCCTTGAATAATGCCGTCCCCGGTTCCTATGTCACCTAATAGAAAATCACCGAACGAGTGGATGACCTTGTTCCCCAAGGCATCAGGGATGGTGAAGTTCCCCCCATTCACCACCGTGCCAGAGGCCGCGGTCTTGATGGATTCGCCGTGGCAGGTGGTGCAGCCGATTTGTTCGAAAATTCGGTGGCCAGGACAGAATCACGGGCGGCCGCGAGCGTCGTGTCACGCGGAGGGACCATCGTTCCGGGAACAAACTGAGCAAAATGGTCGATGTCGGCCAAGCCCAGATTGTCCGGCTGATCCTCCGGGTCAGTGGTGGTCTTACAAACGGTGGTTGTGTCGTGCGGAGCACCGTGGGATTCACGAAGTTGTCATTCTGGTCCTTGTGCCCCACCCGGATTTCAGTGATTTGGCTGGGACCCCCGGTCACCGGATTCTGGTGGCAAGTGACACAAGAAGTCGCGTTATATACCGGGCCCAATTCCGCCTTAATGTCTTCATTTTCCTCGAAGTGTTGCTGATCCAGCGCAGAGGTGTCACCCGTCGGCTCAACGATGCCATTGCTGATGCTTTGCGCGCCATTAAAACTGGGAGTTGAAAAGCCGGCTGGTGCTTCCGTTGCAAATTGCTGCGCGATTACGGCAATCACCGTCAACAACAGCCCCGAAAAGCACAAGAGAAGGACAGGTGGAAGCTTTCTATACTTCATGCGATAAGTCTCCTCTGGAACCAACAAGAGTTGGGTCCTCGTTCCCGGGGACGTCGATTGGTCTGGCGGCTGCTTTCAATCAAGCAGGGGATTGACTGAAGTCACAGCTATTGCAGGCATCGGAGACCTGGGGATCCTGACCGCTAAAACTTCGGAACGGCTGTGAAGATTCCCAACGGAGAAGAAAAAGTTTAGGCGATGCGTCCTGGCTGCAGTGGCGAGAGGTGTTTTGTGTGGGGACGGGCGCTTCCGCGAGCCTGCCCTGAGCGAAGCCGAAGGGTCCATGCGGCCCAGGTTCGTCGGGCCGCTGCCTCTTACCTACACCGGCACCACAGAGATGTCACCGGGACACCCGGGCCTCTTAAGTAACTCTCACATCCAGCAGCGCCAGCCAGTACTGAAACGATCACTAAGCACGGCAAGCCTGTGGTGAAGCTGGTTCCCGCCGAGAAGCAGGCGGACGACATCTTTGGCTACATGGCCGGCAAGAAAATCGTCGGAGACATCGTTGGCCCGGTCACTCCGCTGGAAGACTGGAAGATAAGTGATCCTGCTCGACACTCATACCCTGTTGTGGATGGCGAGTGATCCGAAACGGCTGTCGAAGCGGGCCCACGACGCCATCCGCGACGCTCGAAAAGTCCAAGCGCGTCAGGATTCAGGGGTTGCCATCGCCACGATCACTCTTTGGGAGCTGGCATGGCTGGCACAGAATGGGCGAATCGTGGTGACGGGCAGCGTGGAATCGTTTGTTCGCGAAACTGTGGCCAGGGTGATTCTGCGGCCGGTGAGTCCGGAGATTACCGCCTTCGCCGTGCGCCTGCCGAAAGGCTTTTCCAGAGATCCTGCGGACCGCCTGATCACGGCTACGGCGATGGTCGAGGGGATGGCGCTGGTGACGGCGGATACGCACATCCGGCGGGCGAAAGTCGTAGACACTGTCTGATGAGTTGCGAACTGGGCGTTGGGACAATAACGCACTCAGCTATAATGTCCTGTAACGCGGGTTTTCGCGCCTCGCTCCCTGCAGTGCCAGAGGAACGATTCAGCCTCGTTATAGAACGCACACCGCAGCCGAAGGAGTCCGCATGGCGATCGAGAAGTCGGAACACATCTGGCACAACGGCAAGCTCATTCCCTGGGATGAAGCCACGCTTCACGTGATGTCTCACGTGGTCCACTACGGCTCTTCGGTGTTCGAAGGGATCCGTTGCTACGCGCCGCCTTCGGGCCCGGCGATTTTCCGCGCCAACGAGCACATTCAGCGCCTGCTGGATTCCGCCAAGGTCTACCGCATCGACGTCGATTACACGCGCGACGAACTGGTGAAAGCCATGTGCGAAACCGTTGGCAGCAACGGCACGTGGCCCTGCTACGTGCGTCCCATCATTCTTCGCGGCTATGGCGAGGCGGGAGTGAATCCCTTCAACTCGCCCACCGAGGTTTACATCATCAATTATCCGTGGGGAAAATATCTGGGCGGCGAGAACGATGGCTGCGACGCCTGCGTCTCATCCTGGACGCGCATCGCCCCCAACACGCTGCCGGCTATGGCTAAGTCAGGGGCGAATTACATGAACTCGCAGCTCATCAAGATGGAAGCCATCGTCAACGGCTTTGCCGAAGGCATTGCGCTCGACATCAACGGCTACGTCAGCGAAGGTTCGGGCGAGAACGTATTTATCGTGCATCGCGAGAAACTGATCACTGCCCCTCTGGGCAACTCGGTTCTGCCCGGCATCACCCGCGATTCAGTTGTGCAGCTCGCCCGCGACCTCGGCATTCCCCTCGTCGAACAAATGATTCCGCGCGAGATGCTCTACATCGCCGACGAAGCCTTCTTCACGGGCACCGCGGCGGAGGTCACTCCCATCCGCTCAGTCGACAAAATCAACGTAGGAAAAGGTGGAATCGGCCCGATCACCAAAACGATCCAGAAGGAGTTTTACGCCATCGTTCGCGGTGAAAAAGACGACCGCCACGGCTGGCTCACTCCCGTGCCGATCGGAAGCAAGGTCCGCAGCAAGCAGCCGGTGGGAGTATAAGCAGAAGGTCTGCGGGTCACTTTCGGCGCGCGTCAAGACTCCACGGTCCGCTGCCCAACTGCGAAATCAGCAGCGCTCCGCCCATCAGGGAGACATTCTTCATGAACATGGTGAATTGCTTCTGATGCATCATCGGGTCTGACGCGGCCCAGAAATTGGGCATCAGGGGAGTGACGCAGGCCAGAAACAAAACAATGAGCCACGCTCCGATTTTCGCACGGTAACCCAGAAGGATGGAAAGTCCTCCCGCAATCGCCAGCGCGCCCGAGAGCGGAACCGCAATCTGCGCCATCGGCACGCCCTGCGATGCCGCGTAGGCAATCGTTTGACTCATAAAGTGCCTTGGCCCTGACATTAGGAAGATCAAGACAAACAGCAAGCGTCCCAATTGCTTGCCCGACCCTGGACGCTACATATCTTGTGGGCGCTGAGCATAAACGGCCCTATGCGGTTCGGCGTTCTGAAGCGGCAAGTAGAGGGAATCTCCTCTCGCGTGCTCACGGAACGTCTACGCACGCTAGAGGGCGCGGCCTTTGTCTCTCGACATTACGAGCAAACCATCGCCCCGGCGGTGACCTACAGCATCTCCGCCCGCATGCAGGACATACAGAAGGTCTTGCACCAGCTCGAAGAGTTATCTAAAACGTGGCAGGGCGAGGGAACGAGGGCCGCGACTAACCGACCGATTCTCGCGCGGACGGGCGCACAAGCTTAGGGAGTTCGGGCAGAGCGAGTTCAAGGGTGAGTTTTCCTACTGGATTCGGCGGCTCTCCCCAATGCGATTCAGAATGCTCTAGCACTCCTGAACCTAAGGTGCTGTCCTGCGTCCGCTTCAAAGCCGTTACTTAGGTCATCTTGGGGAAGGTGACGGTTCGGTTCATCATACGGAGAGCTTGGAGGCAAACCACCTCCCAGGAAACTTCTGCGATGAATATTGATGATCTGCTGCGAATTGCGACAGAACGCAAGGCTTCAGACTTGCATTTGAAAGTAGGAAATTATCCCCACCTGCGCGTCGACGGCGAACTCGCGCCATTGACCGACCAGCCGCGGGTAAGCGCCGAAGACATGCTGACCATGGCGTTCAGCATGATGTCGGCCCGGCAGAAACAAAAGTTCAAAGAGACCACGGAAATCGACATGGCTTACGGCGTCGCCGGGCTAGGACGCTTCCGTGTAAACATTTTTCAGCAACGCGGAAATGTTGGCCTGGTGCTGCGCGTCATCCCCACTAAGATTCGCGCGCTCGACGAGTTGTTCCTGCCCAAGGTGGTGGAGCAAATCTGCGAGATGCCGCGCGGTCTGGTGCTGGTGACGGGAGTGACCGGGTCGGGTAAATCGACCACGCTGGCAGCTATGGTCGATCGCGTGAACTCGAGCCGCGCTGAACACATTATCACCATTGAAGACCCAATCGAATTTCTGCATCGCGACAAGAAAGGCTACGTCAATCAGCGTGAAATTCAGGTGGACACGCCTTCGTTCAGCGCGGCGTTGCGCGCCTCGCTGCGTCAGGATCCTGACGTGATTCTGGTCGGCGAAATGCGAGATCTGGAAACAATTTCGACCGCGCTCCACGCGGCTGAAACTGGCCACATGGTGTTCTCCACACTGCACACGCTGGATGCGGTGGAAACCGTTAACCGTATCATTTCCATTTTCCCGCCGCCCGAGCAAAAGCAGATTCGCCTGCAGTTGGCGGCGGTGCTGCGGGCCATCGTGAGCCAGCGCCTGGTGCGCCGGTGCGACTCTGAAGGCCGCGTGCCCGCAGTGGAAGTGATGATTAACACCGCATTCATCCGGGAATGCATTCTCGTGCCGGAAAAGACTCGGTCCATTCGTGACGCTATTGCGGCCGGTACGTCGCAATACGGCATGCAGACGTTCGACCAGTCGTTATGGGATCTCTTCCAGGCGGGGCTAGTCAACTACGAAACCGCGCTGGAGAATGCCTCCAACGCCGACGACTTCAAGCTGCGCATGCAAGGCATAGCTTCGACCTCGGATATTTCGAGGCAATCGATGCAGTCTGCGGGATTCGGACGGTAGAGGAAGCGGCTTCTGGCCGGTGTCTGAGTTTCGACTTCCGGAAAACATTACATTCGACCTTTTCCGGAAGCGGAACCCGGGTCTTCTTCCTTTCCTCTGCTCTCTTTTTCCTTCCAGCCATTAACTCGTCGCGTGATCCGCGGAAGCGCCCAGCACGAAGCCTGGGTTGGACATTGAATTCAGAAGCTCTCAGGTGTACATTACCCGCCGAAGTGGAACCTAAACTAGAGATTCTGGTTAGGTTAAGTCGCCCTGATCGAGACGATCACACGGAGCTCAAACCACATGCTGAATCCACGCCTGTTTCTTTTGTTAGTTGCCCTGATTGGGACTGGGGCCTGCACTCGCGCTCGGTTCGATGCTGCGACCGAGCAGCAGAAGTTGTTGCGTCGCGATGCCGATTGGGCCGATGCGGCCACGGCGGGGAAGGATGTCGAGAAGATTGTCTCCTACTGGAGCGACGATGCGCTGGTGATGGAACCGGGGCAGCCGGTTATTGAGGGCAAGGCCGCAATTCGCGCCTACGTTGCTGAAAGTCTGCAAATTCCAGGTTTTAAGATTCACTGGGTGTCGGAGAAACCTGTTTTTTCTCCGGACGGCATGCTGGCCTATATGCGGGGTGCGGACGAGATGACCGTGCCCGGAGCCAACGGGGCGCTCGTGACGCTGCACAGGCGTGGCATCTCGGTCTGGCGACGGGATCCTGGTGGCGAATGGCTCTGCGTGGCTGACATTGCGAATGAACCGCCGCCGTCCCTCCCGGCGAAACAGTAGGCAAGATGCCCAGGGCTGGCACGTCTTGTGCGCCGCAGGAGAGCTAAGCGCTACTGCATCATGCGATAAAAGGGTTTATGGTCAACTGATATGTCGTTCCCACATCCCAAGAAGAAGTTCTGTTCCGAAGATGAGTTGTACGAGTATGCCGTGGGAGCGCTGGCGCGGCGCATGCGCACGGTCGCGGAGCTGAAACGCTTGCTGCGCGCGCGGGTGGAAACTGACACGGAATATGGCCAGACGCTGGTGGAGCTTATCATCCGGCGATTGAAGGACAACGCCTACCTCAACGATTCGCAGTATGCCGCGTATTTTTCCTCGCTGCGACGGGACAACCAGAAGTTTGGGAGAATGCGCGTGGTCACCGATCTGAAAGTAAAGGGCGTGCATAGCGACGTGATCGATAAAGCGGTGGATGCGGCTTTTGAAGGGGTAAGTGAAGAGAAGCAGGCTCGCGAATTTCTGCGGCGGAAGCGCCTGGCGAAACCGAAAGATCAAAAAGAGACGGCGCGCATCTTCCGGCAGTTGGCGCGGGGCGGTTTCGGCATGAAGACCATTTTCAACATCCTGAAGAAATGGGACGTGGATGAGGAGACGTTGAGCGAGTTGGAGAGCGAGTCCGCATAAGCGTCCACAGACGAGCGATCCCACCGCAGCGTTCGGAAACGACGATGCTCCTGGCAAGAGGCGCTTCGATGATGCATACTCCTAGATCGTTCCCACCCTGTTTCAAAGGGAGTCTTATGAATTTCCGTTTGAAAAGCATTCTCGCAGCAGCATTGCTGGGCGTAGTACCTGTCGCTCTTGCCCAGGACGTAAGTTCGGATGTCAAGAAGACAGCGAAGGACACTGGCACCGATACTAAGAAAGCATCCGGGAAGACGGGCCATGCCACTGAGAAAGCAGCCGATAAGACTGGCGACGCGACGTCACACGCTGCCAAGAGCACAGGGCACGCCACGAAAAAAGCGGTAATCACCACTGGCCACGCCACGGAAAAGGCCGCCGACAAAACCGGAGACAACCAAGATGGCCGCTAAAAAAACCGGCAGCGGCGTGAAGAAGGGGACCGAAGCTACGGGTCACGAGATAAAGAAAGCCGGAGAGAAGACAGAAGACGCGGTGAAGTAATCTAAGTATCTGAAGATACTATTGTGAGTAGCCTCTCTTTTTAGGCGGTGGATCCCGAGGTGGGATTCAGCGAAAAACTGTCCCGTGCTATCCCGCCTTGCGGCTCTCGTCCAATACCTCATCCAGCGCGTCGGCAAGGAGGTGCGCCCGCTTCTGATAGTCGGTTGCCCCAGTATCCTGCTTTCGCTTCAAAAGATGATACTCGTCGGCGATATTCAACGCCGCAAGAACCGCCAGCCGCACCGTATCAATGGTATTCGTAGCTTCGGCCACTGCGCGCATCTTGGCATCCACATACTCCGCGAGCTTCAAAATGTATTCCGGATCCGATCCTCGCAAGTTATAGGCCTGATCGAAGATCTCCACGCGAACGCTGCTGTTCTGCGCATCCTTCAATACTGAATCCTTGGTTGCCGTAGCCATAGCCGTCTACTCCTGAATTTATCAGCGGCCGATACTAAATCAGTGAGGCGACCTGCCTAACTCGCCCGTTCTTCGGCAATCGAGTCGATTTGTTCCAGCATTTTCTCGACCCGGCCGCGAATTTCCTCCCGCTCCTTCTTTAACTGCACAGCCTCACGGCGCAACACAATCAGTTGCTCGTCACGCTCCTCGAGTTGCTGCCGTACTCGCTGCACATCGCGCTCGGCTGCTTCCTGCGCCTTTCGCGCCGCTTTGTACATCTCGATAGTGCGATAGATTTTCTCTTCCAGCGCCTGAAAATCATCCACCGGAACCTGCTCCGTTACCCGTTCCACCGTGTTCAATGCCATAAATGCACTCGTCCGCGAAGGGATTTCAAACTTTCCCGCAGTATACTCCATCGCCATGTGGATCGAGCATGGCCTATTGGTGCCCGCGCTGGCCACGGTTACCCTGAACTTAGCTATAATCGACGCATGAGATACAGATTCCCGCTCATCGCCCTCCCCGTAGTTCTAGCCGTCACAGCGCTGCCCATCGCCGCTAAGATTCAGGCTTCCTACAAAGTTGAACTCAAGGACGCGCAGGGCAAGGACGTAGGCACGATTACCGTGTCGCAACAGGGAACCGGTGTCCGCCTCAAGCTTCACCTTCACGACCTACCGCCCGGCCAGCACGGCATCCACTTTCATCAGAATCCCAAGTGCGATGCTCCCGACTTTAAATCCGCCGGCGCGCATTTCAATCCAGAAAATAAGAAACACGGACTGGAGAATCCAGAAGGCCATCACGCGGGCGATATGCAGAACTTAGTCGTCGACGCTCAGGGCAAGGCCGACGGCCGCCTGGAGGATAATGACGTCAACCTTGGCGCCGATAGCCACTCGCTCTTTAGCAACGGCGGCACCTCTATCATCATCCACGCCAAGGCCGACGACATGAAGACCGATCCCTCCGGCAACTCCGGCGACCGCATCGCCTGCGGCGTAATCACCAAGTAAGGAAGGAAGACCAGGGCCACTACTGCAAGGAGCTCTGATTTTGGGTGAGTTCTTGAGTTATTCTCGGCTTAGCCCCCGAGGTTCACTTTCGTCCTCGCAGCTTCCCCAACTTCTCCGCCGCCGCGTCGAGCGTTTCGTGCTTCTTGCAGAACGCAAACCGCACCTGACGCGCTCCATCCCGCGCATCCCGATAAAAACTCGACCCCGACACCGCCGCCACGCCGATGTCTTTCACCAGATACTTCGTGAACGAAACGTCGTCGGCGAAGCCAAACGCGGAAATATCTGTCATCACGTAATACGCTCCCTGCGGACGAAAACACTTGAACCCTGCCGCCTCCAGCGCCGGAATCAAATGATCCCGCCGGACGCGGTATCCCTCCGCCAACTTGGCATAATATTTCGCCGGCAAACTCAAGGCAGCGGCACCGGCCTCCTGCAGCGGCGCGGGCGCTCCCACCGTTAAGAAATCGTGCACCTTCCGGATCGCATTCGTGATGTGCTCCGGCCCCACCGCCCAGCCCACGCGCCATCCCGTGACGCTGTAGGTTTTCGACATGCCGTTGATCGTCACCGTCCGCTCCCGCATTCCCTCGAGCGAAGCCATCGAAATGTGTTCGGTGCCGTCATACAAAATATGTTCGTAAATTTCATCCGTGATCGCCAGAACATCGAACTCTACGCACAGGTCGCGGATCAATTCCAGCTCAGCGCGGGTGAATACTTTGCCCGTAGGATTGTTCGGGGTATTAAGAATAATGGCTTTGGTGTGCTTATCAAAGGCCGCTCGCAGATCTTTCTCATCGAACGTCCATTCGCCGCCTGTGCTCTCCGGCGGCCGCAACTTCACGAATCGCGGCCTCGCGCCGCTCAACACCGAATCCGGTCCGTAGTTTTCATAAAACGGTTCGAAGATCACCACTTCGTCGCCCGCGTTGCATATCGCCAGCAAGGTCGAAATCATCGCCTCCGTCGACCCGCAGCACACTGTGATCTCCTTCTCTGGATCAACCGCAATTCCTTGCCAGACGCCCATCTGGCGCGCAATCGCGTTGCGCAAGCTTTTCGCTCCCCACGTAATCGCGTACTGATTCACATCGCTATCGATTGCAGCGCGCGCTGCCAGCTTGATCTCAGCCGGAGCCGCGAAGTCTGGAAAACCTTGCGCCAGATTCACCGCGCCATGCAGCATCGCCTGCCGCGTCATCTCGCGGATCACGGATTCGGTAAAGTGCTCAACCTTGTCGCTGAGAAATTGTTTCTGCCGCGTCGCCGAAAGATTCTTTTGTTGAGAGGTGATTGTGTCCGCCATAGCGGGCAGATTAGCACAGGAGGCGCGGTTGGGGCTTTGGTTAGCCGGCCCAGTAAATGAGTTTCCAAGGCGGGCGACCTGAAAAGCGAGTGCTAAAATCGATGTTTGCACCCTACCATGCTGACAGCCTCTGAAATCCGCCGTAAGTTTCTCGACTTCTTTGTGCAGAGGGGGCACAAGGAGGTGCATTCGTCGTCGCTGGTGCCGGCCAACGACCCTACGCTGCTTTTCACCAATGCGGGCATGAACCAGTTCAAAGATGTTTTTCTGGGGCTGGAAAAGCGCGACTATTCTCGCGCCACGAGTTCGCAGAAATGCGTGCGCGCCGGCGGCAAGCACAACGATTTGCAAAATGTCGGGTTCACCAATCGCCATCACACGTTTTTCGAGATGCTGGGAAATTTTTCTTTCGGCAATTACTTCAAGAAAGATGCCATCGCTTACGCCTGGGAATTGATTACTTCGCCAGCGTGGTTCGGCATTGCGAAAGATAAGTTATACGTCACCATTTTCAATGGCGAGGGCGGTATCCCGCGTGATGCCGAAGCCTACGACCTCTGGGCCGCACAGGGTGTGCCCAAAGATCGCATTTTTGAAATGGGACTGAAAGATAATTTCTGGCAGATGGGCGACACTGGCCCCTGCGGCCCCTGCAGCGAGATTCATTACGACATGGGTCCGGCGGCGTCTGATCAAGGACATACGGATTGCGCCTTCCCTTGCGATTGCGGGAGGTATGTCGAGATTTGGAATTTGGTCTTCATGCAGTTCGACCGCGACGCTAGCGGCAAGTTGAATCCGCTGCCTAAGCCGTCGATTGATACGGGCATGGGGCTGGAGCGGGTGACAGCGGTGCTGCAACGCGTGATTTCGAATTACGACACAGATCTGTTTACGCCGCTCATTAAGCGCGCCGCGGAGTTGACGGGAACGTCTGTCACGAGAGAACTGGAGAAGGAAGCGAAAGCGAAATCGGCGGCTTCTCTGCGAGTAATCGCAGACCACTCCCGTGCCGCAACGTTCTTAATCTCAGACGGAGTGCTGCCTTCGAATGAAGGCCGGGGCTATGTGCTGCGAAAAATAATCCGCCGCGCCATCACTCACGGACGACTGCTTGGCCAGACGAAGCCGTTCCTCTACCAAATGGTTTTCGCTGTCCGCGATCTGATGCGGGATGCGTATCCGGAACTGAAAGAGACAGCAGAACGCGTTTCTCAATATGTGCTTGCGGAGGAAACCCGGTTCGCACATACGCTAGATATTGGCCTTGAAAAGCTCGAGATCCTGCTCAGGCAATCTCCGGCAAAGCTCGCGGGGGATGAAGCTTTTAAGCTCTATGACACGTTCGGCATGCCGCTAGATTTCATGCAAGATGCTGCGCGCGACCAAGGCATTCATTTCGACCAGGAGGGCTTCGACCGTGCGATGGAGGAACAAAAGTCCCGCGCACGTGCGTCCTGGAAAGGCGGGGCCAAGCAGACAGCGAATCCTGCCTATCAGCAGCTTCCCAAATCCGTTTTCGAAGGCTATCGTCAGACTCGCTCCGATGGCGGCGAAGTTCTTGCGATCATTCACAACGGGCAGGGCGCGCAGCAGCTCAAGGCTGGCGAATCCGGCGAGGTCATCCTCGACCACACGCCGTTCTACGCCGACTCCGGCGGGCAGGTTGGGGACAAGGGATGGTTTTACTCCGACGACCACCACACGGTCGTCGCCGAAGTAACGGGATGCTATTCGCCGATACAAGGCGTGCGGGCGCATCAGGTTGTTGCTAAACAGGCGATACGCGCGGGTGACAAAGTCGACGCTGTCGTCAATGCCGACATTCGCCAGTCGACCATGCGCAACCATACGGCTACGCACTTGCTTCATGCTGGCCTACGAGAAGTGCTGGGTAAGCATGTGAAACAGGCGGGGTCGCTGGTGGCGCCGAATCATTTGCGCTTTGATTTTTCGCACTTCACCGCCGTCGAAGACGAAGAGTTGCGGGACATTGAAGACCTCATCAACAAAGAAGTGCTGCGTAACCAGAAGGTCGAGACCATCACCGACGTTCCAATCGACGAAGCGATCAACCAGTATCACGCCATGGCGCTGTTTGGCGAAAAGTATGGGGATAAAGTGCGCGTGGTCCGCATCGGAGACTTCTCGACTGAACTTTGCGGCGGCACACACACCG
The DNA here is from genome assembly GCA_963720155.1 of uncultured Acidobacteriota bacterium. Lineage (GTDB taxonomy): Bacteria > Acidobacteriota > Terriglobia > Terriglobales > Acidobacteriaceae > Sulfotelmatobacter. The sequence goes on from CAVREP010000014.1 coordinate 70,634, forward strand.
CCGCGACCGGCGAGATTGGGCTGATCAAAATTCTGAAAGAAGGCAGCGTAGCGTCGGGCGTGCGGCGCGTGGAGGCGGTTACCGGCGCAGGGTCACTGGCACACTTCCGCAAGGATCACGAGTTGGAAGGGGTTGTGTCGGCTTTCGTGAATCCCACCCTTGCGCAAAAAACGCGCAAGCATGGGGCACCCATTTCCGAGATAGTGTCTCCCGCCGAAGCGCTGAAGCTCGAACTTGAAAAAAAAGATGCCGAGATCAAGCGACTGGCGCGCGAACTGGATCAGGCGCGGATGAAGTCGGCTTCTTCGAGTACGGCGAACATTAGCGACAAAGTGAAAGATGTGAGAGGCGTGAAGGTTCTTGCGCATCGCGTGGATAACCTGGAGCGCGCCCAGTTGCGTACGCTGGTCGATCAGCTTCGCGACAAGATTGGCTCCGGCGTGGTCGTGCTCGGTTCGTCGAGCAACGGCAACGTTTCGCTGATCGTCGGCGTCACCAAAGATCTTACAAGCCGGGTTCAGGCAGGCAAAGTTATCGGTCCGGTGGCGCAAAAAGTTGGGGGCAAAGGCGGCGGCCGTCCCGATCTCGCCGAAGCCGGCGGCAAAGATGCGGCTGGGCTGGATTCCGCGCTGGACGGTGCTTACGCGGTGGTGGAGTCTTTTCTGTCATGAGCTCAAGAAGCAATTCGCTTGACCAGCGACTGCGATTCATCAAGCACAAAGGCCATGTCATCTACGCAGCTGACTGCGCAAACTGCACCGCGAAGGAGTTGTTGTTTTTGCTCGACCTGGTTCGCGCGGAGGTCGCACGACATGCACCCGGGTCGCTACTTATTTTGGCCGACTTTACCGGGGCGCAATTCGACAAGACAGTAGCCACGCGGATGAAGGAGGTTTTGGTGCTCGATCGTCCCTTTGTGAAGCGGTCCGCATGGGTGGGGACTGAAAGTTTGCCGCACGTGTTCTACGAGCACTTCAAGAATTTTTCGCAACGCGACTTTCCGGTCTTCAAAACGCGGGAAGAGGCGATGGACTGGCTGGTTACCGACTAGCCGGTGGTGGCCGTTTTCTGCTCTGAGCGAGCGTCGGCAAGTCTTAGTTCAATTGAGGCACGGCGTGACATAGCTATCTTAAATGGCTATCATGAAAGATATGCAAGTCAGCGTGGCCGATGCTAAGAACAAATTACCGGAACTGATTAAGGCGGTGGAGCAGGGCGAGCCAGTCACCATCTGTCGCCGCGGTCTGCCTGTTGTGGACATCGTGCGCACGAAGAAGCCAATCCGCAAGAAGCGAACGCTGGGGACGTTGCGTGGCAAAATCCAGGTGCTCGACCAGAATTGGTGGAAACCGATGACTGACAAAGAGGTGGAAGCTTTTCTCGCAGGGCACGATTAAGTGCGTTTGCTTCTCGATACAGTAGTTCTCATTTACGCCGTCGAATCGCCTGAACGATTGAGCCGGCGCGCAGCCGCAGCTTTGCAAAATCCAGCAAATATTCTCGAGTTCAGCGCAGTTTCCGTGACGGAGATGGCAATCAAGAACGCTCTGGGCAAGCTGAATATTTCAGCCGCGATTACCAAGCAGGCGCTTGATGATCTAGGTATCCGCGTACTACCCCACACAGGGGAGCAGGCATTTCATTTGTTTGATTTGCCGCTCCATCACGCCGACCTATTCGATCGGCAAATTATTGCTCAGGCTTTGTTCGAGAAGATTGCTGTTGTTACTCCCGACGAAGAATTTAGGCTGTATAAGGGTCTAAGGCTGATCTGGTGATGGACGGAACCTTACGCGAGGTAGAGATCCCTCGCCAATGCTGGGGATTTCGGCGCGTGGCTCCCGCTTGGCTCACGCCGCGCAAGCGCCTCAACTTCTCCACTTCAGCGTAACCGGGCCCGGCATGGGATGCTTCATCGCGCTGCCGGTGCGTTTGGCTTCGAGGTGCGCGGCCTTCAACTGGAAATACCACTTGGCGGGACGGTCAGCATCGTCGATCAGCATGAGATGCGGATTGTGCTTCAAACCTTCGGCTTGCATCTCCATGGTGCGGCGGTCCTGCTCTACGAACTTGGCGAAGACGAACTTCAGCAGCTCGGGGCCAAATGGCAGCCAACGGAAAATGTTCCAGGCGGCGACTACGTCGATGCGGCATTGATTGCGCGTAATCGGTGTCACAGTAGTGAGCGATGAGAACCAATACTTTCCCGCACGGATCACTTCGCGGCGCAGATTTGGCAAAACGAAATCGATCGTGGTGGTGATGGAATCAGCGTCGGCGTATAGCCGCAACAGCTTGTAGGGAGCGGAGTTTGAGCTAGGAGTGTGCGCGCTCATCCGGAAGCCATTCGGAATGGGCTCGAAGTTCTTATGTTTCTCGTGGATGCTGTGGCGGCTGCGCCACCACCACGCCTGATGTACGAAAGGTCCGTGCGCAGGGTCCATCAGGCCGATGATTCCGTGATCGATGCTAACGGGCATGTCGGCACTGAGGTAAGCAACTTTGTACTTGCCGGTGAACTTTTCGATTTGGGGGACAGGCTCGTGGGCTTCGGCAGGGCCACTGAATGCCGCGCCTGGCGGGGCGGGATTGGGCACATAAACCCAGACAAAACCATCCTGCTCTTCGCAGGGATAGCTACCGGCGTAGATGCGATCGACCTTCAAACTCTGGTCGCTGGTAAGAGAAGGGATGAGCTGGCACTGGCCGTTGTGAGCGTCGAACATCCAGCCATGGTAGGAGCACTCGACATTTTCTCCATCAAACTTGCCGCAGTGCAGGGGCATGCCGCGGTGCGGACAGGCGTCACGCAGCGCGAAAGGCTGGCCCGCGCGATCGCGTCCGATAACCAACGGAACCGCCAGCAACACAGCCTTCTCCAATTGGTTACGATGCACGCGGTCTGCAGGCAATGCGCGATACCAGAAGCCGGTAAGCATGAGCGTATCGGGCGCCTGTCGTTGAGGAGAGTCTGGTTCGGGCATGGGGTGCGAACTATTTGAGTATTGATTTAGATTGCTGATGGAAAAACATATGCTAGCATCCGCAAGGCGTTTCGGCAGGTATGGAATTGCGCGGAGGGAACATCAATGGGATTCATCGGCCACTTTCGCAGGCTTACGCCGGTGCAGCGCAACACGTTCATCGCCTGCTTTCTGGGCTGGTCGCTGGATGCTTTTGATTTTTTCATTCTGACCTTCGGCGTCAGCGCCATCGCGACTGAGTTCCAGACAAAAGTTTCTGCCGTGGCAGAAGCGATCTTCCTCACGCTGGCCATGCGTCCCGTGGGTGCGTTTCTGTTTGGTGTAATGGCAGACCGCTTTGGCAGGCGTCTCACGCTGATGGTCGACATCGTCGCCTACTCGGTATTTGAGCTGGCTTCGGCCTTTGCTCCATCGTTGAAAGTATTGCTCATTACGCGGGCATTGTTTGGAATAGCCATGGGAGGAGAGTGGGGCGTCGGCGCGGCGTTGGCCTTCGAAACGCTTCCCGCGGAGGGTCGCGGATTCTTTTCCGGAGTCCTGCAAGAAGGCTACGCGGTGGGCTATCTGTTCGCGGCGCTGATTTACCGCACTGTGTTCCCGATCGTCGGCTGGCGCGGAATGTTTATCGTGGGCGCGCTGCCTGCATTTCTCGTGATCTACATTCGCACCAAGGTGGATGAATCCCCGGCCTGGTTGCAAGGACGCGTGGCGAGAAAGGTGGAAGGCCGCCTGGGCAAGGACATTTTGACGTACGGAGGCACCTTTATTTTTCTGGTTGTGCTGATGTTTGCCTTCAACTCGTTCAGCCATGGCACCCAGGATCTCTATCCAACCTTCCTGCAGAAAGATCATCACTTCACACCGCAGACAGTGGGATTAATCGCGATCATCGCCAATGTAGGCGCGCTGTTAGGAGGAATTTTCTTCGGAACGTGGTCGGAAAAGATCGGTCGGCGCAAGGCCATTGCGATCGCCGCGCTACTGGCTATTCCAGTCATCCGACTGTGGGCGTATTCACACACCGTGCCCATGCTCGCGCTGGGCGGCTTTGTGATGCAATTCATGGTGCAAGGGGCTTGGGGCGTGATCCCGGCTCACTTGAACGAACTGTCGCCGCCCGCGGTGCGCGGAACTTTCCCTGGTTTCGCCTACCAGTTGGGGAATCTACTCTCTTCGCGCAACGTAGTGATCCAAGCCAAGCTGGCCGAGCAGCGCTACGGTGGCGCATTCGCACCGGTACTGGCCTGGACGGTCCTGATCGTTGCGACTTTAGTGGCGGTAGTCACCTGGAGCGGGCGAGAACGGCGAGGAGCGGACCTCTCTAATACCTAGAGAAGGCATGAGTGCCAAGGTCAGAGAGTCTATGGCACGACAGTTGCATTGTCATTGGGTGTTTCCTGTGGTACGTTAGGGGAAATTTCACGCCTTCGTAAATACATTTCAGGGCCAATCATTTGCAAATTTGCCAGAATGCGTGTGCAGGAGTAGCGCCACTATGAAAGAAGCGATAGAGTCGACTCCGGCTCAGCAATCAGTGAACGAAGAGAATTTTGCCAACCGCAAGCTGATCCGTCCGGCGCTGCCGCGTCCGGATCACAGCCACGGCACCCATACCGCCAACCACCCGAATTCTAATCACTTGCAGGTCGCGGAGCGCCGGGATCGCTCTGATCGGCACGACCGCCATGACCGGCCAGAGCGGGGATTCGAACGTAGCGAGCGTGGCGACCGTGGCGACCGTTCTATGGGGCCGGGAGGCGGACGAAAACTTGCTCCCCCGGAGCAGACCAACGCCGAGAATTTCTATTACCAAAAGCAGATGCAATCGAGAACGCCGATGGTGATTGTGCTGCGCGACGGCGAGGAAGTGCATGGCGTAATCGAGTGGTACGACAAGACCTGCATCAAGGTGCTGCGCGAAGACGGTCGTCCAAATCTGATGATCTACAAGCCTGCCATTAAGTACATGTTCAAGGAAGGGGAGAACGAGCGGTAGTGAGTCCGGTGGCAGTGAGGGTCGCTCCGTGCGAAGCGCCAAGCGCCTTGATTATTCTGGCTACATGGATCCGTGGGTCGTTCCTATGGCATTGGCCCGCCTGCTGGCCGGGGCCTTTCTCATCGCCGCTCCGGCCATTTTCCACATCGAGTCCTCCTTGAAGGACGTCCTAATCGCTGCCGGCGGGCTGGTTGGCAGGCCAAATTACAATATTGATGAGCGAAATACCGAGGGCCAGAGAGCGCTCGTTGGAAAAGTGGCAATTGACGACATCTGCCTTTCTCGTGGGGGGTGAGCGTAGGTTGGTTGTCGTTGGTTGCAGACTTGCCGGAGGGTACGGACCAACCCGGTTTTTTGGGAGAGACCTCGGCGCATCTCAGAAGGTTAGGCGTTTCGGAAAAGGCTTTCGACAAAGTCTCAGAATCTCATGTCTCGACCTCCGAATCCCTCGAAGCCGCCGGAGATCTCTGCGGTTTCTATGAAGGATCTATTGGGACAAGCCATCCTCTTTTGCTTCCGGTATACAAGGGAGGACTGACCAGCATCGCGGCTGGGAACGTGCTATATCAGCTGAAAATGTGCGCCAAGGGCTCTAAAGGAGAGGCGGAATAGGTCGAAGCGAAACATAAGGCTATTCAAAATCTGAAGCAGTCCAACTCAGTGATCTCAAGATCCAGGGAATACGGACGGCCCGGAGAGGAGATTCTGGAATCCATTTCGACACGCTTGCAACCTCGGGACGCGTCGTATGAAGAAATGATCTGACATATCGAATCACTCTCAAAGGAGCCTTAGTCCCTAATCCTTGAGTTTAAGAATCCAGCCGTTGACAATCTCCATTATCTCCCATAGCATCAATCACTTGAAGAATTAGCCTTACGCCTCATCCGGGAGCCGTGTGTGATCAAGCTCGATATTATCAACGAAGTGGTGGCCAGAACCGGCATCACTAAGACCAAGGCCGAACTCGCGGTGGAAACCGTCTTTGAGAGCATGAAGAAGGCGCTGGCTGGCGGCCATCGCATTGAGCTGCGCGGATTTGGCGTGTTTAACGTTCGCCCGCGCAAGACTGGCATCGGGCGCAATCCGCGCACCGGCGCTGAGGTGTCCATTCCTCCCGGCAAGGCAGTACGCTTCAAGCCGGGGAAAGAATTGCAGTCGATCGACTGAATGGAATTGCTGCAAGCCTCTGGCTTCTGCTGCTAGCCTTCGAAAATTCTACGTAAAACTTTGTTCCGAGTTGAAGGCCGGACGGCGGCTCGTCGCCTACATTGCCGTCACCACTCGTAGTAGCATCTAGAAACAGGCTTCGAAATCGCGAAGCCCAACAATCGCATGTCGGAACCCACTCCCCCCACTGCTTCTCCCACTATCGAATACCTGCGGCCCGTAGCGGAGTGGGTGCGGCGTCCGCCTAAGCCGCGGTACTGGCTTCATTCCCTTCTGCTTCTGGCGACCTGCTTCACCACCTTGGTGATGGGCGCGCGCATGCAATACAACTTTCAGCATGACCGGCCGGCGCTGTCGTTCAGCGAAGAACCAATCGCTGGCGAATCCATCGGATTTTTCCCGGCCGAGTGGATACGCACGCATCCGGCGCGCCTGCTGGGCGGCGTGCCGTTCATGGCCACGTTGATGCTATTTTTTCTGGCTCACGAAATGGGCCACTACTTGTATTGCCGACGCTACGGTGTTTATGCGACGCTGCCTTTCTTCATTCCAATGCCGACTCCGATTGGCACGATGGGAGCGGTCATTCTTATCCGTTCCAGGATTCGTTCCCGCACGGCGTTGTTCGACATCGGAATTGCCGGACCCATCGCGGGCTTCGTAGTCGCTCTGGCCGTTCTGGTGGTATCGCTCGCGTGGTCGAAGCCGATGCACCCCGGCTCTATCACCTCGGATTATGACTTTGGCTTTCCCTTAATTTTCCAGTTAGTCCACCGATTACTGGTGTCCCTGGGCTTGCTCCACGGCCCGGCAGCTTTGCCCCTGGATCGCGTGCTGCTGCATCCGACCGCGATTGCGGCTTGGGTAGGAATGCTTGCCACATCTCTCAACCTGCTTCCCGGCGGGCAACTCGATGGCGGACACATTGTTTTTTCGATTGCACCTCGAGCTCACAAGATCGTCTCGAGGCTGACGATTTTGATTCTTCTAGGTATGGCCTACTATCTGTGGGTCAGCTGGTTTGTGTGGGCAATTCTTCTGCAGATAAGCAGCTTTCGGCATCCGCAAGTGGCCGAGTGGCCGAAGGTTTCGGGCCGACGGTTGTGGCTGGCAATTTTTGCGTTGCTGATGCTGGTGCTCACGCTGACCCCGGCGCCATTTCGACACGCGTCGCTGCCGGAAGTTATACGCGAGTTCCGCGGACGGTAGAAGCCGCATCAGGGAACTCGCGCACACAAAAACGTGTCCGTCTCGTATACTCCTTTATTCAATCGTTTCAATGGATGAACCGGAGGGCCTTCGTGAAAAAGCTGGCCGCTGTGTTTGGCTGCGTAATTAGTTGCGTGGCTTTCGTTGTTTCTTCCGCAAGTCAAACCGTCGAAGTTGACCTCTCTCATCCCACCAACCATTTTGTTCCGAAAGAAACTTTAGGCGCGGGCGTGGACCGCATTGCCGTAGAAGCCATCGACAAAGACCTGCAGCAGGCAACGTTGGACCAGACGCTAGCCTCAGGCTGGCAGCCAGTCACGTACCGCCAGAACACGGAACTCGCGGTCGAAGCCTGGCACTGGAATCCGAAAGGAACCTGGAGCGAGGCAAGTGGCAAGGGATATTTCACCGGCTCTGCCACACCCACAGAAATGATTCGCTACTCCTATGGATACGGCCTGCCGCGTCGCGGATTCACGCGCAACGACGGCACCGACAATGTTGGATTTTCGCGGCTCACGGATGGCGATCTGAATTCTTTCTGGAAAAGCAATCCGTATCTCACTCAACAGTTCACTGGCGAGAGCGATGCGCTGCATCCGCAATGGGTGGTCATGGACCTGGCGCAGATGCAGCAGGTCAACAGCATCCGCATCGCGTGGGGCGAACCTTATGCGCGGCGCTACTCCGTGCAGTACTGGACCGGCGACGATCCCATCAAGGCACCGACGCGCGGAACCTGGCAGACGTTTGCCCAGGGCGTGGCTAAAGATGGGAAGGGCCAAACCGAAACGATTCGCCTTAGCTCCAAGCCGGTCGCAGTTCGTTTTTTGCGTATCTGGATGAGCGAGTCGTCGAACACCTGTGCTGCCGACGGCGGGGCGGATACCAAGGGTAATGCCAAGAATGATCCGCGAAATTGCGTCGGCTATGCCATCCGCGAACTTTACCTCGGCACCAGCACTGAGAGTGGAGAGTTTCACGACATTCTGCGTCACACGCCCGATCAGGAGCAAACAACGACCTATTGTTCATCGGTCGATCCCTGGCATCAGGCTTCCGACTTGGGTTCGACCAAGCAGGCGCAGGTAGGATTCGATCTGTTCTTTACCAGCGGCGTAACGCGCGGACTGCCAGCGATGATGCCGGTCGCCATGCTCTATGACACTCCCGACAACGCTGCGGCAGAGATTGCATATCTGAGAAACCGCGGCTATCCGATCTCCTTTGTAGAGATGGGAGAAGAAGCCGACGGCCAATACATGCTGCCGGAAGATTATGCCGCGCTGTACCTGCAGTGGGCGACGGCGATTCAGCGCGTGGATCCGGCGCTAAAGCTGGGTGGTCCTTCGTTTCAGGGAGTGAACAAAGACATCGAAGTCTGGCCCGACGCGCAGGGGAAGGTTTCGTGGACCGCCCGCTTCGTTGATTACCTCAAGCAGCATGGCCGTATGAACGATCTGGCATTTTTTTCATTCGAACATTATCCCTATGATCCCTGCAAGACCCCATGGGGGGTGCTTTATGACGAGCCCGAGTTGGTGAGCAACATCATGCAGGTGTGGCATGAAGACGGAATTCCATCGGATATGCCGATGTTCATTACGGAAGGAAATCTTTCCTCGGGCGCAAGCGAAACTTATCAGGATATTTTTGCTGGAGTATGGCTGGCGGATTACATCGGATCCTTCTTAAACTCTGGAGGGAACGGCGTTTACTTCTTCCATTATCTACCGCTTCAGATGGAGCCCGGGTGTAATAGCTCTCCGGGAACGTTTGGCATGTTTACCATCGACGCCAATTATCAGATTCAGCAGCCGCTGGCGCAATTTTTTGTGGCGCAGTTGATCAATCTCGAGTGGGCGCAGCCCAGCGGCAGCGAGCACCAGGTATTTGCCGCGAAGAGCGATGTTTCAGACGGCGCCGGGCATGACTTGGTCACGGCTTACTCGGTGAGGCGTCCGGATGGAAAATTTGCGGTGATGGTGGTCAACCGGGATCAGCAGAATGCGCACCGGGTGCGAATTGTGTTTGCCGGACCAGGAGATAAAGAAAACAACTTCACGGGTCCCGTGGAAGTTTCAACTTTCGGCAGCGCACAGTATCAATGGCATCCGGCGCAAACGCGCTTCATGGCACATGCAGAAAACAGCGGGCAACGGACCATTTTCGCCACCAGCAAAGGCTGGGCTGAGCCCGACGGCCCGATCGTTCACAGCCATCTGAATGGCGAGAAAGATACGATGTATGATCTGCCCGCTGCGTCGGTGGTAGTGATTCGAGGAAATGTAACCAGAAACTAATGCAGTTGAAGATAAAATATTAAGCCCCCGCCGCCCGGACCGAGAGTCCAGAACGCTTCGCGGCTTCTGCTGGCCAATCGCCTTTCCATTCTAAACGCGGACAAAACGAGAACGCGTAATACTCAAACAGGATCGCCGGCACCAGCTTTTTCCTCACAGCTACGCGGCGCTGCTGCATGCGGCTCTGCACCCCGGGAAAGTAGTCGCCCGCCGCGTTGCCTGGCAGCGCACGAAACCCTAAGTCGGAGCTCAATTCCGCGCATTGTTGCTGATGCGCCTGAAGCGGGCTTACAGGATCAAGACCTGGCTTACATTGCCAAACACTCTTAGGCAGCCGCATGATCCAGGTGCCTCCGTTGGGTTTGCGTGTGCCGGTCGAAACTGTCCAACCCCCCTCAAAACGGGTGGTAAACGAGCATGCCAGTTCCGTCGGCTTCTTGCGCGGAGGAAAAACCTGGTTGATCTCTGCAAAACAGTTGTTCCGCTCATTAACTAACAGGCGGCCGAAGGCAGGAATGGGCACCGCCATATCGGACACCATCGTGTAGTCCAGAAGACGTTTGAATCCCAGGTTCTCCAGGGCCGGGGTGAGTTCATCCAGCCGATTCCTGTCCAGCGCAGTAAATTGCTCCGGCGCTGCATTAGGGAATGACGCGTGTTCGGGCAAGTTTGCCAGCAGCTTTGATTTCAATCGCAGAATGGAAACCACGCTGATCAATAAAGGTGAAAACGGAATCAGCAAATAAATAAGGTATTCCGATATCCCGAGAGCAATCCGGGCGGGATGACGCTGCAGATGGGGCGAAAGATCCTGCGCACGAAGGGTCGCGAATTCCTCAGCGCTGATCTCCTGGGGACCGTTCAATTCGGCTCCCGAGATCGTTACCGGCGCTTTTAAATTCGAGGCCTCGAGTCTGACTACCGGATACAGAAACTCTAAACCTTTGCCCGGAGTTTTCGATTGCTCGATCTTGATGACGGCCGTGGCGTTCTGCAGCGTAACCTCGAAACTCTTGGTGCCACTTCGGCCGGCATTCAGGTATGCGCGATGCCAGCCCTTGGGAAGCGTCGGGGCCACGGATTCGACGTCATTATCCCCCGCGCCGGTCTGTTCATCCCCAGCTTTGATGATTTTTTCGGCCTCCGGCCCGGTTAGAGCAAATACACCGGCTTCGTGCCAGTTCCACACCTTTTTCCCCTTCGATGGATCTGAAGCGATGAAATATAGCGTGTCCCCGTACGGCACCGCTTGTACGAGGTGGCCGACTACCTTGTCTTTGTGTATCTGCTCTCCTCCATATTGAAAAACAGTGAGTTCGCCGGGAAGAACCACAAAATCGTTGCCAGCCGCCATGCTGAATATTGCCGCGAGAATGGGCAAGTGGGAGGTTCCCTTAAGCTCCGAGTGCGCGAAACCTCCGGTTCTGACCGTCAGAAAAAGGCTGTCGCCGTTCCAAACTGCTTCCTCGGCGTAGTGGTTGCGCGCCACGACGTAGCGGCGTGGGCCATAGCTGATGATCGCAAATGCGATGGCGAACGCGAACAAAGCCAGTCCGAGCCCGAGCGAAGCATTTCGAATAAACCGCATTCTGCGCCCCAAGAAATTAAAATAGTGACTGATGTTGATACAGAACATTTTCCCATTCAAGTTACCGTGGTGTTCGGGCGAGGCTGAATTCGTTCAGGTTGGAACTGGGAAAGTGCGGGTTTGCCTGGACAGTAATGGCTACATCAGCCACAGCGCGTCTACATCCACAATGACCTGCGTGCGCGGAATTTTCTGCGCTGCGGCATATGCCAGCATGGCGCGCAGCGTGGCGTTCAATTTTTCGCGGCTAGGCGACTTCAACACGAAGTGATAACGATAATCGCGCTTCAGTCGCAGGATCGGCGCAGTGGCAGGACCGAGCACGCGCACGCCCTCGTGACGGTTTTGCTCGAACCATCTTCCCATCGTCCCTGACCACTGCAGCGCTTCTTCAAGCTTGTCGCTGCGAACAAGAACATTCGCCAGCGCGGAGTATGGGGGATAGTGCATCCAACTGCGGAAGCGCAATTCTTTATCGTAGAATCCGGCGAAGTCGTGATGGGCCGCATATTGCACGGCGTAGTGATCTTGAAAATAGGTTTGCAGAATCACCTTGCCGGGAGATCGGCCGCGCCCCGCGCGCCCGGCAACCTGAGTGAGCAACTGGAAGGTGCGTTCAGCAGCCCTAAAGTCGGGTAATCCCAGGGCACTATCGGCGCCCACCACTCCGACCAGTGTGACGCCGTGAATGTCGTGGCCCTTTGCGATCATCTGCGTGCCGACCAGCAAATCGAGTTCACCATCACTCAGCGCGTTCAGCGTACGCTCGAAATCTTCGTGTCCACGGACCGTGTCGCGATCGAGGCGGGCGATTCGCGCCTGCGGAAACATCCCGTGCAGCAGCTCTTCCAGCTTCTCCGAGCCGGTGCCTAGGAAATACACATACTCGCTGCCGCAATGGATGCAGGTTTTGGGCACGGGTGCGGTGTATCCGCAATAGTGGCAAATCATTTTGTGTTCGCGCTTGTGATGAGTAAGAGCGATGGCACAGTTCTGGCATTCTAAGGTTTTGCCGCAGGTTCGGCACAGCACGACAGGGGAATACCCACGGCGATTGAGCAGCACCATGACCTGCTCCCTGCGCTCGAACCGCTCCGCGATCTCCGCAGCCAGCTTGCGTGAGATGACCTGTTCGTGCCCGGTTTCCTGAAACTCCTGGCGCATATCGATGATCTCGACCTCCGGAAGAGGCCGCTGCTCGACGCGATCGGGCAATTCAACCAGCGCATACTTATTTTTCTTCGCGTTGAAATACGATTCGAGGGATGGCGTAGCCGAACCCAGAACTACGAGGGCATTCGCCATCTTGGCGCGCACCACCGCGACGTCGCGTGCGTGATAGCGTGGCGTCTCCTCTTGTTTGTAGGAGGAATCATGCTCTTCGTCGACGATGATCAGTGCGAGGTCGGCAACAGGAGCGAAGACGGCCGAGCGCGTTCCCACCACCATGCGCGCTTCGCCACTCTTGATGCGGCGCCACTGCTGCGCGCGTTCTTTGTCCGAGAGTGCGGAGTGCAGTATGGCAACTTCGTCGCCGAAAATCTGGTGCAGGTCGGCCGCAACCGCGGGCGTGAGGCCGATCTCGGGCACAAGAAGAATGGCAGCGCGTCCGGCCTCCAGCACAGCCCGCATTCCCGCGAGATAGACGGCGGTTTTGCCGGATCCGGTGACGCCGTGCAAAAGAATGCCGGAGAATGCCCGTGCCGCAACCGCTTCCTGTAGTCGATTCAACGCGGCTTGTTGTGCTGAGTTGAAATCGAATGCGAGGGGCGATGGCCGCGACTTGTTTTGCGAACCCGCAAAGCTGGCGGGCTCTTCGATGATCTCGACAAGACCGCGCTTCAATAGCGTGCGAAGAGTAGTTCTTGGCACTTCGAGAGCTCGCAGCGTCTCGACCGGAACTCGGCCTCCGGATGCGCCAAGGGTACCGACCAATTGTCGCTGGTTCTCGTTGAGTGTGCCTTCGACGGATTTCAACACCGCGATCTTAACGGTGCGGGTGGCGTCCCGTACTGCGGAAACATCCTCGCGCACAAGCCACTTTTTTCGCACCATTGCGCTCAGGACTATCTTGGAAACGCGGGTGGCGGAGCGCAAAGATTCTTCGCGGACTTGTACAGCCTCACCGGGCGTGGGCTCTTGCCCGGCCAGGTAATCGAGCACGCGGAACTCAGCGGCCTGTTCTTCCGGAGTGCGCCGTGAACGAGTGGAGGATCCCGACATCCCGGCGAGATGCAGAGCCATCTGGCCTTCCGCGCTTATCCGGTAGGCGATGGAGCGTTTAAACTCCGCGTTCAGCGGCAACATAGTGCGGAAAACTTCGCCGAGCGGGGCGAGATAGTAATCTGCAATCCAGCGGCCCAGGCGTAGGAGTTGATCATCGAGAACGGGCGTGGCATCGAGGACGCTGAGGATAGTTTTTATTTTGACCGATGGTTTACGGTCGTGGAGTTCCATCACGATCCCGGTCATGCGATGCTGACGGAAGGGCACCAGCACGCGCCCGCCGATCACGGGAGTAGTCTCGGCGGGAACACGGTAGGTGAAGACCATGTCGAGCGGCACGGGCAAGGCAACGTCGCAGAACTCGGGCATTGATTGGAAGGATAACCTAGCGCAAATGCTTCATATGATCTGTCGTCCCGAGCGGAACGAGGGATCCTGGTTTCCGCCGAAAGCTGCGACAATCGTGGGGAGGCCAAAACCTCGCGTTGCTCGGGATGACGCTCTACTCGGCAGGCTTTTTCGGTGGTTCGATCCCAAGATATTTCATGACCATCTGAAGATCCTTCCACGCTTCGCCCTTCTGCCGTGGATCACGCAGCAGAAAAGCAGGATGGTAGGTAACCGCGAGCCGCGCCCCTGGCCACGCCGGATCGCTGCCAGCTGGTTTGAAGTCGTACCAGCGGCCGCGGAGTTCTGACATAGGTGCGTTAATGGCCAGCAAATTTTTGGCCGACACCGCCCCCAACGCCACAATAACTTTCGGCTTGATGGTTGCAATCTGCCGCATGAGAAACGGCGAACAGGTTTCACACTCGTCGCGCTCCGGCGTGCGATTTCCCGGCGGACGGCATTTGACTATGTTGGCAATGTAAACATCTTCACGCCGCAGGCCCATCGCCTTGATCATGTTGTTGAGCAACTGGCCGGCGCGACCTACGAAGGGTTCACCCTGCGCGTCTTCATCGGCCCCAGGCCCTTCACCGACGAACATCAATTCGGCGCACGCATTGCCCACGCCAAACACGATCTGCTTGCGGCCCTGTCTGTGCAGTTTGCAGCGCGTACATTCGCCCAGATCTTCGCGGATAACCTTGAGTGCAGCGAGGGGGTCTGAAACTCCATATTCCGGCTTTGGCGAAATAATTTCGAGAATGTTGTCCTCGACGACAGCTGCGGCGACGGCGGATTTTCTGGCGGCCATTTCCTCTCGCAATTCTGACTGAGATGGTAGAGTCGGGCTGGAAGACCAGGCTGACGAAGTAAGTTCAGAAACGGGGGATTCGATTCCAGAGAAGTCCGGAACTCGCGGCTCGCGCCGGTAGAAATCGTAAATACCTAGCTCTCGGTAATAGCGCAAGCGTTCGGCGAGAGCGCGCCGCAATTCAGGGTCAAGTGTGCGGGTCATTTGTTTGCAGGAGATGCTAAATCGACTTTCGTTTCAGGGTAGCACTTCAGCGGTCTCCAGCGCTCACTTCTCCAAATCAAAATAGATCTTGGTCGTCGCCCGATACAAAACTTTTGAACCATCCACTTGCATGTCGAGTGAATCCACGTGAACCCATTTGATTCCACGCACCGTCTTTGCCGCTTCGGTCACCGCATTCTCTGCCGCCTTCGCAAAGCTGTTTTTGGACGTTCCAATCACTTCAATGATTTTCTGGGTCATCCTGTGCTCCTTGGAAGAATTTGACGAATTGTACGCCCGAGCAGGCCATCGTGCGCAATGATGGGACGCCGCCGGCCATCTCTTCTAAACTTTTGTTGGAGCAGAGTGCCTTTAGGCTTTCACCGGCGATTTTCGCCGCTGGCGCAGGCGGACGACCTGGTCGAGGACGCGCTGTGCTACTTCCCATTTCGTGGTTTCGGGAACTTCGACGACTTCATCGTGGGTGATGATCGTTACTTCGTTGCGATCGGAGTCAAACCCGATACCTGCGCGAGACACGTCGTTGACCACGATGGCGTCGAGGTGTTTCGCCGCCAGCTTTTGGCGGGCGTTTTCGAGAACGTTCTCGGTTTCCGCGGCGAAGCCGACGATAATCTGAGAGTTCTTGCGAAGAGAAATTTCCTGAAGAATGTCAGCAGTTGGTTCGAGCTCGAGTGTAACCAGACCTTTACGTTTGATCTTTTGCCCGGAAACAGACTTTGCGCGATAATCGGAAACCGCGGCGGTCTTGATCACAATCGTAGCCTCAGGCAAGAGATTAATCACGGCATCGCGCATTTGCTCGGCGGATTCCACGCGCGTGATCTCCGCTGCAGCCGGGGGAGTTAGCGTGGTGGGGCCACTGACGAGAAGTACGCGAGCACCGCGACGCACTGCGGCTTCGGCAACGGCATAGCCCATGCGTCCGCTGGAGCGGTTGGTAAGGTAGCGTGCAGGATCGATTTGTTCGCGCGTAGGCCCGGCAGTAATCAACACCGTTTCACCGCTGAGATCCTGCGAGTCGCCTAACGCCTCGAGAACCGCCGCAATGACGGCTTCATTTTCAGCGAGCCGGCCGGAGCCGGTCATGCCGCAAGCTAGATAGCCTGAGCCGGGATCGACGATCTTCACTCCGCGTCGGCGAAGAATCTCCAGATTTGCCTGTGTGGCGGGATGATTCCACATGTTCACGTTCATCGCCGGCGCGACCACTACCGGAGCGAGAGTGGCGAGATATAGCGTGGTGAGAAAGTCGCTGGCAATGCCTTGCGCGAAATGCGCCAGAACATCGGCGGTGGCGGGAGCAACCACAAGCGCGTCAATCGACTGGGCGACCGCAATGTGCTCGATGGCGGAATCAATATTCGGAGCGTGCTCTTCTCCGGACAAGAACATTCCGGTAATCACTTTTTCACCGGAGAGCGCCGCAAAAGTTAGTGGGCGAACAAACTCCTGGGCGGCGCGTGTCATAATCACTTGCACGCGAATGCCACGGTCTTGCAGCAGCCGCACTATTTCAGCCGCCTTGTAAGCCGCGATGCCACCTGTCACTCCAAGAGCAACCTTCATGGTCGTCGAGACATCGCTCCCAGCCCAGACACCTTACGCGTCGTGTCCGAAGGCCTGGTCCAGTGCTTCGGCGGCCTGTTCGGCAGCGCTGCGTGTTTCAGGAATCTCCCATTTCACTTTGCCCGCGCGGATCTCATCTTGCGCAATGCGGCATGGTTTGCGGGAGTTGGTTTGGACCACCGGCGGAGCTCCGGATTGCAGTTGGCGAGCTCGCCGCGCGGCGACCAGAATGTATCGATAGTTGCTGTCGAAGCCTTCGATCAACTTCATGGTTTCTCTCCCCCTGGTAATGGGATGCATGATTTTGTTTGCCGAAAGTTGGTACGCTTCGTTCTTCGCCGGGGAAGCCAAGAACTGCTCCCCTATTTTCCCACGAAACTCAATCTTATGGGGGCAGTCAGCTTTTAATTACATTACGAAGGATTACCTCTCCCCGAAGGGCCCGAGGCTCTAAACGAAGCCAGAATGGGTTTCAGCCGTTCGGTAACATTGGCCAGACGGCAGCGATCTCCCAGCGCCACAGTTTTTGTTTCGTCGGCAGAGAGTGCCCGTCCCGAGCGCAGCAAGCGTTCGCCCCGTACGATCGCGCGCAACAACTTGATTGAATCCTCCAGTTGGTCGTTTATGAGAATGTAGTTATATCGCTGGTAATTTTCAATTTCACGAGTCGCTGTATCCAGACGCCGCTCGATCACGTCGTCGCTATCTTCACTACGCTTGCGCAGGCGTTCTTCCAGTGTCTTTCGATCCGGAGGCAGAATGAAGATGCTGATGGCATCGGGCAGCTTGTCCTGGATTTGTTTGGCGCCTTGTACGTCGATATCGAGCAAAAGGTCGCGGCCATGTTGTTCGGCCTCGTGTAAAAAGCGTTTCGCCGTTCCGTAGTAATTGCCAAACACTTCCGCATGCTCGAGAAATGCGTTTTTTTCAATCATCTTCTCGAACTCGGGCCGTGACACAAAATAGTATTGTCTTCCATCGATTTCGCTGCCACGCGGAGCCCGTGTCGTATAGGAAATGGAAAATTCCAGATCGCTCACTTTTGTCAGCAGTTCGTTGACCAGTGTCGACTTGCCCGACCCGGAAGGAGCCGAAATAATGTAGACGAGGGGCTTGTGGGGAGAACTCATTCCAGGTTCTGTACCTGCTCGCGTGATTTTTCGATTTCCGCCTTCATCGCGAGACCGGCCTCGGTAATTTTCAGCGCCTCGCCCGCCAGGCCGGAGGTCTTCGACAATAGCGTATTGGCCTCGCGATTCATCTCCTGCAAGAGGAAATCGAGTTTCTTTCCCACTTCTCCATCTTGGTCGAGCAGCCCCAGAAAATGCTGGACGTGATTTTCCAGGCGCACGATTTCCTCCTGGATGTCGCTGCGGTCAACCAGAAGCGCAGCTTCCTGCAGAACGCGCTCCCGGTCGGCATTCGATCCCAGCAGTTCCTGCAAGCGGGTCTGAAGCCTTTCCACGTAGCTTTGCAACACAGTGCGCCGGTGAAGTTGCACCGTCTTCACCGCTTCGCCCAGGTGGGCCATCCGTTGCCGGAGTTCGCGCTCAATGCTTCGTCCTTCCTGCTCGCGCATCTCATTCAAACGATCAAGCGCCTCGCCCACTGTAGCCATCACAGCCGATTCGAGCGCTCCATCCTCAGGATCTTTGGCAGAGTCGAGGGCACCGGGAATGCGGAGGATGGCATTGAGGTCAGGTTCGGCAGGCACGGAAAACTCTCCAGCTGCCGCCCGGAAAGCTGCGATGTAAGCGCTGACCAGAGGGCGATTTAAGGCAAACGTTTCGCTGTTTCCGCGCTCCCAGTTGAGCGTCACCTCGACGTGACCACGCGCAATTTTCTCTTTGAGCAGCCGGCGGAGTTGCATTTCGAGTGAGTCCGAACCTGAGGGCAGCCGAAAGTGCAGATCCAGAAAACGGTGATTCACCGATTTCAAAGAAAGTGCGAAAGCAAGGTGTCCGTTGGCTTGAGCCGAGGCCAATGGGCTCGGGGGAGAACTGGAAGGTCCGCCAGCACTGCCAATGAGTTCGCCTTTCACCTGCGCAAAACCTGTCATGGACCGAATTGGCATGAGCGATTTCTCAAACTCCCGATTGCCGAAGTCAGCTAGGTTGCGCCGGCTCCATTTTCTGCTCGAAGTCGGCAAACTGCAAATCATACAATCGCCTGTATGTACCTAACTTCGTCATGAGATCTTCATGAGCGCCAATGTCTGCGATGGCGCCATTCTCAATCACAACAATGCGGTTGGCGCGTCGCACAGTGGAAAGCCGGTGCGCAATCACAAACACAGTGCGGCCGCTCATCAGATTGTGTAACGCGGACTGCACCAGCGCCTCCGATTCGCTGTCGAGAGCCGATGTTGCCTCGTCCAGAATCAGGATGGGTGCGTTTTTCAAAATTGCGCGTGCAATGGCGATCCGCTGCCGTTCTCCACCGGAAAGGCGCACGCCTCGCTCTCCGATCACCTCATCGTAGCCCGCAGGCAGCGCCTTGATGAAGTCGTGGGCCAAGGCGGCACGGGCGGCGGATTGTACTTCCTTCAGTGCCACGTGCGGCTGGCCATAGGCGATGTTGCTGCGAACTGTATCGTTAAATAAGACTGTTTCCTGCGTGACTATTCCAACTTGCTCCCGCAACGAAGCGAGCGTGACATCACGCAAGTCGTGGCCATCGATGAGCAAGCGGCCCTGGGTCACATCGAAGAAGCGTGGAATCAGGTGAACCAGCGTGCTCTTGCCAGACCCGCTCGATCCAACGATCGCGACCACTTCTCCGCGGCGGACTTCGAGATTAATGTCATGCAGAACGCTGGCGTCCGCGCCTTCACTTCCATAGCTAAAGCTCACATGGTCGAACTGGACAGTTTTCGCGAACGGGGGCAAGCGCTTGGCATGCGGCTTTTCCCGGACATCGTCTTCCACATCCAGGAACTTGAAGATTTCGCTCGAAGCACCTAGCGCCTGCTGAAAATTGTTATTGAACAAAGCGAATTTGCGCACCGGGTTGTAGAGACTGAATACCGCTGTGATGAACGCCACGAAAACTCCGGGCGTCATTTTGTTGTGCGCGATCCGGCCGCGCCCGAGCAAGAGCAACAAGGCGATCCCGACTACGCCGACGATATCCATCAGCGGCGAACTGATCGCGGTGGCAGCGACTGAGCGCAGGTTCGCCCGGAACAGACGCCGCGCGGCACCGCGAAAGCGGGAGATCTCCCATTTCTCGCTGTTGAAGGCCTTTACGATTCGGTTGCCGGTTATTGTTTCGTGCAGAATATTTTGAATTTCAGCAAGCTTGTCCTGCCCTTGCCGTGTCGTGGTGCGCACACGCGAACCGATCTTGCGCGAGGAGTAAATGATCACCGGGACAAACAGCAGCAGCACCCAAGCCAAGTTTCCGCCCAGGACGACAACCACTGCGGCTACCGAAAGAAAAGTAAAAAACTGTTGCAGGAACTCGGCCAGCACCGTCGACATGGCGTACTGCACTCGTTCGATATCGTTAATGATGGCAGAGAGTAAAGTTCCCGTAGTGTGCTTGGAAAAAAATGCCGCAGAGCGGCGAAGGATCGCGTTGTAAAGATCGTCGCGCAGATCGGTAATCATGCCAAAGCCCGCGTGGTTCACCAAATACGTGCTGGTGTAATCGCAGATCCCTTTCAGAATCGTCGATGCGACCAGGGCAAACGCGACGATCGTCCAGGCATTGGTAAAGCGCGAGGGAACGAATTGCTGCAGATAGACTGCGTGATGCGTGCCAGGAATAACAAATAGTTGAATGTCTTTCGATCCAGTGGCGGGATTCAATACCCGGTCAAACACGGGACGAACCAGCAGATACTTGAACGCGTCGAGCGCTCCGACTAACGCCATAAGAACAACAGAAGCCAGAATCTGCCACCAGTAGGGCAATGCATAACGGACGAGGCGCGTCAGTTGGCGCATACCGCTCCGAGCAGCCCGCAGTGGCTTAGAAACGATGGCTTAGATATGGGACGCAAGGGCTTTATTTTACTGCGGTCGTTGGTCGTTTGTCGTTGCTTCGTTGTTCGATCCCTAGAAGATTCAAGCGCCAGCCCCCAACGACTACCGAGCATCGACCAAGGATGGGTTCTCTTCTACTTCGGCATGTCCCGATGCACGATCTTCACGCGGTACCCAGCGTGGTGCAGGCGCTTGCCCACTTCCTCGGCGATCATCACGGAACGGTGCTGGCCGCCGGTACAGCCAAAAGCGATGGTGAGATAGCTTTTGCCTTCGTGAATATAATGCGGCAATAGATAAACCAGCAGATCGGAGATCCGATGAATAAACTCCTGCGTCTGTGGAAACGACCGAATATATTTAGCCACGCGCAGATCGCGTCCAGTAAGGGGCCGGAATGTGGGCACGAAGTGCGGATTTGGCAGAAAACGCACGTCGAAAACCAGGTCTGCTTCTTCCGGTACGCCATGGCGAAATCCGAAGCTCACGCTGGAAACCAGAATGCTCTTCTCCGCGGTTTGCTCGCGAAAACGCTCCGTGATGTGGGCGCGCAATTCGTGAACGTTGAACTTGGACGTGTCGATGACAATATCCGCCAGCGCTCGAATGCTCGCCAAGTGGCGCCGTTCGGCCTTGAGCGAGGCGTTGACCGGAGCGTTCATGCCCAGAGGATGTGGACGCCGCGTCTCGCTGAAGCGCCGTAGCAAAACCGCGTCGGAGGCTTCCAGGAAAGCGACCTTCGTCGGAATCATCCGCCGCACCGCCTTCAGAATGCCTGGAAGTTGGTCGAGCTTGGAGCCTTCGCGAACGTCCACAACCAGCGCGGTGCGCCGGATCTCGGCCGACTGCAATGCCATCTCCGCAAAGCGGGGAATCAGTTCGACAGGAAGATTGTCAACGCAGTAGTAGCCCAAATCCTCAAAAGCCTTCAGTACGGATGCCTTGCCTGAGCCGCTCATCCCCGTGATGATGACCAGTTCCGGGGAACGCAACACGGAGCGTGGCGTTGACTTCTTTTTGTACGGAGCGCTGCTGCGTTTGCGGGACGCAGACGGTTTTCGAGGCGTCATGCACTGGATAGTAGCACTGCCAGTGGCGTGCGCGGGAGTAGAGGCGAAGCAGCTCTGGCTTCGCGTTCACCATTATCGAAGAATGGTTCCAAACATCTTTTCGATTTGTCTAAGCGCCGCTCGGACAGGTAAGCTAGGTCGCCATGAAGAAGTTTCACGAACTCACCGAACGCGAAGTGCTAGCTCTGGCCATTGCGTTGGAAGAAGAAGATGAGCGTGTGTACGCCGACTTTGCCGAAGGACTTCGGCAAGACTATCCCGCCTCGGCGGCGATGTTCGAGGGCATGCGCGAAGAAGAATCGGGGCACCGCAGGCGGTTGATCGAGCTCTTCCGGCAGAAATTCGGCGAGCACATTCCCTTGATCCGCCGTCAGGACGTGCGCGGATTTGTCGAGCGTCCCGCGCTTTGGCTGATTCGTCCTCTGCGCATTGACGCCGTCCGCAAAGAAGCGAGCACCATGGAGGTGGAGACGCGCCGGTTTTACGAAAAGGCCGCGGCGCGCACCCAGGACGCGAGCGTCCGCCAACTTCTGGACGACCTCATTAATGAAGAGCGAGAGCATGAGGAAAGAGCGCAGGAACTGGACAAGGAAAAGCTTCCTGCGAGTGTGAAGGCCGATGAAGAACGCGCGCAACGCAGGCTCTTTGTGTTGCAGATCGTGCAGCCGGGCCTGGCTGGATTGATGGACGGTTCGGTGTCCACCTTGGCGCCGGTGTTCGCGGCCGCGTTCGCTACGAAAAACACCAGTGACGCATTTCTCGTGGGCCTTGCCGCATCGGCAGGGGCGGGCATCAGCATGGGATTTGCCGAGGCGCTCTCCGATGACGGCAGCCTCACCGGCCGCGGCCATCCCTGGGTGCGCGGAGTAATCTGCGGCGCCATGACCGCCCTCGGTGGCATCGGACATACTCTGCCGTTTCTGCTAAAGGATTTCCGCATGGCGCTGTGGGCCGCTGGAGCGGTGGTGGTCGCCGAGTTGGCTATGATCACCTGGATTCGACACCGTTATATGGATAGTCCGTGGGTTGCGGCCGCGCTCCAGGTTGGATTGGGCGGAGTGCTGGTTTTCATCACCGGAGTGCTGATCGGGAACTCATAGCCGGGGGACAGCTTGCCGACGCGAAAAATGCTGCTGGGCGCTCCGTCACTGGCACTCCTGATCCTGGCTGGCTGCGGTGGTACTTGGATCGACGACGGTCGAACCTTCGACCGTGTGTTCGGCTTCGGCAAACCGCGGGACGTGAGCATCGTTCACAGTGACTACTGGAAATCCAGTCACTGGAGCACTGAATACCGATACTTCACTGCACTCCGCGCGCCGCTCAAATTTGTCGGAGGCATAACGGATGCTCGGGTCATGATCCCTCGAACTCCTGAAGAGACAATGGCGGCTTCATGCGGCGACAAGCCGCAGTGGTTCTTGCCGGGGTCGCTTGCCAATTACCAGGTATGGATTCCCAAGAGAGACGACCGGTATCTCGTGTTTCGCAACAAGTCCGATGGCACTCTTTTTGTGTGCGGCCAGCGATTGTGACGCGCATTGGTCAGCCCTTACGGTTGCGTGTCCTGTCCAACGGGGTTTGCTCTTCTCGTAGAATTCGCTCTGCAGGTTCAGGCCGACGTCATCGGTCGCAGCGTCGCCTTCGCCCGGAATACTCCCTCCTCCTAAACGAAGCGAGGGACTTGGTGTCTACCTGCATACAAAGTATGACGGTGCGGGCGAGAACCAGTCCCTCGTTTCGCTCGGGATGATAAGCGGTGGAACAGCTTTCATGGCCAATTTTCCACTGGCTACTTCAGGAAGATTTCCTGCAGCAACTCCGAACTGATGATCTCACGAATCTCCGCACGCTTCTCGGTGAGTTCCTGGGCCGGAGCTTTACCACCCAGTACCTTGTCGCGAAGCGCCTCGGCTTTGGCTGCAAGCCCATCCATTGCGGCGTGGTTTTTGTATTGGATGGCTACGCAAATGTCCCAGTCTTCCGGAGTGTTTTTGGTCTCTTTCAGGAAAACTTTGTAGTCCATGATCATTCCCGTTTTCTTTTCTTCCTCAATCAAGGGCTTCGTGGATTTACGCAGGCTGGTGAGATATTCGTCCATATGAGTGGGCTTCACCCGGATTAACTGAACGCGCCAGACGGGACCCTCGGTGTAATGCTCCTGAGCGAAGAGGGCAGGCGCAAGCAACAACACAAACACGGCCAGCCCAAAGAGCTTTTTCATAGTGACCTCCTCAATCTTAAAGTGACTGAAACAGCGCAAGGATCATACGCTTCAGTTGTGGAAAATGCGAAAGCCAGCTTTCGGCTAGCCGACTTTCACTTCAAGCCTTCCACGAGATAGAGGTCTGACAGAATACGGTGATAGCCATATAAGCATGACTTGCCGTCCGGCGTGATGAGGATGGGACCAAGGCGGCTTACCCCTGCTGAATCGGAAGGCATCAGCTCTTTCCACAGAGTCTTGTGGCCCGTCGACAAATCCAGCCGATAGACTTTGGCGGGCAGGTCTCCCGGCTTGTAGAAGTAAATTGCCTTCGCGTCGTCACTCCATTGAATAGGTTGCTCTCCCACCTCAATGCCTGGAACGGCCTTAGGGTCTCCGCCTGCAACCGGGTAGAAATACGCCTTCTCATCTGGCCCGACGCCAACTACCTGCAGACCGTCCGGAGAAAGAACCAGAGCGAGAGGATCGACGCCCTCGGGCGAAATAGGTACCGGCTTTGAGTCGGACGAATCCTGGCGGTAAATACGAGCAGCGTGACCGGGTTCCTTGCCGGAGAAAAGGAAGCGTCGGCCATCAGGAAGCCACCTCGCCCGGCTGTGATTGATGGAGTCGTGGGTGAGAGGCTTGGCCTCGCCGGGCCCGGTCGGAAGAAGAATAAGCTGGGCCGGAGTGGAAGGCGGACTGGCAATCACCCATTTGCCATCCGGTGACACGCTGATGGCAAGGCCGTCCCCCAAGCGGACGGCCGAGGTCTCGCCGATCTTTCGCTGATAAACAGAGTAGTTCGGACCCCCGCCTTCACCGGCCTCGGTGAAGAGCAGCACCTTGCCATCGGGCGAGATGTCTGATGGGTACGAGTAGTCGAACCACGACAGATCACGTTCCTTGCTTTCACCAGAGGAGAGGCCAATTAGTTCCCGTCGCCAAGTGTCTCGGGCAAGGAGTACACGCCCATCCTGCCAAATATCTTGTAGTGAAAGAGTGTCAGGAACCCGTGCAATGAGCCGATCGTGCCCGCTCAACGTGGCACCGAAGACCGCGCGTTTAAGGCCAAGCCGGTCAGCGGTGAACCATACTTCCCGGCCATCGGCAGACCAAGCTAGTCCCTGTATTGTTTGGAGGTCCGTAGCCAACGTCTTGACGTTTCCGCTCAGGTCTACGACGCGGAGAGAACCTCCGTCATCGCCAGGCAGTGGATGGTCCAGGAACGCAACCAAGTCACCTTTTCTTGAAACTCGCGGATGGCTGATCCAGCCTGAAGTTTCGTACAGCACTTTCCCAATGGGGAACTCGAGCCGGTTTCGACCATTAACATCCCTTACGATCGCCAAGTTATTTCCATCCGGGGACCAATCCGCCGACTGCACGTTTTCCAGTACCGGGCGTGGAGATCCACCGTTGAGTGGCACTCTTGCCAGCGTGCCCACTTGGGCATAAGGTCCGGATGGTCGGCTATCCATTGATACCGCCATTTCTCCGGAAGAGGAGATAGCCAAAAGCGCAGCTCCTTCGAGATTAAGGGAGCGAGATTGCGGACTTTCGGGACTGGTAATGAACAGATCGATCGGAGATCCTTCCCAGGAAGCCCCATAGACAACCGACTGCCCGTTCGGCGTAAAATGCGCGGACCGTATGGTACCTCTGCGAAAGGTGAGCTGATGGTAGAGCGGCTGTGACATCGGCATCCAACCGGCGCGGAGAAACCAGCCTGCAGCTGCGCCCAGAATGAGGACGGCGCAGGCAATCAATCCCGTCGATCGGATGGAATATGCCTTTCTGGCCGCGGCTGTTGCAGGCGTGGAAGCTCCGGCTGCTGGCGTCGCCGTTGCCGCGCCCTGCGTCACAGCACTCCGGTTGGAGTCCAAGTCGCGTTTCAAACGCCTCAATTCGGAGCGTATTTCAGAAGCCGTCTGATAGCGGAGCTCGCGGTCCTTTTCCAATGCCCGGCCAATGATCCGGTTAAGATCCGGTGGCAAGCTGGGATTGAGCTGGGGCGGCGGCGTCGGGAGGCGATTGAGGATGGCCTCGAAGATAACCGCGGAGGTGCTGCCGCCAAAGGCCACTCTGCCGGTACACATCTCATACATGACAGCGCCGAACGAGAATAGATCCGTGCGGGTATCCAGATCTTCTCCACGAGCCTGTTCGGGGGACATATAGGCGACTGTGCCCACAGTACTGCCTGGACTTGTGAGTTGTTCGTCCCTAATATCCGCTATCGTTGAGCCGTTCATAGAAGCTGTAAGATTGCGGCTCGCATTTAGCTTGGCAAGCCCGAAGTCGAGAATCTTCGCCTGACCGCGACTGGTGACGAAGATATTGGCCGGCTTGATGTCACGATGCACAATGCCGCGGCTATGGGCCGCATCCAGTGCGTCGGCAATCTCAATGCTCAGCTCCAAGAACTCGTCAATCTTGAGCGGACGATTCTCGACCTTGTGCTTGAGCGTCTGACCATCCAGAAACTCCATCGCTATGAATGCTTGCGAATCTTGCTCACCGATGTCATAGATAGTGCAGATGTGAGCATGATTCAGCGACGATGCGGCCTGTGCCTCGCGACGGAAGCGACTGAGGGATTGTGGATCGCGCGCGACTTCGTCAGGCAGGAACTTCAAAGCGACGAAACGGTGCAGGCGCGTATCCTCGGCCTTGTAAACCACGCCCATGCCGCCACCACCGAGTCTCTCGATGATGCGGTAGTGCGAGATGGTCTGGTCGATCAAGAGGAGGTCTCGGCGTTTCAGTCGCTTCATCTTACGGACGCGGCATCTGCTAGTCAACGGAGTCTCGCGATTCTGGATGGGGACGGCGGAAGTTTTCGAGGATCCTGTTATCCAGGCGCAATCCCAAGTTTCCCAAGGCCTATAATTTCTTGCATCATGCAAGCATTCCTTCGCAACCTGCGTTTCGGGATGCGCATGCTGATCAAGATTCCGGAGTTTACCCTCGCAACGATCATCACTCTCGCGTTGGGAATCGGCGCGAACACTGCCATCTTCACCGTGACCAGCGCTCTGCTGCCGCGGCCGTTCCTTACCATGACACATTTGCCTAAGTAGCGTGTGTCAATTCATGCCCAAGATCTCCATGATCAGAAAGAGTGCGCCGAACTGGAGTACGTACTTCAACCACATTGGCGAGGAAACGTGGAGCGGGCTGATTGCTTCTGTGCCATGTTCGCGGGCAAGGTTAGATGTCCGAGCGCGGTGGAAAACCCCCGGTTTGTCGTTGTTGGGCCTGCGGCCCGCGAAACCTTATGAAAATAACTCAGAAGTAATATGGCAACAGGTTGGAGCGGCGAGGTCGAACGGGCAATGGATAGGTCGAGGCCGACGGTTTGTCTGATCCGGAGCGTGCGTGATTGAGCGAATTGACCGGCCAATGTGCACTCATTTTTGGTGGAGGTGATCGAGTTCGCGGCTAATGTTAAGGAGCCGTTGAGTGAGTCGTCGAAGTCTGCGGCGGGCCGTAGCATCTTGCAGTTGAAGCTGAAGCATGCGGAGAAGATGACGAGTGGCGGAGATGGCATCGCGAATATTGGAGAGATCAGCTCGAAGCATTGTGGTTTCGGTTGGGGGAACAGGGAGTTGCGGGATGGGATGCAGTTGCGCTGTGTTTTGGCGAGCGCGTTGAAATTCTTGTTGTAGGTCCTGCTGGGTGATTTGGACGTAGCGCAAAGTCATGCGGATATCTTTATGGCCGAGGATTTGCATGAGAGCCGGAAGGCTGATACCCAGGCGCAGCATGCTAGTGGCATAGCTATGGCGCAGGCGGTGCGGGTTGACCCGGGTGGTACAAGCGGCGCGCTGGGCGGCGTCGGCCAAGGCTCGGTGGAGAATACGGTACAAGGTGTTGCGTGCTCCCCGGCGAGGGAGCAAGAAACTATGAGACTTGGCCGGGCAAGAGGTGAGAGCGCCAGCGCGCAACTCCAGAATGCGGGCCACGATGCGACGAGTCTCCTCATCGACCGGTACCCAGCGTTCGGAATGGAGCTTGCCCAGCGGCACATGAAGCGCCCACCGGTTTTCACTCACCTGTCGTAGGCAATCCAGGGAAAGATCGATGCATTCGCCGACGCGGATCCCCGTGGCGCGAATAAGTCGCAGCGTGTTGGACTCCAGGTTGTCAGCCAGGCGGAGCTGCTGATCTAGGCGTTGATCGTCTTCAGGGCAAAGCGGTCTAGGCAGGTAGTGGTCGTGAGGTGGGAAGTCCTGGCGACGAATGAGATCGGGCGGAAGGGGATGACCATTGTCAGCTAAGTCGCGCAAGAGGCGGCGAAGTAAGATCAGGTGATTCTGGCGGGTTTGATTGCGCAGAGATTGCTGGCAGAGGAAGCGAAACCAACTTAGCAGATGAGGGTCGCGGCGCAGTTGGGAGAGTTTGTGCAGGTGAGGAAACGTAGTGCGGAGATAAGCGAGAAAGCCGCGGACGAGGGAGCGATATTCCTCCACAGTGGCCGGCCGGAGCGTGGTGGCCAGAACCTGGATATGGGCCTCAAAAATCTGCTCGAGTCTCTGCCGCGATGGCTTCATGTCATCTTCTCTGGGGAGGACAAACGGACGCGCTGGGCGACGGCGTGGGCATACTCGCGCCAGACATCTTGGGGCGCGAGCTGCACGTAGAGCATGGTGGTATGAATCTGGGCGTGTCCCATCAAATGCATCAAGGCGGGCAAGGAAATGCCGGCACGGACCATGTCGCTTCCGAAGGTATGGCGAAAGCGATGGGGATTGGCTTGGGGAATTTTGCTCAAAAGTCGGTGATAGCGAAACAGAGAGCGCAGTCCGGCGGCAGTCATGGAGCGGCCGCGCTGGCGGCCCTTGAGGGAGACGAACAGGGCCGGGGAGTTGGTCAGAGGTCTCTCCCAGCGCAGATAGTTTTCGAGGACTTGGAGGGTTTCGGTGGGCAGGGGTAAGACGCGCTGTTTATGGCCCTTGCCGAGGACGAAGATCTGCACCTCCGACATATGTAAATCCTCCAGCTGGAGTTGGAGGATCTCGCAAGAGCGAAGGCCGTCCAACAACATGAGAGCAATGATGGCGAGATCGCGGAACGTGCGGAAGCCTTTCCAGAAACGGGCCACCTGGTCGGCCGAGAGGGGCACGATCACGCGTCGCGGCTGCCGCAGTCGCAGCGTGGCAGGGATGTTTCGTTGCAGACGACCGTATCCGCCGTAGCCAAGAGGCAAGCGGGTCGTATAAGTGCGTTGGAAGTGTGCCTTCTCCTTCGGAATCTCCTGTCCGTAATGAAAGCGATAAAGACAGCGCAGCACGCACAAGCGGTGATTGATCGTTTGCGGTGTGGGTTTGGGCTGGTGATCGAGTTGGCAGCGGACATAGTCCAACAGGAGGGATTGGCTGAGCTTCGCCAGCGAATGCCGCGTCGCCCGCAACCAACGTGCCAGGTGGAGCAAGTCATAGGCGTAAGCGCGCAAGGAGCGTAGCGAGAGTTGGCGTACTTTCTGGGCATCGAGGAAATCGTTGACCAAGGCGAGTTCCCGACCTTGCTCATCGACGAGCCGATAAGGAGAGGCACTGGCGGGGGAAGATTTTTGCAAGACAAGTCGCAGGTTCACAAGGAAGCCTCCTCGAGGCAGCGGAGAAAGACGCTCTGGGTGGCGCCCGCCACGAAGTAACTGTTGGGGTCATGACCGAGGGGCAAGTGGACGGCGCGCACGGTGAGGCCAGCTTGCTGCAGGCTGTGAGCGAGAGCCTGAGCGGCCTGTTGGCCGGCTTGGTTTTCGTCCTGATCGAAGGCGAGGTAGACACAGCGGTTGCGGGTCTCGCAGAGTTGGGCAAATTGCGCGGGTGTCAAATGGGTGCCAATGGCGCAGGTGGTGTTGCGGAATCCGGCCTGCCAGAGGACGGCCAGATCCAACAGTCCTTCCACCAGAATCACATCGCGGAACTGGCGCACTGAGTCCCAAGCGAACAAGCCGCCTTTAGAGCGTGGCAGCAGCCGATGCGGGAAAGCGGCACCAATGCTGCGGCCATAGAGGTTGACGATGCGATCGTGCTGTCTGCAGGGAAAGATCACGCGGCGGCAAAAGGCATCTTGGCCCTGCGGGCCGATCAATCCCGCTTGTAACATCCGTTCCAGGGAATAGCCGAGGGCTTGGAGATGCGGGCGCAAGTTGCCGCCGCGGGCGTAGCCAATGCCAAGTTCCTCGATGAGGACGGGATCGCGCACCCCGCGCTGAGCCAGATACTGAATGCCTTCGGGATAGCGGTGCAGTTCCAGTTGATAAAAGGCAGCGGTGTGCTCGAGCAGTTGCGCCGCGGGGGCGAGTTCCTCTTCGAGGTAGGCGATGCTGTCGCGAAAGGAGAGATGCAGCGCCAGTTCGACAAATCGAATCAGGTCACCGCCCCGCCCGCAGCCGTGACAGTAGAACAGGTTCTTGTGCGGGTTGACGTAGAAGGAAGGATGAGTTTCCTGGTGCAACGGGCAGAGTCCCACGAACTCGGAGCGAGCACCGAGACGGTATCCGGTCCATTGGTGGCGTTGCAAGAAATCAAGTAGGGGAATGCGCTGTTTGAGCCGCTCGAGATCTTCGCCCATGGCGCACCCACAGTCCTTCTAGGGTCAGCCTACGAACCCTGGGCCTCAGTTCCCAGGCAAGGATGGTGGGTGGCAAAGAAAATTTTCCCTCAGAGGCGCAGGGGCCAGAAGACTTGGAGAAAGGGAAACACGGTTTGCCAGGACAAAGGCAACGCTCCACAAGCGAGCTGCTCGCCGCGCGCCAGCCATTGCTGCACAAGTTCCAGAGCGGGTCGCAAACGGGAAAACGGGGGCCGCGACCAATCCAGACTGCGGAGCCAGCGGCGGAGGGTGGAAGGGTCTGGAACGCGATCGGGATCTTTGAGAGTCGGCGCAGCGCTTTCCCAAGAACAGTGCTCCAGGAAATATCGTCGCAGGGCCTGACTGCGCGCTACCAGGCTGTAATGGGTATAGGGCAGAGAGAAAGCGGGAAGGAAAGTGAAAGTTAGTTTGCAGAGCTTGCACAGGCCGCGACGAAACTTGATGCAGCCGTGACTCTCGTCATGCGCCTGTTTGCACCGCCGGCCGTGGCCGATAATCGAATCACACAAGCACTCCGGACAACGGCGGATGATCTGTTCCGCACAATCCGCCCAGTCGAATCCTGGCTTGCAATGATCCGGCGAAAGTGGGATAAAGGCAATCGTACTGCCTTGGTGGGCTCTCTCGCTAAACGGATCTTTGCAGGATATGCGTTCAGAAGAGAGCCTACCTCCTTCCTGCTTAATCTCAGATCAAGAAGGATAACTCAGCTTTCCTTGCGTCTTTACGAGGATTAGCCGGTTAAGAGCGAATAATTGGGCGTCGTTTCTTCCCTTGGGGGAGCGGCGATAGCCCGCGCTGAACCGGATACGGTACTGGGCGGGGAGCACCCGGAGTCGCTGCTGCCCGGACGTACCCGGTGGCCGTGCTGCGCCCGGGCCGTCCGCTGAAGGCACGCGTAATCATAGTTTCGTGGGCTTCAGTACGCGCCAGGCTCTCGGAGTAAGCGGAATGCATCGTGGCTTCCGGAGATCGTAGGAACCCGGTTCCTATCTGTACCGCGCTCGCGCCCACTATCAGCGCCGCTGCCATTCCACGTGCATCGGCGATTCCACCCGCAGCGATGACTGGCACGGCGACCGCGTCAACCACTTGGGGTAAGAGGGCCATCAGACCTACCATTTGCCGTTCCGCTTCGTCCGCGTGGAAGGCTCCGCGGTGTCCCCCGGCTTCCATGCCCTGCGCAACAACGGCATCGGCGCCTGCCTCTTCGGCGGCCTTTGCCTCAGCAACCGTGGTTGCGTTCGCAAACCACAGGATTCCGCGTGCTTTCAGTTCCGATACGAAGGCTGGCGCGTAGAGTCCCATGATCGAAGAGATCCTTCGGAGCCAGGGTCCACATGGCCTGACATTGCGCCTCAAAGTCCGGCAGCACGGCATTGCCCGCTTCCGGGGGAACCGGCGGTCCCCACATCGCAAGGAACGCCCTTTGCCGCTTTTCCAAATCGAAGGCTCGCACCGGCGGTGCCTCTGGAATCCAAAGATTGATTTGAAATTCTCCCGCGCTGCCTTCGCGAAATGCCGAACCCCAAGCCTGAACCTCATCCGGCTTCATCAGCAGAGCTCCGCACGCTCCCAGCCCGCCTGCATTGGCTACGGCAATCGACAGCGACGGAGGACAGGCTCCGGCCATAGGCGCCAGCAGAATCGGCAGGCGAATGCCCAGACGATGGGCGAAACCCTCCGCGCGCGTACGGGGGGATGGATGGCTTTTGTCAAACATGCTGAAAACCTCGGCCTCGATGTTCGCGAATGATGTTCGCGAATCGAGTGCATCAAAGACAGTCTAGGATAAAGGCCCAACCGGCGGTAACCCAACCCATTTATCGACACTTTCTTCCGATGCCGAGGGAGAGCGACTACAAAGCGAATCTCATGGGAGATCGATGGCGGATTTAAACCTGGAAACGCAGATGCATTGCCCGAACCAATCAACACCCGGATGGTCAGCAAACTGGAAGTTAGGAACACCACCTCAGTTCTTGAAGTCTTGGCGGGCAGGTTGGATGTCACACGCGGCGCGCGACAAAAGTGGGTCCCATGGATGCGCTGAAGTGAAGCCAAACAGTAAGAGAACAGCAGCCCGTCGCCAGTCAGTATCGCTCTCGCACCGCCAGCACCACGAGACCGATGGCGACCAGAAACAGAGAAATAACGGCAAGAGTCCGAATGACGCGCTTGTCGTGGGTTTGTCTTTCAACAAGAGGCAGATTCACCAGGGCACTGGTGATCGATGCGAATACGGTGGCTACTCCCGCTACTGCGGGGGACAGTTTTCCGTGAATCGCCATGGTCGCTGCCGCAGCTGTGGCGCTGGCGCTGCTAACCATTCCACCTAGCAGGCTTAACGCCAGGAAGCCATACTTGCCTAAGTAGCGTGCGCCAATCGTACCTAGGATTTCCATGATCAGAAACAGTGCGCCAAACTTGAGCACGTACTTTAGCGACACTGGCGAGGAAACGTGGAGCGGGCTGACTGCCTCTGTGCCATGTTCGCGCTTTTTCCAGGCGAAGAAGGCCGCAATGGCTGTCATGGCGAGGATGGGCCATGCTGCGATGGGCACAGCGGCGGGAGCGAAAATTGCCAGGATCAGAAGATTCCGCAGGAACATCGCCACCGAAGTGATAAGTACTAGGGCTACGGCCATGCCGCTTGCCTGGCCGGTTAGCAGGCGTGAGAGTTCGGCCACGGTCGCCGTACTGTTCACAAGGCCTCCAAGCCCTGCCGTGTAATACAGACCGCGATTGGCGAAGAGCCGAAGCAAGACATAGTTCAGGAATCCCAAGCCGGCGACGATGATTACGATGGCCCACGACTGCCGGGGATTGAGCAGGTGCCAGCTATCGATGAAGCGATTCGGCAGGAGAGGATAGATGACGAAGCCGATGAGCCCAAGCAGCACCGCGCCACGAATTTCGCTGGGAGCCAGGTCGCCGGCAAAGCGCTGCAATTCGGTTTTCCATGTCAGCAACATGGTCATGAGAATCGCCGAAGCCACGGGTGTGAACAGGTGTCCCTGACCGACTAATACTCCTAAAACAAAGGTTACGATTAAGGCTACGGAAGTGGTCATTTCGAGCGCCCGATCGAGGAGCAGGCTGCGCCCATTGATATATGCGACCAGCACGAAAACCCCGACTAGACCGACCACCGCGAACTGATCGGAGACAAGCGCAGCGAGCATTCCGAGCAGGGCTGTGATGGAGAATGTCCGCACCCCGACTTCTTTGTGTGCCCACGCCCGTTCGAAACCGACGAGCAGGCCCACGCCCAGAGCAATGGCAATCTTTGTCGCGATCTCGGATGGAGCAAAAATCATTTAGGCAATGGTATACCGAGGATTCATAGCGTGTGGCTGAAACTGTACGTTGGATCTAGCCCGCGGGATTGCGTCTCGCGCTAGAATCGGGGGACGATTATGGCGCTTGCCGCGGGGACACATGTCGGCCCTTACGAAATCCTTGGCCCGCTCGGCGCGGGAGGCATGGGAGAGGTCTATAAGGCACGCGACAAGAGGCTGGGGCGCATCATCGCTTTGAAAACTCTGCCGGCAGAAAAAGTTGCCGATGCCGAGCGCAAGAAGCGGTTCCTGCAAGAGGCTCAGGCCGCTTCGCGGCTGAACCATCCCAACATCGTCACTATTTACGACATCCTGGAAGAGGTTGGCGTGTGCTTCATTGCGATGGAATA
Organism: uncultured Acidobacteriota bacterium; assembly: GCA_963720155.1. Classification (GTDB taxonomy): domain Bacteria; phylum Acidobacteriota; class Terriglobia; order Terriglobales; family Acidobacteriaceae; genus Sulfotelmatobacter. Next base: position 104,664 of record CAVREP010000014.1, read on the forward strand.
CGTAGCCGGCGTCTCGCTGGAGATCGCGTGCAAGGGCCGAGCCTTGCCCTTGAAAGATGCAATGAAGTATGCCAGTGGAATCGCGGATGCGCTGGCTGCCGCTCATGCAGCCGGAATTATTCACCGCGATCTGAAGCCGGCTAACATCGTAATCACCGAGGATGGCCGGGTAAAGCTGTTGGATTTTGGGCTGGCGAAGTTGGTCGATCCGCCAGTTTCAGCTGCCGAGGCCGAGACCGCGGCGCTGCGCACAGCCAGCGGCGCGGTTGTTGGCACCGCAGCCTATATGTCTCCAGAGCAGGCGGAAGGGCGGGAACTGGATGCGCGGTCTGACATTTTTTCTTTTGGTTTGGTTTTGTACGAGATGCTGAGCGGACAACGCGCCTTTCGTGGCGATTCTTGGATTTCAACTCTGGCATCGATTCTGCGCGATGAGCCGCGGCCATTGCCGGAGATTAACGCGACGATTCCGGCATTGCTCGAGCAGCACGTCCGGCTCTGTCTGCGCAAAGATCCGGCGCACCGTTTTCAGAGCATGTCGGAAGTGAAGCTGGCGCTGGCGGAAGCAGCGGCAGCGATAAGTGCGTCGGCGTCTTCGTCGGGGTCGGCGTCATCGGGTGTGGCTGCATCGGCGGCGAAACATGAAGAAGGAGCGTCAATTGCTGTGCTGCCGTTCGCAAACCTGAGCACCGACAAAGAGAATGAGTATTTTAGCGACGGACTGGCGGAGGAAATTATCAATGCACTTGCCAAGGTGGCGGAGTTAAAGGTGATCGCTCGCACGTCGGCGTTCAGTTTCCGCGGCCAGCAGGATCTTCGGGTGATCGGCGAAAAGCTAAGAGTGGCAACGGTTCTCGAAGGCAGCGTGCGCAGGGCGGGCAACCGCATTCGCGTGACAGCTCAGCTGATTAAGGTAAGCGACGAATCGCATCTCTGGTCGGAGCGTTATGACCGCGAGATGACGGATATTTTTGCTGTTCAGGACGATATTTCGAAAGAGATTGCGGGCGCCCTGAAGGTGAAGCTAACTCGTCCCCGGAAGCGTACTGAAAACATTGAGGCTTACCAGAGCTACCTGAAAGGACTGTATTGGTATCAGCGCTATAACCCGGAGAGCCTTGCGAAGGCGAAGACGGCGTTCGAGCGCGCGCTGGAACTCGATCCGAGTTATGCTCCCGCCTACGCTGGATTGGCGGTGTTTTATTACGGATTGGGCGCGCTCAGCATCAAGCGGATGGTGGAGATGGCGCCGTTCGCGAAATCGGCGGCGCAAAAAGCGCTGGAAGTCGATCCGACATTGAGCGAAGCGCGCAGCGTGCTGGGAATGATTGTGGGCGCGGTGGAATACGATTGGAAGTCAGCCGAACAACATTTTCAGAAGGCGATGGAAGTCGATCCTGTGCCGCCGCTGGTACGGCTGCGCTGCGGGTTCTATTTTCTGACACCGCAGTGGCGCTTTGATGAGGCGAAGGTGCAGTATCGGCGGGCGCTCGAAACGGATCCGTTGTCGATGATGTCGCTGTTTGGGCTGGCGTTTGTTTTTTATTGCCAGCGGCAATATGACCGCGCGATCGAACATGCAGCGCGAGCGGCAGATTTGTATCCGGGATACTGGCTGGTGCATATGGCGAGCGGCATGGCGTTCGCACAGAAGGGACTGCTGCAGCAATCGATTGCCAACCTTGAGAAGACTGTGCAACTCTCACCGTCATTCGCGCTGGCAACTGGATTTCTAGCGGCTTCGCATGCGCGAGCTGGGGATCAGGAACGAGCGGAGCAATTGATTCAGCAAATGCAGCAGAAAAGTTTGCGGCAGTATGTGTCGCCCACCTGCTTTGCTATTTACCATGCCGCGCTGGGACACGGGGAAAAAGTGTTCGAGTATCTGCAAGCGGCCTTCGCGGATCGTGATCCTTACTTGACACGCATTTCTGCAGAGCCGTACTTTGATCCCTTTCGATCGGATCCGCGTTATCGTGACTTGATCGGCCGGATGAATCTGGGGTGAGGGCTTCCAGTTCCCCTGCAAGGGCTTCGCGGGAACCGTCGGTAATCACCGGTGGCTGCAAAACGGACTTGGCTCCCAGCTACTTCTGCAAGTCCACCTTGCGCACCAGCGCTTGAAAGCGGGGATCAGAGCGCAACGGATCCAAGCGAGGTTCGACCGCTAGAACCATCAAGGCCCAGTCCCGTTCCGCGTAGGCCGTTTGCAGGTAGTGCACCGCTGTGTCGTTCTCGTGGAGAGCAGTGTGGATGACAGCCAGATTGTATGCGGGAACGAATTCGTGTTTCGATTTCTCCTCCAGGCGCTGCAGAGTCTTTTGAGCGTCGGAGTGGCGACCACCGTCGGCAAGGCTGTAGGCTAGCTCCGTCAAACCAACGGTGCTGTCTGGCATGGCCTGCAACACCCTCTCGGCTTCGGCGACGGCTTCGGGGTGCATTCCTTTTTGAGCGTAGACGCGCGCCATCCAAAAGTGAATCCGATAATAGTCGGGATCAAGCTGCAGGGCTTTGTTGGCTTGCTCGAGGGCGCGATCGTAGTTGCGGGCATAGTATAGCGTGCGAATTACTTCAGCATTGTTAGGCAGAGAGAGCGGGTCGCTGCGCATGGCCATCAGCCATGACCTTTGGGCCAGACGGGAAACTCTATGTATCGAACTTCGGCTTCGGCGGGCCTCCTGGAGCGGGAGAAATCTGGCAGATCGATGTTCACTGCGACGATCACGAACCAGAATGAAAGCTGCATTGGACTGGATCATCAGATTTGGACTCGCAAATGAGCCGGCGCTTGCGCGCTGTTGCGGGAATGCGATCCCTTGGGCTTCACTGGCAGGTTTTCGACTGCGCGGCTGATTCTCTTCGAGAATCAGCCCTATCTTTTAGGAGGAAACGTTATAGGCGCTCGCCGAGGGCTGGTCTTACGGGGCTTCGATTAGTTCCATCTTGCCGTCACGGGTGCGGTGCAGGATCATCACTTTACCTTTGGGATCGCGGAAGACGAAGACGTCGCGGTCGCGGAAGTGGGCTTCCTTGATGGCCTCTTCGAGCGTGAGCGGACGCATGGAGACAGCGTCGCTGGTGCGGACCAGGTGAACTTCGGTGGTTTTGGCGACGGCGGGATAGCGGTGCACGGCGACCGGCACGGCTGTTTTTTCGGTTAAGCCAACCATCGTCTGCGCGTCTTCCGGCTGCGGAGAGTGGCCGTTCCACTTCTTTACTTCTTCACTCTTGCGCGCTGAGCGCTTCTTTGACTGCCAGCGTGTCTTGTATTTCACCGCCTGCTTTTCGAGATGGTCGAGCGCCTCGTTGACGGCGATGCTCATGTCCTTGGCTTGAGCCAGGCCGACCAGAGGGCCGTTGCGGGGACTGATGGTGATTTCGGCTTTGTGGCGGTGTTTTTCCACGGCGAGGATAACCTTGGTTTCAAATTTGTCGCCGAGGATTTTGCGGATTTTTGTCAGTCCGGTTTCTACTTCTTTGCGAATAGTGGGAGTTACTTCGTAGTGCCTGCCGGTGTATTCCACGTTCACGAATGGCCCTCCTTGAATTGTTCGCTCCGATCACTTGGGCACTGCTTTTAAGTCAGAAGGCAGAGGTAAGATCAAAATCTTTAAACACAGGGACCACAAGCTCCTCAGGGTAGGGCCAACTCGTCGTTGCTTTTCTTGGTTTTCAGCATTCTGACTTTTTATTTCTGAAGTCTGTTTATTCTTTTACTCTGCGCTGATGGGTACTGGGGATGCGCATGTCTTCCCGGTACTTGGCTACGGTGCGGCGAGTGACCTGAATGCCCTGCGATTGCAGAATACGGGTGAGCTGCTCGTCGGTTAGCGGACGGCTGGAGTCCTCTTCTTCAATCAATTTCTTGACCCGCCGTTTCAGGATCAGCAACGAAGTGTTGCCGCCCTCAGGGCCCTGCACACTCTCACTGAAAAAGTAGCGCAACTCGAAGACGCCCTGGGGGGTGTGGGCGTATTTGCTGGCCACGGCGCGGCTCACGGTGGAAGGGTGCACGCCGATCTCTTCGGCGACCTCCTTGATCATCATGGGCTTCAGGTAGTCGATGCCCTTTTCCAGAAAATCGTACTGGCGCGCCACGATGCAGTAACAGACCTTGGTGATGGTCTGCTTGCGCTGCTCGATATTCTTGATGAGCTGGATGGCGCTCTTGTAACGCTCTTTCACGTAGTCGCGTGTATTTTTGTCGTTGGTGTCGCGGGTTATCAGCTTCTTGTAGGCGGGGTTCAGACGGAGTTGAGGCAGATCGTCGTCGTTCATCAGGACGAGCCACTCGTCACCGTGCTTGATGAAGGCAACGTCGGGTTCGATCAGGCGCGCCTGCACTTTGTTGTACTGCAGGCCGGGGCGTGGATCGAGGGTGCGGATGTAATCGATCGCCTGCTGCACAGCATCGGGCGAGCGGCCGATCGCCTTGGCAATTTCCTTGTGCTGTTTGCTCTGCAGCACGCGTAGGTGCTGGTCGACGATGGCAATGGCATCCTGCAGGAGCTGAGCGGTGCCATTGCCGGGTTTTTCTCCGGCGCGGTCGCCGTTCTTGTGCTGCGCGAGCTGCTGCTGGTGATAGCATAACTGACGAAGCAGGCATTCCCGCAGATCGCGGCAGCCTACGCCCGGAGGATCGAGCTGGCGGATTACTTCGAGGGCCTCGTGAAGATCCGCGACAGTGAAGCTGGATTTGTACACGGGACGGGGATGTGCGAATGCGGGCTCGGGCGCGGGAGTAACAGCGGCAGCAGAATCTCCGTTGCTCGAGGCGAAGGAAGCCTCGGCGCGCAGAGCGGTGGATGGCGGACTGTCCAGTCCAGCAAAGGAATCTTCAGGCACTTCGTGAGAGGCTGAGAGTTCGGGATTGGATTTCTCACCGATCAGCTGGTCGGAATCGCTCACGGCAAGTTCTTCGGGGGTGTTTTCGCTCGGATCCTCTTGTCCTAAGCCTAGAGCGGCTGCCTCGCTAACGATATTTCTGGCCGCCGCGGCGTCGGCTTCCGGCGGCGCGGGCGGGGCCACCCCCAACATCTCTTCGTCGCTGGCGATCAGGTAACCGTCCTCGTTCAGGTTGCCGATGATTTGCTCCGCGGCCTCGCGCACTTCGCGGCGCAGGCTCAGAGCACCGAGTTGCCAGGCGAGATGGTCGGTGAGAGTAGTTGGTTTGGAGAGAAAGTTTTCGAATGATGGGCGCTCAATCTCTTCCATCTCACCGCGGGTCCGGTATCCGGGATCCAGATAATCCTGGAAGAAGGATCCGAAGTCGATTTCTTCGAACGGATCTTTCTTTTCGGCGGTGATCGAAGTCTCTTCAGTCGAGGTCTTGGTGGGGCGGTCGCGGTCTTCTTCTTTACGGCCGACCTCATCGATCAAGGGAACAGATTCTTCTAGCTCCTCGAGAACGGGGTTCTCGACCATCTCAGCATTGATCATGTCCTTGAGTTCAAGCTTGTTGAGGGCAAGGACGGAGACCATCTGCACCAGGCCGGGAGTGAGGATCTGGCGTTGGGACAGCTTGACGCTCAATTTGTGCTGCAGCAGAACCATGAGTTCGGCCTGAAATTCCGTTCTACAAAACAAAAAACCTTGAACCACTAAGGGAACGAAGGTTTACGAAGGCAATCCTCTTTGCAACTTCTTATCCTTCGTGGTTTTCAGCTTTTTTCTTACACCAGGGAGAAGCTTTCTCCCAGATACACACGGCGAACTTCCGGATCACCAGCCAACTGCTGGGGCTGGCCCTGGCGGAAGATTCGCCCGTCGTCGATGATGTAGGCGCGATCGGTCACAGATAGCGTCTCGCGCACGTTGTGATCGGTGATCAGCACTCCGATGCCGCTGGCCCGCAGGCCACTGATAATTTTTTGCAAGTCGAGAACGGCGATGGGATCGATCCCGGAAAAAGGTTCGTCGAGCAAAATGAAAGTAGGATTGATGCACAGGCAGCGCGCAATTTCCACGCGGCGGCGTTCGCCGCCTGAAAGGGCATAGCCGCGATTCTGCCGAATGTGCTCCAAGCCAAGTTCATCGATAAATTTCTCCATCTTCTCGCGGCGCTCGTGCCAGGACATTGGTTGCGCCTCTAACACTGCGAGGATGTTTTCCTCAACTGTAAGTTTGCGAAAGACCGAAGCTTCTTGAGGGAGATAGCTGATGCCATATTGGCGCGCCCGCAGATACATAGGCACGTCAGTAATGTCCTGGCCGTCGTATAACACGCGGCCAGTATCAGGGGGGATCAGGCCAACGATGGCGTAAAACGTTGTTGTCTTGCCTGCACCGTTAGGGCCAAGTAAACCCACAACTTCGCCCTGCTCGACGCGCAGGCTGACACCATTTACAACGCGACGGCCGCGGTAAGACTTGCCAATTTCATCCGTGGCTAGGGTACGCATTTAGCTTGCCATTTATCTGGCCACTCGCGTTTGAGTTACCACAGGAGTACTTGCTTCGCCTTCTACGAGCACCCTATCATCGCCCCGAAAGAAAGTCAACGAAACGCCGGTAATCTTGCCACGTTCGGCATCAAAAATGCTAGGCGGTCCGCCACTGAGGACGAACTTGTCGTCTGCGGCGGTGTATACGAGCGTTTGCCCCTCCGCCCACCGAGTGGGTTGTTGGATGACGACGTCGCCTTCAGCTGCCATATGGTCGAGTTGGCCGGGGCTAGTAAGTTGTTGAGCGCTTAGGGTTTGAGTGCGAGGCAGAAGGTAGGCGTCGGCAGTACTTGCGGTGACGGTGAAGCTGGCGCCTTTGGCTAATACGCCTCCCTCATAGTGAGCTCGGCGTTCCGCATCGGCGTAGGTGAGTCGGGCTGAAGTTATGGCCACGACCTCGACAGGCTTTTCCGCAGGATGTTTATTCGCTCTGTCTTCGCCCTCAGGATGATCTTTTTCTGGTCGAGCCTTGGCCGAGGCCTGAACTAAAACCGTGGAGACAGACTGAGCCGGGGTGCCTTGCGCCACTAAAGAGCGGCGATTGCGATCGAATTGGATCGAGGGAGCGTCAACGACATTCGCGTCTTGCCATAAGCGCGCTTCGCCCTGGTATAGCGCGATCGCGGTCGTGCTATGCACCGTCATGCTGGCTGCCGTGACGTGTATCGGGGAAGCCGAAGCCAGCAACGCACCGTTCGGTTGCTCCTTGAGGTCGTTGTAAGTACTCTTGACGTCTGTTTCGGCGAAAGCATCATCGCTGTCACGGTTGATGCGGATGGTCCTGGCAGTGGTGACCATGCCGCCATCGGCAACACGCGGGTTACCGCTGAGCACAAGAATGCGGTCGGCAGGAGTGTAGAGGGCTTTGTCCGCCCAAGCCTGGGTGCGTTTCTCCGGAATCTGACCGTCGCTGTAGGTGACATTTCCCTGCTGCAAAATGGAAGCAATGCCTCCCTGCGGGAGAAACGCAGCATCGATGGTTTGACTTGTGCTCACGCGGTCGGGCAGGCCAGGAGCGGAATTTACGATCTTCGCGTTGGGCGCCCCATGGACCGAAGTTAAGCGACTAGCGCCGCCTGGGGTGAGAGCAAATTTCGCGTCAAAGCGGCCGGCGGTGATGACGGTGCGCTGGGCAGCGGCTTGCGCGTTCGAAAGGGTAGAGTTCTGCGCCGGGAAAATCTTGATCTGCGCTGCGCCAGAGGTTTCGGCGTGATCGAGGCTGCGTCCTTCTTTGACGAAGAAGTCGATCACGGGAGCGGTGATATCGAAATCCTGCGGCGTCGCTGCATCTGTTGTCTGGCTGGCAGTGCTGGAGGTGTGCTGCGTCAGCCGGACTTCCTCGGCAGCGTGAACTTTTTGCAGTTGATTTTGACCCATGAAATCCAGGACCACGCGCCCCGCGTCGCCTTGCATCGACTGAGACCCGCTGCGCTCAACATGAACGTTACCTGTCAACGTGGCTGTGCTAAGCAAAGGCTGCTTGCCGGTCAGGAGCAGTTCGGCTTCATCCGCGCGGGCGCGCACCTGGTCGGTACTTAGCTGCCTGGCTTGTGCGGTCACATTTCCGGTAGCTAGCAGACGTTCAACATTATTGTCCGGCCCCAGGAGAAATGTAGCCCGGTCCGCCTCCACGCTTCCGATCGTTCGCTCCAGACGGCAGTGGTCCAGAACGATTACGCGCGGATCGCGGGTGATTGTGCCGTGAGTGGCAAGAATGCTGGCCGCAGTCTGCCCGGTTAACCTTACATGAATTTCCGATACCAGAGTAAGAGTGTTGGTCTTGGCCGCATACTCAACTCCTATCGCCCAGCCGCTGGCCTGTGGCGTGCGGAAATCTACTCGCGCATTCGTGGATGCGTTTCCGTTTTCCTGGTTAAAAACCAGATCTCTGGTCTTGAGGTGGATGGGATTCTTAAGTTCTCTAGGTGCGCCCTGGTCAGGCCCAGTCAGACCGCTCGGATTGGCCTCGAGATCGATTTGCACCTCCCCGCGAGCCGTGACGTTCCCTGATTGCTTATCGTAGGTGAAGTCGTCGCCGTAAATCTGGTCGAAGCGTGAGGAATCGCGTCCGTAGAGAACAATGCTCACGTTGTGCAGTTCGGCGCTGCCATTCAGCTTGAACTGTTTAAGGTTGCTGGCCTGAATGGTGAAGAGCGTTCGCTTGCCGTCGGACTTGGAGAACTGAAAGCCGGAGGCGGTCTGCTTGATATCGACGCCGATCTTATTGGGAATTTCCTTCAGTACATTTCGGGCGCGCAGGCGGGCATAGAAATACATTCCAGCCACCACCGCGATGAACAGCGCCGCAATCACCAGGAGCCAACGTCGAAGGCGATAGACAGGGAGCGGCATGCTGAGTTCAGTCTAATTGAAGCGGCTAGAGGGGGTGGCTGGTTGGCTATCATTCGCTTTTAAGCTAGCCCTCTTGAGCACTGATAGTGCAGTCGCGGTGTCGGAACAACAGGTTTGACATGGGCTGATTGGGACTCTGCAATAAGGTTGTGAAATGGAGCAAAGTTCTCGTTCTCGTGATTTCGATCTTGGCCGTGACGATGGCGCAGGTCGCATCGTCTGGAGAGAGTGGCGCAACGATAAGGCCGAAGCAGCTTAGGGCAGTTGGAAGCCTCCTCCTACAAGGCGACTCCGAAGGACCTACCTTCATCTTTCGTACAGCATGACGATTTCTCGTCTTCCTGACACAACATCCCTGCGATGTAGTTACCTATCATTTCACCCTGCCGCCGCAGTTCGCGGATGCTCCATTGCTGCAAGCCGGTGAACTGACGCTCGATGTCGAAACCAGCCAAGTCGTCCGCGAAGAGCGCAACGTATATCTGGGTGACCCTGGGAAAAAGCCACCCCGCGTTGCCCACATTGTGCTGGACTACGGCGAAAGTCCATTCGGTATCCTTGTGCCGACGGCAATTGTGATGAGACATTCGCTCCCCGGAGAAACGTCAACCTGACGAGCTCAGGTTTCGGTTTGTTCGCGCGCACCGTGCTGACCTACGGTACGATTTCGCGATTCGAGGTCAGCGTCGGAGAGAAAGGCTCATAGCCCGCTCGCTGAGAACCGGTCAGCGTTTCTTTCGCTTTCGAAATGGGCTTTTCGCTCCCCAGACTCACCGGCTTAAGATCCCGCAGCGACAATTCCAGCCCGCCGAAATCGGGATGATCGTTGTGGCCGATGGTGAAGGCGATGTCGATCGAGTCTCCTGCCAGAAGCGGCGATTGCTGCAGCCGTTCGGCCATGTGCCAGCCCAGGGCGTCGAAAACAGGGTTCAGTTTGCGATTCTCGGTTCTCGGTTGACGGCCGCTGGCTTCGGCTCTCTCGCTGCGGTGAATAATGGCGCTGTCCGGATGACATCGCGGTGTGGCGAGAATCGCGACTGCCGATAGTTCTTCTTGGGCAGGCTCTTCCGTGCGCGCACCCGCCTTAAGTCTCAGCTTGATGTGTTTATCTTTCAAAATTTTCGGGGGCGCAACCAACTGCACACCACGGGCGGTAAAGGCCGGCTCGTGATTTCCAGTTCCGTAGGGTTCGAGCAGACGCAGAACGCGATAAAGGGCGGGCGTGATTTCTTCAAGCTCCAGCTCCGCCTCTACATCGAGGACAGGATCGAAATCTGCCGCAGTCAGCCGGGTGCGCGCGAAGGCATCCAACTCGGCTCGCAGCTGAGCGACGTTCGCCGCCGGCAGGGAAAATCCGCAGGCGTGCGAGTGTCCGCCGTATCGGGTGAAAAGACTGCGCGACGCCTCGATCGCCTCAAGCAAGTGAAAGGGACGAATCGATCGCCCGGAGCCGAATGCTTCTTCGCCGTCGCGTGAAATCACGATGGCGGGACGGTGGTAACGCTCGACCACGCGTGTGGCTGCAATGCCAATCACGCCGCGGTGCCAGCCCTCGCCGTCCACCACAATGCAGTAAGCCTCGCACAGCGCAGGATCGCCGGTAATTCGGTCTTCGACGGCGCGCAGAATGCGGCGTTCTTCTTCCTGGCGCTCCGCATTAAGCCGATCGAGCTTGCTGGCGAGGAGCCGGGCTCGATCCCCATCTTTGACGCCGAAAAGTTCGATCACATCGCGGGCAACATCCATGCGGCCGGCAGCGTTGATTCGTGGCGCGATGCGGAACGCAACTTCTGTCGAGTTCGGCGGGCGCTTCGCCGAAACCTGCGCGACCTCGAGAAGCGCCTTCAGCCCAGGATTCACCGCCTTACGCAGTCCATCAAGTCCCAGTCTGGCAAACACTCTGTTCTCGCCAGTTAACGGCACGGCGTCGGCAATGGTCGCGATGGCTACAACCTTCATGAACGATCGCAACATGCGCGTGTGATCTTTTGGGTCGAGCCGCCGCTGCATCAATGCCTGCGCCACTTTGAACGCCACACCCGCACCGCAGAGCTGCTTATATGGATACTCACAACCTGCCTGATTCGGATTCACCACCGTCAGCGCCTTCGGTACGCCGTCCGGTCCGGGCAAGTGATGGTCGGTGACGATCAGATCCACGCCCAGCCGCTGCGCTGTCTCGGCCGGGGCGAAGGCGCGAATACCCATGTCGACGCTGATGATGAGGCGGATGCCCGCAGCCGCCGCGCGCTCGATCACGTCGTCGCGCAGATCGTAGCCTTCGCGAATGCGATGCGGTACATGAAAGTCCGCCTCGCCGCCGCAGAGTTCAATGGCAGTTTTCAAAATGACGACAGCCATTGTGCCATCCACGTCGTAGTCCCCGTAGATCAGCATCGCCTCTTTGCGTTCGATGGCTGCATCCACACGGTCAACGGCAGCGCGCAAGCCAGTCATTTGTTCGGGTGCATGAAGGTGATCGACGCAAGGGATAAGGAATCGCACGGCGGCGTCGGCTTCGGTCAGGCCGCGCCGTATCAGCAGTCGCGCCAGAGTGTAAAGCGGGCCGCCTGGCCTCGTAGGATCAACTGCCGGATGAGGTCCGGCAAACCGCGTCTCTGGAGACTCATACAGAGCAGCCGCCAGACTTTGCACTCGAACTGGATCTTCCGCAGCCTGCTCCCAGCGCATGCTAGCTCTCGTCGTCCTGATCCGGTTCGTCGATGGGGATGCCGCCGAAATCTTCCGACATTTCGAGCAGGCGCTGGTAGCGTTCGTACCACTCGGTGCTGACTTCGCAGAGAAACATAGATCCCTGGTAAGCCCAGCCGAGCTGTAGAAATCCGACCTTGCCCACGTGAGCCCGCAACCAGCGGGCGTCTTCTACGTCGTCGCCATCGGAAAATTCAGAGTGGGCAAGGCGTTGAACCAACTCGTCCAGTTCCTCGCGTTCCAGCTTCCAGGAATGCATGGTGAGAAACGGCGTGCCTGCGCTCTTGGCCAGTTCGACAAAATCCTTCCAGCCATCGGGATTCGTTCCGGTTTCCCACATAACGCACTGCACCTCTTCGTAGTCCACGTAGCCGTGGAAACGGCGCATACCGTGGCCTTCGATGAAGGCGATCATGTCATCTTTGAGGATGGTTAAATCGTCAGGCGTGGGCGACATATCAGATCTCTTCAAAGCAGCATTGTATGCCGTTTCGGCCTGAACCTGCCAGCACGCCAGGTGGCTACTCCCGGAGTAGGCCCTGATTCTAGAGCAATCTCAGATGAGCAGGCGGACGTCTGGCAATTCATCGTACGGAGGGTAAATGTTTGGCGATCATGTCCTGATGACTAATGTCTTGGCGATCAATGGCCTTGTCCTTGCGAATCGCGGTCACGTACTGCGAATGGCGTCCCACGCACGGTTGTATAGACGGCATCAAAGATCTTTAGACTATTGATATTCGCTACTTCACCAATGATGATCGGATCGCCGAGATACATGAGCTTGCTTATTTCGTGCTGGTAAACGCTGGCCACAGGGGAAGGTCCTGGCCGTTCGGATTGCCTGATCTCGCGAAGTTGACCCAGTAGCCGGACATTTCGTCGGCCACTCTCCAGTCTGCGACGCTCCAGTGCCATGGAGCCTGGTCCAGGTGGTCGAAGACGTACCAGAGCTCCGCGAAGTGGCTCGCGCCCCAACCCTCGTACCAGGAGCCGACCGGGAACGGAGGCTGCTGAGTAAATGAGTAATAGTACACGCTGCTTTGCCCGGTTCCGGCTTGTAACCTCGCCCAGGCCCCAGCCGAAGCGGAGGTCGCGCTCAAGGTCGAGCCGCGCCTGTTTTGCCTCACCGTCGGTCGCGCGTGGATAGGCTGACACAAGCGGAGGCGGCAACGCACCAAAGCTGCGCTCCAAATCGCTGTCGAACGTGGCGGCCTTCACATGGCTGACGTCCACCAACGAACGCGCTTCGTCGGCGTTTGAACCGACACGCAGCGGAACATCGTTCTGCCGCCCCGAAGTGAATGCTTCGTAGGGAGAAACGGGAAGGACATTAGGGTTCGATCACAGGATGGCATATGCCGCCGGCGTTGCCGGTCAGTTGGCTCGCTGAGAGCTGGCGCAGTTCATGGAGCGAGGTCGCGCCCAGTGAAGCGGCATACTTCTCTCCGTCGCGTTCCGCATTGGCCGGCAAGAACTTGGGTGCCAGCTGAAGCGGCTCAAACAGTCCGCCGCTCTCTCCGATGGCGGGCTGAAATAAACCTTCGCGCGGGGCGAGGCCATCAGGATGCTGACCGATATCGCTCCTGAGGATTGGCCCGCGATGGTTACGTTTTCGGGTCGCCGCCAAAGGCCGAAATATTTCGTTGAACCCATCCCAGTGCGGCGATCTGGTCCATGAGGCCGTAATTCCCAGATGAGTGGTGCGGAGACTCTCGCGTCAGCTCAGGATAGGCAAGAAAGCCGAGTGGGCCAAGTCGATAGGCGATGGTGACAACAATCACGCCTTTAAGAAGAGGTCGCTTACCCAAGCACGATGCTAGACTTGGCATTCCCTGTTGTCAAACAACCGCGAAGAGCATGGGCATCAGGCTAAAACGTCCGTCTGCGGCGCGCGGTGGGGGCGAAAATTCAAGCGTTCAGATAGGTTCTGCGTATAGAAACGGCCGGTCCCCGTGGCTTCTCCAGAAGTAGGCGAGAACAATTACGCTTGCAACGGCCGCGTATGCACACCACAGCGAGGTGAACGCGTAGCGCTTGAACTCCATAACAGCCAGGAGAATCGCCAGATTTGCCGCGCCAAATATTACCATCGCCCTGACCTTTGAGAGAAACAGCGAACCGCAGGTTGCTATCACATAGAGCACGGCAACCGCTCGGTTGTTGGTCGCTTGATTGATATATACGATGCTGTTTCTCTTGATGTATAGCTGCAAGGGGAACGCCGTCAGCGCCCACAATATATAGAGCGTGGTTGCTCCGCCGAGGACGAGGAAGGGCAGCATGCGCCTGCGGCTCTTCCGATCAGGTTCGAACAGCAGCACGCTCAGCGGCAGCAGGAAAGGCAGGAGTCCTTGGGCATATAGCATGAAGGCCGCGCCCATGTCGTGTGCCACCGCCGGCGAGAGAATCCCGTCCAGTCCCAGCCAAACAAATCCCTCGATGAATTGATGAATGGCGAAAAGCGTGGGCAGCGCTGCGAAAAGTAATTCGCGCCTGTGTTTCACCCTCGTCAACGTGACACCGCCGACGGCGCCCAATACTGCGCTGCCCACAAAGTTCGCGGTGGCTGAAAAACACACGGCTCGTTTTCTCCGTTGCGAGAATTACATTAATCATTGGGGAACGCAAAACATTTTTCCCTGCCGTAGCCACTCGGCGGATGCCTGGTTTCTTAGATCGCTCCATCTTAGGAAAGACCGTCGCGCCTCCGGGCTGGCCTCTTTTGCCTACTCCATTTAGAATCCTCTGTCCCATTTAGCTGGCATCGAGAGGAGGAGCATCCGCCTTGATTCCGCGTTATACCCGCCCCGAGATGGGCCGCATCTGGAGCGACGAAAACCGCTTTCGCACCTGGCTGGCCGTGGAAGTGGCCGCCACCGAGACTTTGGCCGAGGCCGGCATGGTGCCGAAGGAGGCGGCGCGAGCGATCCGCGAACGCTCCGATTTTCGCGTGGAGCGCATCCAAGAGATCGAGGCCGAGGTGCGCCACGATGTGATTGCCTTCACCACGGCCGTGGCCGAAATCGTTGGGCCGCATGCGCGCTGGTTTCACTACGGCCTTACCTCGAACGACGTGGTCGATACAGCTCAGGCCCTGCTGATCAAGCAGGCTTCGGCGCTGATTGCGCAGGATCTCGAACGCCTGGCGGCGGTGCTCGAACGCCGCGCCTGGGAGTTCAAAGACACCCCCATGGTGGGGCGCACGCACGGCATCCACGCCGAGCCCATCACCTTCGGCTTCAAGCTGGCTAACTGGTATTCGGAGACGCAACGTAACATCGCGCGCTTCACCGCCGCAGCCGAAGATATGCGCGTAGGAAAATTTTCGGGCGCGGTGGGAATCTTTGCCCATCTCACGCCCGAGATCGAAGAAAAGATTTGCGCTCGGCTGGGTCTGAAGGCGGCGACGGTTTCATCGCAAGTGATCCAGCGCGACCGCCACGCGTACTATCTGGCGACGCTTGCAGTAATCGCTTCAACTCTGGACAAGATTGCGACCGAAATCCGCCACCTTCAGCGTACCGAAGTTCGCGAGGCCGAGGAATTCTTCGGCGAAAAGCAGAAAGGCTCTTCCGCCATGCCGCACAAGCGGAATCCGGTGACCAGCGAGCAGATCAGTGGTCTGGCCCGCGTGGTGCGCGGCAACGCCCAGGCTGGATTTGAAAACGTCGCTCTCTGGCACGAGCGTGATATCTCGCATTCCTCGGCAGAGCGCGTGATCCTGCCCGATTCAACTACGCTGCTCGATTACCTGCTTAACAAAACCAGTAACCTGATCGAGACCATGTTTGTCTATCCAGAACGCATGCGGGCCAATCTGGAAAGCACTCGTGGATTGATTTTTAGCGGGCAACTTCTTCTCGACCTGGTGGAGCACGGAGTTTCTCGCGAAGACGCCTACCGCGCCGTGCAGTCGCACGCCATGCGCGCATGGAGGGAAGGCCTGGACTTTCACCAGTTGGTGCTGGGCGACAAAGAAATCACAAAAAAAGTTTCCCGGAAGCAGATTGAGCACTCCTTCAACCTCCAGCGTCAGCTAAAAAACGTGGACAAGGTTTTCGCGCGGGTTTTTGGCAACAGCGGCGGGGGAAACAAAAGTAGGAGCGGTTCAAAGCGACGTATCCCTCGAAAGCCTTCTCAAGGCAGCCGGCGCGCTCGCTAGCCGGCCCACAGTATGGTCGTCCCTCCGGCTAAAGGCACATAAGACCCAGAATTGCCGTTCACTTTTTCTCTTCTATTTGCATCTTACCTTGCGCTTATCTGCCGGACGTTTGGCTTCGGCCAATGAAACCGAGTCTGGAGAGCCGCCGTGTCCTTGAACTATCTCTTCCGGATCGCTCTTCCCGCCCTGGCATGCGCAGTTCTAACCGTCCCTTCCTCCTACGCTGCATCCGGCCAACACAAGGCCTGGGCGATGTTTGAAACCGCGGCCAAGTCCAACAGCGCCACGCAACGAGCGATCGGAATTCGAGCTCTCGGCCTGCTGCGCGACAATACCCACGCGCGGGAACTCGCGGAAGACGCGCTTGCCGATAGCAGGCCGGAAGTCCGCGCCGCAGCTGCCACTGCGCTAGGACAGATGCACGCCATGGAGTCGGTGGCAAAACTGCAGAAGTTGCTAAACGATCGCCGCCTGGCGGTGGTCATGGCCGCGGCTCATTCTCTTCACGACTTAAAGGACGCTTCAGCAAATGCGATTTATCTGGACGTGCTGACTGGCGAGAGAAAAGGCGATGGCCTGATCGCACAGCAATTGGACACGCTGCACAATCCCAAGGAACTCGCCCTGATTGGACTGGAACAGGGGATTGGTTATGTGCCTTTTGCCGGGATTGGATGGGATGCCTGGCGCTACACACACAAGAAGGATCCGCACCCGGCGCGTGCCGTAGCAGCCACTTTGCTGGCGCACGATCCTGATCCGGCCACAGGCAGAGCGCTGGTGAAAGCGGCTCTGCACGATAAGGACTGGATCGTCCGTGCAGCGGCGGTGGAGGCAATCGCCCAGCGCGGCGATCCCTCGCTTGAAGGAAAAATCGAGCTCAGCCTCTTCGATGTGAACGCGCACGTGCGCTACACGGCGGCGGCGGCCGTAATCCGCCTGAGCGCCCTGGTACAGAACGACGTCCGAAAAGAAACCGAGAAAAAGACCGCACAGACGCAGGCACCTGCTGTTCCTGCCTCCCGTTAGCTGACTCCAACTGACTGACTGCCAGGGAATTCCCTCGTCGTGCCGCCCAGGCGGCATACATCCCAGTTAATCTTCTTGGCATCCAATAATTAACCAAATGGTTAGATGGTAAAGTTTCGTCAAGGGTCGGAGGTGACCTGTGAGAAAGACAATATGGAAGTCCATGGGCGGGTGCCTGGCAGTGGGATTATTGAGCGCGACGCTGGTCGCGCAAACGCCGGCTGCATCGCGCTACGACAATCAAATTCAAACTGCTGTCACGCAGAGGCTGGTGGCGAAGAACCAATTTCAGGACGTGAAGTCCAGCGTGGAAGACGGCATTGTAACCCTGACGGGCACCGTTGATCTTTACCAGCGCAAGCTCGATGCAGCTAAGCTCGCTCGAAAAACTCCGCACGCACAGGGCGTGCGCAATTTGATGGCGGTCGCTGGACCGAGCGTTCCAGATGCGCAACTCGAGGAGAAACTGGCGCAGAAGCTGAACTATGTACGCGTCGGCTATGACAACGCATTCGACTACTTCGCGCTGGGAGTGAAGGACGGAGTGGTAACGGTTGAAGGGCAGGATTTGACCGGCGTGGGCCGCGACGAGGCTCTCGCCGATATTTACAATCAGCCCGGCGTGAAGGATGTGATCGAAAATATCTTACTGGAGCCGGTCTCTCCGATGGATGATGGACTGCGCATTCGAGCAGCGAGAGCGATCTATCGCGATCCGGTGTTGAGCAAGTACGCAATCGATCCGGCGCATCCGATTCGCATCATCGTCGACAACGGACACATCACGCTGTATGGATCCGTGATAAATGCCATGGACAAGCAGGTCGCTGGAATCAGAGCCAGTCAGCTTTTCGGCGCCTTCAGCGTCGAGAACAAACTGGTGGTGGAGAAGGACTCTGGCCAGTCCGGGATGTAACTTGGAATGCTGTTCCGGCGCGGCGCAAGCCGCGCCTTTTTTGCTTACAGCCGATTGATCAGCGACGCCACATAGCCCGCGCCGAAACCGTTATCAATATTCACGACGCTTACGTTCGACGCGCAGGAATTCAGCATGCCGAGCAGCGCCGTCAGACCTTTAAACGATGCTCCATAGCCGACGCTGGTCGGAACGGCAATCACTGGAACGCCCACAAGTCCTCCGACCACGCTGGGTAACGCACCTTCCATGCCGGCGCACACAATCACCACACGGGCTTGGGTAAGGGCCTCCCGATTGGCCAGCAGTCTGTGAATTCCTGCGACGCCCACATCATAGAAATGCTCGACCGTGTTGCCC
Organism: uncultured Acidobacteriota bacterium; assembly: GCA_963720155.1. GTDB lineage: Bacteria > Acidobacteriota > Terriglobia > Terriglobales > Acidobacteriaceae > Sulfotelmatobacter. Next base: position 122,641 of record CAVREP010000014.1, read on the forward strand.
ATCATTTCGGCGGTCACGACAGCCTCTTCGGCCACGGAGATATCGCTGGTTCCCGCCGAGACCACCGCGATGGTTCCTTTGCCGTAAGTGTGAGGATCGCGCTGCAGGACGATAGCCCGCGCCAGTTCGCGATATTCCGCCGCCCGCACTTTTTTCTTTACTGCGGCGAACTGCTTCTTGTCGGCGTGGGTAGCCAGGACATTGTCCCCGTGCTTCGCCAGGCGCACGAAGATTTCTGCCGTCTGCGAGGGAGTCTTGCGTTCGCCGAAAATGACTTCCGGCATTCCTACGCGCAAGGAACGATGATGGTCAACTTTGGCAAATCCTAGATCCTCGAAAGGCAAATGGCGCAGTCGATCGACCGCGTCGTCAGGAGTGAGTTTGCCTCGGCGCACTTGCTCAAAGAGTTTGCGGATGGATTCGGCGTTCACAGTAGGCTCAGCACTCAGCTGACCGAGTTCCAGATTAGCATCTGGCAGCGGATCTGAGGGTCAGTCGCGCGCGCCGCGAGACACCGCGCGAATTCGAGCAATCACGGCGGTGCAAACTTTGTGGGCAGAGTCCGGCTCTTCGAGATGAGCGAGGAACAAACGCCGCAGACCGGCCGGCTTCGCTTTGCCCGCCAGATAGGCAGCATAGATCTGGCTTCCCATGCGGTATCCCCAGTCCTGCGCGATCGATTCAAACTTCTTTTTGTCGGCGCGGAGGGCCGCCTGCGCTGCTTTTTCGCACGTGGCGCGCGACAACGCGGGCGCATCCTCGGTTTCGGGGGCTGGCCTCGAAGGATAAAGTACCCTTGATCCGAAGTAGGCCACGGCGTGTTCCACCATTCGCGCGTAGAAAGCGTCCATGGTAGGAACAGTGTGTCGTAGTTGGCCGCCATCTATTCCGTGCCCATTCAGCCGGAGCGGCAAGCCGCGGCAGGCGTGATGCAAAAAGCGCGTCGCATCTTCGGCTGCCTGCATCATGTGAAATTCACGGATGAAGAACGCATTCACTTGCGGAAGATACGAACTACCGCGTTCTTCCACCCCGGCCAGCATGTTTTCCAGTTGGCATCCTTCGATGCCTTTGCGCAGAAGCAGGCGCCGCATCATCGCATCCGAAGGGTTGCCATGAACCTCGGGCAGCATGTCCACCAGAAACTTCGGTTGCGTGCCGTTGTGCGGTGAATAACGGTTGATCTCGAGAAAAGCGGCGAGGCTGTCGATGAGGTTGTAGATGGTGGGAGCGAAGTCTGGGCCGCTATCGCAGCGGCTCCATTGGTCGAGGAACTGGCGGTAGCTTTCGTATTTCTCGAGTGGCGTGGCGTTAAAGACGCACAACACATTATCCGCGATCCGCACTGCATCGACCTTGTCGACGCGCTCGCCGGCGGCTCGCCAATATAGCGCATCCACGTTCTGTAATACGGTAAGGGTCCTGGCCGCGGGCATTTGTTTTTGCAGTACACGTGGCAAGTGTCCGGGGGCGAGGTGCGATTCACCAAACAAGACAAAGATCACGGCATCGGGATGATACTGGTGGATTTCGGCAATCTTAGCGGCGGCATGCCGATCGCGAGCGCCGATCTTCCGCAGGTTCTCACGCGGCATGCAATCGAGGCCGTAGACGGCATCGCCATGGTCGCGCGCTGCCAGCAGCAGTTCATAGAACGGCGCCCAATCGTAGCCCCAGTCAATATCGAAGCGGATCCGTTGGCGGAGTTCGGTCTCGTCGATCTCCCGCCTCCACCATTCGTCGAGGATATGCTGGTCGCGGGCGAAAATGGTCTCGACTCCAAGCACTACGGGACGATCTCCCGCTAACGCGCGCTGCTCGAACAGGGACGCTGCGTAGCGCTGGGCGACGGGCAGAGCGTGGTAGTCGCCGATGAGGACGACGTCGGCAACCTGCAAAGCATTCCGCACCTGCTGCGAATCAACAAGAGAATCGTAGCTGCGAAAGGCCCGACTGAACTCGCGCAGATATTTGCGCCGGCTGTGGGAATCCTGAGTGCGGATTTCACGTTCGACTCCAGCCAGCGCGTGGAGTTGTCCTGCACTGCGACGGAATCTAAGATTGGCGGTCGATGCCATAAAGGCGCTTCTAATTCCGGACTTCTAGCTACTCGCTTCTCTCTCCGTCTTGACTCCTGTTCGGCGAGTCCCTATGCTCCAACCTTCGGGGCGCTCGCGCCGTCTGGGAGGCGTTTTGCCGAATAACCCGCCGCAAAATCTGACCGTTGCGACCACCGGCGCCAGCGGATCCATTTTTCTGCGGCAACTGCTGCTGGCGGTCGAGCGCGATGTCCGTGTTCAAACCGTGAACTTCATTGCATCCGATTCCGGCCTGCGCGTGCTGGCCGAAGAACTCGGCATAAAAGGGCGTGCGAATCTTCTGCACCAGATCGTCTCCGCTGGCAACGGTTCGCTAGGAAATTCGGCGAAAACCTCAACCCGCGGCGCCGCCAAGCGCTCTTCCAGAACGAAAATCAAAGAGCAATCAAACGCTGACATCGGGGCCAACGTGGCCAGCGGTTCTTACCCCGCCGACGCCATGGTGATCATCCCGTGCAGCATGGGCACTCTGTCCCGCATCGCTAATGGCATCGCCTCGCAACTCATCGAACGGGCGGCTGATGTCTCCCTCAAGGAGAAGCGTCCGCTGGTTCTCTGCGTTCGCGAGACGCCACTTAACAAGATCCACATTCGCAACATGTACCGGGCCGCCGATGCCGGAGCGACCATCTTTCCACTCATTCCGGCCCTTTATTACCGGCCTGCAAACTTAGATGACGTGGCTCGTGAGTTCGCCTACCGCGTGCTCGCTCATCTGGGCCTTCCTCAACCCGATGCCTTCCGCTGGAAGAGCTGAAATTTCAGTGACTTATGCGGCTACAGATAAAAAGTCTTCCCCCTAGGGGAAGATCGACGGGGGCTAGGGGAATTTCAAGTGTAGAGAGCCATAGGTGTCGGTCCCAGATGCCTGGCGGCCATGTACGAATGGAAAGCCGTCTAATGATATTGATGTGAGGACAAGCTGAAGCTATGCCTGCGACGATCGAAACCGGGTGCTGCATTGCGGGCGGAGGGCCAGCCGGAATGATGCTTGGCTTTCTGCTGGCTCGCAGCGGTCTGAAGGTGATCGTGCTTGAGAAGCACGCCGATTTTCTGCGAGATTTTCGTGGCGATACCATTCATCCCTCAACACTTGAACTGATGTACGAACTCGGTCTCTTGGAAGAGTTCTTAAAGCGTCCTCACCAGGAAGTGAGCGAGCTCGCCGGACAGGTTGGCAAGGCCGTGCTTAAGATTGCGGACTTTACTCACCTGCCAACGCACTGCAAATTTCTCGCGCTCATGCCGCAGTGGGATTTTCTGAACTTTATCGTGGAGCAGGGCAGGCGCTACCCAGGTTTTCAGGTCAAGATGCAGGCGGAAGTGACCGATCTCATCGAAGACAACGGACGCATCACTGGAGTGAAGGCAGAAACTCCCAAGGGCGCCGTGGAAATTCGCTCCCCTCTTACCGTCGGCGCCGATGGCCGGCATTCGATCGTGCGCGAACGCGCTGGTTTACAGGTAATGGATTTGGGCGCGCCCATGGATGTTTTCTGGATGAGACTCAGCCGACGTGCTAGCGACCCGGGCCAAAGTTTAGGGCACGTCGAACCCGGGAGAATGTTCGTCATGATCGACCGCGAAGATTACTGGCAGTGTGCTTTTCTCATCCCGAAGGGAGCCGCGGACCAGATTCGCAAGCACGGGATCGAGCGATTTCGCGAAGATATTGTCGACCTGGAGCCTTTCTTCAGCGATCGGGTGAGCGAATTGCGCGACTGGAACGACGTCAGCCTTCTTACGGTCAAAGTGGATCGATTACGGCAATGGTCGCGTCCAGGTCTCCTGTGCATTGGCGATGCAGCGCATGCGATGTCACCAGTGGGCGGAGTAGGAATCAATCTCGCGATTCAGGATGCGGTGGCCGCCGCAAATATTCTCGCTGCAAGGCTGGCCGCAGGCAGGATGAGCGACGATGACCTGCGCGCGGTTCAGCGGCGCCGAGAGTTTCCCACTCGCGCCACGCAAAGGATACAGATCGTTATCCAGAACGGGGTGATCCGAAGGGTTCTCACAAGCGCCCAGCCACTGACGGTTCCATGGCCGTTAAAGATGATGCAGCGATTGCCGTCCCTGCGCCGCACTCCTGCCCGCGTGATTGGGCTCGGTTTCCGTCCTGAGCACGTGAAAACGTCAGAAAAATCAGCCCACCCTCGCTGAGAATTTGTTGAATAGCTCATTCCGCGCGATGGTAATATCCCTTAGTTTCTTGTCCTACAGTTTCGTTTTTTTCTCGACCATCGGAAAGGCGCAGCCCATGGCCAAGTCACTTTTGATCTTGGTGATCGCGGCGCTGGTCAGCACTACTCACGCCAGCGCTGCCTACGATCACAATCCGTATGCGGGCGATGCCAAAGCGGCCAAGGCTGGCGAGTACGAGTTCCGCATCAACTGCGCGCTTTGCCACGGCCTGGGGGCACACGGTGGCGGGCGGGGACCCGACCTAACGCAGGCGCGGAAGAAGCACACGCACTCTGACGCGGAGATGTTTCAGGTGATCAGCAACGGAATTCCCGGCACCGTCATGCCGGCGAACGGAACTAACGGCCAGGGCGTTGGCATGACGGAAGAAGAGATCTGGCAGATCATTACTTACGTTCGCAGCATCGAGGTAAAGACCCCGGTAAATCCCGCGGGCAGCGCTGCGCACGGCAAGGAACTTTTTTATGGCGACGCGAATTGCTCGCTCTGCCACATGGTGGAAGGCAGAGGCGGACGAGTCGGTCCAGAACTGACTTCGGTGGGAGCGTCCCGCACGCGAGAAGCAATCATCGATTCAGTGCGCAATCCCAGTCGGCGGTTGGCCTGGGGATTGACCGAGTCCACGAAAGAGTTTCCCCAGGAATACGAGACCATCACGGTGGTGACGGACGATGGAAAAGAAATCAAAGGCGTCGCTCTCAACGAGGACAGCTTCAGCGTGCAGATGATGGATTCGAGCGAGCAGATTTATCTGCTGGACAAAGGCAAGCTGCGTTCGTTCAAGAAGAGCCGCGAATCGCTGATGCCGCAGTACAACCCAGACACCTTGAGTGGCAAAGATCTCGACGACATCGTGGCTTACCTGATCAGCGCGGGTGCGAAATGAGGGCTCCGGTAATCTTTCGCGTCCTGCCGACGATCTGCCTGGTTTGGGTTTTCTACGCAATTCCCGCTTGCTCCCAAGTCACCTTCGAGCGACTGTTGAATCCCGCTAAGGAACCGCAGAACTGGCTGACTTATTCCGGAGATTATCTGGGCCGGCGCTTCAGTCCACTCGACCAGGTCAACTCTAGGAATGTCCACTCACTGGTGGCAAAGTGGGTGTACCAGACCGGCGCCACCGGCAAGCTTGAAACCACGCCGCTGGTTGCAGACGGCATTCTCTACGCTACGGCGCAAGACGACCGGGCTTTCGCGCTGGATGCGCGCTCGGGCCGGCCGATCTGGATCTATCAGCACGCCCTGCCGGGGGACATTCGTCCGTGCTGCGGGCGAGTTAATCGCGGGCTCGCCATTTTGGGCGACAAAGTTTTTCTGGGAACGCTCGACGCCCATGTAATCGCACTCGACACGAAAACCGGGAACGTAATTTGGGATGTGGTCGCGGCCGACTATCGCAACGGTTACAGCTTCACTGTCGCCCCACTGGCCGTGAAAAATCTTGTTATCATCGGCGTTTCTGGAGGCGAGTACGGCGTGCGCGGCTTCATCGACGCCTATGACGCCGCGACTGGCGAGCGTAAGTGGCGCTTCTACACCGTTCCCGGCCCGGGAGAACCCGGTCACGAAACATGGGAAGGCGATTCGTGGAAGGTGGGTGGCGCTCCGGCCTGGAACACCGGAACCTACGTCGCGGCAACGAACCAGATTTTATGGCCGACGGGAAATCCTGCGCCCTCGAATCGAGGCGCAGGACGCGCCGGCGACAATCTCTACAGCAATTCCCTGCTGGCGCTGAACGCGGACACGGGAAAGCTGAACTGGTATTTCCAGTTCACGAAGCACGACGAGCATGACTGGGACGCCACTCAAGTGCCCGTGATGATCGATTCCGGCGGCAAACATCTGATTGCGCAAGCCAACCGCAACGGATTTTTCTACCTAATCGATCGCGCGACCGGCAAACTGATTTCCGCGAACGCTTATGGCAAGACAACGTGGAGCGATAGCAAAGATGCCGAGGGACGTCCAGTAGCGAAGAGAGAAGCTTCACCAACGCTTGCCGGGCACACCGTATGTCCAGGGGCGCTGGGGACGACGAATTTCATGGCGCCCGCGTTCAATCCGCAAACCTTTCTCTTCTACGTAACGGCGCGCGATCAGTGCGATATCTTCAGCACGGCTCCGCAGCCGTATCAAGCAGGACACGCCTACTATGGCAGCGCCTATTTTCCTTCGGAGGAAGCTGAGCCGTATCGAGGATTTCTGAAGGCCATCGATCCCGCGACGGGTCAGATCAAATGGAAGTTTGAGCACACGTCGCCCACGTGGTCCGGAGTGTTATCGACCTCCGGCGGCTTGGTTTTCTCCGGCGATGCCGAGGGCAATTTCATCGCCCTGGATGCCGCTGCGGGCAAGCCTCTCTGGCATTTCCAGATGGGGGGCGCGGCCTACGCCGCGCCCATAGCTTTCGCCGTGGACGGCAAAGAATACGTCGCGATCGCGGCGGGCAGCGCTTTGTTTACTTTTGGGCTGCCGTGAAACCTGGTTCGAGAGAAACTGTTAGAAGTTAAGAACAACCCCCGTAGAGAAGCGCAGGTTTCTTTCGTGAGTCGAAAGGCCCTGGAACAGGCCGATACCAAAAGCGCTTCCGTAAAAAGAATTCAGGTTCTTGCTTGTGTGGTACCAATCCAATTGGCCCAGCCTGAGAGCAAAATGGCGGGATAATTTGTAGTCGACCCCGCCACCCGGTGCAATCACAAAATCGTAATATGTTGTCCCGAAGGACGAGACCGGAGGCGATGTGCCCGTGAGTGTGCTGGCGCTCAGGCTGGTTCGCTCCCAACCAAACAGCGCGTGGATGAAAGGCGTTATTTTCTTTTTAGCGCGGTAGGAGATCACTGGCCCGACCAGAACTGCATACGAGTTGCCATTAGGAAGCCCCGAAACCCTGCTGGGGCTTTGCACTGTCAGGGGCGAACCATAATACCCGTCAAAATCGGCGACCAATCCCACCCACGGGCTGAAGTTGTACTGCGCCTCCGCGTTCCAGCCGTTGTAGTTCGATCTCACTCCGAATGTATTGGGGAACTGGTGCAGATCCAGGTCCACGATGGTGCCATTCAGCCCGCCGGAGTCTGCATGTAGTAGCGAATAGCCCCCAAATACTTCCACTTTAGGCGTTGAGTTCTGGGCAAAGGCAAACGAACCAATCAGAAAGATCAAAGTAATCCTTGCGCTAGCAAAACGAATCATTCTCACGTTCTCCCCTTTGAGATTACGCATCCCCGCCGCCTCCTGCAAATCGCAGAGGATCACCGCGCGCTATCAACATAGGGTACGAAGGGGATGAGAACCTGATTGCACAGCGGCGGGTTGCAGGCGGCCGCGTAAAGGTAAGTAAAGGTTTGTAAGAATTGTTATGGGCGCTCAGTTTCGATTGACTCCCCCGCGCACTTCGTACTAATCTGCGATTACACCGGAAAGGAGGTGGTCGAATGACAAGTTCTGATTGTAGTGGTAATTGTTGTGGGAGTCTAAGACCAGGTGAGGTGGCTGAGACTTAGAGCTGGTTGCTCTAAGCGGGGCTCCAGGCGCTGATTGCATCCACGAGGCAATGCCGCGCCGGAGCTACAGCCCGCACACTAGCCGGTGAGTAGGGATGAAGGCATCGCGTCGGTCGCGCGAAGGTTTTCATCCTCGGGACTTCAGTCTAGCGTTGAAGCCCAGACCCGGGAGTTGCCGTTGAGAGGCCACGTAGAGTGACCACCTCTTGGTCAATCCCAAACAGTCCACCGGGCGACCCGCAGGCTCGACGAGAGCTTGCGGGCCGTTCTGTTTTTTGGCCTATGAAGGCGCGGCAGGCCCAGACTTGCTTGCTCTACATGTAGGGACAGCCGCCCTCGGCTGTCCGGTCGAGCGAAGCTCGACAGTTTCTTCGTCGAAGCCGCCATTTGTGAGACACAACCCTGGCGAGTTGTCCGATTCCCCCCACTCGAAGTATCCTTGCCAGGTGTCTTACCCCGACGATTCCTATCTGGACGAGCAGCGCGAGCGGCGGCGATTGGCGGCCAATTATTCCTGCATGACCGACGGCGAGTTGCAGCGCCTGGCATGCCATGCCGAGTCGCTTACCGAACTAGCGTGGGATGCGCTGGAAGATGAGATGGATCGCAGGCACATTGAATCTCCTGACGACGCGCTGCCGGAGCTGCGGCAGGAAATGGAAGTGCGGGAGCTCGTAACTGTTCGGCAGTTTCGCGATCTGCCGGAGGCGCTTCTGGCCAAGGGCAGTCTGGAATCGGCGGGCATCGAATGTTTTCTGGCCGATGAAAACCTGGTCCGGCTGGATTGGTTCATTTCAAACTTCATCGGCGGGATCAAACTCAACGTGCGTGCCGCGGACGTGGAGAACGCGCAGAAACTTCTCGACGAGCCGATCCTCGAAGGCCTCTACGTGCAGGGCATTGGGCTGTACGAACAGCCGCGCTGTCCGAAGTGCCAGTCGCTGGATGTGAACTTCCAGGAACTGGATCGTCCGATCGCCTACATGACCGCATTCCTTCGCGTGCCCATGCCCGTGCAGCGCACGGGGTGGCACTGCCATGCATGCGATGCCGAGTGGAAAGATGATGGGGTTCAGGGCGCCGGGGCGGAGTAGCATTTCCAAATGTAGGCCGAAGGAAGGTACCTAATATTTGTAAAAGTTCGAAACCTTCCTTCTTCTCATGACTTCCTTGTACGCGCGTCACCGAACTGGAGAATTAATATTTCTGTGTTTTGTCTAGTTCGGTACACGACATAAAGCACACAGGAGTCGGAAAATGCCTAAGGCAGTTCACTTCCTCTGGGTCGTCGCGCTAGCGATGAGTGTCGTTTCCCCGAACCGTAGCTGGAACGCGGTCACTCCAAATGGCGAATGGTCTATACCTCCAACGCTGGCACTTCCACCATCTCCGGCTTTACCATCCATGCCGATGGGACGCTGACCGCTTTGCCGGGAACCATCGTAGGGACGAACCCCACTGGGACTACGAACCTGGATATCGCAATCAGTTCGGGTGGGGAATTCATGTACAGCCTCGATGGAGAGATCGGCATGATCAGCATCTTCGGTATCCAGTCCGATGGGACCCTAACTAACCTCGGAACAGTTGGCGGACTCCCGAAAAATGCCGGTTTCAATGGAATCGTGGCAATCTGAGCTACGATTAGTGAGTTGCGGCGATGCACCACCGCAACTCACTTTCCTTTGATTTTTCGAAATCGAACAATGATATTGCACCCGCTGCCCGGGATGGCGCAGGATGCGGTTGTAGACGCCGAGTTCAGATTTGCCGCATCGCCCTAACTGCGATTCAGCATACCGTAGCGCATTGCGGTCACGAATCGCGCCTTCAGCCGCTGCACGAGGCCATAAATAAATTGACCGCGTTTCGGGAAGCCCGGGCCTAGCCTGGGTGGTGGTGAAAGTGAAGCAGCAATATGTGAGTCACAAAGCCCACAACAAACCACACCGCTGCCTCCATTATTCGTTTGAATCGTGGCGTCATCATACGAAGAATACCCTCATTATCCGTCCCCTGTCAGGTTCACAACCGCCAGTTCCGCATTGTGCGGAACTCTACCCGCGGTACGTTTCCCGCTTAATGCCAAGATGGTCCAGCCTCGACTGCAATGTCGTGCGTTTCAAGCCCAGCCGCGCCGCGGCGCCATCGGCTCCCCATCTTTGTTGCCTTCCTCATGGCTGATCTCGCCCTGCAACTCGGAAAGCGGAGCCTGCAAAACCGAACCCGAAGTAAGAATGACGGACCGCTCCACAAAGTTTTCCAATTCCCGAATGTTTCCCGGCCATTCCCACCGGACCAGCGTTTCCATTGTTCTTGATGGAATGCTGGTTATGGATTTTTTCATTTGCGCGGCGAACTTGCGGACGAAGTGTTCAATCAGTGGGCGGATGTCCTCGCGCCGCTCCCGCAAAGGTGGCACGAGGATGGGAAACACGTTTAACCGGTAATACAAATCGTTGCGAAACTCGTGTGCCTTCACACTCTGCAGCAGATCCCGGTTGGTCGCTGCCAGCAGGCGAAAATTACCTTCAAGGTCTGCGTGCCACCCAGTCGTTCGAATTCCTGATCCTAAAGCACTCGCAGCAGCTCAGGCTGCAGGCTCAGCGGAATCTCTCCGATCTCGTCGAGAAAAAGCGTGCCCTTATCGGCCTGTTCCAGCCGGCCGAGTTTTCGGGCCACCGCGCCAGTGAATGCTCCCTTCTCATGTCCGAACAACTCGCTTTCGAGCCGCCCGGAAGGAATTGCGGCGCAATTCAACTTAATGAAGCTGTTGCCCTGCCGCTTGCTCAAACGGTGGATAGCCCGCGCTACTAACTCCTTGCCTGTGCCGGTTTCTCCCAGCAACAACACGGTAGCTTCGCTCGGAGCGACCTTCGCTACCTTTTCCATCACCAGTTTCAAAGCGTCGCTGCGCCCGACGATTTCTCCGAAACCCAGCTCGGTATCTATGGCTTCTTCCAGGTAAAGTTTTTCTTCTGCCAGCTTTTCTTTCGCCCGCCCCAGTTCCTCTGTGACCTCGCACAATTCGCGCACTTTGGCCCGCAAGGCATTCTCGACCTTCTTGCGGGCTTCCTCCAACCCGGCCCTCTCGGTGACATCCCGCTGAATGCCCCAGGTGCGCACCAGCATTTCATTCTCTACCGTACCAATCATGGCTATTGAGAAAAATCTTGGGATTGCCATGAATGTCGATTTCGTGAGACTCACGTTCCAGCAAGCGAAAGCCCGAGCGGATGTACTGTCGAGTCAGTTCGATGTTTCTGGGATCATCAGGCGGCAGCATTTCGGTCAAACGTTTGCCCCTCAGCTCTTCACGGGACGTTACCCCATACATGGCCGCCATGGCGTCGTTGCACTCCCAGAGATAGGAATCGTAGATTGTGATGGACCAGTTCGTCTTCCGGAAGGTGGACAGAAACGGGTGAATCCATTTCCTCCCTGACGATGCCTTCTGAGCTCTGAGCCACAAACAACCGGTAATTCTCCTCGCTGCGCCTTAGACTTTCCTCCCCGCGTTTGCGCTCCGTGATATCGTTTCCGAACGAGATCGTGGCCACGACCTTGCCGTTCACTTTCAATTGACTATTCCGCCATCCGATGAAGCGTTCCTCGCCTGTCTTGGTAATGATCGGGTTTTCAAACGTTTCGCCCGCCGTCCCAGCCGTCAGCCTGTCAAATTCTTCCCAGACATGAGGGAATCGATCCCGCGGCACCAGAATCGACCAATTCTTACCCTGAGCTCCGCGAATGTGTAGCCCCTAATCTCTTCCGCCGCTTGATTAAACAGATTGATGTTTCCAGCCGTGTCCAGGCTGAGGACGATTACATTGGCCGTCCGAATCAGGCTCTCGGAAAACTCCTTGGCATCCCGCAGGGCTTGCTCGGAGCGTTTGCGCTCGGTGACATCCCGGACGATGGCCATGTGCCAATCCGGGTTCTCCCCCTCGGGCCACATCGCCACCGCCTCGACTTCTGCCCAGCGGACCGAGCCATCCGGACGGACATACCTTTTTTCGATTCCGAAGTGACGCACTTCCCCCTTCGCGGAGTTGCCGCATTTGCTCGAGGTTTCTCATCAGATCGTCGGGATGCGTGATGCTCTGGGAGTCGCTCTCCAAAAGATCTTGTTCCGTCCTTCCGGCGATTTCGCAGAACCTAGCATTGACCCCGAGGAACCGTCCGGTCCGGTCAATCCAGGCGATTCCAATAGGGGCCCGTTCATGAAGAGTGCGATAGCGGTTTTCGCTGATTTGCGCGTGCCTCAGCCTGCTTGCGCTCGGTCACGTCGCGGGAGATGGCAACAATATAATCCCGCTCAAGCTGGACCCGCCTGCAATCGAGAAAGCGAAGAGTCTCCGGATCCATTACTTTAATGGCATTGTTGCTCTGGTCTACAAGGCTCGGAACAGCCTTAACTCCCGGATAGTGCGCTCGCCTTCGCGTACTCTCTCCAGCAGAGCCTCACCGGTTTCCCGCAGCAGTTTTTCCGTGCGCTTTTGCTCGCTCACATCGCGGGCGATGCCGCTCACGATGGGTTTTGCCACACCTTCACGCCGCAGCGTATTTGAGTATTCCCAAATCCGCCGCTCTCCCGACCGCGTCACTACCACCAGCAACCCCTGAGCTTCACCTGCCCGCTCGATCTGCTTCAGATAGGACTCAAACTCATCGCGAAATTCCGGGGCAATACGTTCGCGCAGCGGTATCCTCAGCAATCAGTGGCGATACAAGTAACCCGAGCCCGATTGCGGCGATGTGTAGCAGAGCTCATCTTTGTACGCTGTAGCACATTCATGTGTACGGCAGACGCAGCAAAACATTGTTCGCCCATGAAGACAGCTTTGCAGATTCCGCGGCGATTTGACGTAGCTACATCCCCCCTGGTTTGACCCTCGCGCCCCCCGCGGCTAAACTCGCTTCTCAGCGGGGTTCCGATGAAGCGTTTCGCCTGGCTGTTATTGCTCTCTTCCCTTTTCGTGATTTCGACTTTTGCCGATGATGACCAGGACCACCATCACCATGAAGACCTGACCATTGCCCAACTGGGCACGGTCGTCTTCCCCGTTTCCTGCGCCCCATCGGTGCAAAAGCCGTTTGAGCGCGGCGTGGCTCTGCTGCATTCGTTCTGGTATGAAGAGGCGGAAAAACAATTCCAGCAGATCTCCGCGGACGATCCGCACTGCGCCATGGCGCACTGGGGCGTGGCCATGAGCATGTGGCACCAACTATGGAACCACCCGGACGCCAAGGTCATCGATGCCGGCTTGGACGAAGTTCGCCAGGCAAAAACCACCGACGCCCCCACCACTGTGCGCGAGAAAGCCTACATCGCCGCCATCGCGGCCTTTTACACAAACTCCAAACAACTGAACCACGAGGCACGCGCCAAAGCTTATTCAGACGCGATGAGAAAGGTTTACAACTCCTACCCCGAAGATCACGAAGCCGCGGTCTTCTACGCGCTCTCCCTGCTTGCCTCCGAGCCGAACGACGACGCAACTTTCACCAATCGCAAGCAGGCAGCTGCGATTCTGGAAAAATTATTCGCCACTGAACCTGATCATCCCGGCGTGGCTCACTACCTGATCCATGCCTATGACAAGCCGCAACTGGCTCAACTCGGCTTGCCCGCCGCCCGTCGTTACGCACAAATCGCGCCCACGGCTCCCCATGCCTTGCACATGCCTTCGCACATCTTTGCCCGAGTCGGCCTCTGGCAGGACGACATCAACTCGAACCTCGCTTCCATCGCTGCTTCGCGCAAGACCGCAGCGATGGGCATGGGCGGCGAAGGCCACCAGTTCCATGCCATGGATTTTCTTTTCTACGCCTACATGCAAAGCGGACGGGACGCCGAGGGCAAAGCCCTGATCGAAGAGATCAGCGCCATGCCCAACAAGCACGACGATATGTATGGCAAGGGATACGATCCGCACGCCGTAGCCCTGGCGCACCTCACTGCGCTGTATTCAATCGAGATGCATGACTGGCCCGCCGCGGCAGCGCTGCCTCCCAGGGAAATTGCAGGCACGGCGGAAGACTCGGTCATTCACTGGGCGCGCGCGATTGGATCGGCCCACCTTCGCAAGCCGGACGACGTGCGCAAAGATATTGTCGCGATTGAAAGCATTCATCAAAGGCTGGTGAAAAATAAATCCGAATTTGCCGACGTCGTCGAGGACGATCGCAAAGAAGCCCAGGCCTGGCTGGCGTTCGCCGAAGGCAAAGACGATGACGCAGTCGAGGCCATGCGCCCAATCGCCGACAAGGAAGATTCGCTCGGCGACGAACCCGAAGGCATTCCGGCACGCGAAATGATCGCCGATATCCTGATGGAGGCCAAGCGTCCGCAGCAAGCGCTCGCCGAATATCAAGCCGACCTCAAACTCAATCCCAACCGCTTCGACGGCGTCTACGGCGCCGCCCGCGCCGCCGAAGGCGCCGGCAGGCAAATCGATGCATCCGAATACTACGCGCTGCTCCTGAAAGTCTGCGACGGGTCAAACTCTACCCGCCCCGAACTAAGCCGCGCAAGAGAATCGGTGGCGGAGAAATAATTTCTAACACTCGGCAGCCTGAGCGAAGCATTTCGCCTCCGCTAAGTGTTCTCGTGTAAACTTCGAACGATGCCCGCGAGGTTCCTACCCAACAGTAGGCCGATTTCCGAAATTGAGCGCCCGCTGAAGTCGCTTTTCGGCCGACTGTATTTCCAAGTCGCAATCCAGAATCGAATTCTGGATCCAGTTCATCCGGGCCGCCAGCGTGCATCGCATTGCCGAAGTCGGCGTCTATCGCGGAGATTTCACCGCCGCCATCTTGTAGCATTGCGAAAATTTATCCTGCTACTACATGCTCGGTCCCTGGCGCCACTTGGACGATTGGAATAAGCCGGCAAATCGGGACGACTTTGTTTTGAAACAGTTTCTTGAGGAAACCAAAACGAAGACCGAGTTCGCCGCCCCCAAAAGGGTCGTCTTGCAAGGCAAAACCACCGAGGTCATCGACCACATTTCGGACGGAGAATTAGACCTCGCCTACATCGAAGCGGATCACACCCTTAAAGGCATAGCAATTGATTTGATCCGCGTTTATCCCAAGCTTCGCGTCGGGGTTTTCTCGGTGGAGATGACTTCCCGCGCTCGGTTTGGGAGCACAAAACTACTTTCGAGCCGAGGCTGGTCTTTCCCTTTGCTGTCTACTTCGCCGAAGCGGTAGACACGACTATCTATGCCCTGCCTCACTCCTAGTTCGTTCTTCAAAAACCTGATCTCCCGCACTTCGCCTTCATCGATCTGACCGGCGAATATGACGATACCGGCCTGCGAAGCCAGTTCGCACCGGAAAAAGTCGCAAAGCTTATGGCCGCGGAACGCTTTCCCCTGCTGACGCGAATCGCCAGCAAGTTAAAGAGGTCGATCTGGCGACAAAACTAACCTTCGCTGCGGATCATTGGCCTGCCCTTAAATCCGAACGAGCGTCATCCTGACCACTAACCCAACATGATGGCCACCGAGCAGCGCATTCTACATGCGATGCCTCAAACACAAATCTAAGGAAAATCTTGCCGAAGCCTCGCTCTCGTTGTCCGAATACCGTGAGGGACACGGCGCCGTCTCTGACACTGGCCGCGTATAGTTGCCGACTTCGGGAAGCTTTGACACAGAAGTAAGACCGGTTCCGAGCCGATCTCCCGCGTTAATTCGGAGCCACTGACATGCGCGCCACGTCGCTCAGAAGTTTCTCCGCTGCTTCTCCAGGGTCCTGAGTAGCGAAGTTCTCGTCCAATACCAGCAGGGATACCGCCGGATCGATCTCCTGCAACGTTTTCTCGATCGATTTACCTCGCATGGATTGGATCCCGGCGGAAACCACCACCAGTTTTGCCTTTGTTGCCTTGAGCAGGATTTGGGCGTCGGTGATGGTCGTTGTGGTCAAGGCGTTGTATCCGGCATTGCACAGCACTTCCCGCAAAAAGGTGCACACGTCCGTCGATGCATAAACGCAAAGCATACGGGGCCGTGTATCCCCGGCTTTTCCTCGCGAATATCGCGAACCCAAATAGGCTGCCGTAATAGCTTCTTCCACCGTCTCGTAGGTTTCAAACTTTGAGAGCAGGCAGGTCATTTGCAGCACTTTACGGATTTTAGGCGGCAGTCCGCTGAGTTTGAGGTCTCCGCCCTTCGATCGTGCCGCCTGCATCAGCCGCACCAGTGCTCCCAGACCGCTGCTGTCGACAAACTCGACTTGGTCGAGTTGGAGTACCACATCGCCGTATTTATCCAAGGAGTCTCCAACCCGGGCGTGCAATGTAAACACTTCATTTCCGGCAACGATCCGTCCCTGACATTGAACGACCAGAACATCGCCGACAGGACGGCTCTCCAAGTGCAGTTGCATGGCGCCTCCTCACCTTTTACATTGCGACCGAATCTGGGGTTTCTTCGGGGTCAATCAATTCTGGCGAATCTTACCCGGCTGGAAGAGCCACGTCAATGTCAACGCCATGCCGGTCGTTCAAAAGAGCGTCATTTTGACCATAAGCGCCGCCACCATTGCCGCCGCCCCCAGCAGCGCGTTGTACTCGCGATGCTTCAAATACAAATCCCAAGAGAACCCATCTGACGCTTCGCCGGCAGCACTCGATGCACGAGTAAGCCGCGGCAACATCCTCGGCACCCGCGCCGCATACTCTTCAAACTCCCTGAACTTCCCCCGCAAGAACGCCTCTTCATCGCGAATCACCGGAAGATAAATGGCAAGGAACACCACGACGAGCGCAATGCCCACCCACAAACTGCGCGCCGCCAGTGCAAAACCCAACCCTATCAGCAGCGATCCCAAATAGAGCGGATGGCGCGTATGAGCATAAGGACCAGAAGTTGCGAGCGCCTCATTCTTGCGCACATGCCCCGAAGCCAGCGCCCGAATCAAAAGCCCCGGCACAATCACAATCGCCCCTAGCGCGATAGATCGCCACGTCGGCCGCGCCAGCCAAAAATAAAGTACCGCAAAAAGAAATCCCAGCGGCACCCGAACCCTCCGCGCGATTTGTGACCACTCACCCATGCAATTCTTGGAACGATCTTGGGGCAAACCGATATTCGTTTCCCCGAACACTGCGGCTTCTGAAGGACCTGCTTTTGGGTTGCGCAGCGCTTCAGCGCTGCGATTGGGTACTGTCTTTTGTTGGTGGGGTTAGCCCCTGAGGATACCCGCCAGCAACTCCTTCGCCGCCGCCACCACAGCCGCACTCCCAATCCCCAACATCCCTTCATCGGCCGCCGCCCGTCGCGCCTGCGAAGTAATGCTCTCCGCATTACGCAGCACAACACTGCGCGTCCCATAAGGCCCGTTGCGCTCCGGATCCGTCGGCCCATAAATCCCTACCACCGGCACCTGCAACGCCGCCGCCAGGTGCAACGGCCCCGTGTCCCCCCCCACAAACAGCCGCGCCCGCCGCGTCAATGCGATCAATTCCGTGAGCGTCCACTTCATCGCGCGAGCCGTCTCTCCGCTCGCAGCCTCTGCCGTGCGCACCAATCCCTCTTCGCGCGGACCATAATTGAGTATCGAACGCAAACCCAAATCCGCCAGCCCGCGCGCAACCTCGCCGTATCGCTCGGCCGGCCACCGCTTCGCTCCCCACCCCGCGCCCGGATTCAGAATCGCAAAGTCGCCGATACCGTATTCACCAAGCTGCTGCTCGACTCGCGTCTCAACCTGAGGATCACGAGGAAAGTCGTGAGAAATGTCCGGAGCCAACGTTTTCCTCGGCCCCTCGCACAGCGCCTCCGCGATCGAAAGATTCTGCTGAATGACGTGCCTCCCGTGCCCCACCACTTTCCGCGTATACCACAAGCTGGCCGGAGACTCTCGCGCCTCCGCCGCACCATACACCACTCGTGCTCCTGACCATCGCGCCAGCAAGGCCGACCGCATTGCCCCCTGCAGATCCACCACAACGTCGTAGTGCGCATCCCGCACATCGTTCCACACCCTGGCCATGCGCTGCACTGTCGAAATCGAAAGCAGCGATTTCCCCCAACCCTTCAGATTCACGGTGTGAATTTCATCGACCAGTGGCCGCAGCGCCGACCGCTGGCCCCGACGCGAAACTCCCGACGCGCACAGCAGTTCGGCCCAGCGCTCCTCTATCAGCCAGCCGATGCGCGCATGCGGAAACGCTGTTCGCAGAGCGCGAACCGCGGGCAGCGTGTGGATCACGTCTCCCATGGCGCTGAGCCGCACAACCAGCACTCGCTCGAGCTTTTTGCCTGCCGCAATATCGAGCCGCTCTGTCTCGAAACTCGTAGGGTTGCCACTCGCCGAATCAAAACTCACGACTGCCTCGTCGCCAGTCGCGTCCGAATAATCTCGCTGGTGGAGTGTTCCTTCGCATCTCCCACGATCGCCACCCGCCCGCCGTATTCAGCCACTGCATCGCGCTCCGGAACAGAGTCCCCCGTGTAGTCCGTCCCTTTGGCCTGAATATCGGGACGAATCTCGCGAATCAAAGCCCGCACATCGAGTTCATTGAAAATGACAACAGCATCCACGTCGGCGAGCGCCGCCACAATTTCCGCACGCTCCTCCACCGGCATCACCGGACGGCCTTCGCCCTTGAGTGCCCGCACCGATTCGTCAGAATTGACGGCCACCACCAGCTTGCCGCCCAATTCCTTCGCGCCTCGCAAGTAGCGCACGTGGCCAACGTGCAGCAAATCGAAATTGCCATTAGCCAGCACGATGCGTTCGCCGACGCGCCGCCACACTTCCACTCGCTCGCGCAGCTCCTCACGCCCTAGAATTTTGCATTTGCTCATCTCAGTGTGGTCGCGTCGAAGGCGGAGCCTGCTCAAGCGTTCGCAACAGTTCTTCCCGCGAAACCGTCGCCGTGCCGCGCTTCATCACGACAATCCCGCCTGCGTAGTTGGCCAATTGCGCCGCCTCTTCCGTACTCGCGCCCGCCGCCAGCGCGGCGCTGAACGCCGCAATCACGGTATCGCCCGCCCCGGTCACGTCAGCCACTTGATCGGAGCCAAAAATCGGAATGTCCACCGGCGAATGCCTCTGATCGAAAGCAACCATGCCATCGCGCCCGCGCGTAATCAGCAGCGACTGCAGATTCATCCGCTCCATGATTTGCTGTCCCGCCTGGCTCAGCTTCTCCCAGTCCTGCCCAATTCGCACGCCCAGCGCCGCCTCCACTTCGGGTTCGTTCGGAGTGGCGGCCGTGACCCCGGCATACTCGAGCAGGTGGTAGCGCGAATCGAGGATCAAGGGCACATTCGCAATCCTTCTCCGTCCACTCTGCCGCAACGCATTCACAATCGCCGGACTCGCTGATCCATATCCGTAGTCCGACACCAGCAGCGCATCCGAAGCCCGTAAATATTCTCGCGCCGCCAGAAATAACTCACGCGTCAGATGCCGGTTAGGAGCACGCTCAGGCTCGCGATCCACGCGCACCACCTGCTGCCTCGTGTTGTGTGTCATGCCCGCCAGAATTCGTGTCTTCGTAACCGTCGTATAAGTCTTATCCTTCAGCACTCCGCTAACCGGAATGCGCTTGTGTCGAAAGTACTTCAGCAGCAACCGCCCTGGCTCGTCGTCGCCAATCGCTCCGACCGGAAGCACATTCACCCCCAAGTCAGCCAGATTATTCACCGCGTTGGCTCCACCACCGGGCACCACGGTGCGTTCGCGATGCTTCAAGATCAATACCGGCGCCTCGCGCGAGACGCGCGAAATTTCTCCGTACACGAATTCATCCGCGACCAGATCCCCCAGGACCGTAATCGTGACCTTAGGGAACGCTTCGATAATCTTCCGCAGCCGCTCCACTTCCTTCAAATGTTTCGTCATCGAATAAAGGATCGGTCATCCTGAACAAGCGTTCTTTGCGCGGTGAAGGATCTGCGCGAGCCGCGCCATGCGGCGCGTTCTTCGCGACGCAATAATCGCGCGTTTGGCTCGCATCCTTATTGCCGTCAACGCATTTTCTCACGAGCGCTGCCGCCGCTCCTCGATCACACGCAGCATGGTATCCACAGCGTTATCTGCGTCGGCCAGCTCCATCTTCACCGGAATAACCGCGAGCGGCGCCAGCGCGTCCAGATATCCACCCAGGTTCACCGCATCCTTCTCTGTAGTAACGAAGCCTCCGGCCTCACTCCGCTGCTTCAGTTGCAGCAGGTCGCGAACATCGTTCGCGGTATAGGCATGATGATCGCGGAACACTGCCTCCGCAACCGGATCGATGCCGGTAGCGCGCAACTGCAACACAAAGTTCTGCGGACGTGCAATGCCGCAGAATACAATCGGCCGATCCGAAACCTTGTGCGTCACGATCCCGCGCCGCACCCGCCACACTATCTTGGCAGCGAGCGGGAACGAATTCGGCGAAGCCCCGCTGGCCAGCACCACAGCATCCGCTCGTTGCAACGAACCTAACGGCTCCCGCATGCGTCCCGCCGGAAGCAAACGATCCCGCGCGTCATCCGGCGTCACCAGAACGATATCGAAGTCGCGAACCAACCCGCGATGTTGAAAGCCATCGTCCAGCAAATGCATTTGCGGACCAAACCGTGACTCGGCAAATTTCCCCGCCTCATAGCGATCTTCACCAACCACTACCGGCGCCTGCAGTCGCCTCCCCATCAGCAGAGGCTCATCGCCAAAATCCCCCGGCAGCCCGCCAGGATCTACCAGCAACACTCCGCGAGTCTTGCGCCCGTAGCCACGCGACAGCACATCGAATCCGATTCCGCGATCCTTCAACAACTCACCCAACAAAATCACGAACGGAGTTTTTCCTGAGCCACCAGTCGAAATATTTCCCACGCTGATAACCGGCCCTCGCAGCCGCCGTGAGCGCAGCACCCTACGGTCATAGAGCGCATTGCGCGCCCCAACCATTCCGCCGTAGATCGCCGACAAAGGATTAAACTTCATGGCAGCGCCAGCAACTGCCGCAGCTCTCTGGCTGTCCTAGCCGTAGCTCCAACCTGCGATTGCATAGTTTCGGCAGCGCGCCGGCCCAACCCTCGTCGCTCCTCGTCATTGGACAGCAACTCTATCAACACTAGAGGCAATTCCGCCGGACCAACCACCCGCACCGCGTCCCGGCTGACGAACAAACTCACAATGTCGCGAAAGTTTTCTGTGTGATTGCCCACCACCGTGGCCACGCCATGCGGCGCCGGTTCAATGATGTTGTGCCCGCCCCGCGGCACCAAACTCCCTCCAACGAACGCAACGTCGGCGAGCGCATAGAGTGCAGCCAACTCTCCGATTGTATCCAGCAGCAGTACTCCGCCGGCCAATGCCCCTCCCTGCCAAACTGATCGCCTGCAAAAGCGAATCGACATTTTTTCTAGCAGCGCTCCCACGGCGGAAAACCGCTCCGGATGCCGTGGCGCAAGAATCATCACTGCCCGCGGATGTTGCACCAGCAAGTTCTCAAATGCCTTCAGCAGCAGTGATTCCTCCCCCTCCACCGTGCTGCCACACACCAGGACCGGCCCGTCGTCGTTTGCCGCAATTGACTTCCGCAAGCTTTCGACGATCGCAGGTGGCTCCGGTGCAGGAAGATCAAACTTCAGATTTCCCGCCACCCGCACCCGCTCCGGCCTGGCTCCAATATCTTGCAGCCGCGCCGCATCCTCGCTGGTCTGCGCCAGAAACAAGTCCACATTCGCCAGAACTTTTCTCAGCAACCATCGAAATCGCCGGTAACGCGGCCACGACCGGTCCGAAATCCGCGCATTCACCACAGCGATCCGCACGCCACTGTTGTGTGCCAGTCGCATAAAGTTCGGCCAGAACTCGGTCTCCGCAATCACCACCATTTTCGGACGCAGCGCACGCAGATACCGCCGGATCGCGAACGCGAAGTCCATCGGGAAATAGAACACATTCGCCTCGCCGAATCTTTTTCGCGCCAGCGCCTGCCCCGTATCGGTAGTCGTGGAAATAAATAGTCGATTCCGCGGCACACTGTCTCCCAGATCATCCACTAAACCTGCGACCGCCAGCACCTCGCCCACGGAAACCGCGTGCACCCAAATTACACCCTCATTCACCTCGGGCAACTTCAACCGCGCTGGAACCCCTCCCATCCTTTCCGCAAATCCCTTGCGATATTTCCCGCGCAGCACCATTTGGGAAAGCCAGTAAGGCAGGCTCACCACCATCGCAACCGCCAGCGCCGCGCTGTAGAGGAAGTTGTAGAGAGAAGAGATCAAGTCCAGCCATTCTAAACAAACGCTGGCGATGTTCTAGATGAATCAATAAAAAGCCGACGCCTAGGAAACCAGCCATCCATAGCCTTCGTGTCAGTTAGTGCCCTTAGTGGTTCACGACTTGAGAAAGCCTCGGTCCCTCCGGACAAAAAAGCGACCGCATTGCTTTTATAATTGCGATCATGCAGCCAGTTGGGAGAGGCCTTAGTCGTGTGCTGGTCGCCGTGTGCGTAGTGGCGGGATTCGGAGTCTGCCTCGCCGCCAAAGACTTTGCCAGGCCTGCAGCCCTGCCCGCAAACTCATATCCCGCGCACGACGACCACTCCGACGAAAAAGTTGCTATCGCCGCCGATCCCTACGACACTCCCGACAAGGCAAAGATTTTCTCCGTGAACTTTCATGAACACGGCCTCTTGCCCATTTTCTTCATCGTGACCAACGACGGCGCCCAGCCCGTCACCATCGCCAACATGCAAGTCACGCTCACCACCGTCAACCACTCCAAACTTACGCCTGTTTCATCCGAGGATATTTATCGCCGCCTGTCCAATCCCCGCGCCAGCACCGATCCCGCGATTCCATTTCCCATCCCGCATAAAAAAGTGAAAGGCACGATCAGTCAGAAAGAACGGGACGAGATCGAGTCCGCCCAATTCGCCGCCAAAGCCGTCGAGCCCCACACCACGCAATCAGGATTCCTTTTCTTCGACGTCGGAGACATCGCGACACCCCTCGCCGGCGCCCACATCTTCGTCACCGGCGTAAATGACGCCAAAGGCACCGAACTGATGTACTTCGAACTTCCCATGGAAAAATATGTAAGCTCGCCACGAAAAGCAGAGTAGAACATTCGATAAATAGCTGGATATACCAATCTCTTAAGCATTATTTACGACACGAGTCTGTGAACGACAAGGGGTTGGGAAGGGCACGTTGGGAAGGACAGGGTTTGGGAAAGGCACGGCTTCAGCCGTGCTGCCAGCGTCCGATTAAGATGCCGGCTTTAGCCACTGAGGCGCTCCGGAGTTGAGCCCCAAAATCGGCATAGGGGGACGGGTCGCCCCGCCTCCCCTGCCACACCACCGGACATGCGGGTCCGCATCCGGCGGTTCGGCGGATTAAGCCGAGCGCACGACCATAGGCGGGAGTCCGAACTGGGCAAAGTAAGCATTCGGCAAAGCGATGGCCAGGGCGGGCGAGTTGGCGATGCGCCACGGGCCGTGGGGACTCCCGGCGGTTTGCGCCGCCAGGTCTTTGCCCACACCCCGTTTGCGAAGTTCGCGAAATCGCGTTCGTCCCCGTTTCCATGGCTTCCACACCACCGACCGAAGTCGACGGCGTAGCCACGATTCAAGGGTGTGCAACCCCGAGGGCGTTTGACAATCGTCGAAGTATCCGAGCCATCCCCGCAGGTAGGTCGCGATCTGGGTGACCATCTGCGTCAGACTGATGCCACGGGTTCGACCTGTCTGTTCCCGAATCCTCTCCTTCAAGCGAGCGATCGCCTTGGGGGCAATGCGCCGCCGCGGTTCTCGTTCACCGGTGAAGCTGAAGCCGAGAAACTTCCTTTGCCCAGGTCGGGCCACGGCGCTCTTCGTCTGATTTACCTTCAGTTTGAGTTGGTGCGTGATCGCGGTAGGGATACCAGTGGCCTGGTACCCCCCGCACAGATCCGGACGGGCGCTCGTTAGCGCATCCGGTTCTTATCTCGGATGAGTGGCGGCAAAGCGAGCATCGGGGAAGGGATGGAGCACAGCCGGTTGGGGAAGCCAGCGCTTCGCCAGGGTGAGCATCCGCGTCCAGTTGATTCGGTGTTTCTGGGTCCGGCGGCGAATACTATGCCACCAGCAGACCAGCACCCGATGCCGGAACAGGGATAGGCTAGCGTTGTTTCCCGGTACCGCGTAGTAGTTGAAGTACCCCTGCACGACCGACCGGAGCCATTGGCCGGTTTGGGGCACGGGATCGTGCATGCGCTTGCGGAGCTCCGGTTTTATTTGCCGTAGCTTGGCCCGCATGCGTTTGCGAATCGTCGTGCGCCGTACCATGAATCGCCCCAAACTATTCTTCCCGCTAATGTGCGTGAATCCTAGAAAGTCGAACGTCTCGGGTTTCCCTTCTCCTCTTCGTTTCCGGTTCTCTTCGGCATACCGCCCGAATTCGATCCGGCGCGTCTTATCCGGGTGTAGCTCCAGTCCGAACATAGCCAATCGCTCCCGTAAGTTCTCCAGAAAACGATCTGCATCCGCCTGGTACTGGAATCCCACAATGGTGTCATCCGCGTATCTGATGACCACCACTTCGCCTTGCGCCCACTTCTTGCGCCAGACGTTCACCCAGAGATCGAAAACGTAGTGCAGGTAGATGTTTGCGAGGAGTGGTGAAATCACCGACCCCTGCGGACTACCTGTCTTCGGTTCCGACCATTTGCCTTCCTCCATTACCCCGGCCTTCAGCCATTTCTGGATCAACCGCAGTATGCGGGGATCGGCGACGCGATGCTCTATGAACCTGATCATCCAGCCTTTGTCGAGATTGTCGAAAAAGCTTCGGACATCAGCGTCCAAAATGTAGTTCACCTTCTTCTTCAGGAGCGCGTACGACAGCGCATCCAGCGCGTCATGCTGGCCGCGCCCCGGGCGAAAACCATACGAGAAGCCGAGAAAGTCCTCTTCATAGATCTGATTGAGGATGGTGGCCACGGCGTACTGGACGAGCTTGTCTTCCAGGGCCGCAACTCCTAGCGGACGTTTTCGTCCGTCTTCTTTCTCTATGTACACTCTTCGCGATGGCAACGCTCGATATGCTCCGCGATGAACCCGGCCATGGAGATCAGTCAACCGATCTTCAAGTCCGGTCTCATACTCCGGCCAGGTGACCCCGTCCACTCCGGGCGCGGCTTTCCTCTTTAGTGAGTAAAAGCTTTCCCGCAGCAGATCGACGGTCAGATGGTGGAGCAGAGCGGTGAACTTCATCTCCTTATTTTCCCGTGCTGCTTTCCGCACGCCTGCCAATCCCTGGGACACGCCCTTCCCGCTCTGAGTCGGGTACGTGTGAGGTTGACCTGCGTTCTCCTTGATCGACGGGCTTCCCTCCTCACTCTCCGCCAACGGTCTTCTGTCTTTGTTCGAATGATTCATCGGTACTATACCGTCGTGTGACTCCTCGGGGACGTACATGCGGGCCGTGCGGCTATAGCCTTCGCCCGCCGCCCTGCTGCCTGGTTTGGCCGCAGGTGTCTCCGAGGTCTCCCGGTTCTCGTGCATGAAGCTTCTAGGCGTGTCTGGGGTCTTCGACTACGCCGGACCGAACAGGTGCTCGCGCTAGCGCTCCTGCTCATGTTGCCTACCGCGCCTTTATAAGACGGCGGCGTCCGGATTGTAACTTTTCGGAGCTGGATACCCACCTCGCCTAGCCCCTGTCTACGCCTCACTGGGTCCCTCGCGGTATCAGCGCAAGACTCGGGGCCGAGCAGATCGCTAGTCTTTACTCGTAAGGCTCTTTCATCCTCTGCTTCATGCCGGTTTATCCCGGCGCACATAAAGCGCGTAACGCTCTCCATCACTCGCTGTCCTGCTCGTTCGCTGCTGACGTAGATGTTACAGTCGTCGGCATAGCGGACGAAGCAGTGACCGCGCCGCTCTAACTCCCGGTCCAGTTCGTCCAGCACCAAGTTGGATAGTAGTGGTGAAAGCGGACCGCCTTGAGGCGTTCCCTCATCCACCGCACTGACCAACCCGTCCTCCATCACTCCGGCCTTCAGAAACCCTCGCATCAACTTGAGCATTCGCTTGTCGGCCACGCGCTCGGCCACCGCCGCGAACAGACGGTCGTGGTTTACTCGATCGAAAAATTTTTCCAAGTCGAGGTCCACCCCCCAGCGGTATCCTTCGGCGATATACTGCTGCGCCTTGTGCACCGCCTGCTTCGCACTGCGCCCCGGTCGGAAACCGTGGCTATGTTCGGAGAACGTCGGGTCCCAGCGCTTCTGCAGAACCTGCAGCACCACCTGCTGAACAAAACGATCCAGCACGCAAGGAATGCCTAGCTTGCGCATTCCACTGCCCTCCGGCTTCGGGATTTCCACCCGTCTTACCGGCTGCGGTTGATAAGTTCCGCTTCGTAGCTGTTCCCCGATCTTCAACCCGTGTTGCTTCAGGTACTCCGAGAGCTCGTCGACGGTCCTCCCCTCTACTCCCGGACTCCCTTTATTCGCCTTGACTCGTTGTAATGCCTGCTTGCAGTTTTCCCGCTCGCAGACTTCTTCCATCAGTCGTTCGGTTCCGGCCAGGCTTTCCGACTTGCGCTTCGCCATATGCGTTTCGGTCCCTTGCTCGGCGGCCCTCGGAGCATCACTCCTACTTTCCGCCGGAAAGGCCAGCACCTCTTGTTCGGGCCGGTTTTTCTGCCGCCGTCCGCTCATGAGTCGCGCCGCTTACTTGCCCTTTCCTTTATTCCCCTTGCGGGGTACCGTTCGGGCCTTCGGATCATCGTTCCCGGCTCGGCCTATCTTGTTGGCTCCGCCTTTCGGCATGGGAGTGCCTCCATAGCTTCACCGACTGCATGACCTACTTTGCCCTCTGCTGACTTCTGCGCCACGGTCCGGGTGAATCGCTTCACCCTCCGTCACGATTCCGTGACATGCCGCAGATCTCCCAAGGTAAGTTCAACCGCTTTCGCCGCACAACCGCCGGATTTACCACCAGTGAGCTTGATGGATAATGGGCTTTGCAGTCATGTGCCCGCTCGCCCGCCACCCGTAGGCCTCGTATCCGGTTCTGGTTCATCGGCTCGCGTCTTTGCTCCACGCTTCTTTCAGGCCCCGCCTCGCGGCGGGTGTTATTTCACCCTTGCGCTTCACTAACCCTTCGTCTCCATCAGACTGGGTAGAGGGCTCTCACCTCCTAGCTGTTGAACATGCTTGGCACACACAACAAAGGCCCCGATTCCTCGGGGCCGATCAAATCTGGGCGCCTACAGCACCCTGCGACAACTTCAGTATAGGTCACCCAAATCCGCAGTCCAGTTACTTTTGTAGGGAAGCTATCCCTGCTTCGCTCCCCACAGAACCTGCGCTCAGGAAGACCAGAGCGTGGACCCGACCGGATTCGAACCCGTATCTGCTACCGTCGCAGAGTGCTGTGTTCCCGTTACACCACGGGTCCGCCTGAGAGTCTATGCGCGGTCCGAGTAAATAATTATCGTTACTCGTCCTATCTGCATTCTTGCGTTCCGAAAGGGGAACGCGTCATCAACTTCAATTCCCCTGTAAAATCAATTCCGGAGCCACTTCCGCATTGTCGTTTCTCGACCAACTCAACCCGCAGCAGCGCGAAGCCGTCGAAACCACCGAGGGACCGGTCCTCATCCTCGCCGGCGCGGGCAGCGGCAAAACCCGCGTCATCACTTACCGCATCGCCTATCTCATCGAGCACATGGGCGTGATGCCGGAATCCATCCTGGCCATGACCTTCACCAACAAAGCCGCCGCAGAAATGGGCGAGCGTGTCGAAAAACTTGTTGGCGGACTCAGTATCGCCAAACCCGTCATCTCGACCTTCCATTCTTTCTGCGTGCGCGTTCTTCGCCGTGACATCGAAGCCCTCCAGATTCCCTCCGCCACGCCCGGCCAGCCGCCGATCGGCCATACCAAAAAATTCGTCATTTACGATGAGAGTGACATGCAGTCCGTCGTCAGGGGGATCATGAAGCGCCTCGGCCTCGATGACAAACAACTCACGCCGCGCACCGTGTTCTCGCGCATTTCCTGGGCGAAGAATCACATGCTCGATCCCCAGCAGCTTTACTTGCAATCAGCCGATCCCAAGACCGAAAAGATCGCGCACTTGTTCGAGGAATACCGCAAAGAGTTGCTCAAAGCCAACGCCCTCGACTTCGATGACCTCCTGCTCGAAGCCACTCGCTTGCTGAAAACCGCTGCCCCCGTGCGCGAATATTACAACCGCCGTTTTCAATATCTTCTGATCGACGAATATCAGGACACCAATCGTCCGCAATACGAACTCATGCGCATGCTCGCCGGCTCGCGCCACAATGTGTGCGCCGTCGGCGATGAAGATCAATCCATTTATTCCTGGCGCGGCGCCGACATTCGCAACATCCTCGAATTTGAACAGGATTTCCCCGAAGCTAAGATCATCCGTCTCGAACAGAATTACCGCTCCACGCAGAACATTTTGCAGGCAGCATCGTCGGTCGTAGCTAACAACCTCCGCCGCAAAGGCAAGAATCTCTGGACTTCGCGCCAGGGCGGCGCCAAACTCGGATACTACGAAGCTCCTGACGGCGAGAACGAAGCTCTCTTCGCCGCCGATCACATCGCAAAGTATCTGCGCGAAGCCGCCCAGCGCGGAGAAACGCCGCGCGCCGCCGTGCTCTACCGTACCAATTCGCAGTCGCGCCTCTTTGAAGAGGCCATGCGCCGCTACGGCCTCAAATACAAAGTCGTCGGCGGATTTTCTTTCTACGAGCGCTCCGAGATCAAAGACATGATCTCGTACCTCAAAGTCATCCAGAACCCGGACGACTCAATCTCCCTGCTGCGCGTTATCAACAATCCTACCCGCGGCATCGGCAAGAGCACCATCGACACCATCGAGCGCCTCGCTCTCGAAACCGGCCTCTCACTCTGGGGCGCCCTCGGCGAAGCCATCCGCCGCCAACTCCTTCCCCAGCGCGCGCTGTCAGCCCTGAAGGGTTTTCAGCAACTAATCGCCGATGCTCAAGCAATGTTGTCAGGTACCTTCGTCGAGCATTTGGAAGAAAGTGCGGAGGAGAGTGTGGCGCGGGCGCCCTCGCCCGCGTCTGCGGAAGCCGAAACAGAGCCAGTAGTAGAGGAAAATGCCGCCTTCAATCCCAACCAATTCGAAAACACCGCCTTCGATTTCGGGGGAGCCTACAGTGGCGACGAACCCAATGATAGCGTCCGTGCCCCTTTAGTTGAAGATGATTCGAACCCGCCGGCTGCAGAGGCATCTGTCCCCGTCCCAAATTCCTTTCCTGCGCCTACGATCAGCACGGCCGACATCTTGAAATTCCTCATCGACCGCACCGGCTACATCAAACTCCTCGAAGCCGAAGACACGCCCGAGGCTTTCTCGCGCATCGAAAATCTGCGCGAACTGGTCAATGCCGCCATGGACTCGCGCGACCGTGGAGAAACTCTCGACCAGTTCCTCGACCATGCCGCCCTCATCAGCGACGCCGACGACTATGACGAGCGCGCCCAGATCACGCTCATGAGCCTGCACGCGGCCAAGGGTCTCGAATTCCCTCTCGTCTTTCTCAGCGGCCTCGAAGAAGGTTTGTTCCCGCACTCCCGCACCATGCTCCAGCCCGACGACATAGAAGAAGAGCGCCGTCTCTGCTACGTCGGTATGACCCGCGCCATGGACCAGCTCATCCTCACCCGCGCCGTCTACCGTCGCCGCTACGGCACCGACCTCCCCGAAGCCAGCGTCCCCTCGCGCTTCCTCGAAGAAGTCCCCATCCAACTAATCGAAGAACTAGGCCGACGCCGAAGCACCGCAGGTGCTTCCACATCTGGAGTGGGCACAGCCCATGTGGGGACGGCCGCCCCCGGCCGTCCAGCGGGGCAACGCCCCGCAGCCCACGATGCCGACGTCCACTACTCCTACGAGGACGAAGACCAAAGCACAGCCTGGCAAGGATCACGTGGGGAGAGCCGCCCCCGGTTGTCAGGCGCGGCGAAGCCCCGCAACACTGCCATCCCCGCCAAGCCCTACAACTCCATCGAGAACATCGCCGAATTCTTCGCCACACGCGGCAAGAAATTCACCGTCCCGAAAATGCCTCTCGAGGAGCCCACTGGCAAGCGCGGATTCCGCCCCGGCCAGAAGGTCCGCCATCCCAAATACGGCGAAGGAATCGTCTATCAGCGAGAAGGAGAAGGCGAAGAAGCCAAGATTACTGTACAATTTCCTCGCTTCGGCTTGAAAAAGCTCGTGGAAAAGTATGCCCAGCTGGAACGCGCTTGAGCATGTTCGGAATTGTTGACATTATCGTCTTGATCCTGATTCGCAGGCGCCATTGTATTCGGTGTGGCAGGGCCTTTTGGACTGCACCTCCTCACAGCGGCAACGATATATGCATTGGGCGTGAGTGCTATATCTGCGTGTGCGGCAACAGATACGAAACTGGCAGGCGGGAATGGGCACATTTGAGCCGTGAGCAACGGCAAAATTATTTGTGGTCCGGACTCGTCGCGATCCCAGTCATAATCACGGGCCTCGCTGCTGTTGCGGGATACTTTCTTCGCTGGCACGAACCGTATTGGGTAATGGCGGCAATTCTCGGATTCCTGGGCATGTTGAGCGGCCTCGTCTGCTCGGCACAGCTGCTGGCCATAAGGTCGCTTCCTGTCGTCGCATCGCGGCGACGTACGAAGCTTAATCGATCAGAAACAGGTGCCGTAGTGCCCAGCTGATTGACGGACAACAAATCAGTGTAAGATCACCGGGCGGTGTCAAAGTCCGCATTTCATAGCAATGGACTCTTTATCAATCATGGCAAACACAGCAACGCTAACCAAAGAAGAACGCAAGAAATCAAAGCGCGCCGCTCGCAAAAAGGCCAAAGCGGAGAAGCCCAAGAAGCCCCGCGACTATGCCCGCGGATCGAAAAAGCGCAAGGTGAAAAAGCTGGCTCGCGGCCAGTCGAAACGCTAGGCAGCAGTCGGCGGTAAGCATTAGGCAGTTGGCCGGACGGTTCTTCAATTTTCGAAGTCCCGCCGGCCAATTGCTAACTGCGAACAGCTGACGGCTGAAAGCTAGCTTTCAGGAGATCACTACCTCTTGTTACCACCATCCGCGGAACCCGCCGAAACGATTCGCACCTCCGACAACCAGCTTTTCTGCTGCAAGTCCATCGACAAGCTCATCTCGGAATCCGAAGCCCCAGGCCAGCGCCTGCAAAAAACTCTCGGCCCCTGGTCGCTCACAGCCCTAGGCATCGGCGCAATCATCGGCTCCGGAATCTTCGTCCTCACCGGAACCGCCGCCGCCGGAGAATATTTCCAGGCCCCGTCCATCCTCCACGCCCAGGTTCTCGACATCATCGTGAACTTCTTGCGCGGCGGCAGCATGGGCCAAGTCCTGATGCATGGTCGCCCGCCCGCCGGTCCCTCCATCGCCATCTCTTTCTTCCTGGTCGCGCTCGCCTGCAGCTTCGCCGGACTCTGCTACGCCGAACTTGCCTCGATGATTCCAATCGCCGGCAGCGCCTACACATATTCCTACGCCACGCTCGGCGAAATTTTCGCCTGGATCATCGGCTGGGACCTCATTCTCGAATACGTTGTCAGCAACGTCGTCGTCGCAATCGGCTTCGCCGCCTACACCAAAGCTCAACTGGAATCCTTCGGCATCCGCTTGCCTGATCGCTGGTCCACCCCCGTCTGGGAATCCGGCCACTGGACCGGTTCCTACTTCAACTTCCCTGCTTTCCTTATCATCTTCATCCTCACCGTCTTGCTGGTCCGCGGCGTGCGCGAATCCGCCAAAGCCAACAACATCATGGTCGCCATCAAGATCGGTGCCATCCTCATATTCCTCGTGGTCGGCGGCGCGCTGGTAAATCCCAGCAACTGGCACCCCTTCGCGCCTTCCGGATTCGGCGGCGTCGTTACCGGAGGCGCCATCGTCTTCTTCACCTACATCGGCTTCGATTCCGTTTCCACCGCCGCCGAGGAGGCGCGCAATCCCCAACGCGATCTCCCGATCGGCATCATCGCGTCGCTCATTGTCTGCACCATCCTTTACGTCGGAGTTTCCATCGTACTGCTCGGCATGATGAACTACACCACCTTCGTCTCCGGCGAAGCCGCGGAAGCCCCTGTCGCCTTCGCTCTGAAAGTTCTCGGTGCCAGCCGCTGGTCGCGTTCGATCATCGTAATCGGAGCCCTCACCGGCATGATTTCCTCGCTATTGGTCTTTCAGTACGGCCAGGCCCGCATCTGGTACGCGATGTCGCGCGACCGATTGTTCCCCGCTCTCTTCTCGAAAGTTCACGCGAAGTTCAAGACGCCCCATTACTCTACGTGGATTGCAGGCTTCGCCGTCGGCATCCCCGCCGGAATCTTCGCCATCAGCGACGCTGCCGATCTTTCGAACATCGGCACGCTCTTCGCCTTCGTCCTGGTTTCGCTCGGAGTGATCATCCTGCGCCGCACTCAGCCCAATCGTCCGCGCATCTTCAAAGTTCCGCTGGTCCCGTGGTTCCCGCTTATCTCGATCATCCTCTGCGGAGGCCTCATGACCGGACTTACCGTCATCACCTGGCTGCGCTTCGTCGTCTGGCTCGGCCTCGGCCTCATGATCTACATCTTCTACAGCCGCCACCGCAGCGAGTTCGCGAAGAAGTAGCCAAAACGCACTGTCATCCTGAACGCAGCAGACCGGTAAGCAAAGCGCACCGGTCAGCGCAGTCGAAGGAGCCCATCCCGGCATGCGCTAGCTAGCACCGGCCCTAACTAAAGGGAATTTCTGTTCTTCTCCCTACATGACGCTAAACTCAAGGCACGGTCTCGCTAGCTTCTTCCGACCGCGCACTCTCGTTCCCCCGCAAATCCACCGCAGACACCGAATAGAAATAAGTCTTCCCCGAAACCACCTGCATATCGCGGAACGCCGGCGCCTTCACCGGTTCAGAATTCAGCTTCACCGCAGCCCCACCCGCCTCGTGACGATAAATGTTACAGCCCGCAAGATCCGCGTCAGTTACGGGAGCCCAGATCAGATCGATAAACGGCTGCTGTCCCGGGCCAGAAAATACAGCCTGCAGTCCCGCAGGCACCGCTGGCGGAAAAATGTCATGCGCGAATACTTTAACTTCCGGAGTATCGTCGCCTTCCACTTCGATCGTGGGCTTTCCCGGCTTCTCCATCACGCTCACGACCGTGCCCCGGTAATAATATGTGTGTTCCCACTCGAACGTCTGGTCAAGAAACGAACCATTGGACGTATCCGCCTCCGTCACACAAGCGGCGCTCAACTCACCAATCTTGGCTTCGCTCGTGCTTCCTTCCTGCCGCCTGTAGATGCGAAACAAATATTTCACGCCATTCAGTTTCGCTCCCGGCACAGGCGCACACCGCCACGTGACAACCACACCCTGCGAAACCACTTTCGCGGAAAAATCACTGAACGGCGGCAATGTCGGAACCAGCGGCACATGCACTTGGTTCGACAGCCCAGCCCCTCGGCCCGACGTATTCAGCACTTCAACTGCATAGGTAGCAAAGCCGTCGGGATGTTCCCGCTCGAGTATGGAAGGCAAAGTATCAATAAAAGTCGCCCTGAGTTTCACCGAAGTTTTCTTCGCGCTCCTGAAATCCGCTGGTGACTCGGTTTCTCCCACCGGCTTTTCACACTGCTTAATAACCTGATCGAGACTCCTGCAAATGCGCGTCTTTCCCAAATAGCGCACCCTCTGCCGATCCGTCGTCCGCGTCGGGACGGTCCACGTAAGGCTGACTCTGTCCCCTTTGCGCGCCGCATGCAGATCAGTCGGTGGCTTCGGCAACTCCAGCGAAGGCGGCAGCGGCGGCCCAATCGAAGCGCACCCGACCATCCACGCCAACGCCGCCAGCCCCAGCACCAACTGTCCTCGTAGAATCTTCATCTCTGAGCAGGCAGAATACCAGACCGCATAGCAGCGAAATAAAAGGCGTGGACAGAGGCAGCCCACCGCAGCCGACTGCTCGCTTTGGGATGATCGCTACGATAAACGCCTGTAGTGACGTGGAAGAGCGGCGCTTTAGCCCCGCGTAAAGCGCCATTCTCATTCGGGCTTCAGCCCTGGGTTGCGCCGTCCGCCAGATTAGTAAGTGCAGGTAGTTTAGGGCTGTAATAACGCTTCAGACCCTTCGGCACTCCTCGACTCTAAGATCAGAGATTCGGGGCGGCCTAGAGAAAATCAATAACAAATTCTCAAGATGATTGATGATGGGAATGCCCGGCCTTCGCAAAGGATGGGTCCCGCATCAACTGAGATCCAACAAGAATGAACCAGATAACTTGCCCGACCATCACAACTGTCATGTCATAGACATCGAGCCGCAAATGCCCGATGCCGATGCCAAGAATCAGAAGTGGGGAAACGACGCAGCCGTAGATGTCGACACCCCGCCCAAGCCCCCGTTCCGCAGCGCAGAAACGGACCAAAGAATGATTACGATCGAGGCGCCGACAGAAAAGATCCGTGCAAAAGCTTGATTGATTTGAAAAATCCCGGCGATCACGATCTCCCACTGATGCGCGGCGGAAGGAAGGTCGCGAAGCATGTGCTTCATGATGCCCGGGACGATGAATCCGCTGACTGCCCCGGCGATCATTACGGCAACGCCCGCGAAGCCGTAAGTGACGATTGCAGCAAAGGAGATTTGATCGGCGGCGGCCAAGCGCCGTGCGAGACCGCAAGTACCCAGGAACAGCAAGAGGATGCTAACCAGAGCAAGCGAGTGCGCGGCGGCGGAGAGGCTCGACAGATGTGCAACTTGCTCCGCTGTCAGCGATGCCGTTCCCGTAGTGTGGACGCCATAGTAAGAATGCCGCACAGCGAACCATCAATTAGAGCAATTCCGGCTTTACGATCGTCCGTCATGATCGACACTCTAGACATAATTCGCTCACCTGTGAAAGTGTTATCTACAGAAGTGCTGCGATACGGAACAAACCCGACGGAAATGTTCAGGAACCAGGGATTGTGAAGGCAGCGATCGTGAAGTCGACGAAAACAAAGAATAAGGCTGCAGGATCCCATCGGAAAACAGATCGTCGTGTTTTGCGAACGCGCGACACTTTGGGCGATGCGCTGGTTGCGCTGCTGCATGAGAAGAATTTCGACGAAATCACGATACAGGATGTGCTGGATCGCGCGGGAGTGGGGCGTTCAACGTTCTACGTACACTATCGCGACAAAGATGATTTGTTCCTCAGTGATGTCGAGGATTTTCTTGAGAGCTGTTCGGCCGCGCTGAAACGTCAGGGCGCGAGTACGAAACGGCTGCAGCCGGTGCGGGAGCTTTTCGTGCACGTCCGCGAGGCACGTGAATTCTATGCGGCATTGGTAAGCTCAGGGAAGGTGAATGATGTGCCCGCGCTAGGACGGGGATTCTTTGCGCGTTCGATTGAGGAGAGACTACAGATGGCTGGCCTGCAGATCGACCCAGTCTCGTTGCTCGACTAGTGGATCGACAAAGGGATGAAGGCCGACCCCAAAGAAATGGATGACCTGTTTCACCGCATGGCGTGGAGCGGATTGGAAGCGCATTGATTGTGTGGGTCGGACACTCTTGTCCGACAACGCATGCGGCGGAGCCGGCCGGCGCGCGAGTGAGCACCGAGAATGATCTGTGGGCGGGTGGCCCGGCTTTTCGTGTTCTCCCTTCCCGTTCCGGAACTGTGGGTGCCCCGTGCTTGCGTTGTTTGCAAGGGCGGGTGGCGGTGCTGCCGGTACTATGTTCTGCGTCATGCCACGCGGCTTGCATCGGACCTACGGCGCTCATCACCGGCACTTTATTACCTGCTGGTGCTATCGGCGATTGCCGTTTCTGAGCACCGCGTGCAGCCGGGACCGCTTCATCTCGATTCTGGAACAGACACGCGAACGTTATCGCTTAGTGGTCGTGGTATATGTCGTCATGCCGGGATACATCCACCTGCTCATCACCGAACCAGAGATTGGAACTCCGTCGACGGTGATGCAAGTGTTAAAACAGCGCTCGGCCCGCGTCTTGTTGCAGAAGAAAAAGCGGGCGGCGCCAGCGGTGCCTGTTTCCCGACGCGAGCCTGCGCACGCCTTTCTGGCAGGCGCGCTTCTACGATTTCAACGTGTGGACGACAAAGAAGCGTGTGGAGAAGCTGAGGTATATGCATCGCAATCCGGTGAAGCGGGGCTTGGTGGCCGCGCCGGAGGTATGGCGCTAGAGCAGTTATCGTTTCTATCTCCTGGACAAAGCCTCGCCCGTGCGAGTGAATGAGGGCTGCACCGAGATCTCGTTTCGGGATCGTAGGGCGTAATCGACCCACTTGCGCAGGCATTTCCGACTCCCGCCCCTTCGACAGGCTCAGGGTAGGCTCTTCGCAAAGTACGCGAAGGACGGGTCACCCACTACGTTGGTGACGCCAATGAGATCAAAAGCCTGGGCCACCCGCCGCTTCAGCGCTGCGATAAGCACTTGTCCCCATCACGATCGCTTACTAGAGCGTCGCTTCAGGGGCCTGCCCCGAGCGGGCCGCGTAATGCGTCCCCTATTTTTGAAAGGGCCGCGGCTTCAGGCGCGCCGTAACCAAGGCAAGCGAGAACGGCTTTAGCCGCCGAGGGTCGCACTCGATTCCACGCTTCAGGCTTTGACTCTAAGAACAGGCATCGTGGGCGGGTGGCCCATCCTTTGCGCTTTCTGCAAAAGGTGGGCATTCCCTACCGCGTGCCCTCCGCGCAACACGCTCCTACAAAATATACCTCGACAAATCCTGATCCTTCACAATGTCAGTCAACATCTTCCGCACATAATCCGCATCCACGATCACGTGCTCGCCTTTTCTCTCCGGAGCATCGAAACTCAATTCATCCAGCACCCGCTCCATAATCGTGTGCAGCCGCCGCGCTCCAATATTCTCCGTACTCTCATTTACGCGAAACGCAAAGTGCGCAATCTCCTGCAGCGCCTCCGGCGTAAACTCCAGCTTCACCCCTTCAGTTTCAAGCAACGCCGTGTACTGCTTCACCAGAGAAGATTTCGGCTCCGTCAAAATGCGCACAAAGTCTTCCATGGTCAGCGACTGCAACTCCACCCGAATCGGAAACCGCCCCTGCAGTTCGGGAATTAAATCGCTCGGCTTCGAAACATGAAACGCACCCGCCGCAATAAACAGAACGTGATCCGTGCGCACCATCCCGTACCGCGTGTTCACCGTAGTGCCTTCCACAATCGGCAGAATGTCGCGCTGCACGCCCTCGCGCGAAACGTCCGGACCATGCCCGCCCTCGCGCCCCGCAATCTTGTCAATCTCATCCAGAAAAACAATGCCCGAGTTTTCCACGCGATCGATCGCCGTCCGCGTAACATGATCCATATCGATCAGCCGCTGCTCTTCTTCCTGAATTAAATACTCGAACGCTTCGTTCACCTTCATCTTTCGCTTCTTCGTCCGCGCCCCGAAGATGTTAGGCAGCATGTCCTTGATATTGATATCCATCTCCTCCACGCCCTGATTGCTCATAATTTCAAACGTGGGGAAATTGCGCTCGCGCACATCGATCTCGACCTGCCGCTCGTCGAGCTTGCCTTCGCGCAGCTGCTGCCGCAGTTTCTCGCGCGTCCGCGAAGAAGACTCCGCCAGAGCGGTATTGCCATCAATTACCACTCCGCCCGCGGTAGTCGTTTCTCCCGGCCGCGACTGAGGAGTTGGAGGGAACAAAATATCCAGCAACCGCTCTTCTGCATTTAACTCAGCCTTGTCCGCCACGTCTTCGAGCTTCTCTTCGCGGACATTATCAATCGCAATCTCCACCAGATCGCGCACCATCGACTCCACGTCCCGCCCCACGTAGCCGACCTCGGTAAACTTTGACGCCTCCACTTTCAAAAACGGAGAATTCGCCAGCTTCGCCAGCCTCCGCGCGATCTCCGTCTTCCCCACCCCCGTCGGCCCTATCATGATTATATTTTTGGGGATGATTTCTTCGGCCAAGTCGGGGGTTAGTTTTTGACGGCGGGTGCGGTTGCGGAGGGCGATGGCGACGGCGCGTTTGGCGTCCTTCTGGCCGATTACGTGTTTGTCGAGTTCGACGACGATCTCACGGGGAGTGAGTTCGTCGAGTGCGAGTTGTTCTTCTTCGGCGCTGGATGGAAGATAGATAGCCATAAATTCAGTGGACGTCTTAGAGTTCCTCGATGGTTACCGCGTCATTGGTATAGATGCACATTTTGCCGGCGATCTTCATTGCCTCTTCGGCGATCTGGCGAGCAGTGAGTTGCGTATGTTGCGCCAGGGCTTGTGCGGCGGCTTGCGCGTAGGGGCCTCCGCTACCGATCGCGGCTACTCCGCCGTCTGGTTCGATCACGTCGCCTTGCCCGCTGAGCAGAAACGTTGCTTCTTTGTCGCTAACTAAAAGCAGGGCTTCCAGGTGGCGCAGGTATTTATCGGTGCGCCAGTCTTTGGCGAGCTCGACGGCGCCACGTCCGAGGTTGCCGTGGTATTGCTCGAGTTTCGATTCGAAGCGGCTGAAAAGGGTGAAGGCATCGGCAGTGGAGCCGGCGAATCCGGCGAGGATTTTGTCGTTGTAGAGGCGGCGGATTTTCTTGGCCGTGTGTTTGATGACGGACTCGCCGAGCGTGACTTGACCGTCTCCGGCAAGAACCACGCTGCCGTTGCGGCGGATGGATAGAACTGTGGTGGAGCGAATCAGGCGTTTCGTGGACATGAGCGCAATTCTTGATTATAGCAGCGGGCGGAGGCGCTAATGCATGACACGGTTTTTCGGTACTGGGTCAGTTTCGAAACTGACCCACTACCAGGGGGTCCAATGGGGCAACAATGGCTTTGGCTCCATCGCTTACGACGTATTTCGCGCAACCCACATCGAAAGTTGGACTCAGCTATTTGCGGGCAATAAAGTGTGGACCGGGCCGAAATCAGGCATCGCGCTGCGCAACTGGGGACTGAAGGAGACCACCGGCGGCGTAGTTCAGGGATGCGAACTTGTTGGTCCGGGCGAAGAAAAGCGCGCTTGGTCTTATGCGGTTGAGGTTAACGGCGCTCTTGAGGTGGAGGAGCTATTTGTCATGCCGCAATTCAGACGAAGAGGCTATGGTAAAAAGTTGCTCCGCGTGATGGAGTCGGCAGCAAAACAGATCCGCGCACCGTTGAGGCTCTGGATCTCTCATGCCGATGCGAACCCGACCGTATGAATGTCGTGGACCAGCTTTTACGCGACTTTGGTCTCTGTTTGCTCCCAAGTCAGGAACGTTGGGCGAGTTTCTCGGCTGAGAGATAACTAGGCTTCAGTTGGCACGGGAACGGACACAGGTGATGGGACCGCTGCCGCAGAACAGCAGCCCCGGCGCTGCTGGCTCTGGGAAGGCGATTAAAGGCAGTGGGCAACATTTATAAAACGCTGGCCAATGAACTGGCCGATTTCGAGCACGAGACGAAAGCTGTAAGGCAACTCACTGAGCACGCCATGGCAAGTCGCCTGCTTTGCCTGTTTTTTGCTGGGACTGGCACACGCGCGCTATAGCCTTCCGCGACAACGAACCGGACGAGTGGATGCACGACCTAAAGGGCGACATGGTCCCGAATCGCATCCTCTATGCTAGACGAACTATTGGCTTGGGCGATGCAATCTTCACGCTTCTAAAAGGGAGGTTCAAAGGGGCGGGACTATTAAGGCAGCGATTTCTAACTCGCCCAACTAAGCCATGTTTCATAGAGACCGAGATCGCGAGCTTACTGGGGTACAACGGGCTTGAGGTCGAAGTCATTGGCGAATCCGGAATGCCTGGGAAAGAGGACGGACCGCTCACAGTTCAGACGATCAGCAACACCCTTAAGTCGAAAAGAACGCAGGTTCCTTCAATCCCCCCAGCCATTCTATACATGCGGATCCCTGCGGAGTGGATGGAATCACCACGGCAGGTTAGGCCGTCTTCTCGGAGGCATTCGTCGATTTTTTTCGGAGATCGCATCGATTCAATGCCGTCGTTTTGGTATGGGAAGAACTCGTGCCATTTGGGAGCGGAGCTCTTACCGGTACGAGAATGTGGGGATGTTACAACAACCGTCCAAGGCATCCCAATCCGCATATGAGACTGCTGGAGCCGATTGCGGCGCCCGACGGGCAGATCAGACTTTCGTATTCGTTTCTCGATTGGCTAAAGGGAGTTGAGGCTCGACTCTCGGTACCTGGAGCATAACCCCACCCGTCCCGCGATTCGATTTATACACCCACAGGCTGCGGTTTCGTCGCTAGCAACTGCCGCAAGACATACTGCAGAATTCCGCCGTTGGCGTAGTAGAGGGCTTCTTGCGGCGTATCGATGCGGACCAGGGCGGTGAACTCGATGGGCTTTTCCTTACCTTGAGCACGCACTTTTATTTCGCGGCCGGCGGCGAAGTGGTCGACTACGTCGCGGATGCCGGTGAACTCGAAGACTTCTTCTCCGGTCAGCTTGAGCGATTCGGCGTTCTCGCCTGATTTGAATTGCAGAGGAAGGATTCCCATACCGACCAGGTTTGAGCGGTGGATGCGTTCGTAGCTTTCCGCGATAACGGCGTGAACGCCCAGCAAGCGCGGGCCTTTGGCGGCCCAGTCGCGGGAGGAGCCCGAGCCGTATTCTTTTCCGGCGAGGACGATGAGCGGAATTCGCTCGGCGATGTATTTCTGGGAGGCGTCGAAGATCGACATTTCCTGATGGGTGGGCAGGTAGCGAGTGAATCCGCCTTCGACGTTGACGAGTTTGTTGCGCAGGCGGACGTTGGCGAAGGTGCCGCGGACCATGACTTCGTGGTTGCCGCGGCGCGAGCCGTAGGAGTTGAAGTCGGCGGGCTTGACGCCGTGCTCCTGCAGATATTTTCCGGCGGGGCTGTCTTTCTTGATGGAGCCGGCGGGAGAGATGTGGTCGGTGGTGACGCTGTCGCCGAGGACGGCGAGCACGCGCGCGTTATGGATGTCCTCGACGGGCGAGGGCTGGAGCTTCATGTCGTCGAAATACGGGGCGCGGCGGATGTAGGTGGAATCTTTTTCCCAGGCGTAGGTCTGGCCTTTGGGGATGGAGAGGCCGCGCCAGCGCTCGTCTCCCTGAAAAACTTCGGCGTAACTTTTCGAAAACATTTCCGCGGTAACGGAGCGCTCGACGGCCTCTTCGACCTCGCGCTGCGTGGGCCAGATATCTGAGAGGTAAACGGAATTGCCATCTTTGCCTTTGCCGATGGCGTCTTTGCGTAGGTCGGTGTCGATGCGGCCAGCGAGAGCGAAGGCGACAACGAGCGGCGGTGACATTAAATAGTTGGCGCGGACCTCGGAGTTGATGCGGCCTTCGAAGTTGCGATTGCCGGAGAGAACGCTGGCGACAACGAGATCTTTTTCGTCAATGGCTTGCGAGACTTCGGTGGGCAGCGGGCCGGAGTTGCCGATGCAGGTGGTGCATCCGTAACCGACAATGTGGAATTTTAGTTTTTCGAGATACGGAGTGAGACCGGCGTTTTCGAGATAGTCGCGGACGACTTTTGAGCCGGGAGCGAGTGAGGTTTTGACCCAGGGCGGGACAGATAATCCTTTTTCGACGGCTTTCTTGGCAAGGAGTCCCGCGCCGATCATTACTGAGGGGTTCGAGGTGTTGGTGCAGGAGGTGATGGCGGCGATTACTACGCTGCCATGTTTCAAAGAATTCTTCACGCTGGCGGGGACATGCTCGTGCACGTTGGGATCTTCGACGCCGATGGCGGCGGGGCTGCCACCTTCCTGCTCCCAGCGCGCGGAGTTGGTGCCTGTTGAGTCGCTGGCAGTTTTGGCTGCTGCGGCTTTCGGTTTGAGGAGCGATGGTAGAGCTTTGTGGAAGGAGTCGGCTGCCTGGGAGAGGATCACGCGATCCTGCGGACGCTTGGGGCCAGCGAGGCTGGGCTCAACGGTGGCGAGATCGAGCGAGAGGAGTTCGGAGTATTCGGCTTCGGGAGTTTTGTCGTCGTGAAATAGTCCTTGCTCGCGGCAGTAGGCTTCGACCAGGGCAATTTGTTCAGCGCTTCGGCCGCTAAGTTTCAGATACTTCAGGCTCTCTTTGTCGACGGGGAAGATGCCGCACGTGGCACCATATTCGGGCGACATGTTGGCAATGGTAGCGCGGTCGGCGAGCGGCAAATCCTGCAAGCCGGGCCCGAAGTACTCAACAAATTTTCCAACGACACCGTGCTTGCGCAACATCTCAGTGATAGTCAAAACAAGGTCTGTCGCAGTAGCTCCTTCGCGCAGCCGCCCGGTGAGCTTCACGCCGACGACCAGGGGGATCAGCATG
This sequence comes from uncultured Acidobacteriota bacterium, assembly GCA_963720155.1. GTDB lineage: Bacteria > Acidobacteriota > Terriglobia > Terriglobales > Acidobacteriaceae > Sulfotelmatobacter. The sequence goes on from CAVREP010000014.1 coordinate 164,750, forward strand.
GAAACAGGCTGCCCGAGCATCGCAGCTTCGGCTTCGATGCCACCAACGCCCCATCCGAGCACGCCGAGCCCGTTGATCATCGTAGTGTGACTGTCGGTTCCTACTAGAGTGTCGGGATAGGCAGTGGGCTTTCCGTTTGCATCTTGTCCTGATTTTCCCTGAACGAAGACTACGCGGGCGAGGTATTCGAGGTTGACCTGGTGGACGATGCCGGTGTCGGGAGGGACGATGGCGAGGTTGCGGAATCCGGTTTGGCCCCAGCGGAGGAAAGAGTAACGCTCTTTGTTGCGCTGGAATTCGAGGAGGGCGTTCATATCGAAGGCGCTGGAGGTGCCGAATTCGTCGACTTGAACAGAGTGATCGATTACGAGTTCCACGGGCTGCAGAGGATTGATGAGGGCGGGGTCGCCGCCGAGTTCTTTCATCGCGTCGCGCATTGCGGCGAGGTCGACGACGCAGGGGACGCCGGTGAAATCCTGCAAAAGGACGCGGCTGGGAGTGAAGGCGATTTCTTTGTCGGGCGTGGAATTTTTCGTCGTTCCTCCGGTACCCCAGGCAGCCATTGAACCGATGTCCTCTTTTTTTACGTTGCGGCCGTCTTCGGTGCGCAGAAGATTTTCGAGGAGGATGCGGAGAGAGTACGGAAGGTGTTTTGTCGAGATGCCTTGCTTGTCGAGCGCGTCGAGGCGGTAGATTTCATATTCTTTGTTGCCGACTTTAAGGGTGGAGCGGGAGTCGAAGCTGTTTACCGACATTATGGCCTTCCTGATAAAAGGATGCCGCTAGAACGGCTGGCGCCGCGCGGGCGGGCTGAAATGAAATACCGGAACTTATAAGTTTAGTCGGTTTGGGGCGGAATGCGTAGAGGGGAGTTTCGGGATGGCGTGGGAAAAAATCTTTAGCCACAGAGGACACAGGGTTACACAGAGGGGACTGACTATCCTTGGCTTTATACAAGCCTGATTTTAGCGGGCGGCGAGCCAAACTTGGTAGCCGACGACTGTCATCATGAAGAGAAGGTAGAGGCGAAGAGCCCAGAGGACCAAGAGTTCTGGACCTTTGAGATGGCGGCGGGGGATGGGGTGTTTTTTGGCTTTTACAAGCTGGTCGTGTTCGAGCGAGGAGAGGACCCAGGTTTGGTCGGCGGGTGCAGTGTGCGCGTCGTCTTTTTTCATCATAAGTTTGGTTTTCCTGAACGGCCGGGGGGCTAAAGCCCCTACTATTTTGAAAAGGTTACGCGGCGCTGAAGCGCCGCTCTTCCACGGTACCGCGGGCATCACGTCACCGCACGCGTCACAGCACGCGCGTCACTCGCTGCGCGCAGGCCAGTGACTGCAGGCAGTCGAGAAAGTTTCCAGGGTCCTCGAAGGCGCTAGCTTTCCGAAAATTCTCGGTGAATCATCTCTATTCCCCTCCCAGGACAGCGAAGATGTTGGGGGCGATGATGCTGATGCCGAAGAGGACGCCGGCGGCCGTCAAAATAAAGACTACGGCGGCGGAGAATATGTTTGCCCACCACGGACTGACCAGGTCGCCCATAATTTCTTTGTCGTTGACCAGCATGTAGAGAAAAACCAATGCTGGAGGCATGGCCAGGACTGCGACCACGTTTACCATGAGGACCACGTAGACCAGCGGCAGGCCTGGGATTAGAACGATGGCGGCCGCCGCGATGGCGCAGAGAGAGAGGACTGCGTAGAACGACTTCCCTTCTCCCATGGGGAGATTGAGGCTGTGGGGCTTGTGGGTGACCTCTCCGAAGGCGTAGGCGGAAGAAGTTGAGATGGTGATGGCGGCGACGATGCCAGCCTCGACCATGCCGAGAGCAAACAGCGATGCACCGAAACGACCGATGATGGGCTGAAGAGCCTGGGCGAATTCGGCGGCCTGGAAATTGTCGGCGGTCATCTGATGTGCGTGGAGCGGTGCCGTTGCGAGGATCGTTGCGATGGCGGCGGCGGTTGCGAGGGCGGCGCCGAGAACAGTGTCGATTCGGCCGAAGCGAATGTCCTTGGTAGTCATGCCTTTGTCGACGGTGGCACTCTGCTGGAAGAAAAGCATCCAGGGGGTGACGGTGGCTCCAATGTCGGCGAGGACGATGAGGAGAGTGTCTTTGTTGAAGCCAGGGAGTGGTTGCCAGGTAATGAATGCGTGGCCGACTGCATGCCAATTGGGGTGCGTCATCAGAGCGACTGGAATGAAGATCAGATTGAAGGCGGCAGCGGCCAGGGTGATTCGTTCCCAAGTCCAGTAGCGGTGACTCATCAGCGCGGCGTAGAGGATGACTAGAGCAATCAGAACCGCGATCCAGGGAGGCACTCCGAAAAATCCAAGGCCAGCGCGGATGGCGATGAATTCGGTGATCAGGGTGAGGAAGTTGCCGACGCCGAGGTCGATCATGGAGAACCATCCCCAGAAGGGACCGAAGCGTTCGAAAATGAGCTCGGCGTGGCCACGGTGGGTGGCGGCACCGAGGCGGACGGTCATTTCCTGGACGACGATGGCCATGCAGAACGTGAGGGCGACGAACGGGATGAAGAAGCCGATACCGAACTTGGCGCCGGTGGCGGCGTAGGAGAGCATGCTGGGGCCGTCATTTTCTCCCAGCATGACCAGGACGCCAGGACCTATGAGCAGATAAAGAAGGCGGGCGCGCGAGGAAAAGCCACGGCGGGCACGGGCGGCGGAGACACGGACGCGATCATGGGCGCGGTCGACGTCTTCGTGGGTAATGACGACCTGGTCTTCGGTTTGGGTGGAGATGAACTTCATCGGGTGAGGGTGAGGATGATCTGGCGAATCGCGCTCATTTCCATCCATGCGTGCGAGCAAAGATTAGCGTAAGTATACATGATGGGATAAACCATGGTTAACTGAAGGACAAGGTGGGTCCGGAGCGGTGACAGGGATGCCTCTCCAGGCTAGGGGGACGGAAAAGATGGAAGGGATCCTTCGACTGCGGTTGTGCTTCGCTATCGCGAAACAAAATCCTCGCTCGGATACAACCCTAATCGAGCAACGCTAGCGGGCGGGGCGGTGGTCGGCGGGAGAGACCCAGACGCGTTCGGCGGCGGCACGGCCGAGGGAGATGTTGCCGGCGGGGGTGGATAGAGTGAGGGTTTGGTCGTAGTTGCGTTCGAGGAGGCGCAACTTTGAACCGGGGCGAATACCGCGGGCTTCGAGGAATTCAAGGAGACGGCGGTCGCGCTCATAAATTCCGCTGACCGAGTAGGCGGCGCCGGGAGCGGCGTCGGCTAGAAGCGTGAGGCCGCGATGGCGGCGGCTGGCGGGGCTTTCCATCTCGCTGAGATTGCCGTGGGGACAGATGCCGCCCTTGCCGAGTTTGGAGAGGAGTTTGGCTTCGAAGTCAGGGGAGACGGCGTGCTCCAGACGCTCGGCTTCATCGTGGACCTTCCACCATTCCATGCCGAAAAGTTCGGAGAGCATGCGTTCGATGAGGTGATGGCGGAGGGTGAGTTTGCGGGCGATTTTGCGGCCGGCGGCGGTAAGGCGCACGTGGCCATCGGTCTGCACGCGAACCAGGCCGTCCTTCTTGAGACGGCGCACGGCCATGGTTACGGCTGGGGCGGACACTTTCAGCCAGTCGGCGAGGCGGGCGGAGATGACGGATTCGCCTTCACTCTCGGCCTCGAGGATGGCTTTGAGATAGTCTTCTTTGGAGACGGTGATCATTTGGGGAGATTATACGACGGAGTTAAGCGAGGTTAACTTGCGCCCAGGCCCAAAGGCGGTTAACCACTAAGGACACGAAGGTTCACGAAGGATTTTTAGTGAGTTTGACAGGTTTCTGACTCTCCCCTAACCTTGATTTTCTCTGGCTATGAAAGTTCTGGTTCTAGGCAACGGAGGACGAGAGCACGCACTGGTATGGAAGCTGCGGCAGTCGGCGCGGGTTTCGAAGCTTTATTGCGCGCCGGGGAATGGAGGCATCGCCGACGAGGCGGAATGCCTGCCGGTGGATTTGAAGAGTCTGGATTCGATTACTGCTCTGGGCGAAAAAGTTCGGCCTGATCTTAGCGTGGTGGGGCCAGAGTTGCCGTTGACGTTAGGAGTGGTGGATGAGTTTACGCGGCGAGGATGGCCGGTGTTTGGTCCGACAAAAGCCGCGGCGCAACTGGAATGGAGCAAGAGTTTCGCGAAGGAATTTTTGCAGAGGCATCGCATTCCAACGGCTGCTTATGCGATCTGCGATTCGGTGGAGGAGGTGCGCGCAGCCCTGGCGCACTTTCACGTTCCGGTAGTGGTGAAGGCGGATGGATTGGCGGCGGGCAAGGGCGTGGTGATTGCAGCAAGCAAAGAAGAGGCGGCGAGCGCGGCGGCTGAAATGCTTAGCGGCAAGATGGTGGGGGAAGCGGGGTTGCGAGTGGTGCTGGAAGAATGTTTGAAGGGCGATGAACTTTCTTTTCTGGTGTTGAGCGATGGAGAGCGCGTGGCGCCGCTGGTGGCGGCGCAGGATCACAAGCGCATGGGGGATGGGGACACGGGGCCGAATACGGGCGGAATGGGAGCTTATTCGACAGCCGACATTGTTGACGACGAGATGCGGGAGTGGTTGGTGAATCATATTGCGCGGCCGGTGGTTGCGGGGATGAAAGCGGAGGGCGCGGAATATAAGGGCGTGCTTTATTGCGGGCTGATGATGACGGCGAAGGGACCGATAGTGCTGGAATTTAACTGCCGGTTCGGCGATCCGGAGACGCAGCCGATTTTGATGCGGCTGGAGAGCGATCTGGTAGATGCGCTGGAGGCTTCGATTCAGGGGCGGGTGAGTGAGGGGGATTTCAAGTGGTCGCGAGATGCGGCGGTGTGTGTGGTGATGGCTTCGGGAGGATATCCGGGGACGTTTGAGGTGGGGAAAAAGATTACCGGGCTCGATGAGGCGGCGGTTGAGGGATTGAAAGTGTTTCATGCGGGGACTTCGAAGCGCGATGGATCGTTCTTTACGGCCGGCGGGCGAGTGCTGGGCGTGTCGGCGCGTGCGCCGGAATTACAGACCGCGGTCGCGCGGGCATATCAGGCCTGCGAGAAGATTCATTTTGATGGTGCGCATTATCGTAAAGACATTGCGGCGCGAGCGATGAGGAAATAGGAGGGAATCGGTGCGGCGATGGATTCGTTTGGTTTGGGTATGCGCGACGAATGCCTTTTCGTCCTGCCGTTCATCGACTATTTCTGCTGCTCCTTGTTACCCTATGAGCACTGGTACGGGGTATTCCGTTCTCGTGCATCGTGGACATTTCTAGCGGCCTTCGCGATCCTTGGCTTTGTGCTTGACGCTCTCAAGGTGAAGGGCGCACGCGCGGTGAACGTCGGTTTGTGGTGTTTGTTCGCCGTCAAAATCACTGCGGCCTTCTTCGGAGTTTGGGGTGGCTTTACCGAGGATGCGTGGATAGCGCTCATCTTAGTTCCGTTTGCCCTATTTGTAGCGACAGTCGACTTTTCGTTGTATCGCCCGAGATTGTCCACTAGAACTTGAAAAGGGGAACTTCTTTGGGAACCTATGCATAGGGAAATATTGGTTTCGATTGTGATGGGTAGCGATTCCGACCTCGAAATTATGCGAGAGGCCGGGAAAGCGTTGGAGGAGTTCGGAATCGCTTACGAGATCGACGTGACCTCGGCGCACCGGTCGCCGGACCGTACGGCTGATTTCGCGCGCAAGGCTGCGGGGCGCGGGATTTGCGTGATCATCGCGGGAGCTGGAGGTGCGGCGCATCTGGCGGGAGTGATTGCGGCGCACACGACGCTGCCGGTCATTGGGGTGCCGATTCCTTCGACGTCGTTGCAGGGGATGGATTCGTTGCTGGCGACGGTGCAGATGCCGGCGGGGATTCCGGTGGCGACGGTGGCGATTGGGAAACCTGGGGCGACGAATGCAGGGATTTTGGCGGCGCAGATGATTGGTTTGGGCGATGCTGCTGTTGCGAAGAAGCTTGAAGGTTACAAGGAGAAGCTCGCGCGCGGGGTGGAGGAGAAGTCGAAGAAGCTGAGGGGATCGAGTGGGAGTTAGCACCTCAGGGGCTGAAGCCCTCAATCCTGTCTCTGAATCTTTATCGCAGCGCTGAAAGCGCTGCGCCCCCCGAAGGGATTTCGCAGCAAATGCACGCGCGTCAAAAAGTTTCAATTGTCGGTCGAGGCCGGGGCCTGTTGTGGGAACTCCTTTGCAGGCTGATGGTGATGTGAGCTTTTAGGGGTCCTTCGTTCAGGATGACAGTCTCAATGTTTCACTGACACTCTTTAATCTTTAGTCTTTCGCTGACACTCTTCGATCTCTCACTGACAGTCCTCCAATCTCTTGAAGGTTTATAGATTCAATCCTTTTAGATATTCGCGGAAGGGTGCGCCGAGGTCGTCGCGCTTGAGGGCGAATTCTACTGTGGCCTTCAGGAAGCCTAGTTTGTCGCCGGTATCGTGGCGGCGGCCTTCGTAGACGTAGGCGTACATTTTTTCCCTTTGCAAAAGCAGGCGCATGCCGTCGGTGAGTTGCAGCTCTCCACCGGCGCCGGTGGGCGTGTCGGCGAGGCAATCGAAGATTGCGGGAGTGAGGATGTAGCGGCCGATGATGGCCAAGTTCGAGGGGGCGTCTTCGGGCTTGGGCTTCTCCACCATGTTCTTGATTTCGAAGAGGCGATCGCCGAAGCGGCTGTCGACGGGTTTCACGTCGAGGACGCCGTAGGAAGAAATCATTTTGCCTTCGATGATCTGAGTGGCGAGAACGGAGCATTGGGTCTGGTCGAAGACTTCGACCATCTGTTTGAGGCAAGGGACTTTTGCGTCGATTACGTCATCCGCTAAGAGAACGGCGAAAGGCTCGTTGCCGACGAGCTCGCGGGCCATGAGGACGGCATGGCCGAGGCCGAGGGCTTCTTTCTGGCGAACGTAGGCTACGTGGATCATGTCGGAGATGGAGCGAACGATCTTGAGCAGGTCGGTCTTGTTGCGTTGCTCGAGCATGGTTTCCAGTTCGTAGCTGACGTCGAAGTGGTCTTCGATGGCCTGCTTGCCGCGGCCAGTAATGATAAGGATCTGATCGCATCCCGAGGCCATGGCTTCTTCGACGCCGTACTGGATAATGGGCTTATCCACCAGCGGGAGCATTTCTTTGGGTTGCGCTTTCGTTGCGGGCAGAAAACGGGTGCCCAGGCCAGCGGCGGGAAATACGGCTTTACGGACTTTCATGGTCATAAGGGCGGTCGTTAGTCGTTAGTCGTTGGCGGTTTGACTTCGGTTGCCGCACAATTGTACCTGCTGAGTTTGTGGCTGGCGACCTTGGAGGCTGAAGCCACCACCGATTTGGCTGGACTCACGGCACGACTGAAAGTCGTGCCCTTCCCCAAACCGCGCCGTTCCCGACCGTGGCTTGGGGGGCAACTTCCCGAAGCCTGTGAAAGTCTCACCTTTCAAGACGGGACATGTCCAGCGGATCGCACTTCTGATCCGGTTTCAGCGCTTGCCAGTTGCTCTAACACTGTCCGCAGGGCGCGCAGGACCTCTTCCGCAGCGGTGGCCTTCAACACAAATTTCAGCATACCGTCGGGGGTGAATTGCGCGCCGTGCTGGGCGGAGACGAAGCGGGCTAACTGCTCGGGGTCGACGGCGGCGTTTTGCTGGAACTTGAGCGTGACGGAATCGCGTTTGCGCTCGATGGCATTCACGCCGACTTTCATGCACAAAAGTTTCAAAGAGGCGTAGTCGAGCAGGTTGCGAACTGCAGGCGGAGGCGGGCCGTAGCGGTCTTGCAGCTCGGCGGCTACGTCAGCTAATTGCGATTCGGTTTCGACGCGGGCGACGCGTTTGTACATCTGCAAGCGCTGGTTTTCTTCGGGGACGTAATCCGCGGGAATACGGATGTTCAGGCCGAGGTTGAGCTGGGTTTCGGCCTCGTCGGGCGCGGCTTCGCCTTTCATCTCGCGGACGGCGCGCTCGAGCATTTGGGTGTAAAGCTCGAAGCCGATGGCCTCGATGTGGCCGCTCTGCTCGCCGCCGAGCATGTTGCCGGCGCCGCGGAGTTCGAGGTCCAGGGCGGCGATTTTAAATCCCGCGCCAAGGTCAGAAAATTCTTTGAGCGCGGCGAGGCGGCGGCGCGCGATGGGTGTGAGTTCGATTTCTGGAGGAAGCATGAGGTAGGCGTAGGCGCGGCGGCTGGAGCGTCCGACGCGGCCGCGTAGCTGGTAAAGCTCGGAGAGGCCGAGGCGGTCGGCGCGGTTGATGAGGATCGTGTTGCAGAGCGGGATGTCGAGTCCATTTTCGATGATGGTGGTGGAAACGAGGATGTCAGCTTCGTGATGCATGAACTTGAGCATCACTTTTTCGAGTTCGCCTTCTGACATTTGTCCGTGGCCGACGATGATGCGGGCTTTTGGAACCAGAGCCTGAATTTTCGCGGCGATCTCCCAGATAGTGTCGACGCGGTTGTGAACGAAATAGACCTGGCCGCCGCGTTCGAGTTCCTGCTCGATGGCGGACTGGATGAGTTTTTCGTCCCAACTGGCGACAACGGTCTGGATCGCCATGCGATCTTTGGGCGGAGTTTCGATGACGCTCATGTCGCGGAGCCCGACTAATGACATGTGCAGGGTGCGCGGGATGGGGGTGGCTGACATGGTGAGAACATCGACTTGTTTGCGCATTTGCTTGATGCGCTCTTTATGGCGGACGCCGAAGCGCTGCTCTTCGTCGACGATGAGGAGGCCGAGATCGGAGAATTTGATGTCTTTGGAGAGGATGCGGTGGGTGCCGATGAGGATATCGATTTTGCCGGCTTCGGTTTTCTGCAGGATTTCTTTTTGCTGCTTCGGAGTGCGGAAGCGGCTGATCATCTCAATGGTGATGGGGAATGGGGCGAAACGCTGCTTGAAAGTTTCGAAGTGCTGGAAGGCGAGCACGGTCGTGGGCGCGAGGACTGCGACCTGTTTGTTGTCGCTGATGGCTTTGAATGCCGCACGCATGGCGACTTCGGTTTTGCCGTAACCGACATCGCCGCAGAGGAGGCGGTCCATCGGTTGCGAGGATTCCATGTCGCGCATCACGTCGGTGATGGCTTGGGTCTGGTCTTCGGTCTCGCTGAATTCGAAGGCGTCTTCGAACTCGCGGAACCATTCATTGCCGGGCGGAAAGGCGTGTCCGACAGCGGTTTTGCGCTCGGCGTAAAGCTTGAGGAGTTCGTCGGCCATGTCTTTCATGGCTTTGCGCACGCGAGACTTTGTCTTTGACCAGGCGGCGGTGCCGAGATGGCTGAGAACCGGCTTGGCACCTTCTGAGGAGCGATACTTCTGGACGAGATCGAGGCGGGTGAGCGGGACGTAGAGGCGAGCGGCTTCGGCGAATTCGAGCAGCATGAACTCGGCGGGGCCATCGCCGTGGTTGATTTCTTTTAATCCCTGATACTGGCCGATGCCGTGCTCGACGTGGACGACGTAGTCGCCGACCTGGAGATCGCGAAAGTCGGAGAGGAAAGCGGAGACTTTGGATTTGGATCGCTGAGGGCGCGAGGCGACGGATTCGGATTCGTCGAAGAGATCGCGGGAGCCGAATATGGCGAGATTGGCTTCGGGGAGCAGGACGCCTTCGGGGATATAGGCAGTGGCCAACGTGGTGGTGAGCACCTCGCCGGCAAAGTAACTGGTTTCGTCGGCGTAGCTTTCGCCACCGCGGGTGCGGCTTCCGAGTTTGAAAGAGACATTGTATTCGGTGAAGACATCGGCGAGGCGTTCGACTTCTCCGATGTTGGGGACGGCAAAAAGCACGCGTTTGCCGTCAGCGTTGAGTTTCTGAACTTCCTCCAGCATGGCTGGAACGGCGCCATGGAAGCGAGGCGAGGGCTGGGTGAGGAAGGTAACTGAATCTTCGTTTAGATCGCGGGTGATACCGAGGTGTTCGATGTCGGCGCCGGGAAGTGTTGCGGTTTTGTGCCACCAGGCTTCTGGCGAGAGGTAGAGATCTTCGGGCCGCACGAGGTTGCCGACGCCGCTGCTTTCATGGGCTTCGGCGACGCGGGTCCAGAAGCGGTCGAACTCCTGGTTGAGTTGATCGGGTTCGTCGAGGAGAACGGCGGCGCGTGGAACGAGATCGAAGATAGTGCTGTCGGCACCGGCGACGGGAGTGTAAAACTCCCACCCGGGAAAAACGTTGACACCGCCAGCACGGACGGCGGCTTCGACGATTTCTTCGTTGCCGGTGATGCGCTTGCCGCTGAGGCGAGTGTGGATTGCGCCGAGCAGATGTTCGCTGACGGGAGTTTCGGTGAGCGGAAGCAGCAAGGCCTCGTCGACTGGAGTGGAAGAGCGTTGGGAAGCGGGATCGAATTTGCGAATGGAATCGGCTTCATCGCCGAAGAATTCGATACGCAGAGGGCGGTCGGCTTCGGGGGAGTAGACGTCGAGAATGCCGCCGCGAACGGCGTACTGGCCGGGCATTTCGACCACGTCGGTTGAAGTGTAGCCGACGGTGTTGAGATGCGCGAGCAGAGCTTCGAGATCGAAGGATTCGCCGCGGCGAATGGTGCGGGCGAGATCGGAGTAATAGCCGGCAGAACGGAGACGGATCGCCGTGGCGGCGACGGGTGAGACGACGATAGATGCGGCGCCGGTTGCGATTTTCCAAAGCGCGGTGGCGCGTTCTTCCTGAAGCTCGGGATGCGGCGAAAGATTCTGGAAAGGTAGAACGTCGCGGGCGGGCAGGGCGATGATGGAATCGGGATCGCAGGCGCAGGTGAGTTCACAGAAGCCGCGAAGGACGGGAACGAATTCTTCGACGGCTCGGTTATCGTTGACGACGAAGATTAGGGGGCGTCCGGCGGCGCGTTGAAAGAGTACTAGCAACAAGGCTTGCGCGGTCGGCGTGAGGCCGGAGACACGAATGCGCCCCGTGCCCTCCTTGAGGTGAGAGGCAACACGCGTGAAGGCGGGAAGCGTTTCTACGTCCGCGAAGAGTTCGCGGACGAAGGGAAGAAGCATGCAAGATTATTTTAGCAGGAGCGAACGGGGACTGCCTCGGCGGCTTAAGCCGCTTTTGATTTCTTAGAGCTTAAGGGCGCGGCTCAAAGCCGCGCCCTTTCAAAACTTGGGGCGGAGTTGAAGACGTAGTTTTTGGGAGTGATCGCGCGGCAGTTGGGAAGAGGGCCGGCGAGCTTCGCTCTGCTGGGACAGCCGAGGCGGCTGTCTCCACATGGGCTTTGCTCAATCCGGCAGTTGGCTGTCTCCACATGAATTTGCTCAGCTACGCAACAGAGGGCGCGTCAGGCAGGTGGGACCACCGCTGCCGTTGATGCAGAGTTCGGTGCCGGGGAAGGTGCGTACGTCGAACCCGGATTGGCGCAGGCGGGCGTTAGTGTTGCGATTTTCTTCGATGGCGAGCAGGCGGTTGTTGCCGAGAGCGAGGACGTTGCAGGCTAGGGTGTCGCGCTCAGAGGGATCGATTTCGATGAATTTGAATCCGCGCGATTTGAGCAGTTCGACGGTCTCGACCGCGAGCCAGGAGAGATCGACCAGCGCGGTGTGGTCGTTGAGCAGGCTGACTAGCGACATCAGGTGAAGGCATGCTGAGGGGCCTGGGCCGTAGGGCAGCGGCGCTGAAAGAATTTCCACGCCCTTGGGTGCAAACAAGTCTCGGATCTGACGAATGCCGGTGGCGTTGGTGCGATAGCCGTGGCCGATCAGCAGCGTTTTGGAATCGAGCCAGACGATGTCTCCGGCTTCGGTGGTGGCGGGAGGAGTGATTGTGCCGAGTACCGGGATGCCGAGGGTTTCGCAGAATGAGGCGTGGCGCGGGCCTTCGGAGACCCGGTTTGGCTTGCCGGGCCGCATCACGATCAGGCCGTGGTCGGTGGGAAGAGAGGCATCGTGGGCGTAGACGGCGTCAAGAGAGAGATCCGGAGAGGACGGCGTCTCGAGGACTTCCGCTCTGGCGAATTGCAACTCGCGGCACAGCATTTCATGCTGGGATTGGGCTGTGATGAAGTTGGGAGCATGGTGGAAATGCAGCTGTTGCCAATAAGCGATGCGTTCTGGTTGATTCCAGCCTGCGGTGCGGGGAGAGCAGACCATCACGCGCTCTAAAACGCCGACCATGGAGTGTCCGTTGAAACGGGTTGGGGTGGTTGCCTGTGGCATTGTCCTTCGAGATTGTGAAACTGCTGCGGCTGTTAGGAATCTATATGGGCATTATGGCAAAAGCAACGTGGGAAGGCGCAGTGCTGGCGGAAAGCAATGCGACGGTAGAGGTCGAAGGCAATCAGTATTTTCCGCCGGATGCGATTCGGAAGGAATATTTCAAGGCCAGCGATGCGCACTCGGTATGTCCGTGGAAGGGGACGGCGAGCTATTACGACGTTGAAGTTAACGGCAAACGTAATGCTGGCGCGGCGTGGTTTTACCCAGAACCGAAGGCGGCGGCGAAACAGATCAAGGGGTATGTGGCGTTTTGGAAGGGCGTGAAGGTGGAACGGTAAGCGCCTCTTCCAAGTTAGTTTGGTACCTCAGGGGTTAAAGCCCGTTCTTATGAGAGGACGCCAATCGCAGCGCTGGAAGCACTGCGCCACCCAAAATCACGCTGTGCGAGATCCGAGCAGTCTATCAGAGTTGTTTGGCTGCTTGTCGCTTGGGCTGCGTGCTAGAACTCGATGTGGGCGCGGAAAGACGGGACGATGACTGGGCCGCGGTCGCGGTTGTAGCCGGGGTTCTCGATATGCTGCACACCGGGGGCAAAGTAGATGCCACGCCACACGTGGACCGTGTAATAAGACTCCATAATGTTTTCGCGGCCGTAGTTCAGCCTGCCATCGCCGAGAAGGAAGCCTAGGCCACCGTCGGCGAGGTAGGTTTGGTGATCCTTCTTGATGGCGTTCGAAACAAAAGCAATGCCGGCGCGATCCTGCTTGCGATGCCACCAGGCACCGAGCGCTCCCAGTCCTTCAGCGAAAGTTTGATCGTCCTCAGTGTAGGCGAAGGACTCAGTCTTGCCGTTATCCCAGCCGAATCGTCCGAACGCGGTCAAATGGCGCGTGAGGTTTTGCTCGAGGTTGATGCCGAATCCGTATTTGCGGGTGATGTGCCAGGGATGGGCAGTGATTTCTGGGATCGGCGTGAGGCCTGCTTCGAAGTTGGCAATGGCTTCGCGATAAATGCCCATGTTGGCATAATTGGTGTAGGCCAGCAGGCGGATCGCTCCGGCTTTTTTCGGGATCACGCCGTGACGCAGTTCGTATTCAAAGTTCTCCGCATGGACCTGCCAGGGTCTCCAGACCAAGTCAATCCCGTTCGCGACTTTCGGCATTAGGGCTTCGGCAAAGCGGAACCCCCAGTTGCGGTCTTCGAAGTCAGCGGTGGCGCCGACGGTGTAGCCGCGCGTGTCGGCGGCATAGTCCCAGGCGCCGTTGTTGTCGATGGTCCAGTTGGTGAATTGGAAGTGGGTATCGGAGCCAACAGAGTTTATATCGAAGAAATCTGGCAGGCTGAATTTGCCGAAGCCGACTTCCAGGCGGCGGCGCGGCAATTCGTCGAACAGGGAAAGGAAGGTGCGGGGGTTCTCGACCTTGTCCTTGCTCAACGCAAACACCTTGTGAATCATGCACCGGGCCATGTAAGGTGCCTTGCTCAACAGAGGATTGCGCACGATATCGAGATCCGTGTTGCCGGCGAGCCCCAAGCCGGTGCTGATCGCGGCTCCGCCAGCCTCTTCAATATCGACCAGAAGCTCGGTGGAATTGTTGAGCCGCACGCCGGTATAGAGCGTCATCACGCGAGATGTAGCTTTTTCGTAAATGGGCCTGAGACTGTTCTTCCCACTGTAAAGTGTGCGGAATGGAGGATGGGTCTGGAAAATGAAATTTGCCTGACCTGAGAGCCAGAAGCGGGTATCGCTGAAATGGGGGACCATCGATTCGGGGTCTGCGCCCGCTGGCGGCTCAGTCACGCTGGCGGAGTCGGTTGGGTTAGCAGCATCATGTTTTATCGATGAGGGCGCATCGGTCTCTTGCGAAACCGACGGGAGAGCGCAGACGATCGCGAAAATCAGTCCCAGGGCAAGGCCTATTGCTGAAGGCGCGCAAACCGGAGCTGCGACAGTCTTCGAACCTATGTCCGAATCGGCTTTTCGGAGCGCGATGTGAGGTACGAGATTGAAAATGAATTCAAATTTCATAATAAAGGTTAAGCCGGCAAAGGGTCGGGCTCAACGCGTAGTCACCCTCAGTTACGACATTAGTCACCGTCAGGCAGTTCATGGAACTTCATTTCGAATGTACCACAATAAGTTAACTATAGTTAACTACATCGATAAAACGGTTCCGGCGGTTGGCAACTCATAGGACGCCAGTTTGGAATGCCGCCAACCACCGAGCCTACGCGGAACAGGTTAAGGAAATGTTACAGACAGGGCTATCGTGCTCTTAGCAGTCTTCAATCGCCACCCATTGCATGCGGAGCGCGCGGCTGCCGTTTTTGCCGGTGACCACGACCCAGTTCATGCGCAGAGGTTGCCGTTCCGTATGCTGTTCCGACTACCACGGAATGGAAACTTCGTAAGGGATTTCGCGCGCGAGCTGCGTCGTCGCCATCGTCATTGGTTGTGCAAGCAAAGTCATGCAAGCCATTGTCATGTCCTCCTTTCTGCGAGTATCTACCGTCTGGTGCGATGTCTTGAGCCGACGGAAGCGGTAAAAAGTTCATAAAGATTGGCGGGGGAGACTCTGGATTTTCCGCCAAAACCGTTATAGCATACCCCCCTAGGGTAATGAACAAGAAAAACCTCGAAGGAATAAAGAGAAATGCAAGATAAGATTCCCGTGATTTCCAAGGAGAAACAGAAGCTCTTATTTCGGATCAAGCGGATACGCGGTCAGTTCGCGGCCGTCGAACGAGCACTGACTGCCGGAGATGAGTGTGCGGACATTCTGATGCTGCTGGCTGCCATTCGCGGGGGAGTGAATGGATTGATGGCGGAGATTCTGGAAGACCACATACGGCTGCACATGATGAATCCAGATCACGAAATGGAGTCTCCTGAAGAGTTGGGAGAAGATTTGATCGGTTTGGTTCGCGCCTATCTCAAATGATGTGGGTCGGCGACCCGCAGGGTCATCTTTACGATCAGGCGTTTCTCGAGCAAATTCTCGTCGAGCAAAAGAAAAAAGGACAGCCCGGAGCCCCCGAAGCCGTCCCTGAACCCTCCCGGTGAGAAGGGCACCTTGTTGAACTTACGATATGTGTGCGATGTTGCAAAGTGATGGCAAAATCGTGAATATCTGGTTAATTTGTTCCGTAGGGCACTGGTATAGTGGTCGGTTCGCGCGTGGTCGCTAAGGGTGAGCTTATTCGATAGGGAAGCGAGTCAATGATTATCGCGCTGCGAATACTTGCTCAGAATGACAATGACTCGCTGTCTTATGCGTTGATATCTGTTCTGTCGATATCTGTTTGCGGGAGCACTCGATGCCGTCCATAACTTCCCGAAAAGTTGAGCAGTCGCGGCGTTTGCAGCAACGAGCGGAAGGCATGATTCCTGGCGGGGTGAACTCGCCAGTGCGTGCTTTCGGTTCGGTTGGCGGCGATCCTCTATTTATTGTGCGGGGAAAGGGCTCGCACATTTGGGATGCGGATGAGAACGAGTTTATCGATTACGTGGGCTCCTGGGGAGCGCTGATTCTGGGCCATGCGGCGCCGGACGTTCTTGATGCAATTGTGAGTGCGACGTGCAATGGCACCAGCTTTGGAGCGTCGACGCCTGCGGAGGCAGATCTAGCGGAATTGGTACTGGCGGCATTTCCGCCGATGCAGAAAGTTCGCTTCGTCAGTTCCGGAACCGAGGCGACGATGTCGGCGATTCGGCTGGCTCGGGCATATACCAAGCGCAAGTATATTGTGAAATTCGAGGGCTGCTATCACGGGCACTCCGACGCTTTGCTGGTGAAAGCGGGGTCGGGAGTGGCAACGCTGGGCATACCGGGATCCGCGGGAGTTCCTGAGGAGTTCACGCAATTCACGCTAGCGTTGCCTTTCAACGACATCAAAGCGGTGGAGTACGCATTTCAGAAATTCAAACATCAGATTGCCTGCGTGATTGTGGAACCAATCGTGGGGAACATGGGGTGCGTAGCCGCGACGGGCGATTATCTGCTGGGATTGCGCTTAATTACGGAGCGCGAGAAATCAGTGCTGATTTTTGACGAGGTGATGACGGGATTTCGCGTGGCCTTCGGAGGAGCGCAGGAACTTTTCAATATTCATCCTGACTTGACGACTATGGGCAAGATCATTGGCGGAGGGTTGCCGGTCGGTGCGTATGGGGGGGCGAACGAGATTATGAAACTGTTGGCGCCGCTGGGACCGATGTACCAGGCGGGCACGCTTTCCGGCAATCCGCTGGCGATGGCGGCGGGATGCGCCATGCTGAAACACCTGCGCGATCACAAGCAGGAGATCTATCCGCAGATTGATAAGTTAAGTGGCGAACTGGTCGAGGGGGTGGCGGCGGCGGCAAAAGATGTGGGCGTGCCACTGTGTTTCAACCGAGTCGGGTCGATGTTTACCTGGTTTTTTACGGCGGGGCCGGTGACGGATTGGGATTCAGCCTCGAAGTCGAATACCGAAGCATTTGGCAAATTCTTTCGCGCCATGCTCGACAGCGGAGTGTATCTTCCGCCTTCGCAGTATGAAGCGGCGTTTCTGGGTACGACGCACACGGAGCAAGATGTGCAGCAGACGATTGCGGCGGCCAGGCAGGCGTTCGCGGTTGTGAAGGGAAAATAAGCCATTTCGGTGAGGACCCTCTAACGGGTGAACAAAAGCGAACTTCAGGGGCTAAAGCGCGTGAGTTTGTGGTGCTACTCCGTAAGCTGACGACGTGCTCTTGCCGAATCGTTAGCTGCCTCAAGACGTGCTGTTCCACAATCGTATTTCTTCAGCATGTGGGGCCGAGTTCTCTCTAAGAAACTTTTATCTAACGGAATCTAGCGACTGATGGCCGGACTGCGGCTGGCCTCACGGTTTGCCATCATCTGCGGGAGCGTCGCGAATTCGTATCCTGCAGCTTTGTAGCGGGCAATCAGATGATCTGTGGCGATGACGGTTTGGGAGCGGTCCGCGCCCATTTGCTTGTGGCCACCGTCGTGCAGAAGAATGACGTCGCCGCCGTGGATCTGGCTGTCGACCTTGCGCTCGATTACGTCGGCGGGAGGAGCGTTCCAATCGTAGCCGGTTACGTTCCACATCACTGGTTCCAGCCCTAGTTCGCGGGCCACGCGCAGCACGGCGGGGCGACGGGCGCCGAATGGGGGACGGAAGAGGTTGGAATGTTGGCCGACTGCATCTTCGAGAGCGGCTCGACATACGAGGAGTTGCTGCCTGATTTCAGCCTCGCTCTTGAAAGTCAAGAGTGGATGAGTGAAGGTGTGATTGCCGACGACATGGTTGGCCTGGACAATTTCGCGGGCGATCTCTGGGTGTTGCTTCACGTAGCGGCCTATCAAGAAGAAAGTCGCGTGTACGTTGCGCCGAGCAAGGACGTCCAACAAGCGGAGGGTGTGCGGGTCGTTGGGACCGTCGTCGTAGGTAAGGGCGAGTTGGCGCGAGCCGCGCGATATGCCTGTAAAAG
The DNA here is from genome assembly GCA_963720155.1 of uncultured Acidobacteriota bacterium. GTDB lineage: Bacteria > Acidobacteriota > Terriglobia > Terriglobales > Acidobacteriaceae > Sulfotelmatobacter. The sequence goes on from CAVREP010000014.1 coordinate 182,360, forward strand.
CTTTTCCATACCACTGCCCGGTCGGCGCCATCGACTGGTAACCCGCGGTGACTGCGGCCGCGGTGGAGACGGCGGTCAGGGCTAGGGCGAGCATGTGGGGATTGTATTTCATTGAGTAACTGAGTGATCGGGTGATTGGGCGATTGAAATTCCTTTCGCGCTGGGCTCATAAATTGCGAGTACGGAGTGAGGGCCGGTGAGCCTCGCTCTGCCGGGACAGCCGAGGCGGCTGTCGCCACATGACGTGAAACTGCACAATCGCAAAATGGGTCAATGGCTCAACTTCCTCTGTTAACTCTTCCCTCAATTGCCACTCGGCGTTATCCGAGATATCCTGCCAATTCCGAAATATTGCGAGGCCATGGCTAATCTCTTCGAGCTGCCCCGTTACATTGCAGTGGAAGGTCCCATACGAGTTGGCAAGAGCACGCTGGCGCGCATTCTGGCTGAACGGCTGAATGCGCAGCGGGTGATGGAACCTGAATCTAATCCGTTTCTTGGTGCATTTTATGAGGGCGAGCGCGGGGCGGCGTTTCAGGCGCAGTTCGCGTTCCTGGTGCGGCGTTTCGAGCAACTGCAGGCGCTCGACCTGGGTGCGCGCTCGCAGAAAACGGTGGTGGCCGACTACATCATCGAGAAGGACAAACTCTTCGCCTGCCTTAACCTGACCGACCAGGAACTCGACACCTATAACCGCTACTACAATCACTTCCGTGAGCAGTTGCCCACACCGGACCTTGTGATTTATCTGCAGGCCACGCCCGGCGTGCTAAAGAAACGTCTGAAAAAAAAGAATGCGTCGGGGGAGCGCGCCGTCAGCGACGATTATCTGGAAGAAGTGGTCAAGGCTTATGAACACTTCTTTTTTCATTACACGTCGTCGGACCTGTTGATTGTGAACACATCAGATATTGATTTCGTCGATCGCAATGAGGACTTGCAGGAACTCCTGCGGAAAGTGACCGAGCCGATTAAGGGTACGCAATACTTTTTGCCGCTGGGTGGGCAAGAAGCGGTGGGGGCGTAGGCAGCTGCGGACGTATCGGCATGGACCTCGACAGGCTCTTACGCGAAAAGAAGCATCTTGCTGAACTTGATGACACCGACATCGAAACGTTCTTGCGCGACAGGAAGTTCCGGGCCGAACACCTGAATATCGAATTCAAGAGTGGCTTTCCTGAGAAGCAGAACAACAAGTATGAGATCAAGAAGATCTGCAAATACGTGGTCGGATTTTCCAATGAGGAGGGCGGTCTGGTAGTCTATGGAGTCGCTGACGACGTAAAGAATTTGAACCCGGCGTTCCCGGATTATGTTCCCGGGCTGAGGAAGCACCCGACTCTGGAGGACTTGAGCCTGTGGGTAAAGGATAGGGTTCACCCCTTAGCCGCTTCTCCGGCCATTCGATTCTTTCAAGTGGCGACCAAAACGGTCGCGATACTCAAAATCCCCTCCGGCGTTAATAAGCCCTATTGCTACTATGAGCCTGATACTCGGTCAATAACCTACTTCCAGAAAACTGCCGGAGGAATAGTAGAGCTAACCCCGGATGAGGTAAGAGAATTTCATAGGACCCAGATACTTGCGCAGTCCCAGCTGATCGTGCAGGTCGCCGACTCTCAAAGGATGCTCCCGTCGCCAAGCACAGGGACCAAATCAGACACCGTTGTTAAACACGCGACTGGTGTCCGGGCAAAACTGGAGAATCCGAAGGATTTTGGCCTCGTCCGAATTTACTGTCGTCCGCTAGAAAAAGTTGACATCCTGGTCGCCAACTTGCAGAAATTCCTCCAGGAACACGGCCGGAGTTTTTCCGAGGCCATGCGTTACTTCCAGAACATCGATGCATTCCAAAATGGGGTCTCTGTTGCCTACGCCCCGACCGGATTTCGAAAAGATGCAAAGAGTACCGTCAGGGTCTCACTGTATAGCGATAGTTTCGTCGCCTTTGATGCGCTGGTCGATACGTTCCTAGCGGGAGACAGGGAGTTACATTCGGGCTGGCTGTGCTACGAGCTTCCAAGGCAATTGCAGTTAACCAAAGCGGTGCTCAAGGGTTCCAATGCAACCCGGGTCCACTTAGAGTTGGATTTTGAGCACGTAGAGGCATTTCAGTGGGTGGTGATTGAGAATAGATTGTGGGGCCGACACGCCTCGTACACAGGCTCTCACGAACCTATTGAGAGAGACGGGATCTGGCCGCCGTTCACGATTATGACGGAAAGCAGCCAAACGTCGTCATGCCGGTAGTGCGCGACATAATGTGGGAAGTGGGCCGTATTTTCGGCCTGTCCCAAGTGTCGCCCAATCTTTGGGACGATAGTGGCGTTCTCACATATGTGAAAGGGCTTGAGAGCCAGCGCTAAGAACCCTGTGTTTTCTGTCAGGTAAAGCCTACAAGGCTAACGACAAACGACCATCGACGAACGACCCTTTTGGCGCTACAATGCATTCAGCATCCACGAAGATGCTTAACAGGTTCTATCCGGCCGAGCCGGAGGGGCACTGGAGGACAATGTGAGTATCACTCCGATCGGGCGTCCCCAAGACGGGCGCTTTCCGAAGGTCACGACCGCTTCTCTGCGGGAACAGAAACTCCGACACGAACCCATTACCTGCCTTACCGCCTACGACTACGCCACGGCGCGTCTGGTGGACGAGGCTGGGATCGAAATGATCCTGGTGGGCGATTCGCTGGCGCAAACTATTCTTGGCTACGAGAACACGCTCTCGGTCACGATGGACGAGATGCTGCACCACGTGAAGGCGGTGCGCCGTGGCGTGAAACATGCGCTGCTGCTGGCGGACATGCCTTATGGGTCGTATCACGTTGATGCGGAGGAAGCGCTGCGCAACGCCACTCGCTTTGTGAAAGAAGGCGGAGCAGAAGTGGTGAAGATCGAAGGCGGCGAAAAGCGCGCGGACTTGATTCGCCGCATCATCGATGCAGAGATTCCTGTGGCCGGGCACATCGGGCTTACGCCACAGTCGGTCAACGTGATGGGCGGCTACAAGGTGCAAGGGAAGAATCTGAGCGGCGTTGAGCAACTTATGCGCGATGCCGTGACGCTCGACCGGGCGGGTGTGGCTTGCATTGTGCTGGAAGGCATTCCGCGCGAAGTGGCGGCGATGATTACGGCAGAGGTGGGCACGCCGACGATCGGGATTGGCGCTGGTCCGGAATGCAATGGCCAGGTGTTGGTGTTTCACGACATAGTGAACCTGACATTTGCGCCCCCGGCTAAGTTTGTGCGCTGCTATGGGGATGCGGGCGCGCTGATTAGTCATGCGGTGCAGGCGTTCCGCGCGGATGTGAAGTCGCTGCAGTATCCGCTGGACGAGGAGTCCTATCATCTGCCGAAAGAGACGAAAGAAGGGCTCGACACCGTGCTGGCTCGGAAGCGGGCGATGCAACGGTAGGATAATCTTGGCACTGGTTTGCGCGGATCGACACGGATACGCGATACAGGGCTTCAAACATCATTGGCGATGGTGCTAGGCTATTGTTTGAGGAGGTGGTTATGACGCATCTCTTGCCCGCGTTTTTCCTGCATTTCTTCGGTTTTGGCTTCGTGATGTATTTTCTGCCGTCGATCATTGCACTTGCCCGGAGCAAGCGTGACATTGCCGCCATCCTGCTACTTAACTTTTTCCTAGGATGGACGGTAATCGGCTGGGTGGTCTCACTGGTTTGGGCCGTGAAAACGGACGTGCCGATGGTGGTGCGGTGAGTTTTTCGCTCTGGTCCGGTTCTCCGCGGGCAGCCTTTGTAGTCTCTTTATTGATTTTCGTGACGAGTGTTGGCGGCTGCTCGCGACAGAGTGCGGGGCCACCGCCAGACGCTGCTGCTGTGCTGGGGTCGATTCCCGCCGCCGATACTTCGAAGTACCCATCTTTGCGAGAGGCAAAGCATTGGAGTAACCCGTATTTGGTGATTCGAACCGACCGCGTGGGGCTGCTCACGGGCATTGCCGCTAATGAAGAACAGTTTTTGAAGCCGGAGGAAGTTTTGAATGCGCTGGCAGGGTTGCCCGCATCGGCCTGGCCTTATGGACGCGCAGTTGCCCTACTCGTGGATGAAAAGGCCGACGCCTCCGAAGAAGATAAAGTAGCGCTTCGTCGAAACCGCGGTCTGGTCGCGGGCGAACTGGAGAGCGCGCACGTCTCCATCAACTGGATCCCCACGTTCTGAAGCGAATGTCCCTGCAATCACCTTGAGAATCTGCAGCACCATCGAAGAGATGAGGGCTTCATGCCGCGCGGCACGAGGCGATGGCAAGCGACTGGGGTTCGTGCCCACCATGGGAGCGCTGCATGAAGGTCACTTGTCACTGGTGCGGGCGGCAAAGGCGTCGTGCGAAATTGTGGCGGCATCGATCTTTGTAAATCCCACGCAGTTTGGCCCTAATGAAGACTGGGCAAAATATCCGCGGAATGTCGAACGGGACTGCTCGCTGTTAGAAGAAGAAGGCGTGGAATTGCTTTTCGCGCCATCGGTCGAGGAAATGTATCCGGGTGGAGCGGTGACCTGGGTCACGGTGGAGGGGCTAAGCGACAAACTGGACGGGCGCTCGCGGCCCGGACATTTTCGCGGCGTGAGCACGGTTGTGGCCAAGCTATTCCATATTGTCGAACCGGATGCGGCATTCTTCGGACAGAAAGACGCAGCGCAAGTTGCGATCATTCGTCGCATGGTAAGTGACCTGAACATTCCCGTGGAAATTGTGGCGTGCCCGATTGTGCGGGAAAGCGATGGGCTGGCCATGAGTTCGCGAAATGGCTATCTCGATTCTCAACAGAGGAAACAAGCGCTTGTGTTGCATCGGGCGCTTATGCAGGTGAAGAAACGCTGGGAAGCCGGCGAGAGCGACGCGGCGAAGCTAGTGGCCGTGGGTCGAGAAGAAATTGCTGGAGAAAAATCAGTCAGGCTCGATTACTTCGAAATTTTAGACTCGGACAACCTGTGCCCGATAGAAAATGTTAGCCGCGGCGCGCTCGTGGCGGTCGCTGCATTCGTGGGTACGACGCGGCTTATTGACAATGTGCGGCTTACGGGGGCTGCGAGGTAATATACTCTGAACTCCCAGTGCCTAAAAGCGTTCTTGATCTGGGCGGCAGCAGCATCGCTGAAGCGATGCTCTAATACGAAACCTCGCCTCGTTCTGCCTTTTTCCTACTTGATGCGAATTGCAGTTGCGCACTCGTCGGCTACGGTTGCGGATGTAGTTCGGTGGGGAAGCCGGAGGACGTTTCTGCGGAGGTGTCGTTAGGCTGCAAGCGCTGACGAACCATGTTTTCAATCTGGGACCAGAGATGGGGATCGCACTCGCTCTGCATGTGGCTGGGGGTAAAGACGCGATCGAACCAGGAGGCCTCCGGACACTGGACTGGATCCTTGCGGTAATCCATTCGGTAATTTCCCAAGATATCAGTTCTTGCGGGATCGGCGGCGGTAATCTGCGGGCGGCCGTGGATGATGCCGTGTGGCTGATAGAAATTTACGGCTTCCGCGACATTATTGGGAATGACCGAATCGTTCTGCCACAGCTTGGCGACGCTATCGACCTGAACCGTCAGCAAAACAGGAACGCCTTCCCGCCCCAAATCGCGGGCGAGGAGCACTGCCGCGGAAGCACCCCAGCTTTGGCCGAATAGGACGATGCGAGCGCGAGCCTTTTCTTCGGCGGAAAGAATGCCGTCGCGGTTCGTGTCGAGCAAGCGGACGATCGCGTCATAAGCTCGCTTCCGGCGGCGGTTTTCAAAAACCTGGACGTAAGTTCCCTGGGGAACGGAGTGGCGGATGCGTTGCGCGAGCTGAACCGGGCCATGGTGCGGATTGTCATGGCCGACGAAACCGCCAACGAAACCGATCACAATGTTGGAGGGAGAGGCAACGGTTTCGGCGAGGACCGGGTTCCCACCCAGAGCCCGTGACACTCCCGGCATAGCGGCCGCAATAATGATCAAGGAGACGACGGAGGCATGAAACGCAGCGGGCCGGCGCATACGCATTCCTAGCGAATTTGATGATTCGTTCCGTTGGGAGGATGCCGTAAAACTGCGCGGTTCATTGGCACCAGCTTCTTCGGAACCATCAGCTGTTCGGTCAGAAGCCCTTAGGCGTGGGGGTTGTGGCTCATCTGACCCGTCGGACAGTCTACACCCATCTGTCAAGGAGCAGAGATTTTTAGTTTTCAACGATTCGTGGTGTGGGAAACGAAGGGGTTTCCGGCGATGGCGTAGCGCAGCAGGTGATCGGCAGCTTTGGAGATGCCGATGCGTGAAGTGATTTGGATTTTCGGGGTACGAAGGCCGTCTTCTCCGATCCACAAGCCGGAACTGGGAGAAGTGAGATCGCAGCCATTGTCGCGGGTGCGCGTGATTCCGAAGGCTTGGGCGAGGCGTCCGGGACCGCTGGTGAGCTTGGGAAGATCGCGAGGGCCGTGCACGGGGATGCTTCGCGCTCGCGCCATTTCCTCAATGCCGACGAGCGGTTCGAGGGCGCGGAAAAGAACCGATCCGGCCTTCCCTTCCCGCTCACAGGAAACGTTGAGGCAATAGTGATTGCCGTAGATGAAATAAACGTAGGCATAGCCGGGCGGTCCGAACAGGACTGCAGTGCGGGCGGTATTACCGGCGGCGGCGTGGGCGGCGGGATCGTTCTCTCCGAGGTAAGCCTCGACCTCGACGATGCGGGCCGAAAGGTACAGGCTTTCGACGTCACGCACCAGCACCTTGCCGAGAAGTTCGCGAGCTACGCGCCGAGGATTGCGGGCGAAGAAGGAGCGAGAGAGCGGTACAGGGTTTGGATTCGGTATCGCGTGCGGCGATGACATTCTGGTGCCGAGAGCTAAATCCCATGGGCTGAACAATCCCACTTCTCACAAAAGACGGGAGAAGTGTGGCACTCCGTGTTTTCAGATTGCAACAAGTCGCATGTTTGAGGTGGAGGCGCTACGCTGCGCCTTTTGCCGATTCTTTCAGGTAGGCCAGAACCTCCAGCGCATGGCCTTCGGGCTTGACTTTCGGGAAAATGTGCTGGATTTTGCCGTCGGGCCCGATGACGAACGTGGTTCGAACGACGCCCATGACTTTCTTGCCGTACATGTTTTTTTCCTGCACCACGCCAAACGCGTCGGCGACTTTCTTGTCGGCGTCTGCCAGCAGCGAGAAAGGCAAGTGGAATTTGTCCTGAAACTTCTTTTGCGCCTTGGGCGTATCTGGAGATATGCCAAGTAACACGGCGCCGGTTTTCTGCATCTGTTTGTAGGTATCGCGAAATTCGCAAGCCTCGACGGTACATCCCGGAGTATCAGCGCGAGGATAGAAGTAGAGTACCACTACTTTACCCCGAAGACTTTTCAGGGAGATTTCTTTTCCGTTCTCGTCCTGCAAGATAAACTCGGGGGCCTTATCATTGATATTGATATTCATGAGGATCTCGATTCTTGGGAAGTCAGGGTTGGACACGGCGTCGACGAAGTTGGCGTTGGTAAAGCCACGGCGGGGACGCATTGTGTCCAGAGAGTTCTTATACCGCAGATTAGGGTGGGCCGTCATTGTGATTCTGTCACTGCCTATCCTCGCGCCTGCCCGGAGCGCGGCGCAGGAACCGCAGCTCAAACGTCCACATGAGGATCGGCAGGAGAGGCCTTCCGAGATCAAGAAGACGAAGAAGGAAAAGGGACCTCGAGCGGTGGGACTTTTGCAGCTCAACAGCAGCGGGAAGACGGCGCTAATTCCGGTCGCAATTCTGATCGATGGCAAGTTTTATGATGCGAGCGTCTATAAGGCGGATCCGCTGCCGATGGCGCTCGAGGGCGGGACGGTCTATGAGGTCGAGCGGGCGGGCGAGTCGCAGGGACTGTTCACGATCAGGGGCGCGCTGCATAGCCAGAGTCCAGGAAGCCCGAATCCCTGGCTGGGCACAGGTTCCTACGTTCTGAATGGAGCGGAGGTTGCGAAGACGACGCACAGAGCCGAAGACATGCCGGTAGGATTGGACAACAGCACGGACGCACCGCCGCGGCTGACCAGGGGAAAAGAAGCGAAAGCTGCGACCCCGCCCGACGCGGGTCCCGCATCTAGTTCCGGGACCTCTTCGGGCGCGTCTTCCGGCACTCCGGGGGGAGCGGGATCATCCGAGAAGCCGGGAACGGCTGCCGCGCCTTCGCAACCGGCGAGCGGCTCCTCTGCTGACGGGGCCTCTGGGCAAGCCGGGCAGAAGCCTGCAACTGCAGCGGGATCCGACAAGGCGGCGGCTCAAGGCGGAAAAGACCAGGCGCCGGCTGCGGCGGGGCAGGCAGCGGGCGGTCCGTCGTCGCAAGGTCAAGCATCGCAAGGTCAGGCGTCGCAAGGTGAAGCATCGCACAGCCAGGGGTCGGAGAGTCAGGGGTCGCAGAACTATTATCGTCCTACGCTTCGCCGCGGGAAGCCCACGGAGACCGCACCGCAAGAAAAGGAAGATGTGAGCACGCCGAAGGTGGAGAAGCCTGGTTCGGCGGCGACTGCGACGGCCGCCACAGTGACCCCGTCGCAACTGGTGCCGGCAATTTCCGATGCGGGTGGACCAGAGCCGCAGTCTTATAAATTCTTCTGGAAAGAAGGCGAAGAGGACGAGCGGCGCAAGCAGATGCTCGCGTTAGCGGCGGATGAAGTTCGAGCTTATGTGAGTGAGCGGGAAAAAGGAGCGATTCCAGTCAAGCCGGCGGTGGCGAAGGCGGGTGGGACGAAGGGCGCCGCAACCGCTCGTAAATCGAAAAAAAAAGTAGAACTGGTCTTTGAGAATGTTCAATTTCGTGTTTTCGATGTGTGGAAGAACAACCAGCCAGTGATGATCTTGAGCGCGGAAGCGCATTTACCGCCGGCTGAGCCGGGACCTGCCACGGCGCCAGAGCTGTACAACGTTTCGATTGTGGCGAGAACGGACATCTACGGCAGCCTTCGCAGACTGTATTCAGGCGTCACCGACAAGTTTCATCTCGACGTAACTCCGCGGCTGGAACTGATTGACGCGGTCGATGCGGACGGAGACGGCCGTGGGGAATTACTGTTTCGTGAGACGACCGATGCCGGGAGCGGGTATGTAATCTACCGGGCGACTGCCGACAAGCTTTGGAAAATGTTCGATAGTCTGGGTGCGGAGTAGGAGGTCAGTTCTCAGTTCTGAATTCTCAGTTCTCCGTTCTCCGTTCTCAAGTTCGCTGGAGGCGAACTACTGAAGACTACCCTAGGTTTCGATTCCGACGTGGCAGACGCGTCCTACCAGATAATCGGAGGGCGACTTGCCATCTTCCATGGTCATGACTTCGATGGGATAAGCCTGATTGTGCGGGCGGAGAATCAGGTGATTGCCGGCGGTTTCCACATATTTCACGGTGCAACTGTCGTCCTTGAGGACCGCGTACATGTTGAACTCGCCCTTGTGGTAGGGCTTGAGCGAGTTGTAATGACGGTCGATGAGGAGTGTGGCGCCAGGAAGCAGGCGGGGATACATGCTCATACCTTCGCGGCCGTCAACTTTAATGAGTACGAAGCGTTCCCACTGCTCGCGGTCGCCTTCGGTTTCGGCTTTGAGCTTCTTTAGAAAACTTTTCTTGAATTTCAGGATTTCCTTGACGTGCATGCTGGTGAGGAGGGGGTGGGTGGCAGCGACGGTGCCGTCGGTGAGCAAGACGTTCTGGAACTCGTCGTTGCTGGGAGGCACAATCGACGCGCGCTTGTTAACTTCGGAGGGATCGAGCAGATCTAACACGGAGAGATGCTGGACGGCCAAGACCCGGTCCATGCCCTCGAGGCTCAGGCCGCGTTTGCGATTCAAGAAATTGGAGATGTGAGCCTGCTTGAAGCCTGTCTGTTGTGCCAGACGAAGGCCGGTCAGATCGCCTTCCTCGATACGCTCCCAAAGCGTATTGCGGAGATTTTCTTGCAGCACCCTGAATTTCATAGCTTGGAGTATAGCATGTGGGCTATAGCAATACGCTAATCACAAACAGCTTTCCACAGCTAGATTGGTATAACGACCTTGACCACGATCATGCATTTGACACAGCAACCCAAAAAAGCACAACTAGAGGGCCGTAACTAGGGAAGGCAATATTGACAGGAGGGATGGACGGATATAAGTTTTTGGTGCGGAGGCGGTGGGAGTTGAACCCACAAAGCCCTGTGAGGGGACTTAGCGGTTTTTTAAGACCGTTGAGCCTAGCAGATTGCTCATCGCCTCCGTTAATTTCGTTCGTGGAATTGTCGGGTGTCAAAGGGTGCAAAGTGGCGAGGATGTAACTGCATTGAAAAGTGTGCAATTTTAGAGTTTGCTAAGGCGTTTTAATTGAAAAAGAAACGGACGGGAAGTGGTACGGATTGGTACAGAAAAAAAGTTTAAAAGTGGATCGCAAAAAGTTCGAAGGAATCGTGCAGAGCCTGCTCCAATCGAATCCGCTGAAGCGTTCCAAGGTTAAGGTGAGCAAGCGCAAGCCTGAGAAGTTGATCCCTCCACAGAAGTAAATAAGAGAAGGGTTTCTTTCTAAGGCATTACGACATCCATCGACGCATGTCCGTTTGTATCCGTGCAAGTTCTCCATTCCTTGGTTATAGCCCGAGGCGGAATGGCTTGCCTTCCGGGAGTTTGATCGTAGCATCATGCGGATGGTTTTAGGGATCATGTAATCAACGTCAAGAACATCGTCGCCGTATTCATCGACAATCTTCAGATGACTTTTGTCCCGACGCATTTCCAAGAAATTGCTACGATTAACCACAAACCCATCTTGATTTAGACGGGCAATGATTTTTCGATCGCTATCTCTTATGTCTAGAAATACTGTTATTGAGCCATCCCAGGAGCGATTGATCTCGATCACTTGGCCGAATTTCATTGAAACCAGCACAGGATGAACGGTAGTTGAAAAGTCCCGGACAAGGCTGCGGTTGGATCCATACAGGAGTACGACAGCACCTGCTGGGATGGGCCAACCACAAAGATGCGTTACGGGTTCGTTGCCGGGAAGTAATCGCCCACTCAGCGAGTGTGCTAGTTCCTCTTGTCGGTTAAACAATGCTTCTTGTTTGCTGAGTAGCCTTTAAAAGCGGGCATTCTCCACAGCTATAGGAGCCCTCCCAGAATGACACTGATTACAAGCAGAATCCCGAGTCCGTGCCAGTTCGTGAATCTCTCTACGGCCTTTCTCCTGCCCTTATAGGAATATTTGCCCATAGCTCCTCTGAGCCTCCGGAACAGAGTTACGAAGGCGAGCAGCACGCGTCCACGCCTTTGATGTTTGGTCCCAAGTCGTCGATTTGGATGCCATCAGCTTCTGCGACTGTCAGTGGCTAGCTCGACACATTCGATGAGTCCTCCGGCCTTACGGCGGTTTTCGTCAGACCTGCAGCACATCGCCCTCACGGGCAACCATCTCGTACAACACAGGATTGACGAAGAATCCGATGAAGAGGCGGGAGATGAGACCGGCCACGATGACAATGGCGAAGGGTCTTTGAGTATCCGATCCGATGCCGGTGGAAAGGGCGGCTGGCAGCAACCCAAGGCATGCAACTAGAGCCGTCATCATGATCGGACGGAGTCGCAAGAGCGAAGCTTCCCTGGTGGCCGGGCGGATCTCCATTCCTTCCCGGCGCAGCTTGTTGATGTAGGAGACGAGAATGACGGCAGTTTCCACTGAAACCCCGAGCAATGCCAGAAGGCCCAAGACTGAGGAAACGCTGAAGGGAGTGTGCGTGAGTTTCAGCGCAACCAGCGCACCCACCGGTTCGGTCATGATTACACCCAGGGCAATAGTGACGGGGAATTTGAAATTTCCGTAGAGCGCAAACAAGATCATGAAAATCAGCACTACGGCAAGTGGACCAATAAAGTACATCTGCGATTTGGCTTCGAGAAACTGGCTGTATTCGCCGCCCCATGCCATCCGGTAGCCCTGCGGCAGCGTCACCGCCTTCTTGACTGCTGCTTGGCCGTCTCGCACCGCCCGCTCCAAATCACGCCCCTCGACGCTGTACTGCACTCCGATGTAACGGGAGTTGTTTTCGCGATAAATAAAGGACGCACCGTTTCCCTGGCTAATATTGGCGAGTTGGCTGAGTGGGATCTGCTGCCCGTCTGGTGTACCCACCAACAGATTTCCGATCTCATGCGCGCTGCTGCGGAACTGAGGTTGCATGCGGACAACAAGATCAAACAGCTTCTCCCCTTGAATGACCTGAGTCACCGCCTGCCCGCCGACTGCGGCCGAAATCACAGCTTCTACATCCGCAACGTTGATCCCATACCGTGCGATCTTGTCGCGATCGACGTCGACCAGGAGGCTGGGCTGGCCAAGTTCGCGCACCACCGTGAGATCGGTGAACCCGGGCACATTGGAGAGTGTGTTCTTGATCTGTATCGCTTTGTCCTGCAGTACGTTCAGGTCATCGCCATATACTTTGACTGCCAAAGAACTCTTGAGACCGGTCAGCGCCTCGTCCACGGCATCTTCTGCGGGCTGGGTATAGTTGAAAATGATCCCGGGGAAGGCCGTGAGTTTCTTGTTGATCGATTCGATGAGCTGTTTTTTCTCGCTGATCTCGCCGGTCCATGCTTTGTCCTTGTAGGGCTTGAGACCAACGTAGAACTCGCAGTTGAAAAAAGCCGGTGGGATCAGTGCCATCGTCGGGCCGCCCCAATTCTGAACCCACCACGGTGACCTGCGGATAAGACATCAGAATGTCGCGTATCTGAGGAGCGATCTTGCTAGCCTCCTCGAAGGAAATGGTGTAGGGCATGGTAGCCCGCACCCAGAGCGCACCTTCATCGAGGTGTGGCATGAACTCGCCGCCGATGAAAGGCACCAGCAGCAGGGTCGCCCCGAAGATCAGGGTCGCGATCACGATGGTGGTCTTGGGCCGGTTGAGCGCCCAATCCAGCTGAACTGCGTATTTCCGTTTCATCCACTCAAATGCGCGATTCGGTTTCTCGCGCACGCCTTTCTTGAACCAGTAGGAGGCGAGCACAGGAATCAGCGTGAGCGTCAGGATGAGCGCGCCGACGAGAGCAAACGACATCGTCTCAGCCATGGGGTGGAACAGTTTTCCCGAGGGCCCGCTCAGCGCGTAAATCGGCAGATACCCGGCGAGGATGACGGCGACCGAATAGAAGATCGGGCGATCCACATCTTTTGCGGCTACGAGAATAACTTCGTTCAGGTTGTACTTCTGTCCCTGCCGCAGTGCCAACTCGCGGTAGATGTTTTCTACCATCACCACCGTTCCGTCGATGACAATTCCAAAATCAATCGCGCCGATGGAAAGCAGATTCGCGGCAACGTCGTGCGCGTGGAGCACGATGAAGGCAAACAAAAGCGAGAGCGGAATGGTGAGGGCAACAATGACCGCAGCGCGGAAGCTGACCAGGAAGAAAATCAGCACGACCAGAACCAGCACCATACCGCGAAGCAGGTTCGCTTCCACCGTGTCCGTAGTCAGGTCTACCAATTCACTGCGGTCGTAATAAGGATGAATCTTAACGTCAGGCGGCAGGATCTGGTGGTTCAGTTCCTCCGTTTTTGCCTCAACTCCCTTGAGAACGTTCTGCGTCTGCTCCCCACGCAGCATGAGAATGACGCCCTCAACGGCATCATCATTTTTCTGGAAGCCAAATTCCCCCAGACGCGGCGCATGGCCGATCGTCACATCTCCAACATCATGTACTCGGATCGGTACGCCTTTGTTGGCGCCGACGACGATGTTTCCGATGTCCTCTGTGTTACGCACGAGGCCGATGCCGCGAACGTAGTAGAACTGTCCTCCCTGAGAATAGAAGCCGCCACCAGCATTCGAGTTGTTGGCCGCTAGAGCAGCCGTGACTTGTGGGATGGTCAGGTGATACCCATAGATGCGCGCCGGGTCGAGCAATACCTGATATTGCATCACCGTTCCGCCAAAGCCTGAGTCGTCGGCTACGCCGTGGACTGAACGATAAGCTCTCTCAATCACCCAGTCTTCAATCGTTTTCAGCTCCTGAGGGCTGCGGTCGGGACTTTCCAGAACGTAGCGATACACCAGGCCACTCGGACTGAACAGAGGCGCGAGGCTCGGAGTTACGCCTGTCGGCAGCGTGGCTTGAGCGAGCCGCTCAAAGACGATTTGCCGCGCAAAGTAATCGTTGGTGTTCTCCTCGAAGGTCAGGATGAGATCGGACAGCCCATACAGCGAGATGGAGCGCATTACGACCATGTGCGGGACGCCGTTCATCTCAAGTTCAAGGGGAAGGGTGACCAACCGTTCGACTTCTTCGGCGGCATGGTCCGGCCACTGAGTGATGATTTCGACCTGCGGAGGCGAGAGATCGGGATAGGCGTCCACGGGCATCCGTTGAAAAGACAGGATTCCCCCGACCGTGATGAAAGCGGTCAGCATCAGCACCAGGAATCTTTGACGGAGTGCCGCTTGGACGATTCGGTGAATCATTCAGATGTGGTGGACACTATCCTTGCCAAAGTGTTTGAAACTCCTTCTCAAAGCCTGCCCGATCCCGCTAGCGCTGCAATGAGTTCGCAAACTGCAGGAACAAGCTCCCATTCCCGACGACTTGGTCACCCGGTTTCAGCCCGGTGATAATTTCCGTCTTTCCGTTCAGGCTTTCTCCGAGCGTGACCGAGCGTCTGCCAAACTGGTTCGCAGATGCCGCGGCATAAACAAAAGGCTGGTTTTCGGTATCGCGCAGGACAGCCGCATCCGGGAGCGCAATGGCATTTTGGATCGTGCCCGCGTTTACAGTCGCAACCACGTACATATCTTTCTTCAGTTTTTCGCCGGGATTGTTGGTCTCGATGCGTGCCTGCAGCGTGCGCGTGTTCGGATCCAGCGAAGCTGCCACATACGCAATGCGCCCATGGAACACTTCGGGATAAGTATCCGTCTGAATTGTGACCTGATCTCCTACGCGCACGTAAGGCAAATCCTTCTGATAGACATTGACCAGCACCCAGACGGTGCTAATGTCGGAAATCATGAAACATTGGGTGGTGCCGGGTTGAATAAGTTGTCCCGCAGAAACATCCTGCTCTACCACCAGGCCGCCAATTGGCGCCTTTACCGGAACTTCAAAAGAAGGCGGGGCTTTCACGAGCGCGTCAGGATCAGTGACTCCCATGACTTTTAATGCAGCTTGAGCCGCTACCAGGTCGCCGCTTGCCTGCACCTCGGCCGATTGCGCCTGCTCCAAATTCTGTTCGGCAATCGCATGATGCAGGTACAAATCCTGGGCTCGGGCGTTGGCCTTTTGTGCCAAGGCATAGGCATCCTTGGCCTTCAAATAGTTGGTGCGGAGCTGCGAGTAATCCGGACTCGCCACGTACAACATGGGCTCGCCCTGAGTTACTTTCTGTCCGGGAACCACCACGACTCTGCTGACCGGTCCGCTCACCTGCGTGATGACCGGTGTGGTGCGAAAACTGTTGTAAGCCACGGCTCCCGTCAGCCGGAGGGCTCGAGTCAGTGTCGTAGGCTGCACTGTCAGTACCTGCACGTGCGACATCTGCTCTCGCGGAACGGTAAACAGCTCTGGGTTGCTTGAGCTGTTCGCGCCGCCAGAGTTAGCGGCGGCATTTGATCCCGACCCCCGGCAGCCGGCAAGCACCACCATAATCGCCGATAGGGCGGCCAGTGCAGGAGTCAATCGCTGCCAACGACTCTCGCCGATGTTCACGGCAGGTTTCTCGTTCCCACCGCTTCCTTCAGTTGTTCCAGAGCGGTCATATAAGAGGCCAGCGCCTGGCGATAAGCCAACTGAACCGAGCGGTAACTGCGCTCGGCGTCGAGAAAATCCAACAGGCTGGCGGCACCGCGTTTATACGCATATTCGCTGATGTCACGCGAATCCTGCGCCTGCTTGAGATACCCTGAAGTATAGAGTTGCACCACTTCGTCATTGCTCCTCACAGCCTCATAGGCATTGGCAACATCGGAGAGAACCGTATCGCTGGCCGCTTGCTGCTGCTCCTGTGCCTGCGTGAGCGCATAACCGGTACGCGCGATTTCTCCTTGATTGCGGTTGAAGATCGGCAACTCAAAATTCACAAAGAGCGAAGCAGTGTTCTCACCGGAAACATGCGTAAAGTCGTACGTGCCATTTACGTCCACCTTGGCGTTCGCTTTGGCCAGGAGAATTTGGCTTTGTGCCGCGGTTGTCCCTGATTCCGCGGCACGGAAGTCGGGGCGTTCGCGCAGCGCCTTCGTCTGCAAGTCTTCCAGGTTCGCTTTGAGCGGCTGATACGCCAGATCGCCTGTCACGTCATAATCGGCCGGCACTGCGTTGTAACCCAGGAACTCACGCAGGCTCACCAGCGCCTGCACCTTCGCCAGGCGGGCAGAGGATACGTCGGTCTGAAACTGCAGAAGCTGCAGCTTGATCTTAAGATAATCGCCTTCCCCAATGTAGCCCGCCTTGAGTTGTGCCTCGCTAATATCGACCGTCTGCTGGAAGCCCTTTAGGTCTTGAAGCGCGAACTGAAGAGTGGATTCCGCCAGCAAAACACTGACGAACTGCTGCCCCACGTTGAACGCCAGGGTTCGTTCCGCGTCGCCGACCTGGGCGCGTGTGACGGCCGTCTGATCGCGAGCGGCTTGCAGGCGCCGCTGCCGCTTGTGCCCACGTTCGAAGAGGTACCCGATCCCGATATCGAACTGCTGAGTCTCGTTCAGATTTTCCCCGGAAAAATCTTGCGGACTGAAAAATGGGACGAACTGGCTATCCGCCCCAAGAGTCGGATTAGGACGCAGGTTCGCGGTAATCTCCTGGGCCTGATTCTGAAGAATCAGAGTTCGCGTGGCTTTTATGGAGTGGTTGTGCGCCAGCGCCAGATCAATGGCCTGATCAAGACTGATCAGCTTCGTATTTTGCCCACTGCCTGCCCCCACTAGCAGCACGAAAAACATCGCGGCCGGGGCGAATATCCGAAAGTACCTGGAGCGCATAAGGGTTGAGATCAAAGCGCACTGACTGAGGCCCAACCGAGCTCGAACCGAGGCTCGAACCTGACGAGCCCTTCGCCAAGCTCCGTCGTTCCGTATCATCCTCCTAGGTCAGACTGCGACTCCAGGCTCAATGGATGTATTCTAACTCAGCGCATTCACGATTCGGGCCACACTTGTGATCCTTCTCAGAGGTGCCTTCAATCGCACAATCGACAGGATTGTTGACTAAAGCAAGATAAAGAAATGAGAACAGCTACACGTAGAAATGGCCATAGCCGCGTATCGCGTTCGGTCCGCTAGGTGATGGCTTCCGGATGGGCGGCAAACCTTACCTTACCGGGTTAGGTAAGGGCAGCCCGTCATCCGCCCAGAATCCCGCATTTGTTCTGTCACCAACTTTTCAGAAGCCGCTTCTGGGGCGCCCCGGAGATTTCACCTGTCCGGGCAACGCATCATCGTCCACCTGAAGGCTAAAGGTGCTGTGCAAACGGCCCCAAGGTTATAATCACTGCCACTCATGGGCTTCGCTCCCGGGACAAGACTCGGTCCGTATGAAATCCAGTCACCGTTAGGCGCGGGTGGCATGGGCGAGGTGTGTCGCGCCACCGCCAAAAAACTCGGCCGCGACGTGGCACGTCTGGCTCGCATAACGGTTTCCACTAATCCACGTGTTCCCCTTCTTCCATAAAGCCAAGTTCGGGTGGCGGTAACTTGTCGCCTGGCCGCGCCCAGAAGACATACAAGGCGGGCCACAACACCACACTGATAAACAGCTCCACGATGAGTCCACCAACAATCACGATGGCAAACGGGCGTTGCGAGTCCGATCCGATGTCGTGCGACATGGCTGCCGGCAGAAGCCCGAGCGTGGCCACCAGCATGGTCATCATGATAGGCCGTAGACGGAGGGATGCGCCTTCCTTGGCGGCTTCGCGCGGGCTCATCCCGCGTGTACGAAGTTGATTGATGTACTCCACCATAATCACGCCGATCTCGACCGACACACCGATCAGTGCCAGAAACCCCAAGCCCGAAGAGACCGAGAAGTGCGTGTGCGTCAGCAACAGGCTGAACAAGCCGCCCAGCGGGGAGAGGGCCACCACCACCAGAATGAGTCCGACCCACTTCCATGAATCAAAAGCCGAGTACAGAATGAAAGACATCAGCAGGATCGTGAGGGGAACGATGATCGCCAGCCGACGATTGGCGCGCTGCTGGCTCTCGTACTCGCCGGTCCAATCCAGGTGATAGCCTTCAGGGAAGGACACCTTCTGGTGAACTTCTTCGATCGCCTGGCGCACCGTGCTGCCCAGATCGCGGCCGCGCACGCTGTACTTGATGGCAATATAGCGGGAATTTCCTTCCCGGTAGATGGTGGAGGAGGGGCGAGAATGCGGATGTTCTCAATATCTTCGACCGTCTTGCGGAATTGCGGTTGATAGCGGACGGTAAGGTCATAGCGTTGCTCGCGGATGAGAACCTGGCTGACCGCCTTGCCGCCGACTGCAGTTTCTACCGCGTCCTGGACATCACTGACATTGATCCCGAAACGATCGGCGGTGGCGCGATTCACCACCAGGTTCACATTAGGCTGACCGCGTACCTGAAACGTTCCCAAGTCTGCGACCCCGGGAATCTTGCTCATGACATCCTGCATCTCGATGGCTTTTTGTTCCAGCACCTTCAAATCGGTGCCAAAAAGCTTGACTGCCAGCTCGCCCTTTACACCACTGACTGCTTCTTCACGTTGTCCGAAATCGGCTGAGAATATTTGTTTGAGGTGGTGGGTGTGTATCCAGCGACGGACCAAAGTGCGGCGCCCGGACAAGAAGAGTCTTTGGCGCATACCGTGTTGAGGCAGATGGGACGCCCGACGGAACCTGGGACGTGCGAGGACGATGCGGTTGCGATAGCACCGAGCGAGGTAAAAGGGCTGGCGACGACGTCGGCCGAGAGTGCGGCGGACGATGTAAATGAAGGTAACAATTTAGCTTGATAACGAGCGAGGAGCGGGAGCGGAATAGGAAGGATACCGTAGAATGAAGCGTGGGTACGGTAGCGGAAAGACAGGCCGCCCGACTGCGCTGTCGGTTTCGCCGAGCGCAGAACGGTTGAGCAAAGTGGTTAAGGCAGTTCCAGCGGATGGCACTTTTGCTATTGAGATCGGGGACAACATTGGCGCGGGCAAGAATGGTCGCGCCGCACGACGCAAGGTAAGGATGGACATCACATGGGTGACCGACCGGATCGCGGTCGGAGGTGGAATCTGGAATCCGGAGAACATGGCGGCGCTGGCGCGCGCTGGCATAACGCATATCATCGATATGCAGATCGAGTTCGACGACACGCCGCTGGCACGGCCTCACGGGATTTTGGTTTGCTGGAACCCGATAGACGATGACTTTGAGCCGAAGGCTGCCGAGGTATTTGTCCGCGGCGTAGAGTTTGGGCTGGCGGCGCTAAAAGAGAATGAAGCGAAACTGTTTGTCCATTGCGCGGCTGGCGTACACCGCGCGCCGATGATGACATTGGCGTTATTGGGAGTTATGGGATGGACGCTAGAAAGTGCCATGGACCTGATCGAGAGGCGACGGCCAGCGGCGGATTTTGCTGAAGTTTATGTGCAAAGCGTAGAAGATTTCTTGCAGGGACGGAGTTGAGATTCCAGGCAGTGAATTAATCCCGAGCAATTCAGGAATGGCATTTCTAAAATTATAGACGGAACTGTCGAATGCCTAAACGCTTCAACGTGGTGCAAGCAGCCAACCGCCCCGAGTACCCAGCCTACCGCGTGATCAACCTAGCCGACTTCCTCGCTCCAATTCTCTAATGTCTTCTTTACCAGGGCCATGAACTGGTCCGCGACAGCACCGTCAATGAGGCGGTGGTCATAGCCGAGCGTGAGGTGGACGACCGAGCGAACGGCGATGGAGTCGTTGCCTTCCTTGTCGGTGACGACTAGGGGCTGCTTCGTGATTCCGCCAACGCCCATGATGGCCGAATTCGGCTGGTTGATAATGGGCAGGCCGAAGACAGCACCGAACTGGCCGGGGTTGGTGACAGTGAAGGAAGAACCTTCGACATCTTCGGGCTTTAGCTTCTTGCTGCGGGCGCGCTCGCCGAGGTCGGTGATACCGCGTTGCAAGCCGAGGAAGTTGAGGTCTCCGGCGTTCTTGAGGACGGGAACGATGAGTCCCCAATCGAGAGCGACGGCGATTCCGACATTGATGTTGCGGTGGTAGCGGATGCTCTCGCCTTCCAGCGAAGCGTTGATGATGGGCCACTGCTGCACCGCGATGATGGCGGCTCGCACGAAGAACGGCATGAAGGTAAGGCGCACACCATGGCGCTGTTCGAAAGCGTTCTTGTGCTTGGCGCGAAGAGTCACTATGCGGGTGAAATCCACTTCGTACATGCAGTGGACATGGGCGCTGGTGCGGCGAGATTCAATCATGCGCTGAGCGATGATTTTGCGCATGTTGGTCATGGGAACAAGATCGCCGGGATAAGCCGCAGGAGCTGGTGGGGCGGCAGGTCGCGAAGGAGCAGGCGCGGCTGATGGTTGCGGAGTGGATTCCGGAGAGCTCGGTGCGGCCGAGGGGCGCTCGATGAAGGCCATGATGTCCTGCTTAGTGATGCGGCCGCCGAGCCCCGTGCCGGAAATCTGCGAGAGGTTTACACCATGCTCGCGGGCGATCTTGCGCACCAGCGGGGAGGATCGGGCTTCCTCTTCTTCGGCGGGCTCATGCGGAGCCGGAGCAGTGGCAGCGGGTGCTGGGGGTGGGGCAGCGGTGGACTTCTTCTCTTCCTTTTTCTCGTCTTTCGCTGCTGTCGCAGCAGGTGCCGGGGCAGCTTTTGCGGGAGCAGCCGCGGCTTCACCATCCGCGGAGATGGTACCTACGACGGTGTTCACGCCCACGGTTGTGCCTTCTGTAACTTTGATTTCCTGCAGAACGCCGGAGGCGGGCGCGGGAATTTCAGCGTCGACTTTGTCGGTAGAGATTTCGAACAGAGGCTCGTCGCGCTGGACTTTGTCGCCCGGCTTCTTCAGCCACTTGGTAATGGTACCCTCGACGATGGATTCGCCCATCTGGGGCATGATGATGTCAGTCGGCATGATTTCCTTCCATGCGGCCACTGTTCGCGACAGAGCGCCGGATGCAAACGCATATTATAGCGGTAGTAGAAGGCAGAGGGAACGTAGGTCAACCCGGTTTGTGTCGTCCGCCAGGAGCGAGGAGGCCTCAACAGCAGAAAAGTACGAAGCCATTGAAAGGTGCCACACGTCAGATGCGGCCTATTAGGCGCTTGATCTTCGACCTCGTGCTCGCACCCCTCGTTGCATTGCGCTGACGCGGACTTAATTGTTATCGTGGCCGTGTTCTTTCATCCCTTCTCTCTCTTCACCGGTTGGGGCGGGAACTCCAAAGCTGGTCTTCCAATACTCCTGCACGGCAGGTGGAAGTTTCTCCATGTGGGAGAGGAGGGCGGTAATCTTCCACGTATCTTGCTCGCTGAGAGTTTTTTCCCAGGAGGGCATGCCGGTGTAGCGGACGCCTGTGCGAATGGTATAGAAAACGTGCCACTCGGGATCATCGGGGGGATCGGAAACGAGATTGGGAGCGGGAGGATAGAAAGATTGAGCGAGCGAGGGAGGCTTGCGGTCAAGACCGCCGTGGCAAAGAGCACAGTTCATGGTGTAGAGCTTCATGCCATCTTCGAAGTTCTGGTCGGTGGGAGGCACGGGATTGGTGATGTGGGGAGCGTGGCGCTCCATGGAGGCGTCGATGGCGGTATTCGCGATGCGACGCTCCAAGCGGGGCGGGGTCGCATTGGCATTGGTAGGGATAAAACCGAGCATGGCCAGGCCGAGGCCGCCGAGGATGAGAACGATTAGAGTGATGATGACTCCGAGAACGAACTTGCCCATGGATCTCCTCCGTTGAGGTCACAGATTGTGATCTCAAAGATTGAGGACATATTGTGGCAGATGAGTGGGGTGGGACGCTAGTTCGCCCCGTTTCGAGAGTCCTTGCTCTCGGAGTCGTGTCATCGAATGTGAAACAAACGGACCCAGCTTAGAAGCCAGGCAAGAAGCACCGTTCCAGCAATCGTTATCGCCACCGATGCCCCCAGGCGCGCTGCGTAGCTGAGAAATTGCGACAGGTCGGTATATCGCAATCTGACCAGACTCCAGACGACAGCGAACGTCGCAGTCTGCAGTGCGACCATGCTCCAGAAATAGAGAGACGCACGGGCAGCAGCTGTTCTTCGTTGTTGTGCGTAGCTTGGGAGTCCGTACCACCCGCTATAGCACGCCGCCCACTATGCGTACCTAACTAAGGAAGCTGACGGCGGAGATTGCCATCAACGCTACCGCGAGTCCGACCCGGAAATTTCGCCAAGTCGGCCGGTCTTGGCTGCGCTCGTTCATCCTAATAAGCTTTCAAGCGCCGAGCTTCGCGGACTACATCTTCCACCTTGGGCAGGTAGTGCTCTTCCTGCGGCGGAGAGAAAGGGATAGCCGAGTCGAGGCCAGCGATGCGGACGATGGGGCCGTCGAGATCGTCGAACGCTTCTTCGTTGATGATGGCGGCGACTTCGCCGGCGAGGCCTCCGGTGCGCGAGTGCTCGTGCAGGATGATCACTTTGTTGGTCTTCCTCACGGTTTGGGCGATGGCCTCGCGATCGAGCGGCGAGACGGTGCGCAGGTCTAGGATTTCGAGATCGATTCCTTCTTTGTTCAGAATCTCGGCAGCTTCCAGGGCGGTGTGCACCATCGCGGCATAAGTGACGATGCTCAGGTCTCGGCCTTCGCGGACGATGTTCGCCTTGCCGATTGGAACGACATAATCGTCCGCGGGGACTTCGCCTTTGATGCGCCGGTAGAGATATTTGTGCTCGAAGAAGATGCAGGGATTGTTATCGCGGATGGCGGCCTTGATGAGGCCTTTGGCGTCATACGGTGTGGCGGGGCAGATGACTTTGAGGCCTGGGTTGTGGACGAACCACATCTCAGGATTTTGCGAGTGGAACGGGCCGCCGTGGACGTAGCCGCCGCTGGGTCCGCGCAACACGAGCGGGGCGGGCGCGCCCCAGAGGTAGTGCGTTTTCGCGACCATGTTGGAGATCTGGTTGAAGGCGCAGCCGATGAAATCCATGAACTGAAACTCAGCGACGGGGCGCATGCCCGTAAGCGACGCTCCGAAGGCCGCGCCTACGATGGCGGACTCGGCGATGGGCGTGTCGATGACGCGCTCGGGGCCGAAGCGGTCGATGAAACCGTCTGTGACTTTAAACGCGCCGCCGTAGATTCCGATGTCTTCGCCGAGGCAGAAGACGGAGGGGTCGCGGTCCATTTCTTCCCAGATTCCCTGGCGAATGGCTTCGAGGTAGCTGAGTTGCATAGGGTTTTAGAGTTTTACTTCAAAGTATTGCGACAGATTTTCACGGATGAACACGGATCTTTTACTTAAAATGCGCGGCCGCTTCTGTCCGCTTGAGGCTGCCAGTTCCCTTCTTCACCTTTGGCATTCCGTACTTTGGTTTGATATCGTGGCAGCCATCTTCGCAGAATACGCCGCCTTCGGCTGATTCTGGCGTTGGCATCGGAGAGTTCACCGCGATCTCGCGTTCCGCTTCGATTACCCGCTCTACATCTGAAATCAGTTCGGCATTCTCTTTCGCCGTCAGCCACTTCTTTTCTTTCACCAGATAATTCTCGAACCGCGCAATTGGATCGCGCTTCTTCCAGAAGTCGAACATCGGCTTGGGCACGTACGTGGCAGCGTCATGGATGGCGTGGCCTTTCATGCGCATCATTTTGGCTTCGATCAGGGTGGGGCCTTCACCGCGGTGGGCGCGCTCGACGGCGTCGCGGGCGGCGTCGTAGACCTGGCAGGCGTCGGTGCCGTCGACGATGACACTAGGAATGCCGTATCCGATGGCTCGCTCGGCGAGGTCTTTGCAGCGATACTGCAATTCTGAGGGCGTGGAGTACGCCCACAGATTGCTTTCCACAAAGAGCACGAGGCCGAGGTTCTGGACGGCGGCGAAGTTGATGCCTTCGTAGGTAACGCCGGTGGATTGGCCTCCGTCGCCGATATAAGTCATGACGGCGAGGTTGTGGCCCTGCAGGCGCCCGCCGAGCGCTACGCCCGAGAGCACGGGGATGAGATCACCGAGCATGGAGATGGGTGAGACCATGTTGCGCTTTTCGATGTCGCCGAAGTGCGAGGTGCCGTCGCGGCCGCGGGTGGGCGAATCAGCTTTGGCCATGTACTGCATCATGGTGTCGCTGGCGCGGAAGCCGCGGACCAGCAACGATCCCTGGTTGCGGATCATGGGCGCAAACCAGTCGTCCTTATCGAGCGCGTAGGCGGAGGCGCAGGAGCAGGCTTCCTGGCCGAGTCCAAAATATACTCCGCCGACGACCTTGCCCTGCTTGTAGAGATTTTCGAGTGCGACCTCCATCTTGCGGTTAAGCAGCATGTAGCGATACATCTCGATGCACTGCTGCTTGCTCAGATATTTCGAGTCGCGGACCGGCGGGACCGGAGCATTCACGTTGCCGGTGACTTCGTAGCGGACGTGCTCAGTGCCGTCTTTGTCTTTTTCGACTGACTGGCGGACCGAGAGATCGGGGTGTTCGAGGCGCGTGTCGGGGATGGAGTAAGTGCGGAGGCCCATGTCGGCGGTCTTGGCTCGTGGCTGCGACGAGCCGTGACCGTTGGAGCTGTGCTTGGTGTACTTCTTTTTAGTTGCCATGGTGAATCGTCCGCGAACAATGATTCGATGGTATCGCGAGAGTGGGGTATTGGGCTAGGGCGTGGAACAGCAACTCGCTCGCTTTGAAACGCACAAAAAAATGAGCAACATGGCAGATTCGAGGGGTTTCAATAGATTGAAGAAGTCGGAGTAGGGACCATGATCGCTCATGACCCCCTCCACAGATCCGGACGAGCGGAGTTACCGCATCCGGCTCCCACCTTGGGTGAAGATGCCCAAGCGGACGAGAGGATAAGGATGACACAGACGAGCCGGCGAAACCAGGGCGCAAGGTATCGCCTCAGGCGGCACCACGGCAGGTGGTTCCCCTGGCGGCGACGTCGCCGTACGGTCCGCCACAGGTAACCCACCGCCTTGCGAAAAGCGCACCGCGCCGGGCCGTTCCTGGGCACCCCGTAATAGCGGAAGTGACCCAGCAGGACCGAGCGCAAGTACGCTCCTTGTTCCCGAATGGGCGTTGTGCAGGCGTCGCCGCAGTTCTTCTTTCAAAGCCCGCAGCTTAGCTTGCCACCTCTGGCGCATCGTCTGTCGCAGTCCGTGAAGTGCCCTTTCCGAGTCTTGCCGCAGCTATGCGGTTGAGTAGGCCGGCGGAATTTCACCACCGGCTCTCGCAGAACCGAACGTGAAGCTCTCGCCTCATTCGGCTCCCATCAAGCAAACACGCCAGTCATCCCGATTTGCCAGTGTACAAAGAGATTCGCGCACTCCGTCACAAGCCGTTGAAGAAACTGACTCGCTTGGACTTTGTGGCGTTTGAAGCGCTTGAATTTACGCATCGCCCACGCCACGAGCGTCTGATTGACGTATCGCAGCAAGGGATACAGCGCCGAGGGGGCATAGCGGCCATAGTACGCAATCCACCCACGAAGGAGAGGATTGAGCTGCTGGGCAATGGCCTGCAAGGACAGCGGTGTTTGACCTCGTAAGTTCAAGTCCCAAATCGTCTCGCGCATGGTCTTCAGTGCCGAGGGGCTGACTGCTGGCTTGAATCCTCCAAACAGTGAGTTATACCGACGGCAAACCGGAAACGTGCAACTTCCTGGAGTTGGAGACCAAACCGCGCGAATCGCTCGCGCAGTTCCGCCAGAAACCGCTCTGCTTCGTGTCGGTGCTCGAATCCCGCGACCAAGTCATCCGCAAAACGCCCGCAGATTACCCCCCGCGCGCCTCCTTCAACGCATGAAACTTTCATTCACTACACCTTGCCGGTTTAACCGGCGCACCGAGACTACGATGACATCCCTAGAGCGATTTGAGCAATGGCAAGGGCCGTACGCAATGTACAGAGGGCTGTAAGCCGAACTGCCCGAGATGTAGTGCAGGCCATCGGATTGCATCCAAGTGTGTAAGTCTGGGTCCTATCGCCTGGTTCAAGAAAAACCACGAGTATTCGTGCCCTGGCTGCTACCGGAGCCTCCTTTGCGCCGATGGGGAGAAACTTTGGGGGAGCAAAGTGTGGTTCGTTTCATCGAGTACTTGTACAGGTCGTGACAAAACCGGTGCGGTTCGAGAACTGCGTTGATGAAGCCTCGTAGTGCGAAGTTCGCTATGCCCAGGTTGTCTCACCTTCATTGTGGATCCGGCGAAGTTCGACGGGGCGCTGCAGCGGCACGCCGACGGAGCGGCCAAGAAGCGCGTCGAGAGTTTCGACCCAGAGGATTTGGCTAAAAAAGACCGTGCCGAAATCGCGAGAGATGGATTTGGCGACTTCGTTGAGGTCGAGTTCTTTGCTGAGTTTCTTCTGCATCGACGTGACCGGCTTCGACGTGATGCCACAGGGAACGATCAAGTTGAAGTAGCTGAGGTCAGTGTTTACGTTGAGGGCGAAGCCGTGGGAAGTGACGAAGCGGGAGATATGGACGCCGATAGCAGCGAGCTTTGCTTCCGGGAGCTTCTCCGGGGGGGTCGCTTCGCTTCGCTGGACAGCCGAGGCGGCTGTCCCTACATGAGCATCGTTAGCCCCCATATCTGTCCACACACCCGTTAGACCTGGCACACGCTTTGTCGGGATCGCGAAATCGGCGCAGGTGCGGATCAGGACTTCTTCCAGGCGACGGACGTATTCGACGGCTCCGAGCGTTTTGCGCTTGCCTTCAGGCGTGGCAAAACCGCGCAGGTCGAAGATGGGGTAGCCGACGAGCTGGCCGGGCCCGTGGAAAGTGACGTCGCCGCCGCGATCGCACTCGAAAAGTTCGACTCCACGCTGTGCGAGCAGTTCGGGCGACGCAATTACGTTTGTGGCTTTCGCGTTACGGCCTAGCGTGATGACGGGCGAGTGTTCGAGCAGGAGGAGTACGTCGCTGATCTTATCTTCTTTGCGCAATGCGACTAACTGCTGCTGCAGGCGGAGGCCGGTGGCGTAGTCAACGGTGCCGAGTTGGACGACGGAGATCAAAGTCTACTCGCCGCTTTCATGGATTCAGGGTCAAGCCCATTTCATCACGGAGACACAGAGTCATAGAGCGCCACATTTTCTGGGTTTCTCTGTGCCTCTCTGGTGAGTTATGCATTTATTGCGATCCCGTACACGCTGTTCGATGCATCCAGCATGGCTTCGGCAAGGGTCGGGTGGGCATGGATGGTCCACATCAAATCTTCTACCGTTGCTTCGAGCTCCATGGCGGCGACAGCTTCGGCGATCAACTCTGTTGCTTGGGGACCAATGATATGCACGCCTAGGATTTCGCCGTAGTCGGCGTCGGAGACGATCTTGATAAAGCCTTCGTGTTGGCCGACGATCGAGGCCCGCGAGTTCGCCGTGAAGGGAAACTTGCCGATCTTCACGTTGTATCCGGCTTCGCGTGCTTTGGTTTCGGTGAGCCCGACGCTGCCGATTTCGGGATGGCAATACGTCGCGCCGGGAATATGCTCGGGATTGATAGGTTTGGCCGGTTTGCCAGCGATCTTGGCTACGGCGACTAGAGCCTCCATTGCGCCGACATGGGCGAGTTGCGGCGTGCCCAGCACGATGTCGCCGACGGCATAGACTCCCGGCTCTGACGTTTGCATCCAGGAATCGATCTTGATGAATTCCCGGTCAGGCTTGATCTTGGTGCGCTCCAGGCCGATGTTTTCGGTACGCGGCTTGCGGCCTACGGCGATCAGGATTTTTTCGGCGTCGATCTTCTGTTGTTTGCCGTCAACTGTGATGGTGACGGCAATTCCAGCTTTCGTCTTCTCAACTTTGTCGACCTTCGCGCTGGTATGGAAGTTGATGCCACGTTTGCGGAAGACACGTGCCAGTTCCTTAGACACTTCTTCATCTTCGACGGGAACCAGGCGCGGCAGCATTTCAACGATGGTCACTTCGCAATCAAACGAGCGATAGATCGAGGCAAACTCAACTCCAACCGCGCCCGCGCCCACAATAACGAGCGACTTCGGAATTTCCTTCAGACTGAGAATCTCGATGTTGGTGAGAACGCGGTCATTGGCTTCAAGACCCGGAAGCAGGCGCGCTTCGGAGCCAGTGGCGAGAATCACATTCTTGGCCTTGAGATGGGTGGCCTTGTTGTCATTCACAACTTCGAGGGTGAACAATCCATTTTGTGCGGAACCAGTCAGCTTTCCGTAGCCCTTGATAGTCTCGACTTTATTCTTCTTCATCAGGAATTCGAGACCCTTGGCGTGCTTGGCCACGATCTTCGACTTGCGATCCTGAATGGCGGCCCAGTTCAGCTTGCGAGCGTCCACACCCTCGATACCGAATTCCCTGGCGTCTTTCAGGTGGTCCCAAAGTTCGGCATTGAAGAGCAGAGCTTTGGTAGGAATGCAGCCCACGTGCAGGCAGGTGCCGCCGAGGAACCCGTCTTTCTCGATGAGGGCGGTTTTCAATCCGTACTGGCCTGCACGGATGGCAGCCGTGTAACCGGCCGGACCGCTGCCGATGATGGCGATGTCATAAATGGTTTCGGGCAAAGTTGTCGTCCTCAGTAACAACAGATGATCAAAGGCAAACTAATGATTCTAGAACAGGGCGGACAGACGGGACAAACGAAGTTCCTGTCGGCAGCCGACAACCGCGGCGATAATTCCCTGCGATGTCTCAGGTAGTGCAGGCTGGCACGGGGTCTTCGACTCCGCAGCAGCTTCGCATTCGCGAAGCTGCTACTTCGCTCAGGATGACAGGGTGGACTAGTTGTTTTCGTTGCTGGCGCGCTTCCAGGAGATCAGCTCGCCGATGGTGGAACTGGTGCTGGAGACCGGCTGTTTGTAAGCCTCGACTTCGGAACGCGAAGCTTCTTCGCCGACCGCGCGGATGCTGAGTCCGACTTTCTTCTCTTCCGGACTCATCTTGATGATCTTGAAGTCATGCTCCATGCCGGGTTCGAGATGCATGGGCTGGCCGTTGCCGTCGATCGCTTCTGATTTGTGGCACAGGCCCTCGACTCCTTCCGCGATCTCGACAAACGTGCCGAATGCAGCCACGCGCAGAACTTTGCCGTGAATCACATCGCCAACGTGATGCTTCTCGAAGAAAGTCTCCCAAACATCGGGCTGAAGTTGCTTCACGCCAAGCGACAGGCGCCGCTTATCAGGCTCAATCGCCAGTACGATGGCCTTGACGCGATCGCCCTTCTTCAATACTTCCGAAGGATGCTTCACGCGCTTGGTCCAGCTGAGGTTGCTGACGTGTACCAGACCGTCGATGCCGTCTTCGATTTCGATAAAGGCGCCGAAATCGGTAAGGTTGCGCACTCGGCCCTCCACCGTCATGCCTACGGGATATTTATCGTGCAGCGCATCCCAGGGATTCTCGGCCAACTGCCGCATGCCTAAAGAAATACGGCGTTCGCCAGGATTCACATTCAGCACTACGCATTCCACCTGATCGCCGACATTGACGAGCTTGGAGGGGTGCTTCATGCGCTTCGACCAGGTCATTTCGCTGATGTGGACCAAGCCTTCGATGCCCTGCTCGAGTTCAACGAACGCGCCGTAATCGGTCACGCTGATCACTCTCCCAGAGACGTGCGCACCTACAGGATAGCGGTGTTCGGCATCAAGCCACGGATCCGGTGTCAACTGCTTGAAGCCCAAAGACACGCGCTGCTTCTCTTTGTCGTACTTCAACACTTTGACCTGAATCTGATCGCCAACGTTAACAAGGTCGCGCGGGTGCGTTAGCCGGCCCCAGGACATATCGGTGATGTGTAGCAGTCCATCGAGGCCGCCTAAATCGACGAAGGCGCCGTACTCGGTCAAGTTCTTCACCACTCCGGTAAGGATGGAACCTTCTTCCAAATGTTCGAGCGTCTTGTTGCGCTTCTCGTTCTGCTCGCCTTCGAGCAATTCCTTGCGCGAAACCACAATGTTGCCGCGCTTTTTGTTGACCTTGATGACGGTGACTTCGAGGGTCTGGCCCTTCATTCCGTCCAAATTCCGGATAGGCCGCAGATCTACTTGTGAACCGGGCAGGAAGGCCCGCGCGCCCAGGATATCGACCGTCAGCCCGCCTTTGGTGCGCTCAATGACGGTAGCCTTAACTGGCCTCTTGTCGTGATGCGCTTTTTCAACTTCGTCCCACGCGTGGAGTCGTGCGGCCTTTTGATGCGAGAGGTTGACGTAACCCTCTTCGGTTTGTCCCTTCTCCCGCATCACCTCGATTTCGTCGCCCGGCTTCACTTTGGGCTTGCCCTCGTGATCCAGCACCTCGGAGAGCGGCAACATGCCTTCCGACTTGGTGCCGATATCGACCACCACGTGCGTCGAAGTGAGCTTTAGCACCGTGCCTTTGATGACGCGGTCCTCTCCCACGGCCTCTTCGGTTTCGGTGGTGAAGTTCTCAAGCGCGGAAGCGAAGTCCTCGCTAGCGTGTTTGTCGTCCGTCGCGACCGGAGCCTGCGTCTGCTCAGCCAAGGTGGATTCGTTTGCCGTGGGCTCTGTTTCGGTTGCAACGGCGCTGGTGGAATCGGAGTTGTGGGTGGTGGTGTCGTCGAACAAAGTCATGCCTCTCTGATGAGCCTCGCACTCAGTGCGGGGGATGCGGGGCCTGCCTGGCGGACTGCTGGAGTGAGTCGTTTGGTTGTGGTGGGCTCACCCTGGCGAGTGAGCTTGGACAATCCCAGCTGCCGGACGTTGTACAGAAACCCGCGTCCAAAGGGAACTCTTCGACTATAGCAACGCCTTGCAAACAGTGTCAAACGCAATTATGGGGATCTAAGCTTCTTACTGAATGTGTTCATCGCCGACGATCACGAACCGGCATGGATCGTCAAAATTTGTAAAACTCTGGCCTGCTCTTCTCCTCAATCTGTATCTTAACGTGGCGTTTTTGTCGAAATTGTATGGGCTCGAGGCTCAAGACATTGAACAAATTAACCCTTCAATCCACCTTGGCAGGTTTGGCGGTAACTTTGATTTCTGTGGCAGCCGCCGGTCAGGAACTATCTGCAAGTCCCGTATTGATCATCACACCTCAAGTGCGGGGAACTACGCTGGCACCCAACTTTCGTGTAACCGCTTTTCGATTGGAAACGTCGGATTCAGATGAGGACAGTGTCGCACCCGATGTTGCGCTCGATACTTCTTCATCCTCATCATCTGAACAGCGGCAGGGCCTCGTGAAACCAAGCATTGACCGGATTGCAGCCGATCAGAAACGGCTTTACCTGGCCCGTTCGAACGACATAACCTCAAATGGGATGCCTTGGTTCTGGTGGGCACTGGCCCACTTCTAGCCGCCGACCGCCACATTGAAAATAATGCGCCAAACAGCCACTTCACGCTATATCAGGCCACTTCCGATATCGCAATAGCGGGATTGGCCACCTCGCGGGCCGGAGTGTACATTCACGGATTCAAGACCGAACATCGCCACGCCAGAGAAACCGGAGAACTCGAACTTGAAACCCTAGTCAACACATTCCTGATCTATACCCCGAATGCAACTCATCGCGGGCCGGCAGCGCCCTGAAGAAGGCACTGGTCACGGCGACTTTCTTAAGCACCACGCCGTGAATACTTCGTTCCTTGGCGGACATGCCATGTTCAGCTGGGCCATGGCCTCGGTGCTTGCAGACGAATATCCCAAACCCTGGGCGAGAGTGCTGGGCTACGGTGCGGCTTTCACCGTGACCTTCAGTCGCTTCATGGCGCGGGACCACTGGTCGTCCGACTTGTTTCTGGGGACTGCCTTGGGCCTCGCCATCGCCGAGAATACGTTTCACGCCGGCTGCGATCGGCAGTTCGAATCGTAATGCAAGGGCCATCAGCGCTGGTGGAAGGTCATGAAGGCAGAGGTTCAATAGCAAGGTCGGACGTGCGCGTTGCTTTTCCCCAAGTCTGCCCGCGATCTGCTACCCTGCCTTGTAATGGACTACCTCTGGACCCCGTGGCGTTACTCCTACGTCTCCACGGCCGAGAAGACGACGGGCTGTGTGTTCTGCGACGCCGTTACAGCGGGCGACGATAAGAAGGTACTCATCGTGCACCGCGGCCAGCATTGCTTCGTTATTCTGAATATGTATCCGTACACTCCGGGACACGTGATGATTGTCCCTTACGCACACCTCGACGAACTTCGCAAGCTCCGGCTTGACGCTGCTCACGAGATGATGGAACTCTCGCAGCGCATGGAGTCGGTACTACGGGAACTCTACCGCCCGGACGGAATCAATCTTGGCATGAACATCGGCAAGTCTGCGGGCGCCGGTATCGCCGGACACATTCACATGCACGTGCTGCCGCGCTGGGTTGCCGATGCGAACTTTGTGTCAGTTGTGTGCGAGACGCGGATTTTGCCGGAGACCCTGGATGAGACCTGGAAAAGGATGACTGCGGCTTTACGCTCCTAATCGGCCAGCTGCTTCCCTATACGACTGTCTGGAGTTTTACCTGCCCGGAATTTCGCTTGTGCTCGCCGCCTCGGCATCAGCCTCAGCGTCGGAAGAAGAATCTTCGGGAGCAGGGGTGGGCTTGGGCTTAAGAAACTTTGTGCTGTCGAGCAGTGGGCGTCCGAGGGACGGGTTGTAGCTGGTCCAAGGACTTTCCAGGTCGGCCTCGCGCTCAAAGTTGGCACGCATCGCCTCCATCTTGGAGTCCAGATCGTCCATGTAGTGCAGCAAGAGCGCTTCGGGAAACATAGGCAACTTAGGCGAGCCGAATTCGTACTCGCCGTGGTGGCTGATAATGAGGTGTTCGAGAAGGGTTTTGAGTTCGGGGGGGAAGTCAGGGAATAGCGTGAGTTTCGCCTGCAACATTTCCAGCTCAATGATCATGTGTCCAAGGAGTTGGCCACGCGTGGTGTAGGAAAACGAGCGGTTGTAGGCGAGTTCGTGAATCTTACCGATGTCATGAAAGAATGCGCCGCTCAGTAACAAGTCGCGGTTGACCTGAGGATAGTTCCTGACGATCAGGTCGCAGGAGCGAAAGAGCGAGACTACGTGGTCGAGCAGGCCCCCGATGTAGGCGTGATGCAGGGTCTTGGCGGCAGGAGCGCTGCGATAAGCAGCCGCGATCTCGGGGTCAGACATGAAGGCCTGTACGAGCGACTTGAGATGAGGGTTCTGGAAGGACGCGACAAATTCAATCAACATCTGCCAGAGTTCGTCAATATTCTTTGTGGTCTTGGGCAGATAATCCGAGAATTCAATTTCGGATTCGCCCAGCTTGCGCAGTTTGTGGATGGTGAGCTGGAAACGGTTCTTATATTTGTTGACCAGACCTTTAATCTTGAGGAAATCATCCTGCTCGAAAACATTGAGCACTTCGTCCACATTGTCCCACATCTTAGCTTCGAGCTGCCCGCTGCGGTCGCCGAGGGTAAGAGCCAGGTAAGGCTCACCGGTCTTCTTCGGCTTAATTTGCTTCGCTACTACGACAAAATTAGAAGTGACGATCTTGTTCTCGTGGCGGGTGCAATCGCAGATGTAAAACTCTTTCATTCTCCACATCAGTGTAAATCAGAAAGCACGGAGACGGAGGCGCAGGCGCAGGCCAGAAGCGTCCGGTGGAAGAGCTGACTCTTAAATCTAGAGAATTCCGAGCTTCTTTTTCTTCTTCAACTTCTTGACATCGGTCGCTTTTGCGGTGGTGGTCTCGATGGGCTTCGTCTGGTTTGGGCTCGCACCGGAGTCGACGTACCCCGGTTTAATATCGATGTAGGCTTCTTCGCGGAGCTTAGTCAGAAAGGCGCGAAGCGCGGGCTGCAGCTGTTGATAGTAAAGCGCGTCCTGAATTCGCGGCTCGACATCTTTCAGCGGTGGAATTCCCGCCACCTGATGGCTGGTAACCTTCAAGATGACGTAGCCCTGCTTGGTGCGGATGACGTCGGTGACATCGCCGGCCTTCATAGCAAATGTCTTATCTTCCAGCTCTTTGGCAAGAGCGCCTCGCTTGAACACGCCTAAATCTCCGCCCTGGGCGGCCGAGGGGCCGTCGGAATTCTTCTTCGCCACATCTTCAAAGCTCGCCCCGGCTCGAATTTGTTTCAAAAGATCGTTAGCCTTAGCTTCGGCCGCGGTTAACGCAGCAGCCTCTTCAGCTTGTTTGTTGGCGGCATCGTCGGCAGGATCTTGCTTCGTCGGAGTGTCAGCGGCCGTGGCAGATGCATCCGCGGCATTCGCCTGGGCTGCCTTATCAGCGGCTGCCTTGGGGGCAGCCACTTTATGCGGGGCAATCAGAATCTCACTGAGTTTAATCGACTCCGGTTGCTCCAATTCATTCTTATGCTCATCGTAAAACTTCTGCTCATCGTCTTTGCTGATGCTGAGGTGTGAGCCAACTTCTTCGCCAATTACCTTTTGCGTGATGATCTGGTTGCGCATGTTCTGCTTGAAGTCTTCGTACGAAATACCCTGGCTGGTGGCGGCTTTTTCCAGCTCTTCCATGGTCTCCAGTTTCATATCCTTGCGCATCTGGTCGAGGCGCTTGATGAGATCGGTGTCACCTGTAATACCGAGGTCTTTGCCCTTTTCCAGCAGGAGTTGCTGGTCGATCAGATCGCGCAGGACGTCTTTTTCTCGGTCGGCGTAAAGCTTGTCGGCATTGGCCGCATCCTGCTGTTTAACGTCATCTTTGAGCTGGTCTTTGCTGCGGGCAAATTCGGAGCGCGTAATGATCTGGCTGTTCACGCGCGCAATTATTTCCTCGATCACCTGCCCCGTACAGAAAACCGGCAGAAATGCCATACCAATGAGCATTAGAGACAATTTTTTCATAAGATTTAAGTAGATCGCCCCGCTGCCAGAATACGCGCTCGAACCTTCCGGATATTTTACTACTTCCGGCAGCGACGAGCCCGGCGACAATTTTACGCGAGCTCACGCTCACCTGGTTGTTCAACATACGTTCTAAGCCGTCCGCAAGAACACCAAGGCGGTCCTGTCGTTGGGAACAAAGGCTTCGGAGGTGAACTCACCAACAGTATTCAAAACGGACACACTGAGGGCGTTGGCGGCGCGCGAAGGATCGGTTTGCAGGACCTCTCTTACGCGTTCCAGCCCAAATTCCAGGTCCTCAGCTTTGTCATCTTTGCGCCTGCCTTCGACCACTCCCCGAGAGACCAGCAAAAGCGCCGCGCCCTTTTCCAGGCCAACGGTTGGAGCTTCGCAGGTGGCATGGGAGAAGAGTCCGAGTGGCAGCCCGGTGGAGGCGAGTTCTACGATGCCTGTGCTATCGCGGAGCAGTCCCGGTGTGTGTCCTGCATTGGTGTAGCAAATGGTGCCGAATTTTTCATGGTAGCAACCGATAAATGCTGGGCAGGGGTGGACTCCGGAGGCTGCTTCCATGAGGCCGCGGTTGAGTTGAAGGCATAGCGTGACCATGGCTTCGGATTCGTTAAGGTCGGAGCCAGAAAAGAGTTCGGTTCCGCCACTGCGAAAAATCTTCTGCGCAGTCGCTAGAATTAGTTGATTGTTCTCGCGACGGCCTGCCACATCGAGGAGTCCAAACAAGATCCGCTCTGGGCTGACCCGAAAGGAGTCATAGAAATCTCCCGCGACTCGTTTTCCATAGGTGGTTGCGGAAATCTCGGCACCATCAATCTTCGGGAACTCGCCGGGGACAGACTCAACGGAACTGGGCTCTGCGGACTGAGGAAGCGCGCACATTCGATAGCCGGACTCAGAGCCGAAACTAGCACAAGTAATGGCGGTGGGCAAATCGGGCGCATTCTCGATCCTCAGAATACGCGTGGCTACTGGCCGTACTTGTTAGCGAGATAATTGCCGATGTCAGATTCGAATTGCCCGTAATCGGAGTGGATCGTCGCACGCAAGGCAGCTTCGGTGGAACTGCCTTCACTGAGGCGCTGTAGAATTCGTTGGATGTCGCCCATCCCGTAGGCATCGCTGATATAGGAAACCGCAGCCAGCGATTCCGCATAGGCCACGTACGCCTCCGCGCCCGAGAAGCCCAAGAAATTGCCTTCCAGCGCGTTCAGCGGGATGTTGCTTTGCGACTTGAACAGCTTGGCTAGTTGGTGTCCATCACTGCCCAGCGACTTCGGCTCCAGAAATTGGGCGATCCCTTCGTGCAACCACGGAGGGCAACGGCCGGCGGAAAGCTGATTAATGAACGAGTGTGCCAGTTCATGCTTCAAAACCCGAGACAACGCAGGCGTCATGGAATTGAGGCCGCTTATGGGGATGCGGAGTTTGCCATCATTCAGGGCTCCCGTCCACGACGGAGCGCGGGTGACGTCAAAGAAAGCTTGTTCAGTGTAGAGAGTGACAAGAATGTTATCCCGCGGTGGCGTGCCCAAATCGCGTACCAGATCGTCATAGTCCGATTCGAGAGCAGCCAGAATTTGCCCGCGGAAGGCCTCCGAAGTCTCCCTGCCCTCGTAGTGGAGGACGAAATGACTGCTTTCGCGCTGGGCAAAATCGGTCTCGACATTTTGTTCGCGCTGCGCTCTTGCCAGATACTGCTGCACTGTTGGGTCGGGACGCAGTTCGAGCGAATGCTTCCATGAGGCGACAGCGTCTTTAGTGCGGTCGGAAGCTTGCTGCGCGTAGCCCAGCACAGTGTATGCGTCGGGCGACTCGGGCGCCGCGCGCACGGCATGCTGGGCGTAGGTCAGCGCCTGCGAGGCATTCCCTGTTCTCACCAGTAATGCGGCGTAGTAGATAAGGACAGTTGAGTTGTCTGCCTGGAAACGCAGGGCATTCCCGAAATATCGTTTGGCTTGATCAATGTTGCCGTGTTCGAATTCAAACTTGCCGGCAATGAAGTCAGCAGCAGCGCTCAACTCGGCATTTCCTTTAGCTTCGAGTTTTGCAACGGTGTCGGCGTCCACCTTGCCGTCTTTAACGATAGTTTTAGGAAGATCGCCCTCGTTCGCCAGACCGTCGACTGGAACGAAAACGGGAAGGTTGCCGCTGCTCTTACCCGAACTTGATGCTGCAAGAGCAGACATGCCGCCGGTCTCGACTCGGTCGACAGAACTTTTGGGAATGGCGTAACTGTCGTCGCCAATATCATATTCGTAGCGGCTACCATTTTCACGGACGTGGTCGGCAAGAATGATACGGCCATTCTTCAAATGGATGGTGTCAGCCCACGCCGCGGAGGCAAGCATCATCCACATTGTCGCTAAGATAGTGACACGAAGCCTCATTGAAGCGCATTCTAGCAATGGTGAGCGCACATACCACGTGACCAAAGTACCCCACAGGATAGGAACGATGTTGGCGTTGTGCCTGGCGATTTTGCCATTTCCGCCCGTGTCGAATGCGCGGTCAATTCCAGTACAGACCCACCAGTCCGGTCCCGCAGAGTCGCTCTATCTGCAGTTGAGCGATGTTGGCCTGGATCCTACTCGAGTGTTTCGGGTGCGCGGATCGTCGCTCGACCGGTCGGCAATTCACATTACTTTAGAAGATGGCACAATCGCCTTTACCAAGGATGTGCACGGCCGAATTACGGGAGCATTTTTTGCAGGTGATGGAGAATTGCTTCTCACGCCGCCCAGCGATGTCGAACGAAAATCGATGAGCCTGTTCACGGGGATGGCAATTTTGGAAGAGCGCTTTTCGACCGCCTACTTCCGGTTCAATGACAATACGGCAAACGAGTTGCAGCAGGGTTTCCGAGCTCCGGAGAACGCGGGGGAGTTTGTCGCTCAATGGGATCATACCGCCCGCAACCTGGCAC
This sequence comes from uncultured Acidobacteriota bacterium, assembly GCA_963720155.1. GTDB lineage: Bacteria > Acidobacteriota > Terriglobia > Terriglobales > Acidobacteriaceae > Sulfotelmatobacter. Next base: position 220,214 of record CAVREP010000014.1, read on the forward strand.
AAGAGGACGCGATGAGGTTGCTGGCCAGTTTCAGCGAATTATTACCGGGTGCAGGCGAGACAGTTTCAAAAGACCCAGCAGCCGGGAAACAGACGGATCCCGACGATCGTATGATTCATGCCCGTCTGCAGGGAACCAAACTCGGCGTATTCGACGTGTTCTTCGACTCGACGGCGGTGGAACAGGTCGAGGCAGGACAGACCAGGACCGCAGAAAACGGAAACGTTTACTACGACGTCTGGACTTCGTTCTCGATCGTAGATCCTCTACGAAAGCGGATTTTTCAGAAGGAGATCCCGCAAACTCTGCCGGAGGAAACCGAGTCTCGCGGGAATCGAATTCTCGTGCACAGTTACGCAATTGACGCTCATGTGAAACCACCCAAAGAACTTGATGCCGAGGTCAAATTGCAGATCGAGGCGGAACATGGGGGGTCGCGATTCGTGGTTTTTGAATTATCTCGTTTTCTTCACATTCAGAGCGTTGAGGCTGATGCGAAAGCCGTGGAATTCATCCAGAACCCTGCTGTGGAAGGCACCCGGCTGGCACGAAGCGGAAACGATCTGGTGGCTGTGATTCTGCCGAAACCGGTCCTAAAGGGACAAAAGATAATCTTGCGTTTCGTCTATGGTGGAGAAGTGCTGGCTGAGGCTGCCAAGGGCCTGCTCTACGTGGGTGCCCGGGGTACGTGGTATCCCAATCGAGGATTAGCCATGGCCGACTTCGATCTCACATTCCACTATCCGGCGGGCTGGACTCTTTTGGCGACGGGAAAACCAGTGTCCGTCTCTCCACCTTCGGCCACTCGCGAGCAAGGTGCGTCGCTGACCTCCAGCGAACAAGTCTCGCACTGGATTTCGAATCGGCCAATCCCGGTAGCTGGCTTCAATCTGGGGAAGTATGTCCGCGCTCAAGCGCAGGCGGGCAATGTTACTGTCGAAACCTATGCCACAGTCGGCATGGAACGAGACTTTCCCACGCCTCCGCCACAGGAAACTCCACCCGATGTCCCGTTACCGCGTCATAGGATCATCGCTCCGACACCTTTGGTCGCTCCTCCACCATCGCCCGCGCGCAATGCGACAGCTGTCGCTGAATTTACGGCGCAGGCCATTCGTTACTATGCCGCTCGATTCGGTCCCTTCCCATACAGTCAACTTGCCCTGACTCAATTGCCGGGGCGCGAGAGCCAAGGATGGCCGGGGCTTGTCTTTCTTTCCTCTTACGCCTTTCTGAATGGAGGGGAGCGTGAAAATCTCCACATAAATACCGCTGGCGCATTGATTGAGCAACTTGTACCCGCACACGAAACAGCCCATCAGTGGTGGGGGGACCTGGTCACATGGAGCACGTATCACGATCAGTGGTTTTCAGAAGGTTTGGCCAACTATTGCTCACTGATGATGCTGCAGGAGAAAAATCCAGCCGGATTCCGAGTGGTCATGGAAAAATATCGACACGATCTAGCCGATAAGAATCAAGATGCCGGTCCTGTGACCTTGGGAAGCCGCCTTCTTTCATCTCGCTTTCCGCAAGGGTACGAAGCGATCAGTTACGGACGGGCGACCTGGCTGTTCCACATGCTGCGTTCGATGTTGCAGGATGGTGCAGAGGATGCCAGGCGCAATCAAGCGAGCGGCAGAGATGTGGATGAGCCTTTCGTGCGGTCTTTGCGTAAGCTGCGGGAGCGTTATGAAGGAAGAGCTGTCACCACTCGCGAAATCCTCGACGTTTTTGCGGAAGATCTACCGCCGTCGTTGCGATATGAAGGCAAATCCTCGCTCGATTGGTTCCTGGATGGCTGGGTCAACGGTACGTCTCTGCCCATTTTGGAATTGCAAGCTGTCAAATTCATGGCGAAGAATAACGCAACGGTGGCGACCGGAGTCATACGGCAAAAAGGTGCGCCAGATGATCTGGTGACGTCCGTTCCTGTTTATGCGCTAGTCTCTGGCAAAGGTCCTATTCTATTGCGCCGCGTGTTTGCCGACGGGGCAGAGTCTTCGTTTCGCTTATCTGTTCCGACTGGGACACACAAGCTTTTGTTAGATCCGTACGGTACGGTGCTCACGGCTCCGAAGTAAAGATATAGACTTCCGTCTTCAGGTTCGCGCATCGACAGAGGGGGCTGATGACCCCGCCGCCCTGTCCATTGCCAGCGGGTTGCGGGCCAACATCAGCACCCTGACACAACCGTGTCGAACGTTAATAACGGTGTCGAGCAATTGCAGCTCACCAATGTCTTTCTCCTTCAGTCGATTCCCTCAGTCGCCCCCTGCCCGGGCTGACCGGGCCGCTGGCTTATTTGTGCACGTCAGCTCCTCTAGCCGCGAACGTAAGCGCACCACCGCGAGCGAATGAATTTGCGACACCCGCGACTCTCCGATTCCGAGCACGGAGCCCACTTCCTTCATGGTGAGCTCTTCAAAATAATATTGCGGGAAATCGGCGCTGAATGATTGTGACGAGTTCCTGGCAGTCCAAATCGCGAAGGCGGAGGTCGAGGAACAGAACCTGCCAGTCCCCTTCTTCCAGCTTCACGAGCACTTCGGCCCCTCCCAGCACATGTTGTAGCGGCTGCCATCGACCGTTCAAACTATTGAGCACCTGTTCGCGGAGAATGCTGCTGGGGCTCGCGATCAGCACTCCACCGTTCCCTGCGATGATCGAGGAAATTGTCACAACACACATCTTGTTTCTCCCGCCTGGAACACAATCACAAGATTGGCTCGCGAAATGCAGATTAGGATTTCCTGCCGCCCGAGAAGCCAGGCAGCCTGATGGTCACCGTTTCCAAAGTTTCTCTCCGTACACGATTCCATTGGGCGCCCATTTGCTCCCACCCAGCTTGTGCCACCAATAAACCCAGTTCCGGACGTGAAAACGTACCCCACGGCTGTCCCAGGTTCCACTGAACCCGCATCCAAACCTCAGCTGGCGCTGCACCCACCTCAGTCCGCAGTGCGCTCCTTTGACGGCAAGACTCAATGCAGATTCCAGCAGCCGGAATGCTGCCGCCGCCATTGTCGACCACACCGCCGTTACGTCGAAGGAAGAAGCGGCACCGGAATCGAGCTTCATCCGAATGTTGCTAACTTCCGCCACGGGCACGAGATCGTTCACGACTCCCTGCATAAAAGTTTTCCACTCAATCGCCTCCGTCCGCTCGCTTGTCTCCGCTTCCATATCCGTTACTTCGCGGATCGCCTCAACCAAAGTGCGCATGCGCTCGGTTAGCTGCAGCCCTTCTTGCAAGTTAATGGCGTATTGCTCGGCGGTGCGCGGGCTGGCCAGCGCGACTTCCATGGAGCATTGCAGCCCCGTGAGCGGCTGATTCAACGCATGCAGCAGTTGCGCCATCACCGTGCGCGGGCCCTTTTGCAAAAGACTTTTTTGCGTTACATATGTTGCGCCCTGTAGCAACACCTCTTGCGGATTATCGGCTAGGTTGGCACTCGTTTTTGAAGTCACGCCAGCACTTCCGCGTTCCCGCTCAGTGCGTATCCTACTCCCCGCACGGTGTGGATCAGCTTAAGAGGATGGCCGTCGTCTAGCTTGCGCCTGAGATAGTTGATGTAGACGTCGACGACATTTGTCGTCGTATCGAATGTGAGATTCCACACATGTTCGATGATCATGGCACGAGAGACCCGGCGTCCGGCATTCCGCATCAGGTATTCCAGAAGGCAAAACTCCTTGGAAGTAAGCTCGATGCGCCCCCCGCCCGCTCGGCACGATGCTCCACTCGATCCAGCTTGAGATCTTCCACCACCAGGACAGACTCCGAGGGCAAGGGGCTGCGCCGCAGCAAGGCCCGGATGCGCGCCGACAGTTCGCTGAATGAAAAGGGCTTTGGAAGATAATCGTCCGCGCCCGTGTCCAGGCACTGCACCCGGTCTTCCATCCGGCTTCTTTGCGTAAGCACAAGTACCGGCAGGCTCGGGCGCTTTAGCCGCAGATGACGCAACACGCTCACTCCGTCGAGCTTGGGCAGGTTCAGGTCGAGGATCACCAAGTCGTAATCGAACTCGCTCCCCATAGCCCTAGCTTGCTCCCCATCTTCGACCACATCTACCGCGTAATGCTCCCCTTGCAGCCCCTGGCGCACAAAACCAGCCAGAGCCACATCATCTTCCGCAATCAGAATCCTCATAGGTGGGCCTTAATCACAGTCCGATTCTAGTTAGAAAGTGCTCAAACGCAGCCGAAACTCACTCGCACGAAAGTGTGTACTTCCGCAAACGGGGCAGGGTTTCAGAACCGGAAACGGCTTCTGACCTCTCTCTCCGTCAGCGACCTCCACGACTCGCCACCGAACCCTACCCGTCAACTACTCTTACGCCTCCCCTCCAGATAACCTGAGAAAGATAATCCGCATAGGCGCCCGATACGCAAAGAACACCGTCTGCGAACTCCGGAGCTAATCTTCGATGAAGTCCCTGTTTACGCCTGGCGTTTTCCTACTGGCCCTGTCTGTACTCCTACATACAGGCCTGGTTGCGCCCAGTACCGCCCTGATCACATACGCCTTTTACGGAGCCTTCATCGCTGGCCTTCTCTTATCCTGGCGGTTCCACTCGAGCCTGATCTTTTCCGCGTTGCTGGTTCTATTCCTGACTCATCAGGCCATCTGGTATTTTTCTTCAGGACATCTTCCGCTCGGCGGCCCGGGAAGCACCGCTCTGGCTTCGGTTGGTGTGCTCTTGCCTCTCGACTTTCTTTTGCTGTCGCTTCTGCACGAAAGAGGATTTTCCTTTCACCATCTCGCGCCGGCAGCCGCATTTCTGTTCGTCCAGTCTGTGATTGTGGCCGTGCTCTGCCGGCCTCTACCGTTAGCCGCCGCGCAACGCGCTCTCCACCATCCTCCCTTGCCGGCGCCTTTGCCATTTGCCACACAGCTATCCTTCGCTGTAGCGGCAATCGTGCTTCTCATTCGCTACCTGCTGTTGCATAAACCCGCGGACAGCGGGCTATTATGGGCGGCGGCGACGGCCTTTTTAGCATTCCGTTTCGGAGGCGTGGGACGAATCCCCACGACTTACTTCGCCGCCGCTGCGTTCATTCTCGCCGCTGCGGTCGTCGAGACGTCCTACCTGCTCGCCTATCATGATGAACTGACGGCGCTGCCCTCTCGGCGCTCCTTCCACGATGCACTCCTTCGGCTCACCCCACCGTATTCCATCGCCATGGTCGACATTGATCACTTCAAACGATGCAACGACACCTATGGCCACGACACGGGGGATCAGGTATTGCGTATGGTCGCGTCGAGGCTGGCCCGGGTATCGGGCGGAGGACAATCTTATCGTTGCGGCGGAGAAGAATTCGCTGTCTTATTTCCTGGCAAGACAACGGCCGAAGTTTTGGACCATCTTGAAAATCTGCGCGCCGACATTGCGGCCAGTACACTTCGCCTGCGTGGCCCAGATCGTCGTCAGCAGGGGCGCGGTCCCGATCGCCGCAGCCAGCGCTCGCGCGGACGCGCTCAAACCGGCCGCGCCATCCGCCAGCTTTCGCAAGTAACGGTATCGACCGAGTTATCAGTTACTGCCAGCATCGGAGTGGCTACCTCAAGACAGCTCGAACCTTCTCCCCAAGAAGTGGTCTTGGCCGCGGACAAGGCCCTCTACCGAGCGAAAGCTGCGGGACGCAATCGGGTCGAAACTGCTTCCGCTCCTCGACGCAGAGCCCGCGCCACCACGGCGGGCATAGCCTGACGAATCTTCTCCGTCACTCGATCGATGGTTAATATTTCTGCAACTGAAACATCAGGCCGGGGGTTGGCCAGAAGGATGGAACGTGCGGCCCGGATCGTCATTTCCACGCCTCGACCTTGACGTCCCGGGCCTACGTTTTCGCAAGCACCACGGGCCGTGCGGTTAGCCCGCGGTCGATGGGGGAATCGGATCTTTCCGTCCACTACCCCCGCACGCTGGACACTTCACACGGATAAATGCAATGCCCTCGGACTTACCACTGATGTCCACGGACTGGGCAATGTATCCGGTTCCGCCGCAGCGCGGGCAGTTTTTCGGATCCACTCCTCCCCCTCAGTTGCTAAGGAGTTTTTCACTAATTCCGGTTCGCGGTGTCACAAAGTCAATCCTGTTACGAAACACGAACAAGCTCGGATCCGCAGAGCGCTCGATTCCCTTTCCACCCAGCCTTACTGGCTAAAAGCGGATCCCATGGTTTGCGTCAGGGGTTACTTGGCCAGTTCTCCGATAAACACTCCAAAAGGCGGAAGGGAAAGCTCGGCTCCTTGAGTGCCTGAAACTCCGGTCGCCATCATGCTTTTAGCCGAGGTGAAGCCGTTTCTCTTTAGTTCGAGCGTCACTTTCTGCGGCATGTTCGTCATGTTCAGAGCCACTACCACGCCTTGGTCTTTATACATGCGCAAGTATGAAAGGACATTCGCGTCGTTCTCATTTATAGCGGTGTAGTTTCCTTCCAGGAGTGCTTTATTCGTGTGCCGCAGCTTGAGCACTTGCTTGTAGAACTCCAGTACTGAATCCGGATCTTTGGACTCATCCGCCACATTGTGCGTTTTGTAAGCCGGGGGAACCGGAAGCCACGGTGTACTCTCAGAAAAGCCTGCGTTGGTGCTGCTGTTCCATTGCATGGGAGTGCGCTCGCCGTCACGGCCCTTCTCCTTCGGCCATCCCGTCCGTCCGATTGGATCTTTCACGTCTTCCTGCCGCGTCGGCGGCGTGGTCTTCATTCCGATCTCTTCGCCGTAATACATGATGGGAGTTCCGCGCAACGTGAGGTAAAGCCCGGCCATCAGCTTCGCGATCTGGTCGTTGTGCACGCCGTCGCCATAACGGTCGTAAGAGCGCACGATGTCATGATTGCTGATCACAAACGTCGGCCAACCGGAGGCGCCGTTTACGGCGGCAATCTGCTTGCGGAACTCCACCGGGGACAGCTTGTCGACCTTCGTAAACAGAAAATCCATGGGCAACTGCAATTCGTTATTGCCCTCGCCATAGTACTGGTTGAGTTCGGCGATATCAGCTGTCCAAGTCTCGCCAATCAATACAGCATTGTGTTCATCCGCTACTTTCCTCAAACCGCGCAGGATGTCATGCACTTCCGGCAGCTTTGTGTTGTTCTTGTTCTGTTCTATTGGATCTCCGAAGGCGTTTTTGCCAGGACGAAGGATAGGGTTGTCCGGTAGGTTTGGGTCTTCAAATAGCGTATCCACGGCGTCCAGCCGGAAGCCTGACACACCGCGCTCGTACCACCAGCGCGTCACATCGAACATGGCGTCCTTTACCGCCGGATTCCGCCAATTTAAATCTGGCTGCTCCGCATAGAAATAGTGGTAATAGTACTGGTTTGTGGTCGGATCGAACTTCCACGCCGATCCTCCAAACGTCGAAACCCAATTGTTCGGCGGCACTCCGGACCCTTTTCCATCGCGCCATATATACCAATCGCGATGCGCTGAGGTGCGTGACGACTTCGAGTCGAGAAACCATTTGTGCTGATCGGAGCTGTGATTGACGACAAAATCGAGGATGATGTGGATGTTTCGTTTCTTGGCCTCGCTGGCCAGCACATCGAAGTCGGCAAGGGTCCCATACATCGGATCGATATTCTCGTAGTCAGAAACGTCATAGCCGAAATCCACTTGCGGCGAAGGAAAGCAGGGAGAAATCCAGATTGCGTCCACGCCCAGATCCTTTAAGTAATCCAGCTTCGATGTGATTCCCTTCAGATCGCCGACACCGTCATTATTGCTGTCGGCGAAGCTGCGAGGATAAATCTCATAGAAGACTGCGTGCTGCCACCATTGATGGCCTTCTGCATCGCCAGTCTCGGCTGGCGTTTCCGCAGAAGCATTCAACCCTAAAATGCCTGAACAAATCAAAAGCGCAAACATCGATAAAAAGACACTCTTCATCCGGTCAACCTCCGTCCAAGATAATCACTGTCTCGATGCCCTATTGAGACTGAACTCTTCTGCCGCCTGAGTCAAACTCGCCGCAGCCCCTTAAGCCTTACCGAAGTGGATCACGACCCTGCGATGCAAGTAGTCCCGGGCTTTCCCCGCAGGCATCTCGATGCGAATTTTTCCCTGCTTGGTCATAACCGCACCTTCCACTGAACTGATTTGTTCTGAATTCCAGACCCCAAGTTCGTAATTCCTGCCTGCCGCGCCAGAGACCTCCAAAATCAGCTGGTCACGTGCGGAGTTCCATGAACTCGACATTACCCTAAATCCGCGGCTCACACCACCGAGTGCCGGAAGCTCGCTCTCCACAGTCAAACCAAAGTCATTTTTCACGCGCAGGGCCACGGTGTTCCGCCCGCCATTGATTGGGAAGCGCATGGACACATGCTGATCTTGGTCATTGGCCTGAATTTTGAATGGTAGTGGTCTGCCATTCATTTCGGCGGAAATCACTTTCGTTCGCAAGCTAAACGCCGGCGAGAATTCCACCCAGCACTCGCCGGTGCCGCTGCGTGTGGTTACAAGCGTAACGCTGTCGAGCGTCTTGTGATATTGAAAATCTGCCAGCAACTTTTCCACATGGACATTCTGGATCCCAAACCATGTCCAATCCGCCGGCACATGCGGTGCGAGCGTGATCTGATGATTTTCGGCATCCGTCTGCAATCCCAAGAGTCCACGCAGCATTGGGCTAACGACCATCGCCGCAGACCAGATCTGATGCGGTGAACTAGTCGAGAATCCCTGATAGTAGTCCCCTGAAAGAACTTCCGTCACGTGGCCAAGAGAACCGTCCAAAGCCAGAAGCGCATTCGTCCGCAGATTCAAATACGCAGGAAGTTCACGATGATAGCGGTATTCGCCTACCGACGCCCAACCCGTAAACAACGGCCATACCGCGCCGAAGTGGTAACCCGAACCGTCGTAGCGGCTGGAATGTGAAGCGATGATTCGCATCCCCCAATCTGTTTCGTGATCCACATCGGCCAGCCGCGTGATCATTTGCTGCGCGTGCTCCGGATCCTCCAACCCGAACCACATGGGCACGGTCGAGAGTACGCTCGGCTCATCGACCTGCTGATTATTATGATTCAGTGCGAAGGCGTAAGATTTTGCTTCGGGCTGCCAAAATCTCAGATCCAGCGTTGGCTTCTGCCGCTCGAATTGGGCCGCCAATTCTCTCTTCAAATCGCCTTTACCCACTAAGCCCGCCAGGTTCGAGAGTGCCTGCAGAGCCTCTACCCCCAGGCTGCTCTGATAAAACTCAGTTTTCACCGGAAGTAGCGGGCCGCCTTCCACCCACCCATGTCCGAAGCCCGCGTTCTGCGCGAAGCCTTGTGCATCATAGGTCGAGCGCAGGAACTGATAGGCCCGCCAAACGTTGTCCCATTTTTCGCCCGCGAAAGCGACATCACCGCTCTGCATCACATAGTCATTCAGCGCGATGATGAAGAGGGGCGTCGCGTCCGCGGAAGCGTACGGGTACGGATAATCCTTGAACCACGAAACAAAGCTAGCTCCCTGCGCAATTTCGTGCGGAATCTTGCCGTCGTCGCGCTGGTATTTGCTGAGGAACTCCAGCGCTGTGCGACTTGTGGAGTAATCTCCTTCGGCATTCAATGCGAAAGACGTCCACAGCGAATCGCGCCCAAAGAACCACGCAAACCCCGGCCGCTGCCCTGCGCCCGACGTGCGATACCCTGCCACCAGCCCCGTGCCTAAATAAGGATTCGCAACCAGTCCCTGGATCATGCTGATCCGCGACCAATCGTAAGCTTGCTGCAAAGAGTTGTCCGGAAGATCGAGGTTCACCGTATAGGCAAGATACTTGCGATAGTATTCCGCGGAATCCTGCTCCAGCTGCTTATATGATGATGCCAGATGCTCGTAGGTTTTCTGCGCGTCTTCGAGGCCCGTCCCTGACGCGGTAACGACAAGCACTTTCGTTTCTTCCCCTTTTTGCGTAACGCCCAGGCTGAACGAAGTCTCATCGGATGACGAATAATTGGTTTCGTAGGCCAGATGTACATCGCCGGCAGTCGGTGATCCTACCAGGGCGACAAATCTTTTAGTCTCCTCGCCGAAGACCACCGCCCGCTGGCTCGCGTCCCATGTCGCATATGTGCCTCCTATCGCAGCGGGCCACTCCAGCGCAAAGTCACCGACAAAACCAGCCTCTACTTCCAGAGGTTGCGCGGTTTCAACCTGTAACAAAATCACCGCACCTGGCTGATGTACCGGCACAAACATCGTTTCCTTTACACGAAACGAATCGCCCGCGTAGAGCACCGTGGCTGATTCCGGACGAACCGTCAGCGTTCGCGCCAGGCTTTCCGCGGGCAGCGCCCGTCCGTCAATGTGGAACGTCAGGTGAAAGCCTCTGAAAATTTTAAGCGGATACACCCATGCTTCGAAGCGCCCGTTTTCACTGCCGAACAAGCCCGCCCGCGTGCCCACTACAGGCAAGAATTCCCACGACCTAACCGCGCGCGACAACTCCAGGCTAGGAACCTGTTGGGCTATCCCGCACTGCACCAGAAACGGGGTAAGCAGTAGCAGACAAAAGACCGGAGACTGCCAGCAACGACATCGCGAAGCCGCAATGGATAAGAGTCGGAGCTTAACTATCCGGTCGATCCAACGGCCGCCGCAGCTTGCAAAGTGAGGGTTCACTGAATATAAGAGGTAGGGGCGAATTTTAGCACGAGCCGAAACGGGCCAGGTAGCGACCTCTTGTTTCCTTCACGCCGCGGATTCTTGAAATCTCTCAGCCGGTCCGCTCTGGTCTTGTCACTGGAGAGCGTCCTCAGCTTAGCGAGTCCACGGTGGCTGCGCGCCATCGCTAGAAATGACCAGAAAACGGATTCGAAAGAACCCGCACCACCACCCTCCAATCTCGGAGTAACTTTCTTGAATGTTGGCGGCGAATCCGGACTGAATGTCAAAACCGTGTTCGGTGGAGAGCACAAAAACAAATATCTGCTCGAAACAACCGGCTGCGGCCTCGCCTTCTACGATTACGACAACGACGGCTGGCTCGACATCTTTATCGTGAACGGCTGGCGCCTCGAGGGCTTTCCCGCCGGCAGCGAACCAACGTCGCATCTTTTTCGTAACAATCGCGACGGAACTTTTACCGATGTAAGTGCGAAAGCCGGGCTCGTGCACTCTGGCTGGGGACAAGGCGTTTGCGTCGGCGACTACGACAACGATGGCTGGGACGATCTTTTCGTGACCTACTACGGCAAAAACGTCCTCTATCACAACAACGGCGACGGCACCTTCACCGATGTTAGCCAGAAAGCGGGCGTGGCGGGCAAAGGCACACGCTGGAACACGGGCTGCGCTTTCGTCGACTACGACCGCGACGGACACCTCGACCTTTTCGTCGCCAACTATATCGATATGGATCTTGCGACCGCTCCAGTGCCGGAATCCGGCCCGTGTCTTTACAAGAGCGTGATGGTCGCCTGCGGTCCCCCCGGACTTCAGGGCGGCAAGAACGTCCTCTACCACAACAACGGCGACGGCACCTTCGCAGACGTCTCCGAGGCTGCAGGAATATTCCGCGCCAATGGTACCTACGGGCTGGGCGTTCTCACAGCTGACTTCGATAATGACGGGTGGCCAGACATTTACGTCGCCAACGATTCCACCGCCAGCGGTCTGTATCACAACAAGAAGAACGGAACTTTCGAAGACATTGCAATCGAGGCTGGATGCGCTCTCAGTCCTGACGGTAAACCACAAGCAGGCATGGGCGTCTCTGCCGGAGACTACGATCTCGACGGCAACCTCGACCTCGTCAAGACCAATTTCGCCGGTGACACGCCTTCGCTCTACCACAACCTCGGCGGCGGCTCTTTTGAAGACGCCACATTCACCGCGGGCCTGGGCGCGCACACACAATTTCTCGGCTGGGGTTGCGGATTCTTCGACTTCGACAATGATGGATGGCCCGACATTCTCATTTGCAATGGCCACGTCTATCCCGAAGTCGAGCAACTGAAGACCGAAGCGGGATATCCCCAGCGCAAGCTCCTTTACCACAACTTGCACAATGGACACTTCGCCGATGTTTCCTTTCAGGCCGGTTCGGGAATCTCTGATCCCGTGCCCGCGCGCGGCTGCGCGTTCGGGGACTTCGACAACGACGGCAACATCGACGTTGTCGTCAATACGGTCAATGACTATCCTCAGCTCTTACATTGCACTTCGAAGCTGGGCAATAACTGGATCAAGATTCGCACCATCGGCACCAAGTCCAATCGCAGCGGGGTTGGCGCGCGCCTTATTTGCGTCACCCACCCTCCCGGAGAGACAAAGCCTCACCAACAGATCGACGAAGTGCGCAGTGGAGGGAGTTACATTTCGCAAAATGACTTACGCATCCACTTCGGCATCGGCAAGGCTGAAAAAGTTGATGTGCTGGAAATCCGCTGGCCCAGCGGCCAAGTCGACACGCTTAAGGACATAAAGGCTAATCAATTGATCTTTGTGAAGGAAGGCGCGGGCATCCTCCGCACCATGCAGTTTCCGAATCCAAGTCTGCGAAATAAATGACTCACAAGAAATACACCATCATAGGCTTGGGTGAGTTGCTATGGGATCTTTTCGCTTGCGGAAAACAACTTGGTGGGGCGCCAGCCAATTTTGCCTATATTACAAACCTTCTCGGCGACGAGGGGATTCCGGCTAGCCGCGTCGGGGACGATGCGCTAGGAGACGAAGCGCTCGCGCGACTGGCTCAGCTTGGAGTGAGTGCTGCCTTCGTTCAAACGGACCCCGACCATCCAACAGGAGCTGTAAAGGTCGAAATCGGCGACGGCGGCCAGCCCCGCTTTGAAATTCTGGAGCCAGTCGCATGGGATTTTATGGAGTGGGCCGCGGACTGGCAGCAACTGGCCTCACAAGCGGACGCAGTTTGCTTCGGATCGTTAGCACAACGCTCGGCACTGAGCCGAACCACCATTCGCAGCTTCTTGCACACAACTCGTCGTGAAGCAGTCCGCGTTTTCGATGTTAACCTCAGGCAGAACTTTTATTCGAAGGAAGTCCTCGAAGAATCGATGAAGCTCGCGACCATCGTCAAACTAAATCATGAAGAGCTGCCCAGGATTATGCGTATTTTCGAATTCGAGAATTGCGGCGAGCAAGAATCGGCACGACGCTTGCTCTCTTTGCATAATCTAAAGTTGGTTTGTATCACTCGCGGCAACCGCGGCAGTCTCTTAAAATCTTCTGACGAAGACAATGAACATCCAGGCTTCGAGGTGAAAATCGCGGACACGGTGGGCGCTGGCGATGCCTTCACCGCGGCCCTGGTACACGGATATCTTCGAAAAACGCCGCTCGCGCAAATCAATGATACCGCTAACCGCGTCGGAGCTTGGGTCGCCAGTCAGTCGGGTGCAACACCGGCCCCGAAACCGGAGGGCTTAAAGCAAACTTTGGCTGAGATCGTCTAGCCTTGGCTAGAACTCTTCCTACTTCGAGGTAGCAGGCAACGGTTCGTTCTGTTTTTTTTCCAGACGTTCCGCCATGTCTTTCGGCAAACCGTGCAGCAGTTCGAGAAACGCAGCATTGGTCCAGCCGAATCCGACCACATTCATCTTGTAACCCAGTTCCACATGGGCTTCGGACGATCTGGTTACCACGTTGTACTTTTCCCGGATGTTCCCATCCCGGCGGAAGTTCTCCGCCACCATCGATAGAAACTCGTACGAGATCCGATCTGCCTCGGTGTTGAAACCATAGCGGCGCAGTCCATCGATGGCCAGCATCTCTATATTTCCCCAGCCATATGGCAGGTCCCATTGAGCGCCCGTTTCTTCCGCGCTCATCGCCAACCCTCCCGGTTTTTCTAGTTCAGAAATATTCTTGACGACGGCCTTGGCCTGTTCAGGCGTCGCCAGCCCCACCCACAAAGGATATAAAGTTGTTGCATAGCGATAGGACGACTGCTGACCGGTCCGCAGATCTAGATCCATAAAGAACCCCGTCTTGTCATCCCACAGGTAGCGCGTGATTAGCTTCTTGCGAGCTTCGGCGCGCCTGCTCCACTTTTCAGCATCGGCGGTATGCCCCTGCCAGCGGCTGATCTGTTCGAGGTCTTTCTCATTCTTGTAGAGCAAGCTATTCAGGCACACGGGCGCAAAGTGATGAGTCGCCGCTCCGAAGGGCGCAAAGCGAAAACTCACGTCGAATCCTGATTCCCGCATGGAACGATCACCCTTGTAGTAGTTGGAACTCAACTTGAACTCGCGCCGTTTCTCGCAACCAGGAGCCGCCATGGTTAGGGAAATGTCACACACCTGAAGTGTATAAGGAGCACCGGCAACTGGCTGCGTTACTCCGGGCACGTTCTCGAGAACGTAGTCGTCAGCTTGCGCCGCATGAAAAAAGAAATACGTCGACACCTTACGATAATAACCAGTTTCGTCTTGCACCGCTTCAGCGGGGGGGCCTTCTCCAAAGTCGTAGTATCGAGACAAACCTGTGTCACCGGCCAGGTGCGGATCACGATTCCACATTTCATAATCTTTTTCTAAATCGGAATAAGCTTTCGCCAACCAGGCAGGATCCGCATGTCCGGATTTTTGCAGCACGTCATAAACATCCATGAACATCGAGCTCACAAAAGGTGGTTGCGAACGGGTCAAGTAGTAGGTACGGTTTGCGTTGAGCATGGCGCCGTAATTTTCTATCTCAAAAAAGAAGTTATCCACCATACCCTTGGCCAATTCAATGCGTCCTGCCCGCAATAGTCCGCGAATAATAAAATAGCTGTCCCATCCATACATTTCGTTGAATCGGCCCCCGGGAACAACGTATTGATTCTCCAGATACAGAAGTCCGGGAGGTTGAACCTTGTTGGTATCGATTTCGCCCAGGCGGTGGATTACAACCGGCAAATGCTCGACCTGTACAACGCAGTCTCTGGAGAGCTTCTGAACCGCGGCCGGTTCGGCCATTCCCGCCGGCAAATACAACACAGGAGCGACTTTTATCTTGGGATCGACGAGGCTTTGGCAATCCGTCATGGAACGTGTGAGCGTATCCCAGGCGGTCGAAATATAATCCAGAATCGGCTTCAGGCCTTGCCCGTGGGGCGGTGCCGCTTGCTCGGCGGCCGGGGTCTGCATCAGAGTCATGCAGACGATCGCCACTATTAGCAGCACGCGCAAAAATAGCGCTAGAGAACGACGCCATGCTTTCGCAACGAAAGTCAGCATGAGTTTAAGAGACAGGCTTCTGCATCTTAATCGCTGCGTTCACGCCTACAAAACGAAATCGGCAACGGACGTCTTGCTCAGGTTAAATCCTCCGCTTTCCCCGTCCACTGCACTTTTAGGTTATTCTCTTTAGTTTGGATTTTAGCGTCAGGGGGGCCCATTGACCATATCCCAGGCATTTCTTCGTCTTTGTGTGTGTGTTTGGGTTTTACTATCCATCGGCTCGAGCGCCGCACAGCAGATTCCGGAAAACACTTATCAGGAACTCCATTGGCGCATGATCGGTCCGTTTCGCGGAGGGCGCACTCGCGCCGCCACTGGCGTCGCCAGCCAGCCGAACGTCTTCTACATGGGCCAGGTCAACGGCGGTGTATGGAAGTCGGACGACTACGGTCGGACTTGGGCACCAATTTTCGACCACGAGTCGACGCAATCGATTGGTGCCATCGCGGTAGCTATTTCGAATCCCAACATTATTTACGTCGCCAGTGGCGAAGGACTGCACCGCCCCGACCTCTCGGTGGGGAACGGCATTTACAAATCGACTGACGCGGGAAAAACTTGGACACACCTCGGACTGCGCGATGGCTTGCAGATTCCCGCGCTGGCCGTCGATCCCCGCGATCCCAATCGAGTCTTTGCCGCCGTCCTCGGCCATCCCTATGGCCCCAATGAAGAGCGCGGCCTGTTTCGCTCCACCGACGGCGGACAGACTTGGAAAAAAGTCATCTACAAAGACGAGAACACGGGCGCCTCAGACGTAGAAATCGATGCCTCTAATCCCGATGTGATGTACGCCTCGATGTGGGAAGCACGCGAGGGTCCATGGGAAGACAACAACATCGTTAACGGAACTGGCGGAGGATTATTCAAATCGACCGACGGTGGAAGCACCTGGCATCCTCTCACCCACGGCCTCCCGAAAGATCTTTCGCAGGTCAACATTGCAATCGCTCCCAGTGACGCCCGGCGCCTCTATGTGACTGTTGCAACCGCGTCGGGTGCGCTCGCTTTCTACCGTTCCGACGATGCCGGAGAAAATTGGTCTAAAATAACGGATGATCCACGGCCCTCAGGCCGCATTGGTGGCGGCGACCTTGCCGTCCCGCGAGTTGATTCAGAAAACGCAAATGTCGTATATAGCGCTAGCACGGTCACCATGCGCTCAATGGACGGCGGCAAAACCTGGTCGGGATTTCGCGGTGCGCCCGGGGGCGACGACTATCAGAATCTCTGGATCAATCCCAACGATCCAAATGTCATTCTTCTCGTCAGCGATCAGGGAGCTCTCGTAACCGTCAACGGCGGAGTGACCTGGAGTTCCTGGTATAACCAGCCCACCGCACAGATTTATCACATTGCAGTGACCCCCACCTTTCCTTATCGCGTTTGCGGAGGCCAGCAAGAAAGCGGTTCCGTCTGCATCTCCAGCCGCGGCAACGACGGCGAAATTGCCTTCCGCGATTGGCACCCCGTGGGGGTGATCGAATATGGTTACGTCGCGCCGGATCCTCTCGACCCTGACGTCATCTACGGCGGCGGTAGAAGCGAGGTCTCAAAGTTTCATTGGTCCACGGGTGAGGTGCAAAACATCACCCCGATCCCGCTTCGCAGCACAAAATATCGCACCGACCGTACTGAGCCCACGATGTTTTCGCCACTCGATCCGCACGTGCTTTATTTCGCCAGCAACGTGCTCTTCAAAACCACCGACGGTGGAACCTCATGGCAGACTATTAGTCCAGATCTCACTCGTGAAAATCCGGGTATTCCAGCCAGCCTGGGCAATCTCATCCCTAAAGGAGCCGACAAACAGCGTGGCGCTATCTACGCTCTCGCGCCATCGTTCAAGACCATCAACTCTCTCTGGGCCGGCACTGACGACGGCCTGATCTGGCAGACTCGCGATGGCGGCAAAAAGTGGAACGACATCACTCCGAAAGAGCTAACACCCTGGAGCAAGGTCACACAAATCAGCGCCTCTCATTTCGATGACGACTCCGCCTACGCGTCGGTGAGCCGCTTCCGGATTAACGACGAGCGTCCTTACATTTACCGCACGCATGATGGCGGCAAAACGTGGAAGCTGATCACAACTGGTCTTCCCGACTTCGGCCCGGTTGATACCGTGCGCGAAGATCCTGTTCGTAAGGGCCTACTGTTTGCCGGTACGGAGGATTCAATATGGGTCTCGTTCGATGACGGCGATCACTGGCAGTCCTTGCAACTGAATCTTCCGCACACCTCCATGCGTGATCTCTGGATTCACGACAACGATCTGATCGTCGCCACCCACGGCCGCTCGTTCTGGATTCTGGATGACATCGAGCCGCTGCGCGAAGTGACCGATTCCCTCTTCGCCGGGGATCATCTGTTTGCCCCAGCCCCGTCTTACCGCGTTCAACGCGATACCAATACCGACACTCCGCTTCCGCCCGACGAACCTGCTGCCGCCAATTCGCCCGATGGCGTCGTCATTGATTACTACTTGGCGCGCGCCGCTTCATCTCCGATCACGCTCGAAATTCTCGATGCTCGCGGCCAACTGGTTCGGAAATTTTCGAGCGATGACACGCCTGAAGTCACGGAGGCTGACCTCAAGAAACAACTCATCCCCCTCTACTGGCTGCGTCCCGTCCGCGCCCTGCCGTCCGACGCCGGCATGCACCGCTGGGTTTGGGATCTGCACTATCCCGCGCCCGCTTCCGCCCGCCACGACTACCCCATTGCTGCCATTCCCGGCGATACGCCTCGTTACCCTCTCGGCCCAACGGCTTTGCCGAGTTCCTATACCGCAAGGCTCACAGCAAACGGGAAGAGTTATATCGAGCCCTTTACCGTCAAGATGGATCCACGCATAAAAGTGTCGGCAGCCGACCTCGAAACAAAGTTCAAGATCGAAATGCATCTGGCATCCCTTCTGAGCCAAACTTCCCGCGCCGTGATGCAAGCCGGATCGATTCGCGAGCCGTTGCAGAAACTGACGGAGAAAGCTACCGGACCGGCGCTCGACTCCCTTAAGACTTTCCAAAACAAACTCGCCGAAGTCGCCGGAGCACAAACTGGCTTCCTCGCGCCGCCCTCAGACACAGACACCCTTGCCCGGGCAAACGGTCAAATCACAGTGTTATATGGCCAAGTATGGCAGGCGGATGCGCCACCGACCGCCTCGCAGTCTGCGGCCGCCGCGGCAATCGAGCGCGATTTGGCGGATGTAATGAAGCGCTGGAATGCTCTCAAGACCTCAGACCTTCCTGCACTCAACCGCGACCTCCGCAGAGCCAATTTGCCCGAGGTACAACTCGAATCGAACCCGCACAAGGAAGACGCCTCTATGGACGAGGAATAGGAGGGCGCACGGGCGTCGCGTTGTCCCTACAGAGCTTCCACCGCACTCTGCAGCTTCCTGGCGATGTCCTCAGCATCGCAGCCGGCCGCAAAAGTCATCGGTTCGCCAATACGCACGCCAATCTTCCCAAGAGGCGCAAACTTCTTGCCCGCCTGCTTCACTTCAAACAACCCCACAATCCGCATGGGCAGTACTGGAATATCAAGATTATTTGCCAGGAGTCCAATGCCCGCTCGAAACGGATTTATCCTGCCATCAACTGTATGTCGCCCTTCCGGAAACACGAGTACGCTGTATCCTCGATCGACAGCCTGACCCGCGTAGGCGAAACTCTGACGGAAACCAGCCTCGCGTGGCAACGGAAACAAGTTCAGCAGTGAAACTCCCAGTGCCCATTGCGTGCGAGAGTACAGCTTTCCGAAAAAACCTTTGCCGTCAGCAGGTACGCGCAGCGCTTCTAATGCTTCGCCGCCAGTCGCCGTTGCGATCCGATGCCGCAGTCGTGCCGGTAACGCCGTCTGCACAAACCCTACGTCCACGTCCCCAATGTGATTACAAACCACCAGCAGCGGCCCACGCCATCCTTGCAAATTTTCCCGGCCCTCGACCCGCGGCCAGCCCAGCAACATCATCGCTGGTTTCATCAACAAGTAATGTGCCAACCATCGAATCCACGTCACCGGCCAGCGCAACACCCAGCTCGGATAGTGATATTGCACACTTTGGCGCGCCTCACCGCTCAACATCTTTTCGATATCAGCCACGGTGCGCGCCGCACTGAAACGCGTCTCGCTCAGATCAACCTGATATCGATCTTCCAGCGCGCTGATCAGTTCCACGCGGTCGAGTGAGCTAAGCCCAAAGTCAGCTTGCAGATCGGAGTGGAGCATTGCTCCGGCGTTCATTCCAGTGACGCTTCGTCCCGTGATCCGCTCAATCAACTCCACCACGGGACTTTGATCTGCAGTCGCCACATTCCCTCCGCCAGATTGCAGAATCTGTTTTGCGGCGAATTCGGCAATCATGTTTCGCCGCGGTTTCTGCGTGTTCGTCCGGGGAAAGTCTTCCTGCGGCCACTGCACCCACATCCGCATACGCTGGTATTCCGCCAACCCCTGGTTCGCGCGTTCCACTACCGTCGCCACCTTCGCGTTGTCACGCAAAATTACCACCGCGCAGGGTTCCGCATTCCCTCCACGATCAATCCCTACGACCACACAATCTTTCACCTCGGGCCGTTGGCGTAGCGCTTGCTCCAAATCCTCCGGATAAATGTTCAGTCCGCCCGGCGTCACGATGACTTCTTTTTTTCGCCCTTTGAAGTAAAGATTCCCGGCTTCGTCTAGCGTGCCAACATCCCCGGTGCTATACCAACCGTCTCCGTCGACAATTTCTCGGCCGTGACTCCCGTCCCAGTATCCTCCGGCCACTCCGCCCCCACGGACCAGGATTTCTCCATCTTCCGCCAGCTTTATCTCTCGCCCAGGCAGCACTTTCCCGATCGATCCTTTCCCCAATTTGAAGGGATGGTTCACGCTGATCAGTGACGTCGTTTCCGTCAGTCCATAACCCTGGATCACAGCGTAGCCCAGACGCCCCCAGAATTCTTCCGTCTCGACATCCAGAGCGGCGCCTCCGGAAATGAAAGCCCAGAACTTCCAACCGAACTGCCCGTGAATCGCACGAAAAATCCACCACCGATGCAGGGAATGCTTTCTTTCCGACGCGCGAAATCGCCGGCGAAAGTCCTTGATCTTGCCGCGATCTCCCAGATCGCGCTCGATCTTCTGTTTCAGCGACTGCAAAACTCTCGGCACACTAACGAGCACCGAAACCCGCTCCCGCCGGATCGAGCCCACAATCTCCGAAGGCTTCAGCTCGTCCTGAAAAATCACCATTCCGCCCAGAAGCGGAGGCAGAAACATCCCGAGGAACTGCCCGAACACGTGGCTTAGCGGCAGCAAATTCAGGAACCGCACCGGATGTACCCAGCGTTCGTATTTCAGGTACCGCTGCATCTCTTGCTCAAGTGGAGCAATGTTGGCGAGCACGTTGCTGTGAGTGATGACCACGCCCTTAGGTTCGGCGGTTGTCCCGGAAGTAAAAACGATTTGCAGGGGGTCGTTGGGTCCGATCTCTTCCTTCGGAAAGGCTGTGGCAAGAGAATCAGTGACGGTTTTCGACAAATCCTCTAGAATTACCAGAGGAATTGCACCGCCGGACTCACTCGCAATTTGATCCGAATGCCTGCGCGAGCAAACCCAAAGCGTCGCCTTCACTTGCCGTGAGACTCGTGCCGCGAAATCCGCAGACGCGGCATCGTCCAGCGGAACAACAATCGCACCTCGCACCGCGCACCCAAAGAACGCCGCAACCCACTCTGCGCAGTTCGCGCCCCAAAGCATTACCCGGTCGCCCTTGCTGAGGCTGAGCGCTTCCAGTTCAGCGCAGAACTGAAACGCCATCTTCAAAACTTGCCCGTACGTGAACCATTCCATCCGGTATCCACGACGCTGCCCGTAGGCGCGCTCGTCGCTGTGTGCTCGAAACTTTTCCACGAAAAACTGTGCTAACGATTCAGCCATGGAGTGAAGAGTCGGAAGTCTTACCTCTCAGGTAAGTTTAGTAGCAGAAGGGGCAATCGCATATCCGCCGGGCGGTTTCTTGGAAGCGTCGGATAAAACCGCTTCAGCAGGAGGCCTAAGAATTAGGTGGAGTAGTCGCTCATTTTTTTGCGCCAACTCAGGTGGAGGACGGTATAACGCCGATTGATCGAAGAACCCATTGAACGTTTGAGCTATCTGTTGCTGAAAGCTGCGACAAAGAATCCTGCAGCGCCCTAATCAAGCGCCCGTCGAAATATGCAAAGGGCGGGCTCTCCCCGCTAACCTGGCTCAGCATTTAAAGACGAATGCCAGCTTTCACTCCCTCCCCACCCCCAGCGCATCCGCAACCCGATTGATGTAGTTAAACCATGCAGCAATCAGCGTGATCTGCAGTATCCCGCGATCGTCAAACCCCACCGCCCGCAGCCCCTCGATATCGTTCTTCCAAACCTTAGTTGCGTCCTTGGTCAACTTCACCACATAGTCCACCATCACCCGCTCCTGCGGCGTAATGGGAGCAGTCGTGTAATCCCTTTCGAGCGCGTCCACTAACTCCCGGTCTAACGTCACTCTACGCAGAAACTCTGCGTGCGACTCGATTCAATACTTGCACCGGTTGGTCACCGAGACCATGGTCGTGATCATTTCATGCTGCCGGCGGCTCAAGGGCAACTCCGGTGCCATGAGCGCCCCAAACGTTGCGAACGAATGATAAAGCGCCTCTGGCAGCAACGTATGCGCCCCCACAATCGACGCACCCCCCGCGTCATCCGGATGCACCGGCACGGCATACTCCTTGGGATAAAGCGCCTTCTGTCCTTCCACAGCCTGCCGCAACTTCTCATCAGCTTCCGACATCGGTATGGTTCGAATCCAAGTCATGATCGGGATTTCCCTCCGTCTAACACGTGGATTTCTTTGAAAGGACGGCTTCTAGCCACGCCGCAAATCTTTGCCCCGGAAGAGTAACCTTCCGCCCACGACTGTCAAATAGCATATTCATAGTAACCTGCTCTTATCCTTCTTCTATAGGCCGAATCGGCACAGAACCGCCGTTTCCCCCCTGGTTCCATTGGTAACCCATTCGTACACTCCCTTTCGGTAACCCTTGGTAACCATGCGCTTCTCCTCATCCAGCCGTACAATTGCCCTTGTCCAACCGGCCATCTTTAAAAAGGAGATTGGCCAGGTGACGTTCCTCCAGGTAGCACTTTCCCAGGAGCCGTCATCCGATTCTTGATGCGGAAGTATCAGTGCAGACCAGGGCTGGAGTTCGTACTCATATGGCGTTCGGTTTCGGGTTCAACAAACAAAAGGTTCTCAGCGCTGCGGAGAAGTATATCCAGCAGGGTAAGACGCAAAATGCCATCGCTGAGTACGAAAAGATCCTCAAGGCGGATCCCAAGGATCTCACGGTTACCAATACTGTTGGCGACCTCTACTCCCGTCTTGGCGAAGTCGACAAAGCTACCGAATGCTTCAAGAGTGTTGGCGAGGCCTATGCCACTCAAGGTTTCACGGTCAAGGCCATCGCCATGTACAAGAAGATCAGCAAGCTCAAGCCTTCGCTCGAGAGCGTGCTGAAGCTGGCCGAACTTTACACCCAGCAAGGACTTTTCAACGACGCCCGTGCCCAGTATCTGCAAGTTGCCGAAGAATTCCTCAAATCTGGCGAATTGGAAAATGCCGTCCGGATCTTTCAGAAGATTCTGGAAATGGATCCGGAAAATACGAACATGCGCGTCCGCCTGGCGGAAGTTTACATCCGTCTAGGAAAGAAGAATGACGCCTGGCAGATTTTTTCCGCTGCCGCTGAAACCTTACGCTCCAAAGGTTCATTGACCGGCGCTGAAGAAGTTTTGCAGCGCATGCTTACCCTCGATCCCGGCAACGGTTATGCGCTGCTCATGCAGGGCCGCAATCTGCTCGAGGCCGGTGACGCCGAAGCCGCCATTGAATCGTTCCAGAAAGTTTCCGATCTTGATTCCAATCCCGACGGCCTTCGCGATCTTCTTAAGGCTTATCTGAAAACTGGCCGTCTCTCGGATGCCGGCACTCTGGCCAGCAAACTTCAGACCGTTCACAACGACCTCAGCGCGATCTCTGCCTTCGCCGATGCTCTGATGCAAGCCGGCCAGTATGAGAATGCGCTTCAAGTTTATGACCAGCACGCTGATCGGCTACTGGCCGAGAATTCCGACACAGTTCTAAAGAACCTGCATTCCGTCATCGGGCATGTGCGCGACAATCCCGCTTCGCTCGAGAAACTTCTCGATCTTTTCCAAAAAGCTGGAGAGACCACTCACATCACCGAGGTTCTCGAGTTACTGGCTCACGCTTCGGTGCAGTCCGGCGATCTGGCCCGCGCCCGCGACCTTTATCAAAAGCTCGCGACCATGGAGCCTGGCAACCCCCTGCACATGAACAATTATCAGCAGGTGGTGAACCAGCTCGGTGGACCTTCGGCCACGAAGCTCATTTCCGCTGAAGAAGCGGCTGTGATCGTCGACGAACTGGAAGCCACTTCTCCGTCCATACACCAACACTATTCCGATGCAGTCGCGCTCGCGATTCGCTCGGCGCTCACCGACGCCGAACTCTTCATTTCCTACAACATGCCCGCCAAGGCTCTGGGGCCGCTCATGGCCTCCCTGCCTCAGGCGCACACCGATCTGCGTCTGAATCAGCGGCTTGCCGCTCTGCACACTCGTGCCGGGCGATTCGCCGAAGCGGGGGTCTGCTGCCGTACTTTGCAGAGTGTCTACTCCGAAGCGGGATATCCAGAAGAGGCTACGCGTTACGGCGAGCTGGCGGATCGTTACGAAGAACGCTCAACTGCTTCCGCGTCTACTGATTCCGTCATCGAGTCTGGTGTTTCTCCCCTGGAGCCAACTGCGGAACACATTCCAATCGAGGCTGTCGCCTCTTCTCCCTGGCCCTCCTCTCAAACTCCGTCCGCGGAAGAATCTGAGTTTGCCGTCCACGCCGATCAAGGCAACGAACAGCACCACCAAGCCCCCGTCGAGGAATCAAACTCCGCTGCAGCAGAGATCGATCTGTCCTCCGAGTGGGATGACTCCCTCACCGTTGAGGCCGAAACTCCAGCCGCCGACGCGGCGCAAATAGGGATTACTGATGCCGTCGGCGACCACGACGTGCCTGCTGGCAAGGTCGCTCAAGGCAAGCCCGGAGAAGAGTTCGACCAGGAAAAGACCACCGAAACCATCGAAGAGATTCGCTTCTATCTCGAGCATGGTATGCCCGAGCAGGCCTCGACAGCATTCGAGAAGCTTCAATCTCTCACCACCGACGAAGCCATCTTGTCACCGCTTGAGGCCGAGATCCTGGCCGCTTCGCAGCACCCGTCTGCAGTGGAAGAAGTGTCCACAGTCGAGTCCATTTCCGAATTCTCGGTTGACCAGCAGTCTACCGAATCTGACGTCGATGAAATTCCACCTGCATCCCAACAATCTTCGGACATCGTCGAACCAGCTCACGAAACACACGCACCCGTGGCGGAAACACACGTTCGGCCCGCGCTACACGCTGAGCCTACGCCGGTAGAAGCTCCTGCGAGCAGGGCTCCCATCGAACCGGCGCCGGGCGTCTTGCAAGAGTTCGTTTCCGATCTCGAGTCTTCTCTGGGCGAGAACTTCCTTCCCGGAACCGTTTCGCATGAGGCCGAGCATGCCCTCGAGCATGCTTCTGCAGCAATATCCAAATCCGAGCCCAATCCACCCGAACTTGAGCCTATTGGGAGCTCCGCACCTACTACCTTCGGCGTCCGTGAAGCTCAGCCCATGGGCGAGTTTGTGGCCGATCTCGAATCTTCTCTCGGGGATGATTTCCTTAAGGGAGCGCCCGTTGCCGAACCAGAGCCTGCTCCAGAACCTCACCCCCTGCCCCAAATTGAGGCTCCAGTTGCCTCGACCGCAGCGCCGCATTGGCCAGGGCCGGCAACCGTGCCCGTTCCGTCGGTCAGTGCTCCTGTCGCTGCCGCAGCCGCAGCATCGTCCGGCGCTCCTGCAGTTTCTCCGCAGGCACCCAAACCTTATATTCCTCCCAGCATTCCCAGCGCGCCAGCAGCTGCCAAGTCTTCTCCCTTCAGCGAAGATGCTGGCGTCGATCTCGCGGAAATGTTCGGCGAGCTCAAACACGATCTTGAAGTCGGCTCTTCCACCACCGAGGAAGATCCCGAAACCCACTACAACCTTGGCATCGCCTTCCGCGAAATGGGCCTGCTCGATGAAGCCATTGGGGAGTTGCAGAAGACCTGCCAGGCGGTGGATCGGGGACACAGCTTCCCGCAAGTCATGCAAACCTACACCTGGCTGGCGCAGTGTTTCCTCGACAAGGGCATACCTCAGGCCGCGATTCGCTGGTACGACAAGGCTCTCCACGCCCCAGGCATTGATGAAGAAACGCGCACCGCTCTTCACTATGAACTGGCTGCAGCCCATGAAACTGCTGGCGACAAACCTTCCGCTCTCAAGCACTTCATGGAGGTGTACGGGCGAAACATCGATTATCGCGACGTGGCCGAGCGCATTAAGCCCTTGAAGTCGTAAAATAGCCGGATGGGTTTCGTCCCTAACACAGTTTTCTCACAGCACACTTGTCTTCCCGAGCGCAGCGAGGGACCTTGGTTCTTGCCGGAACCCCCAGCGTCGCTGTCGAGGGTTGCCACCTTCGCCAAACTACCGTCACTACAGCGGAGAACCAAGTGACCGCCGATCCAAAATCGCCTGTAGGCGGCACTGCCGTGCCTTCCCAGCCCGCCCGCGTGGAAACCAGCACCACATTACTGGAGCCACCGCCCACCGCCGCTGTCCCCGAGACGCACCGCAGCTTGCAACTATGGCTGCACCGCAGTTCCGTCTTCCTCTTCGTTCTGGTGAGCGCCATCGCAGGCGTCCTGCTCGTGATCTTGCCCTGGACTCCCGAGTGGACCGATAACTACCTTTTGCTTTCGTTCCCATGGCTTCGTACCTTTATCTCCACCGGCTTCTTTCGCGGGCTGTGCAGTGGCTTAGGATTGCTCGACATCTGGATCGGCTTCTGGGAAGCTCTTCACTACCACGAACATCAGTAGGAAGAACTACTCCGCGCCGCTCCTTGCGAACGGGCGGCCGGGTTTCAAACGCTGAATTTGATAGCGCTTTTTTCTGAACGCGAGCCTCCATGACCGACAAGCTCAAACCCGCACCCCTTGCCTACGAGAACCCAGCCTTCATCAACAGCCCTGACGGACGCATTCTCCGCATTCTGGCTGAGTACCAGGAACCGTTGTCACGTTTTCGCCGCGAACAGATTCAGGATACAGTTGTCTTCTTCGGTTCCGCGCGCTTCCGAGGAGGCGAGGCCGCGAGAAAACATCTAACCGCGGTTGAAAAAAATGGCGCGAATCCTCCCCTTGCACCACAGGAAGAGGAGTTGAAGCGCGCCCTCGCTGCTGTCGAGATGGCGCGTTACTACGAAGACGCGCGCCGCTTGGCATTTCTCCTCACCAAGTGGTCCATTCAGATTCCCGCTCGCCGCCGCCGCTTCGTCGTTACTACCGGGGGAGGGCCCGGCATCATGGAAGCCGCCAACCTCGGCGCCTGTGAAGCTGGAGGAAAAAGCATCGGCCTTAACATCAATCTGCCTTTCGAACAAAATCCTAACTCCTACATCACCCCTGCGCTGAACTTTGAGTTCCACTATTTTTTCATGCGTAAATTCTGGTTTGCCTACTTGGCAAAGGCATTGGTCATTTTTCCCGGGGGTTTCGGCACCATCGACGAATTGTTCGAGATCCTTACACTCGCCCAGACCGACAAACTCGCCAAGAAAATTCTCGTAGTTATTTACGGTAGCGAATACTGGCACCGCGTCATGAACTTCCAGGCCTTCGTCGACGCCGGCACCGTCGCTCCAGAAGACCTTAACCTGTTCAAATTCGTTGACACGCCCGAAGATGCCTTCACCTTTCTCCGTGAGGGCCTAACCGCGTACCACCTGGGCGGCGCGCCCAAGAAAGAGAAGGAACAAGAGGTCCTCCCCGAAATCGCTAAGACCCGACCTTAACCGATGTGGAAGATTCTTGGTGCGGGGACGGGCGCTGTGGTGCGGTTTTGGGTTGCGCACGGCTTCCGCGCGGTGGGGTCAGCCATGACTGGGGGCTTTAGCCCCTGCGGTATCTGAATTGCGCCTCCCGCATCCGCTACGTTTCCACTACTGCGTGCTCTTCTCGTTTTAAACTTATAGCTAATGGCTGAAGGCCCACTCTTCTACTATGTCACGGACCGTGCCGCCTTCCCCGGCGACGAGCGCGCTCGACGAATGCGTCTGCTCGACAAAATCGCCGAAGCCGCAAGCCAGGGCGTCAATTACATCCAGTTCCGCGAAAAAGATCTATGCACATGCGAACTGGAATCACTCGCCCGTGAAGCAATGCTTATCCTCCGCAAACTTAGGCCTGATAGCGAAAAGTCGGCAACCTCTCTTCTGATCAACTCTCGCAGCGACGTCGCCATGGCCATTGCTGCCGACGGAGTTCACCTCCCAGCTGAGGATGTTTCGCCTGCGGAAGTACGACTGGCATGGAAGCGTCGCGCTGGCTTTTCTGGAAGATCAGACCGACCTCCCGCCGACGAGGACTCGCCACGAGATCTAATCGTCTCGGTCTCCTGTCACTCGCCGGAAGAAGTAGCACGGGCGGCCACCAACCACGCTACCCTAGCCATCTTCGCTCCGATTTTCGAGAAAAAAGACATGCCCGGAACCAACGCCGCCGGCCTGGATGCTCTCCACGAAGGCTGTCGTGCAAGACTTCCTGTGCTCGCCTTAGGAGGAATAACTCTGCAGAACGCCGATTCTTGCCTGCGCGCCGGCGCCGCCGGCATCGCTGCCATCCGCCTGTTTCAGGAAAACGACATCGGAACAGTTGTGCGGGAGTTGCGAGGATGAATGAAAGCCGCGTCGCAAAAGCGGCGCGGCCTTTTCTTGCCGCAACCTACTGTGCCGGACTCGGCGGAGCAGCTGCCGGTGCGCTGGCGGTCACTTCCGACACTGTCACTGGATTAATCTTCACTGTGGCCAGGATCTTCTCCAGCCGCTTGAAGACTTCATCGCGATCGATGTGTTTGCCACCTTCATCGGTGTCTCCAGTAGTCGCAACCCTCAGCGCGAACTCATAGCACTCTCCGTTCTCGAAGACGTGATAATACTTCCGCACTTCCTTCCCAGTTCCTTTGCTGGCAACCATTTCGGTTGATTGCATTGTCGTGTCGCCGATCATCAGCTTCGACGGCTGCGTGGCAGCTCCCGCTGCGGCATCGACCGGGGCCGGAGAAGTCACTTGTGCGTTAGGAAACTCTCCGCACTGCTCTGCTGTGAGCGATTTGTTCACGCTGAAATTGAAAAGGGCCGCGGCCAGATCGCTCTTGGGATAGATACCCTCGGGAACGATCACGGCCGCAACGGCAGCTCCGCCCGGTTGCACGAAGTCCATCGAAACCATGTCTGACGACACAAGTTCATGAACCGCATCGCCAGTCTTAAGCGCATATTTGCGCGGATATTGGAACGAAACGCCCGAAGCTTTGTCCGCATAGGTTACGGTCGCGGGCGCCTTCCGTAAGGCTTTCTTGTGGACGGGCTTGGCCGCGGCCTGTGTTGCGGGAGTCACCGGCGCACTCGGCAAAGTAATTGCAGCCAGCGGCGTCGATTGAGCGCTTGGAGCCTGGGGGTTGGAGCTTTCGGGTTTTGGTTTTTCACTGGAACATCCCACCGCTAACGAGCAAAAGATCAAGGTCGCGGCGAATATCAGCGTGCTACTGTTGGTTTCGAGAATGCTCCTACCCCACGCGATCGAATCAAAGATTGTCGCAGTGCGGCGAATTGGCGTGCGAAACACATTAATACGGTTCATGATTGTCACCTCCTGCTGCTCAGCAGCTGCAAGTGACATTGCATGGAGGAGGCCAAGCGGCGACGCTCTGATTTTACGTGGGTTAGGCCTGCGCGAGCTGCGCACCATCGTGGCGGTGCGGACACGATGTGGGTCACGAGACACGCCATCGAGATTGTGTGGCGCGGGCACTCCTGCCCGCGAATGCGTACCGTGCCCGTCAGTCCTACGCGAAGCGGCGGCAGAATGCAGAGCACGGTGCGATAGACGCAAGAAAAGCCACGCAAGCTATTCTTGAGAAGTGACAGCGGACCATACAATTCTCTATCGGGCGGTACGCCAGCAGGAATTCGATCTCGTGCATGCAAGCGGATTTCGCGAGTTTCCGCCACGACTGCCGGAACAGCCCTTCTTCTACCCAGTTCTTGGCGAGGATTATGCGAGGCAGATTGCGCGCGACTGGAACACGAAGGACGAGCGTTCCGGTTTCGTTGGATATGTGTTGCGCTTCAATCTGCAGACGCAGTTTCTTAACCAATATGAGATCCACGTCGTTGGGGATTCAACCCACCGCGAGTATTGGATCCCGGCAACTGATCTCTAGGATTTGAATGCAAACATTGTGGGAAGTATCGAAATGATCTCGGAATTTCGCCGCAAAAGATGAACGCGCCCGGACTAAATGGGAGGGCAGGATGTCATTTGCAATTCTACGCCACAGCTATGCGCCGAATGAGATCTTCCTGCTCGGCCTTACTCTCTGCCCCTATCGTAAATGCATCAAGGACGCCAAGCGATAAAGCATAACGCAGAGCTTCCGACTGCTTGCCTCTCAAATCACCCTGTCCAAGAATCTTCATCCCAATTATGGCCTTCCCTGCGGCCTTCATTTCGCGCAGAACGCGGACCACGGTTTCAGGGTCGGCATCCATATGCGAGCCGATGGGATTAATGCGGGCAAGATCGACTTCCACCCATGGCGACTTTGCAGCGGCCCGCAGCGCCTCAATGCTATGGCACGAACAACCGTGAGCGCGGATAACTCCCTTGTCCTTGGCTTCAGACAGAACATCCATCACGCCTTTGAAACGCTCGGTCCAATCGACCTCGGTAACGCAGTGCATCAGGCAGATATCGATATGATCGATGCCAAGCTCACGGCGGAAACGTTCGAGATCGGCGCGGGCACTCGCAGGATCGCGCGCCCAGGTTTTCGTCAACACCGTGACCTTGTCGCGGGGCACGTGCTTCAGAGCCTCGGCAACGTGAGGATGGCTCCCATAGGAATCGGCGGCATCGAAGAAACGCAGGTCGTGATCGTAGCCATTCCGTAGGAGCTCCGACAATCCTTTCACTCCGAGCGCGGTCTGATTTGAATGATGACCCGAGCCCACCGTGCCGGTGCCCATGGCGAGACGACTGGTCTTGATGCCGGTGCTACCGAGGCTGACGGTGTCGGAGGCGGAAAACTTCGCCAGCGGAGGCTCGGATGCGAGAGCAGTCAGCAGGTCTCTTGAGCTGAGCCATGCGGCTCCTAAACCCGAGGCCGAGCGAATGAGGAATTCGCGGCGGTGCATAAGGTCTCCTGCGAGTCGGCGCTGTACAAATGATACCTCGGTTGCGGACCCGCTCCCGAAACCTTTTTCCAAGTATTCTTGTTTGTCTCTTTGTTTTGTCTGTCTCTCGGGGTATACACGGAGAAGTTTTTTTACACACCACACCTCCAGGATCATTTGAATTGCTTTTTCAAGGACGTCAGTTGCTGTTGCATTTCCTCTATTTCTCTTCTCAGCGCTGCTACTTCGTCTTCAAGGTGAGCGATCCGGTCGTTGCCGGCTAAGGGAACAACCGGCTCTCGCATCTGCGCAAGTTCTGGAGGGGGTATGTCGCCCGCAAGCAAGTGCATGTAACGCGACTCTTTGGTCCCCGGCTGACGCGGTAGCACCGCCACCAGCGGCGGCTCGCGCTGGCTTAGTCGGTCCATCGTGGCATGCACGTCTTCCAGTGCTTCGAATCGATACATGCGTTCCGCCCGGCTCCGAAGTTCTCCGGGAGTTTGCGGCCCGCGCAGCAACAGTACGCACAAAATCGCAATTTCCCGCCGGTCGAAGTTGAACACCTCTTGCAGGCGGTGCTCATATTTCGTGACCCGGCTGCCGGCGCCGCCGCTCGGACCCGCCAGTCGTTGCCCTTGCAGCGAATCCAGCGCCGCGCGCACGGCTTCCTCGTCAAGCGCCATCACCGGATCGCGATTGTTCTTCTGATTGCAGGCATTCACCAGCGCGTTGAGCGACAGAGGATAGTAATCCGGAGTAGTAATGTCTTTCTCGATCAGCGCGCCCAGCACTCGAATTTCGACTTCACTCAGAGGATTCACGCCCCTCACCCGTCACAGAATTTACGCGTGAGGATTGTACTGCACTGGCGCCAAACGATGAACGCGATATGCTAAGTGCGGGTGCAAGGTGACACATTTGGGTTTGAGTGACATGGTGAATCCGGGCACGTTGCTGCTCACTAGCGCATTGCCGTGGCGGCTGAGATTCTTGAAGCCGGTTGCCGCGGTCGCAGTCCTGGTGTACCTGCAGCTCAAGTTTCCGAAAACGTGGTTGGCGTCACTGGAATTGGCACCGCTGGAGCGGTTTGGCAATAGGCTGGCAGCGCGGAAGAACCTAGCTGTCTTTTTAGTTGGCTTTTCGCTGTTTGTGATCCGTGGAGCTTGCGTTCTTGTTTCTGGTGTACCGTTGCCGCGCTATCACGATGAGTTCAGCTATCTACTAGCGGCTGACACGTTCGCACATGGACGATTGACGAACCCTCCTCATTCAATGTGGATGCATTTCGAGACGTACCACGTGATCTGGCATCCGACTTATATGTCGATGTATCCGCCCGGACAGGGCTTGATCCTGGCTCTGGGAAAAGTTTTGGGATATCCATGGATCGGACAATTGCTTGCCGCGTCGCTGATGGCTGCGGCTATCTGCTGGATGCTTCAAGGTTGGATCCCGCCACACTGGGCTTTGCTCGGCGGAGTGCTCGTCGTGGCGCGACTCGGCCTTCTCAGCTACTGGACTAACGGATACTGGTGTGCCTGCCTTCCCGCGCTCGGAGGAGCGCTCGTGCTGGGAGCGCTGCCTCGAATCAAACACCATGCCCGTTGGCCGGACGCGGTGATCATGGCTGTGGGATTGTTCATTCTCGCCAATACCCGGCCGTACGAAGGATTTCTCCTCAGTTTAGGAGTAGCCATTGCTCTGTTTGCATGGATGTTCGGAAAGCACCGACCGCCAGCGCAGGTTTCAGTGGCAAGAGTTGTGTTACCGATCGTGCTGACGCTCGCTCCTCTCGCGGCATGGACCGGCTATTACTATTACCGCGTCACAGGAAGTCCCTTTCGCATGACGTATGACTTGAATCGCGCCACCTACGCCATGGGACGCTATTTCATCTGGCAATCACCCTGGCCGCAGAAAACTTACACCAACGCGACCATGAGGGCCTATTACGAACGAGAGCTGAAAGAAGCGACGGAGGGCCAGACAATCAGAGGCTTCATTCGGCGAGCGCGAGTCAAACTCTATTATTTCTGGCTCGACTTTCTGGTTCCACCGTTGCCATTTGTTCTCATCGCCCTACCCTGGGCCGCGCGCGATCGCCGGATGCGCGTCCCGTGGATGATAGGCGGAATCTTCGTGGCCGGCCTGGCGGTTGAGACGTGGTTCCTTCCACACTATTTTGCTCCCGCCACGGCCTTGCTGTATCTGATTCTGATGCAGTGCGTGCGTCATCTTCGTTGGTTTCGCTGGCGAGACCAACCTGTGGGTATGACTATCGTCCGCGCGGTTTCCGTAGTATATGTGGGAACGGTGCTGTTACGCATCGCCTTGGCTGTTGCTCACATCCATCCTGAACGAGAATGGCAACATGGAGACATGGACCGTGAGTTCATTGTGCACCGGCTAGATGCGCTTCCGGGAGAGCATATAGTCCTCGTCAGATATGCGCCCGACTTTGACCTGGATCGCGAGTGGGTGTACAACCGCAGTGACATCGATGCTTCGAAGATCGTGTGGGCACGGGATTTGGGACCAGGGAAGAATCAGGAACTGCTTTCGTACTATCCCGGCCGCCAATTCTGGTCTGTGAAAGGCGACGAATCTCCGCCGCGACTGGAGCCGTATGCCGCGCAGCCGCAGTAAGCGAGGAGGTCCGCCTGACCCACGGGACACGAGTTGATTTACTTGATATAGTTCCTGATGAAGGTTGAGTCGCGTTATCCAGTAAGCTTGCGCAAGGAGCGAAATGCGGCTGCTATTGAGCTGGATTCTTGGTGCGTTGGCCGTGTGGATCGTAGCGCACGTGGTGCCCGGGATCTACGTCAGCGGACCCGCAGCGGCTCTCATCGCTGCACTCGTAATCGGCTTCATCAATGCGACGGTGGGGCTGCTTCTGAAGATTCTTACGTTTCCTCTCACCCTGGTCACGCTGGGATTATTTTGGTTCGTAATTAACGCTCTCATGCTCGAACTGGCGTCGGCACTGCTTTCGCCGGGTTTTCAAGTGCGCGGGTTCATGGCCGCATTCGTTGGCGCAATCCTGCTCAGCCTTGTGAATATGCTGCTGAAGTGGCTCGTCCATCCCTCGCAGAACCGAAGCTAGAGCATGATGATCTAATTCTAGCCGGACGAAGCACGGGAGCACCCTCAGCGCCAACCTCATGGCAACGGCTCATTCGCACTTCAAACAGTTCGTCGGCGCCGCACCAATCGAGCCTCTCCTTGTTTGCATTCCAGCCGCCTGGTTCCTCATGGGCTCCACTTCGGGTCAGGATTGCGAACGTCCCGTCCACCGAATCTGGATCGATACTTTTCTCCTTGCAGCCACCCAAGTCACCAATGCGGAATATGAACGCTTCGTGAGCTCGACTGGCTGTGCTACACCGTCATTCTGGAATGATCAGAATTTCAATCACCGCGAACAGCCTGTCACGGGCGTCTCCTGGTTTGACGCAGAGCAATATTGCTATTGGCTGGCAGCTCAAACCGGACGAGCCTACCGGCTTCCGACTGAAGCCGAGTGGGAACGTGCCGCTCGCGGAGATTTCAAGCAAGAAGATTTTCCTTGGGGAAACGACCCACCGCAATCTCTACCCGATTATGGGACACGCTGGCAAACCGGCCCCGAACCGGTCGCCCGATACGCTCCCAACGCGTTCGGACTCTTCAACATTTGCGACAACGTTCATGAGTGGTGCAGCGACTGGTACGATCCCAACTACTACGCTGCTTCGCCTGACCGCAATCCTCACGGCCCCGAACAAGGCCAGCGTAAATCCTCACGTGGCGGATCATGGCGCCATCACGTGAAGGTAGCACGCTGCTCCGCCCGCTCCAGCATTCCTCCTGACTTCCACTATGCCGATTACGGATTCCGCTTGGCGTGCGATCCTTTTTCACAAGCCATATAATTCGTAATTCCGAACCAGGCGCTCGTCCTGCAAGGAACCTGCTTTTGCGTGGACCTCTCAGAACTGGGAAAAAATCATGTTTTGCGACGACCTACTCCGCAGCAAGCGCATCCTGATCACTGGCGGCGGCACTGGCCTCGGTAAAGCCATGGCCCAACGATTCCTCCAACTCGGCGCCACCATTTATATCTGCGGACGCCGCGAAATTGTTCTTCAGGAAACGGCCTCCGAACTTTCCGCCGCAGCCCATGACACTATTCACGCTATCCCGTGTGACGTCCGCAACCCTGACTCGGTCGAGACCATGATCGAGAACATCTGGAAGGACGGACCGCTCGACATTCTCGTCAATAACGCCGCCGGGAATTTCATCGCACGCACGGAGGAACTCTCTCACCGTGCTTTCGAATCTGTGATTGGCATCGTGCTCCTCGGGACGCTGCACGCCACCATGGCCTGCGGACGTCGCTGGCTCAAAGCTTCCCATCCGGGCACAGTGCTCAGCATCTCCGCGACCTATGCTCCGGTCGGCTCCGCATACGTCGTTCCTTCCGCAGTCTCGAAGGCCGGAGTCGAAGCATTAACCCGCAGTCTTGCCGTTGAGTGGGGGAATCGCGGAATTCGCATGAACGCCATCGCGCCTGGCCCCATTCCCACACAAGGCGCTTTCTCGCGGGTCTTGCCACGCCCCGAACTCGAGGCGTTGGCACTCGATCGCAATCCGCTTCACCGCTTCGGCACTAAAGAAGAACTGGCCGACCTGGCTGCGTTCCTCGTGAGTGACGGCTCCGCTTACATTAACGGAGAAGTCATCCGCATGGACGGCGGAGAATTCCTCCAGGGCGCAGGCGAATTCAGCAACTTGGGACGCATCTTAACGAACCAAGACTGGGAATCGCTGAAACCTGGCAAGAAGTCTTAGCTGAGCGGACCAGTACTAGTGTATGGACATGCCTGTCCAGCGGATGCCTGTCGCAACATCTGCCTGCCTTTCTTTTCTTGCCCTTCTGTGACGAAGCCAACCGGCCAGCTACAGCATCCAACCTAACATCCAAACTATGGAGGTACATTATGCACGTTGTTCTCGGAGCAAGCGGCAACACTGGACGCGTAGTTGCGAAGACCCTTCTTGACACCGGCCAAAAGGTTCGGGTCGTCGGAAGAAATGCGACTCACCTGCAATTTCTCGCGGCTGAAGGCGCTGAGATCTTTGTCGCCGATGTCACCGATCTTCCAGCCCTCGCCAAAGCCTTCCAGCAAGCAGAATCAGCCTACGTACTGATTCCACCCAACCCCACCAGCAACGACTTCAGCGCCTTTCAAGACCGTGTCAGCGATGCGATTGCCAGTGCAGTGCAAAACACCGGGGTCAAAAACGTTGTTTCCCTCAGCAGTATCGGAGCCGACAAACCTAGTGGAACCGGCCCCGTGGTCGGCCTCCACAACCTCGAACAAAGGCTCAACCGCATTGATCGCGCGAACGTACTCCACTTGCGGGCTGGCTACTTCATGGAAAATGCTCTGCCGCAGGCTGCTGCTATTCATATGACGGGCTCGACCATGGGCCCGCTTCGCCCAGATCTGAAACTCCCAATGATTGCCACTTGCGATATCGGGAAAGTGGCCGCTGACGCTTTGTTACGCCTCGATTTCCGGGGAAAGCAGACTCGCGAACTACACGGGGAGCGCGATCTTGACTACAACGAAGCCACCAGAATCATCGGCAAGGCCATCGGCAAACCTGACCTCAAGTACATCCAGGCACCCGATGATCAGATTCGAACCGCCATGGTACAAATGGGTATGTCAGACAATTTCGCCCGACTGATCCTAGAGATGGCCTCGGCGCTCAACTCAGGATACATGCGGCCATTGGAACCTCGTTCCGCGCGCAACACTGCAACCACCACATTCGAAAATTTCGTCGCCGAGTTTCTTGTTCCGGCTTATCAACAACAGGCAGCCGCCTAGCCGCGATAGGCGAAACAGTGCACTCACAGAAAGGGCCTCCTCTGAATGTGGCCCTTTCTTCATGTCGAAAATATTTAAGCCTACCCGTGTCCAACCGCCTCCGCCTTTCTCATGGTCTGGATTACCGTATGAGCCAGGCTCTCAATCACGGCGAGATCGCCTTCGTCGAAGTTAAATGGTTCCGCGGCGAAGACCATCAGCAATCCCAGCTATCGCGCTCGTAGCGAATCGGCGCCGCCAGAATCGACCGCACTCCTAGGCGTCGACAGCTTTCCAAGTCCACTCGCGGATCGCTTTCTGCATTATCGCAACGCAAAGGTTTTCCTTGCCGAAAGCACTCGCCCGAGAGTCCGGAATTCACGTCCAGTCGCGGACCCAGCGCTGGCGCGCTACTTCCCACGCTGGCGCGGCACACCACCTCATTCTTATGCACAAAGGCAATCGCCGCGCTCGGGCCGTGAGTAAGCGCGCGAGCCCGTTCTCCAATCATTCGCAGCGCCGCCGTCAGATCGGTGCCCAGCGAGTTGAATTCGTACTGCACCGTCGCTGAAGACGGATGTCCCTCCCCGTTTCCTGCAAATCCGTTTCCCGCCGAATCTGATTCCGCTTCCAAACTGATCGCCATGCGACTCGAATTCGTGCTCGCAAGCTTTGCTCCCGCGCCCCATCCCCATGCGCCTCCCAGCGCAACCTTCGGTGCGGTCCGGCTAGGAGCCCCGGCATTAATCGTCAGCCATTCGTTCAACCGACGCCGCGCTTCTTCCGGTAGATCGGAGAAGCGCACGCCCGCGCGCCCCAACGCGTCCGCCCAGGCTAGGTAGCTCAGCCCGTAGTCTCCATGTGCACAGCCGGTTCAGAAAGATCCACTGCAAGGTGGATGCGCCGCTCCTTGTCGATTAACTTGCCATCGAGACGGCGGCTCTCGATACAACTCCCTGTCAGCATCGACAATCCGTCCTCGCTCAAATCCAGAATCATGCCGCCGGTAATGCCGTCGAAGCTGGCAAATGCGGGCGCATGCACCATTTGGCGCAAGTATCGGCGCCGCTCTTGAGTGATTTCATGATTGCCTTCCAGATTGTTTATCGGAAATTCTCTGCTTCGCTTTCGATCCCAACAAAAGCTGGCTCTCGTCTTCCCGTTAGAAAGATGATGAGATTGCCACTGAGGGGAAAAAAGTGTTAGTGCAGGTTCCCCTCTTGACCGCCAGTGGCTATTTTTTGTCCAACCCGACGCGGTAGGAGTACTAAGCCGCAGCCAGATAAACGTAACGCAGAATAAATAGGATTGTGAGGATCCAAATCAGGGCATTTACTTCGCGAATCTTCCCAGCCGCAATTTTCACCACGGTGTATGAAATCAAACCGAGGCTCAGGCCGGTCGCGATACTGAAAGTAAGAGGCGTAGCCAGCATGGTAATAAATGCCGGTACTGCCTCGCTGAATTCCTGCCAGGCGATTTGCGCAATCGATTGCGTCATCAGAACGCCAACCAGAATCAGGGCCGGCGCGGTCGCATAGGCCGGAACAGCGGTGGCCAGTGGTGAGCAGAACGTGGCCAGTAGGAAGAGTGCGGCAACGGCGACATTACTCAGGCCGGTCCGAGCGCCTGCCGCAACACCAGCAGCACTTTCGATGTAGCTCGTCACCGTCGAAGTTCCCGTCAACGCGCCGAAGATGGTGCCGACGGCATCTGCCACCAGAACGCGGCCTACACGCGGAATCTTGCCATCCTTGACGAAGCCGCCCTGCTCGCAGACTCCTACCAGAGTGCCCACATTGTCGAAGAGGTCCACAAACAGGAATGCGAACAGGATTTCGAGCAAGCCGAGGTGGCTTGCCCCGCGAAAGTCAAGCTGCAAAAACGTTGAGGACGGGTGCGGCACCGAAAAAATCGATGCCGGCCAGTTCGCGATTCCGCGCAGAATTCCAAGCAGCGCCGTGCCGAAAATTCCTATCAGGATGGCTCCATGGATCTTTCGCGACATCAGGATCAGGGTCAGGACGAGTCCGAAGCAGGCGGTTTGCACCTCCTTGTCAGCGAAGCTGCCGAGACCGACGAACGTAGCCGTATTGGCCACGACCAGCTTTGCGTTCCGCAACCCCACAAATGCAATGAACATCCCAATGCCTGCGGCGGTCGAGTGCTTCAGGCAGTCAGGCATGCCATTGACAATCTGTTCTCTAACACGCGTTACGGTGAGGACAAGGAAGAGAACACCCGAACAAAACACCACCGCGAGCGCAGTTCGCCAAGGCACATGCATGGCAATGCAAACCGAATATGTGAAGTAGGCGTTCAGAGACATCCCCGGAGCCAACGCAATTGGATAGTTAGCGTAGAGCCCCATCACCAAAGTCGCCAACGCGGCCGAGACGCAGGTCGCAAAGACCACGCCCTCCGCGGGCATTCCTGCCTGGGCAAGAATCTGGGGGTTCACCACTATGATGTAGGCCATGGTGACGAAGGTGGTAAGGCCGCCGAGCAGCTCCTGCTTTACAGAGGTTCCGTTTTCAGTGAGCTTGAAGTAGCGATCGATCAAACTTTCCCCCTGAGCTGACAGCGGTGGCAGTCTCGAGATAGTTAGTACTCTATTTTGTTGAGCTTGTTTTCCCACGCGCGAAACGCTGCTAAAGCCTCTTCGCGCATCAGCTGAATCATGGGAATCTTGCGCTGCGCGTGCGGTTGTGCGAGTTCACGGTAGATCAGGGAATCGTCAAATCCGATTTTGGACGCATCCGCATCAGCATTGGCAAAATAAACACAAGAAAGGTGGGCCCAGTAGATTGCCCCCAGACACATGGGGCACGGTTCACAGGAGGTGTAAATCTCGCATCCTTCAAGATCGTAAACGCCAAGCTTCTTGCAGGCCCCGCGGATGGCAAGCACTTCCGCGTGCGCGGTAGG
Source organism: uncultured Acidobacteriota bacterium (assembly GCA_963720155.1). Lineage (GTDB taxonomy): Bacteria > Acidobacteriota > Terriglobia > Terriglobales > Acidobacteriaceae > Sulfotelmatobacter. The sequence continues at coordinate 259,603 of CAVREP010000014.1, forward strand.
ATCGTTTGTCGAAGTGACTTGATTCGCCCCTTCGGCAATAACGACGTCATCTTTCACAATCACCGCTCCGAACGGTCCCCCGCGTCCCGAGTGAACATTCTCAATTGAGAGTTGAATAGCGCGGGCCATAAAGGAATTGTCCATGTGCTCGCCTTATCCGGTAATCGCTAGGGCATTGCTGGGGTCGGCAATCCGCGAAAGCAGTCGCCCAGAACACTTTCGTTGCCGCTTCGCCGAGTAGCGAGTATATGCTGCTGGTCAGACTTCGTAAAATGTTGTTTTAATTTCGACATGAATTTGCAAGCCTTCCAATCCCGGCGAGTCGTTACCCCCGGCGCAATCCGCCCGGCAGCCATATTGGTGGAAGGAGAGCAAATCACCGATATTGTTTCTCGCAACGATGTGCCCGCCAAGGGTTACAAGATCCATGACTTCGGCGACGCTGCTATCGTTCCCGGACTCGTCGATTCCCACGTGCACATCAACGATCCCGGCCGAGTTGACTGGGAGGGTTTCGAAACTGCGACTCGAGCCGCAGCGGCGGGCGGCTACACGTTACTGGTTGACATGCCATTGAACTGCCTCCCCGCGACCACTACCGTCGTTTCGCTTGAAGCCAAGCGCTCAGCTGCCCAAGGCAGATGCCATGTCGACTGGGCGGCATGGGGCGGCGTAGTGCACGATAATCAAACTGACATCGAAGCGCTAGCGACTGCGGGCGTCCGTGGGTTCAAATGCTTTCTGGTCAATCCTGGCATTGATGGTTTCACCATGGTAACGGAGCAACAGTTGCGAGCGGCTCTGCCCCATGTTGTCCGGACAGGCCTGCCGCTTCTCGTGCACGCGGAACTTCCCGGCCCAATCGATCGGGCAACAGAAGCTCTCGCCAATGCCGATTGGAGCCGCTACTCAACCTATCTTCAGTCGCGGCCGGACGAGGCGGAACTGGCTGCAATCCGGCTGATGTTATCGCTGTGCCGCGAACACGGCTTTCGTTTGCACATTGTTCATCTCTCAACAAGCCCGGCGATTCCGGAACTTCGCGCCGCGCGCGACGAAGGACTTCCGGTAACTGTCGAGACTTGTCCACACTACCTGCATCTCTGCGCCGAGACGATCGCGAACGGAGCGACGCTGAGCAAATGTGCGCCACCGATTCGCGGACGCGAAAATTGCGAGAGCTTGTGGCAGGGCCTGCGAGACGGAACGATCGATCAGGTGGTAACCGACCACTCTCCATGCCCCCCGGCGATGAAGCGGATTGCCGAGGGTAATTTTCGTACCGCCTGGGGCGGAATCGCGAGTCTTTCGATCGCGCTGCCGCTGATGTGGACCGAATCCAGCAGCCGAGGATTCACGTTGCTCGATCTATCACGCTGGATGTCGGTCGAACCGGCTCGGTTGGCTGGTTGCGAAACTCACAAAGGCCGAATCGCCGTCGGATATGACGCGGATTTCGTTATATTCGATCCCGATCGCGAATTTGTCGTGACCGAAGACAAGTTGCATTACCGGCATCCGGTTTCTCTATATATGGGAGAGACAATGCGCGGAGTTGTGAAGGCTACCTATCTTCGAGGCAATCTTGTTTTTGCAGAGGGAAAGTTCCCCAGTTCGCCGAGGGGCAAGGAGTACAACCGAAGGTAGAACTTTATCTGCCCAACCTTCTAACGTTCCACCCCGTTGCGAGCCAGTCTGTCATACACTATTTTCATCTGTTGGTCTCGCGCGCTCGCGAAAGTAGGGGGTGCAGCTGGCCTTTGATACACGGCATTGGAATGAACGGAATTAGGAACAATCACCGCATCGTCGGCGAGTCAGTCCCGCGGAAGGAGGGACGCGACAAGGTAACTGGGAGGTCTCAGTACGTCGATGACCTGGTTTTGCCGAGCATGCTCTTCGGTGCGACTGTTCGCAGTCAAATCCCCCGCGGGCGAATCACGAAGATCACGTTTGGTCCCGAAATTCCCTGGGAGCAATTTGTGATCGTGTCGGCAAAAGACATCCCCGGCAAAAATTGTATCTCCTTGATCGGGGACGATCAGCCTTGCCTGGCGAGCGGATTCGTGAACCATGCAGAGGAGCCGATTCTATTGTTGGCTCATCCGGACCGGCATTTTCTCCCTAGGGCCGTTGCGGCGGTATCGATGGAATACGATCCTCTACCCGCAATTTTCACCATGGAGGAAAGCGAACGTCGCTCAGAAATTGTTTGGGGCGAAGACAACATATTCAAAACCTACTTGATCGAAAAAGGTGATGTCGATGGTATTTGGGAAAAAGCCGACTACATCGTCGAAGGCGAATATTCCACCGGCGCACAGGAGCAGCTTTACATCGAGAACAACGGGATGATTGCTGCCTTTGATTCCGAGCACGGAATCACGGTATGGGGATCGCTGCAGTGCCCCTACTACATTCACAAGGCATTGATGGCGCTTTGCAATCTGCCAGCAGAAAAAGTCCGCGTTGTGCAAATGGAAACAGGAGGAGCTTTCGGCGGGAAGGAAGAATATCCCTCGATGATCGCGGCCCATGCCGCGCTGTTGGCGATCAAGTCCGGAAAACCCGTAAAGATTATTTATGACCGCATGGAAGACATGGCGGCGACTACCAAGCGGCATCCCTCGCGTACTCGTCATCGGACCGCTGTCAGCAAGGAGGGCAAAATTCTTGGCGGAGAAATCCACTTCACGATTGACGGGGGAGCGTACCTTACCCTCTCACCGGTGGTGCTTTCCCGCGGGGCAATTCACGCGGGTGGACCGTATTACTGGCCGAGTGTTCGCATTCACGCCAAAGCCCTTGCCACCAACGCGCCTCCGCATGGAGCCTTTCGCGGCTTTGGAGCGCCTCAGAGCCTATTTGCCATAGAGCGCCACATGGATCACGTCGCTCAGGTGGCAGGCCTTTCTCCGCTTGAGATCCGCCGCCGTAATTTTCTGCAACCTGGACAAACCACCACAACTGATCAGGTGGTGCGAGAACCGATCGATCTTGGGAAATTATTTGATCGTGCGTTGGAACTTTCGGGCTATCACTCCAAAAAACATCGCTTCGCAAAGGAGAATAAGCGCGGCTCCCTGAGGAAGGGCATCGGCATTGCCTCGTTTCTTCACGGCGCGGGATTCACAGGGTCGGGTGAGCGCAATTTGAGTTCTGTTGTCGGTGTACAAGGTTGCGATGACGGCAATGTGCGCGTATTAGTTTCGAGCACGGAATTTGGCCAGGGAACAAAAACTGTTCTTAGCCAAATTGCAGCCGAAGCTCTCAGTCTTCCTTACGAAAACGTCAGCATGGCCCAGCCCGATACGCTCGAAGTACCCAACAGCGGCCCCACCGTAGCATCGCGCACGGTGATGGTAGTAGGGAAGTTGGTGCAGTCCGCCGCTTTGGGAATCAGACAGACGCTGGTTTCGTCCAACCTGATTGGCGAATCCTATACCCCGGAAGAGTTTGGGGCCGCTTGCCGGCGATATGTTGCTGAGCATGGTGAGTTTCGCTCCTGGTCCCGTTACGAAGCGCCCAGCGACATTTTTTGGGACGACGAAAAGTACCGAGGCGAAGCCTACGCGGCATTTGCTTGGGCGATTTACATCGCGGAGGTCGCCGTCGACCTGACTACCTATGGCGTGTCAGTAAATGACTTTGTCGCGCTCCAGGAAGTCGGCAAAGTACTCCACCCACTTCTTGCGAGAGGCCAGATCATCGGTGGCATCGCCCAGGCCATCGGATTCAGCCTTTATGAAAAAGTGGTCTGGCAGAATGGACGCATGCAGAACAGCCAGATGACCAATTACATCATGCCAAGCTCAAGTGACTTGCCACCTATTCGCGTGTTCTTCGAAGAGTTGGGCAACATCTACGGAGCCTATGGCGCGAAAGGCATCGGCGAGTTGCCGATGGACGGGCCGGCTCCAGCAATCGTCAATGCCGTCGAAGACGCGCTCGGAGTGCCTTTCAACTCCATTCCGCTGCTTCCCGAAGACATCATGGATGGGCTAGCTGCGTCAAAACAAGGCGGCATGGTGCCAGCAGGCAGACTTTGATGAGTTCCGATGCCAGGCCGGCCAAAGTCGCGCTTTCATTCACCGTAAACGGTGAATCGAAGATGGTGCAAGCTTACCCGATGGAGCGTCTTCTCGACGTGCTTCGGCACCAACTCCAATTGATCGGCGCGAAAGAAGGCTGCGGAGAGGGCGAGTGTGGTTCGTGCGCCATTTTGATGGACAGCATACTCGTGAACAGTTGTCTTATACCTGCTCTGCAGGCTGAAGGCGCAAACATTGTTACGATCGAGGGACTTGCGAAGGGCGAAAGGCTGCATGTCTTGCAGGAGGCCTTCCTCGAATGCGGTGGAGCGCAGTGCGGTATCTGCACCTCGGGCATGATTCTCGCAGCTTTTCAGTTATTGACCAGCAAACCTCAGCCCACGACGGAAGAAATCCAGGAAGGCCTTGCTGGCAATCTGTGCCGTTGTACCGGCTACAGTCAGATTGTGGAAGCTGTGGCGGAAGCGGCGCGACGCAAGATAACAACATGAGATCGAATCCATCTGATTATGAAATGGTTGCGCCCGCCAGCTTGCATGCGGTTGTTGCCCTCCTAGCGCGCGAACCAGGCGCCTGGCTTCCAATCGCCGGAGGCACCGACGTGATGGTGCAATACGCGGCGGGCAAGCTTCCAGCGCGAAAGCTGGTGAGTATTTGGAATCTTCCCGAGTTGCGTCGTATTGAAGTTACCCCTGGCGAGATCCGGATCGGTGCCGGATGTACTTATACTGACCTTCGTAAACACGAGGTTATCGCATCCGAATTTCCTTTGTTGCAGAGTGCCGCGCGCTGGACTGGGGGAGTTGCGAATCAGAATCGAGGAACGATTGGGGGCAATATCATCAACGCGTCTCCAGCTGCGGACTCATTACCTGCGCTGCTCGTGTATGACGCCGAATTGATTTTGGTGTCAGTCCGGGGCGAACGTCGATTGCCCTACGGCGGCTTTCACACCAGCTACAAGAAGACGCTCATTGCCAATGATGAACTGATTCAATCGGTCTGCCTGTCACGGCAATTCTCGGGATATGCCAGCCATGCGCGCAAGGTGGGCGCCCGCCAAGCACAAGCTATCTCCAAGGTCTGTATCGCCGCCCTGGGACGTCTGGCCGATGGCGCGATTGAAGAAGTTCGCATCGCACTGGGAAGCGTAGCGCCGGTTCCGCTCCGTCTGACCGGGACAGAGCGAACCGTGAGAGGAAAGGTTATTGGTCCCGAGCTTTTGCTTTTGGCGAGCAAGTCCGCAGCGGCAGAGATCCAACCGATTGATGATATTCGATCTACTGCGAGATATCGTGCCGCGGTGGCAGGCAATCTTGTAGCTGAGTTTCTCAATCGGCTGAATGTGGAGCAGCCACCTGCCAACCGGGGAGTGAACGCTGTTTTGGACCAATGGAATCGCCTTCCGACCGAGCAAGCCCTGCGAGCGATTTTGCCCTGTTGCGGATCGACATCTTGGGCGGAACGGATGGTGGTGCGAAGGCCACTGGCAGAGGAGGCTGATGTGCTCGCTGCGTCGGACGAAACATGGCGCAATCTCACGCGATCAGACTGGATGGAAGCCTTCAACAGTCATCCCAGAATTGGCGAATCGAGACCGTCGCAGTCGCCGCCCGCTCAATCTGTAGAATGGTCGGCGCAGGAGCAACGAAGGCTGGCGGATGCCGATGCCGCTGTAAAGATCGCTCTCGCGCATGCGAATCGAGAATACGAGCAGCGTTTCGGTCGTATCTTTATCGTGTGTGCCACGGGTAAGTCGGCGCAGGAGATTCTTGCGATTCTTCGTCGACGCCTCAAGCAGCACGCGGAAACCGAACTTCTCGAAGCGGCCGAACAGCAACGGCAGATTACACAGATACGGCTGAGAAGATGGCTTCACGAATGAAACGCATCTCAACACACGCTCTCGATCTTGTGCGTGGGAAGCCTGCGCATAACATAGTGGTGCGTCTGGAGACACAGGACGCATGCGGAGATTGGAAACTCCTGAACACTGCGCGTACTGACGTAGACGGCCGCTGTACGCAGCTGCTGCCTGAGGGCTTGGATTTGCCCGCCGGGGTGTATCGCCTGAGTTTTGACATCGGAAAATATTACGCGCTACAAGAAATCGACACACTGTATCCGGCGGTGGAAGTTACGTTCCAGGCACGAGATGGTGAATCGCATTTTCACATTCCGCTGCTTCTAAGCCCGAACGGGTATACGACCTACCGGGGAAGCTGACTTCAAGCTCCCCCTCCACGATGGAGTCGATAGTGACCTCGTTAATCCGCGAATGGCTGAACCTTCTGGTGCGCTGGTTCCACGTTTTTGCCGCTATCATGTGGGTCGGCCAAACTTATTACTTCACCTGGCTGGACGGGCAGTTTGGCAGGCTTTCGAAAAACTCTGCCGCAAATGCCACAAGTTCTTCGATATGGATGGTTCACAGCGGCGGCTTCTACACTGTCGACAAACAGACAGCCTTGCAGGTGGGGCCAGAGCAGGTTCGCTGGTTCCGCTGGGAAGCCTTAATGACCTGGCTGAGCGGAATCGTACTGCTAGTCCTCATCTATTATTCAAGCTCCGGGCTTATTGATTCCGATGTCGCTGCCATGTCGCAAGCGCGTGGCATTGCGATCGGACTCGCTGTACTGGCGGGCGGTTGGATCGTTTACGACTTGGCTCTCAGGTCGCCTCTCGCCAATTCGGAAGCAATGTTTGCTGCATTCTCTCTGATTATGGTCGCTTTGCTCGCCTGGGGATTAATGCATCTGCTCAGTGGACGAGCGGCCTACATCCACGTCGGTGCTGTACTTGGGACGATCATGACCGCCAACGTTTGGCTCCGAATTCTTCCGGCCCAGCGCAGAATGATTGCGATAGCCGCAGCCGGAGAAAAATTTGATTCATCACTCAGCGCTCAAGCAAAACTGCGCTCCAAACACAATACTTTCATGGCCGTCCCGGTTGTCTTTATCATGATCAGTAACCATTATCCCGTTGCAACGTACGGGAATAAATATGGCTGGGAGGTTCTCGTCGCACTCGTTCTCCTTGGCTGGGCAGCGGCGAAAGCTATAAGGGAAGCGTGAGCTGCATATTCGTACCTAGAACTTGAAAGTAGTGCCGACCATTGTGACCACAAATCGCGCCCGCCAAGCCATCGCCAGATGTTTGAAGTTGGCGACATTTTCAGAAGACCGAGGCAGTACGCGCCGGACGTTCTTGTCCCAGCCCATGCATGATTGCCACCAGGAAATCACGCGATGGCTGGAACCACTGGGCGTTCAGGTGAGAGTGGATGCGGCCGGAAATCTTCGCGGCGTTTATCCAGCTGCGCGGTCAGACGCTCCGAACTTGCTGATTGGTTCACACCTCGATACAGTTCCCAATGCCGGCGCTTATGACGGTATTCTCGGAGTTCTGCTGGCCGTGGCGCTGCTGGAAGGCCTGGCGGGGCGGAGGCTTCCTTTCGGCATCGAGCTGATTGGCTTTTCAGAGGAGGAAGGAACACGCTTCGGCACTCCGTTCATCGGCAGCCGTGCGCTGGTGGGCAGACTGGATCGAGAACTTTTGGAGGCCCGGGACGGGCATGGCATCTCCTTGCGAAATGCCCTAGCAGAGTTTGGACTAAATCCAGAGGAGATTCCTCAAGCTAAACTAGATGATGGGGCTTTAGGCTATCTGGAATTTCATATTGAGCAGGGACCGGTTTTGGAGAAACTGGATCAGCCACTCGCAGCCGTCGAAACTATTGCCGGACAGAGTCGCTTGGAAATTGCGTTTGTAGGCCGCGCAAATCACGCAGGCACAACACCCATGAATCTTCGCTGCGACGCAATTGCAGGCGCGGCTGAGTGGATCGGCACGGTAGAACGCGTTGCACAAGGAGTTACAGGTTTGGTCGCGACAGTCGGAAAGATCGACGCAAAGCCCGGAGCGACGAATGTGATTGCGGGTGAGGCGCGGCTGACACTTGACGTTCGCCACAGCTCAGACGACATTCGAACTCGTGCCGTGGGAGAGCTGATCCGCCAAGCTCGAGACCTTGCTGCTCGTCGTGGATTAACCATGCGAGAAAATACCTTGTTGAGCCAGTGCCCAGTCGCCATGGATCCGTTCCTCACTCGCCAGATCGAACTGGCAATTCTTAAGACCGGATGCAAGCCGCATCGAATGGTAAGCGGCGCAGGTCACGACGCCATGATCCTCGCGGAAAATGTCCGGGCCGGAATGATTTTTCTGCGAACGCCTGGCGGCATCAGCCACGATCCCGCAGAATCCGTCTCCGCCGAAGACGTCGAAAAAGCGATCGAGTGCGGATTACATCTTTTGGATCAGCTCGCTTCTTCTCCCGAATTTCACAAAGGATAAACTGTGCACAATCTTGGCCGCACACGAAGTGCCCAGCAACCGAACCATTGGCTGTTGACTCCCGACACTTTTGTGCGCACTACTCTGCCGGGAATGAAGGCGTGCTGCGCCATCGTGCATGTCAGTCCCGCACTGGGCGCCAGATTCACAGAGTACACCGCCGAGTTTGAAGCGGGGGGACAATTGGGCGGCACGTCTGCGCAACGCTTCATTTATGTGGTCGATGGCAATGTGAAGTTGGAGGTGGGCGGCAAGACAAAAGAACTGGGTCCGTCCGGTTTCGCCTTTATTCCTGAAAGATTGCCCCATCGAGTCTTGGCCACTAAGGTCAGTCGTATAGCAGCCATCGAAAAACCGTATCAGGCGCTGGATTCGGTTGAACCGCCAAGTTTAGTCATTTCCCACGAAGATGCGGTTTCCTCGCACCCTCTCGACGATGATCCCGCATTGCAGGTCAAATGCCTCCTGCCCGACGAGATGAGTTTCGATTTTGCGGTGAACTCGATGGTTTACCAGCCCGGAGCCGCGCTGAGCATGGTCGAAATGCATGTGATGGAGCACGGGCTCCTCATGCTCGAAGGCGGCGGAATTTACCGGCTCGGTGATTCATGGTATCCCGTGACCGCGGGAGATTTCATTTGGATGGGACCGTGGTGTCCACAGTGGTTCGGAGCGATCGGAAAGTCGCCCGCAAAATATCTCATCTACAAAGACTGGAATCGTCATCCCTTAGCGAGCCTGCAGAGATGAATCTTACGATCGACCGAGCTCGCTTGCTCTCTGAGATCGACGTGCTCGCTTCTTTCTCTGACGCCGAACCTCCCGCAGTAACGCGAATCGTCTTCACGCCCACTGATCTCAAAGCACGTGCGTGGATGAAAGCGCGTTGCGAGGAAGCCGAACTCGCAGTTCGTCAGGACGCCATCGGAAATACGTTTGCTCGCTGGAATGGTTCTGAGCCGGAGGCTTCAGTCGTCGGCACGGGATCGCACATCGATGCCATTCCGAACGCCGGAAAATACGACGGCGTTGTTGGAGTGCTGGGAGGATTGGAAGCGATACGAGCCTTGCGGCAGACCGGATTTCGTCCCAGGCATTCGATCGAGTTGCTTATTTTCACTTCCGAAGAGCCGACGCGGTTTGGAATCGGATGTGTCGGAAGCAGGCTGCTCTCTGGCACTCTTTCGGCAAATACCGCGAGCAAACTAACTGACAACAATGGCGTCACACTCGACGACGTTCGTTGCGCTGCTGGGATTGGAGGCAAACTCGAAGAAGTGAAGTTGCCCAAAAACTACTATAAGGCCTTCGTCGAAATGCACATTGAGCAAGGGCCGCTGTTGGAACGGCGGCAGATTGCACTGGGCATTGTCACGAAAATCGCAGCGCCGGCCAGCCTCCGGGTTGTGATTGAGGGCTCGGGCGGACACGCCGGCGGTGTTTTGATGCCCGACCGCCACGACGCTCTGTGCGCCGCATCCGAGCTGATTCTGGCAATTGAAAGCGCCGCACGCAGCAGCGGAGCGCTTGACACAGTTGCGACCGTCGGAATTTGCGAGGTATTTCCTGGCGCGGTCAATAGTATTCCCAGCCGGATCCGGCTTAGTGTGGACATGCGCGATACAGATCGTGAACGCCGCGACGCCGTGATGCGCACAATTGAAACCACATGCCATTCGATTTCAACCAAGAGGCAGGTATCGATTCACCGCGAGTTGCTGAACGCCGACGCGCCGGCCGACTGCGCTCCAGCTATCGTCGAGGCTCTTTCTCGATCTTGCCGTAAGCACGACCTGAAATTTCTTCCCATGGTCAGCCGCGCTTATCATGACTCGCTGTTTATCGCACGCATAGCTCCGGTGGCGATGTTGTTTATCCCCTGCCGAAACGGCTACAGCCATCGTCCCGACGAGTTCGCAAATCCAGAAGACATCGTTCGTGGAACACTCGTGCTCGCTGAGACACTTGCAGCTTTGGCCGGATAACTTTTTCTCCAGCTCTTCTCACTGCGCCACTGACCATCGCGCGACGTTTCAAGTTTACTTTTGCCTGATGGAATCGCGAATCTCCGCATAAGCAGGCTTGATCGCCGAATAGATGAACCGGCAGCGCTCTTTGTATGGCAGAAACGCGCTCTTCATCGCATTGATCGTGATCTTCTCGAAGTCTTCCAGAGTAAGCCCGAATGCCTCAGCGGCAGCGGCGAATTCCTGAGTCATCGTGGTATGGCTCATCAACCGGTTGTCCGTGTTCAGCGTGACGCGGAATTTTTCCTGATAAAGAATTCGGAAAGGATGCTCCGCCAAACTCGGCGTCGCGCCGGTGTGAACATTGCTCAGCAGGCAAATCTCCAACGGTATGCGTTTGTCGAGAACATATTGAGCCAGATCGCCCAACTTCACCGCCTTGCCATCGGCCACGGCAATATCATCGATCAGCCGTGTCCCGTGCCCAATGCGGTGCGCCCCGCAGTACTGAATCGCCTGCCAGATCGATTCCTTTCCGTAACCTTCGCCCGCGTGAATGGTGATGTTGAAATTTTCGCGTTGAATGTAATGAAATGCATCAACATGTTTTTTAGGAGGATAGCCGCCTTCCTCGCCCGCCAAATCGAAGCCCACAACCCCGCGCGCGCGGAAATCGACAGCCAGTTCCGCCATTTCGAGCGAAACGTTCATGTTGCGCATCGCGCAAATGATGAGGCCGGACGAAATCCCGAAATCTTTTCGTCCTCGTTCCAGTCCTTTCAGTACGGCCGCGACGATTTGCTGGTGGGTCAATCCTTTTTGGGTATGGAAGACTGGCGCAAAACGAGTTTCGAAATAAACAATCCCATCCCGGCTTAGATCCTCGGCTTGTTCGTACGCGATGCGCTGCAGCGCTGCTTCTGTCTGCATCACCGCAATCGTATGCGCAAACCCTTCCAGATATTTTGCGAGGCTTCCTTGATTCGCTCCACGAAAAAACCATTGGGATAGGGCATCAGGATCATCGGTTGGAAGATCTGTGTAGTGGGTCTCTCTGGCCAATTCAATGATCGTCTGCGGCCGCAGGACGCCATCTAGGTGCTCGTGCAACAAAACCTTGGGAAGGCGCTGCAATAACTGTTTATCGAGTTTCATGGAGTGCGGCTCCGAGGCAGCGCAACGAAGCGACTTGACCGATAAAAAAATGATACACCACCCTTTACATGAGACCACCTCTCCTAGCGTCGTGTTGTACAATCCAACCCCAATCGAATTTACGGCTGGTTCAGCGACGCATAGTTCGGCGACCCATGGATGTGCAAGGCGCGGAGCGTACGGCAGTCGAACATTCTCCGAGCGCGGACTACGGTTTGCGTCGCGAGATTCTCTCGCCGATGGAAACGCTGGCGCAGTCCGTCTCCACCATGGCGCCCACGACCACGCCTGCGGCCACTATTCCTCTGGTTTGCGCGCTCGCCGGTAATGGCACATGGCTCGCATATGTGTTGGCAACGGCAGCGGTGTTGCTGGTCGCATTGTGCATCGGTCGCTACGCGCGCCATTCGGCCTCGCCGGGTTCTCTCTACACCTATGCTTCCATCACTCTGCCGCCCTGGCTGGCCGCGACAGTAGCCTGGAGTCTTTTGCTCGCCTATGTGGCCACCGGATCCAGCGTCATTGGCGGCTTCTACCACTACGCGAACTTGCTGTTGCACGATGCCACGGGCCATGTCTACTCTGCCGTGCTGTTGGCCACACTGGTCACCGGAGTTTCAATATGGATTGCCTATCGCGACGTAACAATCTCCGCGCGTCTTATGCTTTGGATCGAGGCGGCCTCAGTCACAGTGATTGTGATCGTGGTCACGCTGTTGCTGGTGCGACATGGTTGGCATTTGGACCAGGAACAACTGCATCTCCGCGGTATGACCGGCAGTGGACTCCGGCTGGGCCTGGTGCTGGCGCTGTTCAGCTTTGTCGGCTTCGAGAGCGCGACCACCCTGGGGTCGGAGGCACGCAACCCTCTCAAGGCGATTCCGCGTGCGGTTATTCAAAGCGCCATTCTCGCCGGGGCTTTCTTCACTGTCTGTGCCTACGCAGAAGTGCTGGGTTTCCACGCTGCGGGCCAGGACTTGGGCACCAGCCAGGCGCCTATGTATTTACTGGCGCGGGTCGGTGGTGCGCCGATTCTGGGATTGCTGATTGATATCGGCGCACTCGTGAGCCTGTTCGCCGGAACTCTAGCGTGCATCACTGCGGCAGCACGTGTGTTGTTGTTAATGGCTCACAACGGTCTGGCTCACGGCTCTCTGCGCAGCACTCATGTTCGGAATCAAACCCCGAGCCGGGCCGTCGTGATTACCGGTATTGCCGCGCTGCTCCCCGCAATGGTATTGGCGTCCCGCGGCGCCAGCGGTTTGGATGTCTACGGCTGGCTCGGCTCGCTGGCGACCTATGGTTTTATCGTGGCCTACGCCTTAGTTTGCATTGCCTTGCCGCGCTATTTGCGCGACCACGGCGTCTTTCGCGCCGGAGCTCAGATCGTTCCCTGGCTGGCTGCTATCGCCATGCTGCTTGCGCTGGTTGGGAACTTCTACCCAGTGCCCGAAGGACCCTATGGCAAACTGCCCTACATCTACCTTGCGTATTTGACTGCCGGACTGTTGTGGTTTCTGATTCTCCGGCGCAGTAAACCCACGGTGCCAGCCGGTAGCTAGGGCGCTGAACAAGCGTACGAAGTTCCAACCCCACCACGATAAAAATATCTAATGTTCGGCAAAGAAAGTTTGACTAGGAGAATGCTTTCCTTCCGGACCAAATTCATGTAAATTCGGCCAGTCATTTTGCTTGCGGGCGGCAAAGCAAACTACCTCTGCGGCGAAAAACGTTTACCCATACAGAGGTGGTTCAACCGCTTGGCCTGCACGAGTGTGCTCACTGCATTGCACGAGGTCAACCATGCGGAAAAGAATCGGGCTCGTCGCTGTCCTGGTTGCGTCATCCTTCTGGATTCTTGCACCACGCACTCAAGCGCAACAGACACTGGGTGGCATCACGGGTACAGTCACGGACACGACCGGCGGTGTTCTTCCGGAAACCGTGGTTACAATCATCGCTGACCAGACGAAACTCACGCGCATTCAGAAGACGAATCCGAATGGCACCTACGATTTCGTCAACCTGCCTATCGGCACCTACGCTCTCACATTTACCCACGACGGTTTTCAGAGTGAAAAGATTCCCTCCATAACCGTGCAGGCCGACCGAACCGCGACCGTCAACGCTACGCTGAAGGTAGGCCAAGTCGGCACGGTTGTCGAGGTGGAGGCCGACCCCTTGATGAATTCGGTCGACACCACGAACGGTTATATCCTGGAAAAGGACCAGATCGAATCTGTCCCGCTCCCCACGGGAAGTTTCACGGGCCTCGCAATCCTCTCGCCAGGGGTAAATGCGGAGTTGCCAAATGGGAGCGGCGTAAACGCCGGTCTAGGCAATCAGCCCATTTGGGCCAATGGCCAGCGCGACACCAGCAACACGTTTCTTCTGAACGGTGTCGATGCCAGCAATCTGTTCAACGGTAAGAGTACCAGCCAGGTGGCCTCGGCGCGGATTGTGAACAACACGGGCATTGCGGGCGCCGGCAGCACCACGGCGGAAATCATTCAGAGTACGGCATCGCCGTACTTGGCCATCGGCCAGTCTTTGCCCACACCTGCCCCGGAGACGGTTCAGGAGTTTCGCGTGAACACCTCAATGTATGACGCGCAACAAGGATCCACCAGCGGCGCCCACATCGACATGAGTACCGCCTCAGGCACCAACAGCATTCATGGCAGCGCTTACGTTCACCGCGGAACGGATTGGCTGAATGCAGCCCCGTATTTCTATAATCAGGACGCTAACATTCCCGCCAACGAAAAGGTGCCGGAGTTGCACCGTTACACCGCCGGTGGAACCATCGGCGGGCCTCTCATCAAGGACAAGCTTTTCGGTTTTGCCAGTTATCAGCACACTCACGCTTCCGATTTGGAAATTGGAACTTCGCGCACGGCAGTGCCTTTCGGGCTTACCGACGATCGCAGTCCGGCAGCGTTGGCCAGCGTCGCTAACAACAATTTCGGAACTTCACTCACCGCTGGCAATGTGGATCCCGTCGCGTTGTCTCTGTTGAACTATAAGCTACCCAATGGCCAGTATCTGTTCCCATCGGCGAATCCTAATTTCACGCCAACCCTGAACTTTCCGGAGAATGTTTTCATCACCCAACCGGCGTACTTCATAACCGACCAGGCCGTATCCGATCTCGATTACCTGGCTACCCCGACAGACACGCTGGCATTGAAGTATTACTACCAGCATGATCCCACCACGGCTCCCTTCGGATATTCCTCTGTCGAAGGTTTTCCGCAACACTTGGACGCTGGCAGTCAGGTCGCGAGCATCACGAATACGCAATCCATCAGGCCAAACTTTAGTGTCGCCGAAGTGTTCGGCTTCATTCGCGAGAAGGTCTACAGCACGATTGGCCAACCCTTCACGCCCAGGGCTATGGGCATCAATGCATTCGGGTCCTCTGTTTTCCCGGGAATTACAATTGTGGATGATTTAGGGAACGATTCCCCAGCCAACACAAACTTCGTTTTCAACGCAGGGACGAATATAGGATCGACGGCAGCTTCACAGGGCGCTTTCACCGGCATTTTCCAGAACCGCTGGATGCCTTCCGCCAATGCTATTTGGAATCACGGCAGGCACACCTTCATCTTCGGCGGAAGCTTTTCCTATACCCAGCTCAACGCGCGCGATGAAAGAACGAATACAGGCATGATCGGTTTTTTGAATTTCGCCGATTTCCTCACGGGCACTCCCATTGGCTATACCGCCGACGGATTCATTACCACGAACTTCTTGCAGGGCGATGCTAACCGCTACTACCGCTCCCACGAGTCGGGCTGGTATCTTCAGGATAAATTTCAACTCCGTTCGAACCTAAGCATCAGCGCCGGTCTCCGCTTCGACTATCACGGGGGCCTGACGGAAAGGAACGGACGTATTTTCAATTTCGATCCGTCAAGGTACACCTACGATGCGTCATCGGACACGATCACATCGAACGGTTTCATCGTCGCGGGGAACAGTCCCAATTTCCCGACGAAAGGCGTGAGCGATTCGACTCTTACAGGACGGCAATGGGGTTTGGCGCCGCGCGTCGGCCTGGCCTGGAGCCCGAAGAGGTTCAACGACAAGGCGGTCGTCCGCGCCGGCTGGGGCATGTACTACGATCGAGGCGAACTCTTCACCTATCTTTCTCCCGGGTTTGCATCAGGCGTGATCGCGGGTGGTCCGTTCGGCGTGAATCAGACTCCGCCGTGGGTAAATTCGCAGGTTTGTGCCGTTGCGTATGCCAACTGCCCCGGCGGATTTGAAAACCCATGGGGCTCGACGCTGGGGCCGCTTCCCAGCGGCAATCCCGCGGATCTGGTGCTGCCCAATGCGACGGCAATCTCAAACGGCGCGCAGTTGTTCTCGTTCGCCGATTATAACCGCGCCAACAAGCTTCCTTACACCCTTAATCAGACGCTCGACTTTCAGTGGCAGCCGCGTCGCGACCTGGCCATCGATATCGGCTACGTCGGTAATCTCGGCCGCCATGAAATCGTCCCCCTGCCCTTCAACCAGGCGCAGATTGCCTCGCCAACCAGTCCCATCCGGCCGGGTACGCCGTTCGAGCAGGACTTCACATACGGCTACTCGATCCTCAATCCCGTCACCTTCGGACCGCAGACGCTCCCCAACGGGCAACCATATCTGCAAACGTTCGAAGGCGGCAATGTCGACCTCCGCGTTCCTTACATCGGCTATTCCTCCGAGTCGGAGTCCTACACTGCTGCCGGCATCTCGGCTTACAATGCGCTTCAAACTCACATCGAAAAGAGAATGAGTCATGGCCTGCAGGTCGGGGCCTCGTATACCTATGCTCACGCGACTGACGAGCAAAGCGCGATGGGCCTGTTTTACAACGGCAACAATCCTCTGAATCTGCGCTCCGGTTACGGTCTATCCGATTTCGACCGCAAACACGTGTTGAATTTTACTTACAGGTACGAACTGCCGAGGTTTTTTTCGGCGTCTTCCTTCATGGGGAAGTTTGCCGATGGATGGGCTATTTCCGGCCTGACTGTCATCCAGAGTGGTCAACCCTACAGCGTTGTCGATTACTCGGGGGCAGTCGGCAGCATTTTCTATGGTGTCAACGATGGCATTACGAATCCAATCGTTCCCCTCGCTAGCTGCTCACCCAAACAGGCGCTAACCGGGGCCTCTGGCGCGACTCCCGGCGCCCCTGCGCTCAATGCCGCTTGTTTTGGCATTCCTTTGCTGAATCCAGGCGCCTTGAATGGTGCGATTCCTTCCAATGACCCCTACGAGACGAACTTCATCGACCATGGCCAGCGCAATATTTTCCGGCAGTCCTGGCAAAGGCGCGCGGACATCTCGCTCCTGAAGATGACCCAGATCACCGAGCGCTCTTCCCTGAAGTTCACCTTCGATGTCTTCAACCTAACGAACACCGCAAGCTTCGATATCCCGATCGACGACGTGAGCCAAAACATCAACTTCAACGGCTTTCCCCTCGCCGGTACCCCAGCGACGTTGAATCCTTGCAACCCGAACTTCACAGGATCGTTGTACGTCTGCACAACGGCCAGCGGCTTGGGTATCACCAATAAGACCATAGGGAGTCCGAGACAGATCCAGATGTCATTGAGCCTCAGCTTCTAGCGGGTTCTCGACTTGCAAGGGAAAACGGGAAAGGACGGTCACGGCTTCAGCGGTGCCGTTAGGCTTGAAACGGCCGCGCTTTCAGCTCTGAGGATACGCAACCTAAACCCTCACAGGAGCCGTGCGGCGATAGGATCCGTCTCTACTCTTGCCCTATATCCTCGTTCCACACGTCAGGGTGCGCGCGGATATACTCGCTCAATAGGGAGACACATTCTTCGGAATCGAGGTCGATGACCTTGATACCGAGTGAGCGCAGCCACTCCACTCCGCCCTGGAAATTCCGGCTCTCTCCGACAATCACCGTAGCAAAACCAAACTGTCGTACCAACCCGCTGCAATACCAGCACGGCGCCAGTGTGGTAACCATGATGAGGTTGCGATAGCTTATCTGGCGCCCCGCAGCGCGGAAGGCATCAGTCTCACCGTGTAAAGATGGATCGCCATTCTGTACCCGGCGGTTGTGACCTGCGCCGATAAGTTTCCCGCTTGCGTCAAAAATCGCGGCCCCGATGGGAATGCCGCCTTCCGCTAGACCTTTACGCGCTTCCGCTAACGCCACCGCCAGCATCGCAGAATGATCAGGACTCAGCGCAGACACGAAACCATTCTCCTTTTCCGGTTATCCGGCACGCGTTATCTGAAGATGTTGTTGCTCGAAAGATGTTTGTCACCCGACAGGCAAATCGCGGACCGGTCTGTTGGTTGCGCCGAAAATGGCGCTACAAAAGCACAAAGGGTGGCCTTCCCGGCTTTCACGCCGTGGACTGAGTCGACAGCTTGCCGGATCAGAGAAAAGGACGACTCCCGCCCCATAGTGAGGCTGGCCTCCCTTTAGCGTACATAACTTGTCCTCGATTGTAGTCTTCAGTTCTCGACAGCAATGCTCCGCATCGCGGCTTCTTTCGGCAGATCAAGATCCGGACGGTAGCCTCGTGCCGCGAAATACAATACATAGAGATGGCAGAAGAACGGCACCCAAAACGCAAGCCGGATACTGCTCATATCGGAAATGTAGCCCATGATAGCGGGAAAAACGGCGCCTCCAATAATGGACATTACTAATAAAGAAGAGCCTAGTTTGGTATGTGGCCCAAGATGCTTAAGGCTCAAGGCGAAGATTGTCGGAAACATGATGGAATGAAAGAATCCGAGCAGGACTAGCGCCCACATAGGCGCGACTCTGGCTCCAAACAGCACGACCATGAGGCAGACCAATGCTGACATTCCGAACAGGGAGAGCAGGCGGGAAGCCGCGATCCGCTTCATCATCGCGGAGCCTGCGAATCTGCCAATCATAAATCCCAGCAGGTGCAGCTTCAGATAATTCGCCGCCTGCTTCTCGGGCAGCCCCGGCATGCTGTATTGCGCAAAACGGATTACAAAACTGGCCACGCCCACTTGTGCCCCTACGTAGAAAAACTGCGCTAGAACGCCTTTGAGTAGATGTTTATACGGCCAGAGTCCTCGCACTCCTTCGGATGCATTCGGCGTTGCTTCAGCGTAATCTTCTTCGCGGACTTCAGGCAACTTGGAAAAAAAGATGAGCGCTGCTACCGCAAGGAAAAGTCCCGCGATCACTAGGTAGGGCCCCTTGACCGTGTTCGCCTCGGCTATTTCGTAAGCTCGCAGCTGGGCAGGGGTCATTGCGGATAACTGCGCGCGTGAATACTCCACTCCAGAAAGGATGAAGGCAGCTCCAAAGATTGGAGTGACGACGGCTCCGACGGAATTGAAGGATTGAGCAAAGTTTAAGCGACGCTCCGAGCTCTCGGGAGGGCCGAGAATCGTTACGTACGGATTTGCCGCCACTTCCAGAACTCCCTGTCCGCACGCCATGACAAACAAGGCAAACAAGAAAAATCCGTACACTCTCAGCGACGCCGCCGGAATAAACAGGAGAGCTCCGGCAGCACAGGTCAACAAGCCAACCAGGATTCCACGTCTATAGCCGATCCTCTCCATCAACCAACCGGCCGGCAGGGCCGCCAGGAAGTACCCTCCGAAAAATGCAGTCTGGATCAGCGAGGACCGAAAGTCGGAAAGGTGGAACCCCTTCTTCAGGTGAGGAATCAGGATGTCGTTTAGATTAACGCCGAAAGCCCAGAGAAAAAAAAGACTCGTGACCAAAATAAACGGCAAGACATAGCGGCGCTCCGTAATTGGTACGGACGGTTTCCTCATATCCCTCCGGTTAGGTCAAGGCACGGTCCAGATGCACATAACCTCCGTCTACAAACAAGTGCTGGCCCGTGATGTGCCGAGCCTGCGTTGATAGAAGGAAAACCACCATTGCTGCAATTTCACCAGGGGTGGTCATCCGTCTATCAAGAGGAATTTTGGCAACGATACTCCTTAGTTTTTCCTGGGGATCGGGAAAGCCATCCAGCCACCGTCGATAGAGTGGAGTCATCACTTCGGCGGGTATGACCGCGTTCACGCGGATGCCGTAGGGGAGCAATTCTGCCGCCCATTCGCGGGTCAAGCCCAAGATCGCTCCCTTGGCAGCAACGTATCCCGAGGTGCCGCCTTGCCCGGTAAGAGCAGTTTTCGAACTAATGTTCACGATTGAGCCGCGGGTTCGCTTCAGATGTGGGAGCGTGTAGTGCGCCATATTGTAGTAATGCAAAAGGTTCCGCTCCAACGAAGAAAGAAATCCCTCAGGATCGCCGTGTTCGAGACCAACCTTATCATTGATGCCGGCGTTATTCACGAGCGCATCAATGTGGTCGAAGGTGGCAATCGCTTGCTCCACAATCGCCTGGCAGTTCCCGGCCGCCACAAGATCCATGCCAATGAAACTGATTTGCAGGCCCTGAGCAGTTAGCTCTTCACGCAATTGCTGACAAGCCGGCAGATCCCGATCTACGGCTACGGCGATGGCCCCTTCTTCGGCGCAGGTTCTGGTGATGGCCGCACCAATGCCTTTTGCGCCGCCCGTGACCAGCACAACTTTATCTTTGAGTTGCAGGTCCATGATTTGCAGATCGATCAGTTGTAGATCGGCGGTGAAGAGCAACCCATGATTCGACGCGCGGCTCTTCCCTTAGCGGCAACGACCCACACGTTTAGCCCCGCAGATTCAGGAAACCTCCGTCGATCGGATAGTCCGATCCCGTGATAAACGACGCTT
Source organism: uncultured Acidobacteriota bacterium (assembly GCA_963720155.1). GTDB lineage: Bacteria > Acidobacteriota > Terriglobia > Terriglobales > Acidobacteriaceae > Sulfotelmatobacter. The sequence goes on from CAVREP010000014.1 coordinate 279,900, forward strand.
CGTCCGAGCACAGATAAAGAGCGAGGGCCGCGATCTCCTCGGGCTGAGCCATTCTCCCAATAGGCTGCGATTGTTCCAGCTTCTTAAACATCTCCTGTTCTTTGCCGGGATAGTTACGGTGCAGGTAACCATCGACAAAGGGTGTATGTACTCTTGCAGGCGAAATGCAATTGCAGCGAATGTTGTGGGCCAGATAATCCTTGGCCACAGAGTAAGTCATCGCGACCACCGCGCCTTTACTCATGGAATAGGCAAAACGATCGGCGAGGCCCGATGTTCCGGCAATGGACGCCATGTTCAAGATGATGCCGCCGCCGTTTGCTTTCATGTGGGCCACGGATGCGTGCATGCAGTTGTACATGCCCTTCACGTTGACGCAAAAAACTTTGTCAAAATCGGTCTCCGAAGTACCTCCCAGGTTTCCGACGTGAGAAATTCCGGCGTTATTCACCAGGATGTGAACACGTCCCTCTTGAAAGACCTCATTAAAAGCTGCGGTGACACTGTCGTGCTGGGAGACGTCGCAGCTGTAGGCTTTCGCATTCCCCCCCCTGGATGCGATTTCGCGTGCAACCGTTTTTGCCGCGTCCTCGTCGATGTCCAGCACGCGGACGCAGGCTCCGCTACTGGCAAATCTTTGAGCGACCGCGCGGCCGATGCCGCTAGCCCCGCCCGTAACGACGGCAAGTTTGCCGTCGAGCCGAAAAGAGTGCGAGTTGCCCTTCAGAAAATACCTCCCCGTTTCGATCTAAGCTCCCCCGCTACTTCATCTGCTCCTCATGCCCACGCTCAAGCATGGCTAAAGCGTTTTGCGCATCGGCGTCATTTGGCGCCAACTCCAGGGCGGTGCGCAACTCCTTCTTCGCCTCGCCAATGTTTCCCGTTCGCCCGTAAAACAGCCCTAGATTCTTGTGTAAGTGGGCGCTTTGCGGACAATCACCGCAAAGTTGGATGGCCTCATTCATCTGTTCGAAAGCCTGAGGCCAATTCTGAGCGTTGGCCGCTTCCAGCGCGAAGTTGCCCAATTCCGAAACGCGGTCGGCAATCTGCTGACTTTTTTGCAGCGCATCAAAGCGATCCTGATAGTGCTTCGCTTCGGGATCGTGCATCTTGTTCAGAACCTTGGCCAGGTTGTACAACGCCTGAGAATGATTGGGGTCGGCTTGCAACGCCGCTTTCCAGTGCTGGATAGCCGCAAGATGGTCGCCCGAATGCTCCAAGTTCTGCCCGAGTAGGTATTGCGCATCGGCGTTGTCCGGCTGTAGAGCGACTACTTTCGTTAGGAGCCCGGTTGAGCGCTCCACTTCGTTTTCCTGCTTTGCCGTGAGCGCGAGAAAATACAGCGAACCGGCATCATCTGAGTGCAAACGAATTGCGGTTTGAAGTTCCCCGTCAGCCTCTTCGTATTTACCGGTCGCGAAGAAAAATCGGCCCAGATTGTAATGAGCGGCGGCAAGCTTTGGATCCAGTTGAGTGGCTTCAGAGAACTCCTTAAACCCACCTGGGCGGTCAAACTGATCGACCAGCGCAATCCCCAGGTTAAGGTGAGCCTGTGCGGAGCCTGGTTCGAGTGTCACCGCCTTCTGAAAGCTCTGCACGGCTTCGGCACCGTGTCCTGTCTTGGCCTGGAGCATTCCTAATGCGGCATAAGCATCCGGATAGTTTGCATCCAAAGCGATTGCCGTCCGGAATTGCTTTTCGGCTTCCGCGAACATTCCGTGTTGTGCCATGAGTAATCCGAAGTTGATGTAAGCCTTCGTGTACTTGGGATCATTCTTTATTGCCTGCTGAAAAAGCGCCGCAGCTTCGGCATTCTTGCCCTGCTGACTGTAGAGGACGCCGAGGTTGCTCTGCGCTTCCGAGAACTTGGGATCAATCGCCAATGTCTTCTTGAAGCGCTGCTCCGCCTCGGCTTGCTGTCCGCTGCGGTAGGCAAGCAACCCTAACTGATTTTGTGCAACCGCGAGGTTGGGATCCAACGCGACCGCTCTAGCAAGCTCTTTCCGCTCGGAAGCGAAATCTCCCATCCTGTCAAAGGCGAGCGACAGGTTGTAGCGGAGTTTGGCGTCGCGAGGATTCAGTTGCAAGGCCTTTCCATAACTTTCCGCGGCTGCCTTCGCATTTCCTGCCGAGAGATACTCGCTTGCCTTTTCATTGAATCTGACGATTGCACTCTCTTTGTCACTATCTGATTTCAGCGAAGCCAGCTTGGCTCGCTCGGCGCGAGCCCCTTCTTTATCGCCAGTTTTTTCAAATAGCAAGGCAAGTTCATTATGAGCCGCCGGGTCGGATGGATTGATGTGCTCAGCAGCTTCCAATTGCCGGATGGCAGCAGCTGTTTGTCCCGTGTTCGCCAACAGCATTCCAAGATCGAAGCGGATTGCCGCGTCTCTTGGAGCAAGAAGTGCCGCGCGCTCCAGCGCATTGACTGCCGCTTCCGGCTCCTTGAGGCCCCGGTAGACCTGGCTTAGGGCGTAGAAAGCCTGAGGGTCCTGCGGTTGGCGATGGGTGTACTCCAGAACAACCGGGACCGCATCAGAATACTTCTGCAAGGAAATCAGAACTCGCCCAAGAGCGATTCTGGCTGGATCCATGCTTTCGTCGAGCCGCAGTACCTGAAGGAATTCTGCCACAGCAGCTTCTTCGTCTTTAGACGGGCCCTGTTTGGCATAGACCAACCCCAGATTAAAATGAGCATCTGCAGATGAGGGTTGGGCGGCGACGAGATCCTTAAGCGTCGCCAAAGCCTTCTCCATCTCCCCATTTTCGGCATACGCGAGGCCCAACGCTGCCTGCACCGGCTCAGCCTGGTCCGGAGGCGCCTGCTTCACAGCATCTTCCAGGCGGGCGACTGCGGCCGGGGGCCTGCCTTCGGCGATTAAAACTTCACCCAGCTTGATCGCGCCCGGCCCAAAATGTGGATCAATCATCAGCGCCGAGAGAAATTGTTCTTCCGCATTTTTCAACTTCTTCTCGTCTTCAAATAAGCTTCCCAGAGCGAAATGGGAGCTCACAGAGTCCGGTTTCTGCCCAATTGCAGTTTGCAACTCATGCACGGCCCGCGCTCGATCTCCTTTTCTAAGAAGCGCTAGCGCCAGGTTGTAGTGAGCTTCCCAATTCTCGTCTTCCAGTTTGAGAGCAGCCTCAAACGCGGCGATGCCGCACGACAGCCGACCCGCCTGCGCGTATAAAACTCCCAGCGTGTTGTAGGCGCCAGCGGTGGGATGATCGTGAACGCTCTCTAGCAACGCAGTGATCTTTTCGGAAGGATGACTCTGCTCCAGACACGACTTAGGCAACGTGGGCGGATCAACTGCAGGAGCTACCTGGGCCGGAGCAGCATTCTGTAAGGCAGCGGAGAGTAGGCCCGCCAGTGTTATCAGGACACTCAGCTCCACGAGCGAATACCTTCCAGGTCGAGCGCGTTCTGTCCTAGCCGCCAACATCTCCAATGGCCTTCAGGCTTACAGTTACTCGATCATGCGCGGACCGCATCGTCCCTGGGCACAATTCATGGCTGTGGCGCAGGGTCAGGCAAACTTGTGCTCGCATAAAGTGTAGCGCCTGGAAGAATTATTATGTCGGTCAAAAGCGGAAAAAGTCACATGCGCGATATGCTCAAAAAGAAATGTTGGGCGGCCGATCCCAATTTTGTTAGCTGAAGACAGCCGCCTCAATGTCATACCCGTCTGCGCGTCTGCCGCACTCAAAAGTAAAACTTGAGTCCGAATTGCAGTTGTCGAGACGTATTGGCCGTGGTTGTAACCGCCCCAAAGTTCGGAGCTTCCATACTTGTGACCGGAATTGCCCAGACTGGTGTATTCGTCGCATTAAATATCTCGAAGCGAAACTCCATTCGAAATCGCTCTGTAATCGGAAACTGGCGGAAGATCGAGAGGTCCAAATTCTTGTACCAGTCTGATCGAAGTGAATCCCGGCCTAAGTCCCCAAACGTATCCGCAGCCGGAATTTGGAAAGACGCGACGTTAATCCACTCGGCGGCGGTTTTATTGCTGGGGTACGGGCTGCCAACCAGATTGGCCCGCTCGTAGCCATACCCGTTGCCGTAGTTGTAATTACCAGTCTGTGCGATGTCCTTCCCGCTTCCTGCATCGAAAGCTGTTCCCGAATTGAATGAGAGAACTCCATTCAGGTTCCAGCCTCCAATCAACGCATTCATGACGGAACTGCCCGTGGAAAACTTACCGCCTTTGCCGAAGGGTAATGCATAAACCCATGCGGCAGAAAAGATTTGCGGAAGGTCGGTAGCCGACGGACCCTTGTCAGCTTGCAGGTTGTACGGGTTCTGAATAGAGCAGCCTTCTACTCCGTACCACCCGGAACAGCCAAGATCCAAGCTTTTCGACCAAGTGTACGAGATCAGATAGGTAAGCCCGTGTTGCTGCCTGCCGTTCAGTGAGACCTGCAATGCGTTATACGTGCTCTTTCCCTGGTTTCGGTCGTAGGCAGTCGCTCCGATGTAGGGAAAAGGCGCTCCGCAGTTGAAGTCATTCGGGTTTGCGGCGAAGGACGGACATCCAACGTTTCCGCCAGGAACCATGGCTACGTTGTACGCTCCGCCGACGTCCAAGCGCCTGCCCACGGAACCGACGTAGTTGACTGTCAGCACATCTTTGGAAGTTACTTGTTGCTGGATGCCGAAGTTCCACTGGTCGGCATAGGGCCTCTTCAGGTACGGATCGGCAAACCAGGTTGACTGGGTGAAGGGCGTCGGGCCGGTGGCCGGAGGGCCACTGCCCTGGTTAAGAGGATCTTCCGCCGTTACAATCGGGCGGCCTGAGGTGACGGGATTAATATTGCTGGCTCCGAGTTGGTCCAAGCTGGGCCAGGTGCCTTCGTAGTTTTGTGAGGTTTGCGTGATGGCCGCCCAGTTGTCAAAGAATCTTCCGTAACCAGCACGCAGCACAGTATTGGGGAACAGTTGATAGATCACACCGACTCGCGGTTGGATGTCGTTGTAGTCGGTGTGGAATATCGCTCCGCCGCCGAGAGGAGTTACCAGCACGTGCGGGGGAAGCACTCCACTGGGTATGCAGGGAGCGGCGTTGGTCTGCGTGCACGACGGAGCGTTGTGAGCCAGAATATACGTTCCATTGCGGAAATCCATGTCGCCCACGTAGTAGTTGTCGTTGGGACTGTTCCCATAGATGGGAACAAACGTGAGGTCGTAGCGCAAACCGAAATTCACATTCAGCTTGTTGGTCACCTTCCACTGATCCATGGCATAAAATCCGTCCACCCAGCCACCGTGAGTGGTTTCCACCACATTCCGGCGTGAGGCATTGTTCGGATCACCCAAAAGGAACGATGCGATGGCGTTGCCGCCAGTCAAGACGGGGTTGGCTGTATTTGCCGCCGCAAACTGCACACTTGAGTTCAGATACAGTGCGTTGGTGTTGTTGCTGGCGAAATTTGCTCCCGCTTTGAACGTGTGGCGTCCGATGGTTTTTGTGAAATCACCCCCGTATTCCCAGATATCCGACACGTGGGTATCGTCAGTCTGGGCGGCGCCGTGCGCGCTGGGATTTGGGTTCCCGATGTAACCCTGGATTACGACCTCCGGGATCATAGAAACGCCATCTTTGAACCCCCCAGCGAAGTTCTGGTTGAACAGTTGCGTGCCGAAACTGGGGCCGGCCTTTGCAAACTGGGAGCCCTGGTCAATATTCACGCTGTTGCGTCCAAAACGGAATTCAGCGAGCATGTTCCCGGAAAACAGGTGGACATAGTTCACGGCTAGGTTGTAGCCGTCGGTTACCTGGTCGTGAAGTAGTCCAGCAAAACCACCCGATCCCGTAACCGGCTGCCGGAAGCTGCTGTAGCGTGCCCAAACACTGTCATGGTCGCTGAACTGGTGATCCAATCGTCCGCTGCCTTCGTCCTGACGCGTAATGCTCTTGGTAGTGTCAAGCCCATTGTTTGGATCGGTGGCGGTGGGAGTGAGGTTTGGCGCCGGGAACAATGTCTGTGCGTATTTGACCATGTTCTGGTCAATCATGCTGGCAGGAATCTTATTGCACGGCGTGCCCCCCGGGGCCTGAACGTTGCCAGGTGCCGGAATTGGGTTGCCGGCACCGTCGCAAGCGAACGCCTGACCACTGTAAGGATTGTAAATTTGCCCGCTGATTCCGGTGAGATCCCCAGCGAGCTGCGTCGCCGTAGGTATGTAGTATTGGTTAGAAGCGGCAGCATGCCTTCGAAATCCCTCGTAGCTGAGAAAGAAAAATGTTTTCTTTTGATGTTCGCCAGGAATCGGAAGGGGACCCCCAAAAGTCGCGCCAAACTGATTTTGCTGGAACTCGGGTTGGTTCGTCGCCAGAGTCTGTTCGGTTGAAGTAAGCCCCGGGTAGACGATATCGGCATCGAAAGCTTTATTTCGCAGAAACTCCCAGCCAGACCCGTGGAACTGGGAGGTCCCGGACTTGGTGACCACATTGATCACTCCACCCATCACGCCGCCGAATGATGCATCGTCATTGTGCGTTTGAACTTTAAACTCCTGGATGTCGTCAACGATCGGAGGCACGGCGTATGTGCTGCCGAACGACCCTTCGTTGTTTACACCGTCCAGCAAGAATAAGTTGCTGCGGTTCGACTGGCCGTTCACTGAAGGGTACGAGAACGTACCGATTGGATTCGACCATATGCCCCCGCTGGTGCTGCTGTTCTGTGACACGTTAACTGTGCTTACGCCCGGGGTGAGATTGAGCAACTGAGTAAAATTTCGTCCGTTCAGGGGCAAGTCGTTGACTTGCTCCTTTACGATGGCGACGCCCAGTTCCGCAGTCGAGGTCTCCAGAGCAACCGGGTTGGCTTGCACCTGGACGACTTCATTGACCGCCCCGGCCTTAAGCGCGAAGTCGTAGGTTGCAGTTTGATTTACGACCAGAATAATCCCCGATTTGACAATTGGACCGAAGCCGCTCTTCGTTACCTTCAAATCGTAATTTCCCGGCTGTACGTCAGGCATGACATAGTCGCCCACACTATTGGTGGACGCCGTGCGATCCAAGTTTGTGTCGCGATTGTGCAACACGACGGTGGCCCCGGTTACGACCGCGCCGGCCGAATCTTGAACCGTGCCATTGAGGGATGCCGTGGCCTGACCCCAAGCGGGCGACGGAGAGAGGGCAGCCCCTAATCCTGCCGCAAAGATCAACGTCAACGACACAAGCCATCGCTCGTGCATTTTCAAAGAAACTTGGCGTGTCATCGTATATCCTCCTGGCACAAGGCCACGTCTTTGGCCTTTGCGACATAGTTCCGCAACGCTCAACTGCGCTTTTCGTCAGGGACAGATAACTGGGCCGCCATCCGCGGCCCAAAAAAGAAAAACCCCACGGCACAAGCTTCTAGCACTGGTTTTGCAATGTTGTCAATCAAAAAATTTCATAATTGTGAATTGCGTTTTATTGAATGAAACGTTACCCTAGCTTTTGACGACACAAGCTGATAATGTTCCGCATGCTGAAACAAAATCTCGCGAAGGAGATGTCGTCAAGCGCAGCCTTTAAAATTTGAAGTTAAGACCGGAAAAAGGTTATGCCACGAGTTACAAAATCCAGTCCAGGTTCAGCGCCTGTCGGCGTGATCTCCAAAGTGTTGCTGATTCTCGAAGCCCTCCAAGGCTCTTCCGCTGGATTAGGATTGAAAGCTATCTGCGATCTGACCGGCATTCACAAGAGTACAGCGCATCGCTTTCTGAAACACTTGGAGCGCGAGCGCTATCTGATTCGAACGCAAGCAGGCGCTTACCTGATTGGTCCACGTCTTTCGCAGATGTCGGCGCGTGGCAACCAGGGCGCGACCCTGCAAGCAGTCGCCCGGCCAATACTTTGGGAGTTATGGAAGTCAACTCAGGAAACCGTCAACCTGGCCGTTCTCGACCAAGGCACTGTCCTTTACTTGGATGTGATCGAGAGTCCGCACGAATTCCGGCTTTCATCGCGCGTGGGCACCCGCCGTTCGTTACACGTCACGGCACTGGGCAAAGCTTTGGCAGCTTTTCTGCCCGCGGAACTTCGAGAAAACATTCTGAGCACGATTACCTTCCAGCCGGCAACCTCGAGAACTATTTTGAACTTGGTGCAATTCCGCCGGGAACTCGAGAAGATCCGGCGGCAAGGCTACGCGGTGGATGACGAAGAAGCCGTCCAGGGTGCACGCTGCGTGAGTGCCCCGATCCTCAACTCCGACCGAGAACCAATCGCTGCTGTCAGCGTCTCCGGACCCGTTACTAGAGTGAGTCCTAACCAGGTTTCCGTGCTGGCAGGAGCAGTCAGCGCTGCGGCCCGGGGAATTTCCGCGGCGATGGGATTTTCACAACGTGAGACGGAAACAGAAAACAGGGGCCGCGCCGGGAAGGTCGTTCCCGCTCGAAATTGATTTGCCATCAAGTCAGGTTTTAATCTATTTGCTCACTTCCCCCGAAGCAGTGTCACACCGGTTCATCAGAGCTCGGATTTCATCGTCTTGCGGAAATCTCTGCCTTGCTTTCGCAGCAACTTCGCAGGCTTCCTGCATTTTGTTAAGCCTGAGGTAGATCTTCGTACTGACGCGATAAAGTTCAGCATCATAGGGCGCTAACTGCATTCCCTGCTGCAAGACGGCGGCGGCTTCGGCCTGCCGGTTGGCCGCGACCAGCAGCTCCGCCAGTGCGTCGAAGTCCGCGGGGTTCGTCGCGCCATGAAGGATGGCGTCCTCAAGATAACGAATCCCCAATGCAGAGCCTTCGGCGTTCCTATTCTGCACCGCCTTGTCAGCTAGCGCCTCGAGCACCTGAACATTGCCCGGCTGAGTTGCCTTGAGTTGCTCTGCCACGGACCAGTAGCGCGCCCGGTATTCCGGATGCGCGAGCATGATCTGGCCATAAGCTTGTAGCAGAGTCAGCGGCAGTGGCACTTCCTGCTTCGCCGGACCGGCGCTGAGGTGAACCAGGTCTGGAAGTTGAGGTTCTGTCATGTGGAACGCAGCATCTGGGAAAGGCTCTTCGGCTTCGGCAACAATTCGATGGTTAGTGAGAACGGAGTGGGAAATCACAGTTACGTCGCGCTTGGGCATGTGGCAGCCGGCGCAATCATCGGGGGGGGTCTTGCGCTGCCGTAGCGATAGCGGCACAGCACAACTTTTTTCCGTGTGACAGGCCATGCACTTCTGGCGAAAGTATGCTGGGGCCTCCTGTTGCGAGGGTTGCACGTGCGGATCGTGGCAACTGATACACCCCAGCCGTCGCCCACTCTTCAGATAGCACTTGCTGAGACGCATCGAGAGATAATGCTCCAACAGATCATCTTTGGGCGCAGACTCGCGACTAAAGGGGACCAGAAAAATACTCAAGGTGTCGTCCAGTTCGGCGCCCGGGCGAAAATCGCGGTAAGTCTTTCCCGTTTGCAAGACGCGCGCGTCCCCGGTTTGATGACAAGACATGCAGATGTTGTCCGTCAGCCAAGGCGAAAGTTTGGCCGGGTTTGTAATTGAGCCAGTCGAATCTCCCATGTTCGCCGCGGCCAGGTGTGACAAACCCGGCCCGTGGCAGTTCTCGCAACCGATGGCCAGTTCCGCAAACGGCGGTTCTTGAAAACGGCCGTTCCCATCCAACACCGTGCGAGGTTGACCGCTATGGCAAGAGATGCAAGCGGGAAGAATAGGACGGTTGAAACCGTAATCGCCAAATTCGTAACCGGGAGAGAGCGCCCACCGATGCGGTTTCGCATAAAACGAAAGCGGTGCTTCAAAGAGGTAGTCATCCTGCTTCACGATGGCTCCGCTGCCATTCGCGCCCGAGCCAATCATCCATTCGAGTTTGCGTGTTTCGCGAAAAACGTCCTTGCCGTCGGCTCTAACTTCATACTCCCTCTGGTAAAGATTGTTGTCGCGGGCAAAGATTTCGAAATGGCGATTCAGCCTGGGATCTAATATGGTGGCCGACGTAGGTACTCTCTCGAGAAGTGTCGGCGTGATCTCCGACATCGAGCGGCCCATGTCGGTGCGCGAGAAAGACTCGTAGATGCTCGAGTGACATTTGGAGCAAGCTCTGGAACCAACATACCCAGTATCTGCTGGTGCACTCTGACCCGCCGACGCGTTTGCTCCCGGCAATTTGCTCTGTAAGCTAAGACAGGTCAGGATGAGAATGGATCCTGCCATCGACGCCAGATCCCTTGTGATCGCTCGCAACTGCCTTCTTCCGGCGCAACTCGGGGACCTCTTGGGATACTTCATGACTGAGGCGCCAGCTTCCAGGCCGCTAGCTTCTCCTTGACCCATCCCGCGCTTCTCTCAGAGTGGCACAACAACCAGGCATTTGGACTTTCCTCCTGTCCGAATCTCTGTGTCATGTCAGCATTGGGGATATCGTCAATCTGGTGGGTTCGCGCTCGAAAAAGAACAGCGTCCATGATGCGGGGCATGTGACAAGAAACGCAGCGGCTGCCTTCTGAGTCCGCACGATGATGTGTATGGGCGGCGACAGAGGCGCTGCTCTGAAATTGTAAGTGGCAGTTCGTGCACATCAAGTCCGGTTGACCGCGAAACTTTATAGCAGTCGGGTTAGAGCCGGCATCATGTCCGTGCGGATTGTGACAGGTTCCGCAGCTCACCTGTCCCTTTCTGAAACATTGAGACCGCTGCAGCGCTTCCGCGATGAAGGTGGTCTGACGGAAGCGCGGTTGTTTCTGCTGGAACAGAGCCAGAAAGGCCGTCCGTTCTGCCGGATCAGGAATCTGATCGGCTACCGTTAACGGCGTGCGGTTCTGTGTCGTGATATTTGCATCGATGTCCTGACCCGCGAGAAGCGCAAGTGGACAAATCAGAATCCCGATCCGCAGCGCCCACTGCAACATGAAGCGCACTCTAGCCCAAAGGCCGTTCCGATGGCAACCAGACTTTTCCATGCCAGTCCGCTTGACGAACCGCGCGAGCGTGGTCCATGCTGCAAGCCTTTACCTCGGGGTATCGTATGAATCACGCGTTGTTGTTCGGGATTGGGATGGTCACGCTGGCAGGTATTCTTCAGGGAAGCTTTGCTGCTCCCATGATGCGGATGCCTGCGTGGCGCTGGGAAAACAGTTGGTTGCTCTTCGCACTATCTGGCCTGCTGGTCCTTCCCTGGATCATTAACTTTGCCACTGTGCCGAGGGTCATCAGCATTTACCGAGGAGCATCGCCCTCCACTCTCATCAAGGTGCTTCTGTTTGGAGTGTTATGGGGCGTGGGCGCAACGCTGTTCGGCCTGGCAATCAGCCGGGTAGGAATGGCGCTTGGATTCGCGCTCATTCTCGGCATTACGTCATCCTTTGGTTCGTTGATTCCGATGGCGATTCTTCATTCTGACCAACTTCTGGCCAAACGCGGGCTGGCGCTGATCGCCGGCAGTGCCGTGATGGTTTTGGGTCTCGTTTTTCTCGCACTCGCCGGCCGCGCTCGCGAACGCGACCTGGGAACTGCCAACGATGCGCGTTCCGGTTTCGCCTTCGGTCTCGTGCTCTGTATATTTTCTGGAATCTTTTCCTCCATGATAAACTTCAGTTTCGTTTTTGGCGAAGAACTGAGAGTTCGTGCCCTTCAGGCTGGAACGAGCCACGCAGTGGCCGCCAATCCGATCTGGGCACTCACAGTTACCGGCGGCTTTGTCGCGAATTTCCTGTACTGTATACATCTGCTGAACAAGAACCGGACGTGGTCTGTATTCCGTGAAGGTAATCCATCTGGTTATTGGCTACTGGGAATATTGATGGGCCTGCTTTGGTTCGGCGGGACTGTCCTCTACGGAATGGGTGCAGCTTCCCTAGGTGTCCTCGGCGCTATCGTGGGTTGGCCCATGTTCATGACCATCGACATCATTGCTGCTCTGTTCTGGGGTGCGGTATCGGGCGAATGGAAGGGCGCGAGCCGCCGGGCTCTCGTCTACAACTGGGCGGGAGTCGGAGTGCTACTGATGGCGATCGCGATCATCTCTGCCGGCAACCCAACCTAAGCTGGCATGAGCAGAGATGCTATCTAGCATTGACGCCCGGCGCGTTAATCCGCACCGAGCTGACTCCGTGCGTCTTGCTCTGGTCAACCCCGCTGCCTTCTCGAACTACGTAGTACTGATTCGCGGAAAGGCCTGAAAGCGTCTCGACCAATCCGCTGGGCCAGCGAATCAAGATCTTCTCCGCCCTGGAGGACTTGCCCAAGCCGAAATGCACCCGCAGATCGCTCTGCGAGATGTAGCCGTCCCCACTGCGCACTTCCTTTTCGTACTTATTGTTCTCGCGCTTATTATTGCCCTGCTCCAACGTCACAACAGCGCCCAAAGCGGCGCGATTCGACTTCACGCCAACCAACTGTAAGCTGATCCAGTTCCCAACCGGCGAAGTGTTGTAGTAGAGCGACGGTCTCTCGTTCATGTTGTTCACCAAAGCTTCCTGGTGACCGTCATTGAACAGATCACCGAGCGCCATGCCGCGACCCGAGTGGGGCTCACTCAGAACCGCGCCCGCATCGGCAGTGATGTTGGCAAATGTCCCGTTCCACAGGTTGTAGTAGGCAACCTTCGGTTCGCGATAGCTGGTACCTAACGCCTTGCCATCCACTTCTGGATACACATGGCCATTAGCAATCAGGATTCCGGGCCACCCGCTATTGTCGAAGTCGTAGAATTGCACTCCCCACCCCAGCCAGTTCTTAATTTTTCCCAACCCTGCGCGGTAGGTGACGTCGTCAAAGTTATTGTCACCACGATTCAAGTAGAGCGTTGGAGTATCGTCGCTGAAATTAGTTTTGACGATGTCCTGATACCCGCTGTGTCTAAAATCGTCGGCGGAAAGGCCCATACCTGCTTGCTCGGATCCGTCTTCGTTGTACGCCACACCGGCTTTCTTTCCGATGTCGGTGAACGTACCGTTTTGGTTGTTGTGATAAAGAATGCTGGCAGTAGAGTCGCAGGCAACGTAGATATCCGGCCATCCATCATGATCGAAATCTGCCGTCAGCGAAGTGAATCCGTAACAAGGCGTTGCGTTGAGAATGCCGGATTTTTGCGAGACGTCGCTGAATGTGCCGTCGCCGCTGTTGTGATAGAGCGCATTCGTGCCCGGCTTGAGCCCGCGCGGCCCGCACATTACGTTGACCCCCTTCCACTGGCACCAGCGTCCCTGTCCTGGACGCGGCACAGAGTCATAACTGAACTCCACGTAACGCACGACGAGGAGATCTACTTTGCCGTCGCGGTCGTAATCCACAAAACTGCACCCCGTGCTCCACTCGTCTTGCGAGGTCTTGAGTCCAGCCTTGGCAGTCACATCGGTAAACGTGCCGTCCCCGTTGTTGCGATATAGCACACTCTGTCCCCAATACGTGACGAACAAATCGAGATAGCCGTCATTGTCGTAGTCACCGACGCACCCGCCCTGTCCCCAGCCCGGGCGCGCCAGTCCTGCGCGCACTGTCACGTCGGTAAACGTTCCGTCGCGGTTGTTGTGATACAGGTGTCCGGTCGGAGCGTTATCTTTTGCGAATTCTGCTACCGTCGAACCGTTGGGAAGAAAAATGTCCGGCCAGCCGTCGTTATCGTAATCGAAAATGATTGCGCCGTTACCCGTCGTTTCAATAATGAATTCCTTGTGAGTGTCGCCGCCGTATACATTGAGCGCGCTCAGCCCCGCTTGGGAGGCGATCTCTTCGAAGTGGACTTCGCCTGGCTTAACTCTGGGTGTCGCCGTTCTGATCGGCGGCGTTGTTTGGGCTGCAAGCCAGGTTCCGAGCACTGAAATCGCTGCGAGAAACAAAACGGCTCTAGACTGTTGGACTCCTCTGGGTGCGATCACAGTGACATCTTAAAGCAGAATTGCAACATCTCTCGGCGTCCTCATCTCGCCGGACAGGAGCTAAGCGTCTCGGCAGTTGCGGGGTGCCAGGCAACCACCGATTGCCTTGACGCGCCGAGCTGGTCGATCCCCAATTCAACGACATCGCCTGCCTTCAAATACTGTGGCGGCTTCATGCCAAAAGCCACTCCCGCGGGCGTTCCAGTGCTGATGATATCGCCCGGCAGCAGTGTCATGAATTGGCTGACGTAGCTGATCAGAGTGGGCACATCAAAAATCATTTCGCTAGTGGAACTGCGCTGCCGGAAGCCGCCATTAACCTTCAACCACATTCCCAAATGTCCGGTGTCCGGCATCTCGTCACACGTCGCCAGGAACGGTCCGAGCGGCGCAAATGTATCCGCGCTCTTTCCCTTAACCCATTGCCCGCCATGCTCCAGTTGAAACGCCCGCTCCGAATAATCGTTGTGCAGAGCGTAACCAGCCACATACTCAAGCGCCTCTTCCTGCTCGATATAGCTGCATTTCTTTCCCATCACAACGGCCAGTTCAACCTCCCAATCCACTTTCCGCGCATTTTTCGGCATGATGAGATCATCATTCGGCCCGGACAGCGAAGTGGTGGCTTTGAAAAATATTACTGGCTCTTCCGGAATTTCCATTTTGCTTTCTCGGGCGTGATCGCGAAAGTTCAACCCGATGCAGACGAGTTTGCTGGGGCGTGAGATCGGCGGTCCCAGTCGGGCAGATTGCGAAACTCGCGGTGCGGAAGCGGCGTTCGCCTTCAACCATTGCTTCAGTCGGGAGAGTCCGCCATCTGCGAAGAACGCCTCGTCATAATCCCGCACAGAGGAGGAAACATCCAGACGGGTTTCGTCCTCCAGGAGAAGCCCCGGGGTTTCTCTGCCTGGTTCGCCGAATCGGATCAGCTTCATCGAATAATTTCCATTCTCGTTTCCAGTATTGCTTCGCGATCGAGCCGCACGCGAAAAAGGGTGCCCATGCTAAACCAACAGATTCAACTTCGCAACTTCAGGATTCTGAAGACTTGAAAAATAGGTGCGCCGTTGTTTCACAGGATAAAACGCAATGCGGCACCTCTGAAAACATAAGCTTGGTCTGAGTTCATAGTTGCTGTTAAAGTTTGCGCTTGCGCACGCCCAAATTGTTATGAGAACAGCCTCAAAATTATCCAACATTTTCCCGCACCTAGATTACAAACCCAAACTGCCGCAGCGCATGAACCACGGTATCGGTATTGTCGGCGCCGGAGGGATCGTCAACTATGCGCACCTGCCCGCCTACAAGAAGGCTGGGTTCAACGTTCTCGGCATCACCGACCGAAATCGTGAACAGGCGGAGCGCACTGCCAAAGACCACGGAATCGCGAAGGTCTATGCCAGCGTCGAAGAACTGCTGCGGCAGCCAGAGATCGAGATCGTCGACATAGCCGTCTATCCCGCGGAACAGGTCAACATTGTCGAACAGGCCACGGCCGCCGGCAAACATCTATTGTGTCAGAAGCCTTTCGCGGACGAGTATTCAAAAGCAGTGCGTAGCGTCGAACTCGCGGAGCGCGCGAGGGTGAAGATTGCCGTCAACCAGCAAATGCGCTGGGACACTGGAATCCGTTGCGCCCGTCTGCTGATCGATGACGACTGGCTGGGCACACCCACGTACGGTGCCATCCAGGTGCACTGCAAGACAGATTGGAGTCTTTGGCCCTGGATCTATCAGGGCAAACACCTGGAGATCATGTTCCACAGCATCCATTACATCGATTCGCTTCGTTATCTGCTGGGCGACCCCGCCTATGTGTTCACCAGCGGCAGTCGGGCCCCGGGCGAAACTACACAAGCCGAAACGAAAACCCTAACCACCTGGGAGTACAAGGCCGGCCTGCAGGTGCTGATCGATGTTTGCCATAACACTTGGCAGGATGACGCCCATGCCATCTTTCGTTTCGAAGGAACAGAAGGGGTGATCAAGGGTACGATCGGACTGATGTACAACTATCCCGCTGGCCGCCCCGATACGCTGGAGTTCATGTCGAAGCGCAATCCCGGTTATTGGTTCTCGGCTCGCCTCGATGGCATGTGGATTCCCGATGCGTTTGTCGGCCCGATGGCCTCGCTCATGCGTGCTATAGAAACCGGCTCAGAGCCTGAGACGAGCGGGCGCGACAACTTGCGCACGCTGCAAGTTATGTTTGCCGAATACCGTTCTATGGCCGAGAAGCGAGCTGTGCGCCCGGAAGAGATAACTGCATGAAGATCAGCATATAAAGTTCCGGCTACGCTCCCGGGTGCACATCTTTCAGATCAGAGGAGGAACCGGGCGATTGCGGGCTCACGTACACGCCGTTTTCTATCTGAGCCGGATTCACGAAGTGCGACTGGAGGTGCGGGATGCACTCGAGAAATACCGCTTCGTGTCCCACGGCAATGTGATTGAACAAAACCAGATGCTGGTGAATTTGTCCCATGTCCCCGACGTGAGGAACCACTCGCAGCCCGAACTTTCGAGCCAGCAAGCTCACCGTCAAGAACTCGGAAATGCCCGCAACCCGGGTGCAGTCCACTTGCACGATCTGTACCGCCTCGGTATGCATGAAGTTCTTAAACATGATTCGGTTGGGGACGTGCTCGCCCAACGCAATCGGAATTGGCTTGATCGCTTCTGCGATTGTGCGGTGCGCTCGAATATCGTCTGGATGTGTTGGTTCTTCCACGAAGTAAGGAGAGATGTCCTTAAGCTTCGCGCACATCTCCAGCGCACGTGGAAGAGTCCATTGCTGATTGGCATCGACCATGATCAACGCATCCGCGCCCGCGAGCTCGCGCAGCATGAAGGCTCGCCGAATATCGCGCTGGCCATCGTGGGATCCAACCTTTAGCTTGAACGCGTTGAATCCCTTGTCCATCGCCTGGCGCGCCAGTTCCTTCACCTGACTATCTTCGTACTGGAACCATCCGACGGATGTGTCGTATCCCGGGTAACCGTTCCTTAAAATGCCTTCCCGCTCTTCCCGAGAACTGGCGTGCTCTCGCAGAATCGCTTCAGCCTCATCCCGCGTGAGCACGTCTTCGAGATAACTCAAGTCGAGCAGATCGACGATTCTTCTCGCATCGAGATCCAAAAGCAGGCGCCACAGAGGTACTCCGCGGCTCTTGGCCCACAAATCGAAACATGCGTTGGTGATCGACGCAAGCGCCAATTGAACCACGCCCTTTTCAGGACCCAGCCAACGAAGCTGAGGATGTTGGGCAAGTTTCTGCGCAACAGCCCCGAAATTCGACATCAACTCTTCAATTTCCCAGCCAATCAACTCCTTGCCTAGACATTCAATCGCTTCACAGACCAACTGGTTCCCCAGCCCAAGCGTAAGTACGATACCCGTGCCGAAGATTTTTTCTCCGGAGGCGAGCAGCGTTGTGGCAAAGGCGTATTCCGCTCCCGAGTGTACGGCGTCGCTGCCCGCGCCTTGTTCTAGCGGGAAACGCACGTCGCGTGTTTCCAGTGAAATAATCCAATGTTGTGTCATGTCAAATGCCGCGAAGGTCAGTCGCCCTGGCTCTCACGAACTATAGCCAGCTTTCAAAGGCATCGAATATAGTAGAGCGGCTTTGCGGAGTGCAAGGCGATCAGTCTCATTGCCAATCCGGAGTGACACCCGGAACTTGCAAACCGATCTTGAAAGGACGAATGCATGAAGCGCTACGGTTCTGTAATCAAAGTAATGCCGGAGTCTCTTGCGGCCTACAAGAAATACCACGCAGCGGTATGGCCTGAAGTGCTCGCCATGATTCGGCGGTGCAATATTCGGAATTATTCTATCTACCTAAAAGATGACTTGCTCTTCGGATACTTTGAATATCATGGCGAGGACTACGCCGCCGATATGGCGAAAATGGCGGCGGATCCCAAGACTCAAGAATGGTGGGCCATTATGATGCCGATGCAGAAGCCGTTGGAGACACGCGCCACAGGCGAGTGGTGGGCCAATATGGAAGAAGTCTTTCATGCAGATTAATTTGACACATCGCCGAGTTAGCGCTTAGAGTTTCCGCCCGGTCAACCGACTATGCAGATTGTAGACGCACATCAGCATCTCTGGGACGTGGATCTCTTTCGTTACCCGTGGCTCGATTCGCTACCAGCACTGAACCGCTCTTTCCGCATGTCCGATTATCTCGCGGCTGCCGAGGGACTGAACGTGGTCAAGTCGGTTCATCTGGAGGCCGATGTCGATGAGCCGCGCATGCTCGATGAGACCCTGCATCTGCTCGCGCTTGCCGATCAGCCGGACAATCCTCTCGAAGGCATTGTGGCTTGCGCCCGGCCCGAGAGCGAAGATTTCAAATCCTATCTTGACCGCATTGCAGGCCATGACAAGCTCAAGGGAATTCGCCGCGTGCTCCATACCCAGCCGGACGAAGTGGGTAAAGGAGCAACATTCATCAACAACGTAGCGGCCCTGTCAGGTTACGGTCTTTCATTTGACATTTGTGTTCTGGCTCGGCAACTTCCCATTGCCATCAAATTGGTGTCCAAATGCCCGGACGTAGTTTTCGTCCTTGACCACTGCGGAGTGCCGCAGGTTAAGGAAAAGAATCTCGATCCATGGCGTTCTTACATCGCTGAAATCGCCAGATTCCAAAATGTATCTTGCAAGATATCAGGCCTCGTGGCATATGCGGATCCGAGGAGATGGACAACAGAAGATCTGCGGCCATTCGTCGAACACGCGATCGCCACCTTCGGCTGGGACCGCGTCCTCTTCGGCAGTGACTGGCCAGTCTGTACGCTTTCCGCTAGCTATCAACAGTGGCTAGAGGCATTGCAGGCAATCACGCAAGGGGCTGGCGAGCTCAATCAGAAAAAGTTGTTCTGCGACAATGCTGTGCGCGTGTACCGCTTGAGCTAAATCCCAAACTCCTTCTCAATTCTCTCCGTATGTTGTCCCACACGAGGGGCGAGTCGTTCGCTCGTCATCAGATTTCCATCTAGACGAATCGGAATGCGCGTGGTGAGAATTTCGATTCCACCGCCGTCCCTGAGGGTCTGTAGCATGGCAAGTTGCTCGAAGGCTACACTAGCGCAGAGTTTCGGCCAATCCATAACTTCAGCGCACCAGATGTCGGCGGCATTCAGAACCTCGAGCCAATGCTCGGTGGTGTGCTGCTTGAGACGCTGAGCGATGATTTGCTTGATTTCATCGCGACGGCGAAATCCGTCGGCCTGAGCCGACATTTCTTGCAGCGCAGGCAAATCGAGCAACTTGCCTAATGTCGGAAGATGCGTCATAGCTAGCGCCAGATGTCCATTGGCCGTGTCGTAGACTCCATAAGGCGCCGCCAGGTAGGCGTGCGCATTGCGGAACGCACTTCTGCGCGGCGGACGTCGGCCGTCATTCAAGTGTGTCGTGAGCACTTCAAATTGGAAGTCCAGCAACGCCTCAATCAGACTCGTTTCCACCAATCCGCCTCGGCCAGTCACGCCGCGTCGCACCAGACAGGCCAGAATTCCCTCGCAGAGGTTATGCCCCGCCAGCATGTCGGCGACGGCCAGAGTCATCGGCGTGGGAGGATCTCCCTCGTCGCCGCTCAGCCACATGATTCCGGAACGTGCCTGCGCCAGCAGATCCTGTCCTGGTCGATCGCGCCAGGCTTCAGCACTTCCATATCCCGACACCATTCCGTACACCAGACGACCATTGATCTGCGCCACCTTGTCGTAGCCGAAGCCCAGCCGCTCCATGACTCCCGGACGAAAGTTCTGCACCACTACGTCGGCCCGCGCAATTAAGTGGCGCAATTTATCCAGATCAGCGGGATTCTTCAGATCCGCCGCGTAGCTCTCTTTGTTGCGATTGATGGCGTGGAAGAGCGTGTTCTCGCCATGCACATCGGTGTCGCTCAGATAGAGCGAGCGCCCGAGGTCACCGGTACCGGGTCGCTCGATCTTAATCACGCGGGCGCCCATGTCCGCTAGCCGAAGCGTGGCCAGTGAGCCGGAAAGAAATTGGCTGAAGTCCAGCACCAGAATGCCGTGGAGAGGTCCTTCTGGTTTCTCATTAATGCGGTCTGTAAAGATTCGGGCTATGGAAGTGGGCACGGGAGCTCCTGACAGCGGTAACCCCTTCATTCTACCAATGAAATTGTCTTTTCATTAGAGAACATACATAGTACACTACAAGAGATTCCCTCAACATGAATCCTCGGCGCGCACTCGCAACCCGGCAACAACTAACTTCGCGGAAAAGCCGCTACACAGCTCCTGCTCTTGAAAAGGGCCTGGACATCCTTGAACTTCTGGCCTCAGTCTCCGAGGCTTTGACTCACAGTGCGATCGCCAGCCGCCTGGGACGCACTCTCACTGAAGTGTTTCGTATGTTGGTGTGTCTCGAAGAACGGGGCTACATTTCCCGGACGGGCCCGGACGAGCGTTACCAACTCACGTTGAAGTTATTTGAAATTGTCCACCACCATCATCCGCTGCAACGGTTGATCGCGCAGGCGCGCCCCCTGGTGCAGCGGGTCGCAAGCGACATCGGCCAGTCCTGCCATCTGGCAATGCTCAATCATGCCGAGGTCGTGGTGGTGGTGCAGTTCGACCCGCCGGGGATCATGGGTTTCTCCGTGCGGTTGGGAGCAAATATCGATCTCTTGAACACGGCTTCCGGACACGTGATTTTGGCCTTTCAAAGCGACGACGTTCGCGCCCGCGCGCTGGGCGCTTGGCGCTCCCGCTCCAGAAAACCAATCCCCGCGGGTCTCTACCGTCACCTGAACCAGATTCGCCAGCGTGGCTACGAAGAACTTGACAGCTACCAGGTGCAGGGAGTGGTGAATATCAGTTACCCGGTATTGAATCAACACGGGGAAGCTATCGCGGCAATGACAGTTCCTTTTCTTGCGCGCATCGGAGACAGCGTGGGTCCACCACAGATCAAAGAAGCGTTGAGCTTGGCTTCCCGCACGCTGTCCGCTGCCATCGGCGGAAAGCGGCTGAAACTTTCTTCTGGCGCGGTGCACCATGACGCGAAATGAGTACTTCGAAGATTATGTAGTCGGCGCGCGGCGACTCACCTCGGGACGTACGATTACCGAGACTGATGTAGTCATTCATGCCGGACACACCGGAGATTACTTTCCGCATCACGTCGATGCGGAGTTTGCCCGTCAGACTCATTTTGGTCAGCGTATTGCGCACGGCACCATGACCTTTGCCATCGGCATCGGTCTAACGGCGAGTCAAATCAATCCAGTCGCCTTCACCTATGGATACGACAAGTTGCGCTTCCCCAAGCCGGTTTTCATCGGAGACACGCTGCGGACTCAAGTCACCGTTAAGGAAAAGCAAGAAGACCCGAAGCACAAAGGATTGGGTCGCATTGTGGAAGCCTGTGAAGTGCTGAACCAGCGTGATGAAGTTGTCCTGTATTGCGAGCACATTTTGCTGGCCGAGAAGCGTACAGCGGCTTGACAAGAAAACGTTTCTGAAAGCAGGGAGGTTCGTGTGGGAATAACCCTCAAAGGGCTCACTTGGGATCATCCCCGTGGTTACGCTCCTTTACTCCGAGGTGTTCCCGAATACGAAGCACAAAATCCCGAAATTAAAATCCAGTGGGACAGACGAAGTCTACGCGAGTTTGGCGAAGCTCCCATCGAGCAATATGTAGATCGCTACGATCTCCTCATCGTGGATCACCCATTCGTCGGTTTCGCCGCGGCTCACGGTGTATTAGTTGATCTCGCTCCCTTCCTCGACGAAGCGGAGAAACTTCATTTTGCTGCAGACTCTGTGGGTCCTTCCTGGCAATCGTACTGGTTCGGCATCGGCCTTTGGGCTCTTCCCGTCGATGCCGCAACCCAAGTTGCATCGTATCGGCCTGATCTATTGGGAGCGTTGTCTCCCGCTGTTCCGGACACCTTCGACGAAGTTTTGGAACTGGGAGAGAAAGCGCGCAAAGCGGGGAAACACATCGTGGTGCCTGCGTGTCCAACGGATGCCATCAGCCTTTTCTTCACGCTGACCGCGAATCTCGATTATCCCATCTCCGAAGACGCTGATCATTTCGTGGAAGACTCCATCGCTGAGCAGGTATTGGATCGCATGCACGCGCTCGTCGAACTAGCCCATCCCCAATCTCTAGAATGGAATCCGATCCAAGTTTACGATTTCATGGTCAGCAGTTCCGACGCAGTTTACTGTCCATATGGTTTTGGTTACTCCAACTACTCGCGAGTGGGCAACTCGGTGCGATTGAAGTTCAGCAATGCTCCGGCCGCCGGCAAACGCGGGTCTGCAGGAACAATGATGGGAGGAACGGGGGTTGCAATCAGCAAGTTCAGTCCGCATCCATTGGAGGCCATCGCCTACGCCAAATGGCTCGTGACCCCCGAACATCAGCGTGGCACGTATTTTCGCGGAGGAGGCCAGCCCGCCAGCTTGGCCGCCTGGACTGACTCGTCAGTGAACGCCATGGCGGACGGTTTTTTTTCCGGAACGCTGCAAACCTTACAGACAGCCTATCGGCGGCCCCGCTTCGACGGTTTTGTTCGTTTCTTTGAAGCGGCGGGAATCGAGATCAATCGCTGCTTGCGGGGAGAAGTGAAAGACGCGGACTCGACCCGATGGCTGAACAAGCGCTATGCCACGCTGAGAGACGCCGCATGCCGAATTGCGTAACGATAAAAGGGAAAACTGGTGAAGAATCCAAATCCTGATCCGGCCAAGCATAAAGAGATCTCTATCTGGAATGCCGAGGATTGGTTATACGAGGACTTCGAAGTAGGCAAGCGTGCCCGTTCGATTCGCCGCACGATTTCCGAAGGCGAAAGCATGTTGTTCAATTCCCTCGTTCTCGACATGCACCCCTACGTCGCGGATGACGTCTTCGCCAAAGAAGAAGGAGTTTTCGGAAAGCGCTTAGTGGCAGGTGCGATGGTTTTCAGCCTGGGCCTGGGCCTGATGGCACACAACAACATTCACACCTTCAGCTATGGATATGACAAGTTGCGCTTCATTAAGCCGGTTTTCGTAGGCGACACGATTTACACTGTGCGCACGCAGCTTGAAAAATGGCCCAAGTACGCCGAGATGGGAATGGTGAAGGTCTCTTACGAAGTGTTTAAAGTGCCGGGAGAGCTGGTGCTTTATTGTGAGCACCTGCAGACGGTCAAGTATCGCGACCTGGCGAATTTCAAACCGCAACTGCAGCAGGAGTAAGCTTACTTGCAGGAAAAAAAGCTGATGCAAACCGAAGGGCAGTCGAGGAAGCTATTGCGCATCCATCGCGATGATAACGTGCTCATTGTTGTTGCTCCCGTACGCCCGGGAGACAGCGACCTGGTAAATGGTCACGAAGTCGTGTTCACAGAGAACATTGCGATCGGGCACAAAGTCGCCGCCCGCGATATCAAGGCCGGCGAAAAGGTGTACAAATGTGGTGTACCCATTGGCTCCGCGAAAGAGTCGATTCCGGCCGGATTCCACATACATCTGCATAACTTGAAGAGTGACTACATCGCTACTTACACCCTGGATAAAGATCATGTCTTTGTCAAATAACTCGCCCACACTGCAAGGTTTTCTTCGCTCTGACGGAAGAAAAGGAATCCGAAACTGTATCGTTGTCGCCTACCTGGTGGAATGCGCTCACCACGTGGCCCGCGAGATCGTGGATTCTTTCAAGGGACAACCAGTGCATCTGATCGGCTTCGGCGGTTGCTACCCGAACTCATACGCCGACCGCATGATGAACGCATTGTGCACTCATCCCAATGTCGGAGGTGCGCTGCTGCTCTCCCTCGGATGTGAAAGCTTCAATCGCCATCGTCTGGCGCAAAACATCGAGAAGTCTGGCCGGCCGGTGGGGACGGTTGTGATTCAGCAAACTGGTGGCACACGGAAATCCATCGAATCCGGCAAGGAATGGGTGACACAAGCTCTGCGGCAGATCGATGCGGTGCCCAAAGCGCCACTGCAATTGAACGAATTAGTGGTTGGAACTGTCTGTGGCGGCTCCGATGCCACCAGTGGAATCACTGCCAATCCAGCCGTGGGGCGCGCCTTCGACCTTTTAGTTGAACAAGGTGCGGCGACCATCTTTGAAGAGACGGGAGAGATGATCGGACTCGAGGAGGTCATGTCTTCGCGTGCCGTGACTCCGGAACTAGGCGAGGAGCTGAAGAAATCTGTTGAGAAGGCAGCCTACTACTACAAGGTCATGGGCCATGCCAGCTTCGCTCCTGGAAATGCCGAGGGCGGGCTGACCACGATAGAAGAAAAATCTATCGGCGCCTATTGCAAGAGTGGGGACTCGGAAATCTTTGGGCTGATCAAGCCGGGTGATGTACCGCGGAAGGGCGGACTGTATCTCCTCGATGTTGTCCCAGACGGTGAACCCCGCTTCGGTTTTCCCAATATCAACGATAACGCCGAGATCGCAGAATTGATCGCCTGCGGCTCCCATGTGATTCTCTTCACCACCGGGCGGGGCTCCGTCGTCGGTTCCGCAATTTCTCCCGTCATAAAAATTTGCGCCAATCCCGAAACCTACGACCGCATGAGCGATGACATGGATGTGAATGCGGGAAGAATCCTGCGCTTGGAAGCCAGCGTGGACGAAGTTGGCAAGGAGATCTATAGAAAAGTGTTGGAGGTCGCTTCTGGTACGCAGAGTTGCTCTGAGAGCCTCGGACACCAGGAGTTCGTGCTCACATATAAGTCTTTTGAACCAATAGGGCCGGCCTGCTTGCCCATGTAAACCCTGCTTACACGGTCGTGCTGCCTCCAGCCAGCAAATACACTGCGAGTACGCTTCGTGGTTTCATCTTTGCGCGGACGGCGCGGGCGGTTCCCGCCGGATCGAACGATTCCAGGCGCTTGCGACATCTCCTGGCTAATGCAAGATCCTTCACCGGTCTGCCACAGAATCATGCGCCGCATCAGTCTTACATTCCTGATCTAAAGTGTCTCGTTCTGCCGCGAGCTGAGACTTGAAGCCCCGTGTAGCTTTCTTGAGTTCAGTCTTAGCCCGCGCCACATGGGCCAAATCGTGTGCAGCCGCTTAGGCCCCAGTATCAGGAGTCCAAGCATAAGCAGGGATATGAGTTCCATTCCAAAACCCATGATTTACCTCTTGGTTAGGCCTTGGTCGTTGACAACTGGAGTTGTTGTGCTGGCCGGCTTTTCGTCCTCAGCTTTCATAGCTGACTTAAAACCTCGGATGCCCTCTCCGATTCCCTTGCCCAGCTCGGGAAGTTTTTTGGGTCCAAACACGAGCAACGCAATTCCAAAAAGGATCAGCAGATGCATCGGTTGAAACAGTCCTTCAATCATATACACTCCTCAATTTCTCGTCGAAAGATGTGCAAATATCGGTGGTCGGAAAAGGCGGGGGACCCGCGTATCAGGAATGGCGCCGCCACTTAAGACACGAGCAATCCACATAAAGCGGACAGTTATCGTTCAGCTTACCGCGACAAGCGCACTGCGGAATCGGCTTCGACAGCCATGGTTAGCAGTCTTTCGAGGAACTGCTTGCTCTGGCCGAGGAACAGTCCATCTGCGATGAAGCTCTTGATCGTCGCCACAGCACCCCCAAATCTATCGGTAAGCGGACGAATGATTGAGACATGGGGAAGGTTGGGCCTGAATTCAGTAGGAACAGGGAATATCAGGCTGGGCTGTATCGATGGGTTGAGCGGACTAAAAAAATTGGGAAATGTCAGGCCGGATATGGCGTCCGTAAACGGCGCCACAGGCGCTTGCACTCCGTTACCCGAAAAATCAACCCACTCCAAAAAGTGAGCAACCTCGTCTCCGCCGATGCCATAGGTGATCTCAAGCACTTCCGGATCCGTCACTTTTTGGCCCAAGGCTGCGTAGAGACTCGAGCCGCCTTGCTCAATGTATCCGAAGTGAAAGCCTGCCACATTCGCGATCGCCTGAATATGTGCGTTACCAGGCACATTGAAATTGGGGTCAGTAGTACCGAAATCGGCATCGGCCCTGGGAATGGCGGTAACCCCTTGGAGAGTGATCGCCTGAGGAAAAGTGGCGCCGAGGTCAGGATTAGTTGCGCTGCGATAGCGAACGTACCAACTGGTGTCGACGTCGAGATTCATGAGGTTAGTGAGGCGCAGTTTCCCGGATGATCCCGTAGCTGTGCTTCCCGGCAAAGTTTCGAACTCGGTGAAGTTGACCGGCTCGGCTCCTCTGGACTCGAGATAGGCATTGAGAAAGGTAGCGTGGCTCACCTCATCCAGTGTGTTGCTAGTGATATATTGCGGGCCATCCCCATCAAGATTCGACAACGCTACCTGATAAAGGTTCAACGTTTGGTTCGGGTCAACCTCAATGGGGGGATTGTTGCCGATACCACCCAGTTCCGCATACTGTGTCCAAAGGTCCGACTCAATCAGCTCTGCCGCCGCCAAAAACCGCAGGATGGCGACATCGCCCGCATTGAGAGAACCTCTTTCTTGTGTACGGGCTTGTGTACGGGCTTGTGCACGGGCCAAAGTTCCATTTGCCAACAAGCCGGCGCCCACTGCTGCTGCGCCACCTGCCACAAGACCGCTTTTCAGAAAAGAACGGCGGTCAACTGAATGCCTGACATTCTGTGGGAGAACCACTTCCTTCATGTTTTTGCTCCAATTTCTTTGCTTATGATTTTGTTTCAGCGGTACTCTGCGTTAGACATGGCGATTCAACCACGAGATGCGCTAAGGATGTCATTTGATTGTCAACTCTTTGTCAATCGGCGTTGACAAATAACCAAACGAAGTTTGGAATTGGGAGTGAGCCGCCAAATGGCACGAGATGCTTTCATCTCCAATTCATTTTGCCTATGACTGTGATCTAGCTATTTGTGAAACCAGTTACTCGGCTCTTTATCCCAAATTGCACACAAAACCAGCACAATATAAGTCCGACGAGTATCCCAAGGACTGAAAAGATAACTCGTTTTCTCAACTCTTCCAGGTGAGCCAACAGCGGCATGGGCTGCGTATGCAACGACAGTAAGGAAGCAGCCGCGTCAGCCATGGAAAGCCTCTAATGGCCCGTAATCGTTTTGAAAGCTATCGCTGTAAACGGCGCCGGCACCTGTTTCAACCGGCGATGTTTTCTGCAGCAAGGATGCTGGATCAGTTTCCTGTTGCCCACAAACTGTCCTTGCGAGTTGTAGAGCGCCCATCCAAGTCCCGATCATCTGAGCACTGTTCAAGTGCGCGTTATCGATTAGATCGAACGAGTACTTTTTCCAAGCCCGTGAACGTTCATCACCGCACGCAAGACAGAACGCTATAACCACCATTGCAGCCAGCCCTGTGAGTCCGTAAGACATTAGTACCAGCATTCTGGCCTCTTGCTGGATCGCGCTCTTCACCGTCAGCCCGAAACGACTGGTGCGGAAGAGTCCCCTCGGCAAGAGCGCACCGAAGTGCGCCCTTGCTTGCCTGGGTTTAGTTTTAGTTAATGCTGACGGTTACAGGAGCGGTATGGCTTATGGCGCCGGATGTGCCGGTTACCATCACGGTGACCTGAGAGGCTGCGGCCGCAGTTTGGCTCTTTGAACTGCTACCGCCGCATCCAAGGGCGAACAGTGAGATGAAAAGCAGCAAACCCAGTAGGCTCATCCACCGAATTCTCTTGCGGGTAAGCGGTTTTCTTTTGCGAGTGGTGAGAAACGTTCCGAACAGTCCTAGACCAGGCAACAGTGCCGCCACACCGGGCGCGCTGTAGCCCGTAGGGGGCGGAGTTGAAACGGCAGAGATCGTCAAAGTGGAGGAAGCAGCGCTCGACCCAGGAGAGATCGTTGAAGGGTTGAAGGCACAGCTCAACCCAGCCGGAGCGGTACAGGAAAGCGAAATCTGCCCATTGAATCCTCCAACTGCGTTGGCGCTGATCATAAGGTTGGTCGAACCACCCTGCGCAAGTGTCGCGCTTTGCGCCGAGAGGCTCAGAGAAAAATCAGCGCTGCCGACCGCGGCTGCTGGGACAACACTAGCGAAAACAGCAGTTGCGCTGCCTCCAGTGGTCGGGAAATTCGGTTGGCCGGCACTGCCTCCTGCGGTGATGTAAAGAGTGCCAAGAGCGCCTGGATTGTTATTAGCGCCGCCCCCTCCTCCAAACACCATATCCCACAAGCCTGGATTCACCAGCACCTTGCCCGAAGAGTTAGTAAGCTGGCCAACAAATTTTCCGGTGGTGTCAAATGCACTAATAGTGCCGTCCCCGAAATTCCCGACAAGGATGTCACCGGCGAAGGCTCCGAAGCTGGTCGGAGCTGCCACTACACCCCATGGCGCGTTAAGGTTATTGTTGGCACCAGCAGCGACGAAGGTGCTCACGAACTTGCCGGTGCTATCGAAGATATCCACCTGCCCAGCGCCGGCGCCCGGCACTGCGTCGTGCTTGGGAGTATCCTGCATCGCATAAGCGACGTAGATCTGGTTACCGATGACATGAATGCCATGGGGAGCAAAACCCGCGGGAAGATTTGGGTCGGTGAACGAACCGCCCAACGAAGTGAGATTGTAGGTCGAATCGTAAACGTCTACCTTGCCGCTGTTGAAGTTGGCCGCCAGAAGGTCAGTGCCGAGCAGCGCGAGGCCTTTGTAAACCGCGCCGCTGGCAGAATTATCTTTGCCGATAATTGCTGTATTGCTGGAGCCGTTCCAGTAAACGATGAGGCCATCTTCGGTATCAAAAATGAACGATCCGCCGCTGAAGAAGGTGCCGCTGGCGTTGGCCACGGTTCCGGTAGGGCAACCAGGGCTGCAGTTGCCGTTTGGATTGCTGGTGGCGCCGGGTATAGTCACGATCAGCCCCGTATCCTTGTTACCGTTCTGATCATAGAGCGTGGAGACGCCGCTGTTATTGTCGGCGATCCAAAAGTCTTGTCCCGGAAGAACTGAAATTCCCCAGGGGTTTAACAATTGAGTGTCTGTAGTTTTGGCGGCGCTGGCAGTATTCGAGACCAGGTTGGTCTGAGAATAGCCGCCCTGCTGAGCCCACAAACCTGACGGAATTGCCAGCGTCATGAGTAGGCCGAATAACAAGAACGCTTTTTTCACGTTTTCCTCCATAACCTTTTCTTTTATTTTGTACCACGCTGAACCCGAATATTTCCCTTTCCATCCGCGAAGCCGACACTTGCAATTGGCACAGAGAATTCGGGCGTGGTTGATGCAACTCCAGGCCCGGAACTCTCTGCCGCCATCGTGTAAGCCTCGATGTTAGTCTCTACTTACTTAGTGCCAGAGGGCGACACAGTGCCCTGATCTTTAACCCGCGCTAGTGTCACCATAGCCTTCGGTATCCCGAAGGTATAGACACCTTCTAGTGTCTCAACCGTACTAAGAAAGTATTGGCCTCCTATGTGGTCGAAGGTAAACTTTGGTTGCCCTGCGGAAGCGTTATCGAATACCATTGGGATCACAAACACCCCCGTTTGGCCGAAGCTACGGATCGCTAACTCTCGATTTACGCCAGGATTGATACGATTCGCAGTGTACTCGCCGGCGGGAAGCGTTGTGCCTCCGGCCACAAACGCGAAGGGAACAGTCACAGTCACCTTGTCTGCATCTTGGGCACCGGCATTTATGCCTAAACCAAGCAGGCAAGTCATAGTAAGTACAGCGGTAAAAAACGACGTTCTCATAATTCCTCCTTATTGGAATGTTGTTAAGTCTTACTGATTGATAACCGCTCTTGTGAAATGTCATTCCACGCGAGTTTCTAAGTTCTTAAGTTGTCAAATACTGTTACTGCTGTGTATTTATGTTAGACGCAACGACTAACGAGGAGATGCGAGCGGGATGTCATTTGATTGTCACTTGTTTGTCACGGGATCGTAACGCAGGTAGCGAGATTATCGTGGATGAGTAGAACAGGAGAGATTGTCCAGCAAAGTTCTGCTGGATCATATATTGTGGAGTCGACATTTCAGATAGTCGTGGTGCTGTTATTGAATGCCGTGACTTGGCAACACTGGTCCCTGCAGAGATATCGGGAGTGATTCAGAAACTCGGCAGACGGTTGGGTGTCAGGCCCATCTGCCTACCTAAAGGCACTAACATTGCCAACGCAGATTCCGGTTTCTTGCTGAAGTATTTGGTCAGGCGTTCACGAAGCTGTAACCGAGCTCGCCACAGCCGAGCTTTCACCGCGGTATGACTCAGGCCCAACGCCACCGCCGTCTGGTCTATTGACAGGCCTTCAATATCTCGCAGCACGAAAACAGTTCGCAAAGACGGCCGTACCTGTTTTAGGGCGTGGGTTAGGATGTCGCGCAACTCAGAGGCACTGTAGAGTTGTTCGGGACTAGGCGCCCAATCGATGACCTCTAGCGGGAAGATGTCTCCATTGCCTTCAAAATCGTCATCCAGGGACACCTCTCTTGCGGTGCGCTGCTTTCGCAGTTTCATCAGCGACTGATTCAGAGTGATTCGAATCAGCCAGGTTGAGAATTGGCACGCCTCTCGGAAATCGGCCAAATGTTGGAATGCTTTTAAGAAAGCTTCCTGAACCGCGTCTTGGGAGTCTTCCGTGTTATGCGTGACGCTATGGGCGATCCGGAACAGTTTGCGATCATATCGCTTTACAAGTTGCTCGAAGGCAGCAACGTTTCCATTCTTGCTGGCATGGACAAGATCCAGATCATCGCTTGCCTCTGTACTCGCTTCGAATCGTGCCGAGTCTACAGTCATATAGTTGAAATCGCTTTCAGGAGCATTGGCTTTGTAAGAACAATCGATGCTCCGTCCAAAAATGGAAAGCCGCTTCCGTCGCTACGCCATCTAGACTCCCGAGCCTCACTTCACGACGACCTGGCCGGTCATCTTCGGATGGATCGTGCAGTAGTAGGCGTACGTTCCTGCCTTGGTGAACGTGTAGGAAAACTTTTCGTCTGTATCCATTACCTTGGATTTGAACACGCCGTCTGTGCTGACCGACGTGTGGGGAATATCATCAGCGTTTGTCCAGGTAACTGTGGCTCCCACCGGTACCGTGACCGTCTGCGGCCCAAAACTGAAATTATCAATTTTCACCTGCGCCGTAGCCGCAGAAGATTGCTCATTCGCCATCACGCGGGACGACACTGCTAACAGCATCATTCCAATCACTATCGGCACTGCCACACCTGAAATCCACACATTTCGGTTTGTCATGTTTTTATCCTTCCAATGTTCGATCTTTTTTATCTGTGCTGCGGCCCTCGGCTAGCTGCTCCAAAGGCAATTTAAGTTTTGAGTGGCGAATCCACGATTGCGAGGCTCCGACCGCTCACCACATAATTCACATCGGTGATACCCAACACCTGCTCCAGCTGGTCGGCTGGCACCTTCAATGGTCCGGCCGAGGGAGCTGTTCCCGGCGCCGGTTGGGGGAAGGCTGTCGACATCGCGGTGTGGAACGAAACCTTGCCTTCTATCTTCTGCATGATCTGGTGAATGTGACCGTTCAACACGGTTACGGAACCGAAACGCTTGACGTAAGACAAGGCTTGTTCGCTGTCGTCGGTTCCCCAACCCCAATCTGGATAAATCGTCCACAGTGGAATGTGTGCGAAGAGCACGATCGGCGTGCTGGCAGAGCGGCCATGGAGATCGTCCTCAAGCCACTCCAGTTGCTCGTGACCGAGCGACCCCATGCCTCCAGCTTTCAAATTGGCGACATTCACGAGACCGACGAAGTGCACACCCTTGTGATCGAAGCTGTACCAACCTGTGCCCTTTGTACCTTTCCCATAGCGTTGAAGATATTGCTCGCCGTTATCGCTCAGCATGTCATGCTCACCGGGCACAAAGTAGATCTGCTTTGCAGAAGCTCCTTTTAGTGCCTGGTCCAGCGTATCGAACTCACCGGGCTTCGAAAGCTGACTCAAATCGCCGGTGTGAATAATGAAATCCGGTTTCTGGGGCATCGCGTTAATCTTGTTGATTGCCGTCTGCAGCGTAGCGGTCACGTCCGGATTAGCCGGCTTGTTAAAGCCAATGTGGCTATCGCTGATCTGCACAAAAGTGAAGTCCATGCCTTTAGCGGCATCTTTGCCGTAGCCTTTGGCGAAAACCCGCGACACCGGGATGCCGCCGCTCATAGTCCACACCAAGCCTGTACCGGCCCATGCCATGCACTTCAAGAAACCGCGACGGTCAACCCCATCGTCGTTGAGGCCTTGCAGCCTCTGATCAATAAAATCTTGCTTCTTGTCAGGCATTTTGCCCTCCGTGTTGTTTTAGCGTTCTCAGTCAATAACTGGCACGGCTCGCTTTTATTCCAAGAAACTTTGAGGGCAATCTCAGCGGATACAACCACGTCACTCTCCCTTGAAAACGATACCTTCGCAGGGTTCGGCGGTTGTCAGAAAGATGTAACCAGTGTGTAAAGTTAAGTGGAGATTTTATTAATATCCGGTGTTCGAAGAGACTTGCCGACACCGAAGTATTGTCAAATGACTTGTCGTGGTCGGGCACCACGGAGGTCAACGGGATTCGTTAGGGAACGCGCCTGTAAATGGCAAACGTAGACGGGATCAGCCCCTTCAGGTTGATGCCGCCTCTCTCGACTCTCGTCTAGCTTAGCTTAGCTAGGCCCGTTTACACCGCTTAGAAAGCCGCCCAAGTGCGCCGTCAAGGCGACGAGACCGACTGCCAAGAATTCGACCGCTAAACGGTAGCTCGGCAGATATACCGTCCGCCGGCGAGCGTTGAAGTGCACCCACCAGGCCAGACAAATCATCAGGCTTGAAGCGCACGCCAGTACGAGGTGTAGCATTAAGATTCCCTTCAGCTTCTGACCTTCGAGTTGGAACTGCCAGGCGAGAATACCCGTGGCGAGAACCGGAAAAGTTGAAATCGCCGCTGCCAACAGGTTGTAATATGCGGCGTCCGCGAGTCCACGGCGCTTCGTCCAGAGCGCCACGAGGTCAAATGCTACCGCTGCGAGAAACAGGCCGATTGGAAAATGAATCAGCACCACATGTTGCGCGTGCCTCGCTAAGATTGCTGCTTTAAGATCGAATGGACTTACCATCGCCTTCCCCCCCCTTTAAAACCTGCGCGGCTGCGGTGACCAATTGCGTTTCCGCAGCCGTTTATGAGTGTTGCCCCGATATCTCTCACCCTCCATAGCTGCTTGAGGAATTGGTTTGCGAGGGAGCGACGGGCTTTGAAACTACCCATAATCCATCTCCATTCAACACATAAATGAAATTGCGCTCGTCCTGAAGCCACTTCACAACCCCCGAAAACCTTTGCACGATTCGAGGCGAGGCCGGATTTGACAAATCCCAAACCACAAGGTCGTCATTGGACGTGCTGCTGCGCGTTTCCGGATTCATGTTTTCGGCAATGATCGCCAAATCCCCCGTCACGTTCATCCTGCTCGACACAGCTGGATCCGGCCATGGGGTTATTGCCACGGCTTTCGGTTGCGCCGGCTCGCTGATATCGATTATCGAAATACCCTCGTCTTTCGCATGCTGCACGTAGAGGTAGTACTTGTCGTTCACCTTTTTCTGCATTGCCATATCGATATCCGATAGCCCACTGAACGAAAGGTGTGCGACCACATGAGCTGCACTATCCGATTCTCTGGGTTTGTGATCCTTGGCTGATGCTCCACCAGGTACCAGCAATACAAAAGTGAGAAGTGCCGAAGCCGCTGAGTTGAATTTAACGAATCCGCTTCTTCTGCTGTTCATAATCCGTCTCCTTTCAAAAGTAAGTGTCATCGTAGAGAACGGACTTTGCGGTCTTTTATTCCGCTTCGATCCCCTAAATTGTGTAATGGAGCGGCAAAAGTGATTCCACTGGAATGGAATATGCCCAAAGAAGTTGGATCTCATCGACAGTCGGTTTGGGCTGCGTTCCCGCGGCCCGATGACAATGCTGTCGCTCATTTACGGTGTTGATCTTGGAGGAGAGCCCGACCCCATTGCACGCTGCAACCGCTCCCGACAAGAAGCCGGAAAGGACTAATCGAAGAACTCATCCAATCGATAGCTGAAGGCGTGCTTCGACAAAGAAGAAGTAATTCTGCGATTTCCAGAATCCGCAGGCAGTAGCTATAGAGCTGGTAAGGTACTTCTACTTAATCACCTATCTCGGCAATGGATGGTAATAGCTTCGTTTGTCGGCGTCGTTCCTGAGAGTTGCGATAACACACGGGCAAGTTGTGCGAACTGCGCTGAGACCTGTCGGGCCGGGGTTGGCGTCGCTCGAAAACCGAGATGGTTGAGGACGATACCCGTTGCGCGTGCGGATTTTATATCCTTTAGGATGATTGCCTACCAGTTTTACCGTGATCGCACGCCAACCAGAGTTGGCGTTCGCTTTAGGGTAATAGCTTAGCGAATAAAGATGCGCCAAATCATCTCGAACAGAAGCAAAGGCGCGCTTCTCTTCTCTCCAGTTCTTGGCGAAGTAGGCCTTACCGCCCGTGGCTGCAGTCATGCGTTCAAACACCGCAGTGGACAGAGGCTCCAATTTTGCCTCTTGAGTGCTGATCATGTATATGGAAACTCCAGCGGACTGGGCGAATTCCGCAACATCCTCCGGCGGCACCACGCTGGAATTGTCCGGGCCGTTGGAAAACACTACGACCACTTTCCTACCTTTGTACTGAGTCGCATCTTTCAGCGTCAGCAACAGGGTGTTGTAGAGTGCCGCTTCGTCTCCGGCCACCGTCGAGCGCACCGCACGCAGAACTTGTCCCCGGTCGGAGGTAAGAGTGGCAGCTCGGGAGAGATCTCGGCTATAGGAATAGAATGCAATTTTGTCCGCGCTTCCCAGCGAATGAACAAACTCGGTGATCGCATCTTGCGCGAACACAAAACCACGATACATGTAATTGCTGGTATCAAACAGGACGAAGACGTTGGCGCCGGCTATCAACGAGTCGAAAGTGTGAGGTAAGCCACCGGCAGCAGAGCCCTTTCCCAAACCATCAGCCGGGTCTGGAGATTCTTTCGGATCCCTGGGCTCAGTTAGACTAACAGCCGGTTCATCGCCTTCCGCAAAGGTGGCGATTTTTTCCGTGATCCCATCCTCCACGAGGGAAAAATCCTTGGGCCGCAGACCCGTAATGTAATTGCCATTTTTGTCAGTCACCGCCACGTTGAGCTGCACCAAATTGACGACAACGTGAAGATCGGGACTCTCCTGACCTTTCACTCCGGTTCCATAGCCGACGAATAGACCCGAAAGCAAACAAAAAGACAGAAAGGATTTCCTTACCATAATTCCTAAGTTCCTACTCTCCGAACCCGTCTACTGGGATCGCTGCATCATGTCGGAAAATCAAACCAAAGCACCTCACGGCCTGGACCCGCCCGCACTCGTGAGTGATGCTATCTTGCCCTTCCGAAAGTCTTCGCCCGTTTCGCGCATCGCGCGAAGCAGCGCTGGCCAGTCTTCCAAATCGGTCGCGAATATCTTCTCGACCATGGACCGCGTCAGCTGCGGTACGAGATGGTTTAGCGCTACCACTGAAATCCCGTTTTCGTCGGCCAGGCGAGCCCAGTATAAATTGGGTGAATCCCAAGACTCCGCCAGAAAGCGGCTTGAGTATCCCACGAACGTGGGCAGAGGTCCAACATTCAGCAGTTCGCTACCGTAATTTTGAGCCAAGATAGGATGTGGCACGCCAAAATCGTGCGACAGGCGTTTCCAGTTGACCTGTTCGGGGTGCTGACGAGAGAGAACTTGCAGTTCCTCGGTCGCGGCTCCCCAGGGACCGATTTCTTCGGGGTATCTGCGGTCGAACTCGGCCGTCAGATAGAACGTGTCTGCGGGCGCCATTCGAGGGAGCATCTCCGACGCGTGGCCAGTCCGTAGCGCCTGTTCCACTTGCGCCGAACGCTGGGGATTCATTCGATCCGAGAGGATGGTTATCACCTTGCTCCGCAGTTCCTCGTCCGTTGCGGAAGCAATCAAGAGTTCCTCCCCCGCTCGCTGGTACAGCGCCACCGCGTGAAGCTCGTTTTGGCTGACATGCCACCAGCGCGGCAAGATCGCACTGGTCAACAGAACCGGCGTCAATTCCTTCCAGATGAGAGCCTGGACACTCTCCGGCGAAATAAAATCCTGTTCAAGATTAGCGAGAACATATGGTAGATCCGCAAGAGAGCCAACGAAATGGGCGCCTCCCCCAGCGGGGGAACCTTGGCCGAAGAGAAGCGGCGCTTGCCAGACTGTCTTTATGCCGCCGACCGTTTCGGCGGAAAAGTCGTGGGAGCGAACGAGAAGGGGGTTAATGTGGAGAACTTGGGCGCCTGGTGGCTCATAATAGGCATAGTTCAAGCCGACAAGAGTGTCCCTTAAGAAAGAAGCGAGCTGGCCGCGAGCCTCTTCCAGTTGTGCGGGCGAAGGCGCGGGAGACTTAAGCACTTTTGCCACGTCGGTTCGCATCTGCACGTCTGTGTGATGGTTGTTATAGATTCCTGCCGCCCATTCCGTTCTCTCGCCGCTCGTGAAAATCGGCCGCGGCATTTCGAATTCGCGTATCTCCCCAGCTTGATGGATCGCGAACTCGTCCGCCGATTTTCCCTGACCTTTTTCTCTTAGGGCATCGCCCAACGCAAGCAGGGTATCGAGAGAAACTAATCGCTGGCCGTCCATTACAGAACGGATTCTGTTGGCAACCTCATGATGGACCCTGATTCCTTCGGCGGTAGTCTGGCGAGGTCCTGCCAGCGACTCAATAATTTCGTCCTGAGTGACTCTCGCCTCGCCGGTGGCAGATCGAAACAGTTCTCCAAGAGAAGCTCTCCCCGCGTTATACAGCTGGGCCGCTGATCGGATTCGGGCGAACGGCTTGATCACCTGCTGCCACGAGTCATTCAGCCGTTGGTCCGGGATTTGTCCTTGTCGGGCCAGGATCTGCCAGATTCCGATATTTGCCTGAAAGGTGCCTAGCGCATTGCCACGGATAGCATTGGGCGCGTTGTTCAGCGCTTCAGCCGTTTCTAGAAAAAGGACAATGGATGGGTCACTTAGCTCTTGAAACTCGGAGAAGATCCGATACTGATCACTGAACTCCCCGAATTTTTGCGCCAACAGGCGCACAGTGCCAGGAGCCAAGCGATGTTCCGGAGATCGTCTGCTCTCGAGTTCGATGATCGCCAGGTAAATCTGCAACGGCCCGTCATCAGTCGTTGCCCGGGAGAGAGCGAACATCGTCTGCACAAGCTGATCTGGGCTGGTGAGGCGGCTGTTATGCTTGCCCCACTCCCGCACCATGTGTGAATCGCTCTTTTGCCTAAGAATATCTTTCCACACCTCAAGATTCCCGGGAACGAGGGGTTCGCCGGAGGGCTCCCACTGAAGACGAGTAACCAAAAGCAGTAGCGCAGGAGCCGGTCTGAAAGCACCCGTCGTGGCACTCGTTGCAGGACCTGGCGTCCGCAAAGCTTCGTAGAAAAGCCGCAGCCGACGCGGTTCGGTGAAATATGCCTGCCGACTTCTACTCACTCGCGAAAGGACATCAAAATACGCGCTTAGCCATCCCTTGTCGCTGGCCAGCAATCTCACGACGAAAGCTGCTGGCGATGCAGGGCTAACCCCCACGATATCCTTCCACGCAGATTCCGCTTCCGGCCCTCCGGGAACGACGACCCGCCCCGAACGGATGCAGATGTGGCTCCCGTAAAAATCGAGAACTGCGGCATAGGGTAGCAGTTTTCTGATCCCAATCGATTGCTGCAAAATCTTATAGGTTTCAGGATCGAGCTTGGAAAGGGCCCAATACAAGCGTGCCACAGCCGGGTCGCTCAGGATTGTGTCAATCAGATTTTTGCTCGCTTCCTTGTAATTCTTCCCGCTGGCCACGGTCCAGTCGCTTGCGGCAGACAACACCGGCACGGGAGAAGAGGCGTACGGGTACTCGAAAGGTCTGCCTCCTTGCAGCGTCTGCTCCAGATCGAGTAGCGGAAACCCCGAATCAATGGTCAGGAAAGCCCTTTCGGAATCCGCCGTCTGCAGGGACGTGTCACGGTCTCCACAGTTTGGCCGGGTCCGATAACCGAGGACG
This sequence comes from uncultured Acidobacteriota bacterium, assembly GCA_963720155.1. Classification (GTDB taxonomy): domain Bacteria; phylum Acidobacteriota; class Terriglobia; order Terriglobales; family Acidobacteriaceae; genus Sulfotelmatobacter. The sequence goes on from CAVREP010000014.1 coordinate 317,780, forward strand.
CTCAAGAGTGGTTTCGCGTCATCACAATTCGAAACGTGAATTTTGCCGTCGGCCGCGACCAGGACTGACAGCTCCCTGGCCTGCTCCACGTACCGGCTCAGCAGGATGAGAAATTCGGTCTTCGTTTTAGTACCCTCATACCCCTGCATAAACACGTTCCTGCTCAGTAATGGCAGCACTTCTTCCGGCGCAATCTTTTGACTGATACCCGCCATTCGCAGAAAGGAGCGCAGCGGACCTGGGATCATGAACTGCGACGAGTTCGTCACGGGTCCGTCTGGAGGCGAAGTTGCGCTCGCTTGGGATGGGTTCGAAACAACTGAGTTAGCAAAGTCCCCGGCGTTGCTAGATAAGCAACAGCAAGAGAAAACTGAAACCACCGCAACAGTGGACAGGCAAAGAGGGAATTTCACGGCTGGATTCCTCTTGGAACCGGCAACGCCTAACGCAATCGCGAGTGCGTCGCGGAGAGCAGGGTCTTTTCATTCATCCGCGAAACGAGTCGTACCGCATTCCCAAATTTGCGATTCCTGGCCCCGATTCCAAATTCCAATGCCGGTCACGATAACCCATGCCTTTCGATTATCCAAGCAATTTCGTCAGTTCCTCGGCGGTTTTTCTTCTTACGCATGAATAACGCGCCAGAATAGCGACCCGTGTCGCCGCGCAGGCCCTTCCAGTCGAGGTCTTCGAGGCAGGCCCTCGGGCGTGATTCAGCGCAGTCGTTCAGGAAGGTTGTATACGTGGCTAGTGTCTTCGGCCTCTTCGACCGCTGGCGCTAAGGCTGGCGCGCCGTTGTCGCCGTTCTCAGGCACGACGAGAATAACAAAAGTAATGGCGGAGAGGGAGGGATTCTATTTACGCCATTTCTAGCAAGTCGTGGTGAATCTTACAGTTGACGATAATAACCTGTGTTTATGCGGGTTTCAAGCACATTGTTGACTCAGGGTCGGTTGTCCACGACGACCTCTAACGACCTGCATTGCCCATCAAAACGATATCAGTAATATCACCCTGCCACTGCCCGAACGGGAAAGCCAAGCGGAACAGCCAGCGAACATATTAGAAAATAAAACGATCAGAGTTTTCATGTATTAGTTTGAACTCGACCTTGCGGACAGGGCTGGCAGGTTCCACGTATCGGACACGGATCCGGGGGATTTTGAGTATAATCGGGATGTTACGTCAACAATGTGAGTATCCCACTGTCCCTTTGGGCCGAATTGGTCTCTGACTCGGATAGTGGCCACTTAGGTCCCGTCAACGAGCGCAGGCTCATTTGTTTCGTTATTCCTCCCACCAAAGGGTGGTGGGCCAGCCCCCCACTCGCCACTCGATTCAATCACACATCCGTCGAAGAGAATCGATTAGTTTTGATCACCCGCGCCGTGTTTCTGGCGGCAAAGTTTGCAGTACGTCGGCGGCAGACTGTTGTCAACGCGATGATGCGTGGCCTTCAAGGTTTTCAGATACGCAAAGATATCGGATAAATCGCCGTCAGTCATACCACCAAACAGGCTTGTTGGCATCAGGGGACTGAGAGGCCTGGCTTCGACCATTCCAGTGCGCATAACCTGGATGAAGAGCTTTTCGTCGTAGTAAGAGATTCCCGAAGCGTCTGGTGTGATATTGGCGCTGGCCACACTGCCCCACGGTCCCACAAGAAGATTTCCTCCGGAGAAATCCAAGCCCGCGATCTGGCGGCCCTGATCGTCGCTGGGCGAATGGCAATCCGAACAAGTCGCCATTTGCAGCAGATAAGCGCCGCGTTTCTCCGGCGTAGATCGGTCAGGCTCGGGGACCGGTTCGGTCAGCGGCTCAGGCACCGTCTTGATCAAGTAATTAACTGGAAATACAAGTTTCGTGGACGGTTGCCGACGTTTGACGGGCGGGACGGTTCTCAGATAAACCACCACCGCAGCCACATCTTCGTCAGACATGGAATGGAAGTGTTCATAAGGCATTATGGGAAACAAAGCCCGCCCATCGTGGCCAATGCCTTCGCGAATAGCTCGAGACAATTGATCGTCGCTCCAACGGCCAGCCCCTGTTTCTGGGTCAGGAGTCAAATTGGGGCCATAAACATCTCCCGGCAGTCCTTGCTCGTCGAAGTGCGTTCCGGCGAGCAGCGTGCCTTCGATGATGGGAAAGCCTGGCTCTTTGAAGTTATGTTCGGAGTGGCAAAAGATACAGAGCGCGACGTGCTGCACCAGATACTCGCCGCGCGCCAGCCGTTGTGGCGTGCTTTCGAATTTGCGGGCGGTGAGAGCGCGATGTCGAGGTCCAATGATCGGGCGCCAACCGATTGTTTTGGTGATGGCGACGGCAAGCACAGCGATAAGAACGAGGAGTATATAGCCGATAATCTTGCCGATTTGTTTCATGCGAGACGGACTCGAATTGACGTTCGATCATATATCCATATATCAGAGATCTACCCAGAGAAGAATGGCAGGTGCCACCCAAACCGCGCGGTCACAGCCCGCTAACTCCTTCTCGGCAAGCGCGTGACTTCCCCATTCTTCCCAGGTTTTGACAAGTGAAGGCCGCTCACCTTGCGCAGGAGATGTCCAGTCTTCCATAGTGTGCAGTGCGTTCCCGAAGGCCGTCAACGCCGCCCGAGCAATTCCGATATTACCTTCTGCGACCCTAGGATTAAATTTCGAAATCTTGCTAAGTCTGAGATTCCAATAGATCGAGCGGGAGGGGCGTACCATAGATCGCGTTTTTATCAAAGCGGAAATTAGAATTCGGCAGCTAAATGCGCTGCCGCGACGGAAGGCGTCGCGGCTGGACAGCTGGGGCGGCCGTCCCTACATGAGCTTCATGGCCGCGCAGATCAGAATCCCAACAGGGGCAGGACGAGGGTAGCCCAACCTCACAGGATTTTCCACTCTACGGATTCGGAGGCGGGCTCAATAACTCACAATGCTCGACGCACTTTACCGTGTTGGCCTCGACAGTGGCTTTCTTGTGGCCGGAAAAATCGATGTCGGGGAGGATCAGCAGCGTTTGCGTGCCATTGGCGACGTTAAAAGTGCAGTTGAAGCTCATCGACTGGACACCACGTTCCTTGCAGCCGGTTTTGTCGAGGGCATCGGTGAGGGTTACGGTCTTGTCGTAGACCTGGTCGGCAAGATGCGATGGCAGCAGAGCGACCGTCAGCGGGATGGGCGACTTGATCTTCAGGCTGAGTTCCTGGCCGTCGTGGTCTGGAGTCATCAGACTGTAGACCTTGGGTGCCGGCGTTATCTGGTATTTTTCGTCGAGGATCCGGCGCCAGTGGAACTCAGGCTGAAGGCAATTGTAGTACTGGATGTGGAGATCGTTGGGGGACAAGAATTGCCGCGCTCCGGGTCCGAGGATGGCGCCAATCGTGGCGACGACGGGCTTCTCGGGCCTGCGCTCATCGTGGAAGGTGATGATCATGGGCCGTTCGGAGGGAAGATGACACTCGTAAATCGCGCTGGTGACATGCTCCTTCACGCAGAGGAAGCTGAAATTCGCAGGGGCTCCGGGGTGCATGGCGGCGTTCCATTCGTCGGCCCAAGCCATGGCCACGGTGACCGGGTATCTGGAGTCGATTTGCACATGCATGTCGCCGCCCCCGACAGCAGGATGGTAGACGCGGCCGGCGTGGAGGCTGGCGGGCTCCAAAGGGATCGTCTCGCTGTCGGCGGCAGTCCAGTAGAACACGGGATTTTGCGCATATGAGTTCGCAGCGAAGGTGCAGAACAGCAGGGCGGCGAAAACGGAAAGGTTCCTCATATTAGAAGTATTTGCTGGCTCAATGCGCGTACCCTAGCGAATTCGCGAGGGAAGGATTACGAAGGTACTAAATAGGTACTAAATAAGCCGGGAACAGACGGGCTGTCTTCAGTTTTCGTATCGGAAAGGAAGTCAAAATGCCCACCCTTTCGACTTCGCTCAGGGCAAGCTCTTGCCAGTCAATTGCGAGGCGAGATTTCTGCTAGGGAGAACGCGGCAAGGATGCGCACCCTCGTGAGCGGTGGCCCCGCGAAAAAAGATAGCGAGACGGGGGGGCCATCTCTCAAACCGATTTTTTTCCACACACGCCCACATTCATCCAACCATGAGAGGCACTTCGAGCGAAAAATGTACACGCTGAATCTCCTGGATGTTGCCCAATTTGATCTGAGCAAGGCGGCTCAATTTGTGGAAGTTTGGAGCCAGTACTACGACGATTCGGTCACGGTCTTTGAAAGTGAAGAACGGATCGACTACTTCTCTGAATTAAACCTTGGGAATGACCTGACCGAAGAAAACGTTCGCCGACTCCTGCGATGGAAAGATGAACATCGTCTGACGCACATTCATCGTGAAATTAGGCAAGAAAATCTCAAAGTACGGACGGTTCTGAACGGGCTCGGTGAAATCAATCAGTTCCGAAATGGCGGCAGCACAGAAGATGACATGCGACTTGTGACTCAAAAGGTGTTTCCAACTGGCATCGTGTGGAAAGCGTTCCTTCTGCACATTTGCAAAGCCGCACATCTACCCGATTGCCGACGAAAACGTCTTCCGGGTATTCTCGCTACACACGGGCCATAAGATTGAGGATGATTGGGAAACGTACACGGCATACGCCGCTTACTTTGGCCAGATCGCCGAGAAGATCGGCATTGAGCGGACACCGAAAATGTTCGTCAACTCAAGCGGATAGACAATGCACTCGTCGTCTTCGGGCGGTTCTTGAAGGTTTATTACAGGCGGGACCCGGAATCCTTACGGTCGGAATCGCCTGGGTAATCTGTATTGCATTGCCCGCGATATAGCGCATTTTGGGATCACTTTTTGTCCTTTCCTTGCGGTCTTCTAACGCTGTTTTGGAGAAACTGTTCAAAGTCTTCGGCTAGAAATCTTCCACGACCGGGCAAATTAGGCGATCTAAGTTCGCCAGAACTAAGCAACCACCCAGAACCACTACATCAAGACCGCATCGCCCGATGCGATCGCAGCGATGTAGCAGTTCTCCGAAGCCTTATTGTGCTCCAGATGGGGACGTCAAGGCTAAGGGTTCTGCTCAGTAGGAATCGTTAAGTGCCTACCTATGAGTGAGCTGGCGGAGAGCGAGGGATTCTATTGCCGCCGTTGCTGCTATCTGGTTGTGATGCCTACACTTCCGTCATAATACCCTGCGTTTGTGCGGGTTCCAAGCGAATCCGATCTTCGGCTACAGTTTCTATAGTTTCCCTTATTCGCTGGATTTCCGCGTAAAACGGTATCAGTGGTATCAGTCGGCCCGGTCGATCAGCCGTTGCATCTCCTCCGCCGTCAGGGTTTGCGCGTTCGCTTGCTTGAAGAGCACGTTGAGCAGGATTGCCCTGAGCGCCACCAGCTCGGTCCATGAGCGCCTGACCTTTCCCGCCCGCATCGGTGGATTTTTCCTCCTGAGGGAAACTCCAGGCTTGACCTGCGACTTGAGCCCCGTAATAGTTTCCGAGACTTCACGGAAGCTCTGACGACTTGATCCCTTGAGGGAAGCCTTGCTGGGGACGGAACGCGCGGTTTCTGTTATGGCGAGGCACAGGCTTCACCGTAAACGCACTCGTGCCGAAGCGCGGCTATCATCTTTCATTCTTGCGCTGAGTTTGTCAGCATGTATTCGTTTTATGCTGCCGCTTGCGCGTTTCGCGTGAAGCCCATCGTATGCAGCTTGAGCCTTTTGGCGAAGGGCCTCGTCGTCGTGGCGCGCGGCCCAGCGTGAGTTCATGGCGTGCCGCAGCAGAGCATTCACCCTTGTCTGATACCCGCGCCCGTGGCTCTTTAGCCATTTGATGATGTCGATGTCCAGGCGCATCGTTACCGGCTTTTTCGGAGGCCGGTAGAATTTTCCGATTTCCGCGCCGCTCCAGTCCAGCACTTCCCGAGCGTCTGTCAAATCAATGTCGGCGTCGGTTTTGGCGGCGATGACGGCGGCTTGCCGCTTCTGCTCTTTTGTGAGCTTCTTCATAGGTTTTCCTCTCCTTACTGGTTGCGGCTCGGGCCGAGATCAACCGAATCACTTCTTCGCCCTTTTCATCCGCGAACAATGTGTGAACAACAAAGAGAATCGAGCCTGGGCTAAATTCACCAACGGTGTTGTAGCGTTCCTCATCCTCATCGTGAAGAACGTCTCGAATCGTCATTGCGTATGGGTCATCGAAGATCAGGGCGGCGGTTGGGAAATCAACGCCGTGTCTCGCGAGGTTGTATTCGTTCTTTTCCTCGTCGTATTCGAATCGCATCCAGTGACCCAAACACAAGATACCACTGCGTACATACACATGTCAATACAGCATTTCGGAGCAATGGGGATAGGGGACGGTCGCCCGTTCCCCCTCCCACACTGTCGCCTTTCCTTAATAATGCAGTGGCGGCATTTCCAGGGGGAATTTATCTTTAACTTGTGCAGGAATTTTGCCTTCATTTTAATTATTTCAGTCCGCGCTGAAAATACGGTGTTTCTTTGGATTGCGGCCGGGACGCGGCGTCGGAGGTTCCTTCTGTCAGAAAAACAGAGCCCACTCCGAGCTTCCGGCATCTGGTCCAACGTCGCCTTTTCCGCGCCAAAGCAAGGTTTTCTCCCACTGCACTGATTAAGAAGAAACGACAGAGGACATCATGCCCATTACTTCCGATCTGTTTGAAGCCTATCTCAAGTGTCCAACCAAATGCTTCCTGCGATCACTCGGTGAAACAGGAACCAACAATATCTACGCGAATTGGGTTAGGACACAATACCTTTCCTATTCCTCTGAGGGAATCAAACAACTTGTGAAGGACTTCGCAGAGGACGAGGTCATCACTGGAACAATCGACTCGGAGGAGACACAGTCGCCCACATGGCGTCTATCTATACAGACCTTGGCGCGCACACACAATCTGGAATCGGTTATTCACGCAGTGGAGCGCTTGACGTCAGAGCGCAGGGATAAATCGGAGTCGCTCATCCCGATTAGATTCATCAACACAAATAAGGTGCACAAGCACGACAAACTCTCATTAGCGTTCGATGCGCTTGCCTTATCCCAAATGCTGGGTCGCGAGATCGCCGTAGGCAACATCATCTGCGGCAACAACCACGCTAGGCTTACAGTCAACCCCGGCGCATTGGCGAGTGAAGTGAACGCAGTGACAGCGAAGATCGACACTCTCCTCAGCAGCAATTCGCCGCCGGAACTGATTCTCAACCGGCACTGTCCAGAGTGCGAGTTTAAACACCAGTGTCGGCAAAAAGCGCTTGAGATCGACGAGCTCAGCCTACTCTCAGGCATCACCAAGACTGAACGCAATAGCCATCGAAGCAAGGGGATATTCACCGTTAAGCAGCTTTCCTACACGTTCAGATCGCGCAGCCCGCGCAAAAGGGCAAAGAATCCTGCAATGCCGCACTACTTCGCGTTGCAGGCGCTCGCGATCCGAGAGAATACTGTCTATATCCACGGGACCCCAAGTTTTCCTAAGTCGGAGACCCAAATATATCTGGACATCGAGGGACTGCCTGATAATGAGTCGCACTACCTCATTGGCGCTTTGGTGGTGTCGGAGGGAAAAGAATCTTTTCACTCGTTTTGGGCAGACGACAAATCAGAAGAACCGGCCAGATTCTCGGAGTTTGTGGAATCAGTCTCCCAGCTGTCTGATTTTCGCATCCTGCATTTTGGGGCCTACGACACGGTCGCCATGAAACGGATGAAGGCGAGATTGCCGGAGTTCCTCCACACGAAGGTAGATAGGATTCTCGAACGAGCAACCAACGTGCTATCGGTCATACATCAGCACATCTATTTCCCGGTTTACTCGAACAGCCTTAAAGATATCGGACGTCTTCTGGGTTTTGAGTGGACCAGTAACAATGCCACCGGACTGGAGGCTATCGTGTGGAGAAACATCTGGAACACTGCCAAAGCCTCCGATTTAAAAACACAATTGCTTCAATACAACCAGGACGATTGCCGTGCGCTGAAGCACGTCGTTGAGTCTATCGGCAGGCTGGTCGCCTCGAACGTGCCAATGGCACCCGGCGATGGTGTCGGACCAGTAGTCAATACAAGCGATTTGAAACAAAAGAGGTCTGACTGCCACAGGTTTCGCAAAATCGACTTTGTTGTGCCCGGCTTTGATGTTGTCAACCGATCTGCATATTTCGATTATCAGCGGCAAAGGGTTTTCGCCCGTGCTAGCGGCGCGCTTAGGCGGAGATTCGCAAAGAAACTGCGGCGGAGATCGCGCGTGAAGCCTAATAAGATTCTTCACCTCGAGACCAAGAAGTGCATTTCGTGTGGCAGCAGGAAGATTTCACAGTTACGTCCGGTCAAGAGAAGATCGATCGATCTGAAGTTCTTCACCGGTGGCGTCAAGAAGTGGATCACGGATTACTTATCGTGGAACTACAAGTGCACGAAGTGCGGCAGTCTATTTACTCCGGAGGGCGTTCCCGGTGGCAGAGCGCCAAAGTACGGACACGGGCTTGCAACTTGGTGTATATATAACAACTTGGTCTGTGGGCAGAACTTGCTCAGGGTTCGCCGGGCGCTAATTGACGTCTTTGATCTAGACGTCCCGCAGCCTACAATTTTTCGCTTCAAGTCGTCCCAGCGTGAAATACTCCAACCTGTATACGACAACATCCTCACTCACCTTTTAAAAGGATCGCTTCTTCACATTGACGAGACCGAGGTGAAGTTAAAAGGTCGCGTGGGTTACGTGTGGGTGTTCGCGAGCATGGACGCAGTCTACTTTGAGTATCGGGACTCTCGAAAGGCTCAATTCCTTGGGCCTCTTCTCAAGGACTTTAAAGGCGTTCTCGTTTCTGACTTCTTTACCGGATACGACTCCCTGGATTGCCCCCAACAAAAGTGCCTCGTCCATCTTATACGAGATATGAATGAAGACTTGCTCCGGAACAGCTTTGACGCCGAATACAAAACATTTGGTGGAGGGTTTCGGGCAACTGTTGCGGCAGATTGTCGAGACGGTTGACAAGTATGGCCTAAAGCAGCGCCATTTGGGGAAACACAGGCATGATGCAGTCCGGCTCCTCAAATCCGTTGAGAGGACACGCTATACGTCGAACCTCAACACGACTTCCGTGCGACGCTATTGCGCCGCACGAGTCGGGTTGCCGAATAACCGGCACAGGCAACCAAGGAGTTCATTAAAAGGTGATTTTATGAATGGGTCGAACATAACTTCAAAGATCGGTGCAGTTTTCTACGTCATCTGGGCCTGTTTACATCTCATAGCCGCATATTCGGTATACGTACTGGGTCGGTCATTGGATTCGTCAATGCTGCAAGGACGAGTATTCCAAGATGCATGGAACCTCCTGTTCTTTTCGATCATTGCCATTTCCGTGGCTGCGACGTTGAACTGGAGGAACAGCGTCTGGGGTTATTGGATCAACTTCGCTACTGTCGGTATCGCGGATACCGGCTTTATACTCTTTGTCCTAGTTCCCGGCTATACGCCCGTCTGGCCCAGCATTGTGGGCCCAGTATTTTGGGTGCTAGCGACGATTTTCTCGACAATCGCTCTACTGACGCGAACCAAAGGCGCGACACGGAGCTTTACGGGCGCCAATACCGAACTTAAGCACGAATAGTTGCGGTCCGTTATCGAGAACGGGAGATCTCGACTTGTTCAGCCCGAAATCTCCCGATGAAGATGTTCTTAGGCCTTATGCGTAGACCGCCAGGCTGCTGCTATTGGCGTGTTCCTGTGCTTCTTCCGACTCAGCGTCCTTGCCTTTGAGGTAGGCGAGCGCCACGTCCAACGATCCGTGACCGAGCCGGATTCGGAAACCCTTACGTCCCGGATTGCCAACAGTCCGGGAGTCGGCCGTCAATCACCACCAGCCCGTCTCTGAGCCGTGAGGAACGCTGAAGGGCCTGGATTAGTTCCGCTTCATGGGCAGAGTAGAATGCTGTCCGGTTCGAATTGTATCCGCCGCTTGTTCACCGAGGACTATACATGCGCTACTTCACCCGCCTGTTGGTTGCGATCTGCATCTCTGCCAGCACCCTCTACGCCGCTGACCCGAACGGCCAACAACTCAGCACGCCAGAGAAGCAACAGGCCGGCAAACAGGGCACGCAAAATCCAGAAGCCTATGCGTTGTATTTGAAGGGCCGCTCCTACTGGAATAAGCGAACGCTCCCGGACCTTGAGACGGCGGTCTCCTATTTCAATCAAGCCATCGCCAAAGATCCCGGCTACGCGCTGTCGTATGCAGCGTTGGCCGATGCCTATACCGTAATGCCTGACTACGGTGGCAGTCCCAGCGAAGACATCCCGAAGTCGCATGCTGCCGCCCACAAGGCGCTGGAGTTGGACACGACCTTGGCCCGTCCCCATGCTGCCCTGGGCTACACCAAATTTAGGCACGAATGGGATTTTGCGGGAGGGGAGGCTGAGTTCAAGAAGGCGCTCGCACTCGATCCCAACGACGCCATCACGCACGCGTGGTACGCGGAGAATATTGGCACGATTGGTGGCAGGGATCAGGAAGCCCTTGCTGAAATAAACCTTGCCCGACAGCTCGATCCGCAGTCGCCGGTCATCAGCTTCGATCTTGGCAACATTCACATCGCTGCGCGACGGTATGACGAGGCCATTGCCGTCTGCAAGAAGCTGGCTGATGAGAATCCGGCATTCGCCTTGGCGCACTATTGTCTATCCGAAGCATATTGGGGGAAAGGAATCTATTCGCAGTCCATCGAAGAATGGAAAGTTGAGAGCCAGCTTTCAGGTGAACCGAGTGATGCTGAACTCGCCTCTGCCATGGAACAGGGATTTCGTTCGGCGGGCTTGAAAGGCGCTCTCCACAAAGGTATTGAAGCCTCGCTGGCGCAACGCAAGACTGGTTACTCATCCGCCTACGGCATTGCTGCCCTCTATGCCCAGTTGGGAGACAAAGGTCAAGCTTTCCAGTGGCTCAACACCGCGTTTCAAGAACACGATCAGGGTCTGATGGGTCTGAAGACTGACTACACGCTCGATCTAATACGTTCCGACCCGCGGTTTGCAGAACTGGTTCGAAAGGTGGGGTTGCCGCAGGCGAGCGGACAGGGCACGCAAAATCCAGAAGCCTATGCTTTGTACTTGAAGGGTCGTTCCTACTGGGCCAAACGGACTCGCGCGGACTTTGACACCGCAGTCTCCTATTTCGATCAAGCCATCGCCAAAGATCCCAGCTACGCAATGGCGTATGCGGGGCTGGCCGATTGCTATGCCATGTTGCCTGACTACGGCGCCAGTGTCGAAGACATCGCGAAGGCGAAAGCTGCCGCCCTCAAGGCAATTGAGTTGGACCCTACCTTGTCGCGTCCCCACGTCAATTTGGGCGGCATGAAGATGGCGCACGAATGGGATTTCGCGGGCGGAGAGGATGAGTTCAAGAAGGCTTTAGAACTAGACCCCAACGATTCCCATGCGCACCAGCGATATGGGAACAATCTAAGCGTGCTTGGGGGCAGGGAGCAGGAAGCCCTGGCTGAAATCAATCGCGCCCACCAGCTTGATCCACTGTCACTCGCCATCAGCGTTGATGTAGGTAACGTTTACACCTATGGACGGCGGTTCGACGAGGCCATTGTCGTGTGCAAGAAAGTGGCGAATGAGAACCCGACATTCGCTGATGCGCACTCTTGCTTAGCCAATGCGTATTGGGGAAAGAAGATGTACCCGCAGGTCATTGAAGAATGGAAGGCCTATGGCAAGCTTACAGGTGAGCGAAGCGATTCTGATTACGCCGTGGCTCTGGAGCAAGGATTTCGTTTGGCGGGCTGGAAGGGAGCTCTCAGCAAAGGCATCGAAAAACCATGAAAGCTCAACGCAAGACAGGCTACTCGTCCGCCTCCACGATCGCTGACCTCTATGCCGACTTGGGGGACAAAGAGCAGACATTCCAGTGGCTCAACACCGCGTTTCAGGAGCACGATGAAGGTCTAGAGGGTTTGAAGACTGACTTCTCACTCGATTCCCTGCGTTCCGACCCACGGTTTGCCGAACTGGTGCGGAAAGTGGGGCTGCCGCAGTGAACACTTCGAATCACAGGATCGGCCTCACTATCTCGCACTCTCGCATTGTCGAGGAGCTTGGGCTGGGAGCAGAACTCATGAGATTCACACTTAGATTCTTGCCCCAAAACGTCGCCGCTTGCGCTCTCTTCGTGCCAGCTACGATCGTGGGACTTCTTACGGCACTTCTTTTTCTCGCCGCGCCTTCTCGGGCAATGGCTAAGGCACGAAAGATAGAGCTGGGCGACCTGCAGAAGATCGTCAACGTCTCCAGCCCGCAGATTTCGCCGGATGGAAAGTCCATCGTCGTCATTGTGTCTCGCGTGAATTGGGACGAGGACCGTTACGACAGCCGGCTCGTGCTTGTGGACATTGTCACTGGCGCGCAGCGGCCACTCACCAACATCCGCAAAGGATTGGACTCACCACAATGGTCGCCCTCTGGCGACCGGCTCGCGTTCCTTGCGGAAGCTGGCGAAGAAAAGAAGGCCGCTGCGCAAATCTTCGTGCTGCCCATGAACGGTGGCGAGGCGAACCAGATCACCAGCGTGCCTCTGGGCATCGAGCAGTTTGCGTGGCGTCCGGACGGCGGGTTCATAGCGTTCTCCTCGCCAGACGAACCACCCAACAAAGCGGACATTGAGAAACATCACGACCTTTTCGAAGTGGGCGACAACAGCTTCCTCGATACATCCGCACCCACTCCTTCGCATCTCTGGCTCATTCCTGCCTCAGGCGGCACGGCGAAGCGTCTCACCTCCGGCGCCTGGAGCCTGTCGAAGAACGAGGACAACCTTCCATCGTCGCTTTCCTGGTCGCCAGATGGCAAGCAAATCTGCTTCACTCGCCAAGCCGACCCGCACGTGGGCGATTCCGATCAAACCGTCCTTGAGATCCTTGACGTTGACAGCGGTCAAATCCGCCAACTTACGAATCGCAGTGCGTTCGAAAGCTTCGGCCTGTTCTCACCTGACGGCTCAAAGATTGCCTACTGGTTCCCACGCGATGGGGACTTCAACAGCGAGAATGAGATCTTTGTCGCGCCATCCACCGGCGGCGATGGAACTGATCTCACACGCGCGCTCGATCGAGATGTGTCGGGCGCCATCTGGATGCCTGATGGCAAATCGCTGTTGGTCAACGGGGACGACGGCACACGGACAGTCATCTGGATTCAGCCGCTCGATGGTGCCGCCAGAAAAGTCGACCTCGGCGAGGTCAATCCCACCTGGGATGCCTTGATGGATGCGAATGCGGGGAAGGATGGCTCGATCGCTTTCGCCGGTAGCACGCCGACTCAGCCGGCTGAGCTCTATTACCTTGCGTCACCGGAAGCAAAACTGAAACGCCTCACCGACTTCAACCATGAGATCGCTACCCTTGACCTCGGCCATACCGACACCTTCGAATGGAGAGGGCCGGACGGCTTCGCCGAAGATGGCGTCGTTGTGTATCCTCCAAACTTCTCGCGGGACAAGAAATACCCCCTTGTTCTCTTGATTCACGGCGGCCCAGCGGATACTTCAACCACCGGCCTCGTTGACGTCGGGAGCCATACTTTCCTTGCGCAGCTCATGGCGTCACACGGTTATGTGGTGTTCGAGCCGAACTTTCGCGGCAGCGACAACCTTGGTAATAAATACCAGCTCGCCATCGTGAAGGATTCCGCTGACGGCCCCGGACGCGACATCATGGCCGGAATCGCCGCGCTCGAAAAGCAGGGCTTCATTGACGAATCGCGCATCGGTGTTTCCGGATGGTCGTATGGCGGATATCTGACCTCGTGGCTTATCAGCCAGTACCATATTTGGAAGACGGCCGTTTCGGGCCAAGCCACGAACAACAGGGCCGACGCGTACAATCTCTCGGATCACGGCATCCAATGGCGGTTCATGTTCGGCGGCTCGCCGTGGAAGAAGGAGCACGCGAAAACCTACGAGGAACAGTCGCCCATCACTTATGCGGGCGCCATCACCACGCCGACGTTGATCCTCCACGACACCGGCGACCGCCGCGTCCCAATCACGAACGCTTACGCGTTGTACCACGCGCTCAAGGACAATGGCGTCACCGTGAAATTTATCGCCGTTCCCGTGGCTGCACATTTTCCCTACGGCAATCCCGTGCACGAATCCGACATATGCCGCGTCTGGCTCGACTGGCTCGATCAATACTTGAAGTAGTCCCACTGCTTCGACTTGCGTTCGTGGGTCCTGGCGTTCCGCCTAATTCACACACACTCAGAATCGACTCTTTTCGTAGTGATACTCCATCCCTCCTCAACTGTATAATCCCGCAGGACATCTAAGCGAGATAGGCAGCTGTGTGACAGATTAGTGCAGTTGCGGGAGATGACGATTATGGAAAGACACACTGCTGTCGTTGTTGCAGTGTGTATGTCAGCCGCCTAGCAGCCCAAGAATGCAGCCCACGGCGAGCGGTGCGTAAGGAAAGAAAACGACCAATCCCGAAAGAAACTCAAGAATCGCCATTGCCGGGCGCTGTTTGATGCTCACGGCGGCTTGCTGGGCGTTCCTTGTTACCGCCGCCGCCCAGATCACCGCCATCCGCGCCGGTAAGCTGATCGATCCTGACTCTGGCGCCGTTCTCACCGGCCAGACTGTCCTCATCCGCGCCAGCAAAATCGAAGCTGTAGGCAGCAACGTCACAATCCCGTCCGACGCCAAAATCATCGACCTCACCAAAATGACCGTCCTGCCCGGTCTCATCGACTGCCACACCCATGTCGCCAGTGGCGCGCAAGATTCCAAGGACCTTGATATTTTCAGGAAGACCGCCGCGCAGTATGCGCTGGAGTCGCTGCCCAATGCCCGCGCGATGCTCGAATCGGGGTTCACCACGGTGCGCGACGTTGGCACGATGCGCGCTCTCGTCGATGTCGCTTTACGCGACGCGATCAATCGTGGCGATATCATCGGCCCTCGCATGTTCGTCGCGGGTGCCTATGTGACGATTACCGGCGGGGCTGGCGCGGCAACAGGCCTTGCGCCGGACATCACCTTGCCGTGGGACATGCACTATGGCGAGGCCAACAGCCCGTGGGAAGTGCGGCAGGTCGTGCGCAAACTGGCGCACGACGGAGTGGACCACATCAAGGTTCTCTCCAGCGGTGCCGTACTCGCTCATGGCAGCTATCCCAAGTCGCAAGAATTCACACTGGAGGAATTGCAGGCCGCAGTCGACGAAGCCAGCCATTTCGGTCTGCGCGTCGAATCGCACGCGCATTCAGCCGAGGGCATCAAGAACGCAATCCGCGCCGGCGTGGCCTCGGTTGAACATGCCACCATGATCGACGACGAAGGCATCGCCCTAGCCAAACAGCACGGTACTTACCTCGATATGGATATCGCCGACGACGAGTGCGTACAGGAACAAGGAAAAACCGGGCAAGTACCTAAGGATATGCTGGAAAAGGAAACTCAACTCGCCCAGATCCAGTTCGCTAACTTCCGCAAAGCCGTCGCTGCCGGAGCGAAGATGTCGTTCGGCACCGACGCCGGAGTTTGTCCCTACGGCACCGGCGGCAAGCAATTTGCCTATATGGTCAAGTACGGCATGACTCCCATGCAGGCCATTCAGGCCGCAACCAGCAACGCCGCCGACCTGCTCGGCCATTCCAATGAATTTGGCTCGATCAAGCCGTCCAAGTATGCGGACATCATCGCCGTCACGGGAGACCCGCTCACCGACATTCGTCTGCTGGAAAACGTCCAGTTCGTGATGAAAGACGGCAAAGTCTACAAACAATGATCAACGTGGACCGCTCTGTAGAGTCCGTAGAGCCATTGCAGGCGCACCTCGTCTGGCCGAACTCCGATTCGCAACTCCTTTGGAGTATTGCCACATGAGATTCACAGCTAGATTCTTGTCCTGGAACGCCGCCGCATACGCTTTCTTAGTCCTCGCCCCGCTTACTGCCCATTCGCAGGACGCGCCCGCGCCAGAGACCCACGGCATCGTCGTAGCCAACATAGACCGCTCGGTCAAACCC
>CAVREP010000015.1:0-133799 GCA_963720155.1 uncultured Acidobacteriota bacterium
GGCAAAGCGACCGCCCTTGGGCCGCACCGAGCCCCCCTTCGCTGCCATTCTTCGCTCCCCCTCCCAAGGTCATAAAGCGTTAACCATAGAGCGGAGGTTCCCTGTCAACCCGA
Source organism: uncultured Acidobacteriota bacterium (assembly GCA_963720155.1). Taxonomy (GTDB): domain Bacteria; phylum Acidobacteriota; class Terriglobia; order Terriglobales; family Acidobacteriaceae; genus Sulfotelmatobacter. The sequence goes on from CAVREP010000015.1 coordinate 114, forward strand.
GGCGGCGGGTTTTTTGGCTGTTAAATTAAGGGCATAATCCTTTTTATCGGGGTAGGGCTTCGGGATTGTTCCCGCTCGGCGCGCGAAAGGGGCACTGTTGCAGCGATGTCGCGATGGCAGGAATTCCTGTGGATAGCTTCACGAATCGTTGTTGACTTGGCTATGTCGCCGCGCTTATAAGCGCCGCTCCCCGCGAGTTGGGGTATGCTCTTTGACATTGTAGAGCGAGGAAGGGATGCGCAGGCGGCGGCGTCGTGAGTGGTGCCGTTTTGTCAGTGCATCTTGGTAGGAAAAGACTACGTCGGTTCCGAACGAGATGTTGAGAAGCGGTGCCAGGACTTGGCTGGTTCGAGAGAACTGGTCGAGGCTAACTTGAGAGTTTGATCCTGGCTCAGAACGAACGCTGGCGGCATGCCTAATACATGCAAGTCGAACGCGTGTAGCAATACACGAGTGGCGCACGGGTGAGTAACGCGTGGGAACCTGCCCTGGAGTGGGGGATAACCCGGCGAAAGCCGGGCTAATACCGCATACGCCCTGAGGGGGAAAGATTTATCGCTCCAGGAGGGGCCCGCGTCGGATTAGCTAGTTGGTGGGGTAACGGCCTACCAAGGCGATGATCCGTAGCTGGTCTGAGAGGATGATCAGCCACACTGGGACTGAGACACGGCCCAGACTCCTACGGGAGGCAGCAGTGGGGAATATTGGACAATGGGGGCAACCCTGATCCAGCAATGCCGCGTGAGTGATGAAGGCCTTCGGGTTGTAAAGCTCTTTCGGCGGGGACGATGATGACGGTACCCGCAGAAGAAGCCCCGGCTAACTTCGTGCCAGCAGCCGCGGTAATACGAAGGGGGCGAGCGTTGTTCGGAATTACTGGGCGTAAAGGGCGCGCAGGCGGCTCTTGAAGTCAGGTGTGAAAGCCCCGGGCTCAACCTGGGAGGTGCACTTGATACTCGAGGGCTCGAGTACGGGAGAGGAGAGTGGAATTCCCAGTGTAGAGGTGAAATTCGTAGATATTGGGAAGAACACCGGTGGCGAAGGCGGCTCTCTGGACCGTAACTGACGCTGAGGCGCGAAAGCGTGGGGAGCAAACAGGATTAGATACCCTGGTAGTCCACGCTGTAAACGATGTGCGCTAGACGTTGGGAGACCTAGTCTTCCGGTGTCGCAGCTAACGCGTTAAGCGCACCGCCTGGGGAGTACGGCCGCAAGGTTAAAACTCAAAGGAATTGACGGGGGCCCGCACAAGCGGTGGAGCATGTGGTTCAATTCGACGCAACGCGAAGAACCTTACCAGCCCTTGACATGTCCCGTATGGGGTCGAGAGATCGGCTTCTTCAGTTCGGCTGGCGGGAACACAGGTGCTGCATGGCTGTCGTCAGCTCGTGTCGTGAGATGTTGGGTTAAGTCCCGCAACGAGCGCAACCCTCACCTTCAGTTGCCATCGGGTTAAGCCGGGCACTCTGAAGGAACTGCCGGTGACAAGCCGGAGGAAGGCGGGGATGACGTCAAGTCCTCATGGCCTTTATGGGCTGGGCTACACACGTGCTACAATGGCGGTGACAGAGGGAGGCGACGGGGCGACCCCAAGCCAATCTCGAAAAGCCGTCTCAGTTCGGATTGTTCTCTGCAACTCGAGAGCATGAAGCTGGAATCGCTAGTAATCGCGGATCAGCACGCCGCGGTGAATACGTTCCCGGGCCTTGTACACACCGCCCGTCACACCATGGGAGTTGGTTTTACCTGAAGACGGTGTGCCAACCGCAAGGAGGCAGCCGGCCACGGTAAGGTCAGCGACTGGGGTGAAGTCGTAACAAGGTAGCCGTAGGGGAACCTGCGGCTGGATCACCTCCTTTCTGGACGTTCAGGAGCCAGGGGTCAGGAACCAGGAGCCAGGAATGGGTTCTGGGGAGCGGCCACCGATCCTGACGACCGACAATGGGTGTTTGTTGCCTGGACCCCTTGGTTCCTGGCACCTGACACCTGAACCGGCGTCGCCGTCTGCGCATCCCTTCCCCGATCCAAGAGCTGATTGGCTGAAAGCTGAGAGCTGACGGCTGACAGCTTCAGGGGCTAGTAGCTCAGTTGGTTAGAGCGCGCGCTTGATAAGCGTGAGGTCGGAGGTTCAAATCCTCCCTGGCCCACCACTGACCAACGACGCGAAGCGTCGTTCGTGTCAAAGCGCGGCAGCGGCGCTCTTGCGCCGCGCCAGCGCCGGGCGCCGCTCGAACAAACGTCGTTTGTTCGGGGGTGTAGCTCAGTTGGGAGAGCGCCTGCTTTGCAAGCAGGAGGTCATCGGTTCGATTCCGTTCACCTCCACCAGCCTTCGCTCGCGCGAGAGAAGGCTGCCGCGCCGAAGCCCAAAGGGCGCAGGCGGGCGCTGCCGCCGCGGGCTACGGGGCTCGGCGAGCCAGCGGGCCGCGGATGGATCGGGAGAAGCAGCATTTGCCGGCAAGGCGTGCCGGCCGAGATGGTCTTTGACAGTGTGAAGAGGGAGTAAGGGAAGCTTTGAGCCGACGGTTGTCGGCTGACAGCTTCCTTAGAGTGTCTTCATGCGAGACGCGTTTGCTTGCAAGGCGCGCTCGAGGGTGAGGCGATGGGATCTGATACCTGATCCCTGACCGCTGATCCCTGAGCTTGTCCCTGCGAGCGACGGGTTTAGCGATCAAGCGTTGAGGTAAGGGCATTTGGTGGATGCCTTGGCGCCAAGAGGCGATGAAGGACGTGGCACGCTGCGAAAAGCCAGGGGGAGATGCGAGCGATCGTTGATCCCTGGATCTCCGAATGGGGCAACCCCTTCCGCAAGGAAGATCCCGGACTGAATCCATAGGTCCGGGAGGCAAACCCGGTGAACTGAAACATCTCAGTAGCCGGAGGAAAGGACATCAACCGAGACTCCGCGAGTAGTGGCGAGCGAAAGCGGAAGAGGCCAGTGGCGATGAGCGGATTACCAGAACCGTCTGGAAAGGCGGGCCGCAGCGGGTGACAGCCCCGTATGGGAAAAGAGGCTTATCGTCCTTGAGTAAGGCGGGACACGTGCAATCCTGTCTGAAGATGGGGGGACCACCCTCCAAGCCTAAGTACTCCTTGGCGACCGATAGTGAACGAGTACCGTGAGGGAAAGGTGAAAAGCACCCCGATGAGGGGAGTGAAACAGTACCTGAAACCGAATGCCTACAAGCAGTTGGAGCCCCTTCGGGGGTGACAGCGTACCTCTTGTATAATGGGTCAGCGAGTTGGTCTCGGCAGCAAGCTTAAGCCGCTAGGCGTAGGCGTAGCGAAAGCGAGTCTGAATAGGGCGCATGAGTTGCCGGGATCAGACCCGAAACCGGGTGATCTAGCCATGGGCAGGTTGAAGGTGGGGTAACACCCACTGGAGGACCGAACCCGCTACTGTTGCAAAAGTATGGGATGACCTGTGGCTAGGGGTGAAAGGCCAATCAAACTCGGAAATAGCTGGTTCTCCGCGAAATCTATTGAGGTAGAGCGTCGATCGTCTCACCGCGGGGGGTAGAGCACTGGATGGGCTAGGGGGGCGCGAGCCTTACCAAACCTAACCAAACTCCGAATACCCGCGAGTGGAAATCGGCAGGCAGGCGGCGGGTGCTAAGGTCCGTCGCCGAGAGGGAAACAGCCCAGACCGCCAGCTAAGGTCCCGAAGTCGTGGCTAAGTGGGAAAGGATGTGGGATAGCCGAGACAACCAGGAGGTTGGCTTAGAAGCAGCCATCCTTTAAAGAAAGCGTAATAGCTCACTGGTCAAGCCGTCCTGCGCCGAAAATGTAACGGGGCTCAAGCCACGCACCGAAGCTGCGGATGGTAGGAGTGTCAGCAAGTCAGCTGTCAGCCGTCAGCGAGGCTCGTCGAGAGGCGAGCGGCGACGGTGGCAGGGTTGCGGCCGTTGGCGCCAAGCGCCGACAGTCGTGCGAGCTGATAGCTGATCGGCTTCTGACCGTGGTAGCGGAGCGTTCCGTAGGCCAGTGAAGGTGGCGCGCAAGCGCTGCTGGAGGTATCGGAAGCGAGAATGCTGACATGAGTAGCGATAAACAGAGTGAGAAACTCTGTCGCCGTAAGTCCAAGGGTTCCTGCGCAAGGTTAATCCGCGCAGGGTGAGCCGGGCCCCTAAGGCGAGGGCGAAAGCCGTAGCCGATGGGAATGGGGTTAATAGTCCCCAGCCTGCTGGACGTGACGAAGGCCAGGGGTTGTCTTGCCTTATCGGATTGGCAGGGCGGTCTGCGGTCTTCCAGGAAACAGCGCCAGCACCAAGACCGTACCCGAAACCGACACAGGTGGACTGGTAGAGCATACCGAGGCGCTTGAGAGAACGGTGTTGAAGGAACTCGGCAAATTACCCTCGTAACTTCGGGATAAGAGGGCCCTGCGCGGGCGCAAGCTCGTGTGGGGGGCACAGAAGAGGGGGTAGCGACTGTTTACCAAAAACACAGGGCTCTGCGAAGTCGAGAGACGACGTATAGGGTCTGACGCCTGCCCGGTGCCGGAAGGTTAAGGAGAGAGGTTCACGCCCTGAACCGAAGCCCCGGTAAACGGCGGCCGTAACTATAACGGTCCTAAGGTAGCGAAATTCCTTGTCGGGTAAGTTCCGACCTGCACGAATGGCGTAACGACTTCCCCGCTGTCTCCAACACCGGCTCAGCGAAATTGAATTCTCCGTGAAGATGCGGAGTACCCGCGGTTAGACGGAAAGACCCCGTGCACCTTTACTACAGCTTTGCAGTGGTGTTAGGGAGGGGATGTGTAGGATAGGTGGGAGGCAATGAAGCCGGGGCGTCAGCTCAGGTGGAGCCAACCTTGAAATACCACCCTTCTGGTTCCTGACCTCTAACCGACGCTCCTGATCCGGGCGCGGGACCCTGCATGGCGGGTAGTTTGACTGGGGCGGTCGCCTCCCAAAGAGTAACGGAGGCGCGCGATGGTGGGCTCAGGCTGGTCGGAAATCAGCTGTTGAGTGCAATGGCAGAAGCCCGCTTGACTGCGAGACCGACAGGTCGAGCAGAGACGAAAGTCGGTCATAGTGATCCGGTGGTCCCGTGTGGAAGGGCCATCGCTCAACGGATAAAAGGTACGCCGGGGATAACAGGCTGATGACGCCCAAGAGTCCATATCGACGGCGTCGTTTGGCACCTCGATGTCGGCTCATCGCATCCTGGGGCTGGAGCAGGTCCCAAGGGTATGGCTGTTCGCCATTTAAAGCGGTACGTGAGCTGGGTTTAGAACGTCGTGAGACAGTTCGGTCCCTATCTGCCGTGGGTGTTCGAGACTTGCGAGGCGCTGTCCCTAGTACGAGAGGACCGGGATGGACGCACCTCTGGTGTACCGGTTGTGGCGCCAGCCGCATCGCCGGGTAGCTAAGTGCGGACGGGATAACCGCTGAAAGCATCTAAGCGGGAAGCCCCCCTCAAAACCAGGTCTCGTCGAGAGCCGTGACAGACCATCACGTCGATAGGCCGGAGGTGCAAGCGTGGCAACGCGCGCAGCCGACGTTCGAGATACATCTGTTTTATGAAATGTTCGACAAGGACTCATTCGGGCCTTGGCTGGACTTTCATGCTCCGGGTCATACGTTCGCTTCGTGTTGGATGATGGCGGGCGGTGAACTCTATGCAATTAAGGACATTCTGGGGCACAAGAGCATCGCAATGACCAGCGGTACGGACTCCGATAGGACACTATCCAAACGTTGGGAATTTCCAAGCAATTCAGGCTGTTCATACGTTGCAGAGCTCCATAATCAGCGACAGAAACAGTAAAACTCGAAAATTTCATTTCGCGGGTGTTTGCGTGAAGCTCAAACCGCCGAGTGTGAGCTATCAAGTGGAGAAATTTGCTCGGCGTCACAAGGCCCTGGTAGCAGCGGCGTCGGCAGTGCTTCTGGTTCTTGTCGCAGGCATCATCGCGAGTTCCAGAGAGGCGATAGTGGCCCGGAGGGCCGAGCAGACGGCGGCAAAGGAAGCGGCGTCGGCAAATGCGGTAATCAATTTCTTGCAGAACGATCTACTAGCGCAGGCCAGCGCGAAGAAACAATCCGGACCCAACGCCAAACCCGATCCGGACATAAGAGTGAGAACGGCCCTGGACCGGGCCGCAGCCCGCATCGAAGGGAAGTTCGACCGGCAGCCGGAAGTGGAGGCCGCGATTCGGGACACCATCGGAAAAACATATGAGGATCTCGCGCAGTATACGGAATCCCAGAAGCAGTTAGAACGCGCGCTCGAACTTGAGCGCCGGGTTTGGGGCCCGGAGAATCCAAAGACCCTCAACACCCTGAACCACCTGGGACGTACTCTCTGGCATCAAGGCAAGCATCAAGAGGCGGGGGCGCTTTTCGGCCCGGCCTTGGAGATCGAGCGGCGAGTGTTAGGTCCCGAGCATCCCGACACCCTCTATTGCATGAACAATCTGGCCAATGTCTACCGGGCGGAGGACAACGACGAGCAGGCCGAACCGCTCTACCGCCAGACTCTGGAGATCCGGCGCCGTGTGCTGGGCCCCGAGCATCCTGACACGCTGGAATCGATGAATAATCTGGCCAATGTTTATTGGTCACAGGGCAAACTTGCGCAGGCTGAGGCGCTCTACAGCAAGACCATGGAGATCCAACGGCGCGTGCTGGGCCCAGAGCATCCCGATACGCTGTTGTCGATGGGCAATCTGGCCGACACTTACACTAGGGAGGGCAAGTACGCTCAGGCCGAGCCGCTATTCACTCAGACCCTGGAGATCAGCCGCAGAGTGTTGGGCCCGGAGCATACCAGGACGCTTGGATTTTTGTCGGATTTTGCATTTTTGTATCTGAAACAGGGCCAAGATGACGTGGCGGAAACTTATGCCGCGCAAGTTCTTGCGGGACGCCAGCGCCCGGGATCATCGGAAGACCCAGCTGACATCCAGTCAGCGATGAACGACCTGGCACTGATTTATGTGTCGGAGAAGAAGTTCGCCGAAGGTGAGCGTCTCGCGCGCCAGACCCTCGATTTCGATGATAAGAACCAGCTGAACAACTGGGAACGATTCCGCGCGGAGAGCCTGCTGGGCGCCAGCCTCGCTGTACAGAAAAAATACGCCCAAGCAGAACCGCTGATCCTCGCGGGCTACGAGGGGATGTTGTCACAGAAAGAAAAGATGGGAGTCCCGAACTGGTATCATCTCGACCGCGCCCGCGAATGGATCGTCGAGCTCTATCAGGCGTGGGGCAAGCCGGAGCAGGCGGCCAATTGGAAGAAAAACTAACCGCCCATGCAATTGCAACGACTCCCTCGGCCCATCCCGCCCGCGACTACGCTCAGGAACTCGAAGGAAATTTCCATCCGTGTTCAAGCTAGTTGGCGATAAATCCCCATTTCAGTGCGCCGGGCCTGCGCTGCCAAGAAGGTTCATCGGCTACGAGCTAGCTATAGCTAGCGAAGCTAAGTTAGGGCTGTTCATTTTGCTCACTGGATTGGAGTTTGTCAACCTGCGATTGTCGCTTTGTCGCTTCTGCGATTGTCGCTTCTCCAGAAAATGATCGAACTGCTGCGAAGGTGGACAACTGCTGACAAACACAATTTGTTGGAAGCTCGGATGGTAATCGCACCCTACAATAATCATGTTGGCTCCTTTCTCCGAGCCGGTTGGTTGGCCTAACACCACCAACTCTACTCGGGCAGGGGAGCCGACATCGTCATGCAATCAATTATGCTCTTTTGGTTCGGGCCGGGCTTCGCCTGGGCCGGACAACCGGGGCAACTTGCGAACTGGGATGTTAGTCCAAGTAGAATAGGGTTGGGGTTGCCCTCCCGGGCAGCCAATGCAAATTGGGTGGAGGGGTACTGATATGAGGAAATCCACCTTTCTCGACGCTCTTCTTTCCGGAATCGCTTCTCTTGCCTTGGTTTGCGCGTCGGCGACCGCTTTTGCCCAGCACGGGGGCGGCGGCCACGGTGGTGGCGGTGGCTTTCACGGCGGCGGTGGCGGCTTCCATGGTGGCGGTGGTTCCTACGGCGGCGGCTATCACGGCGGATATGGTGGCTACGGCGGACGAGAGGGCGACTACCGAGGTCGAGGCTCTTACGGAGGCATGCGCGGCGCATCGCCGTCGGGACGCACTTTCGGCGAATCGCGACCTTGGTCCTTCGAGGGCCGAGGAGGCGCCCACGACACCTCGCCGGGCTGGCATTCATTTGCAGCCGGCAACAGCGCCGGCAGGGCTGGAAGATCGGGCAGTGGGACCGCGGCGTCGGGAAGATCTGAAAGTGGAATGGCGACAGCCCACGCGGCTATTGCCGACGGACGGTGGCACTCCTTTGGAGGCGCCCGCAGCGCGGCTGGATCGGCCATCTCAAGCGTACGACCCGCGGCGAGCACCGTTATTAACCGCGGCGGGGTGGGAATCGGCACCGCGGGCTGGCGCGGGGGCTTCGGGTGGCGTGGCGGTTATGGTGGCTGGGGTTGGGGCTGGGGCTGCTGCGGCTGGGGATGGGGTTGGGGGGTCGGCTGGTGGGGTTGGGATCCGTTCTGGTATTGGCCACCCTACTATAACCCGTGGTGGTGGGATTATGGCTATGCTCCGGCCTACATTTACCCCGATGCCGACTAGAAGTTCCCCGGTCAGTTTGGCTACAAACCAAGCCACCTCAGCTTGGACTGGAATACCTCAGCGCGAAAGACGATCCGCGAAACAACAACTCGTAGGAGGAGTCTGAACAGCTTTTTGTAGGCCCAAAAGAACGAGTTTTCTAATCTTGAGTTTGGAGCACCACTGTCAAGTTGCCCAGAAACAGTTCTTTTTGAGGCGACCGTTAATCACTTTTGGGCAAGCGAATTTGCAACGATTCCCCTTGTAGTGGAACATCGAGTAATTGATTGGGCGTCCTGCTCCTCGTTTATTAAGAGGAGTTTGAAGGTAGTAATCATGATCCGAGGATCTTGGCGCGCGCAGCGTCCCCCTTTGGTGTCATCCTGAACGGAGCTGTCCTTCAGGCGCAGCGAGAGCCTGCCCCGAGCGAAGTCGAAGGGGATCTCACGCGGACCGCTACCCCGGCTCACAATGAAAAAAGCCGTTCACAACCGGAAGCGGGTGTAGAATGGCTGCCATTTCGGAAAGCCACAAAGAAATCCCCGGTTCTCAAGGTACCAAGACACTACAACCACAAACCATCAAAGGGGGTCTTATGAGACGAAAAAAAATGAGCTTTTGTATTTGCTCGATTTCGGCGTTGATTCTCTTCCTGTCGCCCCTCGGGGCGAGCGCTCAAACGCCGGAAGCAACAGTAGGTGGCAACCTTCTGCCCGATGGCTTCTACATCACTCCTACTGCCGCACCCGGCTCGATCTTTCAACGCCTGCGAACCGGTTTACGCAAGGATGGCTCCGCTGATGCCGATGGGGCGGTCAATACTGCGCTTAGTCCCGACGGCACGGCTTTGCTCATCCTAACTACCGGTTACAACACAGGCTTCAACACCCAAGGACCGGATGGTAGCCCGATCCTGTGGCCTGCGCTGGATCCCCTGACTGGCAAGCCAACTTCCACCACGACGCCAAATGCTGAGTGGGTTTTCGTCTTTGATGTTCGCGGACCACATCCCGTGCAGAAACAGCTGATCAACATTCCCAATACGTATCATGGCTTGCTCTGGGATCCTTCGGGCACACGCTTCTACGTGGCCGGGGGCATCGATGACCGCATCGAGATCTATAAAAATGCGAAGAGTGGTGCCAGTGCCGACGGAAACTATGTGCCGGATGCGCCTTTCGTGTTGTTGAATCATAATCAACCAGCCGACGTGCCTGTACAGGAGTTCCCCACGGGTGGGCTGTTCAGCACGACGCCCATTAACACGAACCCCTTTGCCGAGGATATGTTTATGCCGTTCAGCGCACTTGCTGCTGGACTGGCCATTAGTCCGGATGGCAAAACGTTGTATGTCGCCAACTACCAGAACGATTCCCTGTCGATCGTGGATACCGCCAGCCGCCTGGTGTCCAACGAGATTCACTTCTTTGTACCCGGGCAGCGTGCGGCGATTGGAGAAATGCCGTATTGGCCGGTGGTGCTTTCGAACGCGCAAGGCGGAACCGTAAAGACGTATGTAAGCAGCCAGCGCGATGGGCAGGTCCTTTCGGTTAGTCCGTCCGGATCGTACAAGATAATCCGCGTCGGTGGCGAACCGAACCGAATGATTCTGTCCGCCGATCAGCTTCGACTCTATGTTTCCAATGGTGATCTTGACGAGGTTGAGGTTATCAATACCACCAAAGATGTGGTGAAGAGCCGAATCTCGCTGGCTCGCCCTGGATACAAGTACAAGGGCTCCAATCCGAACTCTCTTGCGCTCAGCCCCGACGGCAGGCGCCTCTATGTGACCTTAGGCGGTGAGAACGCAGTGGCTGTCATTGACGTGGCTTCCCAGCAACTGCTCGGCCGCATCCCCACCGGCTGGTATCCAAGCTCAGTGACGGTCAGCGCCGACGGCACGCGCCTTTTCGTAGTGAACATGAAATCCAATGCGGGTCCCAACCTGGAATACCGTGCGGACTGCCCCGGAACAGGTATACCGCCGCAGTATTCGCAGCTTCTTTGCCCTCCACCGAATCCGACCTCTCGTAACGAGTACATTCTGGCTTTGTTGAAGGCTGGATTTCTCACCATTCCCATTCCAGACGCAGACACGCTTAGCTACTTGTCGAGTTTAGTCGATGCTAACGACGGCTTCGATAACGCTCGGCACGATCTCATGATGGCGTTCCTGCACGACCACATCAAACACGTGATCTACATTCAGAAGGAGAACCGCACCTACGATCAGGTATTGGGCGATCTGAAGGAAGGCAACGGCGATCCCAAGCGGGTGCAGTTTCCACAACCTATTTCACCGAACGAGCACCTGCTCGCGCGGAGGTTCGCGCTCCTCGACAATTATTACGATGCCGGCGATGTGAGCGGCGACGGATGGAATTGGGACACTCAGGGGCACACGAATGATGCCACGGTCAAGAATGTGCTCGTCGGATACGGCAACGCGAATTACAACATCCCCTTTGACTGGAACGGCAATCCACGCAACATCGGAGTCGCCTTGCCCGACCAGACGAGTGGAACTCCCAGCCCGAGCACGGTTCGCATCACTACATTATTTGATCCTACCGGTAATTCCTCCATTGAACCAGGATCGAAGGACATCACTGCCTCCGAAGGCGCGGATGATCTGGATCCTGATGCGTTGGGTGGTTATATCTGGGACAGTGTACTTCGCGCTGGCAAGACGGTTCGCCACTACGGACTGTACGCCGACGAGAATTATTACGTCGTTCCGTCGGCTACGGGAACTCCTTTCTATATACCAATCGTCCGCGACGCCTTCGCGCAGAAGGTGGTGCAGGCAGTACCGGTGCGGAAGTCTCTTCTGGACCATACCGATGTGTACTACCGCGGCTGGGACCTCAACACTCCTGATCAGTATCGGTTTGAAGAGTGGAATCGGGAGTTCCACGAATATGTGAGGAACGGTAATCTGCCCAACTTCGAGATGGTCGATTTTATGGAAGACCATTTCGGCAACTTCTCGTCGAACGTCGGGGGCCTCGAGAATCCACTCGCACAAATGGCGAGCAACGACTACGCGGTAGGCCGTCTGGTCGAGGCGGTCAGCAACTCGCCATATTGGAAAGACACGGCGATTTTTGTGGTGGAAGATGACGCACAAAATGGCCCAGATCACGTGGATGCCCATCGCTCAACCGTCTTCGTGGCCTCCCCTTACACGAACAGTGGCGCCGTCGTTCACACCATGTACAACTCCACCAATGTACTTCGAACCATTGAAGACATTCTCGGCGTAAATCACTTGGGTCTCAATGACGCGAACGCCTTCCCAATGTCCGACGTGTTTATCAAGGAACCCAACCTTCAGCCCTATGTCGCACCCATACCGGGTATCCTTTGCGAACCACCGGTGGATCCGACATTGGTACCTGAATGCAAGAATCCCGGAAATCGGCCAATCACCGCCTCAGTGAAACCCCTGCACGATGGTGCGTGGTGGGCGCAGGCAACAAAGGGATTCAATTTCAATCACCCCGACATGATCAATGCCGATTTGTTTAATCGCATTTTGTGGCGCGGCATCATGGGGGATGACAAACCTTATCCTAAAGCCGGCGTTAAGTTGGTCGGAAGAGAAGCGGCAGATACTGATCGCGATTGATCTATGCATCGCCGTCTTTCCGTTTAGTGTCCAATAGGGGTGGTGGCATTCAAGCCACCACCCCCAACATCCCACGTACGAATGTAACGCGCCGGGAAACGAAACAAATAATCTCGTGTGTACTCACAAGCGGCTCCGAGGCATCGACTCAGGGCCTCCCGGGAATTGCGGAGATCGGATCGAACGTCAATGATCGACAGTAGGGCCAGCGGTTTCAGCAAGAATCTCGACGGGTCGATCGAAGATGATCCGTAACTGAGTATATTTCGGTAGAACCACATCGCGACCGTGACGCGGCAAAACGAAAATGGCCGACCCACAGGTGGAAACGATCCTTGCTGTTCCGGCGGTCGAGTCATCCGTCGCCGTGGAAACAATAGCCTCGATGATCAACTGGGTGCCGTCATCTACTTCTTTAGAGATTCCAGCCGTGACGCCGCCGTTAAGAAGGATCCACACTTTGCCGGGGCGATCACCGTGCCTCCGTCCTTCCGGGTCGATCACGGTGTGGGAACGTTGACTGATTTCCGCGCCAGCGACCGACGCTGAGATCGGACTGCTGGACCCGCCTGGGATGGTCAGATTGGTAAAAGTAAAGTAGATGGAACCGGAGCGACTGAGAGTTCGTGAGGCCCGACTCTTTAGCACCTTTCCATCAAACACACTGCCTTCAGGAATCATGATCCTCGAACCCAGCTGAACCGGTTCGACGAGGCGTGCCTGAAAAGGAATCGCCCACCCGATTTTTCGAAGAGATTAGATCCCGCAGGAGGATAACCTTGGCTGCCGTTCCTGCGGCCACGGTTCGGCGCTCTGCCGTCAGCGCTCCTGCGGTTTTGGCATTCGGATTAGCTTTCGGGCTGGCCACGAGCGTGACAATTGAACCAAGTTCGCGGCGTGGTTTCTGAGAAGTATTGCGTGATAGAGCGTTGGTTGGATCGAACGTGGCTGCTCCTTCTTGGTCTCCGTTCTGTACCATGGCCATGCCGAGAGCCAGGAACTTGGCGCGCGGCTGCGAACCCAGAGTCCACGACGCAGTGGAACGGGTATCACAATGACACCGAGCTTGTCTTCGCAGTATTCGTAGATCTCGCCAAACTTGCCAACAACGTTGTCTGTATCATCCTGGCGAGAGCGCCGCACCCGCAAACGATGTTGCTCCGCAAATTCCTTCAGTTGCATGTTATTATGGTTTACCCCTATATACTTAGCGGAATATTTGTCCCGCGACCGCCATCTTGTCCGCTTATCGGACACGTGCTGGTCGGTCGTTCGGCCGCACCTAGCGCAGCATTCCGAATCTCAGACAAGCGACGCTCAATCGTCCGAGTGCTGACTCGCAACTCTCTGCCGATTTGCGTGGCTGTCTCTCCAGCTTTAGCCCTTTCCACGATTTCATCGAGCTGACGGCGGTACCAAGCATCCGCCCCACTTTCCAGCAGAATGGCGAGACCATCTTCAAGCTCCCGAGCGCGTGTCTGCTGACGGATGGTTGAATCCATTTCAGCCTCTCGATGTCTGCGATATCGCCGCTGTCTTCGTCGCGCATCCGATGTTTGCAACGAAGGCAGTTGCGGCGCTGTAGCTGACACCAACAGCCTCATCTTAGATTTCCAAGCGTCGAGGATCTCACGCCTGCGCTCGTCAATCAGCTCGCGACGTGCCAGCGCTGCAATTACACCCAGAACAAGCTGCACATTGGCGACACCGTACTTCTGGACGGCGCGTTGTATTTCCATCCCTGCAAGAAACGGCTGTAGTTGGTCTGGTACCGCCAAGGGCGGCGTCGATGATGCGCGGTATGTTGGACGGTCTGCTTCGGTCTTCGGTCTTTTTCTAGGCATTCCACCAGTTCTCCATCTGTTCGTAGGATTTAAATATGTGCTTGTCCCACGTTGTACTTTTTGCCCGTCGCTGTTCGCGTCGCTGCCCATGTGAAAATCAGACTTGGCGAGTCCGTCGATCGCAAGCTTCATCAGCTCCACCGCGTTCTCCACGTTCCCCTTCGTCTTGACAAGACATTCCCGCAGGCGCGCTAGCCCCTTTCTCTTTTGGATGACCGAGAACCTGTTGAGCTTGGGAATTCTATTCGTGGCCTTCAGGTAGTGTTGCCACACATCATCGAGCGCAGAATACAAAGAAATCTGACTGTCATTGCTTCCGCTAGGAAGCGACAGGAGATTAACTTCGTTTCTAGAGTCGTTCTTAGATTCGTTTTACAGACAAGACCTTCTCGTAGGTCTCACTACGTTTCTCCGCGCAAGCTTCCCCGCAAGAAGTGCTCACACTTTGCTCGAAAGTGCCAGTATTTACAGGGGTTTCTACGCGTTTACTCCCCGCAATCTTCCGCGTAATGTTCCGCGCAAGCTCCTCGTTCGGACTAGGATTAAGGATGTGACCCTCTCCATTTTCATCTATCTACTTGTAATTGTGAAGGGTTACGGGATAGTCCTTATGACTTCCATTAACTGTGTGGCGTGTAATCCAGCCCATTTCTTCCAACCGCTTCATCGCTAACTGAAACGTCCGGACGCTGTATGCATATGCGGTAGCCGCGTGTGGTCCGCCAGCAGAGGCGTGGTTAACGCGGCCAGTGGTCCAGTCGGACCACCTATAAAGCCAGCTCATGGCTATGAACATCGCGACCGTAACCTCGCCGTTCTGCATCTGCTCGAACAGGCGCTGCAGAATGCAAAGGGTCAAGGCCATCTTTGTCTATGGCCAGAGGGCTATATTCGCGACTGAGCCGCAGACGAACGTCCACGAAACCGCGTTATAGGGCAACCGAGCAATCACTTTGGGTCGTCATACTGGTGGTGATAAATACGATCGCTATTGCGGTTGGCTTGCTTTTCATGGTTTCGACCTGGGCTGTGTCTCAAGAATCAGAACATTCGCAGAAGAATGCTAATGACTTAGCGCGCTCGCTCTTACAAAACGAGCTAAAAGCCGAAGCCAACGATCACAGCCATTGGATGCTCAAGTTGGAAACCCAGAGGTCCCGCCGAGAGGAAGTTGACGAGGTAGTAGAGACGAAGAACGGCGACCTCAAGCGTCCTATACTGATAAACGGTCGCCCGCTCACTCCCCGCCAGCAGCACGAGGCCGACGAACAGATCCGCAGACTGGTAAGCAATCCCAGTGCGCTCCGCAAGTCATTGAAGGAGCAGAATGACGATGCCGCTCACAGCCAGAGAATGCTCAAAATCCTGCCGCAGGCATTGATCTTCCGCTTCGGAGAGCAGAAGGGTGATGCCGTCGAATTGCTCTTTTCGCCCAACCCGCGCTTTCGTCCACCTACTCGCGAAGCTCAAGTCTTTCAGGCGATGGAAGGCCGGTTATGGCTCGACACCAAACAGCAGAGGCTAATGGAACTTAGCGGACATCTTACCCGCAAGGTGAAATTCGGCGGCGGCTTCTTGGGATATCTAAATGCCGGAGGCCAGTTTCACGTTAAACAAAAGGAGGTTGCGCAGGGTTATTGGGAAATGACGCTTTTGCATGTGGACATGAAAGGCAAGGCTCTTTTTTTTGAGACTATTAGCGTGCAGCAGAAACTGCAGCGCAGCGATTTCCATCAAGTCTCAGATAATCTCACCCTGTCTGAAGCGGCCGATCTGTTGCATAAACAGACTGTCGCCATCGCCGTCAGCGCAGGTCACCAATGATGTCGGTTGCTGGAGTAGACGCATCTAAATATCAGAAGGCCGTGATCCGAATCATCACTATTGAACGGGAGTATGGCTGCGGGGCGGCTGGCATCGCCCGCGAACTCGCGGCGCGGCGGGGTTGGAAGCTGTGGGATCAGTTGCTGACGCAGGAGATCGCCCGGTTTGCGCATTGCGACCAGTCGGAGGTAAAGCGACGTGAAGAGCGCAGGGACCCGCTCTACTATCGTCTACTCAAGTCCTTCACGCTCGGAAGTTATGAGGGCAATTCAAGTGTGTACCCGGTCGAGACCCTCGATGCCGACAGTATTGTCAAAACGTCGAAACGGGTCGTCGAGGAAGCTGCCGCAGGCGGCGACTGCATAATCGTTGGAAGAGGATCGCAACACTTTCTGCGGGACCGTGACGACACTCTTCGGTTTTTTCTCTACGGTTCCAAAGAAAACAAAATACGGCGCTTGATTTCTGAAGGTCAGGAAGAGGCCGACGCAGAAGCGCTGGTCGATACAGTCGACCGCGAACGTGCCGCTTTCATCAGGAATTACTTCCATGCCGACTGGCCCAACCGGTCCCTCTATCATGCGATGGTCAATACTGACACGGGGAGCGAGACGGTGATCCAGGCGATCCTTAGTTTTCTCGAAGGATCCGACCAAGGGCTAGGGATAACGCACTCTGAAACCCCGCAACAGCGATTGGTACCAAAACGAGTTGCGGATCCGTAGTAGATGGGCGATGCTCGGATGGTCGTAAAGCCACAGCTCAGTCGCTGGGCACTATTCCGACTTTTATGTGTTATCGCGATACGCGAGAGTCCGGACAGTCGTGATTTTCCTTCTAGCAGGCTGCGGAACAAAGGTGCTGTAGAAGGGAACAGCTTGCCTTCCGGTTGGTTGTGAGGGATTGGCTGTTCAAGGCTTATGTAGCTGAAGGCTCCCAACTGCTGCTCGTCTTGTCCACGCATGTCTTCTTCTTATCAGCTTGCGTTGTGGAAACAGGAGAATTTCTTGATGCGGGTCAGATCCCTTGAAGTCCAGCTTTGGCTAATATTCTCACCGAGTGCGCCAGTAAATGCAGCCCCCAATCAGGGACTGATTTCGTATTTCGTCATCTCCTATTGACGGTAGCCGTTGGACAGGTTATTTTTCGCAGTATTCATGACCTCTCGTCGCATCGAAGTCTTCTTCTACGGGTTGTTCATGGACGCCGACCTTCTGCGCGCGAAAGGCGCCCATCCCGTAAACATCCGCCCTGCTTGCGTTCCTGGCTTCGCACTTCGCATCGGGCAACGGGCAACCTTGCTTCGGATTCCCAACGCCTGCGCCTACGGCATTGTGATGGAGCTCACGCACGTCGAGATCGAGCAACTGTACTCAGAGGCCAGCGTCCGCTCCTATCGCCCAGAGGCCGTGCTGGCTGAGCTAACCGACGGTTCCCGTGTTCCCTCCTTGTGCTTCAATCTTCTCGTGCCGCCAGGCCCCGAAGAGGCCAACTCAGAGTACGCAGCGAAGTTACGTGACCTAGCGCGCCGACTGGGACTCCCCTCTAATTATGTAGAGAGTATTCAATGAACTCATGGCGAACTATTATCGGCGCAAATGTCCAAGTTTTTCCGCATCCTGCGGGGTGCGTCATGCGAATTCATTCCAATACCGGTGGCAGGTGATGAACTTTTGCCTTTGATGCCCGGATCCCCGGCTTGGTCGTGCGAAACTGCTTCCTCGTACCCCAGTATGGAATAGTACATCGCCCGATCGAAGAACTGATTTAGCAACTGCAGTACTTCCAACTCGCCAAATACTTCCAAGAGGTTGTCGACGAAGCATTCTCGCTGCAGGAAATGCCACAAATGGTTGCGACTGATTACCAAGGCCCATACCAGCTGACGCAGGCTGACTCCTTGGGCGGCTCGGCGGGATGCAATTGCCCGGAAACGCTTCCCGACATCATCCTCCTTCTTTTCCAATAACCACTCTTCCAAGTTGCGATAAACCTCAGATGCTGCCGAGTGCAATTCGTCGCGTGGGATCTTCTTGAAGTCACAAGTGCGTTCTGAATTCCGCACTTCTTGAGTCAACCCGAGGGCCAATTCCTCGGAATGTCTTTCGATGAGGTGTACCAACTTAAGTCCCAACATTTTCTTTCCTCCTACTAGAAGGGATGTGCACGACACGCGCCAGGATGCCGTTGCTGATCATGTCCCCGGTATTGGGTCGATAATTACTCGCTGTGGCATCGGTCACATCACCTCCTCGTCCAACGTCATCGTGAAGAGGCACGATGACCACTTCGCCCGTCCGTGATTCGCGAACAAGCGTCATATTCAAAGCACACGATGCGCATAGCCAGAAACACCCGATCGCTTGGGATAGTGCGGGATGGTGCTTTGGGTCCGGCACTTCGGAAAAAGGCTCGTCGAATGGTATGACTTCAAACTCGAAAAGCTTTCCTTCGTGTAAATACCGGAAAACAGCAGAACACATCGGATTGGCACATTTCGAGACCACAATTTCACCAAAACCTCGACTCTTTTCAATCCACGCAACAGCCAGAATTCTTGCAAGCGAATTCTATTCGCGGTACCAGTCAGTGCGGGTAAAGGGCATGCCGCTCTTTCCGTTCAGAGGCTTGGCCAGTAACATCTGATATAGATTCATGCCGGCTGAGCGAAATCGATGTGCCGAGGCGGACATATACAGACGCCAGGTACGGTATGTAGTGTCGTCGGTGATGCAGCGTGCTTCCTCGGCATGGGCTTCGAGACGACGCACCCAGTGATGAAGCGTCAACGCATAGTGCTCGCGCAAGTTCTCGACATCTTTCACTTCAAAACCATTCCGTTCGAGCGCGCCGAGAGCCGTGTTGAGTGGGACTAGTTCGCCATCCGGAAACACATAGCGATCAATAAAGGATGGACCTTGTCGATGATAAGCAACCGACGCGGCAATCCCACTGTTTAAGAACACGCCACCGGGACGAAGCAGCCGCCAAGTCCGGGAAAAATATTCAGGAAGCTGCCCCTCGCCTACATGCTCAACCATCCCGACACTGACAATTTTGTCGAACTGCTGCTGCACTCCGAGATCTCGGTAGTCGCGCACTTCGACGCTGCACTGGCCATCAAGACCTGAATTGTGAATGCGTTTCCGTGCCAGCTCTGCCTGCGACGCACTCAGCGAAATCCCCAGAGCGCGCACGCCATAATGAGCAGTCGCATAGATAACGAGTGCTCCCCAGCCGCAGCCAATATCAAGCACGTGGTCGCCGGGGCGAAGTTGCAGCTTTCTGCAGATGTAATCCAGTTTCTGCTCCTGCGCCTGGTCCAATTCATCCACAGCCGTATGAAAGTACGCGCAAGAATAGAGCATCCGACGATCAAGAAAAAGTGAGTAAAACTCGGACGGAAGATCGTAGTGGTAACGGATCGCGTCTCGATCTCGGGACCGCGTGTGAACCGATCCTCGCAAACGAAGTGGTCGCGGAACGACTCGCGGTCGCCCCGTCGCGGGTAGCCTGCCCAAAATCATCGACAGATATAGCTTCTTAATAGTGGCCCTCTCCTGGGAGAGCAAGAAATCAGCTAAGTCAAAGGACGCCTCAATATCTCCTTCAATATCAAAATCATCGAAGATGTATGCTTCTCCAAGAGTTAATTCGCTTGGAGATGTAAACATTCTTCGCAGGGCTCCGGGATGTTTCAGGACCAAAGTGAATCTGCATTTATTTCCGCCCCAAGTTGTTCCATCCCAGAACCGAACCTGAAAATCGCGACGCGGATAAGAAAGAAAGAGATGGTCCAGAAAGTCTATGCTTTCCGCGATTGCGCGGTCTCTTGGAATGGCGTCATGCAAAAGTGGAATGTTGCGTCCGGCTAGCATGTTTCATCCTTCGTGTGCAGCATCACAAGACTTCCTCACAACGAACGTTCTTTTGCCCAAGGAGGAGCGCAGTAACTCATCACCAACGTCCTATGTCGCGCTCAGATTCGGGCCTGGTACTGTTCATGACTGATTTTTCCGTTACCCTCTTGCCCTGGAGGACACCCTTCGGACTTATGGAATTTTTCCGATTGTGCCGTAAGAGGGCTAGCTATGGCTAGAGCTTCGTTCAAGTCAGGGATCAGCGACATGAGTTTCTCGGGATCATTTTCAGTGCTTGCCTCCTGAGCAAGCTGTCGCACGTCTTTGATATGGTTAGAGCCATAAGTCATTTCACCTCCTCGTACCAAAGCTACGATTGCTTTCCTCAGATTCGCGTAACAGGGACTCCGGCGATCTCTCCCTAACTAATTGTTGAGGCGTTCTCTCGCCCCTGTTGAGGCGCCCCAATCCGTCCGTGAGCCTCTATGTATGGTGTTCTCATTTCGATAGGTAGTTTTTGCCTATTTTGTCTTCCTTTAACTTGTTGGATGACTATAGAGTCGATCCCGATGTCTTCAGGTTGATATTTATATCGTACCACGATATAGTATTGGAAAGGAATAAAAGTGTCGCTTGGAATTGAGAAATACGGCGAATGAAATACTAGGAGCGTGTCGGGGGGACTGCACGTTCATCAAAAATACGAGGCTAATGTATTGCGGGATCGTATCGCGAGCCGGCGATGCCGCCTGCTGGAGTCATTACTAGAATAACGAGATATGTATTCGGGAAAGCATCAACAACCGCCCGAGCCCAGGTACCTGGACAGTTGTCGTGCTGGCGATTGTGCTTCTGGGGTTGATTTTGCTAATCCTGTACTTTGTCGGAGGCCGAAGACTGTAAAGCTTGCTTCGAGTGATCGTCGGTGAGGTGTTCGATCTGCATTGGAGCTGGCAGGGTACTTAGTGGGCATGGAAACCACACTCACATCCTGTGATTATCGGTCGCTTGCCGAATTGCGTCACCAGATTCGGCTCTTCGCGCACGTCAGCGAGCAGGCAGTGCGCTCCGCCGGGCTCAATCCAAGTCAGCATCAGCTGATGTTAGCGTTGAAAGGGCTGCCGCCGCATCTTCGCCCAAGCGTTGGAGAGCTGGCCAAACGGCTTCAGATCCGACATCACAGCACCGTGGAGTTGGTTAATAGGCTTGCTCAACGTGGGTATGTGGTACGGCGGCGCGGAAACAAGGACCGGCGCGAAGTTCTGCTTTCGCTGACTGTTAAAGGAGAACAAATACTAAGTGAGCTTTCACTGCATCACAAGGCAGAGCTTCGTAAAGCAGGTCCAGCCTTGATCGGCGCGCTGCGGAGCGTTATGCGGGGAACAAACAATTGGGGTGCGAATAAGGCTATAAGGAGCAAGAAGCAGGCGAGAAAATAAGCGTGCAAAATGACAAGAACCAGAGGGCATTTAATGCAGACCTTGGCCATGGCCAGGATGCCAAGGCTGCGATGAACGGAGGACGGCTCGCAGTCTTGCCGACAGGCGAGTCGGTGATCACTCCTCCCGCGCAGTTTCGAATGCTGCTGATTTCGTTTCTAGCTGCTGGCCTCGGGCTCGTGGCCGGATGCATAGCGTTTCTGTTGTACAAGCTAATAGGTTTGTTCACTAACATTTTCTTCTTTCACCGCTTCGCCACCGATTTCAGCAGTGCATGCCTGAACCACCTGGGACTATGGGTCATCGTCACGCCGGTCATCGGTGGCATCATTGTTGGTTTCATGGCAAAGTACGGCTCCCCAAAAATCAAAGCCATGGAATTCCGGAAGCTATGGAGGCGGTGCTAGCCAACCGCAGCCGTATCGAGCCTAGAGTTGCAATCTTGAAGCCGATCTCCGCGGCGATCGCGATAGGGACGGGCGGACCCTTTAGCGCCGAGGGTCCAATTATTCAAACCGGTGGCGCGATCGGATCGCTCGTTGGGCGTTAGCTGCGGGCGCCTTTGCGCTGGTGGCGATGGGGGCGGTATTCGGAGCGGCATCTCGCGCCAGGTTTACGTTCATCATTTTTGCATTCGAAATCACGCGCGATTACAACTCGGTGCTGCCGCTTATGCTGGTCAGCGTGATTGCGGATGGGATCGCGATGCTGCTCATGCCGAAGTCGTCGATCATGACAGAGAAGTTGGCGCGTCGCGGTATGCGCATTCATACTGATTACGAAACCGATGTGCTTCAGCAGGTATCCGTGGGAGAGATAATGGATCGTGAATTACCCACGATTTCCAGCAACATGAGCGTCGGAGAGCTAGCGGAAAGAATTGCGCACCGAGATCCTTTGGTCAGCAAGCACGAGGGATTGTTGATCCTGGATGTGGACGCTGGAACGCGCAATGTCGTGGTGACGTATCCGGATGAATTGCTGCACGATGCGGCGGCAAAGATGCTCCGCCACAATATCGGTCGCTTACCCGTGGTGGAACGCATGGAACTAACCCGAGTATGGGGATACCTAGGACGCCAAGGGATCATGGCGGCTCGGCTCCGCAGGCTGGACGAAGAACACGTTCGAGAACTGGGCTGGGCGCATCGGTTCTCCAGACGACGCCCAGTGCCGTAATCTGCCTAGTCGGGTTGGCCAGGAAAAGTGGTCTCGTCTTGAAAAGGGCTAAAACTGAAGAGTCCGTTGTGTTGACGGTTGGGCATTCGACCCGCATATGGAAAGACTTCCTGAAGCTTTTGCGGGCGCACCGCGTCAAGCGTGTCATAGATGTTCGCAGTATCCCACGTTCGCGGCACAATCCGCAGTTCAATCGGGATACGTTGTCGAAGAAGCTGCGAGCTGCCAGGATCGGCTATGTGCACTTGCGGAAGCTCGGAGGCTTACGTCGTACACGTCGCGATTCGGTGAATATGGAGTGGCGTAATACCTCATTTCGCGGCTTTGCTGACTATATGCAGACCTCCGAATTTGGAGCAGGGCTAGACCGATTGATGAAATTGGCTGCGCAGAAACGGAGCGCGATTATGTGCGCAGAAGCGGTTCCGTGGCGTTGCCACCGTTCGCTCATCGCCGATGCGCTGACTGTACGAGGGATTCGGGTTGACGACATTATGAGCATGAAACGTTCACAGGTTCATTCGCTCACCCCTTTTGCGCGTGTCCACGGTCATTGCATCACCTACCCTGTTTGCGATCGCGGCCGAGATGAGGCAAGCGACGAACCGGGGGAGCTTCGGCGGAAGCGGGGCGAGCAGTCGCTGCATCGCGCCTCCGTCCGGAACCGGCATGACTCGCAAGCGTATCAACCCGACAAATTTCAGAGAAAGGAGAAAATCTAATGAAAAGCACACTGGCACCGAACCCACAACCGACCACTCAACCTGCAATCTTCAAACTTGGAATAGAGGGTACCTATGTCGAGCGGATGCGGCACATCTCCGACGCTATAGGCCGTCGTGCCTACGAACTGTTCGAAGCCCGAGGGTGTGAACACGGCCATGACCAGGAGGACTGGCTTCGGGCCGAGTCTGAATTGCTGACTCCAGTCCCGGCGAAAGTCGTTGCCATAAATGAAGGGCTCACGATCCGAGCCGAAGTCCCGGGTTTCGCACACAAAGATGTCGAGGTGCACGTGGAGCCCAGACGGTTGATCATCTATGCCAAGCTGCGAGAAAGCTCGGAACAAGAGAGCGGAAGAGCGCTCCCGAAGCGAAGCATGTCGGGTGAGATCTTCCGTGTTCTCGATTTGCCCCACGAGATAAACCCTGACAAAATAACGGCCACTGTTGAAAACGAGGTGCTCGAGATCACTTTGCAAAAGCTTGAGCCGTACAAAAAGGTTGCAGACAATGTTAAAGCTGCCTAGGGAATGGATTTTTGCGCGGGAGTGGACTACGTCATTTCAACTATTTTACTTCCGCCCCCGTTTTAAGATTTCCGCGCGGCCAACGTTCAATCAGGTTAACATCGTGTACAACAACAGAGCGACGAAGATAGCAATGCACACTGCGCAGATCAAATAACATATGATCCGCATCGCCTTGTCTTCATCTTCGTCCGAAAACTGTTGCGCATGGGGCACGATGGAGAACCTCGCCAAGACGCCCAATGAACTCTACGTCTACTCGTTACGACGACCCCACACGGTTCAGGGTTGTCTAAACGACTAAATATCGTGGTACGATATAACAAAACGAGGTCGGGGGTTACAGTGGATCAGGATCTTGGGGAGTTTTCTGTTTTCTGCAATTCTTTGTCGAGTACGCCTCCTGTGAGCCCCGCGGTCAGTTCGTGTCTGCGATACAGAAATGAGTCGCGGGTTGCGTGGAAGCTTGCGAGTTATCAGTCCGGCCCCGCGTAGACTGCTAGAGTGCGAAGGAATGGGCTGGAAGTATGACAGAGTCGGACCCGATCCTGGCCGCTCGCAAGTGCAAAAGCTGAAGTGCCCGGAAATTATATTTTCATTCTCACTGTCTGGGCACTACGCGTACTGGGTAGTTTCGGTCCATTTTTCCACACATAACCCGACCTGGATTAGCACGCGAGTGCCATTCACTGGGGCCGTTCACGGTTCTAACCTCTGGCATGAGCAGTTCTGGGGGAGGGCTGCCAACAAGCGCTCGCGGCTTTGCTGAGCCAGGGCGCTTTGTTTTGCCCGAACTAGATCCTGTTTTTACGAATTCCGAACAGAAAAACTCAGTCGTGACTCCGGTAGATGACGAGTGTATCTTTGCAGCGCACCCTTACCGACTCCGGCTCTGCAAGGTCACGCCTTCCCCATCATGCCGGTGGAGTGCCCCCCCTTTTTTCGCCTTCTCCAAAGTCTGCACGGACACGGACTCCAAAAAGAGAGAAGCGGGGAAAACTTTCAGAACACTTAGGTAACATTGACGGCACTACGTCTAGTTGTAATCCTGCCTGCAATGGCAAGGCAGTCAAAGTCACAGAAACCGAGTAAGCGCGCCCGGCCGCCACGTATCCGTGTCC
The DNA here is from genome assembly GCA_963720155.1 of uncultured Acidobacteriota bacterium. Taxonomy (GTDB): domain Bacteria; phylum Acidobacteriota; class Terriglobia; order Terriglobales; family Acidobacteriaceae; genus Sulfotelmatobacter. The sequence continues at coordinate 24,834 of CAVREP010000015.1, forward strand.
CCAACAATGAGCGGGCCTTATTCACCGTCGATACAAACAGGTTTGTTGGAGTAATTCGGCGTCTCTCCCTAACCGGAGGTTCTGCTGTTCTGTCCAACGGTCCTATTCCTCAGGGAACGCTGGCGCAGATGGATTTGAGGACGGTGTTTGGGAAAGTGACTGCGCAAATTGAATTTATGCACAATGGGGCTGACGGGGTACCCCTTGCCCACGCCTTCCGCTTCATTCATATGGACCACGTGAGTTCCGAACGCTTCAGCGCTGCTGCCAGACAAATGGAAAGGGCGGGGTTCAGTGATGTCGAAGAGAAAGAAAACCCTCTCGGCAATCTGGCATCCCAGACTCTGAGCAAACTCGTGGACCGCATTCTCCGCCTTTCGCTGGTGATCGCCCCCGGACGGACGAACGACCAACATCCAGCGGGGAAGCGTCGATAGCTGATCCATACACGGGGTTGGAAGGTGATAGACTTGAAGAGTCCCTTTACACATCCCTCCGCCGTGCCCCGTTCTGGGCGACGGTCTCTTGTGCAATCTGATGGTTCCCATCGGAGGTCACAATGCCACTACGTTCAAATCTTGCTTTCAAATCTGAGTTTCCTACCTGCCCCCTCTGCAACGAGCCTGTTGAACTTGAAACCGCAAAGACTAATGAAACCGGGAAGCCAGTTCACGAAGAATGCTACGTGGTAAAAGTCAGTTTGAAGCTGCCCACGCGGGGCGGTGCAATTCGACACAGTACGGTCTGCTAACCGTGGCGACATTTCCTCGCTGGCCAGGTGCTTCACATTACACCCTTCCGCGTGTGCGCTACCGGACAGCCAAACCCGTCGCTCCGTAATAGCATTGGCAGCCGTATGCCGCGCAAGACTCGGACGAAGCCACACTCCACAAACATCCTTGACTACCACAGCAATCTTTCGATGTACGAAAAAGAGAGCCTTGTGGCGGAAGCCAAGCTCAAAGCCGAGCGGAAAGTAAAGAACGGGCCAGCCCTGCCAAACCTGTGCGGACGACCGTCGGAAGCGGGTGCCCGAAGCCGAAATCCTGAGCCGGGTTTTCAGGTGAAGGATCTGGAGAATCTGGTGCGCCCGGAGAGATTCGAACTCCCGACCCATTGCTCCGGAGGCTGTCCACTAGACGACGGTCAACGCAAAATCAAGCAGTTGCAGTCGCTCACCGGTGGCGGTGTGCTGCACTATCGGCGCTAACTGAACACATTCTGCACACAGCGGTCTCGCAGTGCCGAGAAATCGGCTTCGCCGGCCGTGGCCATGGAGCAGAGGACAAGCCAGCAATTAGTCGATGAAGCCATAAAGACTGCGGCAAGGTCACGGGGACTAAGGCGTCTCGACGCAGCCGATCGCTTCCTCGCACAGGTGGGTTACGCCCTTGTGTGGCCGAAGCCGAATGGTACCGACGACCACCTGATTAGATTCTTGGATCAGAGATTGTAAACAAGAATACTTCAACAATTTACTTTGTAACATCATGCGGCGGCGAGCAAGTCGACGATGTTCTGGATAGCGTGGTCGGCTTTGTAATAGGCGGCCTCGAGTTTGCTGTCGGGTGCGTGAGCTGGGTCGGGGGTGTGGTGAAAGCGGCTGTTGGCCAGGGGACCGCAGAGACGCTTGTGGAAGAACAAAAACAGGAGCGCCACCTGAACCCCTTTGGGGGTGAGCCGGTAGGCATAGCGGGAGCCATCGCGTTGCAGCAGACCGTGGCCCTTCAGTTTGCGCAGATCATAGCGCAGCTGGTTGAGGGCGTAGGTTTGGGGGGGAAAGCTGAAAGGTGGTGAGAACGGCCTGATGGATTTGTTTGGCGGTCCAGCCGCCGAGGGTAGGGCTGCTATGCAGGAGAACTTCAAGTAGGCGGATGATGCGGGTGTCGTGGATTTTGATTCCGGGATAGCGGACCGAGCCGACGGTGAGGGGCAGGGCCAGGCGCTGCAGCAGTGGGAAGTCGACGTGCACGTTGAGGGATTGGGCCTGGAAGCTGGCAAAACGATCGGTGATGATCTGGAATCGGGTGCGCACGAGGTCGAGATGATCGAGGCCTTTCTTGAGACCAAAGTCGCGCAGATTATTGGAGCAAAGCTCATTGCGCAAGAAGCGCGCGAACTTTTCGTACTGTTTGAGAAAGGCGTTTTTCCAGTAGGCGCGAAAGACGTGATGGCCATGCTCGATCTGATCGAGGACGCTGGCCAGCTTTCCCCGCAGCCTTTTATTCAGCCGGACGCCGAAGATCTCACTGATGCGGTTGGCGGTGAGGCGCCACAAGCCAATCTCGCAGCTACGCTCGAAGATCTTGGGAATGGGAAAGTGGCGTTTAAAGATGAAGTTGCGACAGTTATGTGCCCACGAATGTTATGTGCCGTCGATCTTCGGATGTGAGAATTTCTGGAAACATGACGTCCGTGCACGCCACATAACGTAAGCCAGAGTCATGAGGATGATCTCCCTAGCGCCAAAGGCGCAAGGAGGTTGTCCATGTTGAAACTCTGTTTTGTCCGCCAGGAAACGCTCGACCGGGTCCGTTCGTCGTGGCTGGGCCCGGCCATCGAGCGATATGCCGCGTGGTTGTGCGAGCGCGGATACCGCGTGGGAACGCTAGCAACGCGAGTGTCGATCTTACGGCAGTTCGGCACGTTTGCGCAGACGCACGGAGCGAAGGGTTACGAGGAGCTCACGACCCATCTGGAGCCGTTCCTGCAGTTCTGGATCCGCCATCCACGTCGGGCACCGGACTCGCCGCTGCGGGTGGTTCGTCACGCACGCGTTGTGATCGAACAGATGCTGCGAGTTGTGGTTCCCGGGTTCGTCGGTCGAGCCCGTCGCCAAGCGATCCGCGAGCCGTTCGCAGACCGGGCACCGGGGTTTTCGACCTACCTCCGCCATGAGCGGGGATTGCGTGACACGACTCTGGACTTGTACGCCGAGCATCTCCGTGCATTTGCTGCTTATCTGACCGATCTGGGGCGTGAGGATCTGCAGGTGCTCTCGTCGGCCGTGGTGAGCGACTTTCTGACCGAGCGAAGCGAAGGCCTTGGCCGCTCCACAGTGCGGGTTCGGTGCTCAGTGCTCCGTGTGTTTCTGCGGTATCTGCACCGAGAGCGGCTGATCGCTCGCGATCTTAGCCTGATCGTAGAGGCAGCTCCGTGCTATCGGCTCGCGCATCTACCCCGATCGATCGCGGCCGAGGACGTGCGGAAACTGTTGGACGGCATTGATCGTCGGACCGTTCTGGGCCGACGGGATTACGCGATACTGCTGTTGCTCGTCACCTATGGGCTGCGAGCTCGGGAAGTGGCCGCGCTGACCCTGGATGACATCAAGTGGCGCCATGACCGCATGCGAATCCCGGCGCGCAAGGCGTCCCATTCGACGGCCTATCCACTCTCCCCTCGCGTTGGAGCTGCCATTCTGGAATACCTCAAGGCGGGACGACCGCTGACCTCGTTGCGTCAGATGTTCTTTCGTGTGACGGCCCCATGCATGCCAATCACTCAGGCAGCTGTCTCCTCCCGGGCTGCGCACTATTTGCACCAGGCCGGTATCGTCGGGCCGCGACTAGGGTCGCATACGCTCCGCCACTCCTGCGTGCAGCGGCTCGTCGAGGCCGGATGGTCCTTGAAAGCCATTGGTGATTATGTCGGCCACTCGAGCCCCGCCTCGACGGAGATTTACAGCAAGGTGGCGGTTGAGACCTTGCGCGAGGTCGCCATCGGCCCCGGAGAGGAGGTTCTATGACCTCGCGATGGACCGGCTTCCACAGCCCGCTGGCAGCGGGGATTGAGATGTTTCTCGCCCACAAACGGGCGCTCGGGTATCAGGTGCGCACCACAGAATCGGTCCTCCGTCTGCTTGATCGGTTTCTCGTCGAGCAGCACGTGGAGAAGATCGAGGCCATCACACCTGAAGTGATCGAGGCATTTCTGTCGTCTCGTCCTCGCCCCGCGCCGCGGAGCTTTAACCATCTGCTGGGGATCGTGACACGCCTATTCGACTGGTTGATCCGACGAGACCTCGTGCCGCGATCACCGATGCAGGCCCAGCCCCGGCGCACCACCGCGTCGCGTCTCCCGTTCTTGTTTGATCCGCCAACCGCGCGCCGATTGCTCGACGCAGCCGGAGCCTTACCCGACACGCGCAACACACCGTGTCGTGGGCTGACCTACAGGACAATCTTCGCCCTCCTCTATGCATTGGGGCTCCGCGTCGGCGAAGTCGCGCGGCTCCGCATGAAGGACGTCGATCTCCCGCGCCAGTTGCTTGTTGTGCGCAAGACGAAATTCGCAAAGAGTCGCTTAATCCCTTTTGGGCCGCGGATCGGTCGGCTCGTTGCCGACTATCTGGACCTCCGGATGGTGACGCCACGAATCGGTCCCTTGATCGCTGACCTGCCGATCTTCTCGTTTCGTAAAGGCCAGCCGGTATCGCCGGGCACCATCAGCACCATCTTCCACGAACTCGTGTGCCAGCTCGCCTTGCCCCTGCCCGACGGAACCAGACCTCCATGTGTCCACAGCCTGCGCCACTCGTTCGCCGTGGGCACCTTGCTACGGTGGTACCGCAATGGAACCGACCCCGGCTCGCGGTTGCTGCAACTCTCGACGTTCATGGGTCACGTCAATCCCCGATCGACCGCCGTCTATCTGACCATCACGACGGACCTCCTCACGGAGGCCAGTCAGCGATTCGAGCGCTGGGTTGAGCCGCTCCTCCACAAGGTGGCGCCATGAGTACGCCCTCGCTTGGCGCTTTGCTTCACGCGTTCCTGGCCGACAACCTCCCACTCCAAAAGGGCCTTCGGCCGACCTCCATCAAGGCTTATCGGGATACTTTGCGTCTGTTCCTCACGTTCGTCGCCACCGACGTGCCTTGTCGGCTCACCCAGATCACCCTTGACGCGCTCACACTCGACCGCGTCCTGCGGTTCCTTCAGCACCTCGAAGACACCCGCCACAATCACCGGCGGACACGCAACCACCGGCTGACGACCTTGCATATGTTCTTTGAGTTTCTGGGGCGACGAGTGCCCGAGTGTCTTGCGGTCGCGCAGCAGGTCGCTGCCATTCCGAGCAAACGCGTCCCACCACCCGAAACCCGCTTTCTCGACCAGGACGAGATCGCGATGCTCTTTCGTGAGCTGCCAACGAAAGGCCGCTTCGCCCTCCGTGACCACGCGCTTTTACTGATGCTGTACAACTCCGGCGGCCGAGTGCAGGAAGTGGCCGATCTCCGACTCGAGCACTTGGAACTCGGGGCGCAGCCGCGGGCGCGTTTGCACGGAAAAGGCGACAAGTGGCGCATCTGTCCCCTCTGGGACGAGACGGCCAAGCTCCTGAAACAACTCGCGAGTGACGCTCCTTCCAATGCGTCACTCGCACGGCCGGTCTTTGCGTCCCAGAGCGGCCGGGCCCTCACGCGTTTTGGCATCTATAAGATCGTTCGCCGCCATACCGACCATCTGCGGGCCTCGCAGGCCGGCCCTGACCGTCACCACATCAGCCCACACGTGTTTCGACATTCGTGTGCCGTCCATCTGCTCGAGGCGGGTGTCGATGTCAATGTGATTCGGGGCTGGCTGGGCCATGTCCGCCTCGACACCACCAACCGGTACGCGGAGATCACAGTGCGTGCAAAGGAGGCGGCCTTGCGTCTCTGTGAGCCACCACCCACCGAAAAGGACGCGCCCGGCCCGAAGCCGGTCTGGCGCGATGATGAGGCACTTCTGGCATGGCTCGCGTCGCTGTAAGCAGACTCGTCGCGCAAATGTGCCCGACTCTCCGCGCGCCCCCGCACCGAGCCCGGCGTACCGACACCAACGCCACATATTTGGGGCGGGCACATAATTGCGAATTTGTTCCATGGAACAGATCGACAGTACTCAATCTGCGCCAGGGCGTAGAAGCGGGACAGGTTCATCTGGCTGCGTTCTTTTTTGGAGAACTTGGGTCCCAGCAAGAACGTCCAGTAATCGAGCTGTTTGCGGATGATCTGCGGGCTCAGCCGGTCGGCCGCTACCTGCAGTGCCGCTCCCGCGGTCTCAGACTAATCAGGAAGATTCTGACCTCTCCTTTGAAATGTGAGCGGTTTGGATCAGACAGTCAGACTCTTACCGAATAACATTGTGTGGTTTCACCTGGATGCTCCAAGTTCTCACGCCGGAGCCCGAAAGCCCCGAGGTTTCGACAGCAGAATCGGAAGCAGATTCAAATCCCAAGCGAAATCTCACTCGCTGCAAGGCGAGAATCTTCGGAGGACACCATGAAGAAAGCACTCCTGTTGATCGTTCTACCGGCTCTGCTGGCCACGCTGGGGTTTGCACAGACTCCCGCGCCGAGCACTAATACAGACCAGACCACCATTAAAGGTTGCCTGGGTGGCTCTGATGGTAATTACACAGTTGTGGAAGACAACACCGGCCACATTTTCAAGATCACCACCAGCACCGTTGATCTCAAGCCTCATCTAAGCCATGAAGTAGCCCTCATCGGACACAACGCAAGTGGGCTGAGTTCCGCCGCTGCCGATAATAATTTTGCCGTCACCGAACTGAACATGATTTCCGAACACTGCGCTGCGGCCGCCGCTGCACCTGCTGCAACTGTCAGCACGCCTTCGGAAACTGCCACACCATCTGCGGCCGCTACTGCACCCGCCGCCACGAGCCCAGTGCCGGACACTGTCGCCGCACCCGTTGTGGCTACTCCTCCTGCAGAGACTGCCGCCGCGCCGGCCGCTGCGGCCGGTCCTCCTGCAGAGATTCCCGTCACACCCGCCGCAGACGCTGCTCCACCCGCAGAGACTGCCGTCACGCCCGCAGAGGCCACTCCACCTGCGGAGACTCCGGTCACGCGCCCTGCGGTCGTACCTGCACCTGTCGCGTCTGTCAACACGCCTTCGGAGACTGCCAGCGAACCTGCTGCACGTCGTCGGAGACCGTCACACACTGCTGCCACAGCCACCCCTGTGCCCGATGCGACTGTCAGTTCGTCCACGGAGCCTGCCAGCACACCGGCTGCAGCCGCCACGACGCCCGCTCCGATTGCCAGTACATCCACGGACCCTGCCAGTACACCTGATGCAGTCGCCACGACGCCGGCTGCCACTCCCAGGAGTTGGTCCTTCTGGCTCTGGGTTGCGTTTGCCGTGCTGGTAGTCGCCATTGGCACACTGTTCCCTTTCTTCAGTAGGTGGAGAAGACGGAAGAGCCTGGAGAGGACGGGCGCCCCAAATCTTTCTTTTACCCGCGAGGTGAGTTCCGACAAGGGCAAGAGTGACAAACAAGAACCACGCAAAGCTGCCTAGGACGACAGTGTAGTTATGATTCCGAACCTTGGCGCCGGTGGCGACCGCCTCCCGGCGCCAGGGCTGCTTAATGCCCAATAGTCACCCCCCAGTCAATGTCGATGTTTCGCCACTTCCAGTACCTCGCGGTTCTGGTCAGTCGCCACAAGAAGTGACGAAGATTTGACGCTGCTATGACACTCTCAGAACGCTTCCTATCTAACCTCCCCTGAAGCAGAAAACCCGCAGGGCATTTTTCTTTCTTGGGCTGCCGTACAATTCGGAACCGCTAGACCCACCAGAAAGAAAAGCGAGACCTGTTGGAAACCGAAACGGAAATTCCAGTTCTGAGGTGAGCGATGCGGCAAGTATTGTTCTTGGTGACAGCGAGTCTCATATGCGTGTTGGGAGCGAAGGCGCAACAACAGAACATCGACACGCAGAAATCCGCATTAACGATCCACGTCGGCAAAACGGGCGCATTCTCCGGGCTGGGACACGAGCACGAAGTGCATGCGCCGATTCACAGCGGTACGGCGGACGTCGGCTCGCATCCTGCGGTTGAGATACATGTGAATGCACGAGAGTTGCGCGTGATAGACAAGGGCGAGTCCGAGAAAGATCGCGCCGAAGTGCAGAAGACGATGCTGGGGCCGGAAGTGCTCGATAGCGAGAGTCATCCGGAGATCGTGTTCAAGTCCACAGCCACGGAGTCTGCTGGCCAAGGGCGGTGGACGCTGCGCGGGAATCTGACGCTCCACGGGCAGACCCGACCGGTCACGGTGCGCGTGACGCTCAAGGATGGCCATTACACCGGCGAGACCACCGTGAAGCAGACTGACTTCGGGATCAAACCTCCCGGAAAAGCGGGCGTCAGAGCTAAAGACGAAGTTAGAATTGAGTTTGACGTATGGCTGGTATCGTGAGGCGCGAAGGAGTCAGATAATTCCGGTATCACGGTCGGGTCGTCACTCGCATAGTCTCGGCTGCTTGTGGGGCTGTAAAACTGTACCGGTGTTCGCTATTGGAAGGCGATTTCGTAAATTGAGAATGGCCGATCTCGTCGTTTTGAGCAGGCATACGCCCTCTGAGAACTACGCTCAGACCAGGCAAGGGTTCATTCTGCCTCTCGTTGTTGTACTTGACTCGCTTCCGCACCGAAATTCCAAAGTCCAGCTCAAGACAGCGAGCAACTCAGGCATTTGCTGGATCTAAGCCGGAGAGCGTCGCTATTTTCATCGCGACCACCACCTCCAGCAACGTGGCGGTGTTACGAACGCTTCCAGAGATGGTGATGAGTGCTTCGGAGACGAGAGGATGTTGTTCCGCCAGCGAGTCAAGACGGTCGCTCACGCTGTAGAGTTGCTGAACCTCGTGCAGGATCGCATTCGAAGGCATGGGGTACGCGGCTTCCTGGGAGCCTAACAGCCCGCAGTGGAACTGCGCCGAAAGTTCGGGCGACGACGAGTTAGGCAATTGTCACTCGGGAAGACGGAGTTAACCGTCCTCCCGCGCGACATGTTTACAGGCCTCTACGCTGCTAGGGCGACGTTATGGAAGGTCGAAGTAACCGCCTCAAACGTCTGAACCCTGGGCGTTCCATCGATCATTCGTGCAAGTGTTCTCAACACTTCTGGGTAGGTGTTGGTGTTATATGCTTCTGCATTGGCCTTGCTGTCCCACAGACTGATGGCAACAACATCCACGCTGCCGGGATTCGACAATGTGATTTCGTCTTTGAAGCCCTTCTGCTTGCGAAGCAAAGGAAGAGTGTCGTTCTCAAAGGTTTGGGTGTAATCAGAAAGCATATTCGATTTCAGATGAATAGAGACATTGCGTGCAAACATATAAACCTCCTAAAAGGTTTGTTAGCGCTAAGAGGAGAGAACTTCAGATGGGCTGACTTAGTTCAGAGAACCTGAAAGAGGAGAAGGATGCTCAACTCCACCTAACTGCAGCATTTGAGTGGCCCTTTCCCTCAGCCCCGCAAGTTGTTGTTTTGATACGCCACAGAGCAGATCAGGTACCGCAGAGTCCCGGTTCCATCGCGCACCTTTGGCGGAAAACGAGCACAAAGGGCTGCCACTCTAACGCAGGACGTTGCCCGTCAAAGAACTCTTCCGTAAACAAGTGGTTTACGAACGCCAAAAACCGCAGTCTGCCAAGCACTTGGAAACAATGACTTGCGATTGCTGCTTTTCGAGGTGTTTTCCGAACGCCTGGCGGGGCAGGTTTGTTCGGTTTTCGTAATTTCCGCAAGAACATGGCAGGTCCATCGAGAATGAGGAAAGATGGACCTCATTCTCGATGGACAGCCCTGATGGTACCGGCTCCGCGATTGACGCGCGCCGATTCCCGCGTTATGAGATCGATACGGAGGTCGACGTTGCCACGTTCGGAACTAGTGACGAGCGGCTCATGCGAGGGCGTTCTCTGAACATCAGTGAGGCTGGAATAGCTGGCTTATTCGTGACCGGATGGCCTGCAGGCACGGCAGTCACTCTCAAGTTTCCGGTGCCAGTTGCGCGAGGCCCGCTCAGCGTGGGCGCAGTTGTGCGCAGCCGCTCGGACCATCGCTACGGATTTGAATTTATGGAACTGAATCCGGCCCAACGCGAGATCATCAGCAAGACCCGTAGAACTCTTGCGCTCCTCCAGTAGAATCGTTTTCCGAAAGGATTGCGGACCCACCAGACCCACCAGCGGCCCGTTGACATCAGCAGTTGCCAGTGACAAACTTCTACGGTCTTTATTCCTTTCCCCAGAAGGAAGTACTGATACGTTGACCGACCGCATTCGATTCATCACCTATCAGGGTAAGCAGATTCTCGTTGTGGACCTGTCAAACTGTTCCTCCGTCGAGGTCCAGGAGATTATCCGAGCACTTCCGGAACTTGTAACCACCCGACCGCGCGGTTCCGTCCTGATACTTTCCGATTTCACCGGAGCATCATTTGACCACGAGGCTATTCGGGCCATGAAGGAAAGTGCAGTTTTCGACAAGCCCTACATCAAGAAATCCGCATGGGTGGGAGCGGAACACTTCCCTGAGGCGTCCTCTGAGGACATAGGGAGCTTCTCTCGTCGCGAATTTCCCACTTTCAAAACCCGCGAGGAAGCTTTGACATGGCTGGCGACGGACTGAATACCGAAGAGACTGGCCTGCAAGAGGCACGTCTGTGGCGAGAGCGTTATCGCATCCTGTTCGATGGGAACGTTGCCGGGACCGTCCTGACAAACGTAGATGGTCGCATCGTGGACTGCAACGAGCCATGTGCGCGGATCTTTGGTTTTGAGTTCCGCGATGACATGCTCGCGCACAGCGCCTGGGATTTCTATTTCGACAGGACAGAGCGCGAAGCCGTGATTGAGCGCCTGCGATCGCGAGGGAGTCGTACTGCTCAGGAAGCTTGCCTGCGGAATCGGAATGGACTACCGGTCTGGGTCTTGACAACCTGCAGTGTGGCCAGCTTTAAGGAAGGACAACCAGATCTGTTGCTCGGCACAGCGATCGACATCACCGCACAGAAAAAGGCTCGAGCAAAACTGGGGGAAATTAGAGACCTCGAATCGGCGGCGAGGGCGCCGGGGAGCGATAGCGCTCGGACGGCTGATTTGTCCCACCAGTTAGCGACGCTTCTTCGCCGTGCAAGCCAAGCCCTTCAGCCGGACAATCTCCCACGAATGGGCAGGCCTGAGATCCAAGAGTTCCTGCTCGTTCTGGAAGAAATGAAAATGCTTATGTCTGACCTGGAAGTCCTTCGCCTTTTCCCGAAGTGAGGACCAAGCCTTCGCTCGGGAAGAAGCTCCACGATCAAAAACAGAAGGAACATCGCCAAGAAGACCTGTCTCTACTGCCGCCTAGCAAATCTCCCGTTCCGCCTCGTGCTATCTCGAAGCAGATTCTGCCTCGGCATGCTCCAGCGTCCAGTTCTTGGAGATTACTGTTCGTCGCCGGTTATCGAAAGACTTAGCGCATTTGTTCCTGTCAAGCTTCCCCAAAGCGCCTCGCTTCCCCAAAGCGCCTCGCTGCCCCAAAGTGCCTCGCTGCCCCAAAGTGCCTCGCTGCCCCAAAGTGCCTCGCTTCCCCAAAGTGCTTCGCTGCCCCAAAGTGCTTCGCTGCCCCAAACAGAGAGCGGATCGGCGACCAGGTACACATTGCCGGATGGCCGATCGTAAGCAGCAGTGGGAGATTTTGCACTGAGATTTGAGACCGTGGCGTCGGACAAAGCCGCCTGAATATCCAGGTAGCCAGCCCCAACGGTGAAGATGTCTGTCTGATCGTTGTAGATTTGACCGGTGACCGGATCGGTGACTGTGCTGTACGGGATGAGGTTCTTATATGCAGACTGCATGAGACGCGCTTTGACTTGATCGGGCGTTAGGCTCGGGGATTTCTGCAGCAGGAGAGCCACGGCACCGCTGACTACTGGAGTGGCCATGCTGGTTCCACTGAGGACGTAGTAGGTGTCGGAAGGGGTGTTGTTGCCATTCACCTGGTACAGGGAGTTAGGAATCTCATTACCAGGATAAAGATGATTCAGGTTCAAACCGGCTGTGTAGAGCGAAATCAGACGGTTGCCGGGAGCCACTAGGTCGGGCTTCACGACGTGGTCGAACAAAGTCGGCCCCTTGGAGCTGTAGCTCGCAATCTGGTCGTCAGCCCGGCTGGGCGTGCCCATGGTATTCATTGCGCCAACGGTGATGACGTAGGGATCATTGCCCGGAGCGGTGATGGTTCCGTAACCATTGGTGCCTGCGGCATTGTTGCGGCCATCGTTGCCGGCGGCGACCACGACTACGATGCCTGCCCGCCAGGCTTGTTCCACTGCCCGGCAAAGCGGATCTAGCGTGTAGCTTTCATAGACCGGCCTTCCCAAAGACAGATTGATGACACGGATGTTGTACTTGCTTTTCAGCTGGATTGCCATCTGAATGGCGGCAATCACCTGACTATCAGTACCAGCGCCATTCTTGTCGAGGACACGAAGATCGATCAGGTTGGCGCTGTCCGCGATGCCCTTAAAAGTATAGATGTACTTGGATCCTGTAGATTTGTTGCCGGTTCCGGCAATGATGCCGGCGACGTGGCTGCCGTGGCCGAACTGGTCATTGGCGCTGCCTGAAGTATCGCTAACAAAGTTCTGGCTGAATACGACCAGGTTGTTCTGTCCATGCAGGTCGGGAATATCGATAATTCCACTGTCGATCACGGCTACGCCGATGCCGGAACCATTCAGACCTTCCGCCCAAGCGACGGGCGCGTTCACAGTGTCAGTGTGGTAGTCGAGGACGGCTGGGGCCGAGCCATTATTCGTGCTGAAGAGCGGACGGTCGGATGAGATATAGGCGACCTCGGGATCGGCAGCAAGAGTCGCCAAGGCAGAGGCGGGAACGGAATATGAACCCGCATTCACGAGGCCCAGCACATTGTGGAGAGTGCCGCCCTGACTAAAAACTTTCCGATGATGTCTAGCGGTCGGAATCTGGGTGAACTGTACGATAACGTTCACCATCGGCTGGTTCGAACTATTCTTCAGTTCTGGCGCAACTTTGGGATATTGTTCCGCAAGGATTGGCGAACTGACCAACATCACTATTGCGCCGAACACTAGCTGCTTGATCAAATCTTCACCCTCCAAGCAGCACTTTTGGTGCACGGCAGGTTCCAAACGCTTGCCGCTAAGTCATTGCAATGCTGTGGTGGTGGCTGATGGAGCTATTGCCAAAAAGACAAAATGTCCCATCGTCCGGGGGGACATGGGACAATCTGTCGCCTCTAGAGAAAACAGACCAGGCTGCAGCAATCCGCAAGCCGACTGCGGCGGCTTCCAGCTATTGCAACTTCGCGTACTCCGCCCTGGCTTGCTTCAGACTTCTGAGTAGAGCTGTCAAGTACTTTCTTAAAATTTTTTCGATCGCCTCCCAGATCAGTCCACTGAGTATCCACAAGAAGTTCACAGGGTTTTCGCTGCAGCGGCGACGGTAGCCAGGGGGGATGTCGGGGTCGGCGTTTTTCCATAAGGTGAGAAATTTTGGTAGCTCTCGCACCAATCCTTCAACTCGCGCGAAGTTTCGCAAGTCCGCTCATTCAATCCGAGTTTTCGGACTTGGTCTTCAAATCCGGTAGGACCGAGATCTTGACCGGCGAGCGCGCTGTTGAGCACTTTCTTCACTTAGGAGACGGTGTATTCTTGGACGGGGCCGTCCATGCCCCACATGACCTGCCAAGAACCATTCTGTTGCCGTTGGGCGATTTCGAGGTACCGAAGCTCTTTGCGTGCGGAGTCGCCGAGCGCCGAACCAGGTGTGAGTTCGATCGTGCCGCGGATAAATGCGAAATCTCCTCGGATGAGGATTTCTTCAGGTTGCACCTGCACGTGAAAACCGCCTCTCCGGATCACGTGAGCATAGTATTCCCGGCGCTCCTGCCGGGATTGAACTGGGTTACGAAGATTGATGTCCACGTAAGAATCTCCGTAGAAACGCATGATGCGTTCCACGTCGCCGGTGTTAAAGCCTTCAGTGAACTCGCTGGCCATGTGACGCAGCTTCGCAACATCTTCCGGGTCGGACTGGATCGATGGCATGGTGTGCTCCCGAGCCCCTCTTCCCTCAAACGCTCAATACAATTGGATTTTAAATCTAGAACTCTTTTTAAGGTCGCGAGGATGATACGTCCCTTGACTCTGCAATTACAATCAGGTGCTAGTACCGGATAACTGCGGGCATGATCACCGGCAGTGACCAGGGGCGGTACTTCTCGACCGCCCTTTCCAGTAATTCCTAATAACCGAGAAGCCACGCCGAGAAGGTGGCTATGCCGACCAAAGCAACTACCGCGCAGGTTCCAAGATCCCCGGTTCTGTTCGTCGGCCCGCAGGCACAGCAGCTTGGGGCGGGTCCTCGCGTCGAGGCAGCGATAAAGTTATTCCGCACGGAGATCAGTAAGGCTGATCATGTGTTTGCTGCGAAGCTAGATATTAGTGGTCACTCATTTTTGTCCTCCGATGAATCGATCCCGCAGGCTGCGAGTAACAGGGCTTACTTCGAGCCGCACAAGGACAGGTGGATCGAAGCGGTCAAACAAAGTATCTCGAAGACGCTTGATTTGTTCATAGAGAGCGGGAAAGTCGAGGGGCTTCCAGCGCGAGATGCGGTTCGGATGGCTCTCGCTTCTCTCCGGGCGCGCGTAGCTGAATCTTTGCGCCCAGAAGTCTTACTCGACTGTATTGCGATCGGGAGTGAGCGTTATCTACCGGACGGTATCTCAGAGGTTCGTTTCTTGGATTCCTTTTCTGCTGAATTGGAATGGGAAATTGTGTCGTATCTGGATCAGGAGGGGCTATCCAAGCAACTCGCCGCGGACTTGCGGGCGCTAAAGCCCGTCAGCTCAGCATCCCCTGGCCGGCGCCGGGGCAATCGCCGGGTGGTGTGAGTGGCTGTTCGGAATTGCGATGGCGGATGCTGCCGCGAAGATTCGTTGCATGGAGTTTGACATCAAGGCAGATAACGCGCCGACTCCGGTCCACTTCACAATCGACAGCAACGACGAGCATAGCTGGGCAAAACTGACGCGAGTGGACTACGCGCCGAGCACGCCTCGGAAGCAGGCGACCGTAGCGGGGTATATGCAGCAGTGATGTCGGATAGAGCGCAAAAAGCAATGCGGAGCGGGCGTTCCAGAAACCAGCCGGAAAACGGCAACATAGGTCGTTGAAACCACGAGACCCGTCAGGGACGGAAAGAGTGTTCGAGAAACAGATGATTGCTGAACGGCAACAACTCGGATTCTCGTTATTGAGCCTAGACGATGTCGCGAGCATGCTGGGCGTATCTAAGGCATGGGTCCGCGATCACGCGACACGGCGCAGCCCGCGGATTCCGGTCGTACGCCTGGGCGGCCGGCGCGCAGTCCTGCGCTTTCGACCCATGGATGTCGAGAACTTTATCAATGCACACCTACAGGTGCAGGAAGGGGGCGTATAGTGCGGGCGCTACTTCAACTCGGGAGGTTGAGAGCTATGCGCGCCAGGAACCGATCGGGGGGGGATTGAAGAAACAAAAGCTCGAACTTGGAAGGCCCACTGGTATGAGTATGTCCGCGACCCTCAAACGAGCGCCGAACACCGCCGGCACCGCAGTCGGATTGTGGGCCAGAAGAGTCACATGAGGAAGTTCGAGGCCGAGGCGGAGTTGGGCAAGATTCTCAGCCCTTTGAACGCCACTCAATCCTCTCGACGGGACGATCGCGTACCGCTGCGATGGTTCGTAGAGCACCGGTGGCAGCCGACTGTTGAAGGGAATTGGGGCGCTTCGACCAAGACCACCAATCAATACTTCATTCGCGCAATTCTGCACCAGTTCGGAGAGAAAGCCCTAAGGGAACTGGATTTCGTGGAATTGCAGAACTGGCTCAATAAGTTGGCCGGTGAGTATTCGCGTTCGATGGTCTTCCCCTGCCACAGGTATCTGAAAGCTATCTGCGCCGAGGCCGTCGAGCAAGATTTTCTAGCAAAAGACCCGACACGAAAGCTAAAGCGTCCGAAGACTCGCAAACCGGACGGAACGATCCTGGAGTGGGCGCAATACCAGAATGTCATTGACGCCGCGGAAACTCTCCGTGACAAACTTGCGATCAAGGTCGGTTCTGGGACTGCGGTGCGTCCTGGGGAGTTATTTGCGTTCCGCTGGTACAGCTTGCAGCAGTTGCCGAACGACCGCCAAAGTTTGCGCGTGACTGAGACAGTCTACAAAGGCAAGATTCGGGGCTGGGCGAAAACGGAGGCGAGTGAAGCCAGCGTTCCGTTACCTAAACGACTGGCGCTCGAGCTCGAAGACTGGCGAAAGCTAACCGCATGGCCGCAGGGCGGTGATTTTATTTTCCCAAACAGCAAGGGTGGATTTCTCGACTACGAAAACAGGCGCGAGTACTTGACCCGATCCGACAAAAGCTCGGATTGGAGAAACTAAACTTCCAGATCCTTCGGCGCACCTATGCGACAAGAGCGGTAGGCGAGCGCAGGGGTACCCTGAAAGATGTGCAACAGCAACTTCGCCACGCGAGACCGAACACAACTTTGGAAAACTATGTAAAGGAAATCCCGGAATCCGTCTATACAATGACTGACAGCATGTATGAGATGATTTCACCGACTGTGACCGTCGAAGCGTTGGCAAAGCTTCCCGTGAAAGAGGTCCAACAGTGAGGCCAATTGATCACGTTCTGAACACAGGCGGAATGGAGCCTTGCTGCAAGTTGTTGAAATCTGGTGCGCCCGGAGAGATTCGAACTCCCGACCTATTGCTCCGGAGGCAATCGCTCTATCCATCTGAGCTACGGGCGCACACCGGAACCCCTCAGTTTACATGGGAAGGTTGAGAAGCATCAATGTGAGGATATTCAGTGTTTCGCGCAGCCATTCGAGCGCGGAGCGGCAGAACATCGCCCGCAGTCGTAAAAAACCATTATGCGTGGGGTCTAAACTCTAGCGATTACCAGCGGCCGCGTCCGCCGCCGCCGCCACCCCGGCCTCCACGATCTCCGCCACGATCTCCACCTCGGCCTCCGCGGTCGCGTCCTCCGCCACCAGCGTGTTCGGTCTTGGGGCGTGCCTCGTTCACGTTGAGCGTGCGTCCGCCCACTTGCGAGCCATTCAACGAGGTAATTGCCTTTTCACCATCCTCATTACTGGCCATTTCCACAAAGCCGAATCCGCGCGAGCGTCCGGTGTCCCGGTCCGTCATAATGCTGACCCGGTCCACTTGCCCGAATGGTTCAAACATCTGACGCAGTTCGTCTTCCGAGGTGTTGAAGCTCAAGTTCCCTACAAAAATATTCTTCACGGGTGTTCCTCTGCATTGAGCTGTCGAAGTGCGAGCTGGATACGGCGGACTGGCAGGTCGGGGACACCTTCCTGAAAATCGAGACCGGAAGCTGGCGAACAGTCAAATGCGGCCAGAAGTATAGCAGGTTTGTGCAAATCCACTATGAAAATCCAAAACTGAAACCAGCCTGATCGATCAAGCACGGTCAATCAAAACGGGAACCCAGCCCAGATCAAGGGCACAGACGGTTTTACGAAGAGCCGGGAGAATGCGGTAGTTGCGCAGTTTCTGTTTTGTCCAACTCCTGCCGCAAGACGCGCCGAATGTCTAGCTGACTGGGACCGCTTAACACTCGTCCACTTGCCAATATCCTTCGCGGTGATATCCAACCCGCAGCAGCCGATTCTTGGGGTCGTGCCGCTTGCCGCAGCTGGGACAGATCAAATACCGGCTCCACGCTGTCCCTTGGTGGTCGTAGGTTTCTGGCACCGCGAACGTCGCCCCGCAACTGCATGGGACCAGAAACATTCGCAGATGTGCGTCGCCTTTGGATTTTTCCGATTGACCGCCCGGCTTCACCCTTCTTCCACCGTGGCCATCGCGCTCTTCTTGCGCTTGTTTGATTGCAGAACCTTCTTCCGCAGCCGCAGCGACTTCGGAGTGATCTCCACGAATTCATCATCCGCGATAAATTCAATCGCCTGTTCCAGATTCAACTGTCGAAATGGCACCAAACGAATGGCCTCATCCGCCGTCGACGCCCGCATGTTGGTAAGTTTCTTTTCGCGAACCGCGTTCACGTCGAGATCGTCATCCTTCGCGTTTTCGCCGATGATCATCCCCTCATAAAGTTCCACGCCCGGACCGACGAAAAGCTCTCCGCGTTCTTGCAGTCCCCAAAGAGCGTATGCCGTCGAGACGCCCGACCGGTCCGCGATCAGCGCACCCGTAAGCCGGTGCGGGATTTCTCCTTGCCACTCCGTGTATCCGTCGAACAGCGAATTCATCACGATGGTTCCGCGCGTGTCAGTGAGCAACTGGCTGCGCAGCCCAATGAGCCCACGGCTGGGCACGCGAAACTCAATTCGCACTCGCCCGTAGCCATGGTTATGCATATTCGCAACCTCGGCCTTCCGCGATCCGAGTTGCTCCATCACCACGCCAACAAACTCTTCGAGAACGTCCACCGTAAGATGCTCCACGGGTTCCATCAGCTTTCCGTCAATGCGCTTGGTGACGATCTCCGGCTTGCCGACCATGAGTTCATAACCCTCGCGCCGCATCATCTCGATGGTGATCGAAAGCTGCAATTCACCGCGCCCCAGCACTTTGAATGAGTCGGTCGTTCCCATCTCTTCCACTCGCAACGAGACATTAGTGAGCAGTTCCTTCGCTAGGCGCTCGCGCAAGTTGCGCGAAGTAACGTAGCTCCCCTCACGTCCCGCGAACGGCGACGTGTTCACCGTGAATGTCATCGCAATGGTGGGTTCATCGATCACAATGGGCGGCAGTGGCGCTGGGTTCTCCGCATCCGTAATCGTTTCGCCAATGGTGATCCCTTCCACGCCCGCCACCGCGACAATATCCCCCAATACGGTTTCGGTGATATCCGTGCGCTTCAGGCCGGAGAAGGAAAAAAGTTTTGTGATCTTGGTTTTCTGCATCGATCCATCTCGCTTGGCAATGACTACGTCTTCGCCCGTGTACATCGTTCCGTTGAACACGCGCGCGATGGCCAAGCGCCCCAGATAATCGCTGTAATCGAGGTTCGCCACCAGAATCTGCAGAGGACCGGCCGGGTCCCCCTGCGGCAGCGGAATGGTTTTCAGAATCGCGTCAAACAGCGGACGCAGATCCTCGCCACCGCCCTTAATGTCGGTCGACGCTGTCCCCAGCTTCGCATTCGTATAAAGAACAGGGAAGTCGAGCTGGTCTTCCTTCGCGTCAAGATCGATAAACAGATCGTAGATTTCGTTCAGCACCTCCTGCGGACGCGCGTCCGGTCGGTCGATCTTATTGATCACCACGATGGGCGGCAACTTCGCTTCCAGCGCCTTGCTCAGCACGTAGCGCGTCTGCGGCAGCGGACCTTCACTGGCGTCCACCAGCAGCATCACGCCGTCCACCATTTTCAACGCGCGCTCCACCTCGCCGCCAAAATCGCTGTGGCCGGGCGTATCCACTATGTTGATCTTCACGTCGTGATAGAAGATGGCCGTGTTCTTGGCAAGGATGGTAATGCCGCGCTCCCGCTCCAGCTCGTTCGAATCCATGACCCGCTCGACATGGTGCTCGTTCGAGCGGAACGTTCCGCTTTGCTGCAGCATGGCGTCAACCAGCGTTGTCTTGCCGTGGTCCACGTGCGCGATAATGGCGATGTTGCGAATGCTCAAA
Source organism: uncultured Acidobacteriota bacterium (assembly GCA_963720155.1). Lineage (GTDB taxonomy): Bacteria > Acidobacteriota > Terriglobia > Terriglobales > Acidobacteriaceae > Sulfotelmatobacter. Next base: position 44,347 of record CAVREP010000015.1, read on the forward strand.
CTCAAAGTATGCTTTGTCCTTTATTGATGACTCCGACGATGAGATTGACAGCCATTGGTCGGCTATCAGGCCTCTCTATAACTTTACTATGTGTGGAGGTTTCGCAGGAGATTACATCCAACTTTGGTGCAGGTCGCTACTGAATCGGGAGTCCGCTCAACCTTCTTGGAAGAAAGATGAAGCAATCAACATCAACTTGCCACCGCTTTCTGCTTCGACGCGGTCTTGCCGGCCAGGCGCGCTTCCACTTCCTTCACCGCTCGTTGCGCCGCACGGATGCCTCCGTCCGTGGTCGATTCCGGACCCTCTGAATCGGTATTAGCGAAGAACACCCGGTCCATGGGATGCCGCGCCAGCGGCTGAACCTGCGTCCACAACCCGGGCGTGGACATATACATTGGATGTCCCCGCCGGTAGATGTGCACCTCAATCGGATCGACACTCAGCCCCGGCATCAGCTTCTGGAAGTCGTTCAGCGCTTTTGCTGCGATTCTACGCGCCCCGTTCTCATTCAGCAGAGAAGGGCGATCCTCTTCCTTCATCGGTGTGTAGCAGCTAAGAATGTTGAACTTCTGTTTGTAACCCGGCTGTTTCTGCACCACCCAGTCGGCAACAACAAAATCTGTAAAAGTATTGCCCGGGCACCACGTATCGTAGCCGTGATTGAAAACTGGCCGGTCGAAAATCAGATTCACTACGGGATATGGAATGTAGCTGATCTGATGCATAGCGCTTCTTTGCTTTTCGGGCATGCCTTCGACGATGCGCCGCGTAATGAACTTAGGCGACGCCATGATCACCGCCTTGGCAGCGACCGTCTTCAATTCGCTGTCCAGCATGTAGGTCACTTGCACTTCTTCTCGTTCGGAAACCACTGCGACGGTGGTTGCTCCGGTCAGCATGCGATCTTGGTATTTAGCCTGCAGAATGTTCGCCAGCCTCTTCGTAACCGCCCCTAAACCCCCAGGCCAGGTGTAGCGATCGTCCTCTCGACTCTCTTCGACCATCTCTTGCAGCGCGAGAATGGCCAAGCCAGCTGCCGTATCCTCAGTGGTCGCCCCCCAGTTTGAGGGTCCGTAACTATCCCACCACAGCTTGAGTTCATCCGGATATCCCAGCATGAAATCGGAAAACGGTTTTCCAAAGAGCTCTTTGCGATGGTTATCCACTTCAATTGCCAGCATTTCTTTTTTGAACTTCTTGAACCCCTCGCGGATCGACGAAGAATAAGGCAGCTTATTGAGTCCGTCGCCCCAGGTATCAGGAACCAACTCGCCACGAATAATGCTCGCGTCCGGACTATTGACCGGCAGCGGTTCCAGGCCGATTTCTCTAGCGAAGTGGTAAGCGTATTCGTCCTTCGCCAGAAACGCCGATCCCGTGGCATAGACGCTGCCCTCATACTCCATGGCATAAGCATTACCGCCCCAATGCGGCTCCTTTTCGAGCAAGAGAAAATCTCGGTGCTGCAAACGATATGCCGCCGCCATGCCGCTCACCCCGCCGCCGACAATCACCACGTCATGCCGCCCCGAGGCCGGCGGCCGTGTGAACACTTTGCCGTCTCGCACTTGATGACAGATCCGGTTGTCCTCGCTATCAAGTTCAGTGGACGGATTTTTCTGCGAACCCCCCTCCTGCCCCGCCACTAGCGAAAGATCGATTGGACATCCCGCCGTCACCGCTCCCGCTACCACAAACTTGATGAAGTCTCGGCGATTCGCGCTCATCTCGCATGACCCTCCAACGCTTCAACAATTTCAGCGCCCGGTTCCGCCCGTCCCTCGCCGCTCACGCGCAGCCGGTACCAGAACAAAATCGCTACCAGCGAAAATACAAAGATGATGGTCGATACCGCGTTAATCTCCGGTGTGATGCCGCGCCGCAGCCGCCCCCAGATTTCCAGCGGTAACGTGTTGTCGCGCCCGATCAAGAAGAAGCTGACCGCAATCTCGTCCATCGAAAGCGTGAAGATGAGCAGCGCCGCGCCAATGATCGGCAGCTTCAGATTAGGTACGGTAATCCGCCAGAATGTCTGCCAGTAATTTGCTCCCAGATCGAGAGAAGCCTCTTCCTGGGCTCGGTCGAGTTTCTGCAGGCCGGCAAACACTTCTGTCGCTGCTACGGAAATCAATGCGGTCCCGTGTCCCAAAATAATTGTGATCAAGCTGAGCTTGATTCCCGCGACGTTGAACAGCATGAGCAGAGAAAGACCAGTAATAATCCCCGGCAGAATTAATGGCAGCAGCACCAATCGCCGGAACAACGCCTTCCCGGGAAATTGCACTCGCTCCAGGGCCAAAGCTGCCGGCACACCGAACGCCAACGAGATCACCATCGCCGCCAGCGCCACTTGCAGGCTGTTGAGCACCGAATCCCAGATCGGCCCATCCGCGAAAAGCGTGCGATACCAGTCGAGAGTCAGATGATGCGGCGGGAATCCGCCCACGCCCTCTCCGTTAAAGGAATAGAGAATGAGAACGGCAATCGGCAGATAAAGAAACGCAAACACGCCAATGGCATGGAAGCGCAGCCAGCGTGAGCCCGAGTCTAATCGTGTGCCGCTCACGAGAAGCTCCATTTCTTTTCCAGCCGCTCCGAGAAAAACAACAGGCTCACCACCAGCAGCAGCATGCAGAAGGAAATCGCCGCACCGAGCGGCCAGTTATAAGCCGCGCCAAACAGGCTCACCACGATATTCGAGATCATGATGCCGCTCGGTCCACCCAGCAGAAGTGGTGCAAGAAAATCTCCCAAACTAAGCACAAAGGCAAACGTCGCTCCGGCAACCACCCCTGGAATGGAGAGTGGAAAAATAATCTTCCAGAACGTTTGCCCAGGAGTCGCGCCCAAGTCGTGCGACGCTTCCACAAGATTGCGTGGAATGTGCTCCAGCGCCGCGTAAATGGGCAGAAAGGCAAACGGCGTGTAGATGTGCGTCAGCGTCAACACCACGGCAAACGGACTGTACAGCAGAAACTCCAACGGATGCTTCGTCAGATGCACATACTGCAGCAGCGTGTTCAGCACGCCGTCCGAGCCAAGAATGGTCTTCCACGCGTAAGCCCGTACCAGATAGCTGACCCACAGCGGGATGATGACTAATTGATACAGCAGATCTTTTTTCTGCCCCGCATGAAAAGAAAGAAAGTATGCCAGCGGATAGCCAAGCAACAACGAGAAGATGGTCACTCGTGCGGCGATCCACATCGAGCGCAGCAACGTTTGCCAGTAAACGTCCACGCGCAGCAGTTCGACGTAATTGTCGAGATTCCAGGAATGCACGATGTTCTGCGTCGCTGACACCGACCAGAAGCTGTAGCCGAACATCAGCAGATACGGCACTAACAGGAGCACCGTCACCCACACCAGTGGAGGCAGGGTGACCGCCGCTTTATATGTCCGCGAGAACATCACATTCTTTCCGGAGATTCGCGCACCGGCACCGCATCGCTGGGAGAGAACTGCAGTTCGACTTCTTGCAGCGTTCCCTCGCTGGCCGGAGTCCGCACTACCAGCACCAATCCGTCACCGCACTCCATGCGGATCAAGTCCGTAGACCCATGAAATGCCTGGTCGCGAACCTTTCCGAGAACGCGCACACTGCCAGGCACATCATTATTTCTTCCGGCGAGTTGGATTTTCTCCGGACGCAGCGAGAACAGAGCCGGCCCATCCGCAAATGCCCCCGGCCACGTTAGCTGTCCGCAACGTACAACCCCGCCACGCACCTCGCCCTTCAGAAGATTCGTGTGCCCAATAAATTGCGCCGCATACGCGGTCGCCGGACGGCCATAAATTTCCCGAGGCGCTGCCACCTGTTCCAGTTCACCCGACCTCAGCAATGCGATCCGGTCCGACATCACCATCGCCTCTTCCTGATCGTGTGTCACGAAGATGAACGAAATGCCAACCTCGCGCTGCAACGATTTCAGTTCCACTTGCATCTGTCGCCGCAAATTCGCGTCCAGAGCGGAGAGTGGCTCATCCAGCAACAGCAGTTGCGGACGGTTCACCAGAGCCCGCGCCAGCGCAACCCGCTGTTGTTGCCCACCGCTGATTTTCGACGGCTTAGATTTCGCGTACGCCGACATCTTTACTTTCTCCAGCGCTTCCGCTACCCGGGATACAATTTCCGCCTCCGGCCTTTTCGCTACCCGCAATCCGTAAGCCACATTCTGCTCCACGCTGAGATGTGGAAACAGCGCATAGCTCTGGAATACGGTATTCACGCGTCGCCGGTAAGGTGGAAGCCGATCGAGCCGTTCCTTGCCCATCCATACTTCGCCCGCGCTCGCGCTCTCAAACCCTGCGATGATTCGCAGCAGCGTCGTTTTGCCCGATCCGCTCTCACCCAGGATCGTCAGAAATTCTCCCTCTGCCACATCTAGAGAAATATCCCGCAACACCGCGTTCTTGCCGAACCGCTTGGCCACTTTGCGAATGCTGAGCAACGATGCTCGGCCCAGGGCATCCGCGGCAGCTGGCATGGCAATCTCAGAAGTGGTCATCGATCCCAAAGTCCTAACAGAGTCTCTAAAGCCTTCGACTTCGCTCAGGGCAGGCTCTGCCCGAGGCTCCTACTGCGCCGCTTTCACTTCATTCCAAATCTCGTTGTACTTGGCGCGCCGCGGCACATTCTGCCAGAAGTAAAGACGCTTCTGATAGTTGTCGACGTCAACCAAATGCAAGTTTTTTACTTCCTGCGGGGTCATGAACTGTCCCGCCTGCGGATTCGCCGGGGTGTATCCCGTCACATCCGTAACTTTCTTCTGCGTCTGTGCCTCAATCATGTACTCCAGGAACTCGTAAGCCAGATCTTTATTTTCGCTTCCCGCTGTAATCATCAGGTGATCGATCCAGCCGGTCGTGTTCTCTTTCGGAATCGTCTCTCCCACGGGAAAATTTATTTTGCGAAGTTGATTGGTCATCAGCGGCCATCCCATGGCGGCCACCACTTCGTGGTTCTGAAAAAGATTCGTCAACTCTCCGCCTGTCGACCACATTTTTCGGATATTAGGTTTCAATTCCAGCAACTTCTTCTTTACAGCCTCCAATTGGTCGTCGGTCAAGTTGTAAAGCTGCGACGGACCCGGCTTATCAAAGCCCAGAACCTGCGCCGCCATATAGATCGTCGACAGATCATCCCACACCGAAATCTTTCCCCGGTACTTCGGATCCCAAAGAACATTCCAGCTATCCGGAGGTTGCGCAAAAACCGTGGTGTCGTAAATCAGCGGGTCAGGCCCCCACATGAACGGGACTCCATACGTTTGTCCTTTTAAGTGCACCAGCGGCAGGGATGTGAGCTGCGGCGAGAGTTGTCCGTAGCTCGGAATCTTTGTCAGATCCAGCGGAGCCGCCAGCCCCGCCGCTGCAATCGAGGTAGCCACGTCGCTCGAGGGCGAAATCACGTCGTAGTTGCCGGCGCTGCCGCCGCGCAGCTTAGCTACCAGCTCGTCACTGGATCCCATGTACGATGCGGACACCTTACAGTGATGCTGTTCTTCAAAGACTTTCACGAACGCCGGGTCGGCATAGCCCTCCCACACCAGTACATTCAGCGTAGGAGTCTTCTTGGCGCACGAACTAGCGAACGCAATCAACGTCAGCAGCAGCGCCAGCAAAACTGATTCTCGCGCCTTCATCGCGCCTCCAGTACGCCTGTCGTCTCAAAATGTCGGCGGAGTATTTACCCACAGCACCCAGGTTTCCGCCCGCCCAGGATTTTTCCAGTGATGTGGCGTCGCGCTCTGAAAATAAAAACTGTCTCCAGCCTTGAGCCGGTACTCCTCATTCTCCAGCGTGATCAGCAGTGCTCCACGCAACACGTACAGGAATTCTTCTCCTTCGTGGGTATAGGAATCGCCGCTGCCTGCATCCGGCGCAACCCGAAAAAGATGAGGCTCCATCACCGTGTTTCCCCATGCCAGCAATTCCATGCGTACGCCCGGGCCAGCTTCCAGCACTTTCCTTTGTTCCGGCTGAACCTGTCGGCTGCTCGCTCCCGTCGCATCAAAAAAATCCAGGATGTTCGTCTTATAAAATCGCGCCAGCTTGCGCAGAGTTCCCACCGAACCGCTCATCTGCGAGCGTTCCAGCGCGCTCAGGAATCCCACCGAAATACCAACCGCCCGCGCCACTTGCGCCAGCGACAATCGTCGCTTTGCCCGTAACTGTCGCAAGTGCGAACCGATCGCTCCTGCATTTCCGTTCCCTGCCGGACGCGCTCGACCTTCCCGGCGCAGCAGTTCAACGATCGCCGCTGCATTCAATCCCCGCACTTTTCGCAGAAAGCGCGCCCGCTTCAGCAGCTTCACATCGTCAGCCGTATACAGCCGGTACTTGCTTTCCGTGCGCTGTGGACGCGCCAGCCCAAGGTTTTCCCACGACCGGATCACCGAAGGCGAGACTCCAACACTCCGGGCCACATCTCCGATCTTCAAATAAACTGTCGCGCTGGACCGATTCATCGTTCACCGGATCGGGGATAAAAAGTTTCTATCAGAGAGAGCGCTTTTTTTCTTCTTGACAGTACGCGGGCCCTTCTCTAACCTTGCGGGATTATAGCAAGGTTGTAGCCAGGCACAAGCTGTCGTTTTCAAGGAAAAACTACTTCTTCCGAAAGTGCTGGAGGTTCCATGCCGTCACCACGAGCCCGCTGGACCGCCGTTTGCCTTGTCACTGCGCTCTCTCTTGTGAGCCCCGCATTGCTTTCCGCCCAGGGTGCCAGCGGTCGCATCGTCGGCCGCGTTGCCGATCCTACCGGAGCCGTCCTCGCGCGCGCGAAGGTCTCTCTGATTAACGAGGCGACTGGCATCAGCCGCGACGCGCTGACCAATGACAGTGGCGACTATACCTTCGTCGAGGTCGCTCCCGGCACCTACACGGTTCAGTTTGACCTAACCGGGTTCAAGAAGAATGTCCAGAAGGGAGTGATCGTCGACGTCAATCAGGTTGTAACTCTTAACTCCTCGTTGCAGATCGGCGCATCCCAGGAGACTGTGGAGGTCACCTCGGACGCTCCTCAAGTCGATACTACAAGTACTCAGCTCGGCGCTGTAATCAATGACCGCTCCGTGAACGAGCTTCCCCTCAATACCCGCGATACCTATCAGTTCCTGCAACTTCAGCCCGGCGTGCAATCCCAGCTTGGATCGAGCGGTAGCTTGTTCGCCGGCTCCGATGACCCCGGCTCAGTCTCCGTCAACGGCGGCCGCACTCGCGCCAACAACTTCAGCGTTAACGGCGGCGACGCCAACGATCAGTTCGTAAACACCCCCACGATTCAACCCACTCCCGATGCTGTCGAAGAGTTTCGCGTCATCACCAACACTTTCGACGCTGAGTACGGCCGCAACTCCGGCTCTGTGGTGAACGTGATCACCAAATCCGGGGGCAATACCTTTCACGGAAATTTGTACGAATACTTCCGCAACACGATTCTCGATGCGCGCGGCTACCCCGACACAACCAAGCCCCAGCTCAATCAGAACCAGTTCGGTGGCACGTTCGGAGGCCCGATTAAGAAGGACCGTACCTTCTTCTTCCTCTCCTACGAAGGACGCCGGATCCGTGACGGCCAGCCCGGGCAGTTGCTGAACGTTCCGACTGGTACGCCGGGAGCAGCGAGCGCACCCGCCACCGGGGAATTCAGTGGGAACTTCACAGCAGCAGGTGGTTTTCCCGCTCCTACCCCTACCAGCACCGGGGCTGGAGGTATTACGCCCGGCGGCTTTATCGCCAATGTGCTCGACGGCCGTGCCGGATGTGACGCTGCCTTGGGCTACACCGTTGCCAGCATTCCAGCTGACCCGCTTACCGGTCTTTCGGATTGGTCTTCGATCTTTCCCACTAGTGTGATCCCGACGGCCTGCCAGGACCCCGTAGCCGCCAATTTACTTCAGAAGTTCGTTCCGGCTGCCAATATCGGAATCAACCAAAATCAGGTTGTCCCCGTCGGGACTGATAATGCGGATCAGTTTACTTTCCGCTTGGATCACAAAATCAACGACCATCAGAATTTCACCGCCTATTACTACTTTAACGACGGCAGTGAGCTCCAGCCCTACGATACCTTTGAGGCGGCTGGGGCCAATGTCCCAGGATTCGGAAACTTCAACAATCTCCGCAACCAGCAATGGAATTTGACCCATACCTGGACCATTAGTAACGCTCTGGTGAACGAGGCGCACTTCACCTATATGCGTGAGGGCCAGCTCGGCTTTATAAAACCCCAAACTACAAACGCGGTCACGTCCAGCTGCAGCGGATCAGCCGCGACTTTCTGTTTCACCGGCACTTCCGATTCTTCGGCCATTCAGAGTGGGTTCGGCACCGCCGCCAATCTCGGTATCACGCCGGGGCTGCCGTCGAGCCTGACCGGCGTTCCTTTCGTCAGCATTTCAGGCGGCGCATCCTTCGGTAATAACTTCGAGGGCTTCCTGCCCCAGGTTGGAAATAGTTTTCAGTGGTCCGATGGCCTCACTTGGGTGAAAGGCACCCACACCTTTAAGTTCGGCGTCGATGTTCGCCGTGCCCGCTTCGACCAGTTCTATTATTTCGACGTCAACGGTGAGTTCACATTCGACAACACCGGCCCCAACTCCATCATTCCTGCCGATGGTGACAACTACGCTGAGTTCCTGCTGGGACTAGCGGATGGCTACACTCAAGGTTCGGGGCAACGCGAGGACGTTCGCAGCACTGCAGTCTATCCCTTTGTCCAGGACAGTTGGAAGATCAAGCCCAACCTGACCTTGAATTACGGCCTGCGTTGGGAATTCAGTCCTCCGCCGACCGACATCAGCGGCCACGTCGAGACCTTCCGGCCCGGGCAGAATTCCACAGTTTATCCGTGCGGAATCACGAACAGCGCGTCCTACTGGCAAGGCTTGGGCGTAGCGAATCCAACTTGTGCTAGTACTGGCTCTGAACCCACAGGATTGGTGGTTCCGGGCGATCAAGGTGTTCCAGCCGGAATGACCTCAACCTATTACAAGGCTTTTGCTCCGCGTATTGGTGTGGCTTACAGTCCCGGCCGCGATGGAAAAACTAGCATTCGCGCTGGTTGGGGTCTTTTCTATAATCCCATCGAAGAACTGGTGCTCGCCCAGTTCGGGGCCGAGCCTCCTTTCGGTGGCAGTTCTTCTCTCTCCGACGTCTTTTTCAATACTCCGTATGTGAATCAGTTAGATTTTCAAACTCCTAATCCATTCAATGGCATCATTACCCCTACGAAAGGCGCGCCCACCGACCTCTCTTTGTTTCGCCCTATTCTTCTTTACGGCGAGTTCGAACCTCACCTTCGCTCGCAGTACACCAGTCAGTACAACCTCACCATCCAGCGTGAACTGAGCAATAGCTTAATGTTCCAGATCGGCTATGTAGGATCCCAAGGCCATCGTCTGCTGGCTACCCACGACATCAATCCTTCCAACCCACAAACTTGTTTGGATATGTACAACATATCCCAGTACTACTCGCCGACGGGCCCGAACCCCAATCCGGCCCTGGCGACAGCCTATGGCTGCGGCCCCACTGTCGAAGACAGCGACTGGGTTCTGCCTGCCAGCACCATTCCCGCAGGTTACACGCTCCACATGCCTTACGGATCAGTTGCACAGTACGGTCCGGGAAACCCCGCGTTGAACTTGGTAGGTCTCCGCCCCTACTCCTCGCCCAACTGTAATCCAACCGGGGCGCCATTTACGCCTGGAACTGGTTGCCCCGTGGATGGCGTTCCCGTCTTCACCGACATCTTCGCCGAAGACACAATCGCCAATTCCTCCTACAACGCGCTCGAGATGATGCTCCAGAAACGCTTCTCGCATGGCTTGCAATTCCAGGCTGCCTACACCTTCAGCAAATCGATCGACGACGGTTCCACCTTTGAAGAAACTCTGAACCCATTTAACTTCGGGGCCAGTCGCGCCCTCTCGTTATTCAATTCAAAGCAGCGCTTCGTCGTTAGCTACGATTGGGAGCTTCCAATCCGCAAGTATTCGGGATTTGCCGGCAAAGTATTCGATGGCTGGGAAGTATCTGGCATCACCCAATTTCAGAGTGGATTTCCCATACGTCTGAATACCGAGGACGACAACGAACTGATCAACAGCCTGTTCTTCCTCGGCACCGAAGCTCCCAGTTTGACCGGCCCGCTGCAAATTCTGAATCCCAAGACAAATGGAGGTTTCTACCTCAACTACAACCAATTCTCTGATCCGCCGCTCGGTAGCTTCAACAACGGGACCCAGCGCACCATCTGCTGCGGCCCCGGACTTATCGATTGGGACTTCTCGGTTCACAAGAAGATCCCTCTGAGCGAGTCCAAGTACGTGCAGTTCCGTGCTGAAATTTTCAATGTCTTCAACCGCACCAATTTCTCGAACCCCGATGGCGGTTTTTCGGACGGCCCAACCAGTTTCGGTAAGATCACGACAGCTGGAGATCCTCGGCTGTTGCAGTTTGCTTTGAAGTTCTTCTTCTAGCCGGAGAGCGTAAAGTAGGAAGAGACCAAAAACCGGGCGGCTTGCCGCCCGGCATTCTAATGGCCCGCCGCTCTAAGACGCCGTGGGCTTGAGCCACCCCGGAGAACCCGATGTACCCCGATCTACAGAAAGAGCTCGCAACCTTCGAGCGTCGTACTCCTAAATCAGCCGAAGCGCATAAAAAGAATCTCAAACGCATTCCCCTCGGCGTCGCCAGCAATTATCGGCATTACGAGCCTTGGCCCATCTTCGTGAAAGACGCCAGCGGCAGTAAATTCCGCGATCTCGATGGCAACGAGTACATCGACCACAACCTCACCTTCGGCGCTCTCATGGCCGGACACTGCCATCCTGCGGTAATGAAGGCCGTTGAGAAACGTCTCTCCACCGGAACCATGTTCGGCATGCCTCATGACATGGAATGGGAGCTCGCCGAAGAAATTTGCCAGCGCTTTCCGATTGAGATGTGCCGCTTCGGCAACAGCGGCACTGAAGCCACAATGCACGCCATCCGCCTCGCACGTGCTGCTACCGGCCGCGACAAAATCATAAAGTTTGAAGGGGCCTACCACGGACTGCATGACTCCGCGCTAGTCAGCGTTAAGCCCCACGCGCCCGACTTCGGCGATATCAACAATCCCACCGCGGTTCCCGGCGGCTTAGGTGTGCCAAAATCCGCGGTGGCCAATGTCACGGTCGCCACCTTCAACGACCTCGCAACCGTCGAGCGTCGCTTCCAAGAGAATCCGGGCGAAATCGCCGCGATCATTCTCGAGCCCATCCTCATGAACGTCGGCCTCTGCCTGCCGCAGCCCGGCTTCCTAAAAGGCCTTCGCGAAATGGCCACAAAAAACGGCGCCCTCTTGATTTTCGACGAAGTGAAAACCGGTGCCAAACTGGGTTGGGGAGGCGCTAGCGAGTACTTCAACGTTCAGCCGGACATGATCTGCCTCGCCAAGTCGATCGGCGGAGGCTTGCCGTTAGCTGCGTTCGGCGCCAGCAAGTCCGTGATGGATCTCATCTCGCAACACAAGGTTTTCCACGGTGGCACTTACAACACCAACCCAGTTTCGATGGCTGCGGGTCTCGCTACATTCCGCGAGGTCCTCACCCGCGACAATTACGCTCACGTCGACAAGCTCGGCAAAAAGCTCGCTGATGGATATCGCAAAACCATCGCAAAAGCGGGTCTGCAAGCCTACATCGCGCAAGCCGGAGCGAATGGCGCGCTTATGCTTTATCCAAAAGAAATTCGCAACTACCGCGACTGGACCACGATCGATATCGACCTCTGGCGTCACTACTGGTTCGCCATGGTCAACCGCGGCGTTATGCCACAGCCCTACTGGTGGGACGAGCAGTGGACGATTTCCGTCCAGCACACCGAGGCCGACATCGATAAACATCTATCTGCTTTCGACGATATCGCTGCATCGCTCGCGAAAGCGCAACAAGAGCGCATCGGCCAGCCAGTATTAGCCGCGCACTAGATTTGCTCGTGTGGGGCGGATACTCTTGTCCGCCTTGCATGCATAAGCAGTGCCCATGTAGAGACAGCTGCCTCGGCTGTCCGCCATTCTGCAAGGGAAGAGTAGGCGGTAAAAATAGGTTCTGTCATTCCTCACCGGGGCAAGGCCCGGTGAGGAACCTGCTGTATTGTGGGCAGCAAAACGAAATTGTCCACCACCACCCAACCCGATACTCAGCCCCACCTGATCCGCGCCCTCGGACGCCGCGATCTTGTCCTCCTCTTCGTAGTCGCCGTCTTCAACCTGAACGTGGTTCCGTCCATCGCCGCCAACGGCGGCGTTACCATCTGGCTCTGGATCATTTCCCTTCTTCTTTTCTTCTGGCCGCAAGGCATCGCCGTCATCGAACTTGCGCACCGATATCCCGGCGAAGGCGGCGTCTACCTCTGGGCCAAAGAAGTCTTCGGCGACTTCCACGGATTCCTCTCCGGCTGGTGTTACTGGACCAACAACATGCTCTACGTGCCGACCGTCATGCTCTATTTCGTCGGCGTGTCCGTTTTTGCCCTCGGTCCAAGCCATGCGGCTCTTGCCGACAATAAGACATTCGCTCTCATTACGTCGCTCGCTCTGTTGGCGTTACTCACCATCCTGAACATTGTAGGGCTCGGCGTTGGCAAGTGGATCAACAATGTTGGCGCCATCGGAACTTTCATCGCCGCCGCCGTCTTGATTGGACTAGGCGTTGTGATCTGGTCGCGATTCGGCACCACCATAACCGCCGCCGATTTTAAAATCCCCGCTAATCCGCGCTTCGTGATGAACTCCTTCGGTGTGATCTGCTTCGGCCTGGTCGGCCTCGAACTCGCCTCCGTCATGGGAGACGAAATCCAGGATCCGCGCCGCACTCTTCCCGGCGCAGTCGCGTGGGGCGGAGTTCTTTCCGGTGCTCTCTATGTCGGCGCCACGCTTACCCTTCTCATCGCAGTGGGAAAAAACGTCAACGTGCTTCAGGGAATCGTTCAAGCGGTCAGCCACATGGCCGGGCGCGTTGGCTTTGCGGGGATCACCGTGCCCTTCGCGCTTATGCTCAGCCTTTCCATCGCCGGCATCGGGTCCGCATGGATGGGAGGCTCCGCCCGCATCCCCTTCGTAGCCGGCCTCGATTCCTACATGCCATCATGGCTCGGCAAGGTTCATTCGCGCTACGCCACGCCTCATGCCGCACTTATCGTCCAAGCCATCGTTTCCTCGGTTCTCGTGGTCATGAATTTTTTCGGCGCTGGTGTTCAGGAAACCTTCCAAAAGCTCCTGTCCCTCGCGGTCGTGCTGCAACTCGTGCCGTTCCTGTACATGTTTGGTGCGCTGGTAAGATTTTCCATCATCGAGGCCGTCCCTCAAGGAGAGTACAGCCGCGCCACGCTATTTCTCGCAGGTGCTAGCGGTCTGCTCACCACGATGCTTGGGATCGCGCTCGTCTTTTTCCCGGCGCAGCAAATTACGTCGCTGTGGTCGTACGAATTATGGATGTTCGGCGGCACTCTGTTTTTTATCGGCCTGGCCGCATTCTTCTTCTTTGTCTACGGCCGCCACAAAGCGCCGCAACAGGTCTATGTGGGGAGAGCCGCCCTCGGCGGTCCGGCAAGCGAAGCTCGCAAGTAAGGGAAGGGCACGACTTTAGTCGTGCCGTTATTGTGCCCAGATTCATGGGCCTTCAGGCCCTGACGTAACCAGGAGGTCGAAACGAAATGCCCGGCGGAGTCACAACAGAAGTCCGCACCTATCAGATGTACATCAACGGGGAGTGGGTCAATAGCCAGTCCACAAAGACTTTTCCAGTCTACGATCCGTCGACCGAAGAAATCATCGCCCAAGTCCCCGATGCCGGAGCCGACGACGTCAACCGCGCCGTCGCTGCCGCCAAGGCCGCATTCGAAGAAGGCCCATGGGCGAGCACCACCGCGCAGGAACGCGGCCGCGTTCTCTTCCGCCTCTCCGAAAAAATCCGCGCCAATCTTCCTGCGCTGGCAGAACTCGAATGCCGCAACACCGGCAAGCCCATCGTCGAGGCCGAATTCGATATCAACGATGCCGCCACCTGCTTCGAATACTATGGCGGCCTCGCCACCAAAGTCGTCGGCTACGTCAATCCCGTTCCCGACAACGCCATGTCTCTTTCGCTCAAGGAACCAGTTGGCGTCGCCGGGCAAATCATTCCGTGGAACTATCCGCTCTTAATGGCCGCATGGAAGCTTGCTCCCGCCATTGCTGCAGGCTGCACCTGCGTCCTCAAGCCCGCCGAGCAAACTCCGCTCACCGCTCTCGAATTCGCGAAGTATTTCACCGACTGCGGCCTACCGCCGGGCGTGGTCAACATCGTCACTGGCTTTGGAGAAAGTTGCGGCGCTCCTCTCGTCCAGCATCCGGATGTCAACAAGATCGCTTTCACCGGCAGCGCTGCCGTCGGCAAGATCATCGTGAAACAGGCGGCCGACACCGTGAAGCGCGTTACCCTCGAACTCGGCGGCAAGTCGCCCAACATTTTCTTCGCCGACGCAGATTTCGAAGCTGCCATCGACGGCGCGCTCTTCGGCGTCTTCATCAATCAGGGCGAAGTCTGCTCCGCCGGAAGCCGAATCCTTGTACAGAAGTCGATCTACAAAAACTTCGTCGAAGCCATGACGGAAAAAGCGAAAAAGATTAAGCTCGGGCCGCCGCTCGATCGCGACACCAAGATGGGCCCACTTGTCAGCAAAGAACAATACGACCGCGTCAATTCCTACATCGAGATCGGCAAGAAAGAAGCCAAACTCGCCTCCGGTGGCGGACGCCCGGAAAAAATAGGGAAGGGATATTACGTCCAGCCCACAATTTTCGCTGAGGTATCAAATTCCGCCCGCATCGCCCGCGAAGAAATCTTCGGCCCAGTCGCGGCCGTGATTCCCTTCGACGACGAAAAAGATGCACTGAAGATTGCCAATGATTCCCCCTATGGCCTCGCCGCCGCCGTCTGGACCCGCGACATTTTCAAAGCCATGCGCGCCGTCAAAGCTCTGCGAGCAGGCATCGTCTGGGTAAATCACATGCAGCCAACATATGTCGAAGCCCCGTGGGGCGGCTACAAACAATCCGGCTTCGGCCGCGAACTCGGCCCCTGGGGCATCGAAGAATATCTAGAAACCAAGCAGGTCTACATCAACCTGAATGAAGCACCGATCGGCTGGTACTGAGAAATGAAGAGGCGCCCCCTAAAATCTTGTCATCCTGCGCGAGGATTGCTCTTCGCGTCCAAGCGCGAAGAGCAACCGCCGTCGAAGGGCCCCTGCACCTTTTGCAACTCCACTGCCGACTCAGGGAGTTCTCACGAGAAACTAACATGAGCACAATCCGCCTCAACACTTCCATCCCCGGCCCGAAATCAAAAGCGCTCTCCGAGCGCCGCGCCCAAGCCGTCCCTCGCGGCCTTTCTCACGGAACGCCAATCTACGTTGCCAAGGCCGAAGACGCCTGGCTCGAAGATGTCGATGGCAACCGCTACCTCGATTTCGCTGGAGGCATCGGCTGCGCCAACGCTGGTCACCGCCAGGAGGCGGTGGTCGACGCCATCCGCAGCCAGCTCGACAAGTTTCTCCACACCTGCGTCCAGGTCACGCCCTACGAAGGTTACATCCGCCTCGCCGAGCGCATGAACCAAGTCACACCCGGCAAGTTTCCGAAGAAAACTCTGTTCGTCAACAGCGGCGCTGAAGCCGTCGAAAACGCGGTCAAGATCGCGCGCGCGTACACCAAGCGTCCCGCCATCATCGCCTTCGAAGACGCTTTCCACGGCCGCACCATGATGACGCTCGCTCTCACCAGCAAGACACATCCTTACAAAGCAGGTTTCGCGCCCTTCCCCGGAGAGGTTCATCGCGTCCCATTTGCCTATTGTTATCGCTGTTCATATAACTTGAAATATCCCTCGTGCGATCTATACTGCGCGCGCCATCTCGAAGACACATTCAAACGAGTAGTCGCCAACGAAGAAGTCGCAGCTGTGATTGCGGAGCCAGTGATGGGCGAAGGCGGCTTCATTGCCCCGCCGCCAGACTACTTCAAGGTTCTCACCGACCTCTGCCGCAACTACAGCATCCTTTTTATTGCCGACGAAGTTCAATCTGGCTTTGGCCGCACCGGCGCCATGTTCGCCAGCGAGCGCTACGGCATCGAGCCCGATCTGATCGTGACGGCGAAATCTCTAGGCGGAGGCCTGCCTCTAGCCGCCGTCACCGGCCGCGCCGAAATCATGGACGCGCCCGCTCCTGGCGGACTCGGTGGCACCTTCGCCGGCAATCCGCTGTCCTGCGCCGCTGCTCTTGCAGTGCTCGATCTGTTTGAAACAGAAAATCTGTTGACCCGCGCCAACGAACTCGGCGACCGCTTTCAGCGCCGCGCTCGTGATTGGCAGCGCCGATGGCCCATCGTCGGCGAGGTACGGGGACTCGGCGGCATGCAAGCCATCGAGCTGGTGAAGTCGCGCGAAACTAAAACTCCAGCCCCGGAAGAAACGAAGCAGATCACGCAGTATTGCTACGAGCACGGCCTGATCACAATCACCGCCGGTTCGTACTCCAACGTGATCCGCGTCCTCCTCCCACTGGTCGCCACCAACGAGCAAATGGACGAAGGCCTCGACGTGCTCGAATCCGCGCTGGCCACAGTCTGCGATAATAAAGGCGTAATAGCACAGATGGCCTAGCGAGAAACTAGGTTTGTCATCCTGAGGGAGGATTGTCCCTCGCGCCTCAAGCGCGAAGGACAACCATAGTCGAAGGATCCCTATAAAGCTGTATCATTTACTAATTGCTCGAGGGAATTCTCACGTTGCACCTGACTTTCATGAGTTTCCCTAAGACATTCTTCGCGATAGCAGAGGCAATCCCATGACTTCCGTCGCAGCACCTCCTACCATCAAACTCACCAATTACATCAACGGCCAATGGACCGACTCCCGCGCCAACGAATGGCGCGATGTCGTCAATCCCGGGACTGGCGAAACTCTAGCCCAAGTCCCGCTCGCCGACGCCGCCGAGGTCAACCAGGCCGTAGATGCCGCGGCCGCCGCCTTCCCCGAGTGGCGCCGCACGCCGCCCGAAGACCGCATCCAGCCGCTCTTCAAACTGAAGATGCTGCTCGAAGATCACCTCGACGACATTGCCCGCATCATCACGCAAGAAAACGGCAAGACCTTCACCGAAGCCAAAGCCGAGATGCGCCGCGCCATCGAAAACGTCGAAGTCGCCTGCGGCATTCCCATGATGATGCAGGGCTACAATCTCGAAGACGTCGCCCGCGGCATCGATGAGATGATGATCCGCCAACCGCTCGGCGTCACCGCCGCCATCGTGCCTTTCAACTTCCCCGGCATGATCGCGTTCTGGTATCTGCCTTACGCCATCGCCACCGGCAACACGTTCATCCTCAAGCCCTCCGAGCGCGTCCCGCTCACCATGCGCTACGTTTACGAACTCCTCGAAAAAACTGGATTGCCCAAAGGCGTAGTGAATCTAGTAAACGGAGGCAAGGCCGCAGTCGACGCGCTTCTGGACCATCCAAAAATCCGCGCCATCAGCTTCGTCGGTTCAACGCCAGTAGCAAAGTATGTTTACTCGCGAGCCGCCGCCATGGGAAAACGCGCGCAATGCCAGGGCGGAGCGAAAAATCACGTCATCGTTCTTCCCGACGCCGACATGCCGATGGCCACGCAGATTATCAGCGACAGCGCGTTCGGATGCGCTGGCCAGCGCTGCCTCGCCGTCTCCGTCGCCGTCACAGTTGGCGAAGCGCAGAAAACGTTCCGCGATTCCATCGCCGATGCTGCTTCCAAACTCAAAGTCGGCAATGGCCTCGACAAAGATGTTCAGATGGGCCCAGTGATTACGCCGCAGAGTAAAGAGCGCGTGGAATCGCTCATCGGACTCGGCGAGAAGCAGGGTGCAAAGGTTCTGCTCGACGGCCGCAACTCGAAGATTCCGAAATACGAATCCGGCAACTTTGTGAAGCCTACAATCCTCGACGACGTTCCCGCAACCAGCGACCTCGCCGACACGGAAATCTTCGGCCCCGTCCTCAGCCTCGTTCACGCCGACAACATGGACGACGCGCTCGCCTTCCTCGAACGCAGCGCCTACGGTAATCAGGCGTCGCTCTTCACGTCGAGCGGTTCGGCCGCGCGCCGCTTCCGCTACGAAGCCCCCGCGGGAAATATCGGTATCAACATCGGCGTCGCCGCTCCCATGGCCTACTTCCCCTTCAGCGGATGGAAAAACAGTTTTTTCGGCGATCTCCACGGCCAGGGTCGCGACGCCATCGAGTTCTATACCGACAAGAAAGTCGTCGTCGAACGCTGGGCCAAAGAGCACAGCCGAAAATTCTAGCCACGGATTTCACGGATTGACACGGATACAGCAACTTATCGATCCGTGAAAATCCGTGGCAATAAAATCGTGAAGGAATCCATGACCACAACTCTTACCACACCAACAATGTCCGGTTCCGAGATCGTCTCGCTCTCGCGCAAGCACACGCTCTTCGAATGGTCCGCGCAGTCGAAGGTCGATCCCATTCCGGTCGCCCGCGCCAAAGGGATTTACTTCTATACGCCGGAAGGGAAGCGCTTCATCGACTTCAACAGCCAGCTGATGTCCGTCAACATCGGACACGGCGACGAGCGCGTCATCCAGGCCATCAGCGAGCAGGCGGCAACGCTCGCCTACGCGAATCCTTTCATGGCCACCGAAGTTCGCGCGCGGCTCGGCGCGAAGCTTGCCGAAATCACTCCCGGCGACATCGACACCTTCTTCTTCACCAACGGCGGCGCCGAGGCCAACGAGAACGCCATCAAGATTGCGCGCTTCTTCACCGGACGCCACAAGATCATCGCGCGCTATCGCTCGTATCACGGCGCGACCGCGGGCGCGATCAGTCTTACCGGCGATCCCCGCAGATGGGCCGCCGAGCCTGGCATTCCGGGCGTTGTGCATGTTCTCGATCCTTATCACGGCATCGAGCGCGGATGGGAATCGGCCGAGTCTTCGCTCGCCATGATTGAAGAAACCATTCAGCTCGAAGGTCCGAACACCATCGCTGCATTCATCCTCGAGCCGGTCACCGGCACGAACGGTGTTCTCATTCCTCCCGATGGATATCTCGCCGGCCTGCGCAAGCTCTGCGACCAGTACGGCATATTGATGATTGCCGACGAAGTCATGTCCGGCTTTGGCCGTACCGGCGAATGGTTCGCCGTCGATCACTGGAAGGTTGTTCCTGATCTGATTTGCATGGCGAAGGGATTGACTTCCAGCTATCTTCCTCTCGGCGCGGTCGGCATGCGGCATCACATCGCGCAGCATTTTCAGGACAAAGTTTTTTACGGCGGACTGACTTACAACAGTCATCCCATGGGCTGCGCGGCGGCGCTGGCAACCATTCGCGTGTATGAAGAAGATGGTCTGCTCGACAACGCGAAAAAGATGAGCGCGATCATGAAAGAGCTGGGAGCGGAGTTGCAGGCCAGGCATCCGTCGGTGGGCGCGGTGCGCTCCATCGGACTGTTCGGCATCGTCGAACTGGTGCGCAGCCGCAAGACGCGCCAGCCTCTGGCTCCCTTCAACGGCACTTCCGACGAGATGGCCGCGCTCGGCCACTTCTTCCGCGAGCAAGGCCTCTACACCTTCGTCCGTTGGAACACATTCTTCACCAACCCTCCGCTCTGCATCAACGAGCAGCAGCTGCGCGAGGCGTTTGCCATCATCGACCGCGGGCTGGAGATCACTGACAAAGCAGTCGTCGACAAGTAGTCATCCCATCGCCGCACCAACCAACCTGTCACTCCCGGGAGCGAAGGCCGCGTCGAACAAAACGCCGATGGCAGCGAAACTGTGACCAAGAGTGTGACGGTGACAGCAACTACCGAGCGCACAACCTATCCACAGAACTGGCCTGCTTACAATGCGGCGCAAACCAACCAGAAAAGTAAGTAAAGTTCTTGCACGGAGCACACTCCCGTACTACCATTGGATTGCGCTCCGACGCACAATCCGATAGTTCTAAAGCACCCTGACTTGAATCAGGGCGTTTTAGTCTTCGAGTGATTTTCCCGCCAATTATATCGTCAAGGCTTTTTTGTTTCGCGGTCGGCATCTAGCTTCTTTTTTTCTGCCCGGATCCAAGCCTCGATCCGTTCCCGAATGCCGTTATCGGTGCATATCTTGCGAAGCTCCTCAAGCCGCTCAATCTCAGCCTTGATCTGCGCTATTTCTCCCGGCGAGAGCATGGCGCAAGTGTACGATACCGAACAAACGTGAGCAATATTGATCAGCCCCTATTCCGCGTTTCGCGTACGCTACTTGCGAACCGTCCAACGGAGGCGTTTATGGAGGGTCACCCTTCCCAAGAAATATCTTGCACACTTTGCAGCAAGCCAGTCGATTTAAGGGTCGATCTGTATGCGGATGAGAACGGCAAAGCCGTCCATGAGGACTGCTATGTCAAACACATTACGAGTTCCCGCCGCAATCCGCTTGTGATGGCCGACTAAATTCAAACTGCACAGTCACCCTTGCTTGCCCAAAAACTCCTACTCTTGCCTAAAAAGTAGGCTTAGAATGCCAGTTATTAGGCAAAGCCGGTGGGGATAGGGTTATCACAAGATAAACAGCCTCCGCAAAATGGAATCCCTTGCGGCAGCCGTCGTAGCCCCGCATGCAAACAGCAGGTTCCTCGCGCGCTTTCAGCGCACTCGGGATGACAAAGCTTTATATAAAGGATCAGGCAAAAAACCCACCCTCTCGCAGAGTGCGCGAGAAGGGTGGGGCACCCATTTTACTGGCCTGCTGGTTTCTCGGCGGGTTTGGTTGCGGGCTTCTTGGTTTCGGCCATTGACGTTTTGGGTTTCCAGAAATCCGGATCGGCTTTGATCCAGTCTTCCGAGGCGTAGCTCATGCGCGGGTTGAAGGCGAACAGGTTGGTCTCGGCCGAATCAATGGTGAGCGCAGTCAATTCGTCCAGCTTCTTCATGCCGTCTTCTCCGAGGGCATCAGCGAACGTCTTCATCTGGCTGAAGTTGCGATCAATTTCCGAAGCAGACTTCATGGGATTGAAGATGACGTAGGTGCCATCCTCCATGCCGTATACAGCCTGATATGCGGCCCAATGGCAGTCCGGCATTTTCTCGCAGCCCTGCTGGTAGAGCTTGACCAGCGCCTCCCAGTCTTTGTCGTGTCCCGGGCGGACGTGGTAGCGGGAAATCTCGAAGTAGCGCATGTGGGGAAGATCAAGGGCGTCGCGCAAGCTCAGCTCGGGGCGCAGGATCAGGGCGGCCTGGTCGGTTGCCGCGAGCATGTCGCCGTCGGCCAGGTTGGCGCGATCCAGTGCAACCGAGAGAGCTGCGTTTTTTTGAGTGGCCAGCACATCCTTCTCCCAGGCTTCGAAGGAGTCATAGCCGGTGAGGAAGAGGGAGCGCGGTTTGCCGGTGGCGGAGTCCACTGCCAGGTAGTGAGTGGGCCACTTGGCGTGGGCCAATGCCTGGACAAAGGCGCTCTCAGTTTTTTCGTGCGGCGTGCCGTTCCTGCCGGGTTTGGTGTATTCGCGAGTTATGGCGAGGACCTTGGGAGGTTCGATCGCCGAGTGTTCTTGCGCAACTGCCACTGCACATCCTGCTAACAGACACGTTCCCAACAGCAGCCCCATACTTTTCATTGGGAATCTCCTTAGTTGATTGAAATCTTGGTGGATTGAAATCCGCGGGCAATTCTACGCGCAATCCGAGTTTTTTGTTTTGGAGGAGCGACGCTCGAAGAAGAGTGCTGGCGGAAGAAGAGCGGTGGCGGAATCAGGCGCGCCAGATGCGCTGTTGAGTGTCGAGGGAGGAGAACATCACGGGCTCGTGGTGGACGCTAGTGGCGTGGCGGTTGATGGCGGTGGCGGCCTGGGTGCGGAGGTTGCCGTCGCGGGGATCGAAGTCGAGGGTGCTGACGTGATGAGCGCAGCGGCAGCAGGTGAACTTCATGCCTCCCTTAACGCGCGCCATGGTGTAGTGTCGCTTCACCAATTCGAGTGTAGTCTTTTCACGCGCGAGCGAAAGGCACGAGGGTTGGGCAGCGAAGGTAATGAGGGTCAGGAGTGAGGGGAGTTCCGAAGTGGGAATGGGTTCTGGAGCGCTCCAGGCGGGATATGGATGCGAGCCAAACACGCGAATTATTTGACGCATCGCGCGGCGCGCTCAAGTCCTTCGGCGGGCAACGGACGCCCGCCTCAGGATGACAGAGCGTGGAAGATGATCACTCCGTGAGGCGGTTGTACTTCTTTAGGGCTTCGCGGAGGCGGGTGTGAGGTAAGGCGATCACTTCGTGATCGTCGATGCCTTTCATGGTTTCGGCGGCTACCATGGCGTTGATTACGGCTTCTTCGGTGGCTTGGACGGTGGCTAGAAAGATGGGATCGAGGGAATCGTTGGGGAGCATGGTGAGCTGGTGCAGGCCCTTGGTGCCGACTGCGCCGGGGTTGGCGGTGGAGAAGGCGAGGAAGATGTCGCCGGAGCCGTCGCCGGAGTAGCTGCCGTCGCGGCCGAGGCCGAGCGAAACTTTTTTGGCGACGCGCTTGAGCTGGGTGGGGATGAGCGGGGCGTCGGTGGCGACGATGACGATGATGGAGCCGGTGTCTTCGCTATTGCCGTAGACGGGATGGTCGGGAATTTCTCTGCCGACGGGAACGCCGGCGATGCGGAGCTGGTCGCGGCGTCCGTAGTTGCATTGGACGAGGACGCCAACCGTATAGCCTCCGGCTTTGGCGTCGAGAACGCGGGAGGAGGTGCCGATGCCACCTTTGAATTCGTTGCAAACCATGCCGGTGCCGCCGCCAACGTTGCCTTCTTCGACCGGGCCGGAGTGGGCGACGTCGAGGGCGTGGAAAGCGTCTTCGGGATGCACGTGGAATCCGTTGATGTCGTTGAGCCAGCCATCCCAGGTTTCGGCGACCACGGGAAGAGACCAGAAATAGCCTTCCATGTCAGGCGTGCCGTGCTTGACCTTCCAGGCGATGACGGCGTCGCGGACCACGCCGACGCTGTGGGTGTTGGTTATCATCACGGGGCCGTTGAGGAAGCCGGAGTCGTCGACCCAGGTGGTGCCGGTCATCTCGCCGTTGCCGTTGAGAGTGAACCAGGCGGCAAAAACAGCGTCATTGCTGGTTTTGCCGCGGGGATGAATGGCAGTGACTCCGGTGCGCACTGGGCCTTTGCCGACCACAAGTTTGCCGCCGCCGGAGATGAGCGTGGTGTGGCCGACTTCGACGCCTTTGACGTCGGTGATGGCGTTGTTGGGGCCTGGAGTGCCGTCGAAGGGGACTCCGAGATCGCGGGCGCGAGGCTTGGTTTCGGCTGATGCTGCGAGCACGCAGAAGAGGATTAGAGCAGCCAGGGTTGCAGGATACAGACTTGTGGGTCTGCGAATGTTGCGGCTAAGCATGAGGCCTCCGGGTGAACGAAGAAGTATATAAGGATGGGCGGGGGACGAGGTTGGCGCGTGTGGTGCGATGGGAAGACGCAGAGAAGTGACAACGCGGGAGGCAAAAGCAGCATCGGAATGGTGTGCTGATAATTAATTCGCGGGAGTAAAATCGTATGAAACGTTTATTTCGCAGGAGAAATATGGACGCGTGGAAGAAAGCGCTGGTGGTGGGGGCGATTGGGTCCGCGACGGTGTTGTTCCTGAAAAAGAAGTATCCGGCGGGAGTGCTGGCCACAGGTGTGGGACTGGCGGTGCTGGCGGCGGAGTATCCCGACAAGTTTGACAAGGTGCGCAGGTCGCTGCCGGATTATTTCGACCGTGGCATGAGAGTCATGGAAATGGCGGGGCGTGCCGGGAAACGCATTTCTGACCAGGGGTCGCTGGACTGGGGCGAGCTTGGCGTTTGAGAAGGCGGCATCCGGCTTCCGGCGCCCGGCTTCCTGTAAACAAATTCCGGAGAGAATCTGCTTCGCGATCCTTCGCGTGTAAGTACCGGCGTCCGGAAGCCGGCATGCGGACGCCGCTGTGTTACTCGATGCCGAGTTGTTTGCGGGCTTCGGGGCTGAGGCGCTCGGGGGTCCAGGCGGGAGTCCAGACCACGTTGACGTTGGCGTTTCGGATGCCGGGCAGCTGCTCGAGGCGCGATTTGACCTGGGCGCTGATGTTGACATGCTCGGGACAGCCTTGTGAAGTGAGAGTCATGGCAACGGTGACATCTTGCTTGGCTTCTTCGGCATTCTCGGTGGGCGCGGGGACGAAGTTCACGGTATAGATGAGGCCCAGATCGACGATGTTGACAGGGATCTCGGGATCGTAACAACTCTTCAGCGCGCTCAGGACGTCTTGTTCGGTGATAGTGGGCATCGATTTCCTTCATTTAAGTGTACCGTAGGACGGCTGATGGCGCAGGTCGTGCCTTAAATTCTTTAACAGAGGGGGCACAGGGGACCACGGGTAAGGATTGAAAAGGCAAGGATTGACAGCTGCATGATGAGTCAAGAGGCGAAGCAGAGGATCCAAATCGCTTTGACGCTGGCACTGGTAGTGGCTGGCATACGCGCAGGGTACATCCTTTATGGGCGGCACGAGGACTATCTGGCGGCGCAGAAGCAGCAGGAGGCGAAGAAGGCAGGATACTCGAATGCGGACTATTACGTCACGCCGAAGAAGCTTTATCCGTTCGATTTGAAGTCGGCGAAGATGTTGACGCAGCAGCCGGCGTGGGTTAAGGAAGGATACCGCTATACCTATTATCCGTACGATGCGGCGCGTAAGCGGACGGACTTCGCGCACGAGGCTGGGCTGCTGCTTCCGATCGAACGGTTGGAGATTAAGGATGTGGTGACGGAGGTGGGGCCAGGCGCGGGGAATCGGCGGCAGATGATGGCGGTGTTTGAGAAAGAAGGGAAGAGCTACGCAGTTCCGATCGGATTCGAAGCCGAAGGGCAGTACAAGATTTATTCCGACGAGATGTTTTATGTGGAAGATCCGCATGAATTGTATAAACATTGGCCGGCTGACGTTTGGCAAGCGGTGGCTCAGCACGAAGTGAAGCCGGGGATGAATGAACTGCAGGCGGATTTCGCGGTGGGAATGGGAGCTCCCGACGCGGGCGCGTCGTCAAGCGATAAGACTGTGAGGTATCCGAATGGGGGAAAGCCTCTGGTGGTGACTTATAGCGCCGGGAAGGCCACGGATGTCAAGCCGGGGACTTAGGGAAGTCAAGGTTTTGATAGGAAATTCAAAATCCCCACCCTAGTCTTGCCAAAGAACGGCAGGACTAGAGTGGGGCACCCTCGAGATTTATTTTGACTCGACGTGGTATTCGCTGGAGACCAAGCCGCTGGGATATTGCTTGGTGGAGATATGACGGAGGCGGACGTCGTGCGGCAGCGTGCCGAAGAGAGGGATTCCTTCTCCAATGAGAACGGGCACTCGGGTGATGATGAGACGTTGAATGAGTCCGGCACGCAGAAAGCGTTGAATTGTGATTCCACCATCGACGTAGAGGTGGTGGGCTCCAGTGGCTGCGAGTTTTGAAATGATTTCAGCCGGGTCGCCGGACATTTGTTCCACAACGGCTCCTACGAGTGCGGTGAAGTCGATAGGCCGGCTATTTAAAACAACGACACGCTTCTTACCGTACGGCCACGGCTTCATCGGGAGAACCGTTTCGAAGGTCTTTCGGCCGATCACAATGGCATCGACAGTGGCTATAAATTCGTTGTAGCCGTGGGGTTCGCCGCCGCCTGGCGGCAAAAAGTCTAGATCGCCGTTTGGTCGCGCGATGAAGCCGTCGAGGCTGGTGCCGATAAAGACGGAAACTTTCATAGATCCGGCTCCCTCAGGGGCTAAAGCCCCCAATCTCTATCCTCGCTGAGCGGCGCGGCTGAAGCCGCGCCATTTCAAAACAAGAAGCGGCGCCTCGGCTGAAGCCACGCCCTTCCAAAACCATTCCCTCCCAAAACGATTATGAGGTGTCGTTCCGTCGAATTACTCTACTCCGGCGAGTGCCTTCGAGACTTCCTGAATATCTGGCACGACGGGGATGTCGTAGTTTTTGTGCCAGGCTAGTTTGCCGTCGCGGTCGATGATGGAGATGGCGCGGCCGGTAATGCCTTTGTCTTCGAGGTAGACGCCGTACTTGGCGGCGACTGCGCCGCGCGGGTTGAAATCGGCAAGCAGCGGATAGTGAATGCCCATCTTATCGGCGTAGGCCCTGTGGGACCACGTGCTGTCTACGCTCAGGCCGAGAACTTGGGCGTCGAGCTGATCGAATTGCTTCATGTCATTGACGAGGCAGGCGTGCTCTTTGGTGCAGGTTGGACTCCAATCGAGAGGATAGAAGACGATCACAACGCGCTTTTTGCCTTTGTAATCGCTGAGCTTTACTTCCTTCTGGTCCTGATCTTTGAGTGAGAATTCGGGCGCTGGGGCGCCGACGGTTGCTGGCATGATTCCTCCATGAAGTTCAAAGTCAATTCTAAGATAATTTCCGGGTCCCATCATAAACCGAAACCGACTTCAGCGGCCTTCGCAGGCAGTCAAGAAAAAAGCGGGTCGGTGATGGAAATGCCTGGCGGAGTCCGTGGTGCACGCAAGTTGCAGGGGTCCTTCGCTTCGCTCAGGATGACAGAGTTAGGTAAGGAGTCAATCAAAGAATCAGGTCATTTCACCACGGGGGACTTGTCGTCGGCGGGTTTTTCTTCGTCGGCGTGGATTTTGCCGTCGTCTTCGGCATAGAAGGAACGGTGCGCTGCGTCGAGTTGTTTGGGCATCATGCGGAGGACGTAGCTGTCTTTCTTCCCTTCGAAGGTGACGGTGTAGTCGCCGCGGTCGGGGTTCACCATGCGTTTGGTGAACGATCCGGAGTGGACGAGTTCGGCAAGGGATGTGGCGAAGTGGTCGTACTGTTTGTTGAACTGGCGCTGGGCGCGGATTACGACGCGCATGTAGGCGAGGGCGGCCGCTTCGGAATCGGACCGGGCAGGGTCTCCGGGAAATTTTGGCTGATACGTGGTGGGAGAAGTCTGGAGTGCCGGAGCTAATGGGGCGAGAGTGGAAGCTGCGAGTGCGAGAGTGGCGATGATGGCGAGCGGGCGAATGAAACCTTTTCCCATGCTGAATTGTCTCCCCGAGTGGCGCGGCAAGAGTATACCCCTCAACTTCGGTTTTTGAGGGCTTTTCAATCTCCTTTTGCACTTCCTTGGCATGTTACTCCCGTAATTTCACTTCGGTCACCTTCTCTTTGCAGAGGAGGCAAATGCCGCTATGCTCTAGGTACATTAATCACACCCTACAGAGAAACTTATGAAAGCAGCCGTAGCGAGAAAACCGATTATCAAGATCGCCGTGGTGGAGAGCGATCCACTTAGGTTCGTAGGATTCCGCGCATTGTTCGACACGGAGCCTGAGTTCGAACTGATCTCCGCCAGCCTGCCCGAGATTTCCACGTTGCAGGACGTGGACCTGATCCTGCTGGGAAATCGCTCCGGGCAAAATCTGTTTGACGTAATGGCGAGCCTGAAGGCGACGCGCCCTGATCTGCGCATCATTGTGACCGGATCAGGCGTGGATGAAGAGACCATTCTGAAGGCGATCGCGTCAGGGGCCAAGGGCTATGTGGACGAGGCAGCTTCGCCGTCCGAATTTGTGCAGGCCATTCGCATCGTGAGCCAGGGATCGGTATGGGCGCCGCGCAAGGTGCTTTCCATGTTTATTGAGCGGGTATCCTCGGCGCCGGGAAGAATCTTTCCGGCGGGACGGGTCACGTTTACGGACCGCGAAAAAGAAGTGCTCGAGATGCTGGTGGCGGGCCGCTCCAACAAAGAGATTGGCGCTCAGTTAGGCATTGAAGAGCGTACCGTGAAAGCGCACGTAGCGAAACTGATGCGCAAGGTGGGCGTGCAGAACCGGATTGCGCTCTCGGTGCATGCCATCACGCATTCACTGGTAGCAGCGAAATAGGAATTGCGAGACTTATGCCCTGGGTTACTTGAGGACAGTGACCTTGGTTATCTTGTGAAGAAATGGGGCCAGACGCATACTCGCGTCACCTACCACAGAACCTGGGAGACGGGGTTGGGAGTGGCGATTAGGGTCACCACCTTCAGCCCCGATTTTTTTGCCCTCCTG
The DNA here is from genome assembly GCA_963720155.1 of uncultured Acidobacteriota bacterium. Lineage (GTDB taxonomy): Bacteria > Acidobacteriota > Terriglobia > Terriglobales > Acidobacteriaceae > Sulfotelmatobacter. The sequence goes on from CAVREP010000015.1 coordinate 72,487, forward strand.
TCCACCTTCAATCTTTGATTCCTGCAGCCGTACAATGTGCCCGGCTTCGTTTACAATCCAAATACGAGATCCCAGAGAATTCTTGTGTGACGAGGAACAATGAAAAAACCTTTGCTGTTAATTCTGATCGTGTCTCTTTGCTGTTTCTGTTTTGCAGCGGATGATGAAACGAAAGAGACGAAGGCCGCGGAACGTTCGCAGGCGGCTGCGGACGTGCTAAATGATATCCAGGGAGCGCCCGACAAAGGGATTCCGCAGGAAGTGCTGGGCTCGGCAGAGTGTGTGGCAGTAGTGCCGTCGATGTTGAAGGGCGGATTCATTGTGGGTGCGAAGTATGGCCGCGGATTGGCGAGTTGCCGAACGCCGAAGGGATGGAGTGCGCCGGCATTTTTTGTTGTGACCGGCGGCAGTTTTGGTTTTCAGATCGGCGGACAGGCTGTGGACCTGGTGATGCTGATCATGAATAAAGATGGCATGAAGCATTTGCTGTCGAGCGAGTTCGCGCTCGGGGCGGATGCTTCGGTAGCCGCCGGGCCGGTCGGTCGGCATGCCGAAGGAAATACCGATTGGAAGATGCGGGCGGAGGTGCTGACTTATTCGCGTGCCCGTGGCTTGTTTGCCGGGGTGAGTCTGAATGGCGCCGTGATTAAGCAGGACAAAGACAGCACGCGGGAGTTTTACGGACGCATGGTGCCCTTCCGGACGTCGTTGACGGGAGAGATCGATCCGCCGGCGGGAGCCAATGCGTTTTTGACATCGCTGGCGCAATGGGCGCAGGTGGCTGCGAAGTAGGGCTGAGCGTCGAGCGTCGGCATGGCCCGGATTCCATAAGGAAGTGAGCCAAGTGCGCGACTATTGCGTCGCAAAAAGCGCGACCCTTCGGGAGGCTCAGGGCAGGCCGCTTCGCGCGGCTCGCCTCGAACCTTCCCTGCGCGAAGAACGCTGGTTCGGGATGACAATCCTCTTTTCTTTCCGTTTGCAGATAATTCTTGACGATGGTAGCGTCACGCTTCCCGATGCGGCAGCGACTTGAGTACGCGGCAGCCTGGCCGTTCATCAAAATTCTGGGTATTTTGCCGCGGCCACTCGCACGAGCCGCCGGCATCGGTTTGGCGGGGCTCGTTTATCTTCTGCACGTGAGGTTGCGGCAGGTTGGAATGCGCAATCTTGCCATGGCGTTTCCCGAAAAAAGTGAGGCGGAGCGGGCGCGGATTCTGCGCGGGGAATTTGTTTCGCTGGGGCGGCAACTGGCCGAGGTCTGCCACTTTCCGAAGTACACGCGGGAAAATGTCGAGCAGGTTGTCGTATATGACGGCTTCGAGAACTACGAGCGGGCTCATGCACGACGCAAGGGAGTGCTGTTCCTGACCGCGCACTTTGGGGGATGGGAACTTTCAGCTTTTACCCACTCTCTGCACAGGCACTGGATGCATGTTGTGGTGCGGGCGATGGACAATGTGTATCTGGATCGGCTGATCCGGAAATACCGGACGATGCACGGTAATCAGATTGTGGAAAAGGACGACTTCGTGCGCGGGTTGCTGGCCGCGATGAAAGCCGGAGAAGTAGTTGGCATATTGATGGATACGAATATGACTCCGCCGCAGGGGATCTTCGTGGACTTCTTCGGGATCCAGGCCTGCACCGCCAGCGGGTTGGCACGCATTGCGCTGCGCACGGATGCGGCGGTGGTGCCGACGTTTACGATCTGGGACGCGAAGTTGGGGAAATACCGGCTGCGGTTTGATCCGGCGGTGGAATTGGCGCGTACGGGGAATTTAGAAGCCGATATCCAGGCGAACACGCAGAGATTCACGACCATCATTGAAGACTACGTGCGGAAATATCCGGAGCAGTGGCTGTGGGTGCACCGTCGCTGGAAGACGCGGCCGCCGGAGCAGCCGCCGTTGTATTGATGGATACGCGGGATCAGTTTCACCGCGATTCCTGGCTCTTTTTTGCGTCCGGTTGCGCGGGGGTGCCCGATCCTTCTTTTAAAGTGCGGATTGCATCTGTCGGCTGGCCCGCGAAGCGCTCGACCAGGCCGCTAGGCCAGTGGATTTCAATCCAGTCAATATTGGCGGATGCTCCCAGGCCGAAGTGCACCCTCGTATCGCTATTGGAAATATAACTGGAGCCGCTGCGAACCTCGTCCACCAATATTCGCGATCCGATTTTGATCAGAATGCGCGCGCCGATGCCGTCACGATTTGATTTGGTTCCGACGGTGTGAATTTCGTTCCAATGATTTGGCGTGCGGATTTGATTCACCAGCAAACTGGGCGCAGCATTCATATTGCTGATTACCGCCGACATCCTGCCGTCGTTCCATAAATCGCCAACGGCCAGCCCGCGAGACGAGGCCGCAGTGGTGATGCCCGCGCCGGCCGAGGCTGAAATGTCGGTGAATGTTCCGTCGCCGTTGTTGTGGTAAAGAATGCGAGGTTCTTTAAAGTTGCTGCCCAAGTGTTGGCTATCGACCTCGGGATACACGTGACCATTCACCAGGATCAAGTCGGGCCAACCGTCGTTATCGAAGTCGAAAAACATTGTGCCCCAGCCGAGATATTGGGTGTACAAACCAAGTCCTGCGGTTGACGTCGCATCGGTGAAGGTTCCGTCACCGTTGTTGCGATACAGGGTGGAAGTATCGTCAGAAAAATTTGTTTTGAAGATATCGAGATGGCCATCGCCGTTGTAATCGGCGATGGTGGATCCCATGCCGGCCTGCTCGCGGCCGTCTTCGTTGAAGGCCGCGCCCGCCGTCACTGCGACATCTGTAAAGGTTCCGTCGTGGTTGTTACGGTAAAGAATGCTGGGGGTGCTGTCGCAGGCAATAAAAATATCGGGCCAGCCGTCTTCATCGAAATCGAGGGTGGAGACGCTGAATGCATAATGCCCGTCGGTGCGATCGATATGCGCCTTGCTGGTTACATCTTCGAAGGTGCCATCGCCCTTATTGTGATAAAGGATATTTTTCGCCCCCGGCAGACCGCGCGGGCCGCACATTACGGGAACGCCTTTCCATAAGCATGTAGCGCGCTGTCCGGGCGCGGGAGCGCTGGAGAGATCGAAGTCCACGTAGTTCGCGACCACCAGGTCGAGTTTGCCGTCGCGATCGTAATCGACAAACGCGCAGCCCGAGCCCCAAGCTTTTCCTGAGCCCGCAACTCCAGCTTTCTCGGCCACCTCGGTGAAGACGCCGCCCTGGTTGTGATAGAGGCGGTTCTTTCCGTAATAAGTGATGTAGAGATCTTCCCAGCCGTCGTTGTCGTAGTCTCCCACGCACACGCCCTGGCCCCAACCTGTGGCGATGAGGCCGGCTCTCGCGGTTACATCGGTAAAGGTGCCGTCGTGATTATTGCGATAAAGATGATTGCTTGGAGCCGCGCCCGAGGGCAAGCCATCGAGCCTTGTTCCGTTGACCAGAAAAATGTCGGGCCAGCCGTCATTGTCATAATCGAAGATGGCCACGCCTGTGCCGGTGGTCTCGATGATGTATTTCTTGGTGTCGATACCGCCGAAAATTTCTTGCATGGTCAGGCCGGCCTTTTCGGCGACATCCGTGAAGTTAGCGATGGGCTGGGTTGGGGTGGGATTGGCGGTTTTAGGTTGCTCTCCCTGAGAGACTACAGCTAGAAATACCAGGGCCCAGCTTCGCGCAAGTTTATGGAAGGCGCGGGTGAGATTGTAATAATGATGACGCCGCAACGGCATGATCCAAAATGTCATGATGAGAAATGAAGTGTAATTCGAATGTTAGGTTGGTCGGCAACTGCGGTCAATGCTGCGGAAGCGGCTTCTCGCGATTCTCCCACGATACAACCGGCGCTTGCGCCACGCCGATGTTCGTGTAAGCCCCTCCGTAGTAGAACAAGTAGCGTTGCGATTGCCGCAGCATGCCTTCGACGAATACTACGTTCGGGACCTGACCTATTTTCTCCCACTGTTTTTCGGGAGCGAAGATGGGAGAATCGGTTCGAGAAGTGAGGGTTCGCGGATCGTTGCGGTTGAAGACCGCGACACCGGTGCGGTAGACGAGTTTGTCGTCTGCTCCGTTGTAGACGAGAAAGATTCCTTTCGGAGTGACAATCGGCGCGGGTCCGGGCTCGGCGACGCGGGAATCAAATTTTCCCGCACGTCCGGGTAGCACTGGCGTAGTCGTTGCGTCGGTCCAGTGCAGAAGATCCGGGGATGAGGCAAGTCCCATCTGATCGTTGTTGTCGGCGCTTGTCCCGAGAAAGTACATCCAGTATTTGCCGGCAATTTTTTCTGGCACAATCGCCCCTGATTTTGTCCAGCGAACGTTCCAGTTTCCCTTGTAGGCCGGAAGGATCACGCCTCTTCGCTCCCAGTGGATGAGATCCTTCGAAGTGGCCATACAGAGCTGTGCGTCTTTTTTGTTGTAGCCGGTGTAGGTCAGGTAGTAGATATCGCCGAACTGAACCAGTCGCGGGTCTTCCACACCTCCATCTTTTTCATATTCTTTTTCGGGCGAAAATACCGGTTCGCTGCGGCGTGTGAAATGGATCCCGTCAGTACTGTCGGCGTAGCCAAGACGCGAGGTGCCGCTTTTATCCTGGGCGCGGTAGAGCATGACGATCTTGCTGTCGCGAAGGATTACGGCAGGATTGAAAGTACCCGCCGATTCCCATCCGTCTCTTTGGGGAGAGAGCATGGGAGCGTCGGTGACACGCTGCCATGCCCCGAAGGGGAGATTTGCGCTATCCTCTGTAGCGAGCGCAAGAAGCAGCGTTAACAGCGCTAGCCAGCTTTTGGAATGGATAGAATGGATCATAACCGATCGCAACGATCTTGACCGCTGATGTTCGCCGAATGGGCGGCGAAAACTGCTTTGCCTCGACCTTGATGCGTGCCTCCCGATTCTCCGCCAGTTTTCTTGTTCTCGCAATCGTCTGCGGCATTGCGGTTGCTTCACCGCAAACGAAGGCAGCAGGCGGCGCGGTCTCCACGGTATACCAATCCGGCGTTGCGGCATTTCAACGAGGCGACTTGCCAGCGGCTCGCAGCGCCTTCGAAAAAGCTGTAAAGGTGAATCCCCACAATGCCGACGCCCAGAATATGTTGGGCCAGGTGTTGTTGCAGCAGGGTGAAGTGGACGATGCGATCGTCCGGTTTCGCACCTTGGTGAAGCTTCGGCCTTCTTTGGCGGTCGCGCATGCTTACCTGGCGCAAGCGCTCGAAATCAAAGGGAGACCCGATGACGCCATGGTTGAGTTTCGTCTGGCTGTGCAATTCGCTCCCAAGCAGTGGCAAGCTCATCAGGCGCTGGGACGCGCTCTGAGCCTGCAACATGAGACTGATGAAGCCATTGTGGAATTCAAGCAAGCCATTCTGCTCGAACCGAAGCAGGCCGAGTTGCATGATGAGCTAGGTTCACTGCTGGCCCAGGAGTCGAAGTTCTCGGATGCCGAAAAGGAATTTCGGGAAGCCATGCTCAGCGCGGATTTTGAGCCGGCTTATTTTCACCTTGGCGCCACACTATTCAGCGAGGGAAGCACAAAGGAAGCGCAAGAGGTGCTCGACCACGCGGTGCAGTTGGACCCAAAAGACGCTACAGCCTGGTACTACCGCGGAGAGGTGCTGGAGACTGAGGGCAGTCGGGACGAGGCGCTACAGTCCTACGAACACGCTGTCGAGCTGCAGCCTAACGCCGCGCCGCTGCAGACGCGCTTCGGGATGCTATTGCAGCGGCGTGGCGATGCGGAACGCGCGGTGGCTGCTTTCAGCAAGGCAGTTGCGCTCACTCCAAGCGACGCCGAGGCTCACAACAATCTGGCGCTAGCGCTGTTGCAGCGTGGAGATGCTGACGCAGCCATCAAGGAGTTTCGAGAAGCCATTCGCATTCATCCCGACGACGCGGACTTGCAGGGAAACCTGGGCACAGCGTATTTACAGAAAACGGATTTCACCGGAGCTATTGCGCAGTTTCGTGAGGCGCTGAAGCTTGATCCGGAAAAAGCGAGCTTGCATTATGATCTTGCTCTGGCGCTGAAATTTTCAGACGATCTCCCTGCCGCCATTGCGGAATGGAAGGAGGCAATTCGCCGCGATCCAAAGTTAGCGGATGCTTACTATAGCCTGGGAGTAACCCTGTGGCAGTCGGGAGATTTTCCCGCCGCTGCGGAACAATTGCAGCAGGCAATCAAAATTCGGCCGGACTATACCGAAGCCTACTACACGCTGGGAACGGTCTTGAAACAGATGAACAAATTGCCGGAGGCGGCTGATGCCTTGCGTCATGCGATTCAACTCGATCCGGATTTCGCGGGCGCTCACACTACGCTGGCAGCGGTGCTGCGGCAGTTGGGCGATGTCGCCGGCGCCGAGGCAGAAAGCAAAGCCGGGGCGGCTATGGCGAAGCAGAAAACCGATCTGCAGGCCGCAACTTTCGCTACTAACTCCGGCCGCCGTTTGCTCGATGCCGGCGATCTGGAGGGAGCCATTTCTCAGTTTCGCGCCGCGCTTCGCGCCCTCCCTTCTTACGCCCTGGCGCACTACGAACTGGGTTTGGCGCTGAGCCAGAAAGGTCTAAAGGACGAGGCCGCAGGAGAATATCGCAAGGCCGCGGAGTTGGACCCTCATCTCGCCGCGCCACCGACATCTGCCCGTTAGTTTTGAGTGAGCGCGCTGGCACGTATTAACTTCGGGCCATCATTCTAGGTGCTTGACTTGCGCACGGCTACGAGGTCGCTGATTACTGGAACTCCGTGCGTCACCTTCACGCGCAGCAGCGCCTCAAATGGCCTAATCTCGCCGGTCTTCGAAACACCCAAGCGCCGCAGGAGTTCAGTCAGAGAATCTTCACGACAAACGTACTCTGCCGCCGCCTGGGTGCCCACCGTAGTGGTTCCCGCCAGGATTAACATGGAACGCGCCGAATCGAGTCCCGGCTTCAGGGCAATGATTGCGTAGTCTTCGCTCACCGACTGGCTGGTTGGGCTTGCCATGAAAACCCGCGACTCCCCAGCCGCTGGATGCACGTTAATCACCTCCACGTCTCCCTTGCGAGGCCCGGAATTCACCGGCTGAAAAACAAATTCCTGCGTTCCCGGGATCTCCAGCAAGGTCAGATTCTCCGCAGGGGAGCCAACGAAGATCAGATCGTTGTTCCTGACATCATCCAGGGAAAATAGGGCACCGCGCTTCACCCGCAGCGGGCGGTTGAGGAGGCCGAAAACCCGGTCCAGTTCGTGGATGGCCAGGACCTCACCAACCCCAGTGTAATGATCGAGGATCACCTCACGCGAATCGGTGGACTGGTTAAAGTAACGCATGTTCGTCTGCGGACGTCCCACAAAGTTGGCGTTGCTGAAAATCACCCATGGCGGCTGTGGGCCGGTGACGAAGCGGCTCCAGAAAACCTGGTAGGGCACCGGAGTGGACGCCTTCGCGCCGGCCTGCATCCGCGTACCGCCAACCAGCAGCAGAGCGCTTGTGACCAGAACGCCCGCAAGCGAGACCGAGAGGGCCAGCACGGCGATGGCCCAGCCGCGGTTTGAAGGCCGCATGATGGTGCCCCGCTCACGGCCTTCCTCCCTCGCCGGCATTTCCGTTAAGCGGGTTGTGGGAGTTCGAATGTGGAACGTGAGTGCATAGGAGCCTTTCGGCAATTCGACGACAACCGTGTCGTCCGGCCCCTCGTGGGCGTAATACTCCGCTAGTTTCATGCGAAGGCGTCCAGCCTGCACGCGGACGGTCGAGTCGTTTTGCGGATCGAATCCACCCGACCTGCCCAGCACTTCAGTGGCGATCTGATATTCCTTGAGCGCTACACCGGGATGGTCGAGGGAGTGTTCGGCGAGATAACGAAGTAGTCTGCATAGCGATTCCGAACTGTGGAGGATATGACTATTAATAAGTTTATCTACTTGCTGGAAGCATTGCTCCCGCCCAGCAGCGAAATCGTGCGTTAAAGCCATGTGACAGAGAGGTAACGCGATCTTGTATGTTGCTGCAGCGTAAGAAGTTTACGCCTGTAACGGTATAAAACCTAATGAAACTTATTCCAATAGTGCTTTTGTACTAGGACTGCAGGGCAGCATCAACAGCATCACTCTGTTTCCGGGGCAATCGTTTCACATACTGGGAGGCAGTACCATGAAGAGGTCAGCATTTGCGGCTGTAGCAGCACTCGCGCTTCTCTGTGGTTTTTGCCTGCCGATGGCGTACGGCCAGGCAGTTTTCGGCAGCATTGCTGGCACAATTACAGACCCCTCAGGCGCAGCGGTTCCCAATGCGAAAGTAACAGTGACCGATCAGGCGAAAGGGACAACGGACCAAACGACCACGAATCAGGATGGCAACTATACCGTTACACACCTCATCCCGGATGCTTATACCGTACGCGTCGAAGCACCAGGTTTCAAGGTGATTGAGTTCAAGGATGTCCCCGTGTCGGCCGACGCAGCGGCGCGTATTGACGGCCAATTTCAAGTGGGCTCGGCGAGCGAACAAGTGGAGGTTACTGCCGAAACCGAACAACTTAAGACTGACCGAGCAGACGTATCGATCGAGTTCAATGAGAAGTATGTGGAAGACTTGCCCATCATGAACCGAAACTTTACATCCTTCGAGTTGCTGTCGCCGGGCACGCAAAAGATGGTGGGTTGGAGCCATGCGGCGACGGAGAATCCGCAAGGCAGCCAGCAGATCTTCGTGAATGGCCAGCATTTCAGCGGCACGGCTTTTGAACTGGATGGCACAGATAATCAAGACCCGATCCTGGGCATCATCGTAGTGAATCCGAACTTGGACGCGATTCAGGAAACGAAGATCGACTTGCAGAATTACGATGCTGAATTCGGAAAGGCGCTGGGCGGAGTTGTAACCGTGCAGACTAAATCCGGGAGCAACGATTTTCATGGCGAGGGTTTCTGGTTCCGGCGTACCGATGCGACTGCGGCGCGCGATCCTTTCACGCAGTTTGCTCCCAATCCGGTTACCGGAAGATTTATTCCTCCCGACAAATGGCAGCAGTTCGGCGGCACGATCGGCGGCCCGATCATCAAGAACAAGCTTTTTTTCTTCGGCGATTATCAGGCGACCCGCGAAACCAATGGAACGACGAATCTGCTGACTGTTCCAACCGCCACGGTTCAGAAAACGTGTAACCCCGCGACCTCCACCGGGTTCTGTGATCTGAGCCAGTATCTGGGGGTGGAACAAGGCGGCAGCGGCACTGGGACAACACCGGTCATACAAGGCGGACAAGTCTTCGACCCGACTACAGGGGTCGGCGGAGCTGGTCGCACTGCGTTCACCAATAACCAGATTCCAATTGGCGACATTTCGAAGCAGGCTGCGGCTATTTTGGCCCTTTTTCCCGCGCCCACTAACTCTCAGGCATTCAATAATTACGTTGCATCGGGATCCGGTACGTACAAACAGGATAGCTTCGACACGCGAATTGACTTTGCGGCCGCTCCGACGGTGCAGATCTTCGGTCGCTTCAGCCTCGACTATTTTAATGTAGCTGGCAGCGGATCCTACGGTGCACTGGGGGGCGTCGGCTTCGGTCCAGGCGGCTTGTCGGGGAGTTCAATTACTCACAATTACAGCTTGGCTTCTGGAGTGACCAAAACGTTCAGCTCATCTCTGCTGGCGGATTTTCGCTTTGGGTATTTCAAGTACAATCCGGTCGCTTCAAAACCCGACGTCGGAAAAACTCCAATGACGGCTGTCGGGATTCCTAATGCGAACCTAACCGGAGCACAGGCGCTTGAGACCTCCGGTTGGGGCGGTTTCATACTGAACCAGACACCCTCGAGTTCCTCTGGAAACGGTGGGAATTTTGGGGGCTCTACTGTGGACTGGGGTGATGGTTTGGGGGTCGCTCGCTGCAATTGCCCGCTAACGGAGAGTGAGCAGCAGTTCCAGTGGGTCGGCAACGTCACCAAGATCCATGGCAACCACACATTCAAGTTTGGAGCGGACTTCAGATTTGCAGAAAATCTACGGGTGCCGAGCGACGCGGGGCGCACCGGGGATTACACGTTCGATTTCCGGACCACCTCGGGCGGTCCCACCGGCGGTGTGGGTGGTCTGGATTGGGCTACCTTCCTTCTCGGCGACGTGACTCAGGTCAGCCGCTACGTGAGCACCAGTCTGGACGCAGCAGAACGGCAACATCGCATGTTCTACTACGGTCAGGATACCTTCCGCGTTACACCGAAGCTCACCCTGAACTATGGCTTGCGCTGGGAAGTTTATTTCCCTGAATACGTCAACGGCAAGGACAAGGGCGGTTTCGCCAACTTAGTTCAAGGTTTGGATCGCGTGGCCGGTGAAGGCGGAATTGGACTCAACGGAAATATAAACAATGCCTGGGATGCGTTTGCCCCACGCTTCGGCGTCGCTTACCAGTTGAATCCCAAGACGGTGCTGCGCATGGGGTACGGCCGGAGCTTCGATATGGGAGTTTTCGGCTCGAACTTCGGGCACACGGTTACACAGACTCTGCCGGTGCTTGCCGCTCAGTTAGCCCAAGGTGCGAGCCAGCAAATACCTGCCTTTACGTTGGCGGCGGGACCCCCCATCTTTACGTTTCCACCCATCCCCGCAAATGGGCTGCTTCCTGTATCAGGGCCGAACTGCTATCAGAAGGCGATTTTCGATCCGGTTTCGGGACAGAATACTCAACTCTGTGTGCAGCCCCACATCCGTCCCACGACCCAACGGCTGCCAACGCTTGACGCCTGGAACGCGACCGTTCAGCGCCAGCTTAACAACAGCACGTATCTTGACGTGGCTTACGTCGGCAACAAGGGTACCCACGTCTTCGCTGGCGATGGGCCGACTTACAACGTGAACAATCCGTCAATCGTCGGATATTGTGCCAACGCTGGGTGTACCGCGGTTACTCCACAAAAGTACCGTCGACCTTACTACAACGCGTTCACTTATTCGGGCTACGCCGACCCAACCAATACGCTGGCAAATTTTCCGGGCGCTCCCCGGATTGTTCCCGGTGTCTTGCAGTGCTGCTCTACCGATGAGGGCAACTACCTGGGCAACGATGCGAGCAGCAAATACGACGCTTTCCAGGTTAAGGTGGACAAGCGCTTCTCCCGTGGCCTGCAGTTCCTGTCGCACTACACATTCGCACACGCCTACAAGTACGACAGCAGCTATTATCCCGATAACCCAGCCATCGCCTACGGACCAGACGATCAAGTCCGAAACCATGTCTGGGTGAACAACCTGGTATACGAGTTGCCGTTCGGCAGAGGGAAAATGTTTGCCGGCAATTCGAGCCGAGCTGAAGATTTGATAATCGGCGGCTGGCAGATTACGGGTACTACGACGTGGGGTAGCGGCTTACCATGGACACCGGGCACAAACGAGTGCGGCGGCGAGGAGGATGTGGGAGTATGCCGGCCCAACAAGGGATCCGGATCCTTCCCCATCGGAGCAGGGGGGCTTCAGATCTCGCCGAGCGGCACTCCGTTCGTACGATTCTTCACGCCGCTAACGTCGCTCACAGGACCTTTTACCGATCCAGGAAAGGGTAATCTGGGGAACATTGGTGTTTTCAGTTACCGTGGGCCACGAGTATTTTTCGCGGATGCCTCAATTCTGAAGAATTTTCTTTTGACCGAACGAGCCAAGCTCCAGTTCCGCATGGACGCCTTCAACGTGTTCAATCACCCGGCGCTCGGCTTCAACAATAACCAGAACGGTGGAACCTGCATCGATTGCGCTGGCCAAGGGATCATTACGGACATCGAACACGATGCAACCCCTGGATCCGCCACAGGCATGCGACAACTTGAGTTCGCCCTGAAAGTCATCTTTTAACGCCTCACAGGTTTTCCAGAGGGAGTCCTTCGGGGCTCCCTTTTTTGTCTCGCATACAATGAGATTGCATTGACAGGCAGGGGACAGGTGACTGGCTGCGGATGGCTCTGTGCAAGTGTGCTGCGGCAGCCGGGACGCTTTCCGTGGCGAGGAGATTCCTGGAATCGTTGCATCGTTCGCCGGCGAGCTGTGTCCCTTGGCCCCATTTATCGAGCGGCAAAGAGTGCGGCGAATAGTGGACAGCCGAGGCAGGCGGTCCTAGAATTTCAGTTGTCCGCGAACGCGAAACTCTTATGGGCAGCCTGTCTACAACGAGGGCAAGTCGTTTTTTGCCAGGTCGCATGGTTCTCGCTGGATTATTGTTTGTGTTGTCTCCCGTACTTGCGTTGGGCCAGTACGCTGCCTTCGATCTTGAGGGCAAATCTGTAAATCCTTTCGAGGCTGCGCCTGGCAAGGTGGTTGTGTTGGTTTTTGTTCGCAGGGACTGCCCGGTCTCCAGCCGTTACGCTCCGCTCATTCAGCAAATCAGCGCCCAGCACGAGCGCGCCGCCAGTTTCTGGCTCGTATTTCCGGACAAGGCTGAGACGCCGAACACGATTCACCAGTATCTCCACGATTACGGTTACCACTTGCCGGCACTGCGCGATCCGGAGCACTCTCTGGTGAAGTTGGCTCAAGTGCGGATTACGCCGGAGGTCGCCGTGTTTAGCCGCAACCGTCAACTTCTTTACGATGGAAGAATTGATAACTGGTATGTGGACCTGGGCCGCTCGCGGCCGGCGCCTACCACGCATGAACTCGAGGACGCCATTCAATCGGCTCTGGCTGACAAAACGCCGGCGACGAATCAGGTCAGGGGAGTGGGATGTTATATCTCCGACCTGGAATGAATCGGGCACAAACATTGGCATGGTCGCTTGCTTTTGTCGCGGGGGCGGGTGCCATAGGAAATCTGTCCGCGAAAGCGCTCTTGCATTCGACATCGAATTCGGCGTCCGCCAATTCTCCGGTAACTTTTAATCGCGATATTGCCCCCATCATTTTTCGTTCCTGTTCGACTTGTCATCATCCGGGCGAAGCCGGACCATTTCCGCTGTTGACATACGCCGACGTTAGGAAACATGCTCGCCAGATTGCGGATGTAACCCAGGCGGGAACCATGCCTCCATGGCTGCCGGAGGCCCAGGAGTTGAAATTTGCGGATGAACTTCGCCTGCCGAAACAGCAAATCGATCTTATCCAGCAATGGGTGACGCAAGGGGAAGTCGAGGGCGACGCGGCCGACCTGCCTCCGCAACCGAAGTTTATTGAAGGCTGGCGGCTGGGAAAACCAGACCTAGTTCTTACAGCAACAAAGCCACTGATTCTTCCAGGACAGGGAACGGATACGTATTGGAATTTCATTTTTCGCGTTCCGATCGATCGAACGCGCTGGGTGAAAGCAATCGAAATTCATCCCGGGGATAAACGCTACGTGCATCATGCAAACATTCTGGTCGATCGCAACGCATCCTCGCGCCGCCGGGAAGCCGAGCCTGGCGCGGGGTTTGGCGGTATGGAAATTCGGATCGAGTCGCAAGCGTTCGATCCTGACAGCCATTTGTTGTTCTGGAAGCCGGGAACGGTTCCTTACGTCGAACCCGACGGTATGGCTTTGCGTTTAGACAAAGGTACAGACCTCGTTTTGAATACGCACATGCAACCTTCGGGCAAGGCGGAGGTGATCCAGCCGAGCATCGGGCTTTACTTCACGCCGCAGCCCGCGACAAAGTTTCCCATGCTCCTTCAACTGGAAAACGATGTCAAACTCGACATTCCTGCCGGCGAGAAAGATTTTCTGGTGATGGATGAGTTCACGCTTCCGGTCGACGTCGATCTCCTGGCGATTTATCCGCACGCGCACTACCTCGGGAAAGATCTCCAGGCCTTCGCGACTCTGCCTGACGGCACAAAGAAAACGCTGATCCACATTTCGCGCTGGGACCTCAACTGGCAAGCGGTGTACCGCTATGCCGAGCCAGTCTTTTTGCCTAAAGGCACGACTGTGAGGTTGCGATACTTGTATGACAACTCGGAGGATAATCCGCTGAACCCCAATCATCCTCCGGTCCGGGTACAGGCTGGCAATCGTTCGAGCGATGAGATGTGCCACTTGTGGCTGCAAGTTTTGCCCGTCCATTTTGACGGGCGGAGTGATCCGCGGAGGCTGCTGCAGGAGGCCTTGGCACGCCACAATATCGAGAAGAATCCCGCCGACTTCGAAGCTCACTATAATCTTGCGGCCATGCTGCAATCCAGAAACAAATTGGACGACGCCATGCGCGAGTATGAATTCGCGCTGCGTCTTCAACCCGACGATGCTGCTGCCAACAACGCTATGGGAGCCGCGTTCCTTGCTTCGGGAAAGGGGAACGAGGCGATCCCCTACCTGTCGCGGGCGGTGAAAACCAGGTCTGATTATTTCGACGCCCGCTACAACCTGGGAAACGCGTTAGCTTCACAAGATGATTTCAACGGCGCTGCGGAGCAATTTCGGCTTGCTGTGCAATTGCAGCCCAATGATGCCGACGCCGAGGCGAATTTGGGAAGCGCGCTGGCTGAGATGGGACGTTTTTCCGAAGCCAAGACGCATTTCGAACGGGCGCTTCAGATCAATCCCAATCATGCTCTGGCTAAGGAAAATCTGCAGGAACTGCAGCGCGCCACCAGCAAGTGATGAACGATGCACCAGCCGCTAAAACGCGGTTCACCGGTCGTCAGCGGAGTCTCCGGTGTGGCCTGCCGCAACAATGCGTTGTACTCTGAATGCATGAAGTCGGTAATGCGTCATTTCTGGATTGCGCGATGCTGCTGGATTGTGGCCGGCGTATACCTGGTCGCCACAATCGCAATCGGGCAGCAAAGTGAACTGCCGCAAGCGCCTTCGGCTCAATCCTCTAAAGCTCCCGCTGCTACGGCTTCCGATTTCGCGAAAGCGCGACTCCTCATGCAGCAGGGCAAAATCGATGAAGCCATCTCTGAGTTGCAAGCGCTGCAGGCGAATGCTTCTGATGTCAGGGGATTGGACCTGGAACTGGGCACGGCTTATTACAAAAAAGGAGACTACGCCAAAGCGATCGATTCACTCAAGAAGGCTTCTAGAGCGGACGCCAACAACGGCGAAGCGATACAGATGCTCGGCCTTTCTTATTACCTCGGAGGACATCCGGCGGAAGCGATTCCCCTTCTCGAAAAGGTGCAAGGTTGGTATCCCAGAGCTAACGTGGATGCGTCCTATATTCTCGGAATCTGCTACATCCAGACGAGGGATTACCCGCACGCGCGTGCAGCGTTTGCGAAAATGTTTGACGTGCCGGCCGATTCTGCCGCCAGCTATCTGTTCACCGCGCGCATGTTGTTCCGGCAGGAATTCGATCCTATTGCCGAAGAGTATGCGCAGAAGGCTGTGTCGCTCGATCCCAAACTTCCTCTCGCCCACTTCCTGCTCGGCGAGCTGTATCTATACAAGTCGAGAGTTCCGGAAGCCATCGCGGAGTTTCAGAAAGAACTGGCTCTGAATCCGGCTCATGCGGCGACTTACTATAAGCTCGCCGATGCCTACTCTCGTATTCAGAAGTTTGACGACGCCGAAAGGCTGCTGCAGCGCTCGGTCTGGCTCGATTCCACGTCGACTGGTCCTTACATTCTGATGGGAAAGGTCCTCGAAAAGAAAGGGGAGTTCGAGTTGGCCGTCCGTGCCTTGGAGAAGGCGGCGGCGATGGACCCGAATAATCCAACCACACATCATCTGCTCGGCCAGGCGTATCGCGACATGGGAAAGAAAGAGGAAGCCGAGAATGAGTTGAAGTTGGCGGAGCAATTACAAACCAAATAGGTACGCCCGTCCTTAGTATGCGTTCAAGGGAGCGGGCGAGGTGTTGGGCGGCGCCGCCATGACTGAAAAGCTACACAAGCCATGCACTTCCTGCACACCCCCCACTTCGGCAAATTTGCCGGCTGCCGCAATTTCGAAATCTATTCTCGCGCTCGCCCCAATCTGAACCGCTTTCGTCGCACTGAGTGTCATAACTAGATCATCGTCTTCCGGTGGGTAACCAAATGATGGTGACCGAGGTACGTTGCAGCAGCTATCCGCTCAGTCTAATATCCTCAGATCAGCATGAACCCGAAGCCCACGGAACGCCGCTCGGAATCCCATCGTAAAGACCTAATTGCCACTGCAAGAGTTCGTCGCAGTCAGATGGCAAAGCGCCGGAGCAGTCGAATGGCCCTCAGCGCTCCTATAGGGCTGTCGGGTGAAGATCGCCAAAAGTGTTCCTTTACGATGCCCGCCAAAGCCACCAACCTGAATAAGCATGGAGCTGCCATCCAACTAAATCGTGAGTTGCTGATTGGCTCTACTGTGGTCGTGCGAAACAAGAGCGGCACTCAGGTTTCTGCTCGGGTCATCGCGCAGTTGGCTACCCTCCAGGGAGTCCCCACTTACGCAATCGAGTTTGCCGAACAGGACGATAGGGTAAAGACCTTTTGGGGAATCACGTTCCCATCCATTGAAAGCAGAGGAGCTGCTGCGCAGGCTGCGGAGCAATCTGGAATCGTGCGCCGCAGGCGGGGCATTGCATCTCTGCGAGACTGACCCGACCTCGGCTCGATCACTTGCCTTCAGATATTGCTGACGCTATCCCCGTGGCCTCATTGACGGGTTCTTTGAGTGCAGACCCCTACATCGCATTTGCAGGAGCGGAGGCACTCGGCGGCACAAGCAGTCGCGAGGCCGTTCCGGTATTGATCTCCGCAATTCCCTCGGCGCTGGAGGACAACAAACTACCTGCAATCATCGAGGCACTGACGAGAGTTACACACCGAACGACACCCGGCGATCCTGCTGCACGGTTTGCCATTTATCGGAAGTGGAGTGTGTTGTGGTCGGTTCACCACGGCGATGCGGACATTTATGCCCCGGACGATTGTGGCACCATCGCGAAACTACCTTGAATAGAGAAACTTCTTGCGCTCGGAGGCACCAGAGTAAGAAAAAGTTCTCCCCGGCGCACACTGATTCGAACCTTTACCCGCTTGACCACCCGAAGGGCGAAATCTCGATGCTTATTCCTCAGTTGGTTGCGAGGCTTCTGGCGGAGCCCTTTTGAATCACGTCAGCTAAGTCCTGCAAAACCCACACGCGCACGCTCCGGCTGGCGGATGATTGATGGCAAAGTCGTCGTTAGCGGCACGGAGCAGTCGAAGTCGCGGCAGGGCTAACATCTCGCCTGCATCCCGACACCGGACAGCCCACTCAAGCAGGCTTCGGTATTGGCCGAACTCAACAATATTGTCCAGCCACTCCGTGCCCGACGAGGTTGTAATCACGACTACGTTTCACATGGCGCGCCCAACACAACCGCTAATGGTTAGCTGGACTCGCTTCAACAGTCCCCGTTTCCGCCATTCACTCTTCAACCATTCAACAGGAACTTCGGGCAGCCCACGCTCGACATTACCGCAACAGCAGCCTCGACAGATCGTGATCTGTCCGACCACGAGGCGCTTCGTTTTCAATGGACAATCTCGATCCTCGGTCACAGCGTGTGACCCGTTCCCACTTCTGGAAGCCACTTAATCCAACCGGCCATACAGGTCGTCCATTTCAAACGGTTTTGGTGATCTGCGAGACTGCAAGAAAACTGCCGCAATCAAAATCACCAAGATCGAGAGGGCGACTAGGATTGCGCAAGCTCTGACTTTCCGATTCTGGATCACACGGGCAAAATGCATACTCACAACTCAAGTTCGCCCCAACCCCGACTCATCGCCCGGATTCAGCACCACGAGGCAACAATCTCGTGGAATTGAGGATGAATGCCAACTCTGAGGTCACGTGAATAAATGCGGCCAGTAGCGGATTCAGGAAGCCAAGGGCTGCCATTCCCACTCCTATGCTGTCCACGACCAGCGTGCCCACAAAATTCTGCATGATAATCCCGCGGCAACGTCGAGCAAGGCGCAAAGTTTCGACTAATTTCGAGAGATCGCTTCCGATCAAGATCACGTCCGCGCTCTCACGAGCAACGTCAGTTCCCGATCCCATGGCGATGCCGACATTGGCCTCTACCAGGGCTGGAGCGTCGTTGATTCCGTCACCGACCATCGCGACATTCCGCCCTTTGCTACGCAGCTCAGTCACCCACTTTGCTTTCTGCTCCGGCAGAAGTCCTCCCACCGCTTCATCTACTCCGAGATCGCGGCCAACCGATGAAGTCGCAGCTTGCGTATCTCCGCTCAGCAGGACAGTTCTCAAACCCATCTGTCGCATCGCCGCAACCGCATTCTTGGCTTCCGGCCGCAACACATCCGCAATTCGGATGCTTCCCAGAACTTGCCCCGCGCGAGCGACATAGACTTCCGACGCCCCGCCGGCGCCGTTACCATATGGGGGCAACCCCCTCGTCATGCCATGTTCCACTAGGAGCGCCAGACTACCCACCAGGATCTCCTCGCCTTGATAACTCACCCTGACTCCTCTTCCGGGCGTGTAGGAGAATTCATTGGGCTCCTCAAGAGGAATGGCGAGCTCCATTGCCCGCGCAAGAACCGCCTTGGCGAGAGGATGTTCGGACTTGCGCTCCGCAATACTGGCGGCGGCTATGATTTGTTGCCCGGCGAAGCCATTAGCTGAAATGACTTCCCGGATTTGCGGTGTACCGAAAGTTAGCGTGCCAGTCTTGTCCAAAAGCACCGTGTCCACGGCAGCCAGCGCTTCCAGGTAGAGGCCCCCTTTTATGACGGCTCCCTGATGCGCCGCTCGGCCTATTGCTCCCAGGATTGCAAGAGGAGTTCCAGCCGCGATGCCGCATGCTCCGGCAACGATTACGACCGAAATGGTGGACCTGACATTGTGAGTGATAATGAAGGTCAGAACCGCTGCCCCTAGGGCAAAATACACAAGGTAACCCGCCAGCCGATCGGCAGTTTTCTGAATGGGTGCCCGTGACTTCTCGGCTCGTTCGACGGCTTCAATGATCCTGCCGAACGTGGTGTCGCGCCCGAGTTTTTGGGCACCGATTTCCAGAGCCCCCGATTGATTGATAGTGCCGGCATAGACCGCATCTCCGGACGCTTTCTCAACCGGCATGGCTTCGCCGGTGATTGCCGCTTGTTCCACAAACGAGCGGCCGCCGAGCACAACGCCATCGACCGGGATGTGCCCACCCGGTTTCACGACGACCCTGTCGCCAACTTGAACCTGGTCGGACGGAACTTCCACCACCTTATCGTTGCGGCGCACTGCCACATTTCTGGGGAGAAAATCGAGAAGACTCTGAATAGCTCGCCGGCCTCTGCCAACTGTGAGACCCTCCAAGACCTCGGCGGCCAGGACGAAGCCAGTGATGACCAAAGCGGTGAAGAACTCTCCAATCGCCAAGGCCGAAAGAAGGGCGATGGTCATCGAGAGTTCCATCGTCATCTTTCGTTCAACGATGTTCTCGAACGCTTCCTTGAAAATGGGATATCCGCCAATCAGGGTAGCCGCGATGCCGATTACACTGATGTGCGGGAACGGCTCCCACAGCCGAAACCAGACTGCAGCCGCAGCCAAGGCGACAAAGGCAATGCGGGCGAGTTCAGCCCACTCCACCCCGTGACCGTGTTCTTCGTGTTCGGCGCCGAGGTCAGGATCCTTCAGTTCTGGGGAATTCCGCGTCTCGCTGGGATACGGAGAGTTGGCTGGGGACTTCTCGATGATGGGCGAAGAACGCATAGCGACATTCCCTCCGTAGTACGAAAACGCCATTCCAGATGAGACTCGACCCTTTCGATCACTTCATGGCCACCTAGCACAACCCGTGCCCTCAAGAGCAGCGCCACTAGAACCCACCGGGAGCAATAAACCGATCTCATTCTGCGATCCGCGCAATGAGGACAGGCAGCACGGTCAACGCTGCGATAGTGGAAAACACCGTACCACCTAACATGACAGTGGCGAATCGGCCTTGTGCCCCCGAATTTGCCCCAATCAATGCCAGGGGAAGGACCCCCAGGATTGCACAGAGTCCAACGAGGGAAACAACTCGAAATTTCGCTTGAGCTCCTCTATAACATGCATTTCGAATGTTGCCGTACACCCTGCGGGCCTTGGCGATCTCGGAGGCAACCATCCAAGCCTGCACGACAGCCAGCGCAGAAACAAAACAGAAACCTGCTACCGCGCCCCGTTCAGCGTGCATGCCACGAATAAAAAGGGCAAGAACGCCTCCACTAAATCCCAGAAGCACAACGGTTACGACGAAGGCCATTCGCTGCCACATGGATGAACTCGCGTCAAAGAATGGCTTTATGATACATACCCCCATAGGTATAGTGCAAGCGTCGGCATGATATCATTCGGTCGCGAATGAGTCATACGATCAAGAACAAACAGAAGCTAATTCTGCGTAGCAAGCGCATCCGCGGGCAGTTTGAGGCTCTTGAGCGGATTCTCGATGAGGGACGCGATTGCTCTGAGGTGTTACAGATCATCAGTGCAGCAAGAGGTGCAGTCAACAGCCTGATGACTGAGCTACTGGAAGGCCACATCCGGCACCATGTGCTTGACCCGAAGCGAAAACCGAATTCGGAGCAGACGCTCGCGGCCGATGAGGTTATCGATATGGTGAAGACCTACCTTAGATAGCTGGGCCTAGCGTGTACGCGGTTGCTTCCATGAACGGCCACGACGATCTCGCGAGCTGAGATTGGCACTCACCGAACACACCTATTAGCTCTTGCAGCCGCGTTGTGGGCATTCCGCACGGATTGAGGGCGATCCGGACAGAATCGTCGCACTTGGCTGTAAATAGGGGCATCCTTACGCATCCTTGGGGGAAGAAGAGTCGGACTTCAGAGTTCCGACAAGTCTTTCGATGCGGGAGCGTAGCGACGCAGAAGTGTAATGGAAACTACCAGTACAAGGATCAGCAGACCCAACAAACCAAGTTCAATCATCGAAGAGTGGAAAATGGCGCTTGAGCCTTCGGTCGCCCATGCACCTTCTTTCGTGAGCGTGGCTGCTTCCAGGGTAATCACCAAAACGCGGCGAATTGAGGCAATCAGTCCGACGATCAGAAAGGGTTCTGTAACCAGAACATGGGAGCGAATGGAGATACGTACTGTATGCAGAATCTCCACCAGCATCAGCACAATGAGGAGTTGGTTCAATACCCTCAGAGTCTGGGCTGCAACCGTCCAATGACTGAGACCGATCCACAGTATTTGGCCCGCGGTTGCGATGGTCACAAAGGCCGTGACAGCCAGCAACACTGCGAGAACGGAGTAGATGACTATCTCGGTCTTGCCCAGATAGTAGTCAAAGTGGTGGCGTAATCTGTCCTCGACCATATCAGACTCAAGTTTGAAATCGAAATACGAATTGGTATCGCTGTGAAGGGGAGCGCAGACATAAGTGTCCGCGCTCCAAACCCCTTCTTTTCCCTTCTTTGCCGTCTCGGTAGCCTGTTTCAGAGCGTCCTCCAGCACTCTCTGCCCTGAAAGCAAGTTAGCGCGAGCGGTGATCGCGGTGTTCTTCCACGCGGGGGCGTCCTTCCCGCGCCGCCGTGCGCTCACGCTCAGTGCGCTCGTGTAGCACGTGCCGTTCGGGAAGCCGCTCTCCCACCCCGTATCGCCGGACCCCGTAGGGATGAACATACTCGTGCCGGTTGATCCAGGTCCGCTGCCAGGGTGCGTTGTTGATGATCACCACGTGCGAGCCCCAATCAAAGCGGCAATATCCCCAGCCCCACGAGCGAAAGAAGTCCCCGATGGTCACGAAGAATCCAAAGCGGATCACACCGCCGACCTCGATTCCGGGCGCCGGCGGAAAGAAAACAATTGCTGCCGACGCAGCCGACGCCAGATGGGCTTTGCGCTCGGCCTCTGAGTAAAGATCCAAAGATGCCGAACGTTGACCGCCCAACGCAGCCCGTGTATACGAGGTTGTTGCCGAATCCAACCTATACGCTCGAACCGAACGAACCTCACTGCTGATCGGGAACCGCAACCTGCATTACGTGAATAACTCCGGTGTCGGGATCAACGTGTACGATAACCACCACGTGTTGACCTTCGTGGCCTTTCAGGGAAGCCGGGTTATCCACTTTATAGCTCTTGTTGTCCTTGTCGTTTGTGAAAGTTTTGCCGTTAGAACTTACGCTTCCAGACATGTTCTGATTGGAACTCGTGTTGCTTTGACTCGGGGAGTTTTGGTCTTGCTGGCTGCCGCTCTGTTGCGCAGACTGGCCGCCAGCCATACCCCATAGGGCTGGTGTGAAAGCTAAGAACGCTACCATCAGCTTTTTCATAATGCACTCCTTCGATGGGCTCGCTTAAGCGAGTCAATTCCTGCTGGCCCAAGGCTAAGTCACGGGCCGCGGCCAAAACAATTCTTCATAAGGACAAACGGGAATTACGACTTTCGCCGTAAGTAGCGATCTGGAGGTCAACGATCTGGAGAGGGAACGTGGCGCTCCGGGGATCATTTGCTTGAAGCAGCGTTTGGCAGATAGCGGCTCTGCAAAATCACGCTTGCGTGAACCGGTCTGCCATTTGCGTCGACAATCTGCAGAGGCGCGCCTGTTCTGGGATTGACTAACTCGACGCGCACCGTGCGAGATGATGCTCTGTCTTTGGTGGACGGCCGATAGGTAATCACGTACCTCGTCTTAAGATTTTCCATTACGTCGTCGTAAACTGCGGAAAGATCAATCGTGTTTTGTGGAGAGTAGGCGCGGCCACCGGAAACCATGGCTATATTCTGAAGGTCTTTGTCAGCCTTCTCCCAATCGATTCGTCCTACCGAAGCCGAGAGATCGTGGAGTTCCACGGCACTTCGCAGGCTTCGTGCCAGGCTGATCACATAAATTGAAGAATCGGATTCTGCAGCCGCCTTCACCGCATCCTGGTAAGTAGCCTTGCTGAATGTATCAATGCCAGAGGAAATCAGTACGAGAGCTTTGCGTCCGGTCACTGCTCGCATCTGATCGAGAGTAAAAATCAGGGCGTCATATAGATTCGTTTCCGAAACTTCGGGCGTACCCAGCGAATAAAACAGGCTCTCGACCGTATCGTGAGGTCGCGAAAAATCTGCGAGCTTCTCGACTTTATCGTTATATTTCCAGACTGCAAGTTTGTCCTGATGCTCCAGTACCTCTACAAGTTGATGGCCGGCATTTGAGACTTCCTCGCCAAGATACCGATTTAATCCCGGTGAACGGCCACCAAATTCCATCAGTAATTCGAGGGAGACGGGAGGGTGCTCGACGTCGACCGTCGCAATTTGCTGGCGAAGTCCGTTTTCATAGACAGCGAGGTTTTCACGCCGGATGTTAGGAATGAAATAACCATTTGGATCCTGAACCAGGAGCTTCAGCGTTACCAAGCCGGTTGCGGGATCGAAGTGAATTTCTGTTTTCTGCTTGCCTTGTTCGCCTTTGAATAGCGGATTCGGCGCACGATTCGGGACATGGATCTGTTCCGCCGCTTTGTTGGTATTGTCCTGATCGGCGGATTGCTGGTTGGCTTGCGTCGGCTGGGCGATGGTAAGCAACAGCTGCAAGATCGCCATCGCGAATTGATAACTGTACTTGGCTTTCGTCATCGAGCGCCTCGGCTTAGCCTTTGCCGGGGTTTGGTGGAGCAAAGGGAATCATTCACGCGCATCACATAAGAGCACTTCGGCGGCCATGCTAGTGCCGGGATCTGACGACGAAAGCGCACATAGCAATTCACAACCGGCATCATCATCGCTGCCTTTACGCCATTGCAGTGAGCGCGCAAATAAATACAGGACATCGACCTTGCCAATGTCGACCCTCCTTGTGTCGCTCGTTCGCACTCTTTCAGCGCTCATCAATTCTCCGTGCTCCGGCCGGCGACCCCTGCCCGTAGCACTGGCAACGAGCTAACCCACAAAACCCGATGCTATCGGCCGCTGCGCCCCGTAACAATTCTTCGGGGGAATGAACAGAGGTTCAGATGGGGAGTCTAGGGTAGGATTCGCCTTGCGTCGCAAGAATTTGTACTACTTTGGGAGTAGAAGCAAGCTCGGTCGACTCCTAAATTATGCTGTAGATGCAGAAATTGCAGATTTCAACCAGGCCTCCATCTGTTCGTGGCCGACCACTCCCGCCTGCTGCGTCACGGGATGACCGGCGTTGAAGACGACGAAGTTTGGAATGCCTTGCACGTTAAATCGGGATGCAACTTCCGGATAACGTTCGATATCGAGCTTGACGACTATAGCCCGTCCCGCCATATCAGCGGCCGTACGGGCAACTTCGGGCGCTGCCATTTTGCACGGCCCACACCATGCAGCCCAGAAATCCACCAGCACCGGCACGCGAGCAGTTTGAATGATTTCATCGAACACCTGAGGATCGACTTCCAACGGATCGTCCACAGGCGGCAACGGAGCCTTGCAGGCGCCGCACCGTCCAGTATCGGCGAGGTGCGCCGCCGGAATGCGGTTCATGCGTCCGCAAACTTTGCAGGCTCGAATCACCGGCATATTTCCCCCGACGGGCTTCTCTCTAATTGTACTGTGTTAAGCAGTACGAACTCAGACATAGATGACAAGCTTCTCCGATGCTATTGCATCGCGCAAAGTTGTCCATACCGCGAAAGTCGTACAACGATATGTCACTCGGGATGGGCTGACTTATAGCCGTCCTCTAGGAAGCGCCATTCATTCTCACGATGAATTGTCGGAAAGGTGTGCGCTTCAATAGCATTTGAAATTAAGGGATGCACTTTGTGCGTTTGACCTGGGAACGAGAGCCAGAACAAGCGAGCCGAGTGGGGGGACAGTTTTCTCAGCGAGTGAGAATCGTTCTACCGTCCCCCATCTCCATTTCCGGCAAGTAAGCCGGTAATCATCGCGAGGGATTTATGGGTACGGCTCCTTTGCTTCTAGAATTTGAGAATCTCCGCCACAAATGGGCATGGTTTCTAACGCTGGGAATCATCATGCTGATCCTGGGCACGGTGGCGTTTTTTATCGCACCGGCGGCCACAATAGGAACCGTGTTGGTATTGGGCTGGTTGCTCGTGGTGAGTGGAGTGGTGGAAGCGATTCAAGCGTTTCGGATGAGGAAGTGGGGTGGAATCTTCTTGCACGCAGTGGCAGGAATTCTAGGAATACTGATTGGCCTACTCGTGGTTACGCACCCTGTGGCCGGGGCGCTGGCCTGGACATTGCTGTTTGCCTCGTTCTTTTCCGTCATCGGTATTTTTCGCCTGGTCGCGGCCTTCCGGCTGAAATTTCCCAACTGGGGCTGGGCCGCATTCGACGGAGCGGTCACGCTTCTGTTGGGTATTTTACTTTGGGCGGAGTGGCCCTGGTCCGGCTTTTGGTTTCTGGGAATAGCCGTAGGGATTTCTTTGGTCTTGCGCGGATGGGCCTATGTGATGTTTGCGTTTGCGGTCCACAGCCTGCCGGTTCCCAGCCAGCTTAGGCACGCGGCTTGAGGCGGCTGATTGGGGAAGTCATGGCCAACACTGGCGCCGGATCGCACACCGAACCATCGGGCCTGGCCGAAAACCCACGTCCAGAAGCTGCTTCAGGCCAAGCGCAGGAAGAACAGACGGTGGCACATTCCGGGGATTCGTTCGCAGCTTGGGAAAAAACAAAAGCCGGAGCGCGACGAACTGCTCGACCGTTTAGCCCGCACCCAGGCAGAGTTCGAAAACACCCGCAAGCGATTGAACAAAGAACAAGATGAATTCAAGGAGCTGGCGCTGGCGGACGCGATCAAGTCTCTGCTGCCTATTCTCGACGGTTTCGACTGGGCAATACAGTCGCCTTATCAGAACGTGGAAGAGTTCCGTTCGGGAATTAGCTTAATCCGAAAACAACTGCAAGACTCGCTGAGCAATCTTGGCCTTCGCGCGATTCCAGCGGATGGCGAGCCTTTCGACCCGCGCCTGCACCAGGCCGTTGAGGTCGTGAACACTACGGTCACGCAGGACAACCAGGTGTTGAAAGATGTGCGGCGCGGTTACAAACTGAAGGACCGTCTGCTACGTCCCGCCATGGTCCTGGTTGCGCACAATCCTGAAGGCGATGCTAATGGCGACGCTCAGGGAGAGCAATCAAAGCGCCTGTAAATAATTTAAGCTTCGCCGAGAGGAGCGTATAACAAGGCGGCGACGCCCTGATACTTTGCCAGTAGATCCTGCCTGTATTCGACTACAGTGAGGTCCACACCGTGTAATCGAGCAATCTCGATGATCTCGTCGGCCACGTTCTCAACCGGAAGCAGTGGCAAGTTGCAGAAGGGACATTTGGCCTCGTCCCCCAGCGAAAGGTAGTGATGTTCTTTACAGACAAACCCTTTTCGATGAAGGGCCTCGCTG
Source organism: uncultured Acidobacteriota bacterium (assembly GCA_963720155.1). GTDB lineage: Bacteria > Acidobacteriota > Terriglobia > Terriglobales > Acidobacteriaceae > Sulfotelmatobacter. Next base: position 98,692 of record CAVREP010000015.1, read on the forward strand.
AGCACCAAACTGCGAATCAAGAATAAATTGCAAGCCTTGATCACATTGACCAACCCGGATTCGACTTCTTCAACGGGCTTGTGTTCGCTGAGTTCATAGATGGCGCCTACTTCGTGGGCCGCCTTGTGATCATGAAGCGCCCGCTCGATGAGATCGTTCCGATTGCGAGGATCGGCGACTGGGGAACCGTAAATACGTTGGATGATTCTTTCTCTGAGACTCTCGTGGAGAAAGCTTTCGAACATATGACACACTCTCTCCTCTGCCATCAAGATGAGCACCCTGCAAGATCTCTCATTGAACAAGTGGTACGCCCGCTGAGCTGTCGCCTTTAGATGCCATTGCAAATGAGTCAGACGATGGCGCTGGACGTGACCTGGAATCGACGCATCGACTCGGTCGGTGGGAACGAAAGAGCTGATCCGATCCCCCTCCTCGTGATATCCAAGGTGATAGACGAGAAAGCGGCTCTCATCCTTTGTAATCTCGATCAACAATACTCGTTCATGCTCTTCGAGAATCGCTTCCAGAGGCAAGACGTAGGGATCAGGGTCGATTACTAAATCATCAGCCGTACGCACGGGAAGAGCAACGACCCGGTTTAATTCTTCGCCAGACTTGAAAATGATTACGGAATGAATGTTCCGCCGAGTTAAGTACTTCTCAAGAAAAACTTCTATCTCTTTTAAGTCGTAGGTCAGCAACTCCCTTTGAGGTTGAGTAAGGGTATCGATGAGATCTTTGCGTTGCTCGGTCACTCGGCTTTTCAGCGAACGAAAGAATCGGACGGAGGCCTTCTTCTGAGGCGCTACTTTCAATGCATTTAGCTGCATATAAAAGCTGACGACTGGGTTTTGGTACCGGGTTTCGGCGAGTTGCTTTAAGTCCTCGAGCGAGAGAGAGGAGCCTTCTTGCGCAGACTCAAGTAAAGATTTCGGTGGAAGGCCTTGCCTTTCGCGTCTTCTCTGTTTCCGCAGATCGCGCAAAATGGCGATTTGTTTTTCGCGTTCCTCGACTGCGTATCCATCATTCATTTGAATGCCCGCATTAGGTCGCGGTGTACCGCGAGCAGGAGCGATGAATCCAAGCACAGAAATAGCATCCCTGGCTCAGTGCGCGCCGCCGCCTTCGGGCGGAGCTGGAATAATCACGACGAGAACTTTCTGCCCCACGACCCATCCCGCGCGATTAGGCAGGCGGAGTTCCGCGTACAACGGTTCCGCTCCCTCAACCGAGACGGTCACCCGTTCCTGATAATCCTCATAAAGCCCAGGCCGAGAAATGTCGCTTATGTTACCGACGAGTCTCAGATTGTGCGTGTTCACAAAGCTACCTCCATATGCTTCCCGTTCGATTTGTTCATAGGTCGCCGCCCAGGCCCACTCCAGGCTACCGTTAGTGCGCGTGGCTAAATCTCGCAATGACATGGTGTGAATGCCTCCCATCTCAGTTTTGGAAAGAGCAATCCTAGCGATATTGAACAACTGCCACAATCCATCGCGAGGATGAAGTAGAATTGCGCAAATAAAAGTAGCAACCGATCGCGCCAGTGTGCCATGTGCTTATACAACTTTCGCCTAAGAACTTTCGTCGAGGCGTCCGACGTACTCGATATCGGGAGCATTCACGGGCCCAGACCGTCAATGAAGAGGGCAGGGAACGATGGCAACGACGTGGGTGCCTCTCCCGGGATGACTGACAACCGCGATGCTGCCTCCTAATCGCTCCGCCCGTTTTCGCATACTGATCAGACCAAAGCTGCCATTGTGCAATGGCCGGATCGGCCCGAACCCCTGACCATTGTCGTCAACCCGCAGTTGCACTTCTTTCTTTCCACAAAGCAATTCGATGTGAACTTTGGTTGCCTGGGCATGCTTAAGGACGTTAGCTAGAGCCTCCTTGCTGATCCACAGAATCTCATGGCGAATTTCCCGTGGCAGGGCAGCGGTCTCCCGTTGAAGAGACAACTTCAATGCGACGGGAGTCGACGTAAAAAGCCGGTCTGCAAGAAACGCTAAGGCCTCGGCCAGGTCTTCCCCTTCCAGCGATTCATGGGACAAAGTCCATATGCAGCGCCGAAGGTCGGCCAGAGAGTCGCGGGCCACGCTGATTGCGCGTTGCAAGTAGATTCCGGCACTATCGGAGTTTTGATGGAGCTCTCGCTCAGCGGCCTGCAGCTGAAGAGTGATCGCAGTCAAGCTTTGTGAGACCGTATCGTGAATGTGTGTAGCCATTCGGCTGCGTTCTCTTTCCAGGGATTGTTCATGCTGTAGCTCCTCGTTCCGCTTCTTCGCTTCCTTTCGCGCTCCCATACCCACATCGCCATTGTCCACCTCACGGCTTTCTACCCCACGTTTGTGGGGAACGATACGGGTTTACTCTGTTCCGCTGATTGGACATGTCAGGTAGTTTAGGTGCCCTCTGTACGCCGGCAGTGTTGTATTGCCCATGACGGAGGAGATAGAACCCTCCGTACCCACTGCAAAAAGAGCGCCGAGCATCTTCCGCTCCCTTCGGGTAACGACGCTTGCGAGAGTTTGCATCTGCTCACCGTGCTACCAACCCTAGCCCCGATCCGGATCGATGCTCCCAGATGCACCGTTGCCTCACGGTTCCAGTGCCAACCTTTCGGTTGCGGGATTCATTGTCAGAGTGCTACATAACAGGTCGTTGCCTTCCCGCTATGACTCCTGGGGTACTCGTCATGGGAGACGAGGTCCGGACGGAAGAGAACTTCTCCCGACGGACAATCACAATCAACAGCTTTACAGGTCGCAGTCTATCTGCCCGATTACAGGGCAGCGTTCGCTTTCTCGCAATTCCGATACCCACACCGCCATCGATCCACCTTACGGTTGATCTTCCCCTTGCGGGGAGCGATACGGGCTTACCTTGTTCCCTGGAAATGACACAATAGAGTAGGTGCTCTCTGTACGCCGGCAGTGTTGTTCGCCCATGACGGATTAGAGGGGAACCTCCGTACCCACTGCAAGAGAAGCCTATAAGCATCTTCCGCTTCCTGTTATTGACGACGCTTTCGAGAATTTGCATATGCTCACCGTGCTATCAACCCTGGGCCCTCTCCGCCTCGATGCTGGCAGGATGCATCGTTACCTCGCGGTTTCGATGGTGATCTTTCGATCGCGGGTACGTTGTCGGAGCGCTTTCGACAGGTCGTTGCCTTCCCGCTGTAGCTTCTAGTGGAGGCTGTAGCTCTGACATCCAGGTGCCGACGATCACAAATGCAGCACGGAGGTTTCGTTATTTGCTATCTGGATTACTATGACGCCAATTCCAGTAGACGGTCTGTTGCCGGGAACTCAACTGAACAAAAGCCCGCTTTTCGTGGTGCTCGGTCTGATACCGCTGGTACGAACGATCTTCATTGGCGTCCCAGTTGTGATAGTCCTTGTGGCCTTTGTCATAGTAACGCTTGTCGTTCTCGCCTTGTCTATTTTCATGGTTCTTATCATCTTGCGGGCTGGCAGAGGCCATCATCGCAACAGGTGTAGCAAGGGCAGCAGTCAGAAGAAGTGAACGGAGACATCGGTATCCACGGTGCACGTCGTTCTCCTTTGGCGCGAGATTCACATTCGCAGAATCCCGCTAGCACGACTTTCTGCTCATCTCGTTCCAAAGTCTGGTCAATACTGCTCGGATGCGCTCAGAGAAGAATTTCAGTTGTCTCCCACGAACGCTCGCACACTGGACCCGAAGTCAGCCCCAACCGAGATCAAGTCTGCGCCACGCACAATGACGACTGTGACAGCCACGAAAACCCTCTGTAAAGCGTCTAAGAGATGAAAGGGGGCTCAGTCGAAGGCTTTGAGACGAGAAGTAGGAACAAACTATGCAGCTACGTTAGTCTGGCTACCAGTCCTCGTTCTCGTGGCAACCATAGGCTCGGCGCAGGTGCCTTTGTCTACGACCGTAGCCAAATCTCCCAATCTGAACCTGATCCTGCAACGAATGGAAGATGTCGAGCACGGGGATGCCGCCCAGTCTCGAACGTATGACGTAACGCGAGAATACAAAATGTTCCATGGTGCCGAGACGCGACCCGCCTCTGAGGTTACGGCGCAGGTAGATTTTGTTCCTCCCGACACGGTCAGATACAAGATTACGCAGACACGAGGAAGCTCAAGGGGCGAACAAATAGTTCGATATCTTTTAGACCTAGAAACTGGCTCGGCAAAGAAAGGGCGTGGCAGCGAGATCAGTCGAGCGAACTACGACTTCGTCTTTCTTAGGCAAGACGACATCGGCGTCATCCCTGAGTACGTTTTGGGAATCGTTCCCAAGCGGAAAAATAAATACTTCTTGCGGGGGCAGATTTGGGTAGAAGCGAGCACCTTTCATATAAGGCGAATTGAGGGTATCCCCGCTAAGAGTCCTTCTTTATGGGTTAAGGGCATTTACATCACCCTGCAACTTGGACCGCTTGGCAGTATGTGGGTGCCGATTTCCTTCGACGCGGTTGGTACAGTGCGCTTCTTGGGACAGTTCACACTCGATGGATTCGATGTCCGATCCCCGAAGACGCAAGCTGCTGTGCCGCAGTAGTTGAGAGAGATACTCTCCAAAGTCTCTTCGCGAAGGGGGACAAATTTAAATTGCAAGAGCAGACGGGAATAGGAAGTTCGAGTTAAGTCTGAAACCGTGCGGCATCTGCTTGAAGACTCGTTGAGGAATACCGTTCATTCGGAGGTATTCGACGAGTTGGCCGTAGTGATCTGAAATGTGCCACAACGCCGAGTTCAGCACTTCAAGCCGATTGTCGCCTGCGTATGGGCCTTTCATGGGAGCCATTAGATGATCCAGCTTGCTCTTTGCGATCTCAGCGTCCATCATGACGAATGACTCGCGCAGATAAGCTAGAATCTCAGCTTTCGTCCTTGCCGGACTTGGCCCTCCGGTGTCGCAGTGGTCTGGCGGTGCCTCCCCGCGCAACTTCTTCGCCCATGCTTCGTTGGCGCACGCCACATGCTTCACTTGCTCGGCGAAAGTGCGTACATCGGTGAACGCGCCTTGCATTGGCCTGAAGCTCCACTTATCTTCTGGCATGGCTTCGGCAAGCGAGGTAAAGTCGCTCTCCACCATCTTCCACATATAGTTGATCGAGTCGGGGACCGTTTTGACGGTGAAGGCGTTTGCTGTGTGACTGCTTGCAGAGCACTCAGCAGCAGGACCACGATGACGAGCTCACAGAGCGGAGTCTTCATGAAGCCTCCTGTCTCTCAGCTTAAGCACGCGCTCAAATTATAATGCTCACAAGAGACCGCATCAACGGGACAATTCGCAGCGATTGACCTTTTCAATCGAATGTCCAGCGCGTAGCGGTTTTCGGGAAAGTCTGCTCCACAAGACCGAAAGCGCGTCGCGGTCGCACACGATAGAGGGGTTCAGAACTGTCGCCTCCGCTCATCCCATACTTGCGGTGCGATGCTGGTTCCAACTGCCGCCGTATGTCTGCGTTTGTGACCAACTCCGCCACCCCCTCTAGGATCACCGCCTCGGCAGCATTTTGAGTACCCACAATACAGTTTGGATTCTTTGCCAAGTTGCGTGCCTTTTGGGTCTTGTTGCCTGTACCGAACCAGAATGCACCGTCGAACCACAGCCCCCAAATAATCATGGCGTGGGGCCGACCATCGGGGCGTACTGTGACCATCCAGTATTCGCGAGACTCGGTGAGCATCCTCACTGCCCATTTCCAAGGCAACATTCCGGTTTTGCTCTTGCTGATGCCGTAGCCCGGTATGCGCGGTCGTTCAGTTCGCGGCTCTGTGGCGCTCGGTTTCAGTTTTGGCATGAGAAACCTCCAATATCCAACTTAGGCCGAGAAGAGTTGCGTTGACATGCAATCCCCACGAGGGTCCGAACTACTGTTTTGCATCCCCCAGTTGTTTCAGTTTTTGTTCGGCACTGGCCCGAATTCCATTACGGCGCTGCTCGTTGTCAGTCGTGTCGGAGGGCAAGAATTCCAGCACTCTTTTGGCGTTCTGGCGTGCTAGTTCCTTCTGGCCGTCCGCAAGATAAGCATCGGAAAGACTATCGTAAACATTGGGTGAATTCGGATAGGCAGCGACGTTGAGCTTCATGATTTCAACTGCGCCCTTGGTATCACCGGACTGAACGTGATCGTATCCAACGAAGTTCACCATGGCTTCTGAAAACAGCGTGGCTTTGGGATCACGTTTGCGGGCTTCTTCGAGAAGCTGTCCAACTTTGGCCGCGCCACCGGGCTGGTCAATCTCATCAAGGATGTGAACTTCCGGGGCGATCGGGGGAGCGTCCTTGGTATCGGGTCCTCGTCCGGGCGTCTTAATCAGCGTACTCACATACCAGTCCGCGATCATTCCCGGCAACTCTGGATGCACTGCAAACATATCTGCCCCGTGTCCACCTGTGGCGTAATGAACGAGCCTCTTTCTCGCGTTTGAGGTAAGGCTGTACAGCCACTCAATTGCTAGTACGGTTGGTGGGAATTCATCGTCATCGGCGACGGAGAAAAATACGGGCACGGTTGCCGAGTAGCGCAGGAACTCGCGGCCATTTAGGTCTGTATTCCCGGAGAGCAACACCAAAGATTTCACTTCTGGATGGCGACGCGCTGTCTGAACGGAATTATTTACCCCGCAACTCGCGCCGCCCACGCCGATCATGTTACGTGTAACACCGGGCTGGGACGCAAGGTACTGGAAGGCGGTGTCGAAATCGCCCGGCCACTTTTCAGCTCGAATCTGCGCCATCCGTTCTGGCGGCAGCTTATCAAACGGCTCTCCACCACTCTCACCAAAACCACGGTAATCAAGTGTGAGAACGTTGATGCCCGCTGCCGCGAGCTGCTGGGCCAAGCCGTCCCAAACTTTCCGCTGTCTGTTGCATTGATGCAGCAGTAGGACGCCGGGACCAGACTTGGCAGCACCAAAATAAGTTGCTTTCAGTTTGGTGCCATCGGCAGCGGTTAGGTCTACAATGCGTTGGGCATGTAACGCCAGCACCAGACTGGTACAGGTGAACAGGAGTGTGGCGAGGGCACGGAAAGAGAGGCATCGACCTGTCATTGAGACCTCCTTCATGGTTGGTTACATAACCATACCTCAGAGCGAGGAATCACAGTAAGAGTCGCCCACCGCCAGATCGGCTGCACTGTTGTGTTAAGACATGTTTCTGCCTCTTCCGATTAGCGTCAGAAGGTCCTATGAGAGGGTATGTCAAGAGAAAAACACTGTCCCCTGGGCCGGAAGCCAGAAATATTTTCCGGCATTCAGGACCTCCGAGCGTTGTAGTCGTTTTGAAGCTCCTCGCAGTGTTTACGTGGCGGCGCAAGGGGGAGTTCAGTGTGTTTGGTGGATCGGAAAGTTCACACAAGCTGATGCGGATATACGTAGCTTCGTCGAACACATTGGACTGGCCGTTCAGGGCCTTTTGTGCAGACTCGGTGGCCAGAAACAATCGAGCGTTCTCCTTCCTGACCGGAGCATCCACGGTCATCTCTCGAAATGCACGATCAATTTCTTCTGTTCGCACATCGCTTTCGACCGGATTAAGCATTCCCGCAAGGTGTCGGAATGCGGGTCCGTCATAGCCCTGTTCAAGAGCATAGGCGGCGATGCGAGGAAGTTCCAATACTGCAAATTGCCGAAATAGTATTCAACTGCGAGTCTCTTTGGATCGATGCGCATTAAATGGAAATCCCTGTCTATTCAAAGATAAATCGCAGTCATGAGCCGATAGTCGCCGTCGGCTATTCCGCGAGGAACGCACCGTTACCGATCCGAAATTCTGTGAGGGGTTTGAGATTCTTCTTGTAAGCACTAGTAACTGCGTATTCCTTCCCACCTTTAACGCGGAGACCACACTTTCCCGTCGAGTAAGGCTTGATCTCTACCACGAACGTGGTATTCACGAGCGCAGATCGATGGATCCGAATGAATCCGTACGGCTTCAGCTTTTCTGCCACCCTCGAGATTGACTCGCGCAGGAGATAGGAGTCCGATTCCCGCTGCAGCCACACATAATTGCCCTCAGCTTGAACTGCGACCACATCTCCAGGATTGATGAACAGAATCCTTCCTTTCGCCTTGATTGCGATCATCGGGCGACCCGGACAAGACAGCTTCTGCAACTGCGGCAAAGCTTCTATCAGTCTTGCGGCTTGCTCGCCCTTTGCTCTCCGAGCGGCCCGGTCCAAGGCTTCGTTGATGCTCTCGTTCGAGAAAGGCTTTAGCACGTAGTCTACGGTGTGCCTCTCGAAGGCTGCGACCGCGTGTTCAACGTGTGTCGTTGCAAACACGATCGCCGGCAACGGAAGGTTTCGTTCCCGAAGCTGGTCTACGAGTTGAGAGCCCGACAGGTCCAGATCGATGTCGAGAAGCAAAACATCGTAAGAGTCCGTGGCCAATTTCTCGAGCGCTTCGATCGCATCGTTGGCCGAATCGAAATGCTCCACGTCGCTCCTTGCCGACAGGACATTCGCCAGAGCCGTTTGGGCCAGGGGCTTATCATCCACGATCAACACGCGCATGGTTTCCAGTCACCATCCATCCCTATTCCACCAGACGTAAACGTCTTGGCTGACCGCTCGGGATCGGCGCCGCAAGATTTCGCCGATCTTTTTCGCATCGTCATGCCTTGAATCCGCGTTGAGATCGACGTCAGTGAGCATGATCGCCCGAGTCCGCCGACGTTCCGTCCGACCACGCAGACACCGGAACAATGAACTCGGTGACTGGCTCCGGAGCGCCATTAAAGTGTGTAGCCAGCAGAATCGGGGCGTCATTGCCAAGCGGGGCTGCACCCCAAGTGTGAGCGTCTTTCACGGGAACATAAAACATGAGATGGGGAGAGCAGTTCCCGCATCTGCTGTTAAGGAACCCTTGCTTCGACAGCATGTAGGCCATCGCGCCAGGCTCGAGGGCCGGCAGTTCCCCTTTCTCAATCGCGGCCTTCATACCCTCGTTCATTTCAGCTTTCGATTTTCCAGCCAATGCCAATTTCGTCCTAATCAAAGTGATCGGCAGCAACGTCCTGGCAGCCTGAGGGTTGTAGCAAACCGGACCGCGCCTCTTAGGGTTCCAAAACTCGGGACTTTTTTCGAATTGGTCCATCCACGAGCGGTCTACGTTGCAGACAAAGCCGTTCGTGCCTTCGACCGCAGTTTCATAGCCATCCCTTCCGAGGACCATAACCGTGGCGTCCTTGGCAACGGATGGCGGAGCCGCGCTTCGCGCCAAGGCGATTTCGGCATTGCTGTCCATGAGGTATTGATCGAGGGGCGCCATGCTGGGGGGATACGGATTCTTGGCGTCCTGTGCTTGCGCATGCCGGGCCACGCCCAGGGCAAGGGCCAGCGCAAAGCATGCCAACGCGATCATCTTGACTGTATTTCGTTTCATTTGGTTTTCTCCTAAGAATCCTTGTGATGCAGATTTAAGCGATTAGCAGACTCACGATGATCAATGTGAGAATGCCATTCCCAATTCGGATTACATCTGCCCAAGATTCGCGTGGAAGCGCGCAAGCTGATTCTGGCGCAGGCCGCGGCCGGCGGAGAACCAGCAGATGCCACCACGGCGCGAGTGGTGCAGGAATAGTCATGTATCGTTCGCCGCAGTTACTTGCCGAGAAACTCCAGCAGCGCGCGGTTGAATTCTGCCGACTTTTCGATCATCGGGACGTGGCCGCACTGTTCAAACACCACCAGCTTGGCCCCGCTGATGCCGTCGCGAAGCTTCTCGCCGCTGGCCAACGGGATCAGCTCATCCTGCCGTCCCCACATCACCAACGTTGGTACATGAATGGAGGCCAGCTTCGCATCTTCAAACTGGGGTGTGGCGAATCCCGCCACTGTACGCTGGATCGTATATCCATCGTTGTCGCGCATGCGGTCGGTAAAGACCGACAGCACAGCACCGTCAGAAATCATTTTCTTGTCATAGAAAACAGACTCTATAAGCGTGCGCGTTGCTGCCATGGAGGAAGGATTCAACTCCGGTATAGGTCGCAGCCAGGCCAGTCCCGCGGAATCCACCAGCACCAGTTTTTCCACCATGCTTGGGTGCTGCATGGCAAAGTCTAGCGCGATCCAGCCTCCAAAAGAGTTCCCGACCAGTGTGGCATTTCCAATGTTTTGCGTCTGCATGAATGCGTAGAGAAAATCCACAAAAGTGGCTATTTTGTAATCCAAGAGTGGCTTGTCGGAATGGCCAAAGCCAATCTGGTCGATCGCATAGACGTGATACCCGGCGGCAAGTGCGCCGAAATTTCCCATCCACGCTTCCTTGACGCCACCGAGTCCGTGCAACAGGATTACCGCCGGTCCTTGACCGGCTTCGAGGTAGCGGATGTTCTGACCAAAGACTACCGCGGTTTCTTCCTGCGGAAGGGACCGGTCTTGCGACAATGCAAAAGACGCGGCCAGCAATGGAAGGATTAGCAGCCCACAACGAAAGCGGAGGTTCATCCCGCACCTCACCTTTCTCTGGAATTTCTACAGAATCTTCTTCCCAAACGCTCTGGCCATCGTCGTTATAACGAGGCATACCGTTCGATGAGCTCAGCCACAGCGTCGGGTTGCTCATCTACAACGTAGTGCACGCTGTTCTTGATGACTTCGATCTTGACGTTTGTGCAGCCATGAGCCCGTAAAGCCTCGGCGAAGCTCGGCATGAGTTTCTCAAAAGGCGAGTTTTCCCCGGGAGCCAGCACTAGAGGCACGCTGATCGCGCTGCGCTGCGCTGCATTGAATTTTTCGTTCGCGGGAAAAGCCCGGTATATCTCCAACAAAGCGCGCAGATGTTCCGGAGCGGCATAAGCCCGGGCATAGCGGGCGACATCCGCGTCACTAAAGGTGTCGCTGTCGAGAAAATGGCGAAAGTAAATAGCTTCCCGCCCGGCAATCAGTTGTTCAGGCAGGTCCGGCGTCTGCTGAAAATGGATATGCCAAATAATGGGACTAGCTTTAACTGCATCCCACGGCCCAAGCCCCGGCACCGGTGCGTCGAGCAACATCACGCCGCGGCAGGTTTCCGTATACCGGCGGGCGAAAGCATAGGCCACCATTCCACCAATATCGTGCCCGACGACGTAAACGTGCTCCAAATGCAGGTGTTCCACCAGTTGATGAACGTCTTCCGCCATATTTGCGGCGTCATAACCGTCCACCGTTGCCGCAGAACCGCCTATGCCGCGCAGATCAACTGCCACGACCGTAAACTGCTTCGCCAATAGCGGCATGACGCGGTGGTACGCGTACCAGTCTTCGGGGAATCCGTGCAGCAGAATGACAGCGGAACCAGTCCCTCCGCGAACATAGTGCAGGGTTGTTCCGTTCGCCTGCGCGGTGCCGGAGACGAACCCGCCTCCTAGCGTCGCCCTCCCTGGATCGATCCGCTGCCTTGGCGCTGACTGGCCTTGGATGACGGCGCATGCCGCCACCACAAAAACCGCAAAAAGTTTCAAAATCCAACGATCATAGATGCGCATGTTTTACCGTTTCGGTGGGATAGGGTGGCCCCACCACCCTGGGTTCCTGAACCTCGACTCGAGTTGCCGCACTGCTTGACCGGGTGTCGGCAAAAGTCGTCTTCATCCATGTCGTAAGATTCATGTTCGTTTCCTTTTCCGGCAAGAAATGGCGAGCCATTCCATCGCTCTTGATAGACGACGTGGACGGTCTCGGGTCTATGCGCGTGCACGTCATCACGAATCGCAAGTCAGCGGGAAAGTTCCTTCTGATCTTTTTCCGCGCCTTCCCACGCCTCGTGGGTTAGAACGCATTTCCAGCCCCCGTCTTTCCAAAGCCACACATCGGTCTGGCGCTCCAGCACATCGTAGGGTTTGCCCCCAAACGTGCCTGCGTTGTGGAGCTTCGTCGTCACCAAGGCGACATTTCCGTAGAGGCGCACTCTGGGTTCCGATACCTCATATGCTGTATGCTTCAAGAAACCCGACTTTATCCCTTCGGGGAAGATCGACTTCCCTTCGCCTACGCCGCCTCTGGCAGAAATAACGGCCCAGTCATCCGACAGGCAGCGCGCAATGCCATCCGCATCGTTATCCCGCAACGCTCGTGTGAGTTCCTCTTCCGCCGCCATCACGCTTTCCGCGGTCGCGCCAGGCGCAGGCTTTGCTGCCCCGGCAGCTTTAGGTGACGCTATGGGTGCGATGAGCAAACCCACAATGATCAATGTGAGAGTGACATTCAGAATGCGCATACTCTCTCGTTTCTTGGGTTCCTGTACCTCGACTTGAGTTGCCACACTGCGTGACCGGGCGACGGCAAAAGCCGTCCTCATCAATCTCGTAAGCTTCATGTTCGTTCCCTTCTCGTAGTAAAGCCAACAACCGTGTTCTCACCCCCCAACGTCGGAACTTATATTGATCAGGCCAACGATCTCAATTCACAGCAGCTAGCTCTTACGTCCACAGTTGATATCGCAAGCCGCGCCACACGTAGTACGGCAATCAACGCGAAAGTTCCTGATGTCATTGTCGTGACCATCTTTCGGTTCATTGATTCCCCTTCGATACGGACATTCCTACATAACCGGTGCAGGCGTTCCATCCGACCATTTGCCAACCGGAATCACGAATTCGGTGATGGGCTCCGGACCATCCCGAAACTGCGGATTCAGCGTGACCGGCGAGTCGGGCAGATCCGCACCCCAGGAGGATTTGTCTGTCAGTGGAAAGTAGAACATCAGATGAGGTACGAAGTGCCCGAGGGCGTCATTAAGGTAGCCTGCCCGCGACATCATGTAACACATCGCGCCCGGCTCCGGGAGCGGTAACTCTTTGTTGTCGAATCCGGCCTTGATGCCGTCGATCATCTGAGCTTTCGACATCCCGGCTAATACCATCTCCGTCCGATTGATCGTGAGAGGCAGAATGGATCGCGCGGCAGCAGGATTGAAGCACATCGGCACACGCACCTTGGGGTTCCAGAACTCCGCGGAGTTGAATGGGGACATCCATGATCGTTCCACCATACAAACAAAACCGTTCTTTCCTTCGATGGCGGTCTCATAGCCCTGCCACCCGAAAACCAGGATCTTTGCGTTGTTCGATATAGCTTCTGGGGCAGCGCTTCGCGCCAGTGCGATCTCGGCATTGCGATTCTGGATCAGGTATTGCTCGATCGAAGCCATGCTCGGATACGCTGTCGAGCGATCCTCATTCCGATTGTGGCTGGTAAGCGTTAACGTCAGTCCCACAGCCACGCAGACGATAGCCAAGGCTCCGGCCCAGACCCAGCGGCTCCTCAACACTCTGTTTTCCAATCTCGGCGAGTTGACCTTTGCCGCTTCCCGCTTCTGGAGGCGCTCCCCAAGCGCCGCGTTGATCTTCGAGGGGATGCCTACTTCTGGTGACTCGACTTCCCATGCCATTAGTTCTTGGGAAACACCCCGGAAATCGGCAGCAAGGGTCTGGCACTCCGGACACAGTTCCATGTGTAACAACGTCTCGGTGGCTTGGTCCGTGGGCAGTTCGCCGTCGAGATAAGCCATGAGTACTTCCTGTTCGATCGGATGTCTGTTTGTACTCATTGCATGCCTCGTCTTCCTGGGCGCGGCTGCTCAGCGCTTGCTCTCAGATCAGGATTGGTTTTTGCCGCCGACTCCAGGTAACTCTTCAATGCGAGACGCGATCGAAAAAGCCTGGAACGGACCGTATTCAAGGGAATTCGCAACAGCTCGGCAATGTCGGAGTAACTCAACTGTTCGTATTCGCGCAGCATCAAGATTTCGCGCTCAGGCGCATCCAGCTTTTCCATGGCTTGCCGGACCCAGAGCACGCACTCGGGAGTTCCGTCAGTCTTAGGCTCCGGAGCGGACTGTCCTAATGTGCTACTCGTCAAGAGCTTGCGCCGTTCCGCAGCCAGCAGCTTCAACGCGATGCCATACAGATACGTTCGAACCAAGGCTCGCGGCTCATAACGGGAGGCCGCGCGGATCACCGCGAGGAAAGTTTCCTGGGCGAGATCCTCCGCCCGCTCGGGATTGTTCAGCCGGCGCCCGAAGAAGCCGTAGAGTGGCTTGCGATAGCGGGCAAACAGCTCCTCGAAGGCTGCGCGTGATCCACCCTGGAATTCCAGCATCAAGGCTTCGTCGCTAATCATAGTCGGTGCGCCAGCTCAATCTGCGCAATCATTTTGCGGCATTTTTCACATCGTTTATGCTTTTAATGTCACAAGAACGCCAAAAGTTCCCGCTCAGTTCCATTTCTGTGAATCTCCTCAATATGAATCTCCACCAGTCGGAACTCGGGCAAGGAAACTCCTCCGGCTTTCCGAATCGCGGACCCAGGTTCCCACCTCCGGCCTACCGAATCTCGGAGCACTGCCGGCGATCTCTACCGATATCCGTATGAATTGATCACTGAGCTTGTTTTACTTTGTTTCTGTAATTGGTCAATTCGTCACTCTCTAATCTCGCAAACACGTACCTGCGCAGAGGAACCTCACGTATTTCCCTCCAAAGACGGCCCTCGGCTTGCTTTATTGCACACCAACACTCTGCGCGAGTGCACCCGCAACGTATGGTCAGCCAGTGACAGGCGGTCGTAGGAGCGGTGGGAGGACTAAGAGCAAGAATTCTAGGGTTGAGGAGGAAGCAATGCAAACGTGGAGCATGAAGTTGGGGCTGTTTCTCGTCGTTGCGGTTCTTGTAGCCAGCGGCATCACGGCTTGGGCGCAAGGCGCGGCTAACACAGGCACCGTTCAGGGCACTATCGCCGACCAGCAGGGTGCCGTGGTGGTTGGCGCGACGGTTACGTTGACCGACGTCGGGACCAAGACCTCCCGCACTACGACGACCAACGCTTCGGGGCGCTACATCTTTGTGGATGTCCCCCCGGGCTTATATAACGAGGCGGTTGGCAAGCAGGGCTTCTCCACTGCGAAAACGGACAACTTACAAGTAACTGTTGGAGTTGCGCTCACACTGGATCTGACCATGCAGGTGGGCGGCGCGAACGTGGTCGTCGAGGTTTCAGCGGTCGGCAACGAACTACAAACCATGAACGCCACCGTGGGCAACACCATCACAGGCGTTGCCATCGACTCGCTGCCTAGCCTTGGCCGTGACGTCAGCACCTTCGTTGAGTTGCAACCCGGCGTGGGCCCGGATGGCGCCGTCGGCGGAGCCGTTCTCGACCAGAGCTACTTCACGCTCGATGGCGGCAACAACAGCAACGACATGGACGGCAGCATGAACGTCTATACCACCAGCTACGCCGGCGACCCGACCGGCGGCGTTGCATCTCAAAATCAATTGGGAAGCGCGCTTTCAAGCGGCGCAACCGTCGCTGGCCCGACCGGGGTGATCCCAACTCCCGCCGATAGCATTGAGGAATTCAAAGTAAACACCGCCGGCCAGACTGCCGATTTCAATAGCTCCGCCGGCGCTGAAGTAAAGATTGTCACCAAGCGCGGAACCAATGCCTGGCATGGCACGGGATACGAATATTACAAAGACAACAACTGGTCATCTAACAGTTGGGAAAATAATCACACCACGCCAATCACTCCGGTCCCCAGTTTCCATTACAACCGTTACGGTGGCGCGATTGGTGGTCCGATTATCCCGAAAGATATTCTTGGCGGCAAGACCTACTTCTTCTTCAACTACGAAGGTTTCAACTTCCCCAACTCGAACACCGTTGTGGAAAACGTCCCTTCACCCAATCTGCGCCATGGGATTATCACGGACCCTGTCACCGGCACTCAGTACAACCTGAAAACCATTGACCCGCTCGGGATCGGGCTCAACCCCGTCGTCAGTCAGATATGGAACAAATACGAACCGCAACCAACGCCCGGCGCGGCCTGCCAGAGCTATTGCGACGGTGTCAACGTTCTGGGGTTCTCAGGCAATGTCAGCCTGCCAACCACCAGCAAGTTCATCGCTACCCGCGTGGATCATGATTTCTCGTCCAAGTGGCACTTCATGTCCACGTATCACTATTTCAAGATCAATTCGGCCGATACCAACCAGATTGATATCGGCGGCTTCTTCAAAGGTGACACCCTTGGCACTCCGGCTTCCCAATCTAGTATCCCGGAACAAGCATGGATGTGGGTAGCGGCTCTGACCACCAACATCACCACGAATACCACCAATGACATCCACTACAGCTTTCTGCGTAACTGGTGGGCTTTTAACAGGATAGGAGATACACCCCAATTACCCGGGCTCGGCGGGGCGCTGGAGGCGATGGGTGAGCAATTGAACGGCGGGCGAAGCCAGGACCTGATGCCCTATAACGTAAACACGCAAAACACGCGTACCCGTTTCTGGGATGGACACGATCAGATGATTCGAGACGATGTCTCGAATCTGCATGGAAATCACCTGTTCCAGTTTGGAGGGACGTACCAGCACAACTTTAACTGGCATCAGCGTACCGACAATGGCGGCGGCATCAACTACGCGCCTGTGTATGAGCTTGGCGAGGGAGCCGCGGGGTCCGGACTTGCCTCGGATCTGGGGATTTGTACGGCGACCAGGGATATCGCTAACTGCGGCGCCCTTACCGCGGCCGCCCTCGGCATCGTTTCCATCGCACAGGACGCTTATACACGGACGGGGACAAATCTGACTTTGAATCCTCCTCTGACGCCGGCATTCGACCAAAGCACGATCCCCTACTACAACGTGTATTTCACCGACACGTGGCACCTGAAGCCGACATTCACTCTAACTTACGGTCTGGGCTGGACGCTCGAAATGCCACCGGTTGAAGCTAACGGTAAGCAAGTTGAACTGGTCGACACAGCCGATCAGCCAGTTTCAGCCGAGGGTTATCTCCAGGCTCGCAAGCGGGCCGGTCTGCTGGGACAGGTTTACAATCCGGAACTCGGCTTTGCCTTGGTGGGCAATACGGCGAATGGGCTGAAATATCCCTACAACCCATACTACGGCGAACTCAGCCCGCGCCTTGCGGCTGCCTGGAGCCCCCATTTTGACAGTGACTCCATCGCCGGCAAGATTTTCGGCCACGAGGATACGGTCATCCGCGCCGGTTACGGTCGCCAATATGGCCGTTTGAACGGTGTCGATCTGGTGCTGGTGCCGCTGCTCGGCACTGGTCTAATCCAGCCGGTGCAATGCTTCGGCGCCCTCAACGGTCAGTCTTTGACCGGACCGTGCGCTGGAGCTGGGGTAGCCACTCCCAGCACCGCGTTCCGCATTGGAGCAGCTGGAAACGGTCTCGTGGCGCCACTTGGTACCCCGCCCAGCGCAACGCTGGTGCAACCTGATTTTCCTGGATTCAATGCGGTTTCGGCGGGTGCTGGCGAGACTTTGGATCCGAACTTCCGTCCTAACCAGATCGACTCCGTCGACTTCACGATTCAGCGCCAGCTATCGCGCAAGACGACGTTGGAACTAGGCTATATCTATCGCAGGATCACCCACGAGTATCAGCCCATCAACCTCAACGCTGTGCCGTATATGATGACGAAGGGCGGACAGCAGTTCTCCAACGCCTACGCCAACGTAGTAATGCAGTATTGCGCCGGCTTTGCTGGGCTGGCCGGTGGCAAGTGCGCGGCAAACGCAGGAGCTGTCACGCCGCAACCCTTCTTCGAGAATGCGATGAAGGGAACCGGCTACTGCAACGGATTTTCGAGCTGCACCGCTGCAGTTGTAAGCCGCGAAGGCGGCAACCTGGCGACGGCGCAGGTCTGGAGCTTGTGGAGCGACCTGGATGGCGGCGCTGGCTGCTCAGGCTGCGCGGTGGTCGGGGGAATACCAGACGGGTTCAACTTCGGTCAGCACTCGATGATGAACACGACATCCGGCGGCTTCGCAGGCCCGGGTGCTAACGTCCAGAACACCTCGGGCGTAGCCGTTAACGCCAGCGTAGGCTACGGCAACTACAACGGAGCCTTCGTCTCCCTCAAGATGGCAGACTGGAGGGGTTTCACCGCGCAGTCGAACTTCACCTGGTCCAAGGCTCTGGGTACAGGCGCCGTCGTCCAGGCCAGCAGCGCCTACACTCCAGACGATCCTTTCAATTTGAACGAGATGTACGGCAGACAGGCGTTTGACCACAAGTACGTCTATAACATGTTCATCGTTTACCAGCCGCCGTTCTATAAGGGACAGAACGGTCTGATGGGACGTCTGCTGGGCGGCTGGACACTTGGAACGGTGTTCACAGCGGGCAGCGGAGCGCCGGTTGAGATTTACACCTCAACCGGAGATGGCCAGGAGTTCGGAGCCGGGGATAACATCAATTTCTTCGGCAACGAAAATGCCATACCCATCAATCCGATTCAGAGCGGCCATGTCTACAGCCAGCCCAATGGGGCGTTTCCGAATATCTTCAAGGCCGGGCCGGCTGCAGTCAACGACTTCCGCAACCCGATTTTGGGGATGGACACCCGGGATGGCGGCTATGGCGGTCTCAATGGATTGGCCTACTGGAATATGGACCTGAGCGTGAAGAAGAACATCCGAGTGGCAGAGAGCGTTAGCCTCGAGCTGCAAGGTGTCTTCGCTAACTTCCTGAACCACAATCAGTGGCTCGACCCGGATGGCATATTCGGCAGCGGCCTCTTCAGCCCCGGTACCTGGGGCGAACTGGGAGGCTCGGCGCAGGAGCAGCCGGGTGGCAACCGACAGATCGAGGTTGGTATTCGCGTTCGCTTCTAATAATCAACCTGAAATGCGCCGCCTTCATCGGCGCTTCCCCAAAGCAACGGCCGCGCCAGTCGGCGCGGCCGGTGCAACATCTAGCTAAGCTAGCCTGAATTTCTCACAATTAAATAGAAAAAGGCTGTCGCTTCATGAGCGGCCGAAGCCGCCACTTCCGCCTTGTCTGCCCCATCCGGTGCGGACATAGGCTGTATATTTCCCGTCCGGGCTTGAGATCGGGTTGTATGCGTTCTCCGTTGAAAGGAGCGTTTCGCTGGGCGTTTGTGCGTGGGCGCGTGGTACCAGCAACACCGCACTCAAGACCAGAACGATGGTTGATCTGAGCATCGCTTGCTTCAGCCCTCTTGCCGTCAACTCCCGCCCACTCAGTAATAGGTGATGGTCCTACGATTCACCGAACCGAGCTTCGGAGGCTTGGAGCCCAACGTGACATCCCAGTTGGACTCCTTTTGCTCGATCCAGTTTCCGTTCACGTCTTCTTGATACTCCGTGATGCCTTTGCGAAGGAGCTTCCCTGAGCGGTCGTAGTTGGCAATTTCTGTCTGGCGTCCCGCCTCGTCATATCGGAATGTTGTCTTCGTGTAGTCCCCCGGCGAGTCGTTGACTACTTCCAGCACCCGATTATGTGCATCGGTGGTTTGGTATGTCTGGGTCTTTGTGGGTGCCCAATATTTGTGTTCGATAGTCGTGCCATCTGGTTTTACCTCACGTTCGTTGAAAGAGCCGTCCACGAATCTGAGCGCGTCGGCTACGGGCTTGCCGTTCGTGTCTCGTTGAATCAGCCAGTCGGAGTACGGCTTCCCGTCTTTGCTTGTCGTCTGGCGGCTCAAACCAGTTGCGGGATCGGTGCTTTCGTCAATGGTCTCGGTTGTCGATACCGCTCCGTCTCCGTGTGCCTCTTCCGAGGTTGAAACCGTGCGTCCGTCTTTTCTCGATGAAAAGTCACTCTTGGTCTTGCTGATCAGTGAGCCGCTGCTGTCGTAAGTTTCAGCCCCGGACACGAGCCCATCGGAGTTAAATGACTGCACGAATGTGCGGTTCTCGCTGGCCACAACGCTGGTCGTCTCCGTCCGGTAGACTTGCCACCCTTTGCGCGTGTACTTGATATGGGAATACAGCGATCCGTCTGGTTCATAACGGTACTCCTCCAGCGTATATCCCTCCGGGTCATAGGTAACGAGAGTGGAGCCCGTAGGCACGCCTTGTGGATTGTCCCGGTAGTAGAAGTTCTCTGTGAGGACGGTATGCACGGGGTCGCGCAAGCCCGCCATCGCTGCTTCGCTGTTCTTGGCAGGCTGTTGACCGAGACAGAATTGTAAACAGAGCAAAAGATGAGCCGAGAGGAAGCCCCACCGCGTGATAGCGATAAACCTCCGCAAGTATAACTGACTCCACATTTGGATCAAACGGGCAGCAGAATCGCCCGAGCGGTTGCGCAGACCACTGTTTGCCAGGAACTGCCGTTCGAAGGTTGGTGTCTGAACGAGCGTGAGGACAATCCTCGCCCTTTCGGTGTTGGCGTGCTTATCTGCAAGCCCGCGAACTCTGGGACAGACCCGTTCCAACAGGTCTAAAATCCCCTCCCGCTCGGTGAGTTCCTTCAATATCCAACGACTGAACATGATTGATGCTCTGTTGCAGTTGGGACAGGAGCAGCGGATTCCGGTTGGAATCGAGTACATTGACGCCGCTGCTTTTCGAAGCCGGATCACACTGCACGAGCAAGGCACGACTGTGGGCAAATTGCTGGACACCATCACACACCCGCTGGGCTACTCTTGGTTCGTTGACGGTGATGTGGTCATCGTAACCCACAGTGGAGCGCCACAGGGTAGCAAGAACCTGCTGGACAGCCGCATACCGGAGTTCACTCTTAAGCGGGACGCGACCTTGCAAGCTGCGAGCCTGAGATTGATCGGGGAGCTATATTTCGTTCAGCATCCTCACGCCACGGGAATCGTTAGCGATTACCCAAGCGGGAACCCACAGTTCCGAGTTGGTCCATGGATGATGAGGAACGCCACTGTTCGCCGGATTCTCAATCGCATCGTTTCGCAGCACAAAAACGGCGCATGGGTCGTCCAACAAGCTCCGTGGAACATGGACAAGGAGGCATCCTACGGTCTGTGGAGGGTGTTCGAGTACGACGGAAACAATGGTGCGAAATACAGCGGACTGCTTCAGGTCTGGGGATTGGGTTTACACGATCCTGAATAGCCGACAAACTTTTGCCTGCCCTCGCCTGCTGGATAATGCAGCGCCGCTGGTGCGAACCCTTTACCGAGTGACCTGAGCCTCGATTCAAGTCTCTACTCGAACCTCTCGTTTGGTGTCTAATGCTGTGTTGTTAGCGGATCGGTCTCATGCCTTCGCACCAATGTCTAGCTCTCGCCTGCTGCTTAGAGATGTTCCTTGCCTGCGCGGTGGCGCAAGTTGATGTTGCGATTGCCGCAAGCAAAACCGTCTATGTAGTTGGCGAACCAGTTTTCATCACTGTGAGGATCACCAACACCAGCACTTCACCGTTGACCATTGTTGTGCCTCCTCCGGACTCGTGCCTGTCCGGGATCGACGTTGCCATTGCAGGGGTCCGACGCTCTGACCTGCCTCCGTGCCCAGACCCGAAGACCATTTCTTGCGCATATGACGGACCGCCAGCGAAACTCGTTGAGGTCAAGCCGCAAACTTCTTATGACATGCGACGATTGGTGAATCTTATTTACGAACTCGACCGACCTCGGGAGTACTCGGCGCACATGGCATTCAGTCTTCTTTATACAGAGCAGCCTGTCCTTGAGTACCCCGCGAGTTTCAGGCGTCCCGATTATCGGCACTCCAACTATGAAAAGGACTTAACCTTCGCGGTGGTGGAAGGAGATGCGAATGCTCTGAAAGCGGCTTTCGCTCCGGTCGTGGCAGACCTCGAAAGCGAGGATTTCGCACGCCAATGGTACGCTCAGCTTGTGCTGCTTAACCTTGCCCCACCCTTTGCAGAGGATCGGATACTGAGGTGGGCAGACAGGGCTGATTTGGAGCAAGAAGCGATGGCCGCCCTGCGGAAGTTGGGCACAAGACGGGCGATTGAGAAACTTGAAGCGACGGCATTCGAAAAACCCAGTCGAAACGATCAGCGCGAGGGGATGCGACAGGCTGCTCTTAGTGAGATCAAGAACATAAATGACCCGTCGCTTCTTCCAAAACTCTTCGAGATCACCGCTGGGGACAGGGGACAATCGATTCGTTGGGCTGCTGCAAGCGCAGCCGCCAGAATCGGGCACGGGGATGCTGTTCCTATAATTGCGCGGATGCTCGCAAGCTCAGACCCCAACATCGCATTTGCGGGATCGGAGGCACTGGGCGACACAAGCAGTCGCGATGCCGTTCCGATATTGATTTGCGCAATTCCGTCCGCACTGGAGGACAACAAACTGCCCGCAATCGTAGAGGCGCTGGCAAGACTTACACATCGAACGACACCCGGCGATCCTGCCGCACGGGTTGCCATTTATCGGAAGTGGAGTGCTTGGTGGTCGGTTAACCACGGCGATGCGGAAATTTATGACCCGGACGATTGTGGCACCATCACGAAACTCCCTTGAAGAGAGAAAACTTCTTGCGTTCGGAAGCACCAGAATAAGAAAAGTTCTCTCCGGCGCACACTGGTTCGAACCTTTACCCGGCGAACGAGCTTCGGGCGAAAATTTCGTGCTTGAAAACAAACTAATTCTGCCTCTTCGGTGAGACCCGTTCTGAACCATCCCTGAAAAGTCGGGGCTTACGCTTCACAAGACCTGCACGTCTTGCCCCGAATGGCTTCACGGCTTTCCCAAAGGACGACTGAACGATTGCCAGAGCCTTCGCGAGTCACCTTAGTGACAGAATCCATGCGGCGGCGAAGCACACTGTGCCAACTGCAACGCCGATGGCAGGAATGCGGAACCAGTAGAGCAGAGCGAGAACCTCATAGGCGCAGCCGATCAGAGTCAGCGCTGGCATGATGACGCCGACTGGAAGCGTTTTGATTCTGAACCCAGCCCAGAGCGCCAGCGCTGCAACCAGCAGCACGCCAAGGCTGTGGCTAAAGTTAAAGCCAATCCAAGCTCGCCACATGTCCGTGCGCCCACCCGATAGCCTGAGAGCCGAATTCGCCATCGCGTGTGCAACCGAAGGATCGACAGGGGCCAGTCGTCGAGGGTTGCGCAGATCGAGCAGAGTGTAAATGGTGTGCAACACGCCTAGCACACCGAATACTGCGCCGCCGAGGATGAGCAGGGTGGCGATCATCGGTGATGGAGTTTTGGGACTCATTGGGGGATTGGCCTCCCGATTCGTACTGTAGGAGTCATGCCTTGTGGGTAACTCGCCGTCAGTAGATGTTCCATACGCCCGGCGTCACAACCTCCAGAAGATGACCGTCTGGATCACGGAAGTAGAGCGCCTCCCCTCCATATTTCCATGTCTTACGCAACTCAATCGAGATGCCCTGTTCCTTCAGCCAGCGTTCCCAAGCAGGCAAATCACAACGAGCGATCCCGAACGCGATGTGAATTGTGCCGACTGCGTCCGTATCAGCAGTAGCGCCTTTTTTGAACAGCAACAGCACGCTGCGATCACCCGCACGCATCGGGCAAAGGCGCGTCTCATCGTTCAGGGGTTCGCCGGGTTCGAGCGGCTCAAAGCCGAATACTCGGCGATAGAATTCAGCGGAGCGAGCGGGACTCTCGACGTACAGGGATGTTTCCAGAATCCCATTTACTCGCGGTGGCATAGTGGCGATATTACTCATGTTGTTTTCCGAGTGTCGCGCTGAACAAGAAGATCACGATCTGACAACGTAATCCTGACCACACAACGTCCGTTCACGTTCTCCCTGACGACA
This sequence comes from uncultured Acidobacteriota bacterium, assembly GCA_963720155.1. Taxonomy (GTDB): domain Bacteria; phylum Acidobacteriota; class Terriglobia; order Terriglobales; family Acidobacteriaceae; genus Sulfotelmatobacter. The sequence goes on from CAVREP010000015.1 coordinate 122,239, forward strand.
AGACCGCGATCATTCGCCTCTTCCCACACGGTCAGTCTGGGGCATGATGTGCGCCAAGCCTCCATTACTTCTTCGTAGGTTCTGTCGCGTCTAGTCACCCACTCAAGAAGATCAAGGATCAAGGCTTCAACTACTGTGTCCGCCATGCCATTTCTCCGAGACTCCAGCGGAAACTTGGAAAATGGAAACGACTCTCGTCTCTTGTGGTCAGATCAACCCTCGTTTAACGCGGCAAAATATGAAATCCAATGTTTGCGGATTGACTGTTCGTCAGCTGAGATGTCGTCATAGGCAGGGGAGGTGAGCGGCACCGCACTCTCGACTTTTACCAGCACGAAACCTCGTATTCGGGCTTCCGAATTGCTCTTCACTGCGTCCACCCATCGCCCTCGGTAAAAGTTCATGATTTGCTGAAAAAGTTCACCGTCCACAATGACTTCAGCAGTGCCTTTGAAACGGTAACCTTTGCGGGCAAAAGGATCAACAACGTTTATCTCGACAGCAGGATTCTTCCGAAGGTTCGTGATCGTTCCCGGAGAGCGGATGTCGGCGAAGACGAGATGATCGTCGTCCCAAACGGAAATTGTGCCCTTGGGCGAGAGATTGGGTGTTCCATCGGGGCAGACAGTGGCAACGAAGGCTAGCCGCTGCTCCACGACAACACGCTTCATATCAGCAGTGAGCTTGGCACCCATCTGAATTCCCACACTCGCGAGGCGACGACAACCCGATTTTATAGATGAGGGAGCTTGGCATCCAGCACTCAACCTGAGAATATTTGAGCTTACAAGGCAGAATCAATCGGGCGTGAACCGATCAACTAAGTACGTGACCGCCATCGTTGTTGCCCACCTGCTGGTCAACATTGCCCATGGTCTTGCGCACCGTGAATTGCGCGTTGGACTCGATCCACCAGCTTCGATCTTCGTGACCGTGGTCGTGCTGGTCAGTCCTTTGCTCGCAATGGCGCTCGTCTGGACAACGAAGAAACGAATCGGACTCATTCTCTTGTGGCTTTCGATGTTTGGATCGCTGCTATTCGGCTTCTATCATCATTCTCTGGTCGCCAGCCCCGATCACATCCATTCGCAGCCCTCTGGTGGATGGGGTACCACCTTTGTCCTGACCGCGTATCTATTGCTCATCACGGAAGCGATTGGAACCTACGTGGGCGTTCATTTTCTCTGGATTGCGAAAGAGACTTCGAACAAAGCCGTTAACGTCCGATTCCGTTGAAGATTGGAAACCTGCGCTGATCGCATCGAAATCAACTCAAAGCCGTATCATCGACCCAGTGACATCATTTATCTCAATGCTGACACACCTGGGTGGGGTTGGGGTGTTCATTCTTGCCGCCCTCGATAGCTCGGTGCTACCCACTCTCGGGGCAGTTGACGCGCTCACGATAGTCTTGGCCGCCCGGCACCCAGAGCTATGGTCCTATTACGCCATGTGCAGCACGGCAGGGTCGGTCTACGGGGCTTCAGTCGCTTATCGCCTGTCGCGTCTTGGTGTCCTCCATCGAAGTATCGCGGGAGCGGCATTCGACAGAGTCACGGCATTCTTACATCGTTTTGGAAGCCTTTCTCTGTCGCTCGCCGCAATCCTTCCGCCACCGTTTCCGACTTCCGCCTTCGTAATTCTCGCGAAACTGTGTTTGAAGCGCCGAGCCAAGCTGGAGTTCCAGGCGAGCTCTCCGGCCGGCAGCGCAGACAAGGACGAAAGCCCGCCTCTGCAGCCGCCGCGGCGCTGGGATAGTAGCGGACGTTGCTCTCCTTACACGTGCGCACCGGGCAAATGGGAGACAATAAATCCTGGTACTAAGCATAGCGATAAAAAACTTGCCATCAAATCGTGCATCACGCGACAGTCTGGCGCGCGAACATACCTGCCAATCCAGATTCATAAACTTCACGAGTCTTATGGTAGCCGACTCCGCCAGACATACTGGACGTTTTCGGACCGCGATCGAATCTCATCGGCGATCTTGGGAGTAAAGTCCGCTAATGTCCAGGCTCAGAGTCGAAAAAGACCTAGAATGCCTTCATCATAATGGCACTAGGTCGATGCAGGTTGTCGTGGGGACTTAATGCGACATCTACCGGAACAGCAAACTACCGTGACGAGGGGGAGGAGACCATGATCGCAAGAATCTGGCAGGGGCGAACCCGCCCAGGTATGGGCAAACCGTACCTTTCATATTTGGAGCAGACTGGGCTCAAGGAATACAAAGCAACGGAAGGCTTCAAAGATGTTCTCGTCCTGACGCGGGAGATCGGAGATGAGACTGAATACGTTTTGATCACGCTTTGGGACAACATGGAAGCTGTGCAGCGCTTCGCTGGCCTCGAGCCCGAGCGCGCGGTTTACTATCCCGAAGACGACCACTACTTTCCGGAACACGAGCGGACAACCTACGTCCGGCACTACGAAGTCGCAGCTCGAATTTTACCGCAAGACAAGTCGGTGGGTTGCCGTCCGCAGCCTGCGTAATCAGGATTGATAGACGCATTAAAAGGAGACAATAATGAACCTCAAACACATTGGGGCCTATCTAGCGGTGTGCTGCTTGGTTGTGGGCTTGCAATCCCTTTGGGGACTCGCACAACAGAATTCAGACGCAGCGAAAACAGTATCTCAACCACCGCCTACAGAACGAGATGGGCAGCACGATTTTGACTTCGAGTTGGGCAGGTGGAAAATTCACCTCAAGCGCCTCCTGCATCCCTTAACGGGCTCCACGACCTGGGTCGAATTTGACGGGACTTCCGTTACCCGAAAAGTTTGGGATGGCCGTGCTGAACTTGAGGAGTTCGAAACCGATAGCCCTGCGGCAGGCCAGATCGAAGGCCTGACCCTCCGTCTTTACAATCCCCAATCCCACCAATGGAGCCTCTATTGGGCCAACGCCAAAGGTGGCCCCATCTTTCCGCCCCAGATCGGCGAATTCAAAAATGGACGCGGAGAGTTTTACGGCCAGGACACATTGAATGGCAAAGCGATCTTCATTCGATTTGTTTGGTCGAACACCAAGACGAACATGCCCCACTTTGAGCAGTCCTTCTCCGAAGATGGAGGCAAGACTTGGGAAGTGAACTGGATTACGGACCAGACACGGGTAAACGACGAAGCTGACCAAGCGCCCGCACCGCAGAATTCAGAGGTAGCGAAAACAGGATCGCCACAAGCTACCGGGGATGGGCAACACGATTTTGATTTCTACTTTGGCACTTGGAAACAACACCTAAAGCGCCTCATGAATCCCTTAACAGGCTCTATTACCTGGGCCGAATTTGACGGCACGATCGTCACGCGAAAGGTTTGGGAGGGCCGCGCCAATCTAAATGAGTTCGAGGGCGAAGGTCCAACCGGTCACATCGAAGGCTTGACCCTTCGTCTATACAATCCCCAAACTCACCAGTGGAGCCTCTACTGGGCCAACAGCAAGGCTGGCGTCTTGAACCTTCCACCTACGGTCGGCGAATTCAAGAACGGGCGCGGCGAGTTTTTCTGCCAGGACACATTGGATGACAGAGTTATCCTTGTTCGATATGTTTGGTCGGACATCACCCCGAATTCGGCCCACTTTGAACAGTCATACTCGGATGATGGAGGCAAGACTTGGGAAGCAAATTGGATCTCGACAGTGGCGCGGGTGCAAGATGAATCTCACAAAGCGCACTGAGCTCCGCCGTATACGTGACCGAAGATCGCCGCGTCTGTGTCCATAACTAGTCGCCCCAGTCGAACATTCTGGAAGGGTTCAGACCGCGCTCCCTGCGCTGGTCGCCGATTTACAAGGTCCGCAACCGTCCAGTCTTGGGAATCAACGTCCGCGAACGTCCAATCCGTTGTCATCTATTTCGCTATAGTCGGGACCGCACCGAATGATTTGCACCCAAGTGAAAAATGCAGACCGGCAGTGCAGTGTTTCAGCTTCCGGAAATGAACCCAGAACGGAATAGGAGGAGTTTATGAAGGTATCGAGAAAGTACACACTCGGGTTGACTCTCATCGTCGTCTTTGTGCTTCCGAACGTCCTCGTTGCACAGAAAAAGCCGGCGGGTCAACACGTCAAGAGTTATAAGGTGTTTACGCTGCCCGACCCACTGGGAGGAACCACTGGTGCAGGGAATGGGATCAATGATCTAGGTTGGCCGATGGGGTACGTCTACACTTCCGGGAACGTAAACGTTCAGGGCGCGGTCTGGATCGAGGGCAGGATGCTGAAACTGGGGCCACTTCCCGGAGGGGCGAACAGCGACGTCGCGTGGGAGAGCGTAAAGAACAATCAGGGGCTGATCGTGGGCATTTCCGATACCTCCGAAGTTCAGCCGCGCGGCGAAGTTTTCAGTTGCGTTGCCGCGGATTTCATTCCTTCTGACGGGCCCAGCGGCCATACCTGCCGTGGCTTTCTCTGGAAACCATGGGGCGACCTATCGGAGTTGCCTACCTTGGGAGGCGATAACGGCTTTGCGACCGGGATCAACAATCACGGTCAAGTCATCGGATGGGCGGAAACATCGTACGAGGATCCGACTTGTAATAGTCCCCAAGTATTGCAGTTCCTGCCGTTCGTCTATGACGTACACACGCAACACATCAGCGCATTGCAGGTGTATCCGGGGGATTCGGATGGTACGGCCAACGCACAAAATGACAACGGCCAGATCGCGGGGATTATTTGAGCAAGCTCGTTTCTCCTGAAAGCGTCCGCCAGCAGCTTGAGCGGCAACCGGGTCTTGCCGGCGTTGTGGCTAGGGCCATGGCAACAAAATGACCTTCAGAAGAAGATAGCGTGGCCAACACCCGAGAAGCAATCTTTCGCGAACGGCAAACTGAACGAGGGTAGGACCTTCCTCCTGCCCTCATTCTCGTTCCAGATTAACGTCCGCAAACGTCCAATCTGATTCGATCTACGGATTTATCTTGAGGGGCAATCCCTATGCCGGCGCGTATTCGACATTGCGTTGAGTGTCCGGAATGTTTCACTCGATATCTGATTGGCTTTAGTCCTTACCATAACGGCTCGTACCTCGTGTCCTTCCTTACCGAATCTTCGGAAGAATACAAATTGTTCTGTTCCTGCTGCAGGCCACCGGTTTCCAGTCGCTGGAGATGGGGCGAGTTAAAGACATATTCCGTCTCGAATCAAGCTTATGATCGCGGCTATGGTCCACCGGCGGAAATCCTACTCTGTGAGCCACAATACCAGAAGGAGATGCTGGTGAAGATGTAAAGGTATCTCAATCTTAGTCGTCTAGAAAGAGGGTCGCATGAACCTGGTCGGTCCAAGGTTTAAGCTCGGTGTTGTTGCTATTTTCGTCTTCTTCGCCGCGAGACAAGGTCTGGCGACTGTCGCGGTTCCTGTAGCAGATCCCACCGGACCCGCCTTCTGTGTTGCGCCCAAGTACCGGGAGCTTGATTTCTGGGTTGGCGACTGGGACGCATTTGATGTGGAGAATCCGGCCGTCAAAGTTGCGCACAACCGCGTCGACCGCATTCTCGACGGCTGCGTATTGCTGGAGAATTATGAGGGCACGGACGGATTGCACGGCGAAAGCCTCAGCATCTACGACGCTGCTCGGGGGGTGTGGCACCAGAGTTGGGTGACCAATCGAGGGAAGCTGCTGGTAATCGAGGGCCGCATGCAAGACGGAGAAATGGTTCTCAGCGGCGTGGATCATACAGTCAATGGGGACGAATACGTTCGCGGAACGTGGAAGAGTGAAAACGGCGGCGCTCGCGAAACAGCAGTGACCTCGATGGATGGCGGCAAAACGTGGAAGCCATGGTTTGATCTGATGTTTCGGCCAGCCGCCGTATTGGCGACGAGTCCGCGAAAGGCGGACGAGGCCACGGTGGCTGCACTCGATACGCAGTATCAGGCAGCCGTCAAAGAGAATGATGCGGCTACGATGGACCATATTCTGGCCGACGATTTTGCCCTGGTGACCGGCTCCGGCAAAACTTATACGAAGGCTCACTTGCTCGCGGAAGCGCGGAGTGGACGCGTGCACTACGAACGTCAAGACGATACGGATCAGACAGTTCGCATTTGGGGAGATACCGCCGTGATTACCGCCAAGTTGTCGGAGAAAGGAACAGAGGACGGAAAGCTTTTCGAGAAGACGGTTTGGTTCAGCGACACATATGTACGCACGCCAACAGGATGGAAATATGTGTTTGGCCAGTCTTCCTTGCAGTGTCCAAAGCCCGGTGAGTGACGAAACAACTATTGCGAGGGTTCCTCGACTTGCTCCGCTCTCGAACAGGCAGAGGAGCTCAACGTAGTTTGATGGTGAGAATAGGAGTTTATCCATGAACCGTCGCATCGCAATCGTGGGCGCACCGACGAGCATCGGCATCCGTACTTACGACAGCGGCGAACCCAGGCAACTGGATCGTGCACCGGGAGTTCTCCGCGAGCTTGGTCTGGTGCAACGCCTGGGTGCCAGCGACCTGGGTGATGTCATCCCGCCCGCGTATCGAGACTACGTACGTCCAGCGGGCCGAGCGAGGAACGAAGCCGAAGTCGGCGCCTATTGCCGGACGCTCGGCGAGCGGGTGGAGGAGGCAACGAGCGACGGCCGTTTTGCAGTCGTGCTAGGCGGCGATTGCAGCATCGTATTGGGATCCCTTTTGGGTGCGCGGAAGTCCGCGCAAGGAGCGGTGGGTCTTGTCTACGTCGATGCCCACGCTGACTTCGGGACGCCCGAAGAGTCTCACACCGGTTCGGTGGCCAGCATGTGCCTAGCCCTTGCAGTCGGTCGCGGAGAAACAGCTTTGGCTCGGCTCACCGGGAATGCGCCTCTCGTACACGGTAAGGATGTCGTTTTGATCGGTCGCCGCGACGCTGCCGAACCATGGTACGGTCATGCGGCGCTTGCCGCGTCTCCGATTCTCGACATTCCCGGTGCTGCGCTCAGTGATCGCGGCGTGGCCGACGTTGCGGCAGCAGCCCTCAAACGGCTCACATCACCTGGATCGAGCGAGGAACCGCGTGGGTTTTGGATTCACTTGGATGCCGATGTCATTAACCCAACCGTCATGCCGGCCGTGGATTCGCCCACACCGGGTGGGCCGACAATCGAGGAACTGGTGGATCTTTTGACTCCGCTCGTGCGCCATCCACGAGCGCTCGGCCTTGAACTCACCATCTACGATCCCGGACTTGACCCTGACCGATCATGCGCCACTCGGCTTGTGTCGTTGCTGGAGGATGTACTCCTCGGAGGTCGCTCGCTTGACGGGAGGGCTGCATGATCGCTCGAATTTGGCGGTATCACTCCCACGCACGACGGTCGACGCCTGTTGATCACGGAGCCAGCATCTGATCCTGTCTTGATTCTAAACCTGCGGTCGATGAAGGTTGAGCAGGTGATTCATGTGCCGGCAGATCCCAAGAGATCGTGGTACGCCCGAACGATCGCATGGCGTATGTCTCCTGCGATGCGAGCAAGCAAGTGGTCGCCTTGAACCTTTGGTCGGGGAAAATAAAGAAAGTCATTGCAGTCGGAGCAGGCGCTGATGGTTTGGCATGGGTCGCAGCGAATAAGCCCGCGCTTCGTCGATGAAGAAGGACTGGTTCACTACCTGTTCTCATCCGACGGAGAATTGCGTTTTTTCTCGCGTGGATTCTCCGCGCATCTCGATGCGATGGACGTTGTGCACAAAACGGTCGGATGCGCTGCGTTAAGGCAGGAAATTGACCCGCAATCGGTGCAAAATTTGGGTGCAATTAGGGTGCGATAAGGCTTCGCAAGAGTTACTTTGGGCGCTAAAACGGGCGAATCGGCCCGGTAAATCGTCAAACAGTTACCTAGTTACGAAGCATGACGATAGCTCAGCAGTTAATAGCGACGAGCCCAAAACAATGCTATAAGAGTTAGAAAAAGGCCTGATCGTAATTGAGTAGGCGTTCGAGGGTGCCGTATGCAGTTAATTCTGCCCGAGAACGAAGCCGGCAGGGTAGAAGCCCTCCGGAGCCACCGGATACTGGATACGCCTGCGGAAGAGCGGTTCGACGACCTTGCTCGGCTGGCCGCGTACGTGTGTGTCACACCCGTTGGACTGATCGGTCTCATCGACGACATCCGAGAATGGTTCAAGTCAAGAGTCCGGTGGGACGTGAGCGAGATCCCGCGGGAAATCTCCTTCGGTACCCACACCATCACGCAACCCGATGCACTCATCGTTTCTGACACCCTGAAAGACATACGTTTCGCCAGGAACCAACTGGCCGCGCAGGCGGGAGTGCGTTTCTACGCCGGGGTCCCCTTGCTATCGCCCGAGGGATACGCACTGGGAGCGCTGTCAGTGATGGATTATGTTCCGCGCACGCTGACCGAAGAGCAAACCCGCATCCTGTGGGCACTGGCGCGGCAGGTAATGGCACATCTGGAAGACCGGCGCGTCATTGGATCGAATCCCGGAAGGGAGTCGTATGAGCGCTACCGGTGGTTCTTCGAGTCGAGCGTAGTGGGATTTTACCGTACTACCCTGGACGGCCAAGTGCTCGACTGCAATCCGGCGTTTGTGCGGATCATGGGTTATGCGTCGCGGGAGGAGTTGCTAGCCTGCCATGCCTTGGAGTTCTATTTTTCTCCCAGCGAACGGCAAGACTTCCTGGAACAATGCCGGAGTCTAGGCTCCCTGACCAATTTCGCATCGCGGTTGCGTCGCAAGGACGGTAGTTCGGTGTGGGTGCTGGAGAACGTCGAGCCGGTGCTGGGGGAGGACGGGACACCGGCCATGATCGAAGGCACACTGGTTGACATCTCGCAGCAGAAGTTCGCTGAGACGGCACACAATCAGGCGCAACAGGCGCTGGAGGATTCGGAGACTCGCTACCGGCGGCTCTTTGAAACCGCCAAAGATGGAATATTGATTCTCGATTTCAAGACTGGGCAGATCGCCGACGTAAACCCATTCTTGATCGAGATGTTGGGCTATTCGCACGGTGAGTTCGTGGGGAAGAAACTCTGGGAAATCGGCCCTTTTAAAGACATCTCCGCCTCCCGATCCGCTTTCAGTGAGCTCCAAACGAAGGGGATTATCCGCTACGAGGATCTGCCGCTTGAAACGAAAGACGGACGGCGAATTAACGTAGAGTTTGTCAGCAACGTCTACCCGGTTGATGGAACCCAGGTCGTTCAGTGCAATATCCGTGACATCACGGAGCGCGTACGTGCCGAAGCAGCGCTGAAGATATCGGAAACTCACCACCGGTCGGTCTTCGAAGGCGCGGTCCACGGCATCTACCGAGGCACTCTGGACGGTCGCTTCCTGGATGTGAATCCTGCCCTCGTGGCCATGCTGGGTTACAGCTCAGCGGACGAGGTTCTGAAATTGAGCGTAGCCCAGGATGTTTTCAGCGAACCGGAAGAAGCGCTGCGTCTGCTGCACAAATGGCAGCTGACCACGGAGATTGAAGAAGAAGTACGGTGGAAGCGGCGGGACCAGCGTTTGATCACCGTACGGCTGAGCGGCCGGGTCTTACGCACCGAGAGCCAGAGGGCCGCTGGGGTCGAGGTGATCGCCGAGGACGTTACCGAACGGCGGGCACTGGAAGAGCAGTTGCGCCAAGCGCAGAAGATCGAAGCGGTGGGGCAATTGGCTGGCGGGATGGCCCACGAGTTCAACAATTATCTTGGAATCGTCCTGGGATACAGCGAATTGTTGTTGGAAGAAGCCGGCACAACCGAAGGCCTGCGCCGGAATGTGGCTGAGATCAAGGCCGCTACTCAGAGGGCCGCTTCAGTGACGCGACAACTGCTGGCCCTCAGCCGGCGGCAGGTGCTTGAGCCAGAAGTTCTTGATGTCAATGCCGTGGTGTGGGAGACACACAAGCTCCTGCGCCGCCTCATCCCTGGGAACATCGACCTGGTTCCGGCTCTGGAGCCGAACCTGTCACCGGTCAGAGTGGATCCTGCGCAGATCCAGCAAATTCTCATCAACCTGGTAGTGAACGCTCGCGACGCTATGCCGCAGGGCGGCAAAGTGGTGATTGAAACGGCCAACGTGGAACTGGATGAGGAATACGCCGGTCGCCACATCGAGGTGCAGCCCGGACGCTACGTGATGCTGGCGGTGAGTGACAACGGCTCTGGCATAGATGCACAAACCCAGGCCAAGATCTTCGAGCCTTTCTTTACCACCAAGCAGGAGGGAAAAGGGACGGGACTGGGGCTGTCGACGGTTTACGGCATCGTACGGCAGAGCGGGGGGCACGTCACCGTTGAGAGCGCCTTGCGAGAGGGCACCAAGTTCCGCATTTACCTGCCTCCGACGGCAATGACCGAACTGAAGGTAGAAGATGAGATGCCGCCGCTGCAAACCGAGATCCTCCTCGGCACCGAAACGGTGCTGGTGGTCGAGGACGAACCAGCCCTGCGCAGATTGATTTCGGTGTCGTTGGAGAAACGCGGCTACACCGTACTTGCGGCCGAGGACGGCACTGAGGCGATGCGAATTTTGGAGAACAATCCCTGCAAGATTGACCTCGTGGTCAGCGATATCATGATGCCTAAGCTGAACGGACTGGAGTTGAGGAAGAAAGCAATCTTGGTGCGACCAGAGATGCGGTTCTTGTTCATCTCTGGCTACGCGGAAGACACAATTGGCCGAACAGCGCACCTCCCGCAAGACGCTGGCTACCTGGAAAAGCCATTTCTTCCAATTGAATTGGCGCGCAAGGTCCGCGCACTGTTGAACGAGAGTAACGCGGGAGGAGGTAGTACCGGCAAGACCGCATAGAGAACTCGGCTCTTGAAAATGAGGTTTCTCCTGAACTCTACCCTGTCAAGCTAGATTTTCGCTCCACCGACACGTGATATTGAAAGTCCACGTCGCCTCCCGTGAAGAGATCGTGACTCACTGGTCAGTTTGTAGATGTGGCAACCCGGATTTGCGGTTCATCCGTATGCTGCGAATCCGAGGATTGTGGACGAGTGGTCAGCAAACCTTACCTTATCGGTAAGGGAAGGTTTGCGCGTGAGAACGAAGCCGCTGGCGCGGCGGACGCTGCCGCGTCGGTGAAGTCGGCAGCCGTGGTTCTTAGCCTCAGATAAATTGAGGGTCATAAGGAGGCCATCCCTATGACCCATCTACGAAAAATCATGCTGGAGGAACTCCAGCGACGTCATTACTCAGAGGCTACCACACAACGCTATATCCGCTTGGTAGAAAGATTCGCGCAACACTTCCACTGCTCTCCCGATCGCCTCGGCACGCGACATATTCGGGAATACCAAGCCCAACTCTTCACCGTGCAGAAGCTGTCGCCCGGCTCGGTCACCAACCATCTGTGCGCCCTGCGGTTTTTCTACATTCAGACGTTGAAAAGGCCGTGGAGCATTGCCGACACTCCCTATCCCAAGAAACGCCACCGTCTACCCACCATTCTCAGTCAGGAAGAAGTAGCCCAACTCATCGATGCGGCTTGCACACCATTTCATCGAACTATCCTCATGACCCTCTATGCCACCGGGGTTCGGGACGCGGAGTTGACTCGCTTGAAGGTCAGCGACCTTGATAGCCGACGGATGGTAATTCACATC